>CAWHLI010000011.1:0-905847 GCA_963830145.1 uncultured Actinomycetota bacterium
GGTGGACGACCACCGCACGCTGACCTGGAACCCGGCCCACTAACGTGGAACGGGTGAGCACCAGGGCCCGCCAGTACGCCGCGCGCGTCGAGCGCCGCGACGAGCTGTCGCCGCACCTGGTCCGGCTCACCCTCGCGGCGACCCGTCCTTCGAGTCGACCGGGATCCCCGACGAGTGGGTCGGGCTGGTCGTGCCCGGGCAGTTCCAGAGCCGCTACTACACGGTCCGCTCGTACGCCGCCGGCGCGCTGGAGCTCGACGTCGTGGTGCACGACGTCGGGCTGGTCACCGAGTGGGCGGTCGCGCGCCGACTGCGTCGGCGTCGACGGTGACGATCACCGGCCCAAGGGCTCCTTCGACCCGCCGCCGGACGCGGCGTGGCTGCTGCTGGTCGGTGACCTGACCGGGATGCCGGCGATGGCCCGGATCGCCGAGGTGGTCGACCTGCCGACCCGGATCTGGGCCGAGGTCGGGGACGCCCTGCCCGGCTACCTCCCGGACACCGCCGAGGTCACGTGGCTCGAGGCGCGCCGGGGACCAGCCGGCTGGCCGAGGTCGTCGAGTCGATCGAGTGGCCCGACGGCGACGGCTACTTCTGGATGGCCGGCGAGTCCGCCCAGATGCGGACGATCCGCAAGCACCTGATGCGCGACCGCAAGCTGCCGGCCACGGCGTACGACGTGATGGGCTACTGGCGGTCGTCGACCGGCCGGCAGCCGCGCGCGGTCGACCCGGGCCCGATCTGGCGCGCGGGCAAGGCCCAGGGGCTCTCCGACGAGCAGATCTGGGCGCGATACGACCAAGCCGAGAGCGATCTGAGCCACCGCACGACAGAGGGCTTCCGGTCCGGCTTCGCGTCGTTCGTCGGCCGGCCCAACGCCGGCAAGTCCACGCTGACCAACGCGCTGGTCGGCCAGAAGGTCGTGATCACGTCCGACAAGCCGCAGACCACCCGGACCGTGGTCCGCGGCATCGTGCACCGCCCGGACGGTCAGCTGGTGCTCGTGGACACGCCCGGGCTGCACCGGCCGCGGACCCTGCTCGGCGAGCGCCTCAACGACCTGGTCCGCACCACGTGGGCCGAGGTCGACGTGGTCGCGGTGTGCTTCCCGAGCAACGAGAAGATCGGGCCCGGGCGACCGGTTCATCGTGACCGAGATGTCGAAGGTGCGAGCGTACGACCAGGTCGCGGTCGCCACCAAGACCGACCTCGCCTCGCCGGAGCGGATCGGCGAGCACCTGCTCGACATCCAGCGGCTCGGGGCCGAGACCGGCACCGAGTGGGCCGAGATCGTCCCGGTCTCGGCGTCGCAGCGACCAGGTCCAGCTGCTCGCGGACCTGCTCCTCGGGCTGCTGCCGGAGGGCCCGCAGCTCTACCCGGACGGCGACCTCACCGACGCTCCCGAGGAGATCCTGGTCGCCGAGCTGATCCGCGAGGCCGCCCTCGAGGGTGTGCGCGACGAGCTGCCGCACTCCATCGCGGTCGTCGTCGAGGAGATGCGCCGCGCGAGGACCGGCCCGAGGACCGGCCGCTGCTCGACATCCACGCGAACCTCTACGTCGAGCGCGACTCCCAGAAGGGCATCGTCATCGGCCACAAGGGGGCCCGGCTCAAGGACGTCGGCACCCGCGCCCGGAAGTCGATCGAGGCGCTGCTCGGCACGCCGGTCTACCTCGACCTGCACGTGAAGATCGCCAAGGACTGGCAGCGCGACCCCCGACAGCTGCGAAAGCTCGGCTTCTGATGGCCACTCCACGGCACAGCCCGCCCGGTCGCCGCCTGGCACGCGGATCGCCGCCACCCGCGACCCGGCCGGCCTGGCCGAGCTGCTGGCCGAGGACGTGGTCTTCCGCTCGCCGGCCGTGCACACGCCCCAGGAGGGGAAGCAGCTCACCACGGCCTACCTCGCCGCGGCTGTCGTCGTCCTCGGCCCCACGCTCGTCTACAAGCGGCAGTGGTACGCCGACACCAACGCGGTCCTGGAGTTCCGAGGCCGAGCTCGACGGGCTCACGGTCCACGGCATCGACATGATGCAGTGGAACGACGAGGGGAGAAGCTGGTCGAGTTCACCGTGATGGTGCGGCCGTTCAAGGGCCTCGACAAGCTGATGGAGCTGATGGCGGCGGAACTGTTCCGCACCTCGCAGCGTAGGGATCATCGGGTCAGGCCGGTCCGGTGACCAGCACCTGCCGTAGGTCTGGCCGGCCTGCCACAGGTCCTTGGTCGGCCACTCGTAGCCCCACTCGTAGTCGAGCGCGTCGGAGGCGATCGCCCGGGCGGCGTCGGCGCAGACGGTCTGGCCGGCGTCCTTGACCTTCTCGGCGCCGGGGTACGCCGTCCTTCGACCGGTCGGCGAGGTCGAGGACCGAGATCGCCTTCCAGCCGTGGTCCTCGCGGCAGAGCACCCGGCTGAACGCCGCGGTGCCGGGCTGGGCGGTGCCGCACATGGCGAACTCGGCGCGGCCCTCCGGCTTCTTGAGCGCCTCGAAGATGTTGTGGTCGATCTTGGCGACCTGCTGGTCACCGGAGACCGCGATGACGTCGCAGCGGTACCACGCCGCGCCGGCGTCGGACTGCTCGATGGTCGGGCGTGAACCACACCGGCCGCAGCATGCGAGAGGCGCAGCTGCTCGTCGGTGGCCCCGACGTACGCCCCGAGCTGGGTCGGGCAGCGGCGCGCCACCTGCGTCGCGGACCGCCTCGGAGTCGACGGCCAGCAGGTGCCCGTTGGTCACCAGGTCGAGCTGGCCGACCGCGAAGGTCTGGGTGGTGTGCCCCTTGTCGCAGGAGGCCGGGGCCGTCCTCGCTGGTCGGCGCGACCGCCTCGTCGTAGGACAGCCGGTAGCAGGCGCCGAGGGTGGGCGCCGGCGGCGGGGGCGGGGCGCCGCGAGGGGCGTGGCGGACGGCGCGGTCGGGGTGGGGTCGGCGGACGGCTTGTCGTCGTCCGACGTGCACGCGGCGAGCGCGAGCACCGCGACGACGAGGAGCGCGAGCGTCGCTCATGCCGTGGTCGCCGCCCAGCAGACCGACCGTCGGTTGCCGGCCTTCCACTCGCCCTCGTGGAACCACGTGTAGCCGAAGTCGTACTCCGGCGGGTAGCCGAGCCAGGCGCCGACCGACCGGGAGCAGTAGTCGCGCGTCGTCACCTCGACCACCCGGTCGCCCGGGTAGGGGTCCTCGGGGTCGCCGACCTTGATCGTGGTGACCGCGCGCCAGTTGTGCTTCTGGCTGCAGGGGATCTTCGGCGCGCCCTGCACCGACGGGCCCGTTGACGCAGACCATCCAGTCGTCGTCGGTGGGCTGCTGCGCCAGCAGCCCGGCCGCGGTGGGCGGAGCGCGGCGTACTCCTCGCTCTCCTCGCCGCCCCCGATGACGTCGCAGCGGTACCACCGCGCGCCCTTGTCCCACGCCGTCTCCGAGGGCCGGAACCACGCCCAGCTCACGATGGTGCGCATCACCGTGCTCTCGTCGGCGCCGAGGAACTCCTGGAACTTCGCCGAGCAGGTCTGGTAGGCGAACGCCCCCAGCTCCTGCGCGTCGTAGTCGGCGTCCGCGAGCTCCGCGGGCAGGTCGCCCACGCGCGAACGTCTCCGCCGTGTGCTCCTTCGAGCAGTCCACGACCTTGGTCGCGTTGCTCGGCAGGGCGACGTCCTCGGGCGTGAGGATGCGGCAGGCGCCCAGCTGCGGCGCCTCGACCGAGTCCACCTGCTCGGAGTCGACGTCTCGTCGTCGTTGTCGCCGCAGGCGCTGAGGGCGAGGACGGCCGCGGCGAGGACGGTCGTCGACGTACGACGCGAGCGCGCACATGACCTCCCCTCGCCTGAACCGACCAGAGCCTACCGAGCGCGGTGGCGGGCGGCTCAGTCGATCAGCAGAGCGGCCAGCGTCCCGCCCAGCTCGTACGCCGCCTCGGTGTGCTCCTCGGTCACGTCGCCGAGCACCTCCAGCACCTCGGCCGCCTGCGTCCACGGCAGCGCCTGCACGATCGACAGCACCGACCGGACCGCGCCCGTCGTGTCGTAGCGCCCGTGCACCCAGAGCCCGAACGGCTTCTTCCCGCCGGTCGCCGGGCTCGCCGAGCCGTCGTCGCTGAGCGCGCCGCCGGCCTCCAGGAAGATCGTGTCGAAGAAGTGCTTGAGCGCTCCGCTCATGTAGCCGAAGTTGGCGGTCGTGCCGAGCAGGTAGCCGTCCGCCGCCAGCACGTCGTCCGCCGTCGCCTCGAGCGCCGGCCGGACCACGACCTCGACGCCCTCGATCGCGTCGTCGTTGGCTCCGGCGACGACGGCGTCGGTCAGCGTCCGGACCGAGTCGGTCGGGGAGTGGTGGACGACGAGCAGGCGGGCCATCGCGAGCCTGCCACGCTCGGAGCCGTGGCGACCGACCTGCTCGAGCTGCTGGGGAGCGACGTGCCCGTCGTGGCCGCGCCGATGTCGGGCGGTCCCACGACGCCGGCGCTGGTCCTGGCGGCGGTCGAGGCCGGCTCGGGCGGCTCGCTGGCCGGCGGCTACAAGACCGCGGAGGCGCTGGCGGAGCAGGTGGCCGAGGTGCGGGCGTCGACCGACCGGTACGGCGTCAACCTGTTCTCGCCCAACCCCGAGCCGGTCGACCCGGCGGCCTACGCCGCCTACCGCGAGCTGCTGCTCCCGCTGGCCGAGTCGTACGGCGTCGAGCTGCCGGCCACGCCGGTCGAGGACGACGACGGCTGGCAGGACAAGGTCGACGTGCTGGTCGAGGCGGCGCCGCCGCTGGTGTCGTTCACCTTCGGGCTGCCCGAGCCCGCGGCCGCGGCGCGGCTCGAGGAGCGCGGGCTGCACGCTCGTCCAGACGGTGACCTCGGCCGACGAGGCGCTGCAGTCCGTCGAGGCCGGGATGGACGCGCTGATCGTGCAGTCGCCCGACGCCGGCGGCCACTGGGGCACGTTCACCCCGGCGCGGCCGCCCGAGCGGCTCCGGCTGCCCGACCTGGTCCGCGCCGTGCGCGCGGCCACCGACCTGCCGGTCATGGCCGTCGGCGGCATCGGCACCAGCGCCGACGTCGCCGCCGCGCTGGAGGCCGGCGCCGAGGCCGTCGCGGTCGGCACGCTCCTGCTGCTCGCCGACCGAGGCCGGCACCAACCCCGCGCACCGGGCCGGGTTCGACCGCGGACCGCGGCGACCCGGTCACGACCAGCGCCTTCTCCGGCCGCCCCGCGGGCGGGCTGCCCAACGAGTTCCTGGCGGCGTACGACGGCCGCGGCCCGCTCGGCTACCCGGCGCTGCACCACCTCACCAGCCCGATCCGCAGGGCGGCGGCCGCGCGGCCAACCCCGAGCACGTCAACCTCTGGGCCGGCGCCGGCCACCGCCACGTCGAGGCGCGGACCGGCCGGCGAGATCCTGCAGCGGTTGGTCCCGTGAGCGTCCTGCGGGCGACGTCGGAGTCGGGCGACGAGATCGAGGACCCGTCGAGGACGCGCTGCTCGTGATGATCCAGGACCTCGAGGCGGGGCAGGGGACCTTCCTGATCGTCGAGGCGCTGTCGGACCCCGAGCGGGCAGACCTACGTGCAGGCGGCTCGCAACGACGACGGCGTCCTACGTGGTCGAGTACCGCCAGGGCAGCGCCGACCAGCACTTCCAGGCCACGGCGTCGTGACGTCGAGCGAGGCGCCACGTCCTCGTGACGATGTGGGCGTTCGGCAGGCCCGGCCTGCCACGAGCGGGCCGCTGGGACCCGGCTCGGGTCTGACGGTCAGGTCGCCATCATCAGGATCATGTCGCGGTCGTAGGTCCGACCGTCGTGCTGCTCGTCAGGTGCGCGTTGGTGAGCTCCACGAGCTCGTCCTCGTCGTTGCCGACGACGATCTCGCCGCACGGGCACTGGATGCGGGTCTTCAGCGACACGATCGCACGCCGCGTACGGCGGTGCGCTATGGTGACCGGATCATGATGCGACGCCTCCTCCTTGGCTGCCGCAGCGAGGTCTGAGCCCAGACGCCGGACCCCCTCGCTGCGGAGTGAGCGTGCGCGACCGGCCTCTCAGACCAGGCTCCAGTCGAGCCACCCAGCGAGGACCACATGACCATCCCTCCGCAGAAGCCCAGCCCGATGCCGTACGGCGCGCTACCGCGCGTTCCCGCCGATCGACCTGCCCGACCGCACCTGGCCCAACGCACGTCATCACCGAGGCGCCGCGCTGGCTGTCCACCGACCTCCGCGACGGCAACCAGGCGCTCATCGACCCGATGAGCCCGGCCCGCAAGATGGCGATGTTCGAGCTGCTGGTGCGGATGGGCTACAAGGAGATCGAGGTCGGCTTCCCGAGCGCCAGCGAGACCGACTTCGCCTTCGTCCGCCAGCTCGTCGAGAGCGACCGGGTCCCCGACGACGTCACGATCTCGGTGCTGACCCAGGCCCGCGAGGACCTGATCGAGCGCAGCGTCCAGTCGCTGGTCGGCGTACCCCGCGCCAACATCCACCTCTACAACGCGCTGGCGCCGCTGTTCCGCCGCGTGGTCTTCCGCGCCAGCAAGGACGAGATCAAGGACATCGCGGTCCGCGGCACCCAGGCCGTGATGAAGGGCATCGAGAGCTACCTCGACACCACGGTGATCGGCTACGAGTACAGCCCCGAGATCTTCACCGGCACCGAGCTGCCGTTCTCGGTCGAGGTGTGCGAGGCGGTCAGCGACGTCTGGCAGCCCGACGACGGCCGCGAGATCATCCTCAACCTGCCGGCCACGGTCGAGATGGCGACGCCCAACGTCTACGCCGACCAGATCGAGTGGTTCTCCCGCCAGCTGACCCGCCGCGAGAACACCGTGATCAGCCTGCACCCCCACAACGACCGCGGTACGGCGGTCGCGGCCACCGAGCTCGCGATGATGGCCGGCGCCGACCGGGTCGAGGGCTGCCTGTTCGGCCACGGCGAGCGCACCGGCAACGTCGACCTGGTCACCCTCGCGATGAACCTGTTCAGCCAGGGCATCGACCCGATGGTCGACATCTCCGACATCGACGAGATCCGGCGCACCGTGGAGTACTGCACCCAGCTGCCCGTCCACCCGCGCCACCCCTACGCCGGCGACCTGGTCTACACGGCGTTCTCCGGCTCCCACCAGGACGCCATCAAGAAGGGCCTCGAGGACCTCGAGCAGCAGGCCGCCGAGCAGGGCGTCCCGGTCGGCCAGCTGCCCTGGGAGGCGCCGTACCTCCCGATCGACCCGCACGACGTCGGCCGCACCTACGAGGCCGTGATCCGGGTCAACAGCCAGTCCGGCAAGGGCGGCGTCGCCTACATCCTCAAGGCCGAGCACAAGCTCGACCTGCCGCGCCGCGCGCAGATCGAGTTCAGCCGGGTGATCCAGGAGCGCACCGACGCCGAGGGCGGCGAGATGACGCCCGACGAGATCTGGGGCGTGTTCCGCGCCGAGTACCTCGACCGCGAGACGCCGCTCAAGCTCAACTCGGTGCACACCTCGTCGGCCGCGGGGGAGAAGGACGCGCTCTTCGTCAACGTCTACGTCGACGGCGAGATCCAGTCGCTCGAGGGCGAGGGCAACGGCCCGCTCTCGGCGTTCGTGGCCGCGATCAACGGGCTGCCGCACGAGCTACGACGTCCGGGTGCTCGACTACGCCGAGCACGCGCTCTCGTCGGGTGGCGACGCGGTCGCCGCGGCGTACGTCGAGTGCCTGGTCCGCGACACCATCTACTGGGGCGTGGGCATCGACGCCAACATCGTCACCGCCTCGCTCAAGGCCGTGATCAGCGCGGTCAACCGCGCCGCGTGACCGCGCCCTGGGGAGCCGGCGCGAACAAGAAGACGATTCCTGCACCTTTCGAGTCGACGGCATCCGAAGATGCGTGACAAACGCGCAGGCTGCACGGGCGAGACTCTGCGAACCTAAGAACTTCTTAGGGATCAGCGCATCATCTCGGAACGCTCTGTGAGGAGACCTCGTCATGAAATCATTCCGTAAGAAGGTGACGAGGCTCTCGAGCCTCGGCGCTGCGTGACTCACCGTCGGCTCTGGTGCTCGGGCAGCTGGCCTTAGCGCGACCGCGCCAACGCCGTCGAGCTCGTCCAGGACGGCGGCTTCGAGGCCGCGCGGCTCGCCGGCGACAGCCCGAACTGGACCGAGGCCGACTCGCAGTTCGGCACGCCCGCTGTGCACCGCGGCCGCTGCGGCACCGGCGGCGCCACCGCCGGTCCGCACCGGGAAGGTCTGGGCCTGGTTCGGCGGCTACGCGAGGTGACCGGCCACACCGGCAGCCTGTCCCAGGCGGTGACCATCCCGGCCGGCGACCCGGCGACCCTGACCTACTGGTACCGCAACGGCGCGGTCGACCGCGCCCTTCGACGCGACCCTGACCGTCAAGGTGGACGGCACCACCGTCAAGACCCACACCGAGGCCGCCGACGCCGAGGCGGCCTACACCCAGCAGACGGTCGACGTCACGCGCCTTCGCCGACGGCGCCAGCCACACGCTGTCGTTCAACTACCTCAACGCCGCGGGCGGTGCGTCGACGACAACATGACGGTCGACGACGTGAGCATCCAGCTCACGCCGCCGCCGGACACCACGGCGCCGAACACCACGATCACCAGCAGCCCGGCGGGCGGCATCGCCAAGTCGCTGACGGTCCCGATCGCGTTCACCTCGAACGAGACCCCGTCGACGTTCAACTGCAAGGTCGACACCGGCGCCGCTGCGCCGTGCACCAGCCCCAAGTCGATCACCGTGACCCCGGGCCAGCACACCTTCTCGGTGGCGGCGACCGACGCCGCGCTGAACACCGACGCCACCCCGGCGACGGTGACCTTCACCGCCTACGACTGCCCGACCCTGGACGCCGCGGTCACCGCGGCCCAGGCCAAGGCGACCGCTGCGGCCAAGAAGGTCGCAAGGCCAAGAAGGCGCTGAAGAAGGCCAAGAAGTCCGGCGACGCGAAGAAGATCAAGAAGGCCAAGAAGAAGCTCAAGAAGGCCAAGAAGGCGGCAAAGGCGCGAAGGCACTGGCCGCGGCCAGGCGCTGCCGCTCCGTGCGGCTCCACGCCCAAGGTCACTGCCGACGCCAGCATCGCAAGGCAAGTAGTTCCGAGTCCTCGGTGAGCACCGGGAGCGTCGCGCCGTCCGGCGCGGCGTAACCCGGGCTCATCGGGGCTGCTCGGCTCAGACGGCGATGCCGGCCCACACCGCGTCGGCGTCGGGCATCGCGGCGATCTCGTCGCGCACGCGCTCGGCCGCTGTCCGGTACGCCGGGTCGCCGGTCACCTCCGCGACCGCGGACCGGATCGTGTCGACGGCGTAGTCCTCCGGGGCGACGACGAGCCCGGCACCGGCGGCCGCCAGCAGGGCGGCGTTCTGCGGCTGGTCGGTGCCGCGCGGCAGGGCCACCTGCGGTACGCCGTGCACGAGGCCGCCCAGCATCGTGCCTGACCCGCTGTGGGAGACCAGGAGGTCGGTGCGCTCGAGCACTGGGGCCTGCGGGACGAACTGCTCGAGGATGACGTTGGCCGGGATCGGTCCGAGCTCGTCGGGGTCGATCGGCCGCCCCGTCGTCGCGATCACGACGCCGTCGTAGCCGGCGAGGGCCGTGAGCCCGGCCGTGAAGTCGGCGGCCTCGGCGTTCTTGACCGTGCCCAGGGTGAAGTAGGCGACGGGTCGGTCGCCCGCCAAGACCTCAGCCACCCGTGCCGGTACCTCGCCCGGCTCACCGGCGCTCGGCCGCAGCGGGGTCGCGTCCGGCCACGGCTGCGGCCCTTCGGGCTGCAGCGAGGGGGACAGATGTCCAAGGCTCGCTCGGACGACGCCATGCACCCACAGGTCGGGCTGGCCGATGGCGGCACCCGCGGGGCCGAGGAGATCCGCATAGAGCGGGAACATCGGCCCGAAGCCGTGCACGACCCCTGGCACTCCGAGACTCCGGGCCAGCAGGGACCCCGCCGCCTCGAGCACCTCGTGGACGATGACGTCGGGCCGCCACTCCTGCGTCAGCTCGACCAGGTCGGCGAGACGGCCCAGGGCCGGCGTACCGAAGAGCGCCACCACCCCGTCCATCATCTTCTGTTCCTCGGGCACGTCCGGAGTCCGCCCACACGGCCTGGTGCGCCGACCACGCCTCCTGCCAGGTCGGCCCGATGCCGCGGGCGTCGAGCCCGCGAGCGGCCAGCGGGCCGAGGAGGTCCGGGCCGGTGGCGACCCGCACGTCGTGGCCGGCCCGCTCGGCCGCCCGGATCAGGGGCAGCATCGGCAGCAGGTGCCCGTAGGCCGGACAGGACGTGAACAGCACTCGCGCCATGACGAAAACGCGTGTCAGGGCGCCAGCGACCCGCGGCAAGCGCTGCGCGGGGCCGGACGACGCGGAACCTGACCTTCACCGGGGTGGCGTCAGGGATGCCGGCAGCACTGATCGCGGTGACCAGGATGGTGTGCTTGCCGTACTTGAAGGTCTTCTTGTACGGCGACGTGCACGGCTTGGCCCGGCCGACGTCGACGGCGCAGGTGAAGGTGGCACCCTCCGTCGACTGCAGCTTCATGGAGACGGTCCGGTCGGTGCTGACCTTCTTCGGCTTCCGCTTGACCTTCGTCTCGGCGGGCGGGCAGGTCACCTGGCCGAGGGCCGACTGGGTGCAGGCGTCCTGGGTGATGTCGCCGTAGCCGTCGGCATCGACGTCGGGCTCCCAGACGGCGGAGACCGACACCTGGGCTTTGGCTGACAGACCCAGGGCCTGGAAGATCGAGTGCAGGTCCGGGTCGAAGAAACGGAGAGCATCATGACGTCGCCGACGGCCACCCCGGACCGCCGTACATGCAGTTCATCTCGGACTCGGTGACATACAGCCCACGGAATGCCCCGGCCGGAACCGGCACCCGGGGTGGAGGGCCCCGAGCACCACCTGGCCGGGTAGCGCACGTGGTGTGGCGGACGCGGACACGAGGCGGGGGAGAGGGCGAGCACGGCGGCTGCCCCGAGGGCGAAGACGGACTTGAGCATCGGATCTCCTCACTGGGGGAAATCCCTACTCCACCGGCCGGCGCTCGGCGTCAGCCGGCGTGCGTGAGCCGTTCGGACTTCGCCAGCGGCAGCCTCACCGTGAACGTCGAGCCCTGCAGGTGGCCCGACTCGACCTCGATGGTGCCGCCGTGGCCGGAGACGATCGCGGCCACGATCGACAGGCCGAGGCCGGTGCCCTGGATCTGGCGCACCTGGGCGGTCGAGGAGCGGAAGAACCGCTGGAACAGGTCGCCCTGCTCGTCGGTGGGGATGCCGATGCCGGTGTCGCGGACGGTGATGACCGCGTGGTCGTCGATGACGTCGACGCCGAAGCCGATCGTGCCGCCGTCCTCGGTGAACTTCACGGCGTTCGAGAGCAGGTTGATCATGACCCGCTCGAGCTGGGCGCGGTCGCCGAGCACCGGAACGGCACCGCCGGGCCGGTCGACCTCGAAGGTGAGGCGGCGGCCGTTGAGGAGCGGCCGGATGGCCTCCTCGATCGGGCCGATGGTGGCGGCGAGGTCGACCCGGTCGTGGCGCCAGTGGACGGTCTCCGAGTCGAGGCCGGAGAGCATCAGCAGGTCGTTGATCATGGCGATCAGCCGCTGGCCGTTGCGGTTGATCGTCTCGAGCAGCGGCAGCTGCTCGGGCAGCGGAGCGACGATCGACCCGTCGGTCATCATCTCGGTGTAGCCGACGATGCTCGTCACCGGTGTCCGGAGCTCGTGGGAGACCGTGGAGACGAACTCGCTCTTGGCCTGGTCGAGGGAGCGGAGCCGCTCGACCGCGGTGCGCTCCTTGTCGAGGGCGGCGATCAGCATCTCCTGGCTGTGCCGCTGCTCGGTCACGTCGCGGGCGACGCACAGGTAGCCGCTCTGCGCGGCGAACGCGTCCTGGGCCACCGACAGCGTCATCGAGACCAGCTGCTCGCCGCCGGCCCGGGTGACCCAGGTCCAGTCACGGGCCCGGGTCTCACCGTCCCTGCCCAGACCGCGGACCAGGATGTCGAAGGCCTCGTCGAGGGTGTCCGCGCCCGTCCGCTCGAGCAGCTCCGACCCCTTGAGCAGCCGGTGGAAGGGTTCGCCGACGAGGTCGTCGCGCTCGTAGCCGAGCAGGTGCTGGATGCCGGAGTTGGCCACCGAGATCCGGCCGGCCGTGTCGATGCCGACGATGGCGGTGGTGAGCGACGCCTCCATGAGGTGGTTGACCAGCCCCGCGGTGGTGCGCTCTGCCGTGACGTCGATGCCGGTCATGACGGCGTACATCGGCTGCTGCTGCTCGTCGCGGACGATGTTGGTGTTCCACACGATGCGGAGCTTCTCGCCCGAGCTGGTGATCGAGTCGGACTCGCGCACGATCGGCACGCCGGAGCGGTTGGGCCACATGATCAGCGCCTCGACGTCGTCGGCGTCGGAGGGGGTGATGCCGGTCTCCCAGACCTTGCGGCCCAGCAGCTCCTCCTCGCGGTAGCCGGTGATGGCCGACGTGGCCTGGTTGACGCGGACCACGAGGCCCTCGAGGTCGGTCACCATGATGATGCAGTTGGTGGTGTCGAGCGTCGCGTTGGTGAGCGTCTGCGCTGCCTCGAGCCCGTGGCGGGCGTCGTACTCCGCGGTGACGTCGAGCAGCTGGGCGGCGAAGAACGGGTCGTCGCCGCTCTCGCCGAGCGAGGAGATCTGCAGGGTCACCTGGCCCGAGCGGGCGTGGGTGAGCGGCCCCTCGACCCGCCAGCCGTCGATCGACCCGTCGATCAGGCGGGGCAGTGCCTCGGCGTAGTCGGGCCCGACGTCCATCACGTCGCTGAGCCGCAACCCCAGCAGTGACGCCTCGCGGCTGCCGAGGATGCCGAGCGCCGTCTCGTTGAGGTCGACGATGACCAGGTCGCGTCCGGTCTCGTCCGGCTCCAGGAACGCCATGCCGACCAGCGACTCGGTGAAGTTGCGGCGGAACAGCTTGCCGTCGGCGGTGATCCGGTCGAGCAGGATCGTGTTGCGCTGCACGGCGATGCCCAGCGGCAGCACCAGCAACGCGGCGCTGGCGAGGTAGCCCTGGGTGAGGGCGCCGCCGGTGAGGGCGCTCACGCGGTCGTTGAGCACGGCGTCGCCGAACGGGCCGATGCCGCCGACGGTCTGGGCCGTCACGAACATGCCGACCAGGACGAGCTCGGCGCAGGCGACCCGCAGGTCGAAGCGGAGCGCCGCCCAGGCCAGCAGCAGCACCGGCGCGAAGGTCAGCGTGGAGCTCGCACCAGGGACGAAGGTGGACACGCTCGCTCCGGCCAGCAGCACGACCTGGACGCACAGCTCGAGCCTGCGGCCGGTCCAGTGGTTCTCGGTGACCACGGCGAGCGGGAAGAGGAGCAGCACGGCGGCCACGTGAGCGGCGAACGACGTGGCGAGCGAGACCCCCAGCGGGTCGAGGCTGACGAGCCGCGACGCGCTCGCTCCGCCGAGCACGAGCATGCCGCCGCTGACGACGGCCGCGCCGACCAGCCGGACGAAGTCCTCCTGGTCGACCAGCCGCGGCCGCTTCCGGCCGGCGTGGGTGACGAGCAGCGCGGCGATGACCAGCGCGACCGCCTCGAGCACGCCGTGGGCGAACGCGAGCCGGAGGCCCCGGTCGGCGATGAGGTCGCCGGCTGCCGTCCCGACGGCCAGCAGCGGTGCCAGCGCCATCCAGCGGCGGACCGGCGTGAGGGAGAGCAGGATCAGCCCCAGTCCGGCCGCGGGCCAGAAGGTCGCGACGGCCCGGCCGTCGGGCGCGAGAAGCACCGCGACGGCGCCGGCTGCGACAACCCCTGCGAGCAGGGCCAGGGAGGATGCCCAGCCGAGGGGTCGATCGGCTTGGGGTGTCACCCCACCAGTCTCGGCCACCCCGCCCGTCCCGCGCCGGAAGTTGGCGCATTCCGCAGGGTGTGGCCACCGGGCCTCGGCCGTTCGGAGCGCCATAGGCTGGCTGCATGTTGGTCTCCGAGCGCATCGGGCAGTTCTTCGTGGACGCCGGGTCGGGTCGCGACCGGCTGGAGTACACCGAGTACGGCGCCGGCGAGCGCTGGGTGATCCTGCTGCACGGGCAGCTGATGCCCCGGCGGATGCACCAGCCGCTGGCCCGGGCCCTGGCCGCCGAGGGCTTGCGCGTGGTCACCCTCGACCTGCTGGGCCACGGCCGCTCCGACCGCCCCGCGGACCCGCTCGTCTACTCCATGACGGCGTTCGCCGAGCAGGTCGTGGCACTGCTCGACCACCTGGAGGCGCCCGAGGCGATCGTCGGCGGCACGTCGCTCGGCGCCAACGTCGCGCTCGAGGTCGCCGATCTCGCGCCCGACCGGGTGCGGGGGCTGCTGGTCGAGATGCCGGTCCTCGACAACGCCGTGGAGGCCGGGATCCTGGCCTTCGGCCCACTGATGTTCGCCGCGCGCTTCCTGCCGTTCACCGTCGACGGGCTGCGCGCGGTCACGCGGCCGATCCCGCGGGGCGTCGTGCCCTTCTGGGTCGGCATCGCCCTCGACACCCTCGACCAGCGCTCGGAGTCGGTCGCGGCGGTGGTCCACGGGCTGTTCTTCGGGCGGGTCGCCCCACCGGCCAAGCGGCGCCGCGGGATCAAGGCACCGGCGCTGGTGGTCGGCCACCCGGCCGACCCGATCCATCCGGCCGCCGACGCGGCGATGCTGGCCGAGGAGCTGCCCAACGCCCGCTTCGTCCGCGCCCGGAGCATCCTCGAGTGGCGGTTCTGGCCCGAGCGGCTCAACCACGAGGCCGCCGAGTTCGCGCAGGAGGTGTGGGCGCAACCGACGCGCCGCCGACGTACTGCTGGCCCGACCCGGCAGAATTGAGGAGTGCCTCTCTATCGCGACGAGGCGATCGTGCTGCGCACCCACAAGCTCGGCGAAGCCGATCGCATCATCACCCTGCTGACCCGTGAGAACGGGCGGGTGCGCGCGGTGGCCAAGGGCGTGCGCCGGACCACGTCGAAGTTCGGCTCCCGGCTCGAGCCGTTCACCCACGTCGATGTCCAGCTCGCCGAGGGGCGCAACCTCGACACCATCACCCAGGCCGAGACCCACGACGCGTTCGCGGCGCCGCTCGGCGCCGACTACGAGCGCTACACCGCCGGCACGGTGATGCTCGAGACCGCCGAGCGGCTGGTCACCGAGGAGAAGCAGCCGTCGACCCAGCAGTTCCTGCTGCTGGTCGGCGGGCTGCGGGCCATGGTCGGCGGCGAGCGCCGGCCCAGCCAGGTGCTCGACTCATATCTGCTGCGCTCCCTCGCGGTGGCCGGCTACGCCCCGTCGTTCCAAGCCTGCGCCCGCTGCGGGATCCTGCCCAACGCTGGGGGTCCACACCGCTGGTTCAACCCGTCGTACGGCGGGATGCTCTGCACCACCTGTCGCGTCCCCGGCTCGGCCGGCCCCGCCGCCGAGACGATCACGGTGCTGGGCGCGCTGCTCGCCGGCGACTGGCCGGTCGTCGAGGCCGCCGACCCGCGCCACCTCAAGGAGGCCAGCGGCCTGGTTGCGGCGTTCCTCGCCTGGCAGCTGGAGCGCGGGCTCCGCTCGATGGCCTACGTCGAACGATGAAGCGAAAGGTCCGTCCGCCGACCCCCCACCCGTCTGGAGCCACGGCGCCCGACCTGCCCAAGGACCTGGTCCCACGGCACGTCGCGATCGTCATGGACGGCAACGGGCGCTGGGCCAAGCAGCAGGGGCTGCCTCGCACCAGGGGCCACGAGGCGGGGGAGTCGTCCCTCTTCGACGTGGTCGAGGGCGCGATCGAGGTCGGCGTGAAGGCGATCTCGGCGTATGCCTTCTCGACCGAGAACTGGACCCGCTCGCCCGAGGAGGTCCGCTTCCTCATGGGCTTCAACCGCGACGTGATCCGGCGGCGCCGCGACGAGATGCACGAGCTCGGCGTGCAGGTGCGCTGGGCGGGACGCGCGCCGCGGCTGTGGAGGTCGGTGATCAAGGAGCTGAAGGTCGCCGAGGAGCTCACCCGCGACAACGACGTCCTGACGCTGACGATGTGCGTCAACTACGGCGGCCGCGCGGAGCTCGCCGACACGATGCGCTCGATCGGGCGTGAGGTGGCCGCGGGGCGGCTGAACCCCGACAAGATCGACGAGCGCACCGTCGCCCGCCACCTCTACGTGCCCGAGCAGTCCGATGCCGACATGGTGTGGCGGACGTCGGGGGAGCAGCGGCTGTCCAACTTCATGCTCTGGCAGGCGGCCTACAGCGAGCTCGTCTTCACCGACGTGCTGTGGCCCGACGTCGACCGCCGGCACCTGTGGGCCGCCATCGAGGAGTACGCCGCGCGCAACCGGCGCTACGGCAAAGCCTGAAACACCCTCGCTGGTCAGGCCGACCTGCCACTGTTGGCCCCTGTGAGGCAACGCCTGCGAGAGGAGCTCCGCAGCCTGTGGCTCGAGTCGCGTGACCCGCGGCTGCTCCAGCTGGGCTTCAGCCTGCTCTTCCTGCTCGACATGGCGCTCCGGGTCGCCGGCGACGTCGAGCTGCGCACCGGACCGATGATCGGGCTCGTGCTCGTCCCGGTGGCCTGGGTGGCCACCCTCATCGTGCCGTGGACACGGACCCCCGAGTGGTGCCGGCTGGCGCTGCTCGTCTTCGACATCGGGGTCGTGGGACTGGGCCGCCTCGACCCGGTGGGCGGCTCGGCCCTGCTCGTCGTCCTCCCGGCGATGTGGCTCGGCTTCGCCTACGGCATCCGCGGCGCGGTCATCACCGGCGTCTCGACCGTGCTGCTGGTGGTGGTGCCGGGCCTGCTCTACATCGGCGCGAACGGGATCAACCTCTCCCGCTTGGTCACCACGACGGTGATCGCAGTGACGGTCTCGCTCGCGATCGCCAACGTGATCCAGCGGGTGCGCGGGGGACAGGAGCTGATCGAGCTCCAGCGCCGGGTCGGCGAGGCGATCCTCGACACCGTCGACGTCGGCCTGGTGCTCCTGGACGGCAAGGGCCGCTACCTGACCGTGAACCGGCGCCACCACGACTTCATGCGGCTGGCCTTCCCGACCGGCCACCGCGGCCAGGCCGGACAGCTCGGCGAGGTCTTCCACGAGGACGGTGAGACCCTCGTCCAGCACCAGGACATGCCGACCCTTCGCGCCACCCAGGGCGAGGAGTTCGACGACCAGCTGATCTGGGTCGGCTCCGACCCGCTGACCCGGCGGGCGCTGTCGGTCTCCTCGCGCGTCGTGCGCGAGGAGAGCGGGCGGTTCGCCGGCGGCGCCCTCGCCTACAAGGACGTCACCGACTTCATGCGGGCCCTGGAGGTCAAGGAGGAGTTCGTGGCCTCGGTCTCCCACGAGCTCCGCACGCCGCTCACCTCCATCCACGGCTTCACCAGCCTGGTCCTGGAGCGCGACGACCTGCCCGCCGAGGTGCGCCAGCAGATGGGCGTCGTCGCTCGCAACGTCGACCGCCTCGACCGGCTGGTGGCCGACCTCCTCCAGACGGCCCAGGTGGAGCGCGGACTCGTGCACCTGGACCGTGAGCGCACCGACCTCGCGGCGCTGGTCCGACACTCGATCGAGGCCGCCCGCCCCGCTGTCGACGGGGCCGGGCTCACCCTCGTGAGCCGGGTTCCGGGCCACCTGGTCGTGCGGGTCGACCCACAGCGCTTCGCGCAGGTCGTCGACAACCTGCTCTCCAACGCGGTCAAGTACACGCCGTCCGGCGGGCGGATCGAGGTCGACCTCTCGGTCATCCACGACCGGGTCGAGCTGGTCGTCCTCGACACCGGCATCGGCATCAGCGTGCGCGACCGCCACCACGTCTTCAGCCGCTTCTTCCGGACCCGCCGCGCGGCCCAGCGCTCGATCCAGGGCATCGGCCTGGGGCTCAGCATCACCAAGGCGATCGTCGACAGCCACGGCGGCCGGATCGAGGTCGAGAGCGAGGAGGGTCGCGGCTCGACGTTCCGGGTCCGTCTCCCGCTCGACGTGGAGCCGGCTCCCTCGAGCTCCGAACCGGCCGAACGGTTGACGGCCACTCGCCGCTAGGACCGACTCACGCCACGCGTGACGAACGCACGAGCCGCTGACCCGTCAGGCGCAGTCGGGGCAGCTCCCGAAGATCTCCAGCGTGTGGCTGACCTCGGCGAAGCCGTGCTCGGCGGCGATGGCCCGGGTCCATCGCTCGACGGTCGGGCCCTCGACCTCGACGGTCCGCCCGCAGCCGCGGCAGACCAGGTGGTGGTGGTGGGAGTCGGAGCAGCGGCGGTAGATCGCCTCGCCGTCCTCGGTGCGCAGCATGTCGACCTCGCCGGCGTCGGCGAGCCGCTGCAGCGTGCGGTAGACGGTCGCCAGCCCGACCGGCTCACCGCGCCGGCCCAGCAGGTCGTGGATCTCCTGGGCGGAGCGGAAGTCGTCGAAGGAGTCCATCGTCTCGACGACCGCGACCCGCTGCTTGGTCGGTCGCATCGCGGCCCCTTGGCGATCGGTGCTGCCGTCAGTGCTCGTCATAGTGCGCTCCGTGCTCGGCGTGGCGGTGGCCGTCGTGGACGTAGTCGACGTGGTCGCCGTGGCGTACGGCGCGGTGTCCGCAGTCCGGCCCGTGCTGGTGCTGGTGCTCGGTCGGCTCGTGGTCGGGAGGAGGCATGGCCGGGAACGGCTCTCTCAGCCGCGCCCGCCGCCGGACCCAGACACCGACCGGCCACGTGATCGCGAAGCCGACCAGCGACAGCAGCACGATCGTCGGCCCGGGTGCGACCGTGGCGTGGAACGAGAGGTACGCCGACAGCACCAGCCCCCCGAGCGAGGCGGCCGCCCCCAGCACCATCGCGGCGAGCAGGGTGGTGCGGAACGAGCGGGTCAGCTGCTGCGAGGTGGCGACCGGCACCACCATGAGTGCCGAGACGAGCAGGAGCCCCACGGTGCGCATCGCCACCGAGACGCTCACGGCCGCCAGCACGGCGACCAGCACGTTGTAGAACCCGACGCGGAGCCCGGTGACCCGGGCGAACTCCTGGTCCTGGGCGACCGCGAACAGCTGGGGCGACAGGCCGATCCCGACCACGAGCACCACCGTGGCCAGGGCCATGGTGACGATCACGTCGGCGATCGAGATCGTGGTGATCGAGCCGAAGAGGTACTCCTGCAACCGGGCCGAGCTCTCGCCACCGAGTCCGCTGAGCAGGACTCCGCCCGCGAGGCCGCCGTAGAAGAGCAGGGCCAGCGCGACGTCACCGTTGGTGTGGCCCCGCGCGCGGATCGCCTCGATCACGACCGCGCCGATCACCGCGACGACGACGGCGGTCCAGGTCGGCGAGGTCCCCGTGAGCAGGCCGAGGGCGACGCCGGTGACCGCGACGTGTCCGATCCCGTCGCCCATGAGCGAGAGGCGGCGCTGGACGAGGTAGGTGCCCACCGCTGGTGCGGCGAAGCCGGTGAACGCCGCGGCGATCAGCGCCCGCTGCATGAACGGGTAGTGGAACAGCTCCCAGAAGGTCACCGGCCTCCCTCCAGAGGAGAGCGGACCACCGGCACGTGGTCGTGCTGGTGGTGCGAGGGGTGGTGGTGATGGGTGTGCGCGTCGCCGTAGACCGGCCCGTGCACGGCGTGGTCCGCGAGCGGAGCGCCGTCATAGGCCATCCGTCCGTCGCGCATCACCACCGCGCGGTCGACGAGCGACGCCAGTGGCCCGAGCTCGTGCGCGACGAGGACGATGGTCGCGCCGCGCTCCTTGAGCCTGTCCAACGACGTCGCCAGCGAGATCTGGTTGGCCAGGTCGACTCCCGCGGTGGGCTCGTCGAGGAAGAACAGCTCCGGCTCGGCGGCCAGGGCTCGCGCGATCAGCACCCGCTGCTGCTGGCCCCCGGAGAGGTTGCCCACCCCGTCGCTCGCGCGCCCCGCGAGGCCGACCACCTCGAGCGCCTCGGTGATGGCGGTGCGGTCGGCGCGCGAGAGGGGCCGGAACAGCCTGCGATGGGTGAGTCGCCCTGACGCCACCACCTCCCAGACCGAGGCCGGGACGCCCGACGTCGCGCCGCCGCGCTGGGGGACGAAGCCGATCCGGGACCAGTCCGCGAACCGCTCGATCGGCGTACCGAACAGGTCCAGGGTCCCGCCGGTCAGGGGCCGGAGCCCGATCAGCGCCCGCACCAGCGTCGACTTGCCGGAGCCGTTGGCCCCCATCAGGGCCAGGAACTGGCCGGCCGGCACCTCGAGATCGATGTGGCGCAGGACCGGACGGCCGCCGATGGCGACCGCGCCGTCGGTCATCCTGATCGGCAGCTCGGCCGACCTCGCGGTCACGGACATCCGTTGGCCTCTCGTAGGGCGGCGAGGTTGTCGCGCATCAGCGACAGGTAGTCATCATCGGCTGTCTCCGAGGTCAGCCCCTCGATCGGGTCGAGGATCTCGGTCCTGACGCCCATGTCGTCGGCGAGGCTCTGCGCCAGCTTGGGGCTGACCAGCCGCTCGCCGAACACGGTCGTGATCCCGTCTGCCTCGATGAGCTGCTGGAGGCGAGCCAGGTCGGCCGGTGTGGGCTCGGCCTCGGGGGAGAGGCCCGAGATCGGCTCGATGAAGAGCCCGTAGCGGCCGAGGTAGCCGAAGGCGTTGTGCGAGACGACGACCGTCTCGCGGGCGCAGCCGGTCAGCCCCGCGGCGTACTCCTGGTCCAGCGTCGTGAGGTCCGCGTCGAGAGCGGCCGCGTTGGCCCGGTAGTCGGCCGCGTGCAGCGGGTCGGCCTTCGCGAGCGCCTCGGCGACCGCGTCCGCCACCTTCCCCAGCTTGAGCGGATCCAGCCAGAAGTGCGGATCGAGGTCGCCGAGGTCGGAGTGCTCGTCGTCGGCGGGGGAGTCATCGCCGGCGTCGTGATCGGCGCCGTGATCGGAGTCGTGCTCGGCGTCGTCGTGGCCGTCGTGCGAGAGGGGCTCCAGCCCCGCCACCGCGCCGGCGTCGATGGCGGGCACGCCGTCGGCCTGGCCGACGGCCGCGTCGACCGCCGCCTGCAGCCCCTTCTCGTAGACGACCAGGTCGGCGGTGGTGACGTCCGCGGTCTGGGCCACCGACAGCTCGAGGTCGTGCGGCTCATTACCGGGCCGGGTCAGGTTGACGACGTCCGCGTGGTCACCCGCGACCCGCTCGGTCACGAACTGGAGCGGGTAGAACGCCGTGATCACCTCGATGCCCGTGCCCCCACCCGGCGCCTCGTTGGTGAACGCGGCGCAGCCGGAGGTCACCGCCAGGAGGGCGGCGGCGGGGACGAGCAGCATTCGCATGAGAACGATTCTCACCATGGGTGAGAATCATTGTCAACTTGTCTACCCCCGCGAGCTTCGGCCCCCAGTCCGTGGCGACAGCTCGCTGCGCTGTGAGTGTTTGAGGTGGCCGACCTGGGGTTGGCTGGCAGGGTGGCTGCTGGTCTGCCGTGATGGTTGTGACTCTTCGCTGCGCTGACCCCCGCAGGGGGTGTCTTGTGCGAGACCTGTCCGATCGTGGCGGTGGGCCGGTGGTCGCCCTGCCCACCGCCTGGCCTGATCAGAAGCTTGTCCATCCTTGCGGATGTGACCCATCACAGTGATGCCGTGCAGTGACTTCCTCAGGGACGACCACCGGTCCGAACGACGGGTCCCAACGAGTGGAAGGAACGCATCGCCATGCTCATGGTTACAGAACCCGCGAAGGCACGCCCTGTCGTGGTCGCCGATTTCTATCGGTTCGTGGTGGGGGTCGACACCCACGCCAAGGTCCACTGCTATGCCATCGTCGATGCCGGCACCGGGAAGATCATCGACGAGGCCAGGTTCCCGACCAGCCGGCCCGGTCTGGCCCGGGCCGCGGCCTGGATCGGAAGCCGCACCGCGGCAGCGGCCGGTGGTGATCTGGACGCGGTCCTCATCAGTTGCGAGGGCACCGGCAGCTACGGCGCCAAGCTGGCCAGGCTGCTGCTCCAGATCGGCTACCGCGTCGTGGACGCGCCCTCACCCAAGCGGGACCGGGGTGGGGACAAGAACGACACGATCGATGCGATCAAGGCCGCGCGCAGCCCACTGGCCAAGCGCCCCGACCAGCTCGCCGATGTCCGCACCGGTGAGCTGCAGGAATGCCTCAAGGTGCTGCTGGCGGCCCGGGAGCGGATGGCCGGGGAGTCGACCCGGTCGATCAACGCGCTGACCGCGCTGCTGCGCGGCACCGACCTGGGCATCGACGCCCGACGCAAACCTGGCCTGAGCCAGATCAGCGAGATCAGCCGGTGGCGGACCCGCACCGAGCCACCAGCCACCGTCATCGCACGCGCAGAAGCCCAACGGCTCGCGGCCAGGATCCTCCAGCTACGGACCGACCTGGCCGCGAACAAGACCCAGCTGCGGCAGATCGTCACAGCCAACGCACCGGTCCTGATGACCCTGACCGGCCTGGGCCCGGTCAACGCCGCCACCGTCTTGTCGGTGTGGTCCCACCCCGGCCGGATCCACCACGAAGCCGCCCTGGCCAGCATCGGCGGGGTCGCACCCATTGAGGTCTCCTCCGGCGACAGCACCGAGCATCGGCTCAACCGCGGCGGCGACCGGCAACTCAACCGCGCGCTGCACTCGATCGCCAGAACCCGGATGATGCACGACCCCGACACCCAGGCCTACGTCAAACGACGCACCGAACAAGGACTCAGCAAACGCCGCATCCGCCGCTGCCTCAAGCGCTACATCGCCCGCCAGCTCTTCCGCACCCTCACCGCCACCAGCACGACCCCAGACATCGTCAAGGAGCACCACCCGGCGGCTTGACACACATAGAAGCGTCTCGCGAGCCAGGCGCCTGCGAGCTTGCGAGCTGTCGTCGCGGACTGGGGCCGAAGCTCGCCGGGGTAGACAGCTCTGTGGATGGCCGCCGACGGCTGTCGGTGGCTCGTCCTAGTGTGTTCAGTACCAGGCCACGAACTGCTCAGGGGTGGTGGACATGCGGGATCTCGGGACCGACGCGACGGCGGGGACGGCCGGCGCTGGTGTGCTGGCTGCGCCGACGGTGACCGAGATCGAGGTGTTCACCCAGCGGCTGGCCGGGGACGTGGTGGGGCTCGACGATGCGGAGCGGATCGACCGGATCGCGGCGCTGGAGAGGCTGCGCCGCGCTGTTGAGGCGGCGTCGATCGAGACGGTGGCCGACTTCGTGCTTTCCCAGCGGTCGCTGGCGGCTGAGCGGGGTGTTCCGGCCGCCCGGCGTGATCGTGGGCTGGGGCTGCAGGTCGCGCTGGCCCGGGGCGTCTCCCCGACCCGGGGCCAGCAGGACGTCGCGTTGGCCATGGTGCTGCGGACCGAGCTGCCCCACACCCGGGCCGCCCACCGGGGCGGGCGCATCGATGGGTTCAAGGCCACCCTGGTCGCCCGGGAGACCGCCTGCCTGTCCGCGCAGGACCGGGCCCGGGTCGACGAAGACCTCTGCAGCGACCCGACGCTCGTGGAGGGCCTCTCGCCGCGGCGGCTGGTGGGGCGGCTGCACAAGGCCGCCGCCGAGCTCGACCCTGCCGCCGTCGTGAAGCGCCGCGCCCGCGCCGAGGCCGACCGCCACGTCACCCTCCGCCCGGCACCGGACGTGATGACCTGGCTCGGCGTGCTGCTCCCGGTCAAGGCCGGGGTCGCGGTCCACGCCACGCTGCACCGTGCTGCCTGTCGGGCAAAGGCCGCCGGTGACCCCCGCCCCCTCGGGCAGCTGATGGCCGACCTCCTCGTCCAACGCATCGTCCACCCAGGTCTCGCTGAGACCGCCGCGAGTGGTGGAGGGATCAGCTGGGCCGAAGCCGGCTCGCCGACCCCGGTCGACCCGGTCGCCGCGGCCAGCACGGCCAGCACGGTGCCGGTGATGGTCAACCTCATCGTCCGCGACGACGTCCTGCTCGGCGACAGGGAAACGCGGACGGGCTGGGTCGAGGGCCACGGGCCCGTTCCCGGCGACTTGATCCGCCAGTGGATCGCGGAGAACGCCGAGGCCGGCGTCGACGTCTGGATCCGTCGCCTCTACGAGCAACCCGCGACCGGCGCCCTGGTCGCCATGGACTCCAGAGCCGAGCTCTTCAGTGGCAGGCTCGCCGAGTTCATCCGCCTCAGGGACCGGGTCTGCCGCACCCCCGGCTGCGGCGCCCCCATCCGACACACCGACCACGTCGAACCTCGCGCCCGAGGCGGACCCACCACCGCCCACAACGGACAAGGGCTCTGCGAGCTGTGCAACTACGCCAAGCAAGCCCACGGCTGGACCGCCCGCACCATCCACGGCCCCCGACACACCGTCGAGACCACCACCCCCACCGGCCACACCTACACCTCGACCGCCGAGATCCTCTGAGGGCCGGACTCGTCGAGGGGTCGGTGCGCTCGCCCGGGCTGTCGACCCTGCCGTCGATCGGTTCGCCCGAAACGACAACCGGGCCTCTCCACCTCGCGTCCACACCACGGCCGCCCTCTCCCGGCCGACCCGAGCGGTCGCGACTCAGGTACCGAACCGGCTTGCCGAGCGACTCCGCGTAGGCGATCTCCCGTCGGGTCGACTCACCGACGTAGCCGCCCGGATCCACGACGTACACCTCGTCGGCCATCCGGACCTTCTGGAGGTGTATGTCGCCGAGCCGCGCCTTCAGCCCCGAGCTGTCGGCCGTCCAGTCGTCGTCCGGGAGGTCCGGCAGGTCGGGGAGGCTGAACATCCCGAGGCTGATCACGACGCAACCTTCCAGCGTGAGCCGCTGGTTGACCTCCGCGAAGTCCGCCTCGAACCTGGTCGAGCCGCAGAGTGTGACGACCTTCGCCTCAGCCTGGTCCTCCATGAGGTCCATGATCGGTGGAGCCTCGGCGCGCGGCGCACCCGGTGCGAGGATGCACACGCGAAGGTGGGGGTCCACGGGCGGGTGACGGCGTGGAGGGTGGCGGAACGGGGGCGGTGGGGTCACCTCGTCACCTGCTGTGTGGTGGCTGCCGCACTGGCGAGCTGCTCAGCCGATCGACAGCCCCGACCGGAGCCACACGGCAGCAAGCTTGCGGCGACCGAGGCCCCGGGGGAACCCGCGGAAGAGACACCGTCGCCCGCCAAGCCGCTGACCGTGCCGACGGCGGACCGCGCCCAGCGGCTGCGCCGGATCGTCGAGGAGCGGGGCTGGCCCACGCACGACCAGGTCGGCAAGGACGGCGGCACCGCGGCGTGGCTCGTCGCCCAGCATGCGGACTTCGACGTCGAGTTCCAGACGTGGGCTCTTGCGAAGATGACCGCCGCTGCCCGGGTCGGACAGGCCGACCGCACCGAGGTCGCCTACCTGGTCGATCGGATCGCGGTGAACACCGGCGTCCCCCAGGTCTACGGCAGCCAGGTCCGGTGCCGGGGCGGTGAACCACGACCCGCGACCCCGCTCGAGCGGCCCGACGACGTGGAGCGCCTCCGGCACCGCGTCGGCATGGACACCCTGGAGGCCTACTACGCCGAGCTGGCGACGATGTGCGCCGACGAGGCGGCTGCCGGCCAGCAGGCTGGACCGGGGTGATGGAGCTGTCCACCAGCGAGCCGCCCGACACGGCGAGGCTGAGACGTGCCGTTCGGGCGATCATCCTCGGCTCTCCGGTGTGCCCGTGAGGCACCGGCCTAGAGTTCACCCGTGCTCGTCGTCAACCGGTTCCGCGTCCCGACCGACGACGGCGAGACGTTCCGGGCCGAGCTGACCGCGGCGCACGACGTACTCGCGCAGCGTCCCGGCTACGTCGAGGGGCGGATCGGGCGCAACCTCGACGACCCCAGCCTGTGGGTGCTCACGACCCGGTGGGAGAACGTCGGCGCCTACCGCCGCGCGCTCTCGGCCTACGAGGTGAAGCTGCAGGCGGTGCCACTGCTGAGCCGGGCACTCGACGAGCCGAGCGCCTACGAGGTCGTCGAGCCGGGGACCGTCCTGAATATCGAGTCGACGCGGTCGTTAGGCTGACCTCTTCAGCCATCACAAACGCCAGACCGGCAGCCAGCCGGTTGTGACCACCAGGGAGCCCCACCGTGGCCAAGCCACCAGCATCCACCGTCGACCTCGTCGTCTCCCTGGCCAAGCGCCGGGGCTTCGTCTACCCGTGCGGTGAGATCTACGGCGGCACCAAGTCGGCCTGGGACTACGGCCCGCTCGGCGTGGAGCTGAAGGAGAACATCAAGCGCCAGTGGTGGAAGGCCATGGTCCAGCAGCGCGACGACATGGTCGGCCTCGACTCCTCGATCATCCTGCCGCGCAAGGTGTGGGAGGCCAGCGGCCACGTCGACACGTTCTCCGACCCGCTGACCGAGTGCCAGTCGTGCCACAAGCGGTTCCGCGCCGACCACCTCCAGGAGGAGTACGCCGAGCGCAAGGGCCTCGACGACCCCGACCAGGTCGACCTCACGACGCTCGCCTGCCCCAACTGCGGCACCCGCGGCGCCTGGACCGAGCCGCGCCAGTTCTCCGGCCTCCTCAAGACCTACCTGGGTGTGATCGAGAACGAGGAGGGGCTGCACTACCTGCGCCCCGAGACGGCCCAGGGCATCTTCATCAACTTCGCGAACGTCGTGACCAGCTCGCGCCAGAAGCCGCCGTTCGGCATCGCCCAGATCGGCAAGAGCTTCCGCAACGAGATCACGCCCGGCAACTTCATCTTCCGCACCCGCGAGTTCGAGCAGATGGAGATGGAGTTCTTCGTCAAGCCCGGCGAGGACAAGGAGTGGCACCAGCACTGGATCGACGAGCGCACCAAGTGGTACGTCGACCTCGGGATCGACCCGGACAACCTGCGCCACTACGAGCACCCGCAGGAGAAGCTGAGCCACTACTCCACGCGCACCGTCGACATCGAGTACCGCTTCCGCTTCCAGGGTTCGGAGTGGGGCGAGCTCGAAGGCATCGCCAATCGCACCGACTTCGACCTCCAGACCCACGCGAAGGCGTCGGGCCAGGACCTGTCGTTCTTCGACCAAGCGGCCAACGAGCGCTACTACCCCTACGTCATCGAGCCGGCCGCGGGCCTCTCGCGGAGCCTGATGACCTTCCTCGTCGAGGCCTACCACGAGGACGAGGCGCCCAACACCAAGGGCGGCGTCGACAAGCGGGTCGTGCTCAAGCTCGACCCGAGGCTCGCACCGGTCAAGGTGGCGGTCCTGCCGCTCAGCCGGAACGCCGACCTGTCACCGAAGGCGCGCGACCTCGCCAGCGAGCTGCGTCGCTCCTGGAACGTCGACTTCGACGACTCGGGCGCGATCGGCCGCCGCTACCGCCGCCAGGACGAGGTCGGGACGCCGTACTGCGTGACCGTCGACTTCGAGACGCTCGACGACAACGCCGTGACGGTCCGTTCGCGCGACACCATGGAGCAGGAGCGGGTGTCGCTCGACGGCATCACGTCCTACTTCGCCGAGCGATTCGTCGGGTGCTGACGCCCCTCGCCCTGCACAATGGCCGGGTGCTGAGCAAGGTCGGTTCGTCCTGCGCTGCCGTGGTGCTGGTCGCGTCTGCGGGGCTGCTGACGGCCTGCTCCGACGACGACAAGGGTCCCGACCCGGGCGATTCCGCCTCGCCCAGCGCCTCCGGGTCGGGCTCGGAGTCGGCGTCGGAGAGCGGTACGCCGGAGCCGTCGCTGCCGGTGCCCGAGGGCGTCGAGCTGAGCCCCGAGGGTGGGCGGCTCGAGGTCGGCGACACCGCAACGGTCGCCTACGAGCTGCGCCAGGGCGTGGTCGGCGTGCTCGACATCAAGGTCTCCCGCCTCGAGCAGACGTCGTTCAAGAAGTCCTTCGTCGGCTGGGACCTCGACCAGGGCCAGAAGAACTCGAACCCCTACTTCGTCCGGGTCACGCTGGTCAACCGCGGCGAGACCGACCTGGGCGGCAAGAAGATCCCGCTCTACATCGTCGACGGCACCAACACCCTGGTCGAGGCCACGCCGTTCGCCAGCGCCTTCACGCCGTGCGAGCCGGGCGTCTTCCCCAAGAAGTTCAAGCCGGGTCGCAAGCTGAAGGCCTGCCTGGTCTTCCTCTCGCCCAAGAAGGGCGAGCTGACGGCGGTCAGCTTCCGGCCGACGCAGGCCTACGACCCGATCACCTGGACCGGGACGCTCCAGAAGCCCAAGCCCCCGAAGCCGGACAAGCCGGGCAAGGGCGGCAAGCCGGGCAAGCCGGGCAAGGGCGACCAGGGCGACGACGAGCCGACCGACTCTCCGAGCTGACCCGGCCCACGCACCACGGTTGCCCGCCGTTTCGGCGTCGCGTGAACGACGGCGGCAGAATGGGTCGGTGCTCACGCTCGGCTCCCTCCAGGTCGCGACGCCCGTGGTGCTCGCGCCGATGGCGGGGATCACCAACGCGGCGTACCGCCGGCTCTGCGCCGAGCAGGGCGCCGGCCTCTACGTCTGCGAGATGATCACCAGCCGCGGCGTGGTCGAGCGCGACAAGCACACCCTCGACATGCTGGTCTTCGACGAGCTGGAGACCGTGCGGTCGGTGCAGCTCTACGGCACCGACCCTGTCTACGTCGGCAAGGCGACCGAGATCCTCTGCGCGGAGTACGGCGTCGCGCACGTGGACCTCAACTTCGGCTGCCCCGTGCCCAAGGTGACCCGCAAGGGCGGTGGCGGGGCGCTCCCCTGGAAGCGCAAGCTGCTCGGGGAGATCCTGGAGAGCGCCGTCGCCGCGGCCGCGGCGTACGACGTGCCGGTGACGATGAAGACCCGCAAGGGCATCGACGAGGACCACCTCACCTATCTCGACGCCGGCCGGATCGCGCAGGAGGCGGGCTGCGCCGCGATCGCGCTGCACGGACGGACGGTGGCGCAGTCCTACTCCGGAGCTGCCGACTGGGAAGCCATCGCGCGGCTGGTCGAGCACGTCGACATCCCGGTGCTCGGCAACGGCGACATCTGGGAGGCGGACGACGCCCTGCGGATGGTCGCCGAGACCGGTGCGGCCGGGGTGGTCGTGGGTCGCGGGTGCCTGGGGCGCCCCTGGCTCTTCCGCGACCTGGCGGCGGCCTTCGAGGGCGCCGAGGTGAGGACCCTGCCCACGCTGGGCGAGGTGGCCGCGATGATGCGCCGCCACACCGAGCTGCTCGCCCAGCACCTGGGGGAGGAGCGGGGCTGCACCGAGTTCCGCAAGCACGTGTCGTGGTATCTCAAGGGGTTCGCAGCCGGCGGCGAGCTGCGCCGTTCGCTCGCCATGGTGTCCTCGCTGGGTGAGCTCGACGAGCTGCTGGCCAGGCTCGATCCCACCGAGCCGTTCCCGGTCTCCGAGCTGGGCGCGCCGCGGGGCCGGCAGGGCTCCCCGCGCGACAAGGTCGCCCTGCCCGAGCACTGGCTCGAGGACACCGACGGGACCGGCTACGGCCTCACCGAGGAGACGAACGAGACCACGGGCGGGTGAGATCCCCGTTACACGATCGACTCACTCGACATCCCGATTTGACGCTCAGAGGCCGTTTCGCGCGTGATCGGGGCCACTGCGACCTGCGTGTCAGGGATTGGCTGGCCCCCGGCGCATGTGGTTGATTGGTGAATCGCGTCGGCCCGGAGCCACCCATCCGGTCGACGCGTCGACCTGTCTCCTACCTGCAGAGGATCAGCGCTGTGGCAGATCATCGCCACAAGCGGGACACCGAAGCCCGCCGCAAGCCCAGGGCACAGGCCATCATCGGCCCCCTGGCCGTCCTGGCGACCGCATCCGCCGTGACCCTCGGGGTCCTCGGCGCCGAGGCGCCCGCTCGCGACCTGTCCCCGCTCGCGTCCGCGCCGGCGTCGGTGACCGCACCCTCGGCGGAGCGCAGCGAGGAGCCCATCACCCGCTCCGAGAACCGCGTCAAGGCCACCGCCTCCTTCGACCTGCCGCCGCCGGCGTTCATGTCGAAGGCCGCCATCACCGCGGCGGTCAAGGCGGCGAAGAAGCAGCAGTGGACGACCGACGACCTCAACATCTGGAACCAGCCGGGTGACAGGGCCAAGCAGCTGGGCGAGATCGAGGCCGGCAAGAAGGTCGTCGTCACCGGTCGCGAGATGTGGGGCCGCACCGAGATCGTGCTCAAGGGCGAGTCCCGCTGGGTCACCGACGGCTACCTCTCCGACGACAAGCCGGTGGCCGCTGCCGCCGGGCTGTCGATGGACCCCTGCCCCGACGGGAGCGTCGAGAGCGGCCTCACCGACGGCGCCGTCTACGTCTACCGCTCGGTCTGCCACGCCTTCCCGCAGATCACGTCGTACGGCGGCTGGGACGGTCACGGCGAGCACTCCAGCGGCCGCGCCCTCGACATCATGACCAGCGACGTCGAGCTCGGCACCGCGATCGCGGAGTTCCTGCGCGAGCACGCCTCCGAGCTGCACCTCTACGACGTCATCTGGCGCCAGCACATCTGGACCCCGGTGCGCGCCTCCGAGGGTTGGCGGTCGATGCCGTCGCGGGGTTCCGCGACTGCGAACCACTACGACCACGTGCACGTCAGCGTCTACTGAGCCCGTACCTCCGCCTTCGAGCAGATCTGATCATTCGCCGTTTGCGGTGAGCGCCGGGCCCTTACCCTCGCGGCATGCCGATGGCACCGCGACTGTTCCTGGTCGTGCTGTTGCTACTGGTCCCCACTGGCTGTGGCGTCCCCTGGTCCGGGCCACCCGTTGCTCCCGACGTCTCCCGCGGAGGGACCGCCGGAGCCGACTGTGGCGCCGGCCCGGTGCTCACCTCGTCCGAGGACGACACCCCGGATGCGGTCGGGGCGCGGGAGCTGGTGGAGGCGTTCATCGCTGACTTCCATGCGGCGTGGAAGCGGTCCGGTCGTCCTGACGGCAGCTTCGAAGAGTGGGACGCGGAGCTGGCCGAGCTCGCGTCTGCGTACTTCGTCCAGGACGCCAGGCTCGGCGACGAGGGGGCGTTGAGCTCGAACCCCTCGCACGACCCTGACGACGAGGGCGTGACTGGCGTCGTCGTCACGGGCGACACCGCATCCGTACGGACGGCGCAGCTGAGCTCGCAGTCGGAGCTCTACTACGACTACCGCCTCGCGAGGGTCGCGGGTGCGTGGCGGATCGAGCGACTGCTCATGACGATCCACCCACCGACAGCCCCGGTCGTCGACCCAGCCAGACACGCTGAGCTGCTCGCAGAGGTGACCACCGAGACGGTGGTGTCACATCCCCCCGATGGCTCCGGCACCGACCTCGCAGCGCTGTTCGAACCGCCCTTCAGCGTCGCCGGGCTTGGCTCGATCACGACATCCGGGGTGATCACGGTTCACGACTTCGGCTGGGTGGACTTCGATCTCGCGCCGTTCGAGCAGCGCGTCCCGCCCGGCACCTATCGGGTGAGCGTTGCGCGTCGCGCGGACGGCACCAACACGGCGCTCCGAGTCCAGTTCGCCGGCGTGCCTGCGTCGCGATGGATCGAGGCTGAGCGGGTCGGGTTCGACAACATCATCAGCGTTGACGCCGGCAAGGTCGCCCTTCTCGACTTCGAGACGATGCCGCCGTGTCGCAAGGGGTGGCTCGAGGAGCTCTACCAGGACCGGATCGCCGCGGACCGCTGGCCGTCGGGAACGGTGTTCAGTGTCTCTGGTGAGGTCGACGATGCGGCTTTCGTGACCAGTGGGTACGGCGACGGTGCCTACCCGGCGTACTGGGGCCTGAGCAGCGACGGCACGATCACGGACCTCGTGGTCGACTTCCTGGTCGGCCCGTCGTAGAACAGGCCTCCTCCACCGCCGCAGCCCTGCTGTCCTAGAGTCGCGACCGATGGACAGCACCGACCTGTACGACGAGCACGACCGCGAGCGGCTCGTCGAGGAGCCGCCGAAGCGCGTCGAGGCGCCCGAGCGGACGCCGTACGAGCGCGACCGGGCGCGCGTCGTCCACGCGGCGGCCTCGCGACGGCTGGCCGCCAAGACCCAGGTGCACGGGCCGCAGATGGACGACTTCGTCCGCAACCGGCTCACCCACAGCCTCGAGGTGGCCCAGGTCGCCCGGGACCTGTCGCGGGCCCTCGGGTCGCAGCCCGACATCGCCGAGACCGCCGCCCTGGCGCACGACCTCGGCCACCCACCGTTCGGCCACAACGGCGAGCACGCGCTGCAGGAGCTCGCGGAGCCGTGCGGCGGCTTCGAGGGCAACGCGCAGACGCTGCGGCTGCTGACCCGGCTCGAGGCCAAGACCGTGGATGCGTCCGGCGCCTCGGTCGGGCTCAACCTCACCAGGGCGACGCTGGACGCCTGCACCAAGTATCCCTGGCAGCGGTCGCCGGAGAGTCGCAAGTTCGGCGTCTACGCCGACGACCTGCCCGTCTTCTCCTGGCTCCGGGCAGGTGCGCCGGCCGCGACCGAGAAGGCACCGCGACGGTGCGTCGAGGCGCAGATCATGGACCTGGCCGACGACGTCGCCTACTCCGTGCACGACGTCGAGGACGGCGTGGTCGCGGAGCGCGTCGACCTGGCCAAGCTCGACCGGCCGGCCGTCTGGGACGCGGTCCGCGCCTGGTACGTCCCCGACGCGGACGACGACGCGATGGACGTCGCGCTCTCCGCACTCACCGAGGTCGGCAGCTGGCCCGACGCGCCGTACGACGGTTCGAGGCGCAGCCTCGCCGCGCTCAAGAACCTCACCAGCGACCTCATCGGGCGCTTCTGCGGCGAGGTGCAGGAGGCGACGTTCGCGGCCGCGGGCGGTCCCTTCGTGCGCTACCGGGCGGACCTCGTGGTTCCCGAGCAGACCCGCATCGAGATGGCGGTGCTCAAGGGCATCGCGGCCCACTACGTCATGGAGGCCGATGACCGGGTCGCGCTGATGACCCACCAGCGCGAGCTCGTCTCGGAGCTGGTCGAGGCCCTGGCCGCCCACGCACCGGCCTCGCTCGAGCGGCCCTTCGCCGACGACTGGGACGCCGCGACAGACGACGCCGCCCGGCTGCGGGTGGTCATCGACCAGGTCGCCTCGCTCACCGACGCCAGCGCGGTCGCCTGGCACGAGCGGCTGGTGCGGCGGGGCGCCGGGGCCAAGGGCGGCTGGCGGTCGTGACCCTGGTCTGGCTGCCGTTCGACCCGGCCGAGCTGGGCGACCCTCCGGACGCCTTCACCTACGAGGTGGTCGACCCGACGGAGTCGGTGCCCGACTCGGTCGGTGAGGTCGAGATCTACGTGACGCCCTACGCCGTCGAGCCGAAGGTCGCCGACGTGATCCCGCGGATGACCTCACTGCGCTACGTGCAGACCCTCACTGCCGGCGTCGACAACCTCCGCTCCGCGGTGCCGCCCGGCGTCACGCTCTGCAGCGGACGCGGCATCCACGACGCGTCGACCGCCGAGCTGGTGCTCACCCTCGTGCTCTCGTCGCTGCGCGGCATACCGGAGTTCGTGCGCGCCCAGGACCGGCACGAGTGGACGCACGGGTGGCACCCGGCGCTCGCCGACAGGACCGTGCTGCTGGTCGGCTACGGCGCCATCGGGGCCGCCGTCGAGGCCCGGCTGGCGCCGTTCGAGTGCTCGGTGGTCCGGGTCGCCCGGTCGGCCCGTGAGGGCGTGCACGAGATCTCCGACCTCCCGGCGCTGCTTCCGGACGCGGACGTCGTGGTGCTGGTGCTCCCGCTCACCGACGAGTCGCGCGGACTGGTCGACGCCGAGTTCCTCGCGGCGATGAAGGACGGCGCCCTGCTGGTCAACGTGGCCCGCGGAGCCGTGGTCGACGCCGCTGCGCTGGTCGCCGAGCTGACCTCGGGGCGGCTGCGTGCTGCGGTGGACGTGGTCGACCCGGAGCCGCTGCCCTCCGACCACCCGCTGTGGGACTGCCCGGGGCTGCTGGTCTCGCCGCACGTGGGCGGCTCGAGCAGCGCGATGTGGCCGCGTGCCCACCGCCTCGTGCGCGACCAGCTGCACCGCATCGCGGCCGGCGAGGAGCCTGTGAACATCATGTCGGGCGACTACTGAGCGCGCCGTAGGATCGCGACGTGGCAGGCCGGATTCGCGAGGAGAGCATCGCCGAGGTGCGCGAGAAGGCTCCCATCGACGACGTGGTCGGCCAGTACGTCACGCTGAAGAACGCCGGCGGCGGCTCGCAGAAGGGCCTCTGCCCCTTCCACGACGAGAAGACCCCGTCGTTCAACGTCAACCCCAGCCGCCAGACCTTCCACTGCTTCGGCTGTGGGGAGGGTGGCGATGTCATCTCCTTCGTGATGAAGCTCGACGGGCTGTCCTTCGTCGAGACGGTCGAACGGCTGGCCGAGAAGTACAGCATCGAGCTCAAGCGCGAGGAGGGTGACGGCTTCGAGGAGCGGCCCAAGGGGCCGCCGCGCGGGAAGCTGATCGAGGCGCACCGGGTCGCGCAGGAGTTCTACGCCGAGCAGCTCGTCACCCCCGAGGCCGCCCAGGCGCGGCAGTTCCTCACCGAGCGCGGCTTCGACGGTGAGTCCGCCGAGATCTTCGGCCTGGGCTTCGCGCCGCGTGGGGGAGAGGACGTGTTCAAGCACCTGCGGGCCCGCGGTTTCTCTCCCGAGGAGATCACCGTCGGCGGCCTGGCGGTGCCGAGCCAGCGCGGCGGGTCGCCCTACGACCGGTTCCGCGGCCGGCTGCTCTGGCCGATCCGCGAGGCCAGCGGCGAGACGATCGGGTTCGGCGCGCGACGGATCTTCGATGACGACAGGGTCGAGGCGAAGTACCTCAACACCGCCGAGACGCCCATCTACAAGAAGAGCAAGGTGCTCTACGGCATCGACCTCGCCCGGCGCGAGATGGGCCGGTCGTCGCAGGCGGTGGTGGTCGAGGGCTACACCGACGTGATGGCCTGCCACCTGGCGGGAGTGAAGACCGCGGTCGCCTCCTGCGGCACGGCGTTCGGCGACGAGCACGCCAAGGTGCTGCGCCGCTACATGGCTGACCACGAGGAGTTCCGTGGCGAGGTGGTCTTCACCTTCGACGGCGACGCGGCGGGGCAGGCGGCCGCGATCAAGGCGTTCTCGGGCGACCAGAACTTCGTCTCGCAGACCTACGTCGCGGTCGAGCCGGACGGCCTCGACCCGTGCGACGTGCGGATCAAGAAGGGCGACGCGGCGGTGCGCGAGCTGGTGGCGCGGCGGGTGCCGCTCTACCGCTTCGTGCTCACCAACATCGTGGGCAAGTACGACCTCGACCGCGCCGACGGCCGCATCGACGCGCTGCGCGAGAGTGCCCGGCTGGTGTCGAGCATCCGCGACCGCTCGAAGGTGGACGCCTTCGCGCGCGAGATCTCGTCCATGGTCGGCGTCGACGTCGAGGAGGCGCGCACGGAGGTACGCCGAGCCGCGCAGCGACGTCCGGCCCCATCGGGTCGGCCCCGGCCGCCGGAGGAGGAGCTGGTCACCGAGCGGCCCGCGCGCCAGGAGCTGCCGAGCCTGCGCGACCCGCGGTTCTCGATCGAGAGGGAGACCCTCAAGCTGGTGCTCCAGCACCCCATGGTCATCGGCCGGACCACGTCCGACGTCGGCCCGGAGGACTTCATCCACCCCACCTACCGAGGCGTGTGGGAGGCGATCGCGACGAGCGGCGGCCCGGTCGCGGGCGCCGGCGACGCGTCGTGGTCGGGCCGGCTGCGTGACACGGCCACGGACCCCGCCGTCGCGTCGGCCATCTCCGAGCTGAGCGTGGAGCAGCTGCAGACGGCCAAGGAGCCCACGGCCAACTACGTGCTCCAGCACGTCGTGCGCCTGCTCGAGCTCACCACGCTGCGCCGGATCGACCAGGTGAAGTCGAAGATGCAGCGGACCAACCCGGTCGAGAACGACGAGGCCTACCGGCGGATGTTCGGCGAGCTGGCCGCGCTCGAGGAGCACCGCCGCAAGCTGCGCGACCGGATCGTGGGCGAGCAGTGAAGCTGCGGAGGGCCAGCCCGCCCGTCGAGGTGGCGGCGGGGGAGAAGGTGCTGGCGTGGGCCTCGTCGGACACCGGTCCGGTCGCCGGCACCCGGGCGGCGCTCTACCTCCCCGACGGCGTACGCATCCCCTGGGAGCAGGTCGAGGCCGCCGACTGGGACCTCGACACCGAGACCCTGAAGGTCACCGCGGTCGGCACGTGGGGCGAGCCGCGGCCGACGTACCCGCTGGTCCTGAGCGAGCCCGGCCGGCTGCTCGAGCTGGTGCGTGAGCGGGTCACGGCCACCGTGGTGCTCCAGCGGCACGTGGCGATCCGGGGGCCTCTCGGTGTCCGCGTGATCGCTCGCCGGGCCGCGACAGGCGATCGCGAGCTGAGCTGGTTCTTCGAGTACGACGAGGGTGTCGACCCCGACGACCCGTTCGTCGAGCACGCCGCCCAGGAGGCGCTGACCGCAGCCCGGAGCGAGCTCGGCGCCTGACCCCGCCAGCCTCCGTCGAGGGTCTCGTCAGGTTCCGCTCTTTCAATGGACTTGACCGGTAAAGCCGTCGGCGCTACTGTATCGGTAAAGATCTGTACCGATAAAGACCTCCCAGGAGGAAGCCATGAGCTACGAACCCATCGCCGCCAACCTCGCCGTCGAGCTGACTCGCCGGGCCGTCAACAGCGCCCGCCCGGACGCTCCGGTCGTGCCCGACCCGGAGCCGCGACCCGCCCGGCTCGCCACGGCACGGCTGCGCACGGCAGGCAGCCTGCGCGCCGTCGCCCGCTGGGTCGAGCCCCGCCGGCGGCCGGCCGAGGCCTGCCAGCCGAGTTGAGCGTGTCGGGGGCCACGACGGGGCCTGGGGTGATCCGCGATACTAGGAGCCCCATGGCCAAGGTGACGCTCCAGTCGATCGCGGACCGCGTCGGCGTCAGCCGGATGACGGTGTCCAACGCGTTCTCGCGCCCCGACCAGCTCTCGTCCGAGCTGCGCGGGCGAATTCTCGAAGCGGCCGACAAGCTCGGCTACGTCGGTCCTGACCCGGCGGCCCGGGCGCTGGCCAGTGGCCGGACCGGCTCGATCGGCCTGCTGCTCACCGATGAGCTGTCCGAGGCGTTCCAGGACGTCGTCGCGACCGAGTTCCTGATCTCGGTCGCCGACGCACTGACGCGCGAGGGGCTGGGCGTGACGCTGCTGACGTCGGGCGCCGCGACTGCTGCACCCTCCGACTACGTGCCCGCCAGGGACGTCGCGATGGACGGCGCCATCGTCTACATCTGCGACCCGGCGTCGCCGGACATCACGTGGCTCGAGCGGCGCGGACTGCCGCTGGTCGCGGTGGACCGCGAGCCCGGCCCCCGCGCGCCGAGCGTCAACGTCGACGACCGAGGCGGCGCTCGCGCGGCCGCTCAGCATCTCGTCGACCTCGGGCACACCCGCATCGGCATCATCACCCTGCGCGCCGGCCACGACGACGCGGACGGCCCGACAGAGAACCGGCCCGCCCGCGAGCGGATGCTCGGCTGGCGCGAGGCACTCGATGCTGCCGGCATCGAGCCGATCGTGCAGGCGGCCCGTTTCCACCCGCACCGCGACCCCCACCTCTCGGTCGAGACGATCGCTCGCGACCTGCTCGACCGGCCGGACCGTCCCACCGCCGTCCTCTGCTTCTCCGACGCCTTCGCGATCGCGGCCATCCAGGTCGCCGAGTCGCTCGGCCTCCGGGTCCCCGACGACCTGTCGGTGGTGGGCTTCGACGACTCCCGCCGCGCGATCGAGTCCCGCCCCCGGCTGACCACGGTCCACCAGGAGGTGGCCAGCAAGGGCAGCGAGGCCGTCCGCGTCCTCATGGCGCAGATGGGTCCGAACCGCCCCGACGAGGTGGAGCGGGTCGTCCTCCCGACCTCGCTGGTCGTCCGCGAGAGCACCGCCCCACCGCCCGCCTGACCCGCGGATTGCATTGCGCGGTCCGGCCCTTGCTAGGGTTTGCCGCTGCAACCCCGATCCCCTGTAGCTCAACTGGCAGAGCATTCGACTGTTAATCGAAGGGTTGCTGGTTCGAGTCCAGCCGGGGGAGCGAGAAGAGGTCCCTGACCTGGGCAAACGTCCAGGCAGAGCCTTGAGCGTGGACGTCACAGGGTCCACAGGTCATGACAGGGCGGGTCCGAATCTTGGCGACCCCGGTGCGATCGATGCGCCGGTTGGTCGCCTCGAGGATCCGGACGCGGGCGAGTGCCTCGGTGGCTGGTGGATCGCCTCGCCATCCGTGGTGACCCATGAGCCGGCTCTCGAGGATCCGCGCAGTGTCCGGGTCGCTCCCGCCTGGGTCGAGGAGTCGCTCGACCTTCTCCAGAGGGTGGACAGGCCTCCTCCGGGCCTGCACGAAGACCGCGGGTGTCAGGCCAGCACGAAGTAGCGCAGCAGCACGTACGGCGTGGCAATGGCGACTGTGACCGAGGCGACGATGAGTCCGTACTTGGTGAAACCCCAGAAGGTGATCTTGTGGCCGGCCTTCTCGGCGAGGCCGATGACGATGACGTTCGATGACGCACCGACGGCAGTGGCGTTGCCACCCAGGTCCGCACCGAGGGCCAGTGACCACCACAGCGACCTGGCCTGGGTCCCTCCGCCCTCGGCCGCGACGAGATCAGCGGTGACGGGGCTCATCGTGGCGACGTAGGGGATGTTGTCGACCAGCCCCGAGATCACGGCTGACCCCCACAGGAGTCCGATCGAAGCGGCTGCCAGGCGGCCCTCAGCGAGGTCGGTCGCCGCACGCGACAGCTGCTCGATGGCCCCCGTGTTGACCAAGGATCCCACCATCACGAAGAGTCCCGCGAAGAACATGAGGGTCGGCCACTCCACGTCCTGTGCGACAGCCTCTGGACGCAGGCGAGAGGCCGCCAGGAGCACCAGCCCGCCCACCAGCGCCACCACCGACGGCTCGAGATGCACGAACGCATGGGCGACGAACGCGATCGTCACCAGCGCCAGGACCCCGAGACTGATCGTCAGCAGCCTCCGGTCGCGGATCGCCTCGCGCTCGTTGAGGGCCATGATCTGGTCGACGCGCGACTCGTCGAAGTGGAAGGCGGACGGGAACATCAACCTGCAGAGCCCGATGAACACCAGCATCAGGACAGCGACGAGCGGTGCGAGGTTGACCAGGAAGTCGACGTAGGACAGATCGGCTCGGCTCGCGATGATGATGTTCGGCGGATCGCCCACCAGGGTCGCGGTGCCACCGATGTTGCTGGCCAGCGCCTCCGCGATCAGGAAGGGCACGACCGGCACCCCCAGCCGGTCGCAGACGAGGAAGGTGACCGGCGCGATCAGCAGCACGGTCGTCACGTTGTCCAACGCTGCGGACGCGATCGCTGTCACCAGGACCAGGATCACCAGGACCCTGAACGGTCGTCCGCGGGCGCGCTTGACCGACCAGATCGCGACGTACTCGAAGATGCCCGTGCGGCGCAGCACGGCCACGATCAGCATCATGCCCAGCAGCAGGAAGATGACGTTCCAGTCGATACCGGACTCTGCGTCGAAGAACGCCTCCTCCGCGGTGGTGGCGCCGACGAGGAACATGAGCACCGCCCCACCGAGGGCGACCTTGACGCGATGGATCTTCTCGGTGGCGATCAGGATGTAGGCGACCGCGAAGATCACCACGGCGGCCGCAGCCGTGAACGTCATCGGGCGAGCACCCGGTCCAGCAGGCCATCGAGGGTCACGGTGCCCACGAACACGTCGTGCTCATCCACGACCGCGACGAGCGGGCTTCGGGAGCGAGCCATGAGGCTCGCGATCTCCAGCGCCGTGGCGTCGTCCTCCACGACGGGGAGCTCGCGCAACACGTCCGGGAGCACTTCCGCGACGGTCTTGCCGCGGAGGTGCTCGATGAAGACGTCCGCGGCCGCCTCGTCGATCACACGAGCCAGGGTCGGGTCGGACTGGCAGTACCTCGGAACCGCCATCTGCAGCACGTCGGTCCCGGGAAGGATGGTGATGGGCTTCCCCGACTCATCGAGCACGATGAGGCCCGGAAGGCGATCGCGGGCCATGAGCTTGGCCGCCTCGATCGCCGGAGTGTCCGGGCGGACCGATGGCAGGTCGATCACTAGATCTCGAGCACGCACAAGTATCTCCTCTGGTCGCGACAGCACCATCCATTCGCCGACCAGGCTTCCCGGCACTCCGCGGTCAGGGTACCCCGGCCGGACCTCCCTGCCGCTTTCTCGCGGAGTTCGTCTGTCGCCGGTCGTGGCCGGTCGAGGCCTCGATAGAGTGCGGACTCGCTGCATCTCGGCGCGGAGGGTTGGTGGTTGGCATGGCGAACTCGGAGGAGTCGACGATCGGCAGGTTTCGCCGCCCCGTAGAAGCCTTCGTCCGCTGGGAGTCCAGCAGCGCGTTCCTGCTGATCGCAGCAGCAGCCGCTGCGCTGATCTGGGCCAACACCTCCGACTCCTACGACAACCTGTGGGACTCCCATGCCTCGCTGGAGGTGGGCCGCCTGCACCTGGACGAGTCACTTCGGCACTGGGTGAACGACCTGTTGATGGCCGTCTTCTTCTTCGTGGTGGCACTCGAGGTCAAGCGGGAGATGCTGTTCGGTTCACTGAGCGACCGTCGGTCGGCGCTGGTGCCGGCGGCCGCCGCTTTCGGCACCATGATCGGGGCCTCGGCCGTCTACCTGACCGTGAACTCGGTGGGCGACGGTGACCTGGGGGGCTGGGCGATCCCGATCGCCACCGACATCGCCTTCGCGCTCGGCGTCCTCGGTCTCGCGGGGCGACGGGCGCCCAAGGAGCTGCGCGCGTTCATGCTCACCCTCGCCGTGGTCGACGACCTGGGCACCATCCTCGTGATCGCCGTGTTCTTCACCGACGACCTCTCCTTGGAGTGGCTCGGCGTGGCAGCGGTCCTGCTCGTCGCGATCGTCGTGGCGCGCCGGGTGGGGGTGCGCAGCATCGTCTTCTACGTGCTGCTCGCGGCAGGTGTCTGGCTGGCGGTCTTCGAGTCAGGGGTGCACGCGACGGTCGCCGGTGTGGTGCTGGGGTTCCTGACCCCGGCGATCGCTGATCACAACCGCGACGAGACGGCGGCCGGCATCAGCGAGGACCTCGTCGAGATCCTCGAGGACGACCGCGAGATCAACGACGCGGCGCTCATGCACACCGCCCACCAGGCCAGCCGAGGCGTGTCCCCGCTCGCGCGGGTCGAGGAGGCGCTGCACCCCTACTCGGCCTATCTCATCCTGCCGCTGTTCGCGCTGGCCAACGCAGGTGTCCCGATCTCGGCGGCCGGCATCGGGGACGCGATGTCCAGCCCGGTGGGCCTCGGCATCTTCCTGGGTCTGGTGGTGGGTGCCCCGGTCGGAGGCATGCTGCTCGCCTTCGCCTCGGTCCGATTCGGCCCGGGTCGGATGCCCGACAACCTGGACTGGCCCGCGATCGGGGGTGTCGCCCCACTGAAGGGGATCGGATTCACCATCGCCATCTTCATCACGACCCTGGCGTTCGAGGATCGAGCTCTTCAGGAGACAGCCACGCTGGCCGTCCTGGCCGCATCGCTCGTCTCGGCCCTCATCGGTCTGGCGGTCATCTTCACCCGGCATGCCCTCATCGCCAGTCCGCCGGATCACCCGGCTCGCCACCCGGAAGTCCCACGTCGACCCGGTCCTCGACCGTGACCGATCCGTCGGTCGCGATGACGATGGAGGCGTAGCCGGTCTGGAGTCCGGTGTCGGGGTTGACGTACTCCAGCCGGACGCTGACGGCCTTGAGCGGCACCGAGAAGGGGGTCGAGAACCGGTTGAAGGTCGGGTTCTCCTCGACCCCACCGCTGGTCCCGAGCTGGCTCACGACCGTCCACGTCACCTCGTCGCCATCGGTGTTCCAGATGACCCAGGGTCCGCTGGCGTCGTGGAGGTGGCCGATGTTGACCATCCCGGGCGGCACGTCGGCCATGCCGTCGTCGAACGGCGTGGTCTCGTGTCCCACGTTGGGCGACAGCGCGGAGGTCGAGGCGATGTCCAGGTAGCCGGCCGCGGCTCGTGGCTGGTGGAGGATCACGTCGACGGCCTCGTCGGGGTTGACGACCTCACGCAGCTGCCGGCCGAGCTCATCCTCGGTGCGCCCGCTGGGGTTCTCGACGAGGCCGCCGAAGAGGGCCTTGAAGGCGGGGTCGGCGGCCCCGGCCACCCGCAGACCTCCGACATCCACGGTCTCGAGGTCCGGGGCCACGAGACCGTGTTCGCGCAGCTGGCTCACCGTCGTCTCCGTGTCGTGGTCGCCCTTGACGGCGACCGTCGGGATGTCCGGGCTGGCTTCGGCCTCGAGCTGGACATAGTTGCGCTCGGCGATCGTGCCGTTGGAAGTGACGTCGCCAGAGATGGTCCGGAGGATGATGGCGCCGTCGCCGAGCAGGTCCTCCAGCTGCGGGTAGAGCCGGCTGCGCACTCGCGTGCCCACCACGCTTCCCTGGCAGTCGGCCTCAGCGATCACGACCTGCTCGTTGTCGCGGGGTTGCAGGTTCGCCGCGTGGAGCGGGAGCTCGCTCTCGAGGTTGGCCTCGGCGGTGTCGAGGTAGTTCCTGGTGCGCTCTTCGATCCGGGTCGTGTTCTTCTCGACGAACGGCTGGATCTGCTGGGCGACCTCGAGGGTCTGCGGGCTGCTGAACGACAGCTTGTCGACACCAGGCATCGGGAAGGTCGTGCCGGTCGGGTCCGTCCCGTCCCAGCGCCCGAAGAGCGCCGCAGCCATGACGCCGGTTGCGAGGACGCCCACACCGACGTATCCGAGACGCACCAGCACACGTGCCCCTCTCGTCTGAAGCCGGCGCGGGACTGGAGGGGCGCCGCCGCGGAAGAGAACCATGAGGAGCAACCCTCCGAGGAGTCCCGCTCCAACCTCGTAGCGCAACAACGAGGCCTTGACCTGGCCCCCGAGCTCGACCCCGTAGGCCTGCGCCACGTCGCCCGGGCTGTCGACGAACTCGGCGTTGGCGCGCAGAAACTCTGGCGAGACGTACGACGACAGGGTCCCCTGCGCGATCGGCGGACCGGTCGAGACGACCGAGGCGCCGAACCCACCCACGCCGGTCCGGTCCCAGTAGAGCCGCCCGATCAGCCCGGTGTCCAAGGTCGAGACGCCGTTGTGCGCCAGCGAGACCTCGACGGGGAAGGTGCCGACCCGGTCCTGGAAGGAGGCATGCTCGACCGCCTGCTCGGCAGCGAGCGGAAGGGCGAGGGTCGCCGCGACACAGGCGAAGAGCAGGTAGCCACCGACGATGCGAATGGTCGTCCGCACCCTCCGCATCTGGCCACGTTACGCCAAAGGGCGTCGCGAGGGCCGCGAGGCGGTCGAGCGAGCGCCGTGCCCGCGCGATCCCGTCCGACGGCGACGGCCGAGCGCGGATAGGGTCTGCTCACGCTGACCTCAGGTTCGGGCCCGCACCGGCTCCGACCTGTGGACACTGCGAACAGGGGCGGTAGCTCAGTCGGTCAGAGCAGAGGACTCATAATCCTTGGGTCGTGGGTTCGAGCCCCACCCGCCCCACAGCGTCAGGCCGGCGGGCCGAAGGCGAGCACGGCGACGTCGTCGCGCATGGTCCCGTCCTGGAAGTCGAGGACGTCCTGGACGAGGAGCCCCGCCAGCGCAGCCGGGTCGGCCTCCAGTCGCTGGACCGTGTCGAGCAGCCGTTGCTCGCCGTAGAACTCGTCGTCGTGGCGGCCCTCGATGATGCCGTCGGTGTAGAGCAGCAGGACGTCCCCGGGTGCCAGTCGCAGCTCGTTGTCCTCGTAGGTCGGGTCGTCGACCACGCCCAGCAGAGGTCCGTGCGCTCCGTAGAGTTCTGGAGGCCGGCCCGCGCGCAGCAGCACCGGCTGCGGATGGCCGCCGAGGCTGAGGGTGACCAGCCAGCCGTGGGGCTCACGCTTGAGTCGGAGCAGGACGGCGGTGCAGAACCGATCGGTGGGATGCTGCCGCAGGACCTCGTCGAGGGCCGCGAGCACCAGGCTCGGACGCGACTCTCCCACGCACAGGGCGCGCAGGGTGTAGCGGACGAGCGTGGTGACGATGGCGGCCTCCTGGCCCTTGCCGCAGACGTCACCCAGCGCGATGACCCACTCGTCGTCGCCGACTCGGAACACGTCGTAGAAGTCGCCGCCGACCTCGGCGCCGTGCCCGGCCGGGTGGTACGCCGCGCCGAGCTCCAGCCCCGGGATGGCCGGCGGGATGGGCGGGATGAGGGTCTGCTGGAGGGCCCGGGCCAGCGCGCGCGCCTCCGCCTCGGACTCCTCGGCGCGCTGCTTCGCCTCGAGCAGTCCGCGCTCGTAGCTGCGGCGCTCGGTGGCGTCGAACACCGCGATCCTGATCGCGCGGGGCTGGCCGTCGTCGGCCCGCGCGAGGGAGGCGTTGACCAGGACCGGGAATCGGGTGCCGTCCGCGCGGACCAGGTCGACGGCGACTTCCTGCACCTGGTCGGACATCAGGAGCAAGGGCCCGATGTGGGTGCCGTAGTAGATGCGGCTGCCCACGGTGAGGAGGTCGGTGAAGCTGGCGAGGCCGACCAGCTCGGCCGCGTCGCGCTGGATCCAGGTTCGGAACGTCGCGTTCGTCTTGACGATCAGCCCGTCGGGCGTGGTGGTCAGGAAGCCGCACGGAGCCGAGTCGTAGAGGGCGACGGGATCGTCGTGGACGAGTGCGGCGAGGAACGCCGTCCGCGCTCGGTCGGAGTGCTCGTGGGACGGCGCCGCCGTCACGGGGACGCCGGCTCGAGGGAGCCGAGGAACTCGTGCATGGCTGCGATGGTGTCCTCGGGGGCGCTCAGGTGAGGGCAGTGCCCGGTGGCATCGAGCAGCACCATGCGGGCATCAGGGATCGCGTCGGCGACGTACTGCCCGACCTGGATCGGGGCGATGACGTCGTCGCGGCACTGGAGCACCAAGGTCGGCACCGTCACCTGGGGGAGGCTCTCGCGGCAGTCGCTCAGGAAGGTGACCCGAGCGAACTGGTGGGCGATCGCCGGGTCCATGCGGCAGAAGCTGGACGTCAGCTCGTCACCGAGTGAGGGGCGGTCCGCGTTGGCCATGATCACCGGGGCCATGGCGGCCGACCAGCCCAGGTAGTTGCTGTCCAGGGAGGCCAGGAGCTCGGTGATGTCGGCCTCGGTGAATCCGCCGACGTAGTCGCCGTCGTTGATGTAGCGCGGCGACGGACCGATCATCACCAGCCGCGCGAACCGGTCGGGCTCCTCGACGGTGGCCAGCATCCCGCTCATGGCCGAGACCGAGTGGCCGACCAGCACCACGTCGTGGAGGTCCAGGTCGCGGATGACGCCGAGGATGTCGTCGGCGTAGGCGCTCAGAGACGTGTAGCGAGCCGGGTCCCACGCCGCGGGTTCGGAGCCGCCGGCGCCGGCCAGGTCGAAGGTCACCACGCGGTGGGTCGACTCGAAAGCCGGGGCGACCAGGCGCCACATGTGCTGATCGCACCCGAAGCCGTGCACGAACACGATCGGCTGACCGCTCGCGGGACCGCGGACGCGCACGTTGAGTTGGTCAGCCTTCGCCACGGGGACAGCGTGTCACAGGTCGGCTGGTTCTCCCCATGACTAGCCTCAGCCCCATGACGCCGCGCCAGTTCACCCACGAGCTCTCCGCAGACGGACGGACCATGACCCTGCACGGGGAGCTGGACGAGATCGCGACCCTCGAGCTGCGCGAGCTCCTGAGGGATCCGCGGACCGGCCTGGCCGACGAGCTCGAGATCGAGCTGACAGACGTCGACTTCCTCCCGAGCGTCGCGGTCGGCGTCCTCGCCGCCGCGCGGGGTGCCGCTGCCGAGCGCAACGCCTCGATCGCGTTCGTGGCAGCCCCCACGTCGATCGCGCACCGGGTCCTCACCATCTGTGGCCTCCCCTGCCGGGAGCCGTCCTGAAGCTTCTTCCCGGGTCCGGAGGGGGTCACGGCGCTCTGCCTCCCCACGCCGGACGACGGAAGGCCCGCCCCCCACGGGCACGGGCCTTCCGCCTGAGTCGCCGCTGACTCAGGTCCGCTCGGCTCTGCGGCTGGCGAACTGGATCACCCCGACCGCGAGGGTCAGCGCGACCACCAGGGCGATGCCGATGCCGAGTCCGTGGCGGGTGCTGTCGGCGAGGGCGATGCCCGTCGCGACGCCCCCGAAGGCGAGCCCCCCACCCAGCGCCTTCCTGGCTGGCTTCGTCAGACGCACGAGACCGCCCCGGGCGACGGGATGTACTCGACCCGCATCTTCGGATGGGACTTCGGGCAGACGCCGTTGCGGTCCACGTAGTGCTGGATCGCCGCTGCGATGCCGACGGCGATGCCACACGTGACGAGTGCCGTCGCGCCGCAGATGAAGGCGGCCGCCGTGGCAAGCGACACCGCGGCGATGTAGCCGACCTCGACCTTGCTGAAGGTCAGGCACCACGCCGGGCCGTGCCACCAGCTGCCGCAGTAGTCGTGGCCCATGAAGTTGGTGTGGGGGCCGAACGGCTTCACGTGCCGGCCCGCCCGGGGCGAGCCGGTCGACCGAGGCAGAGCATGGGGCGTGCGGCTGGCCACCCCGCGCGCGTCGGTGTCGGGGGCGGTCGAGCCGGCCGACTGCGCCTGGCCCGCGCGCCCGGCCCGGGCCTGCGCGGGTGCCGTGGTCGTGGTGACCAGGGCGAGGCTGACGACCAGCGCCAGCACGAGGCTGGAGAGCCTCAGGATGCGATTCATGTGTGCCTTCCTTCGATTCGTGAACCCGGTGAACCGACGCCGCGGGAGGCACCTTGAAGGTCGCAGGAGGGGGCGTGGGGTGGTGATGGTCAGGCAAGGACCTCCCTGTGACGATCATCGATACGTGCACCGTCACTGGACGGTCGAGGCGCGAAGAGGAAGCCGCGGTCGACCTGGAGGAACCTCGCGATGCGCAGCGCGGCCTCGGGCTCGAGGGTGTCGACCTCGCCACGCAGGAGGCGGCCCATGTAGGTGTGCGATCGGTAGCCGGCCGCCTGGGCGAGCCGGCGCTGTGACACGTCGTGCACCACCATCAGGGTCCTGAGCCCCTTGAGGTTGTGCAGTCGCATCCCCAGCTCCCGAGAGTTGCCTGATGGGTCGGGCCGAACGTACATCGATGATGCTCAACATGTCCAGTGACAATTGACAGTCCGCGTGTCGCAGGTGCCCACCGGGCGTCTCTGCCCGCTCGTTCCCGGGGCGGCGTGGCCGACGTGACCTGCGCGAACGCGTCCGGTCCGATGTGGATACCTTGGTGCCCACCACTGAGCACTGGGCTCGATGGGGGCTCGATCGGGAGCTCGACGGGAGCTCGACGGGGAGTCGTGGTCGCCCGTGGTGGACGGAGGAGGTCGGATGGGTCAGCTGTGGGAGCTCGTCCAGGCCTACCTCGACCGGCACGGCACGTCCGAGCGTCAGCTGGCCAAGCGGCTCGGCTATGCGTCGTCCGGCGTGTTCACCAACTGGCGCGAGCCCCGGCAGCTCCCCAGTGCGCAGGCCCTGGCCAGGTTCGCCGCACTGTCGGGCACGCCGTACCAACGCGTCCTCGATGCGGTGCTCACCGACGCCGGCTACCTGCCGGAACCCCAGATCACCGACGAGGCCATCCAGCTGCGGCGCACCCCTTCCGGCCAGCCCACCCGCGGTCAGCAGCGCGACCGAAGCTCCTCGGTCGGCGAGGAGAGCCAGGACTCACCGGACTCCTGACCCGGAGCGCGCCGCGCTGTGGAGAGACCGGGCCGACCTGTCGGCGGACCGGCCTAGGGTGCCGAGGCATGCGTCCTCGGGAGCCGACGGGAGCCAGCCATCCCCACCACCCCTGGCGCCGGTTCGCCGAGCTGTCGGACTGGTCGTTGAGGTGGGCCGAGCTGCCCGACGGAGTCATGGGGCGCACGTGCCACCGGACGCGGACGGTCACCCTGGCGCTGGGGATGAGCCAGGCCGAACGACGATGCACGATCGCCCACGAGACCGCTCACATCGAGCGCGGCCCGGTGCCACCTCGGCTGGCGCCGCGTGAGGAGTGGGCCATCGACCGGACCGTGGCGAGGCTGTTGATCCCCAGCCTGGGCCGGCTGGTCGACGCGATGACGTGGGCCAACGGGCACCTGGAGACGGCCGCGGATGCTCTCTGGGTCGACGACTACCTGCTCACGGCCCGGCTGCGCTCCATGACCGCCCGGGAGCGGGCCTACGCCGACCTGCGCCTCTCCAGGCAGTGACGTTTGTGCAGGTCAGCCCCCGGATGCCGGATGGCCCAGTCAGGCCACTCCGGGCGCGCACTCGGGCCACTCGCGACCGTCGGGATGGGCACGGACAGGCCATGTCGCTGATCAGTCCGGGCCTGCAAGGCTCCACCCATGTCTGGCTCCGAGGGGTTGCTGATCGTCCTCGGCGTGGTCGCGGTCGGCTCCGTCGTCGTCTACGCGATCGTCCGGCTCTCCAACCGCTGGTAGTCCCGCACGGTCAGGCGACCGCGGCAACCTCCGCGGACACGAGGTCTCCGACCGACACCTGCCTGGTCAGAAGCCGTGCGCCAGACCCCAGGCGACGGCCTGGGCACGACGGGCGACGCCGATCTTCTGGTAGATCTGCCGCACGTAGGTCTTCACCGAGTTGACGCTCACGAAGAGCTGGTCGGCGATCTCGAGGTTGCTCATCCCGCAGCAGATCAGGTCGAGGACCTCGGCCTCGCGGGTGCTCAGCCCGGCCGCTCCGCCGGGCGTGCTCGCCGGCCGGGACTGCACCGGCGTCAGCGTCTCGCCGCGGGCCAGGCACTCGACCGCGGAGCCCAGGTCGCCCGAGCTCGCACCCTTCGACAGGAAGCCGCGCGCACCGGCGGCCAGCGACCGCCTCACGCTCGAGGGGCTGCTGCTCCAGGTGAAGACGAGCAGCGGCGCCTTGGTCAGCGCGGCGACTGCCGTGAGGTACTCCTCGATCTTGATCGTGTGGGCGACCGGGTCGCAGAGCAGGACGTCGACCGCCGGCACATCGTCGCCGGGGCCGACCGTGACCACGTGCGCGATCGGACCGGAGCGCGCCAGCATGGCGTCCACCCCGGACACGACCAGCTCGGGTTCGTCGTAGACACCTACGGCGATGGGCGAGGTGCTTCCCCGAGAACGTGCACCCGAATTCATGATGGTTCGAATCTAGGCACACTCGGCGCCGGAGCTCCCCTGGAAAACCTCATCCTCAGGGGTGAAAACGGGTGCTGGAGCTGGCTCAGAGCTCCTGGTCGATCAGGTAGGTGCCGTTCGCGTAGGTCAGCTTGAGAACCACGTCGTCCTCGATCGGGCCGCCGCGGGGCTTGGTGTAGCGATAGGAGTAGCTCACCTCGAGCGTGTCCGGGTCCGCCGAGACGTCGAGGAGTCGCGCGCTGCGCACGTCGCCCCAGAACCCCTCGTAGCCGGCCATCCCGTTGCTCTGCTCCTGGAACGCGGGCGTGAGCATGGCGAAGGCTGCCTGAGGGTCCTTGGCGGCCGTGGAGATGTAGCTCTCGATGAACGACACCATCCCGTCCTCGGTCGGCTCGTCGGCGCTGCTGGCCGAGGCCGAGGGTGAGGGGGCCTGCGAGCCTGTGCTCGCGTCGGGCGGCGAGCCACTCGCGCCGTCGTCGCCACCGCCGCCGTTGGTCCCGATCTCGAACGCGACGCCCATCGCGATCAGGAGGACCAGTGCGGCGCCGAGGAGGCGGAGCCAGGTCCGGCGCGGTAGGTGGTTCGGGCCGGGTCTGCGCGTCTGGTCAGGGAGCGCCGGAGGCGGGGCGGTCGTCGTGCCCAGGGGCAGCACCTGGGTGCCCTCGTCGTCGTAGGGGCGGGTACGGCGCGGGGCCGTCTGCTCGGCGCCGGCGAGGCCGATGTCGGCGAGGCCGCCCACGGCGGCGACCACCGGCTGGGTCTGGGGCCCGGCGTCGAGGAACTGCCTGGCCGTCTCGATGGGCCACCGCTCTGCAGGCTCGCGAGTCATCGTCGCCGCGAGCAGCGGCGCCAGCCAGCCCGCGGCCTCGGACACCGGTGGCTCCTCGTGCACGATCCGGTAGAGCGCGCCGAGCAGGTTGTCGCCGACCTGGTGGGGCGGTCGGCCCTCCAGCGCGTGGAAGAGCGTCGCGCCCCACGACCAGACGTCGCTGGCAGGGGTGGCCTGCTGGCCCGAGGCGACCTCGGGGGAGAGGTAGGCCGGCGAGCCGGTCACCAGGCCGGTCTGGGTCAGGGCCGGGTCGGACGAGGTGCGCGCGATTCCGAAGTCGTTCAGCTTCACCTGCCCGTCGGGAGTGACCAGGATGTTGGAGGGCTTCACGTCGCGGTGCACGATCCCGGCGCCGTGCGCGGCCGCGAGCGCGCTGGCGACCTGGGCGAGGACGGGAGCGGCGTCGTCGGGGCTGAACGGGCCGCGCTGGTGGATCAGCTCGGCGAGGTCGCTGCCCTCGACGTACTCCATCACCAGCCACTGCTGGCTCAGCCCGTCGACCTCTTCCTCGACGAGGTCGTAGACGGCGACCACGTTGGCGTGGTTGAGCTTGGCGGCGAGCTTGGCCTCGCGCTCGGCCCGTCGCGCGTCGGGAGTGATCCCGCCAGGGGCGACGCCGATCTTCTTGAGCGCGACGGTGCGCCGGAGGACCTCGTCGCGGCCGCGCCACACGGCACCCATGCCGCCACGGCCGACCTCTGCCTCGAGCGTGTACCTGCCCGCGATCACGCTGCTACCACCGTGCCTCCACCCCTGCGTCCACCCCTGCGTCCACCCCTGTGTCCACCGTCCGTTCGCCCCGCAACCCTGCACAGTACGTGGGGTGTCGCCCGACCCCCGATCCGTCGAGAGCGGCCGTGGGCGGCGCGCTGCGGGCCCGGGCGGGTGACACCCCACGCAGTACCCAGCGAACCGGTTCGCCCCGTTGCGGCCCGATGGGCGAGGATTGTGACCGTGCCCACCGATACCCCGCAGATCGAGCAGAGCCTGCTCGACGACCTCCTGTGGCGCGGCCTGGTCGCGCACTCGACGGACCTCGACGCCCTGCGCGAGGCACTGGCGGCGGGGAGCATCCGGTTCTACGTCGGCTTCGACCCGACCGCGCCCAGCCTGCACATGGGCAACCTGGTGCAGCTGGCCACGGCGATCCGGCTGCAGCGGGCCGGCCACACGCCGTACATCCTGGTGGGCGGGGCCACCGGCATGATCGGTGACCCGAAGGAGTCCAGCGAGCGGACGCTCAACGACGCCACGACCGTCAAGGACTGGACCGAGCGGGTCCGCCGGCAGGTCGAGCCGTTCATGTCGTTCGAGGGCAGCAACGCCGCGACGATGGTCAACAACTTCGACTGGACCGAGAACCTCTCGACCATCGACTTCCTGCGCGACATCGGCAAGCACTTCCCGGTCAACCGGATGCTCGCCCGCGACGTGGTGAAGAGCCGCCTCGAAGCCGGCATCAGCTACACCGAGTTCTCCTACGTGCTGCTCCAGTCGATGGACTTCCTCAACCTCTACCGCGAGCACGGCGTGACCCTCCAGTTCGGCGGATCCGACCAGTGGGGCAACCTCACCGGCGGGGTCGAGCTGATCCGGCGCTCCGACGGTGGCCACGCGCACGCGTTCGCGACGCCGCTGATCACCAAGGCCGACGGCACCAAGTACGGCAAGACCGAGGGCGGCGCGCTCTGGCTCGACGCCGACATGCTGTCGCCGTACGCCTTCTACCAGTTCTGGCTCAACCAGGGCGACAGCGAGGTCGGGCAGCTCCTGCGGGTCTTCACCTTCCTGCCGCGTGCGGAGATCGAGGCGCTGGAGGCCGAGCACGCCGAGAAGCCGTTCCTGCGGTCGGCGCAGCGGATCCTGGCCGCCCACGTCACGTCCTTGGTGCACGGCGCCGAGGAGACCCGGAGGATCGAGGGGGCGTCCGAGGCGCTGTTCGGAGGCGGCTCGCTCGCCGACGCCGACCCCGATGTCCTGGCCCAGGCGCTCGCGACCGCCCGTCCGCTCGTGACCGAGGCGGCGGGCAAGTCGCTCACCGACCTGTTCGTCGACTCCGGCCTCGTGCAGAGCCGAGGTGAGGCGCGTCGCGCGTTCGCCGAGGGGGGCGCCTACGTCAACAACGTGCGGGCGGAGGACCCGGAGCACGTGCCCACGGAGTCCGACTTCCTCGGCGGCAAGGTGCTGGTCCTCCGCCGGGGCAAGAAGAACTTCGCCGGCGTCGCCGCTCCCGCGAAGGACACCCCGTGACCTGGCTGTCGGACCTCGAGTCGAAGGCCCGCTCGACGCTGCCCGCGCCGGTCTTCGAGTACCTCGTCCAGGGCGCGCGTGACTCCACGAGCACCCGCGAGGCCCTCGGCAGCTGGACGGAGCGACGGTTCCTGCCGCACGTGCTGCGCGACGTGACGGAGGTCGACCTGTCGGTGCCGTTGCTCGGTACGCCGATCCGGGTGCCGTGGGGCGTCGCGCCCACCACGCAGCAGCGGGCGGTCCACCCCGACGGTGAGCTGGCGATGGCCCAGGCGACCGCGGCGGCCGGCACGGTCATGGTCGTCTCGAGCAATGCCGGCACGACGTTCGCCGACATCGCGTCCACCGGCGTGCGTTGGTGGCTCCAGGCCTACGTCCCGGCCGACCGGACCCTCGCCGAGCCGCTGCTCGCCCGCGCGGTCGAAGCCGGTGCCGAGGCCATCGTGCTCACGGTCGACACCCCGGTGGTCGGGACGAAGTACGCCGCCGGTGACCAGGTCGTCTGGGACGTCGTCGACCCCGACCTGCTCCGGGTCAACTTCGAGCCGGGCTACGAGGACGCGCCGGGCGCCGAGAAGGCGCTCGACCTCGGCCCGCACGACCTCGTGTGGCTGACCGAGCAGACGGGCCTGCCGGTCATCGCCAAGGGCGTGCTCCGGCCCGACGACGCCCGCAGGTGCGTCCAGGCCGGCGCCGCGGCGATCTGGGTGTCCAACCACGGTGGCCGCCAGCTCGACCGGGCGGCGAGCACCGCGTCGTGCCTTCCAGGGGTGGTGGCGGCGGTCGAGGGTGCCACCCAGGTCTACGTCGACGGCGGCATCCGCAGCGGGGTCGACGTCCTCGCAGGGCTGGCGCTGGGCGCCGACGCGGTGTTCCTCGGCCGGCTGCCGCTCTACGCGCTCGTCGAGGGCGTGGCCGGTGTGGCGCGGATGCACGGCGACCTGCGCGAGGAGACCGAGGAGGCCTTCCGTCTCGCCGGCTGCCGCACCCTCGCCGATGCGCGGGGCGTTGTCCGGGAGCCGTAGGTCGCGTTGGCGAACCCTGGGCGCCGCCAGACGCCGCCCAGGCGCCTGGCCGTCGCACGACCTGGACGACGCTGACGATCACCCGGGTTTCGCCACCACGCCCTAGAGTTGCGGGGTGCCTGAGAACCGTCGCCCGCAGCGCCCCACCGGCAAGGACAACGCCGCCGGGCGCAAGGGCGCGCCCGCCGGGCGCGGCTCGGCGCGAGGCGCCGCGAAGGACGCTCCCAGGTCAGCGAGCGGCCGACCCCAGCGAGGCGGGCAGGACCGTCGCCAGCCGGAGCGTCGCCGCGCCGCGGACCCGGCCCAGCGCACCAAGGACCAGCAGGCCTACGACGGCCCGGACCTGCCCGAGGGCGTCACCGGCGACGAGCTCGACCGCTCGGTGACCTCGCAGCTCAAGGGGCTGCCCGAGAAGCTCGCCGCGCGGGTCGCCAGGCACCTCGCCGCCGCGGGGCTCTACATCGACCAGGACCCGGAGCTGGCCTACCGGCACGCGCTGGCCGCCCGCGCCCGCGCGCCGCGCCTGGCCGTGGTGCGCGAGGCCGCCGGCGAGGCGGCGTACGTCGCGGGCCACTACGCCGAGGCGCTCGCCGACCTGCGGGCCGCCAAGCGGATGAACGGCGCGACGGCCTACCTCTCGATCATGGCCGACTGCCATCGTGCCCTCGGCCAGCCCGACCAGGCCGTGAAGCTGGCCAAGAGCCCCTCCGTGGCGTCGTTCGCCCCCGCGGCGAAGGCCGAGATGACGATCGTCGAGGCGGGCGCCCGCCGCGACATGGGCCAGCTCGACGCGGCCCTGCGCATCCTCGAGCAGGCGCCGCTGAGCTCGAAGTCGCGCGAGTCGTGGGTGGTGCGGCTGCGCTACGCCTACGCCGACGCGCTGGAGGCGGACGGTCGCCTCGAGGATGCGCTCGCCTGGTTCCACCGGACCCAGGCCATCGACGCCGACGAGGTCACGGATGCCTCCGAGCGGGCGGCCGCCCTGGAGAGTGCCGCCGGCTCCTGACGCCGGTGGCGCGCGGTCACCGCGCCAGGATGCTGACCAGGGATCGGGCCCCGGCGTCCTGGGTCGCCCACTGCAGGCCGTCGCGGTAGGCGATGCGGATCCGGTCGATCTCCACGACCGTGGGCACGTCCCCGACGACCTCGAGCACGATGGCGTCGCCGCTCGCGAAGCTCGCGTCCTCGGTCGGGCCGAGCTCGCGGCAGAAGCTCTCGGGGGTCGTCGTGACGTTCACCGAGCCGCCGTGGCACACGTGGGGCACGATCGTGACGTCCGCGCTCGAGGTCGCGAAGACGTGCACCCCGGCGAGATGCAGAGCGCGGTCGAAGTCGGCCGGAACGCCGAACACCCCGACGTAGACGGGCTCGCCCACCGGGGTCTCGGCCTGCACGGTCGAGTCGCTCGTCGTCAGCTCCTTCGGGTGCGTGCTCACCCAGCCGATCACACCCAGCAGGACGGCCAGCACGACGGCGTAGGTCGTGATCCGCCAGCCCGGGCGCGACGGGGTCACGGCCAGCGACCCCGTCCCCCCAGGCTCCGGCGTGACCGACGTCATGGCCGGAGGCTAGTGGGTCCGAGCAGTGGTTCCGGGTACCGCTCCGGTGATTGACGGCTGTCAGGACCACGGGGTGTACTGCCTGAACCGCCCTTCTCGGGGGCGTGGTCTCCGGAAGGAGTCATGGTGCTGCGGTTCGCAGGCGCAGGGGTGAGTGACGTCGGGCGCGTGCGCCCGCACAACGAGGACTCGGCCTTCGTCGGCCCCTACGTCGCGGTCGTCGCCGACGGGGTGGGCGGGGCGGCCGCGGGCGAGATCGCCTCGGCGACGGCGGCCTACTCGGCCAGTGCCGTGGCGCTGAGCCGCTTCGGGGAGCGCCCGGAGCTGGTCCTCGCCGAGGCCTACGCCGCGGCGGCGGACGGCGTCCGGACGGGCGTCCAGCGCGACCTCGACCGGCTGGGCATGGCCACCACCCTGACGATGGTCGTGACCGACGGTCAGACCATCTCGCTGGGGCACGTGGGGGACTCGCGCGGCTACGTCTTCCAGCAGGGCGAGCTGCGCCAGATCACCAAGGACCACACCTACGTCCAGGACCTCGTCGACAGCGGCAGGCTGGAGCCCGAGGGTCGCGCCACGCACCCGTGGCGCAACGTCGTGCTGCGCTCGGTCGACGGTGACCCGGAGGGCAGCGGCCTCGACGTCGTGCGCCTCGACGTCGCGGTCGGTGACCGGCTGCTGCTGGCCAGCGACGGGCTGACCGACCTGGTGCCCGACGAGAGGATCTCCGGTGTGCTCGCCCTCGAGGAGGGCGACGAGGCGGTGGCCACGCTGACCCACCTGGCCCTCGACGCCGGTGGCCGGGACAACATCACCGTGGTGATCGCCGATGTCATCGAAGGGCCCCAGGTCGTCGGCGACGGCAAGGTGCTCGGGGCGCTGGCCGATCCGTGGAACGTGGTCGACCCCGCAGCGGTCCGCCTCCCGGAAGTGTCCTGACCCACAGTCCGGTCGTGTGGGGGCGTCCCTCTGGGAGACTTCGCAGCGTGACGGACATCGCCCGGCCGGCCCTCGAGGGCACCGTCGCCGTCCGCGACGGCCGTCGGCTCAGCTTCGCCGAGTACGGCTCCCCGCGTGGTGCCGCGATCATCTGGATGCACGGCACCCCCGGCGCCCGTCGTCAGATCCCGCTCGAGGCGCGGCGGTACGCCGACGAGCACGGCCTGCGCATCATCGGCATCGACCGCCCCGGGATCGGCTCGTCGACGCCGCACCTCTACGGCCGGATCGGTGACTGGACCGGCGACCTCGAGCTGCTGCTCGACGCGCTGGCGATCGACACCTGTCGGCTGATCGGCCTGTCCGGCGGGGGTCCCTACGTGCTCGCCGCGGGCGCCCATCTCCCGGAGCGGGTGCACGGCGTCGGCGTCCTGGGCGGCGTCGTCCCGACGCGTGGGCCGGATGCCATCGACGGCGGCATCATCCAGCTCGCGGTCCGGCTCGCGCCGTTCATCCAGCTGGCCCGGGTGCCGCTCGGGGTGATGCTCACGCAGGGGATCCGGCTGGTCCGCCCCCTGGCCGGCGCGGGGCTGGACCTCTACGCCGCCGTGCAGCCGCCGGGGGACAAGAACCTGCTGTCGCGCCCCGAGTTCAAGGCGATGTTCCTCGACGACCTGCTCAACGGCAGCCGCTTCCAGACCTCGGCCCCGCTCAACGACCTGCTGCTCTTCACCCGCGACTGGGGGTTCGCCGCGTCCGACGTGACGGTGCCGGTGCGGTGGTGGCACGGCGACGAGGACCACATCGTGCCGTTCCGCCACGGCCGGCACCTGGTCGGGCGGCTGCCCGACGCGACCCTCACGACGATCGACGGCGAGAGCCACCTCGGGGGGCTCGGCATCGCCGAGGCGGTCATCTCCACGCTGATGGAGCTCGGTCCCCGCCGCGCCCGCAGGCCACGGAGGGCGCAGCCCGGCTCCTGAGGCCCGGCGCCGGGATTCCGCCATTCCCCGGCGGGATCGGGTGACCCTTACCTACCCTCGGTGAGTGACCGAGGTACACGGGGCCTTGTCAGCTCAGGCGGAGCTGCTCGACGCTCTGCGAGCGCCGGAACCGCCGCCACGGCGGAGCTGGCCGCTGGTCGTGCTCGCGCTGGTGCTGGTCGCCGCCGCGGTCTCCGTCGGCATCGTGATGGTGACCCGCGACACCGGGCCGAAGGGTCCGGCGCACCCCTCGAAGTGGGATGCGCGGGTGCAGAAGTACGTCGACTTCGTCGAGAAGAAGCGCGGCCTCGAGTTCCAGCACCCGGTCTATGTCGACTTCCTGCCCGCCGACGAGTTCAAGGAGCAGGTCACGACGGACCGCGACGACCTCAGTGACGACGACCTCGAGGAGCTCGAGCACACCAGCGGGATGTTCCGGGCGCTCGGCCTGTTCGAGGGCGACGTCGACTTCTTCGACAAGCTCACCGAGCTCCAGGGCAAGGGCATCATCGGCTTCTACTCCTACGACGACGAGCGGCTCCGGGTGCGCGGCACCGAGCTCACGCCGTACGTCGTGCTGGTGCTGGTCCACGAGCTCACCCACGCGCTGCAGGACCAGAACTTCGACCTGGGCAAGCGGTTCGAGGAGCTCCGCAAGGCCGATGACGCCAAGAGCTCGGCGGCCGCCGACGGATTCGACGCCCTCGTCGAGGGCGATGCCCGCCGGATCGAGGACAGCTGGCGCGCCAGTCTCTCCAAGAGGGAGCAGGCCGCGCTCGACAAGGAGAAGAACAAGGAGGCCAAGGGCTTCAAGAACAGCTCCAAGGGCATCCCCGAGGTGCTCGTGACGATGCTGGCGGCGCCGTACGACCTCGGCCAGGCGCTGCTCGCAGTCGCCGTGCAGCAGGGTGGGGACGACGAGGTCGACAACCTCTTCCGGTCGCCGCCCAAGACCGAGGAGCAGCAGCTCGACCCCTGGACCCTCATCGCGGACCACCAGGGCTCCCTCACGGTGCCGGAGCCGGACCTCCCGGACGGCGCGAAGTCCTTCGACGACGGCGTGTTCGGCGCGGTCGGCTGGCTGATGGTGCTCTCGGAGCGGCTGCCGGCCCAGCAGGCGCTCACGGCCGTCGACGGCTGGGGCGGCGACTCCTACGTGGCCTACGACCTCGACGGGGTCAGCTGCGTGAGCGTCGACTACCGCGCCGACACGCCGGAGGACCTGGCGCAGATGCAGACCTCGCTGCGGGCCTGGGCGGCCAAGGGGCCGAAGGGTTCGGCGAACCTCACCAGGGACGACGCGACGCTGGTCTTCACGTCGTGCGACCCGGGCAAGCGCGCCGCCAAGGTGGCGTCCGGGAAGTCGGCCGCGGGGCTGCAGCTGGGGCTCACCCGCACCTACGTGTCGCTGGAGCTGGTCAAGGCGGGCCTGGACGTGAAGACGGCCCGCTGCGGGGCCGACCGGATGGTCCACCAGTTCACCGTCGCGCAGCTCAACGACCCGCACCTGTCCCAGGACAAGGTGCTCCACGCGATCCTGCCCTGCCGCGAGCGGGCCTGACGCGCACCACGAATCTTCCGGGGCTGCTGGTGTACAGCCGCCCCATGCGTCACAATGGCCGCACAACTACATCGCTGTCGTTCGTACGACGTCCGATCGTCCATGTCGAGCCCGCTGGGGAAGGCGCAGCTCGCGCTGAGGACGAAGGAGACGCTGATGTACGGACCCCGCATGATGCTCGGCCCTGAGGTCACGAGCACCACTCGTGGTGTGCTCTTTGTCCACTCGGCACCCTCCGCGCTCTGCCCGCACATCGAGTGGGCGGTCGGCGGTGTGCTCGGCGCTGCGGTCAACCCCTCCTGGATCCCGCAGCCCGCACAGACCGGCACCTACCGCACCGAGCTCTCCTGGAGCGGCGACTCCGGCTCGGCAGCGGCGATCGCCTCCGCGTTGCGCGGCTGGAACCACCTGCGGTTCGAGGTCACCGAGGACCCCACCGCCGGCTCGGAGGGCCAGCGCTACTCCTACACGCCCGACCTCGGTGTCTTCCACGCCATGACCGGCGTGCACGGCGACATCCTCATCCCCGAGGACCGGCTCAAGGCCGCCGTGGTCAAGGCCGCACTCGGCGACACCACGCTGCTCGGCGAGATCGACAAGCTCCTCGGCAAGCCGTGGGACGACGAGCTCGAGACCTTCCGCCACGCCGGCGAGGGCGCACCCGTCCGCTGGCTCCACCAGGTCGTCTGACGCCTCAGCGGCGAGGGGCGCGGAGGCGGTAGGAGTCGCCCGGGAGGCGACCCTCGACGATGTGGCCGGAGCCGTTGTCGGCGGAGAGCTTCGCCTCGATCCTGAACCTGCCGTAGCGCGTCGTCACCCGGCACAGCTTGTAGCGGCCGGAGCCGGTCTTGGGGTCGAAGCCGTCGAGGAACGCGCTCGCGGCCAGGTGCTTGAACCTGGGGCCGCTGATGAAGACCTCGATCGCCCAGATGCCCTCGGGCGGGGTGATCGAGTAGGTGAAGGTGTACTTGTGGCAGCCGCGCTTGAGCACGCCGCTCCTGCCCGTGATCGAGCCCCACTCGGGGTGCACGGTGAGCCCGTCGAGAGGGTCGGGCCCGGGCTTGGCGTAGCCCGCTGCCGGGGCCGCTGCGACCGGACCGGGCGCGACCGCCAGCGTGAGGGCCGTGGCTGCGACGAACGCGCCGAGCATGCTCCGGAGCACCGTGTGTTCCCCCTGCTGTCGGACGACCGTCTCGAGGGTCCAACGAGACCCGCACGGGACGGTTACGTCACAGGGGGATGTTGCCGTGCTGGCCCTTGCGCACGCCGACCGACTGGACCGCGTCGTCGATCGCGTGGGCGATGGTCGAGCGCGTGCGCGTCGGCTCGACGACCTCGTCGACCACGCCGATCTCGACGGCACGCTCGACGCCGCCCGCGATCCGCTCGTGCTCGGCGGCCAGCTCGGCCTCGACCTGCGGGCGGATGTCGGGCTGGACCTCGGCCAGCTTGCGCCGGTGCAGGATCCGCACCGCGGCCACCGGGCCCATGACGGCCACCTCGGCGCCGGGCCAGGCATAGACCTTGGTGGCGCCGAGGGAGCGCGCGTTCATGGCGATGTAGGCGCCGCCGTAGGTCTTGCGGGTGATGAGGGTGACCCGGGGCACGACGCACTCGCCGAAGGCGTGCAGCAGCTTGGCTCCGCGGCGTACGACGCCGTCCCACTCCTGGCCGACACCGGGCAGGTAGCCGGGCACGTCGACCACGACGATGAGGGGTACGCCGAACGCGTCGCACATCCGGACGAACCGCGACGCCTTCTCCGCGGACAGCGAGTCGAGGCAGCCGCCGAGCCGAAGGGGGTTGTTGGCCACGACGCCGACGGTGCGGCCTCCGAACCGGCCGAGCGCGGTCACGATGTTGGGCGCCCACTTGGCGTGGATCTCCTGCGTCGTGCCCTCGTCGAGGATCGACTCGACCAGCGGGTGCACGTCGTAGGCACGCTTCCTGGCCTTCGGCAGCAGGTCCTCCAGGTCGCGGTCCTCGACCGTGGCGACGTCGAGGCTGCCCTGCGCGCCGAGCAGCGCGGCGACGATGCGGGCCCGCTCGAGCGCCTCGGCCTCGGAGTCGGTGAGGATGTGGACGACGCCGGAGCGCCGGCCGTGCGGCTCGGGGCCGCCCAGGCGCAGCATGTCGACGTCCTCGCCCGTGACCGAGCGGACGACGTCGGGCCCCGTGACGAAGATCCTGCCCTCGGGGCCGAGGATCACGACGTCGGTCAGCGCGGGACCGTAGGCCGCGCCTCCGGCCGCCGGGCCGAGCACCACCGAGATCTGCGGGATCTTGCCCGAGGCCTGCGTCATCGCGTGGAAGATCCGGCCGACCGCGTGGAGCGACAGGACCCCCTCGGCCAGGCGGGCGCCACCGGAGTGCCAGAGCCCCACGATCGGGACGCCGTCGATCATCGCGCGGTGGTAGGCGTCGACGACCACGCGGCAGCCGACGTCGCCCATCGCGCCGCCCATGGTGGTCGCGTCGGAGCAGAACGCCACGACGGGGGAGCCGTCGACCTTGCCGATCGCCGCGAGCATCCCGGAGTCGTCGTCGGGGGTGAGCAGCTCGAGCGAGCCATCGTCGAAGAGGGCGGTGAGCCGCTTCACGGGGTGGCGCGGGTCCTCCTCGCGCGGCAGCTTGGCCGGCTTGGCCGGAGGGGCGTCCTGGGTGGCCGTCATGTCCTTGGGGTCCCCTCGGAGTTGTGTGCGGAGGAGCGGAGCGGGGGAGCGCAGCACTCCGTGGGGTGTCTCATCAGACGGAGCCGAAGACGACGGCGACGTTGGCGCCACCGAAGCCGAAGGAGTTGTTGAGCGCCGCGATGTCGCCGACCGGCAGGTCGCGAGCCTTGGTGGCGATGTCGAGCTCGACCTCGGGGTCCTGGTCGTCGAGGTTGATCGTGGGCGGGACCACGCGGTTCTGGATCGCGAGGATGGTCGCGACCGCCTCGAGCGCCCCGGCGCCGCCCAGCAGGTGGCCGGTCATCGACTTGGTGCTGGTGACCACGACCTGGTCGACGTGCGAGCCGAGCGTGGCGTGCAGCATCAGCCCCTCCGCGATGTCGCCCTGCGGCGTCGAGGTCGCGTGCGCGTTGACGTGGAAGATCGACTCCGGGCCGATCTCCGACTCGACCAGCGCCCGCAGGATCGCCCGCGAGCCGCCGCGGCCGAGCGGGTCGGGCTGCGCGATGTCGTGGGAGTCGGCGGTGATGCCGGCTCCGAGCACCTCGGCGTAGATCTTCGCGCCGCGGGCCCTGGCGTGCTCCTCGGACTCGAGGACCAGCACGCCGGCGCCCTCACCGAGCACGAACCCGTCGCGCCCGGTGTCCCACGGCCGCGAGACGGTCGTGGGGTCGCCGCCCTCGGGTCCGCTGGCGGTCTTGGAGAGGGCCATCATGTTGGCGAACGCCGCGATGTTGAGCGGGTGGATCGCCGCCTCCGTGCCGCCCGCGACCACGATGTCGGCGCGGCCGAGCCGGATCTGGTCGACCGCCAGGGAGATCGCCTCGTTGCCGGACGCGCAGGCCGAGACCGGCGTGTTGACCGCGGCCCGCGCGCCGACGTAGAGGCTGACGTTCGCCGCCGAGGCGTTGGGCATCAGCATGGGTACGGCGAGCGGCGAGACCCGACGGGGCCCCTTCTCCTTCAGCGCGTCGTAGTTGTTGAGCAGGGTGATGACGCCACCGATGCCGGTGGCCATCGCCACGCCGAGCCGGTCGTGGTCGAGGTCGTCCTGGACCTCGGCCAGGCCGGAGTCGGCCCAGGCCTCCATCGTGGCGACCATCGCGAACTGCGCGGTCCGGTCGAGCCGGCGGGCCTTGACCCGCTCGAGGATCTCGGTCGGCTCGACCGCGGCGACGCCCGCGATCTTGACCGGCAGCTCCTCGGCCCAGTCGGCCTCGATGCGCCGGACGCCGGACCGCCCGTTGACCAGGGCGTCCCAGGTGCTGGGGACGTCCCCGCCCACGGGGTTCGTGGTCCCCATGCCGGTGACGACGACTCGGGTGCGACTCATGCCTGCTGCTCGCTCTCGCTGGTGGAAGGTGGGGTCAGCCCTGGGCCCGCTCGATGAACGCGACCGCGTCACCGACCGTCTTGAGGTTCTTGACCTCGTCGTCGGGGATCGAGACGCCGAACTTCTCCTCGGCGGCCACCACGACCTCGACCATGGACAGCGAGTCGACGTCGAGGTCGTCGACGAAGGACTTGTCGAGCTGGACGTCATCGGCATCGATGCCGGCGACCTCGTTGACGATCTCGGCGAGGTCGGAGCGGATCTCCTCAGTGGTTGCCATCTGGCGTGTCTCTCTCTTCGGGTGGTGTCCCGGCGGGGTGTTCCCTGGGGACGTCTGGGTCGTGCGGGTTCGTGCCGGTCAGGGGAGGACGACGACCTGGGCGGCGTAGGCCAGCCCGGCGCCGAAGGCGATCAGCAGGGCGGTGTCGCCGGACTCGGCGTCGCCGTCGGCGTACATCCGGTCGAGCGCCAGCGGGATCGACGCCGCCGAGGTGTTGCCCTGCTCGGCGATGTCGCGGGCGATCTTGACGGTGTCCGGCAGCTTCATGGCCCGGGCCATCGCGTCGGTGATCCGCATGTTGGCCTGGTGGGGCACGAAGCAGTCGAGCTGGTCGGCGCGGATGCCGGCGCGGTCGAGGGCCTGCTGGCCGACCTTCGCCATCACGAACGACGCCCAGCGGAAGACCGGGTTGCCCTGCATCACCAGGTGCGGCATCGAGGGGGAGTCGGACGCGATCACGTCGCGCCAGTCCTCCTTCTGCCGGATCAGGTCGAACTGCTCGCCGTCCGAGCCCCACACCACCGGGCCGATGCCGGGGGTGTCGCTCGGGCCGACCACGGCCGCCCCGGCCCCGTCGGCGAAGATGAACGCCGTCCCGCGGTCGCCCACGTCGGTGAGGTCGGAGAGCCGTTCGACGCCGATCACCAGGGCGTAGCCCGCGCTGCCGGCCCGCACCATGTCGGAGGCCATCGCGACGCCGTGGCAGAAGCCCGCGCAGGCGGCTGAGATGTCGAAGGCCGCGGCCTGGTCGGTGCCGAGCTCGTGCGCGATCGCGGTGGCGACCGCTGGGGTCTGGAACATGTGGCTGACGGTCGCGACGATGACGCAGTCGATCTGGCGGGCGTCGACGCCGGCCCGCTCGAGCGCCGTACGCGCCGCGGCGACCGACATCAGCTGCACGGTCTCCTCCGGAGTCGCCCAGCGGCGCTGCTTGATGCCCGAGCGCTGCTGGATCCACTCGTCGCTGGAGTCGATCGCGTCGACGACCTCGCTGTTGGGGATCACCCGCGACGGGCGGTAGGCGCCGATGCCGTAGATGCGGGCGTGCGGTGCGCCGGTGGCGCCCTCGATGGTCGTCATGCCATCCCTCCCTCGGGGTGCAACCGGAGCAGGGGCTGCCCGGGTGAGACCAGGTCGCCGTCCTCGACCAGCCACTCGACCACCTGACCGCCGTGGGCGGCGGTGACGCCGATCCGGTCGCGCAGGCTGGCCACCTCGCCGATCGGCGAGCCCGACTGCAGGAGCTCGGCGTCGGCCGCCTCCGGGGCGATGTGGAAGGTGCCCTTCGCGGGGGAGACGACCATCCGCCACGTGGGCGAGCTGTCGATCTCGGCGAACTCACCGTGCTTGTCGCAGAAGGCTCGGGCGTCGTCGAGGTTCTCGGGACCCTTGAGCGCGAAGGTCTCGATCCCCTTGAGGGCCCGCTTCGCGATGCCGGTGAGGGTGCCGGCCGGCGGCATCTCGAGGATGCCGGTGACGCCGAGGTCCTCGAAGGTGTCCATGCAGAGGTCCCAGCGCACCGGGCTCGCGATCTGGCCGACGAGCCGGCGCAGCACGTCGCGGCCGTCGTGGATGACCTGGCCGTCCTTGTTGGACACGAAGCGCGTGCGCGGGTCGTGCACCGACACCGACCGGGCCAGCGAGCCGAGCCGGGCGACGGCCGGCTCCATGTGCTGGGTGTGGAAGGCGCCCGCGACGCTCAGCGGCATGAGCCTGGCCTTCTCGGGCGGCTCGTCGGCGAGCGCCTGCAGCTGCGCCATCGTGCCTGCGGCGACCACCTGGCCGGGGCCGTTGTCGTTGGCGGCGGTCAGTCCGTGCTTCTCGATGACCGCGAGCACCTGCTCCCGGTCGCCGCCGAGGACGGCCGTCATGCCGGTCTCGGTCACGGCGGCGGCCTCGGCCATCGCCTTGCCGCGCTCGCGGACCAGCACCATCGCCTGCTCCGCGGTGATCACCCGGGCGCCGGCGGCGGCGGTCAGCTCGCCGACCGAGTGGCCCGCGACCGCGCTCACCTTGCCGAAGGCGTCGGTCGGGTGGGGGAAGATCCCCAGCGCCGCCACGAGCCCGGTCGCGACCAGCAACGGCTGGGCGATGTCGGTGCGGCGGATCTCGTCGGCGTCGGCCTCGGTGCCGTAGTGGATCAGGTCGAGCGAGGCCACCGTCGACAGCCACTCGAACCGGTTGCGGAACTCGGGGTCCTCGAGCCACGGTGTGAGGAAGCCAGGACTCTGGGCGCCCTGGCCGGGCGCGACGATGACGAGCACGAGTCCCACTCTGCCCGGACACCGCTGCCGGCCTCGCCTCCGCCGCCCACGAAACTCTCCCGAGCATCTTTGTAGGGTTCCTACAATTTTCTCCGCGTGCGGGTCAGCTGTCGGGGGTGTCGGTGCGGCCGGACTGGCGGCCGAGAACCAGCGCGATCTGGAGGGTGAAGGCGTCGCGGGCGTGGCCCGGGGTGAGGTCGGTGAGGTCCGCGACCTGCTTGAGGCGGTAGCGGACCGTGTTGGGGTGCACGAACAACGCCCGTGCCGCCCCCTCGATCGACGAGCCGCAGTCGAGCCACGCGCTGAGGGTCTCGACGAGGGCGCCGCGGGCGTGGAGCAGCGGGAGGTAGATGTCGTCGACCAGCTGCCTGCGGGCGTGGCCGTCGCCGCCGAGGGCACGCTCTGCGAGGAGCTCCCAGGCCAGCACCGGGCGAGGGGCGTCGGGCCAGCCGGGGGCGGAGCGGTACGCCGAGACGGCGGCCCGGGCCGAGCCGGCACCGCCCGCGAGGTCGGCGGCCACCGGGCCGGCCACCACCGGGCCGTCGCCGAACAGCCCGGCGATCACCGACGCGGCCTGCCGCGGCTCGGCGACGCCGCCCAGCAGCACCACCAGCCGCTCGCCCTGCACCGCGCACAACGCATCCATCCCGGCGGCGGCCGCGGTCCGGCGTACGTCGTCGAACAGGTCGGTCTCGGTGCGGCGGGCGGGCGAGGCGCCCAGCACCACGCACACCGTGCCGCGCGCCTTCCAGCCCAGGGCGCTGGCCCGGGAGAGGACGGCCTCGTCGGTCTCGGCGCGCAGCACGGCGTCGACGACGAGCGCCTCGAGCCGGGCGTCCCAGGCACCGCGCACCTCGGCGGCTCGGGCGTAGACCTCGGCGGTGGCGAAGGCGACCTCGCGGGCGTAGCGCGAGATCGCGCGGTGCACCTCGACCGCGTCCTCGGCCGCGACGATGTCGTCGACGTTGCTCTCGACCACCTCGATCGAGAGCTTCACGAGGTCGACGGTCTGCTGGAGCGTGATCACGCCCGCGAGCGCCCGGGGGGCGGCGCCGAAGACGGAAGTGGCGACGGCCGGCTCGCTCGTGTCGCCGGCCTGCTCGAACCAGTCGACGAAGCCGCGGATGCCGGCCTGCAGGATCATGCCGACCCACGACCGGTCCTCGGCGCTGAGCTCCCGGAACCACGGCAGGTCGTCGGCCATCCGGGCGGTGGCAGCCGTGCTGAGCCCGCCGATCGAGCGGCGCAGGCCGTCGGCGACCCGGTTGCGCGGGTCGGCGGCTCGACGGCTCATGCGGTGAATCCTGTCACTGGACGTGGCCGGGAGCCCCCGGACGGGTACTGACAAGGCAATCGCGGCCAACACGTGATGAACAGACCTTGATTCACCCACCCGTTGTCTGTTGAATCCTGCGGGACGACGCGGCGCCGCGATGGCCCGGCCGTCGTTCCAACTTCATGGGGAGGGATCCGTGGCTCGGCTCCAGCACGAAGCAGGGCACGAGGTCCAGTTCGTCACTGTCCACGGCCATCGACGCGCCTACGTCAAGGTGGGCCAGGGGCCGGCGCTGCTGCTGCTCCACGGACTCGGCTGCGACCACACCACGTGGGAGCCGGTGATCGAGGCGCTGTCGCGCCGCTACACGGTGATCGCCCCCGACCTGCTCGGCCACGGGCTCTCCGACAAGCCCCGCGCCGACTACAGCGTCGGCGGCTACGCCAACGGCATGCGGGACCTGATCACCGTGCTCGGCATCGACAAGGTGACGGTGGTCGGCCACAGCTTCGGCGGCGGGGTGGCGATGCAGTTCGCCTACCAGTTCCCCGAGCGCACCGAGCGGCTGATCCTGGTCGCCTCCGGCGGGCTCGGGCCGGAGGTCAGCCCGGCGCTGCGGGCGATCACCACGCCCGGCTTCCACCAGCTGATGGGGCTGCTCACCCTCCCCGGTATCCGCCACCTCGGCCGGGCCGGGCTGATCGCGCTCTCGCGCACCGATCACAAGGCCACCCGAGACCTCGGCGAGGTCGCCGAGATCTATGAGTCGTTCAAGGACCCGGCGTCGCGTGCCGCGATCCGCCACGTCGTCAAGGCGGTCATCGACTGGCGAGGCCAGATCGTGACGATGGCCGATCGCGCCTACCTCACCGAGGAGATGCCGATGGCGGTGATCTGGGGTCGAGACGACCGGGTCATCCCGGTGCGCCACGCCAGCAACGCCGCCGCCCTGGCCCCCAACGCCCGGATCGAGGTGATCCCGCACGCCGGGCACTTCCCGCACAAGGACCACCCGCAGCGGTTCGCCAAGATCGTCCACGAGTTCATCCGGTCGACCCAGCCCGCGACGTACTCCCGCGCCCGCTTCCGCGGCCTGCTCAAGACGGGGCGTTCCGCGCCGATGAGCCCGGTCGCCCCGATGCGGGACGCGTCCGCCTGACCAGCATCTATGAGCACATCCGTGCTCACCTGGACCCCAGCGGCACCGGCCTGACCGACGGCGGCGAGCGACTGCCGGATGAGGATCCGGACGAGGGTGGGGTGCGCTGGGCGGCGGGGGCGCTCGACGGGGTGATGGGTCACCACGCCGGGAGCGGCGACGCCGAGGTCGAGCTGGGCCATGTGCTGGCGCTGCTGGCGGACACCAGGGGCCGGTGGCGCAGGACCGCTGCGCGCAACGCGCTCTACGACGAGCTGCGCGACGGGCGGGTGCTGGCGTTCATCGACGAGCTGCTGGACCGGATCGAGGACGCGCGGGTCTACCACGACCTCGCGGCCTGGCTGGTGCGCCAAGGACAGCACCGCGAACCGGTGAAGTTCGGGATGGCCCTGCTCGGCAAGGCGGCGACGGCGGAGGACCTGGACGTGCTTCGCGTCCTCGGCCGGCACGAGGAGCTCACGTTGTACGCCGCGGTGGCCCTGGCCCGGCAGTCCGACGACCCCGAAGCCGAGCTGTGGCGGCTCGCGCAGGGCGTCGACGGGTGGGGCCGGATCCAGATCGTCGAGCGACTGGCCGGCACCGAGCGGCCCGAGATCAGGGACTGGCTCCTGCGCAGCGGCTTCCGCAACTCGGTCATGGACGAGTACACGGCCTACACCGCGGCCACCACGGGTGACCTCGTCGCGGCGCTCGAGGGCCCGGTCGACGACGAGCTGCTCGCCGGTGCTGTCGGCATCCTGCGCGCGCTCCTCGCGGGTGGGCCGGCCCAGGACATCGCGGACTACGCGGAGGGGCCACGTGCGCTGCGGATGGTGCTGGAGCGGGTGCGGGCGCACCCCACGACGCCCGAGCAGGGACTGCTGGCGCGCGACGTTGTCAGGCTGCTCGACAGCGCCGGCGACCCGGAACACGACCCGGTGTCGCACTGGACGCCCGACGCGCGGTCGGGGCTCCTCTCGCTCGCCCGGGAGGTGCTGGCCCATCCGACCTGGCCAGGAGTGGTCGAGGCGGGCCTGGCCACCAAGGAAACGTTCTGGATGGCCGAGGACCTCGCGCAGCACGTCGGCGTCGACGCTTTCCCCGCCATCCTCGAGCGGCTCCGCAGCGACCCGTTCGACGTCTGCTGGTGGCAAGCGATGCGGCGTACCGACGAGACCCGGCTGCAGGACCTGCTAGCGATCGCGGACGCGCACTTCGACAGGTCCGAGCTCGGGACCGGCCCGGCGCTGGAGCTGGGCCTCGGGCCGATGTACCGGCGACACTCGGCCCTGGAGACCCTGGTGACCGGGCTGGCGAGGTTCCACGGTTCCGGGTGGCCGCACGTGCGCACCGCCCTCGCGAGCCCGGTTGTCCGCACCCGCAACATGGCGCTCAGGACCCTGGCGGCGTGGGGCGAGGAGGAGTGGCCCGAGGAGGTCCGGCCGGCGCTGGCCGAGGCGCTGGCCGCGGAGCCCGACGACGACGTCCGGCAACGCATCGAACGGGTCCTGGCGGGGCAGGCTCTCGACTCATGACCGCGACCCCCGCCGTGGGCGTGGAAGGCTGTCAGCGTGCTGCCTCCGACGATCAGGACCACGGACTATCACACGGGGGGCGAGCCCTTCCGGATCGTGGCCGACTCGCCCGTCCCTGTCCCCGGCAGCTCCGTGGCCGACCGGAGAGCGCGGGCGATCGAGGACCCGGCGGTCCAGCGGCTCCGGGCGGTCCTGTGCTCTGAGCCGCGCGGTCACGCCGACATGTACGGCGGGTTCGTCGTGCCGCCGGACGACGAGGGGGCCGACCTGGGCGTGCTGTTCTGGCACAAGGACGGTTTCTCCACGGCCTGCGGGCACGGCACGATCGCGCTCGGGGTCTGGGCGGTCGAGACGGGGCGGGTCGCGGCCCCCCGAACGGGAAGCGCCGACGTGGTCATCGACGTGCCGTCGGGCCGGGTGACTGCCAGGGTGCACCGCGAGGACGCGCGGGTGGTCGCCGTCGACTTCGTCAACGTGCCGAGCTGGGTGGTCTCCCGCGATGTGCCGGTGTCCACCTCCCGCGGCGACGTGCAGGTGACCGTGGCGTACGGCGGCACGATCTACGCGAGCCTGGCCGCCGGCGCGCTCGGTCTGGCGGTCACGCCGGAGCACCTGGGCGAGCTCATCAGCCTCGGCCGTGAGATCAAGTGGGCGCTCAACGGGTCGCCGCACGCGGTGCACCCGAGCGACCCCCGGCTGGACGGGATCTACGGGACGATCTGGTTCGACGACCTCGGTGACCTTCACGACCCTGCGGGGCAGGTGCACCAACGCAACGTGACGATCTTCGCCGACGGCGAGGTGGACCGGTCGCCGTGCGGGTCGGGCACGTCCGCCCGGCTGGCGGTGCTGGCCGCCGACGGTCGGCTGCCCGCCGGCGCCGTGCTGCGGCACGACTCCATCATCGGGAGCACGTTCACGGGGACGGTGCTGGACACCGTCGAGGTGGACGGCCGCCGGGCGGTCGTTCCCCAGGTGACCGGGATGGCCTACCGCACCGGTGAGCACGTCTTCTCGGTCGACCCGCACGATCCGCTGGTCCCGGGGTTCGTGCTGCGGTGAGGTTCCTCGACGCGGAAGCCGTCGCGGCTCTCGGCCCGGCCGGGGCGAGCCGGGCCGTCGTCGAGGCCCTGCTCGGCGGCCTGGACCCGTCGGTGGATCCGGCCCGGGTCTCGGTGCCCCTGACCAGCGGCGACTTCCTCCTCATGCCGTCGGAGGCCCGCGCCGGCGTCGGGATCAAGGTCGTGACGATCGCACCGGACAACCCGGGCAGGGGCCTGCCGCGGATCCAGGCCGCCTACCTGCTCTTCGACCGGGACTCCCTGGCCCTGCGGGCGGTGCTGGACGGAACGGCGCTGACCACCCTGCGCACGCCGGCCGTCTCCGTTGCCGCCATCGAGGGTCACCTGCGGCAGGGCGCGTTGCGGGTCGCCGTGATCGGGGCCGGGCCCCAGGCCACCGGGCACGCGAGGGCGCTGGCGGCCGTCCGCGACCTGGCGGGCGTCACCTACCTGGTCCGCGAACCGTCCCGCACCCCGCTCGACGCCGTGCCGCTCGGGTCGGCTGCTGCGGACGACGCACTGCGATCCGCCGACGTGGTGGTCTGCGCCACGTCGGCCCGGTCCCCGGTGCTGCTCTCGCACCACGTGCGTGACGACGCCGTCGTGGTCGCCGTCGGCTCGCACGAGCCGGACGCCAGGGAGCTCGACGCGGCGCTGGTCGGGCGCTCGACCGTCGTGGTGGAGGACGTCGCCACCGCACTCCGCGAAGCGGGTGACGTGGTCCTGGCCATCGCCGACGGTGCCCTGTCCGCTCCCGACCTGCTGACGATGCATGACGTCGTCACGGGTCGGTCGGCGGTGCCCCGGGGTCGGCCGCTGGTGTTCAAGAGCGTCGGGATGTCCTGGCAGGACCTCGTCGTCGCCGAGGCGTGCCTGAACCATGTCGCATGACGTGCGGCCCACGCGACCACCATCATCGCGGCGAGCGGAGCGAGCGTTGCGCGCGGAGCTCGCGTCGTCACGGGGGTGGGGCCGAAGTTTGCGGGGGTGAGAACTAGGCGTCTCCGCCCTCCTGCTTGACGTCGGCGACGGCGGTGGGGTCGTCGATGCGGTACTGGGCGAACGCCTTCTCGACCTGGCCGCGGTCGATCTCGCCGGCGTCCGCGAGCGCCTGCAGCGCCTGGACGACCACCGACTGCGCGTCGATGTGGAAGAACCGGCGAGCGGCGGGGCGGGTGTCGGCGAAGCCGAAGCCGTCGGCGCCCAGCACGCGGTAGTCGGCGGGGACCCAGCGCGCGATCTGGAGGGGTACGGCGCGCATGTAGTCCGACACCGCCACGACCGGCCCGGAGACGCCGGCCAGCCGGTCGGAGACGTAGGCGGTCCGCGCGGTCTCGCCCGGGTGGAGCAGGTTCCACTCCTCGGCGGCCGTGGCGTTGCGGGCCAGCTCGTTCCAGGACGTGACCGACCAGAGATCCGCCTGCACACCCCATTCCTCCGCGAGGATCCGCTTGGCGTCGTCGATCCAGGGGAAGCCGACGCCCGACGCCATCAGCGTCACTCGCGGACCCTCGCCCTCGGCCTTGGCGACCTGGTGCATGCCCTTGAGGATCCCCTCGACGTCGACGTCGTCGGGCTCCTTGGGCTGCGAGACCGGCTCGTTGTAGACCGTGATGTAGAAGATCACGTCCTCGCCGTGCGGGTGCGCCTCGCTCTCGCCGTACATCCGCGCCAGGCCGGACTCCATGACGTGCGAGACCTCGTAGGCGAACGCCGGGTCGTAGTGCACGACCGCGGGGTTGGTCGCCGCGAGCAGCGGGGAGTGGCCGTCGGCGTGCTGGAGCCCCTCACCGGTCAGGGTGGTGCGGCCGGCCGTCGCGCCGATCAGGAAGCCCCGGGCCAGCTGGTCGGCCATCGCCCAGATCGAGTCGCCGGTCCGCTGGAACCCGAACATCGAGTAGAAGATGTAGAACGGGATCATGTGCTCGCCGTGGGTGCTGTACGCCGAGCCTGCGGCGGTCGCGGACGCCATCGCGCCGGCCTCGCTGATGCCCTCGTGGAGCATCTGGCCCTGCGCGGACTCCTTGTAGGACAGCAACAACTTGCGGTCGACCGCTTCGTACTGCTGACCACCCGGGTTGTAGACCTTGGCGCTCGGGAACATCGAGTCCATGCCGAAGGTGCGGTACTCGTCGGGCGCGATCGGCACGATCCGCTGGCCGATGTTGGGGTCCTTCATCCAGTCCTTGAGCAGGCGGACCGCTGCCATCGTGGTGGCGACCTTGTTCTTGCCCGAGCCCTGCTTGAGCTCGGCGTACATCTCCTTGCCCGGCAGGATCAGCGACTTGGCCCGGATCGCCCGCTTGGGGATCGAGCCGCCGAGCTGGCGGCGGCGCTCGAGCATGTACTGGATCTCGGGGGAGTCCACGCCGGGGTGGAAGAACGGCGCCGTGCCGGAGGACTCGTAGGCCTCCTCGATGTCGCGGTCGCTCATCGGCAGGTAGAGCCGGTCGCGGAACTTCAGCAGGTCGGGCAGCTTCAGCTTCTTCATCTGGTGGGTGGCGTTCTTGCCCTCGAGGGCCTCGATCGTCCAGCCCTTGATGGTGTGGGCCAGGATCACCGTCGGCTGACCGGTGTGCTTCGACGCCGCGTCGAAGGCGGCGTAGACCTTGCGGTAGTCGTGGCCACCGCGCGGCAGCTTCTCGATCTGCCGGTCGGTCATGTGCTCGACCATCTTGCGCAGGCGGGGGTCGGGCCCGAAGAAGTGCTCGCGGTTGTAGGCGCCGTCCTCGACGGAGAAGTTCTGGAAGGCGCCGTCGGGGGTCTTGTTCATCTGGTTGACCAGGACGCCGTCGACGTCGCGGGCGAGCAGCTCGTCCCACTCGCGGCCCCAGATCACCTTGATGACGTTCCAGCCGGCGCCGCGGAAGTTGGCTTCCAGCTCCTGGATGATCTTGCCGTTGCCCGTGACCGGACCGTCGAGCTGCTGGAGGTTGCAGTTGATGACCCAGGTGAGGTTGTCGAGCTCCTCGCGGGCGGCGATCCGGATCGCTCCGAGCGACTCCGGCTCGGCCATCTCCCCGTCGCCGAGGAAGGCCCAGACGTCCTGCTGCGAAGTGTCCTTGATGCCGCGGTTCTGGAGGTAGCGGTTGAACCGCGCCTGGTAGATCGAGTTGATGCCGGTGAGCCCCATGGAGACGGTCGGGAACTCCCAGAACTCGGGCATGAGCCGCGGGTGCGGGTAGGACGACAGGCCCTTGCCGACACCGTGCTGGACCTCCTGGCGGAAGCGCAGGAGCTGCTCCTCGTTGAGCCGACCCTCCAGGAAGGCGCGGGCGTAGATGCCCGGTGAGCCGTGACCCTGGATGTAGATCTGGTCGCCGCCGCCGGGGTGGTCCTTGCCGCGGAAGAAGTGGTTGAAGCCGACCTCGTAGAGGCTGGCCGCCGACTGGTAGGTCGCGATGTGGCCGCCGACCTCGAGGCCGGGCCGGTTCGCGTCGGAGACCATGACCGCGGCGTTCCAGCGGATGAAGGCGCGGATCCGCCGCTCGATGTCCTCGTCGCCGGGGAACCACGGCTCGCGCTCGGGCGGGATGGAGTTGATGTAGTCGGTGCTGCGCAGCGCCGGCACCCCGACGTTCAGCTCGCGGGCCTTCTCCAGCAGCCGGAGCATGACGTAGCGGGCGCGGTCGCGCCCGCGCTCGTCGACCAGCTGGTCGAAGGAGTCGAGCCAGTCGGTGGTCTCGTCCGGGTCGATGTCGGGGAGCTGGGTGGGCAGTCCCTCATGGATCACCGTCGTGGGGGAGCCGCTGGTGGTGGCTCGCGGGGTGGCCCCGTCGGTAACAGAGTCAGTGGATGTTTCCTCGGTCACCTCTTCATCGTGTCACGCTCCGCCACACGCGACGAGGTCGATCCGCTACCGGTGAGTACGCACGGTTTGGCCGTCAGCCGCCGCTCCCACCTGCGACGACAGGGCCCCGACATGACCGCGCCCGCTTGCGTGTACCGCCCAACTCCGGTGGACTGTCGCTCATCGACCCCCGCGACCGCGGGGGTTCGGCATAGGTGACGCGACAAGGCGCTCGTTCGGGGCGCGAGAAATGAGGAGGACGGCGTGAGCTCGACCGAGGGTGGAGGCTCCACCCAGACGGGTGCTCCCGGGGCCGCAGAGCGGCTCGGGTTCAAACCCGGCATGGTCATCCAGGAGCTCGGCTGGGACTCCGACTCCGACGACCAGCTGCGCGTCGCGATCGAGGACGCGATCGACGCCGACATGGTCGACGGCGACTACGGCAACGTGGTCGACGCGGTCCTGCTGTGGTGGCGCTCCGAGGACGGCGACCTGGTCGACGGCCTGGTCGACGCGCTCACCGACCTGGTCGGCGGCGGCGCGATCTGGCTCCTCACGCCCAGGGTCGGGCGGCCCAACGCCGTCGAGCCGGCGGACATCGCAGAGGCCGCGCCGATCGCGGGCCTCTCGCAGACCACCACCGCGGCGGTCAGCAAGGAGTGGTCGGCCACCAGGCTGATCGCCCCCAAGACCCCCGCCTGACGAAACGTTCTTCGACGCTGCCGGTGGCCGTGGCATCCTGCCCCTCGTGTCTTCCATGACGTTGCCCTCCCCGTTCGACAAGCTGGCCACCAAGGCCGCCTCGACCGGTTACGGCCTCAAGGTGCTGGCCGAGTCGGGCATCCTCCGGCCCTACTCGCCCGTGGCCCTGGCCAAAGCCGGCCGGGCGCTCCAGCAGTGGGGCACCGGCCCGGCAGGCGGCTTCCTCGCGATGGCCACGCTGGTGCCCGACCGGGTGTGGATCATCGACGAGCAGGGCGACCTGACCTTCCGCGAGGTCGACCGGCGTACGAACGCGCTGGCCCGGGCGCTCCAGAAGCTCGGCGTCTCCGAGGGCGACTCGGTCGCGCTGATGGCGCGCAACCACCGCGGCTTCGTCGAGGCCACCGTCGCGGCGGCCAAGCTCGGCGCTGACCTGATCTACCTCAACACCGCCTTCGCCGGCCCGCAGCTGGTCGACGTCCTCGAGCGCGAGGAGCCCACCGTCGTGATCCACGACGAGGAGTTCACCGGCATGCTCGAGAAGGCCCACGTGGAGAAGCGGGTGCTGTCATGGGTCGACGGCGAGACCGGGCCGTCGTCGGGATCGGACACCCTCGACGCACTGATCGAGGGGGAGCAGGACGACGGTCCGGTCTCCGTGCCCGGCCGCCACACGCGGATCATCATCCTCACGTCCGGGACCACCGGTACGCCGAAGGGCGCCCCCCGCAACGAGGCCGGCATCGACGCCGCGATCTCGCTGCTCTCGCGGATGCCCCTCAAGTACGGCTGGCGCGTGCACATCGCGGCGCCCCTGTTCCACACCTGGGGCTTCGCGCACCTGATGCTCTCGCTGCTGCTCGGCCACACGATCGTGCTGCGCCGCAAGTTCGACCCCGAGGCGTCGCTGGCGCTGGTCGACGAGAAGGCGTGCGACGGGATGGTCGTGATCCCGGTGATGCTGCAGCGGGTGCTCGGGCTGCCCGACGAGCAGCTCGAGAAGTACAGCCTCGAGACCGTCAAGGTGGTCGCGGCCTCGGGCTCCGCGCTCCCCGGCGACCTGGCGCTGAGCTGGATGGACCGCTTCGGAGACAACCTCTACAACACCTACGGCTCGACCGAGGTCGCCTATGCCTCCATCGCCACCCCGGAGGACATGCGCAACGAGCCGTCCACGGCCGGGAAGCCGCCCTGGGCGACGGTCGTGAAGATCTTCGACGACCAGGGCAAGGAGGTCGCGCAGGGGGCGTCTGGCCGGATCTTCGTGGGCAACAGCCTGCTGTTCGAGGGCTACACCGGCGGCGGCCACAAGGACATGATCGACGGCCTCATGTCGTCGGGAGACGTGGGCCGCTTCGACGAGCAGGGGCTCCTCTACGTCGAGGGCCGCGACGACGAGATGATCGTCTCCGGCGGCGAGAACGTCTTCCCCAAGGAGGTCGAGGACTGCCTGGCCCGCCACGAGGCCGTGGTCGAGGTCGCCGCGCTCGGTGTGGACGACGACGACTTCGGCACGCGGCTGCGGGCCTTCGTCGTGCTGCGCGACGGCTCGTCCGCCGACGGGGACGAGCTCAAGGCGCACGTGAAGGACAACCTCGCGCGCTACAAGGTGCCCCGCGAGATCGTGGTCCTCGACGAGCTGCCGCGCAACGCCACCGGGAAGGTGCTCAAGCGGGAGCTGCAGGACTGGGACGCCGACGCCGACGCCGACTCCGACTCCGACTCGGACGACGCGTGACCGGTCTCGAGCTCGGCGGGCCGGCGCCCGACTTCACACTGCGCGACCAGTTCGGCCAGGACGTCACGCTGTCGTCCTACCGCGGCAAGAAGGCGGTCGCCCTGGTCTTCTACCCGTTCGCGTTCTCGGGCGTCTGCACCGGCGAGATGGCGACCATCAGGGACCGGCTGGCCGACTTCCTGACCTTCGACAGCGAGGTGCTGGCCATCTCCTGCGACCCGACCTACGCACTGCGCGCCTTCGCGGACGCCGACGGCCTCAACTTCCCGCTGCTCTCGGACTTCTGGCCGCACGGCGGGGTGACCCGCGCCTATGACGTCTTCGACGAGGGCCGCGGTGCGCCGCGCCGGTCGTCGTACGTCATCGACCGGGAGGGCACGGTCCGCTGGTCGGTCCACAACGCCAGCTCCGAGGGCCGAGACCTCGAGGAGCACCTGCGCCAGCTCCACGCCTACGTCTGAGCGGGGCGGCCGGGGGACGGGTCCGGTCGGGCGTCGCGGACCAACGGTCTGGACCAGTTGAGAATCATTGCCTTCGCAGGTTTGGCACGCCCTGTCGCGGGCAGTAAGTTGTGCCCCGTTGAGCCGCTGGTGACCCGAGACGCCAGCGGCTCAACTTCCATTTCGGGATGTTTTCGCAGGCCTCGCCGGCTCCCGTACCCTGCTTGCGATTCGGGCGTATAGCTCAGCGGTAGAGCTCTGGTTTTACAAACCAGCGGTCGGGGGTTCGATCCCCTCTGCGCCCACCTCGACCGACGCTGCCCGGTGACTCGACTTCGTGGGACCCGAAGCCCGCCCCGACCGTTCCGGACCGGCCGAGACGAGATCCAGTGTCGGCGTGACCCCGGGCGGACTATGACGATCTCGACCGGGTCATTTGCCGACACCCTTGTGGTGCCCGATGAGCGGCACGCGAAACCCCCTGCCGGCCGGGTCTCGTCTGCCGGCCCATCCGGAGCGGTGACGGCTCCGAAGACCTAGTGGTCTGGCTCACACCGAGCCGGCGTCACAGGGAGAGAGCCCCGAACGATGAGTGACACGAGCAGAAGGAAGTTCCTGGCCGCGGCCGGGGCCGGGACAGCAGCCACCGCGGTGGTCAGCCTGTCCGGTGGTACGGCGAGTGCGATGACGGCCCGGGGGAGCGATGCCGCGACGGAGCCCGTCGTGGCCTACGTGCAGGACCCCAGGGCCGGCGTCCTGCAGCTCATGGTCGGCGAGCGCGAGGTGATCGTGGAGGACCACGACCTGGTCGCCCGCATCCTCAACGCGGCGGGAGGCAAGTGAGATGAGCTCCCACCGCGAAGCACCCGAGATCAGCAAGGACCCGGTCGCCGACAGCACGGACGTCTACGCGTTCGTCAGCCCCGACCAGCCCGACACCGTCACGCTGATCGCCAACTACATCCCGCTCCAGAAGCCGGACGGCGGTCCGAACTTCTACGAGTTCGGTGACGACGTCCGCTACGAGATCCACGTCTCCAACAAGGGCACGGCCGACGCCGACATCACCTACCGGTTCGAGTTCCACACCGAGATCCGCAACAAGTCGACCTTCCTCTACAACATCGGTCCGATCAGCACGATCGACGACCCGAACTGGAACCGGCCGCAGCGCTACACGGTGACCCGGATCCAGGGCAGGAAGAAGAAGGTCCTCGCGACCGGCCTCGGCTGCCCTCCGGTCAACGTCGGCCCGCGCAGCACCCCGAACTACGGTGCTCTCGGTGCGCAGGCGGTGCACAGCCTCTCCGGCGGCATCAAGGTGTTCGCAGGTCAGCGGGCCGACGCGTTCTTCGTCGACCTGGGCAGCGTCTTCGACCTCGGTGCCCTGCGTCCGTTCAACACCGCGCACCTGATCTCGATGCCGACGATGGGTGGCGTCAACGCGGTGCAGGCCTACAACGTGCACACGATCGCGATCCAGGTCCCGATCAAGCAGCTGGTGAAGGGTGGCGTGCCGAAGAACCCGTCGGACGCCAACGCCACGATCGGCGTCTGGACCTCGGCAAGCCGGCAGAAGTCGAAGGTCTTCGACTCCCGCCAGGGCAAGTACGTCGGGCACGGCCCCTACAAGCAGGTCTCCCGGCTCGGCAACCCGCTGGTCAACGAGGTGCTGATCCCGATGGCCGAGAAGGACGCGTGGAACGCCCGGCCGCCCCGCACCGACTCGCGGTTCGCCAAGTACGTCGACCAGCCGGAGCTGGCCGGCCTGCTGCCGGCGCTCTACCCGGGCGTCTTCCCGAAGCTGAAGGCCTACTCGAAGTCGCGGGCCGACCTCGACGCGATCCTGCTGACCGGCATCCCGTCGGGCGTGGTGCCCGGGTTCCAGAACTTCACGGGCGGCACCAAGGCGGACATGCTCCGGCTGAACGTCGCGGTCAAGCCGACCAAGAAGGAGAACCCGATCGGGCTGGTCGCCGGTGACGCGGCGGGCTTCCCCAACGGGCGCCGGCTCGGTGACAACGTCGTGGCGATCGAGCTGCGCGCGGTGGCCGGGGCGACGATCCCGCTGGTCGACCCGTCCTACACCCCGGACGCCGCCGCGGCGGCCCTGACGGACGGCACCAGGGACAAGACCAGGCACCTCAAGGTCTTCCCCTACCTCGGCGTGCCGGGCGGGGGCTACCAGACCAAGCCCGGGAAGACGGCCTCGTGACCCACGACCACGACCACGCGCACGAGGACAACTCGCACGCGGGCCAGGGGATGGTCGTGCTGGACATCGGCGGCGACGTCGGGGCCCTCGTGGTCTCGATGCCGCGGTCGATGCTCGGTGAGGAGATCGAGGTCACGACCGGTGCCGAGCCGGCCGGTCACCACCGCCCCCACGTTGCCGTGGTGGACCGGCCGGCTCCCGGCGGCGGCGCGGTGCCGTCGCTGGTCTTCCCCGAGCTCGTCGAGGGCGGCTACGCGCTGGTGCCCAAGGGCACCGACGACGTCCGTCTCCGCGTCGAGGTCCGCGGCGGAGAGGTCACCACGGCCGTCTGGCCAGGCTGAGACGTCCCGTCAGGGAGGGACTCCTGGTCTGCGGGGGTGGCAGCACCACCCTCGCAGACCTGGGCCCCGTGGCCGCCGTACGCGCCTGGCGGGCCGGGCCGGCACCGATCTCGACCTGCTCCGGCACGCCATCGAGGCGAACGTCGGGCACCTGCCCCGACCCCGGCACGGACGGGTGGGTTGGGTGCCCCCGTGGAGGCGTGGCAGGGTTCGGTCTCGTGAGCCAGCAAGTGACGGAGTCGGTGGCGCAGCGGCTGGCGGGCCAGCACGTCCTGATGACCGGCGTCACGGGCTTCGTGGGCGAGGCGCTGCTGCACCTCATGCTCAGCGAGGTCCCCGACGTGCGCACCTCGGTGCTGGTCCGTCCCAAGGGCTCCACGTCCGGCACCGCCCGGATCGCCAAGCTGCTGGAGAAGCCGATCTTCGCCGACGTGGTCGAGGCCTCGGGCGGCATCGAGGCCCTGATGGGCGCCCGGGTCGACGTGGTCGAGGGCGACCTGGCCGACGTGCCCGAGCTCCCCACCGACATCGACGCCGTCGTGCACTGCGCGGGTGACGTGTCGTTCGACCCGCCGGTCGACGAGGGGTTCACGACCAACGTGATCGGCGTCCGCGACCTGCTGGACCGCATCGACGAGGCGCAGGCAGCGTCCGGCCGCGACATCCACTACGTGCACATCTCCACGGCGTACGTCGCGGGGCGCAGGCGCGGAAGCATCCCCGAGGCCCCGGTCGAGCACGACGTCGACCTCGAGACCGAGCTGGCGTGGGGGCTCGGCCAGCGGCTGGCCGTCGAGCACCGCTCCCGCGGCGCCGAGCTGCTGACCCGCGAGCGCAAGAAGGCGGAGAAGGAGCACAGCAGGGCGGGGCTGCTCACCGCCGCGCGGGCCACGGAGTCGGCGCGCAAGCAGTGGGTCAAGGACGAGCTGGTCCGGATCGGCACCGAGCGGGCCCGCAGCCTGGGCTGGACCGACTGCTACACCTTCACCAAGGCGATGGGCGAGCGGGTCGTCGAGCGCTGGGCCGCCGACCCGGCCGGCCCGAAGCGCGCCTCGATCGTCCGGCCGAGCATCATCGAGTCGGCCCTGGAGCGGCCGCACGTCGGCTGGATCGAGGGGTTCAAGATGGCGGAGCCGCTGATCCTGGCCTACGGCCGCGGCGAGCTCCCCGAGTTCCCGGCCTCCGCCGACACGATCGTCGACATCGTCCCGGTCGACCACGTCGTCTCGGCCATCGTCGCGGTCCTCGCGCACCCGCCCGAGCCGGCCGAGGTGGGCTACTTCCACGTCTCCAGCGGCGACCGCAACCCGCTGACCTTCAACGTCCTCTACAGCTCGGTGCGCACCTACTTCGACCACCACCCGTTCACCGCGGGCGACCGCGGCGCGGCCCGGCTTCCGGAGTGGCGGTTCCCCGGCGCCAAGTCGGTCGAGCGACTGCTCTCGACGAGCGAGAAGGCGTGGAAGGTGGCCGACTACATGGTCGGCCACGCGCCCCGCAGCGACCGGGCCCGCGACCTCGCCCGCAAGCTGCACCAGCAGGGTCGGCGCCTGGAGTTCCTGCGCCGCTACCTCGACCTCTACATGGAGTACGCCACCGCCGAGCTGCGCTTCTCCGACAAGCAGACGATGGCGCTCTTCACGTCGCTGTCGGACGAGGACCGGACGACGTTCGCCTTCGACACCTCGGTGGTCGACTGGCCGCACTACTTCATCGACGTGCACTGCCCCGCGGTCACGGCGCCGGTGCGCCGCCTCGACGAGCTGAGAGCGCTGCGCAAGAAGCCGGTCCCCGGCCAGCTGCGGGGCGTCGGCTCCGGTGGCGACGGGATCGCGGCGTTCTTCGACATGGACGGCACCCTGCTCTCCTCCAACGTCATCGAGACCTACCTGTGGGTGCGGCTGCGCGAGCTCGACGGCGGCGAGCGGCTGGCCGAGCTGGGCCGGATCGCGTCCAAGGTCCCGAGCCTGGTGCAGGCCGAGCGCCGCTCGCGCAGCGACTTCCTGCGGGGCATCTACCGCGAGTACGAAGGCGCCCGGGCCGCTGATCTCGACGCCGTGGCCGACGAGCACCTCACCGACCACATCCTGTCCCGGCTCTCGCCCGACGCCGTGCGCCGGATCCGCGAGCACCGGGCCGCCGGCCACCAGACCGTGCTGATCACCGGCGCCATCCGGCCGCTGACCCGGGCGCTGCGCCCGCTCTTCGACCACATCGAAGCCGCCGACCTCGCCGTCGACGAGCGCGGGGTCTGCACCGGCCACCTGGCCTCCTCGCCGCTGGTGGGGGAGTCCCGAGCCGCGTGGATGCAGTCCTACGCCGCGCAGCACCACGTCGACATGAAGGCGTCCTTCGCCTACGCCGACTCCCACTCCGACCTGCCGCTGCTCGAGGCGGTGGGCAACCCGGTCGCGGTGCGACCCGACGTACCCCTCTACCGGCACGCGCGCCGCTCCCACTGGGACGTCGCCGACTGGGCCAGCCCGTCCGGCTCGGTCCGCGCCCTCGACCCCGGCGTCCGCGCATGATCCTCGCCCTCGAGATGTTCCGCAGCCTGCCGCGCACGGTGGCCGGCAAGGCCATGGGCTCGCGGATGCCCGGCATCCTGTCGGGCTACGCAGCCCCGCTGCGGCTGGTCACCATCGAGCAGCCCAAGGTCGACCGTCCGGGCTGGGCCCGGCTGCGCTCCCGGCTGTCCGGGATCTGCGGCTCCGACCTCGGGGCACTGTCGGGGCACACGTCGCTCTACTTCTCCGCGGTCGTCTCGCTGCCGTTCGTGCCCGGCCACGAGGTCGTGGGCGAGCTGATGGAGGACTGCGAGGACCTCCCGGCCGGCACCCGTGTCGTGCTGGACCCGGTGCTGACCTGCGCGGCACGGGGGGTGGAGCCCTGCGAGAACTGCGTCGTGGGCCACACCAACCGCTGCTCGCGGATCACCGTCGGACATCTCGCGCCGGGGCTGCAGACCGGGTTCTGCAAGGACACCGGCGGCGGCTGGGGCCAGCAGCTGGTGGCCCACCGCAGCCAGATGCACGTGGTGCCCGAGGGCTGGTCCGACGAGCAGGCGCTGCTCCTGGAGCCGCTGTCCTGCGCGGTGCACACCGCGCTGCGGGCGGCGGTGCCCGACAACGGACGGGTCCTGGTGAGCGGAGCCGGGTCGGTCGGCCTGTTCGCGACCCTCGCGCTGCGGCAGCTCACCCCGGCCGGCGAGATCATCGTGGTCGCCAAGCACGGCCACCAGCGCGAGCTGGCCCTGGAGTTCGGTGCGACCGAGGTCGTGCAGCCGAACGAGGTGCTCCGCCGCGTACGCCGGTCCACCGGCGCCTTCCAGCTCAAGCCGGACTACTCCGCGCCCTACCTCCTCGGCGGGGTCGACGTCGCGGTCGACGCGGTCGGCAGCAAGCAGTCGCTCGAGACGGCGCTCAACGCCACCCGCGCGGGTGGTCGGGTCGTGCTGTCCGGGATGCCGGCGGCCGCCGACCTGAGCGCCGCGTGGTTCCGCGAGCTCGAGGTGGTCGGCACCTACGCCTCGTCCCAGTCCGAAGCAGGCGGGCGTGGCGCCTTCGACATCGCCGCCGAGCTCGGTGCGCTCGAGCCCGTCGTCCAGCTGTCCAAGTCCGTCGCGTCCTACCCGCTGCACCGGTGGCGGGAGGCGCTCGACCATGCGCATGCGGCCGGCCGGCTCGGTACGGTGAAGGTCGCCTTCGATCCCAGGAGCAGTACATGAAGGAGGGCAAGTGAGTCGCCCAGGTTTCGTCCTTGAGGTCGATGACCGGACCCCGCCGATGATCGTGCACGAGGGGCTCGGCTTCCGGCTCGAGAACTTCCCGCTCGGGACCCGCGTGGTCTACCCGCCGGAGTCGATCGACGCCGTCCCCGACGTCGACGAGGCGATCCAGCACGCCCTGCTGAACCCGCTCGACTCCGAGCCGCTGCCGGCGCTGCTCAAGGCCGGGATGCGGCTGACCATCGCCTTCGACGACCTGTCGATCCCGCTGCCGACCATGAAGGCGCCCGACATCCGCGGCCGGATCATCGAGGCCGTGCTCACGATGGCCGCCGACGCGGGCGTCGACGACGTGAAGCTCATCGCGGCCAACGCCCTGCACCGCCGGATGACCGCCGCCGAGCTCAAGCACATCGTGGGGGAGCGCGTCTTCCGGTCCTTCTACCCGCAGGGCGACCTCTACAACTTCGACGCGGAGGACCGCGACGAGCTCGCACACCTCGGGACCACCGAGAAGGGCGAGGACATCGAGATCAGCAAGCGGGCGGCCGAGTCCGACCTGCTGATCTACGTCAACGTCAACCTCGTGGCGATGGACGGCGGCCACAAGTCGGTCGGCATCGGGCTGGCGTCGTACAAGTCCTTGCGGCACCACCACAACGCCAAGACGATGGTGCACTCGCGCTCGTTCATGGACCACAAGCACTCCGAGATGCACCAGTCGGCGTGGCGGATGGGCCGGATCATCAAGGACACCGTGAAGGTGTTCCAGATCGAGACCACGCTCAACAACGACGTCTTCCCGTCGTCGTTCTCCTTCCTCCAGAAGCGCGAGTGGGAGTGGTCGGTCAAGGACCAGGCCTCGATGCTCGGCGTACGCCGCGGACTGTCGGTCGCGCCGCCGAAGCTGAAGCACAAGATGTTCCACGACATGCGGTCGGTCTACGGGCTCACCGGCGTCAACGCCGGCGAGGTCGAGGCGGTGCACGAGAAGACGCTGGAGAAGGTGCACGCCCAGCACTCCGTGGAGGTCAACGGGCAGTCCGACGTGCTCGTGATGGGGGTGCCCTACCTCGGCCCCTACAACGTCAACAGCTCGATGAACCCGATCCTCGCCGCGTGCATGGGGCTCGGCTACTACTTCAACTCCTACCGCGGCATGCCGGTCGTCCGGAAGGGCGGCGCGGTGATCCTCTACCACCCGCTCGACGAGGGCTTCAACCAGCTGCACCACCCGTCCTACGTCGACTTCTACGAGGAGGTCCTCGCCGAGTCGACGGACCCGGCGGTCGTGGGGGAGAAGTACGAGCAGCAGTTCGCGCAGGACCCGTGGTACATCCACCTCTACCGGACCTCGCACGCCTACCACGGCGTCCACCCGTTCTACATGTGGTACTGGATCGCCCACGCGATGGACCACGTCGACGAGGTGATCTGGGTGGGCGGCAACCGCAAGGCGGCCGCACGCATGGGCTTCCGGGCCGCCACGACCCTGCAGGACGCGCTGGAGATGGCGTCCGGCACGGTCGGCACCTCCCCGTCGATCACCTACCTGCACAACCCGCCGCACCTCCTCGCGGACGTCAGGTGATCCTCGGATGAGCCTGGTCCGCGACGGCATCTCCGACGTCCGGCGCACGGCGCGGGGCTGGCGCTGGGGGCGGCGCTCCCAGGTGCCGCGCTCGGCCGAGCCCTACGTGCTCCCGGCCAAGCAGACGGTCTTCCCGTCGGACTGGTCGCGCAAGCGGCCGGCGGTGGCGGTGCGCGAGGTGGCGCAGAAGGCCGGCCTCGAGCCGCTCTTCCGCTCGCAGGTGCGGACCAAGGTCGAGGGTCTCGACGTCCTCGACCGGATCGAGGGGCCGGTGATCTTCGCCGCCAACCACGCCTCGCACCTGGACACCCCGCTGATCCTGCTCTCGCTGCCCGACGAGTGGCGGCGCAAGACGGGCGTGGCGGCCGCGGCGGACTACTTCTTCGACACCTGGTGGCGCGCGGTCGGCTCGTCGCTGTTCTTCAACACCTTCCCGATCGACCGCCGCGGCGGCTCGATGGCCACCACGCCCGGGGAGGTGCTGGCCGATGGCTGGTCGCTGGTGATCTTCCCGGAGGGCACCCGGTCGAAGGACGGCTGGATCGGCAACTTCCGCATGGGCGCCGCCTTCCTCGCCCACGAGCACGGCGTGCCCGTCGTGCCGGTCGCCCACCGCGGCACGTTCGCCGCGATGCCGCGAGGCCAGGGCTGGCCGTCACCGGGCCGCCGCCAGCTGACGATCCGCTTCGGCGAGCCGCTCCGACCGCACGAGGGGGAGTCGGTCCGCGACTTCGCGCCCCGCATCAAGGCCGCCGTCGCCACGCTGCTCGACGAGGACAAGACGACGTGGTGGGAGGCGCGCCGCCGTTCGGCCTCGGGCGAGACGCCCGACCCCAGCGGCCCGAAGGTCGCCCAGTGGCGCCGGGTGTGGGAGCAGTCGGAGTCGCCCTCGGCCGAGGGGCCGAAGCGCCGGCTGCGGGCCTGGGGGCGGTCGTCTCGATAAGAGCGGTCTCACCGCTCGCTCATGCGTGGCTCACGCTGGCCGCGCACGATGCCGCCATGACGAAGCTCCCCGCCGCACTGGCCGCCCTGACCACCACCACACTGCTCGCCGTCGGCGCGCCGACGTACGCCTCCCACGGAGGTGGCAACGACGGACGCGTCATCAAGACCGGCAGCTGCTCCAGCGGCGCCGACTGGAAGCTCAAGGTCAAGACCGACGACGGCCGCCTCGAGATCGAGGGTGAGGTCGACAGCAACCGGGCCGGCCAGACCTGGAAGTGGAAGATCAAGGACAACGGGTCCCTCGCCGCGAGGGGGTCGGCGGTCACCGGCGGCCGCAGCGGCTCGTTCAGCGTCGAGCGCAAGATCACCGACCAGTCCGGCACCGACGCGGTCACCTTCCGCGCGACGCACTCCGGCGAGGTCTGCACGGGCACCATCGCGTTCTGATCCTCAGAGAGCTCGGAGATCTCGTGCGTGCCCGTCGCGGACGACGCCATGTCGGTGGTCGATGGGACAGTCGATCCGTCGAGCCGGTGCGTGCCCGGCGGTGGTCCCCTGCCGGGCGCCGCCCGCTCACCGTGGTCGACGCGCAAGCACCGAGACGAGGAGTGACTGGCCATGACCGGAGCCCACGACGCGATCCCCGCGGTGCGCCTCAGGGCGGTCGAGGACCGGGATGTCGAGGTGTTCTTCGACCACCAGGCTGACCCGCAGGCGGTCGAGATGGCGGCGTTCCCCGCTCGCGACCGGGACCAGTTCGCGGCGCACTGGGCGAAGCTCCGCGGCGACGACACCTTGGTGACGCGCACGATCGTCGCGGACGGCATCGTGGCGGGCAACATCGGCAGCTGGCCCGACACCGGGCAGCAGCTGCTCGGCTACTGGGTCGGACGCGAGTGGTGGGGCCGGGGCGTCGCGACACGAGCGCTCGCGCTCCTGGTGGAGGAGGTGTCGGTCCGGCCGCTGCACGCCCATGTCGCGGTGCACAACACGGGCTCGATCCGGGTCCTGGAGAAGTGCGGCTTTCGACGCGATCGCGAGCAGGAGGCGGCGGCGCCCGCGCCCGACGACGGCGTCGTCGAGCTCATCTTCGTGCTCGACGCATGAGGCCTGCGCGGCCTCCTCGACCAGCGAGTGCGCTCAGCTGTTGAAGCGGTAGCCCATGCCGCGCACGGTGGCGATGGCGGAGGGGCCGAGCTTCTTGCGGAGGTAGCCGACGTAGACGTCGACGACGTTGGAGCCGGGGTCGAAGTCGAAACCCCACACCTGGTCGAGGAGCTGCTCGCGGGAGAGGACCTGGCCGGCGTTGACCATCAGGGTCTCGGCCAGCGAGAACTCGCGGGCGGAGAGCTCGAGCTCGCGCTCTCCGACCGTCGCGCGGCGGGTGCGTACGTCGAGGCGTACGCCGCCGGCCTCGAGGACGTCGTCGCGAGCGGGGCCGCCGTCGGGGGCCGTGCGCAGGCGGAGCCGGATGCGGGCGAGCAGCTCGGCGAACCGGAACGGCTTGGGCATGTAGTCGTCCGCGCCGCCCTCGAGCGCCGAGACGGTGTCGGTGACGGAGTCGCGGGCGGTCAGGACGATGACGGGGAGCCTGGAGCCCTGGGAACGCAGCTGGTCGAGCACCTCGAAGCCGTCCATGCCGGGCAGGCCGATGTCGAGCACCATCAGGTCGAACTCGCCGCTCAGCGCGTGGTCGAGCCCCACGCGCCCGTCGGCGACCGCGGTGGTGCGATGGCCGTCGGCCGACAACCCCTTCGAGACGAAGGACGCGATGCGCTCCTCGTCCTCGACGATCAGGATGCGGGCCACAGACTGCTCTCCTCGTCCTCGGTCTGTTCCTGACTACGGTCGCCGGGGCCGCTTGGTTCACAGGCCGGGACGGGCACGGTGATCACGAACCGGGCGCCGTGCGGCTGCTCGTCCTCCAGGGCGAGCGTCCCGCCGTGGGCCTGGGCGATGGCGCGGACGATGGAGAGGCCCAGCCCGAACCCCTCGTCGCTGTCGGCTACGACGCCGCCGCGGCCGAACCGCTCGAAGATCTGCACCTGGTCCGCCGGCGCGATGCCGGGGCCGGTGTCGCGCACCCAGAGCCGTGCGTTCGCCCCGTCGTACGACGACCCGAGGGCGACCACGTCGCCGGGTCCGGTGTGCTTGACCGCGTTGTCGCAGAGCTGGAGCAGCGCCTGGGTGAGCCGCTGCTCGTCGAGGGGGACGGTGACGCTGGCGGTCTCGTCGAGGGTCCAGGCCCGGTCGCCGAGACCGCGGGCCTTGGCGAGGCTGTCGACCGTGACGCCGGTGAGGTCCACCGGCCGCGGCGTCACGAAGTCGGGGCGATCGCTCTTGGCCAGCAGGATCAGCTCGCCGACCAGCCGGGACATCCGGTCGATCTCGTCGAGGAGCAGCTCACGGGTCTCGGCGATCTCCGCCGGGCTTCCGACGTCGAGCAGCTCGAGGTGGCCGCGCAGCACGGTGAGGGGGGTCTTGAGCTCGTGTCCGGCGTCGTCGAGGAACTGGCGCTGGCCGACGAACGCTGCCTCGAGCCGGTCGAGCATCCGGTTGAAGGTGCGCGTCAGCGCGCTGATGTCGTCGTTACCCGTCTCGGGCAGCCGTCGCGACAGGTCGGAGTCGTTGATCTCCTCGGCGGTCTCGCGCAGGGTGCGCAGCGGCGCGAGCAGCCGCCCGGACTGGGCCGCCGCGAACGCCGTGATCACCAGGAGCGAGAGCAGCGCCACGACGATGTAGGTCTGGATCGTGTCCCGGAGCCCGGCCCGGGCGTCGCCGTAGTAGGTCACCACGATGAGCGCTCCGGTCTCGTCGCCGCGGGTCACGGTCTGGGCGTTGAGGATCAGCTCGTCCTTCGGATCATCGATCGTGGTGGACCCGTTGTCCTCGGCGATCCGGGTCGCCGCCGCCCGGAAGGCGTCCTGGTCCACCCCGATGTAGCCGCCGAACGACTTGCTGTGCAGCTCCCCGCCGTACCAGGAGACGAGCGCGGTGTCGTCGTTCGGCACCTCGACCAGCAGGAACCCGTCGAGCATCTCGCCGAGCGTGGCGTACGACGCCCCCTCCTGCTCCTGGAACTTCTCGAACTCGGCGAACTGTCCGTCCACCCGGTCGGAGATGTCCTGGTCGATCCGCTGCGCCTCGATGACGTAGACGATCAGCCCTGCACCGGTGAGCGCCAGCAGGGTGAGCAGGGCGACGACTGCCGTGATGCGGACCCGTACCGAAACGCCCGACCGCTCCGGTCGGGCGCTGCTCGTCTCCTCGGGATCAGCCGTCGTGGCCACCGTGGCCGGAGCCTGACGAGCCGGAGCCTGACGAGCCGGAGCCTGATGAGCCGGAACCTGATGAGCTGGAGCTGTCCTCGCCGTGGTCGTCGCCGTGGTCGTCGCCGTGGTCCTCGCCGTGGTCGTCGTCCCAGTCGTCCGGCGAGGGCGTGATCTCCTCGATACCGCCGTTGCCCTCGCCGCTGGTGTCATCGCCCCCGTGGTCGTCGCCCTGGTCGTGCGTGGCGCCGTCGGTGGGGCTGCCGGCCGGGGTCGAGCCGGACGAGGAGCCCGGCGTCGGGTCGGCCGACGGCGTCGCGCTCTGGTCCTCGATGATGATCGTGTCGCGGGGGGAGGGGTCGTCGGCCGCCGAGGCGACGAGGTTGCCCACCACGAACGCTCCCAGCGGGAGCGTCAGGGCGAGCGCGACGAAGACCTTCCAGAAGCTGCGCATGGCGTCCACCATCATCGCTCAACGTGGGCGGGGGGTGAGAGCGCCATGAGAGGACTCTCATCCCGCCTGGCTCAGGCGTGGCAACGAACGCCCAACCCGTGGTCACTAGGGTGAAAGTCGGCAGGTCGCGCCCGGACTCGTGACGGAGGTCGTGGCCGCGGCTTGAGCCGATGAGATCAGGAGGCCACCGTGCTCGTCCCGTTCAGCGTCGCCGACTTCATCGACCGAGCCGAGCAGGTCTACGCCGAGCGCGTCGGCGTGGTCGACGAGCCCGACCAGCCCGCTCCCTCGCTCGGTGACCTGACCTACGCCCAGGTCGCAGACCTGGCCCGCAGGCAGGCCGCCCATCTCGACAGCCTCGGCGTCGGGTTCGGCGACCGGGTGGCCGTGGTCAGCCACAACAGTGCGCGGCTGTTCACCTCGTTCTTCGGAGTCGCCGGCTTCGGGCGGGTGCTGGTGCCGGTCAACTTCCGGCTCCGCCCCGACGAGGTCCGCTACATCGTCGAGCACTCCGGCGCACGGGTGCTCTACGTCGACCCCGAGCTCGACGACGCCCTGGCTGACGTGAAGGCGGAGCTCCGCTACGTGCTCGGCCGAGACGAGGACCTCTACGCGCCCGCTCTCGACGACGGGGGTGCGGAGCCCGAGCCGTGGGAGCACGACGAGAACGCCACGGCGACGATCAACTACACCTCCGGCACCACCGCTCGCCCCAAGGGCGTGCAGATCACGCACCGCAACATCTGGACCAACGCGGTCACCTTCGCGCTGCACGCGGGGGTCACGGACCGCGACGTCTACCTCCACACCCTGCCGATGTTCCACGCCAACGGTTGGGGCATGCCGTTCGCGATGACCGGGATGGGGGTCCAGAACGTCGTCCTCCGCAAGGTGGACGGCGCCGAGATCCTCCGTCGGGTCGAGAAGCACGGTGTGAGCGTCATGTGCGCCGCTCCGGCCGTCGCTGCCGCCGTGCTCGAGGCCGCCCAGAGCTGGGAGGGCGAGATCCCCGGTCGCGACAGGGTCCGGATCATCATGGCGGGCGCTCCACCGCCCACGAAGACCGTGGTCCGGGTCGAGGAGGAGCTGGGCTGGGAGTTCATCCAGATCTACGGCCTCACCGAGACCTCCCCGCTGCTGACCGTCAACCGCACGCGGGCCGAGTGGGACGACCTCAGCGCCCAGGAGCGCGCCGAGAAGCTCACCCGGGCCGGCATGCCCGCGATCGGGGTGACCCTCAGGACCTCCGGGCCGTCCGGCGACCCGGACAGCGACGACGCCGACCCCGGCGGTGAGGTGCTGGCACGCTCCAACGTGGTCCTCGAGGGCTACTGGGAGCAGCCCGAGGAGTCCGAGCGGGCGCTGCGGGACGGCTGGTTCCACACCGGTGACGGCGGCGTGATCGGAGACGACGGCTACCTGACCATCTCCGACCGCAAGAAGGACGTGATCATCACCGGCGGCGAGAACGTCTCCTCCATCGAGGTCGAGGACGTGCTCTTCTCCCACCCGGCCGTCGCCGAGGTCGCCGTGATCGGCGTGCCCCACGAGAAGTGGGGCGAGACCATCAAGGCCCTCGTCGTCCTGGCCGAGGGCCAGGAGGTCACCGAGGACGAGCTGATCCGCTGGTGCAAGGACAAGGCGGCCGGCTACAAGGCCCCCACCTCGGTCGAGTTCCGCGACGAGCTGGCCCGCACGGCGACCGGCAAGCTGCAGAAGTTCAAGCTCCGCGCGCCGTACTGGGAGGGCCGGGACCGCCAGGTCAACTAGCCGGCTCGCGACCGACCCCCCTCGGGCCCCGCAGGTGGTGGTAGATGGTGGGGATCGCCGCATGGAGGACGAGGTTGAGCGCGGCCAGGGCGAGGATCGCGATGACCCAGGCGTCCCCGGACAGGTCGTCGTGCATGAAGAGCGGCCAGCTCCACGGAGAGCCGCACACCATGAGCCAGAGCAGGGCGAGACCGGCCCCGATGTTGGCGTCGGGGGCGTCGTGGACCATGACCGAGAGGGCGAAGTAGAGGACGCCGAGCGCGACACCCGTCGCGTGCAGTGAGAGGAGGACGATGCGGGCCGCGGACATGTGACCAGTCTCGCGCGGCCCCGACGCCACGGCCTGAGCCGGTGTACTCAACCCCGATAGCCTCCGGGGATGCCCCACCTGAGCGAGCTCGTCGACCTGCTGCACGGTTGGTACCCGCCCGCCACGGCAGACACCTGGGACGCCGTCGGTCTGGTCGCGGGTGACCCCGACCAGGAGGTCACCAAGGTCCTCTTCGCGGTCGACCCGGTGCTGCCGGTGGCGCGCGAGGCGGCCGAGTGGGGCGCTCAGCTGCTGGTCGTGCACCACCCGCTCTTCCTCAAGGGCGTGCACGGCGTGGCGCGGACGACGCCCAAGGGCCGCACGCTCGGGGTGCTCCAGGACGCCGGCTGCGCGCTGCTCACCGCGCACACGAACGCCGACCAGGCCGTCGCCGGGGTGTCCGAGGCACTGGCGACCGCGCTGGGGCTCACCGGGCTCGAACCGATCGCTCCTCACAGCAACCGGCGGCTCGACAAGCTGACGACCTACGTGCCGGCCGCCGACGCCGAGCGGCTGCGCCAGGCCCTGGCTCAGGCGGGGGCCGGGGTGATCGGCGACTACGACAGCGCGTCGTTCTCGACGCCGGGCGAGGGCCGGTTCCGGCCGCTCGAGGGGGCCAGCCCCGCGATCGGCGAGGTCGGGGCGCTCGAGGTGGTCGACGAGGTGCGCATCGAGTGCGTGCTGCCGCGTGCCTCCCGGGCTTGGGTCGTCGCTGCGCTGCTGGCCGCGCACCCCTACGAGGAGCCGGCCTACGACGTGGTCGAGCTGGCCGACCCAGGCACGTCGCCGACCGGGTCCGGCCGGATCGGGGACGTCGAGGAGACCACGCTCGAGGGCTTCGCCCACACGGTGGCGGGTGCCCTCCCCGAGACGGCCCAGGGGGTGCGGGTGGCGGGTGACCCGACCCGCGTCGTACGCCGGGTCGCGGTGTGCGGGGGTGCGGGCGACTTCCTGCTCGACGAGGTGCGACGCAGCGACGCGGACGTCTACGTCACCAGCGACCTGCGGCACCACCCGGCCAGCGAGTTCCTCGAGCAGGGTGCAGCGGCGCTCGTCGACGTCGCGCACTGGGCTGCGGAGTGGACCTGGTTGCCGGTGGTGGCAGCGAGGATGACCGACGCCCTGGGGGCTACGGTGGAGACACGGGTCAGCACGCAGTGCACCGACCCATGGACAGCACGACACACAGGAGAAGAGCGCTGAAAGCCGACCCCGCCGCCCAGCTGGCCCTGCTGGACCTCCAGGAGCTGGACGCGCGCGCCGACCTGCTGCGCCACCGGCGCGAGACGCTCCCGGAGCTCGCCGAGATCGCGACGCTCACGGCCGGTCGGCTCGAGCTCGACGGGCGGCGGCGAGACGCGCAGATCGCCGTCGACGACCTCACCGCCGAGCAGACCAAGGTCGACGCCGACGTCGAGCAGGTCAAGACCCGGCGCAAGCGCGACCAGGACCGCATGGACCAGGGGCTGATCTCCAACCCCAAGGACCTCGAGCGCATGCAGGGCGAGCTCGAGTCGCTGCAACGCCGGATCAGCAGCCTCGAGGACGACGAGCTCGAGGTGATGGCCCGGCTCGAGGACGCGGAGAAGGACCTCGACTCGCTGACCTCGCAGGTCGCCGCCACCGACGAGCGGCTGGCCGAGCTGGGCAGCTCGCGCGAGCGCCGGACCCAGGAGCTCGACCGTGACCTGGCGTCGGTCGCGGCCGACCGCGGCCCGAAGGCGGCCGGGATCCCGGAGGACCTGCTGGCCCTCTACGACAAGCTGCGGGCGTCCAAGAACGGCGTGGCGGTCGGCGCGCTGCGGGCCCGAGAGTGCAGCGGCTGCCGGCTCTCCCTCGACCCGACAGAGCTGGCCGCGATCCGCTCCGCGCCTGCCGACGAGGTGATCCGGCACGAGGAGTGCCAGCGGATCCTCGTCCGCACGCCCGAGTCAGGTCTGTGACCGGCCCGACCTCGGTCATCATCGAGGCCGACGGCGGCTCCCGCGGCAACCCCGGCCCCGCGGCCTACGGCGCCGTGCTGAAGGACGCCGGCACCGGCGAGGTCATCGCCGAGGACGGCACCACCATCGGGGTCGCCAGCAACAACGTCGCGGAGTACTCCGGCCTGATCGCCGGGCTGAGGCTCGCCGAGGAGTTCGCGCCGGGAGCCGCCGTCGAGGTCAGGATGGACTCGAAGCTCGTGGTCGAGCAGATGTCGGGCCGCTGGAAGATCAAGCACCCGTCCATGAAGCCGCTGGCCCTGGAGGCCGGCCGGCTGGCACCGGCCCAGACGACCTACACCTGGGTCCCGCGCGAGCAGAACAAGCACGCCGACCGGCTCGCCAACGAGGCCCTCGACGGCAAGCGGAGCGGAGTCACGGCCATCGGTGCCGCCCTGGTCGACGAGCCGCAGACCGAGTCCGCGGTCGAGGAGGCGGCGGCCCTGCCGACCAGCGGCTTCATCCCGACCGGCCCGGCCACGACGTTGATCCTGGTCCGGCACGGCGTCACGCCGCACACCGCGGCCAAGAGGTTCTCCGGCGGCCTCAAGAGCTCCAACCCCGGACTCAGTGACGAGGGGCGCGACCAGGTCCGGGCCACCGCCGACTGGCTGGCGCCGATCGCGGGGGGCATCGACGCGGTCATCGCGTCGCCCGTGCGCCGGACCGTGGAGTCGGCCGAGATCATCGCCGAGAGGCTCGGCAGGACCGTCGACATCGAGCCGGGGTTCGCGGAGATGGAGTTCGGCAGCTGGGACGGCCTGACCCTTGCCGAGGTCGCCGAGCGGGACCGGGCCGGCCTCGACGGCTGGCTCGGCTCGATCGATCAGCCGCCGCCCGGCGGTGAGTCGTTCCGGCAGGTGGAGCAACGCGTGCTGGCCGGACTCGGCCGGCTCCTCGAGCAGCACGGCGAGCGCACCGTCGTGGTGGTGAGCCACGTGACGCCGATCAAGACGCTGGTCGCCACGGCGCTGGCCGCACCTCTCGAGTCGGTGTTCCGGATGCAGCTGAGCCCCGCCTCGGTCACCGTGCTGTCCTTCCTCCCGCCTGTCGAGGGCAAGGAGCGCGCCACGATGCGCCTCTACAACGCGCGGCCTCCGGGCGACGACGCGTTCTCACCCGCCGCGTCCGCCTGGTGATCCGCAGCCTCCTTCTCCGCCGCGCGCTTGCGTCGCTTGCCCTCGTGCATGGCCACCACCCGCGCGATGGGGATCTCGTGGCCCTCGGCGACCAGGTCGGCGGGCAGCCGCTGCGGTGACCGCATCGCCTCGGCCCAGGCGTCGGTGTCGCCGAGCCGCTCGACCGCCGTCAGGACGGTGTGGTCGCCGGGCCGCACCTGCTCCAGCTCGTCCCAGGTGACGGGGAAGGACACAGGAACGCCCGGCCTCGCCCGCGGGCTGTACGCCGCCGCGACGGTCGCGCCGCCGGCCCTGGTGGAGTCGACGAACACCTTGCCCCCGCGCTCGTCCCTCACGAACTCCGTCGTGGCCACGCCCGGGTCCAGCGCGGCCGCCCGCGCTGCCAGCGCCCGGGTCGCGGCCGCGACGTCGGGGATCTCGGCGTCCTCGGTGAGCGGCACGAACACGTGCACGCCCTTGGCACCGCTGGTCTTGACGCCACCCGCGATCCCGGCGTCCACGAGCGCCTGTCGGACGAGCAGCGCCGCCGCGACGGCCATCTTGAAGCCGTCGGCAGGCTCCACGTCGTCCGGCGGGTCGAGGTCGAGGATGAGGTGGGTCTGGCGGTCGCTGTCCACGGGTATCAGCGCAGGGTGGTACTCGACAGCCCGCTGGTTGGCCAGCCACACCAGGGTCCGGCGGTCGTCACAGACGGGGTAGCGCACCTCGCGCTTCGACGCGTTCGCCCACACCGTCGTGGTCCGGATCCAGTCGGGGGCGTACTTCGGCAGGTTCTTCTGCATGAACGCCGCTTGGCCGAGCCTCGCGCGGACCACCGAGAGGGCGCGGTCCCGCAGCTCCGGGAGCATCCGCTCGTGCACCGCGTCGAGGTAGGTGACCAGGTCGCCCTTGGTCGCACCGGCGCCGTCGAAGACCGGCTGGTCGAGGTGTGACAGCTTGACGCCGGCCAGCCCCGACGATTCGTCCGTGCCCACGGGGAGACGATCCCACGTCCCACCGCGGACGAACCGTCAGAGGTCGGTGACCACCACGTCGAGCTGGACCGCACCCCTGGCGCCGTCCGCGACCTCGACGAACCAGCCGAGGTCGCGCAGCGCCTCGGCCAGCCGCACCGGCGTGCGCGGGTTGGCGCCGTCCTCGAGCAGGGCCCGCACGATCCGGCCCTTGGTCGCCTTGTTGAAGTGGCTCACCACCTGGCGCCTCCCGCTGACCTCGTGCAGCACCCGGACGGTGGCGACGCGGGGGAGGCCGGTCGGGCGCCAGAACGCGGCGTACATCCCGCTGCGGAGGTCGACGAGCAGCCCGTCGCCCACGAGGTCGCCGACCACCGGGCCGAGCACCTCGCGCCAGACCCCGGCCACGGTGCCGAGACCGGGCAGGACGGCGTCGCCGGAGAGGCGGTAGGCCGGGATGCGGTCGGCCGGCGCCACCAGCCCGAACAGGCTCGAGGCCACCCGCACCCGAGCCGTCGCCCGCCGCCGGGCAGCGGCCGAGAGGCTCGCGAGCCCCAGGGACTCGTAGAGCACGCCGGCGTAGACGACGTCGGCCCGCGCGGTCGGTGCGCTGCGCAGCGCGGCGTTGAGGTCGACGAGGTCGAGCTGTGTCTTGGGTACCTCGAGGGCGGCGGCGGCCGCGACCGGGTCGCCGGCGCACAGCGTGACCAGTGCGTCCAGCACCCGCTCCCGTGCGGGCGTGAGCGAAGGAGCGGAGAGACCCCCGAGATCGAGACCCTTGCCGCGGCGTGGGGCCGTCTTGCCCTCGCTCGGCGGCAGCAGGATCAACACGAAGCGCAACGATAGGTTGGGACACATGTCGAGCAGCCGCGTGGTCCGGGTTCGGCCCGCAGAGGACGGCATACGTCCGCAGGTGCTGCGCGACGGCATCGCCGAGATCCAGGGCGAGCTGGAGGTGAGCCCGGAGTTCCCGCCGGAGGTCGAGGCGGCCGCCGCGGCGTCCGTCGCGCACCCCCGGATGCCCGAGCTCGACCGCACCGACGTGCCGCTGGTGACGATCGACCCGGCGGGTTCGATGGACCTCGACCAGGCCCTCCACCTCGCCCGCACCGACGACGGCGGCTACGTGCTGCACTACGCGATCGCCGACCTCGCGGCGTTCATCACCCCCGGCGACCCGGTCGACCTCGAGGCACACCGGCGCGGCCAGACGCTCTACGGCGCGGACAGCCGGATCCCGCTGCACCCGACCGTCATCTCAGAGGGCGGCGGCTCGCTGCTGCCCGACCAGGTCCGGCCCTCGCTGCTGTGGACGATCACGATGGACGCCGAGGGTGCCCGGACCGACGTCGAGGTGGAGCGCGCCCGGGTCAGGAGCAGGGCCCAGCTCGACTACGTCGGTGTGCAGGAGCAGATCGACGACGGCACGGCCGACGAGTCCCTGATGCTGCTCAAGGAGGTCGGGGAGCTGCGCCTCAAGCGGGAGGCCGCCCGCGGCGGGATCTCGCTGCCGCTGCCCGAGCAGGAGGTCGACACCAGTGGTGAGGAGTGGGAGCTCGCCTACCGCGAGCTGCTGCCGGTCGAGGAGTGGAACGCCCAGATGTCGCTGCTCACCGGCTTCGCCGCGGCGTCGCTGATGATGTATGCGCGGGTGGGCTTCCTGCGCACGCTCCCGCCGGCCGACCCGCGCGACGTGCAGCGGCTGCACCGCACCGCCCACGCGCTCGGCATCGAGTGGCCCGCCGAGCTGCTGTTCCCCGACTTCATCCGGCGCCTCGACGCGGCCAAGCCGCAGCACGCCGCGATGATCTCGGCCTGCACCCTGCTCCTGCGGGGCAGCGGCTACGTCGCCTTCGACGGCGAGACCCCGGCCCAGCCGCTGCACAGTGCGCTCAACGCCGAGTACGCCCACGTGACCGCCCCGCTGCGCCGGCTCGGCGACCGCTACGCCTCCGAGGTCTGTGTCGCCCTGTGCGCCGGCACCGACGTGCCCGACTGGGTGCACGCCGCCCTGCCAGATCTCGCCAGGATCATGCAGGAGTCCTCGCAGCGCGCGAACCGCTACGAGCGGATGGTGCTCGACCTGGTCGAGGCCGGCCTGCTGCAACACCGGGTGGGGGAGAGCTTCGCCGCGGTCGTCGTGGAGGTCAACGAGAAGGACCGGACCCGGGGCATCGTGACCGTGGCCGACCCCGCTGTCGAGGCGCCGATCGTCTCCGCCACGGACATCCCGCTCGGCACCGACGTGCGGGCGCGGCTCACCACCGCCGACGTCGCGCACCGCAGGGTCGAGTTCACGCTCGAGTAGGCACCGGTCAGCCGGCTTCCACGAACGCCCGCAGCTCGCCGTCCGGTGCCTCCCACGCGGCGCGGAACCCTGAGTGCAGCGGCAGCCCGCTGACCTGGTCGGGCTCGGCCCACACGTGGTCGACCGACTCGGAGAGGTGCGCGAGCCGCACCGGTCCCGTCGCGCGAGCGAGGACGGTTTCGTACTCCCACCCGCCGCAGGTCGCGACGTACGCCGACCGCACGTCGACGTCGCCCGGACGGATCGACATCTCCTCCCGCGACTCGCGCAGGGCCGCCTCGACCGCCGTCTCACCGCGCTCGCGGGCGCCCCCCGGGATCGACCAGGTCGTGCCCTGGTGCGCCCAGCCCGCGCGCAGCTGGAGCAGCACCGTCCCGCGGTCGACCAGGAACAGCCCGGCCGCCCCGCGCCGCCCCCAGTGCGCGTGCCCGTGCGCGCAGGTGGCCCAGCTCATGGCTCCATCCTGCCGTCCGTCGCAGGAGTCGTGTGCACGCGGGCTCGCGCCCGGGCCGTCAGGCGGGTCGGACCAGCTCGACGAGGTCGGCGATCGAGTCGACGACGCGGGTCGGCCGGTAGGGGAACTTCTCGATGTCGTCCGGCTTGGTGGACCCGGTGGTGACCAGGACGGTCCGGAGCCCGGCCTCGAGGCCGCTGATGATGTCGGTGTCCATCCGGTCGCCGACCATGACCGTGGTCTCGGAGTGGGCTTCGAGCCGGTTGAGCGCCGAGCGCATCATGAGCGGGTTCGGCTTGCCGATGAAGTAGGGCGACCGGCCGGTCGCCGTGCTGATGAGGGCGGCCACCGAGCCGGTGGCGGGCAGCGAGCCGGCGGGCGAGGGACCGGAGACGTCCGGGTTGGTGGCGATGAAGCGGGCTCCGGCCTCGATCAGCCGGATCGCGCGGGTGATCGCCTCGAACGAGTAGGTCCGGGTCTCGCCGAGCACGACGTAGTCAGGGTTGCGGTCGGTCATCACGTAGCCGATGTCGTGCAGCGCGTTGGTCAGCCCCGCCTCGCCCACGACGTACGCCGACCCGTGGGGCCGCTGGTCGGAGAGGAACTGCGCGGTCGCGAGTGCCGAGGTCCAGATCGCCTCCTCGGGAACGTCGATGCCGCCGCCCAGCAGCCGCGCCCGCAGGTCGCGGGGGGTGAAGATGGAGTTGTTGGTCACGACCAGGAACTTCAGGCCGCTGCCCTTGAGCGCCTCGACGAACTCCGGTCCGCCCGGGATCGGCTCCTCCTCGTGGACCAGCACGCCGTCCATGTCGGTGAGCCAGGTGTGCACCGGTCTGGGTTCGTCGGACATGGCTCCAGTGTGGCGCAGCGGCTCGCCGCTCAGACACTCGCTGTGCGGTCGTAGGAGGGGTACCTCGGCCCGTCGGGGTCAGGCTCGGGGTCAGGCTCGGGGTCATCGCGGGGCAGACTCCCGGAACCGGTCGGACAGCGCGTAGCGCAGCAGCACCACGTCACCGATCGGGCGGGTCTCGACCAGGCGGGCGCGCCGACCGCCGGAGAACGGGAACCGGCCGGCGCCCACGAAGCGGGTGGCGTCGGGGTGCCCGACGAAGACCGGTGCGATGACCAGCTGCAGCTCGTCGGCGAGCCCCTCGGTGAGGAACTGCGTGTGCACCTCGCCGCCGCCCTCGACCATCAGCCGTCGGACCCCGCGCACGTGCAGGTCCTCGCTCACGCGTCGCAGCTCGACCGGACGACCGCCGTCGACCACGGTCGCCACCGGGGAGAAGTGCGCCGAGGCCATGTCGACGGTGTCGCTGCCGCAGTAGACGAGCTTGGGGCCGGTGCCGACGGTGAAGAACCGCGCGTCGGCGTCGAGCTTGGCCCGGTTGGTCACGGTGACCTTCAGCGGCTGGGCGGGCAGCCCCGCGGCCCGCCGCCGGGCGACCCGCTCCGGGCAGCGGACCTGGAGCCGCGGGTCGTCGTTGCGGACGGTGGCGGCGCCGACCAGGATCGCGTCGCTGCCCGCCCTCAGCTCGTCGACCCGGTCGAAGTCGGCGTCGTTGGACAGCAGGAGCCGCTGGTCGCTGGAGTCGTCGAGGAAGCCGTCGAGCGACATCCCGCACGACAGCAGCGTGTAGGGGCGGTCAGCCACGGCGACCTCCCAGGACGAGGAGGCCGGGCAGGGTGGCGATCATCGCGAGCACTCCGAACGTGACGGACACGGTCAGCCCGACCGCGGCCGACGAGCCGAACGCCGTGAACGCCCACACCGCGACGCCCTCGCGCGGTCCCCAGCCGGCGACGCTCAGCGGGATCGCGGAGCCGAGCAGCACCAGCGCGCCGACCGGCAGCAGCTCGAGTGTGGAGAGGTCGACCCCCACCGAGGCTGCGGCGACCAGGAAGATCAGCAGGTGGCCCGCCACGGCCAGCGTGGACAGGACGAGCACCGCTCCACCGGCCAGCACCGCCAGCAGCACGGCGGTCAGGCCGACCCAGCGCCAGCCGCCGGGCAGCAGCAGCGCCCCGACCAGCGCCACCTGCACGACCTGGCCGAGCACCCGCTCCCGGACCACGCCGCGCCAGCCGTGCCGGACCGCCCGGTGCACGTCGCCGACGACACCACCGGGCACGGTCGCGTTGATGAGCTGTGAGCGGTAGTAGGCGGCGTACGCCGTCCGGACAGGCACCCGGCCCTGCCCGCCGTCGGCGAACCGCTCCGAGACCAGCGACCAGCGCACCGCGCAGCACCACGTGGTCCCGGCGGTCACGACGAGTGCGACCAGGACCGCCCACGGCGTGGTCGCCCGCAACCCGTCGAGGAACGGTCCCGCTCCGAGCCGCCACACCAGGAACCCGAGGACGAGCGCACCCGCGCCGAATCGCGGCCAGCGCTGGTTGAGGAGGTCGCGCCGCGACCGTCTCGACACCCGGTGAGCCGAGGCTGGGACCGCACCCACGCCTTCGACGGTCATCGCACCGTCTCCAGCGCGCTCAGGACCTGCGCGGTGGTCCGCGACCACGTCGGCAGTGTCAGCCGACGCAGCCCGGCCGACCTCCGCAGCCGCCGCCGGCGCCGCGGGTCCTCGAGCCAGCGGCGCAGCGCGCGGGCCAGCGCGTCGGGGTCGCCCGGCCGCACCAGCAGCCCCGAGGCGCTGCCGTCGTCGCCGTGCCCGAGGGCTTCCGGCACGCCGCCGACCGCGCTCGCGACCACCGGGACGGCGTGCGCGAGCGCCTCGGTGACCACCATCCCGTAGCTCTCCGCGAGCGAGGGCAGCACCAGCAGGTCGGCGGCGGCGTACGCCGTCAGGAGCTCGTCGTGCGGGACGGCCCCGGCGAAGGCCACCCGCTCCCCGATACCGGACTCGGCGGCCGACTTGTGCAGCTCGTCGACGAAGTCGGGGTCGAGGTCGAGGCCGCCGATGAGCGTGCAGCGCCAGTCGAGGTCGGTGAGGGCGGCCAGCGCGGACAGCAGCACGTCCTGGCCCTTGGCCGGCAGCACGGACGCCACGCAGAGCAGCTCGCCGCCCGACTCGGACCCGGGCACGGGGTCGGCCACGTCCACGCCGGGGACCGCGACGTGCAGCCGGTTGCCGTCGAGCCGGTAGCGGTCGAGCAGCCAGCGTCGGCTCCAGCTGCTCGTGGTCACCACGGCGGCCGCCGAGGCGAGGAAGTCGCCCTCGCCGGGCGACCCGAAGGCCATGTGCACCAGCGGGACCAACCGCAGCCGGTCGGTCTCGGCCACCAGCGACTCGGCGGCCCAGGACCCGACCAGGCTGTCGACCAGCACGCGGGCGCCGTCCGGCAGGCCGGGCAGCGTCGCCTCGACCTCGGCCGACGAGGCGACCTCGTGGGTGACCACGTCGAGGCCCAGGCCGACCAGCCCGGCCCGGAGCCGACGGTCGTAGACGTTGCCGCCGCTCGGCCGGTCGGCGAAGCCTGCCGGCACCAGCAGGTGAACAGTCACAACGGCCTCTCATAGCTGGCCCACGCGACGTGTGACTCGTGCAGCGTGACCACCAGAGCGGTGAGCCGGCCCTCGTCTGGCCGGAGATGATCCAGCCGCTCGGCCAGCCGGTCCGCGACCCAGCGGGCCAACGCTTCGGTCGACGTGTTGGTGCCCTTGAACGCATCCTCGTCGTCGAGGTTGCGGTAGTTGAGGTCGGCCAGCACGCTCTTGAGCTCCTCGGCCGCGCGGCCGATGTCGACCAGGATCCCGTCGGGACCGAGGTCGGGGCCGCGGAAGGTCGCGTCCACGACGTAGGTCGCACCGTGCAGCCGCTGGGCGGGCCCGAAGACCTCGCCGTCGAAGCTGTGGGCGATCATCACGTGGTCGCGGACGGTCACGCCGAACATCAGCTCCGCCCGTCTGTGGGGTAGGTGATCGTGTGGCACAGCGCGGCCCGCCGGCCGGCGCTGAGGTCGGCCATCAGCTCGGGCAGGTCGGCGAAGGCCGAGGCGCCGGTGAACAGCGCGTCGTAGGCCGGGTCGCGGAGCAGCTCGAGGGCCAGCGCGAGCCGCTCGCCGCGGGTGCGCCGGTGGCGCCGTGACAGGGCCACCTCACCCACCTGGCTGGCGCGCAGCCGCAGCCGGCCGGAGTGGAAGGCCCCGCCGAGGTCGAGCCGGACCGGCGTGTCGCCGTACCAGCTGAGGTCGACCACCTCCCCGTCCGGCGCCAGGAGCTCCAGCGAGCGGCGCAGCCCCTCCTCGGTCGCGCTGGCGTGCACGACGAGGTCGCGCCCGCCCTCTGCCTCGGAGGGGTGGGCGAACGTGACGGCCAGGGAGTCGGCCACCTCGGCCCGGGTCGGGTCGACGTCGACCAGAGTCACCTCGACGCCGGGGATCGCGGCCAGCAACCGCGCCACGCAGCAGCCGACCATGCCGGCACCGACCACGGCCACCCGGTCGCCGACGAGGGGAGCAGCGTCCCAGAGCGCGTTGACCGCGGTCTCGACCGTCCCCGCGAGCACCGCCCGGTCGGTGGGCACGCCGTCCGGCACCACGACGACGTCGGCGGCCGGGACGACGTACGCCGTCTGGTGCGGGTGGAGGCAGAAGACCGTCTTGCCGAGCAGCGCCGGCGGCCCGGCCTCGACGAGGCCGACACTGAGGTAGCCGTACTTCACCGGTCCGGGGAAGTCGCCGTCCTGGTGCGGCGCCCGCATCCGCCCGTGCTGGTCGGGCGGGACCGCCCCCCGGAAGACGAGCGTCTCGGTGCCGCGGCTCACGCCCGAGCGGAGGGTGCGCACCAGGACCTGCCCCGGGCCGGGCTCGGCGACGGTGACGGGACGGATCTCCCCGTGACCGGGGCTGACCCAGAACGCCAGTGCCTGCACCGGATCTCCCTCCTCGCCTGAACCAGACCGTCGAGCCGAACGTGTTGCGGTCGTACTGACTGACACGGAGGTGGAGCACGGGTGGTTCACCCGAATCTCGTGACCGGCTCCCGGTTCGTCCTCGCCGCGGCGGTCGGTGCCGTTGCGTTCGCGGACGCGCCGCGCTGGCTCCTCGGCGTCCTCGTCACGGTTGCCCTGCTGTCCGACCTCGTCGACGGGCGGCTGGCGCGCGCGACCGGCATGGTGTCGGAGCTGGGGGCCCGCCTCGACCAGGAGGCGGACGCCGTCCTGATCCTGGTGCTCAGCTCGGTGGTGGCCGCCGAGGTCGGCTGGTGGGTGCTCGGCATCGGGGTCGCCCGCTACCTCTTCGGAGCGGTGTTCGCGCTGCTGCCTCCCCTGCGGACGCCACCGGCCCGGCCGCGCTCCTGGTGCAGGACGGTCGCGGCCCTGGTGGGGGTGGTGCTCGCCGCCGTCGCGGTGCTCCCGGTGCCCGGCCTGGTCGCGACGGTCGCCGTGGCCGGCGTCGGGGTGCTGCTCGCCGAGTCGTTCGCGCACGAGACCGTCGACCGGTGGCGCGCGCCGGGTGCCCCGCTGGTGGTGCCCTACGGCACGGTGCTCGCGTTCGCGGTGGTCTGGCTCGCGCTGGTCGCCCCGACCGAGCGCGACCACCTGACCGTGACCGCGCTGCTGCGGCTGCCGCTCGAGGTGCTCGTCGTGGTCGGTCTCTCGCTCGTGGTCTGGCGAGGGCTGCGGACCTCGCTGGCCGTGTCGTCCGGGCTGCTGGTGGCCACGCTCGTGCTGGTCAAGGTGCTCGACCTGTCCTTCAGCTCCGTCTTCGACCGCGACTTCGACCCGGTGGGGGACTGGTCCTACCTCGGCCCGGGGGTCGGGGTGCTCGGCGACTCGATCGGTGCCGGGTGGGCGCGGGCGGTCGCGGTGCTGGCGGCCCTGGCCACGCTTGCTCTGCTGGTCGGCGTACCGCTGGCGATGCTGCGCCTGGTCGACGTGGCCGTCCGCCACCGTCGGCTCTCCCTGACCGCGACGACGGCGTTCGTCGCCGCGTGGGCGCTCTGCTTCGTGACCGGCGTCCAGGCGGTGCCGGGCGCTCCGGTCGCATCGACCAGCGCGGCCTCGCTGACCGTCGACGAGGTGCAGCTGGTCCGCGCCGACCTCGCGGACAGGCGGGAGTTCTCCGAGGAGATCGACGAGGACCCGTACGCCGCACCTGCTGCCGCGGACCCGCAGGCGCTCCTGTCCGGGCTGGCAGGCAAGGACGTGCTGCTGGTCTTCGTCGAGAGCTACGGGCGGGTGGCCGTCCAGGACACGTCGTACTCCGTGGGCATCACGCAGGTCCTCGACCGGGGCACCCAGGAGCTCGAGGCCGCGGGCTACCGGTCGCAGAGCGCCTTCCTCACCTCCCCGACCTTCGGCGCCGGCAGCTGGCTCGCGCACTCCTCCCTCCAGTCGGGGCTGTGGGTCGACAGCCAGCGCCGCTACCGCCAGCTGCTCGACGCCGACCGGATGACGTTGACGTCGCTGTTCGGCCAGGCCGGGTGGCGGACCGTGTTCGACGTCCCGGCCGACACCGAGGACTGGCCGGAGGGGCAGGACTTCTACGACTTCGAGCAGTACTACGACTCCCGCAACGTCGGCTACGAGGGGCCGAAGTTCGGCTACGCCCCCATGCCCGACCAGTACACCCTCGAGGACTTCCGCCGCCGCGAGCTCGCCCCCACCGACCGACCGCCGGTGATGGCCGAGATCGACCTGATCTCCAGCCACCACCCCTGGACGCCACTGCCGCACCTGGTGCCGTGGGACCAGGTCGGCGACGGCTCGGTCTACGACGACATGTCCCAACAGCCGACCTCCCAGGAGGTCTTCAAGGACCCCGAGCTCGTCAAGAAGATGTACGGCGAGTCCGTCGAGTACACCTGGCAGTCGCTGACGTCCTTCCTCACGACCTACAACGACCCCAACTTGGTCGTCATCGCCCTCGGCGACCACCAGCCCCACACCTACGTCAGCGGCGAGCACGCCGGCCACGACGTCCCCATCACCGTGATGGCCCAGGACCCCGCCGTGATGGACCGCATCAAGGGCTGGGGCTGGCAGGACGGCCTCCGCCCCTCGCCCGACGCCGAGGTCTGGCGCATGGACACCTTCCGCGACCGCTTCCTCGAGGCCTTCTCCGCCGCTGGTTGAGGAGGGCGCGCAGCGACCGTCTCGAAACCTCGCAACGATGCGCTGGAACTGGCCCCGCCGTTGGTCGAGCTTGTCGAGACCTCCGCAGCGAAGGCTGGGCCTGCCGTCGGTGAGTACGTCGGCAACCCGAGAGCCGAGGGTCAAAGAGCTAGGCTGGCTATCGGGTCGCCGCCGCGCGTCTGGCTGCAGTCCCAGCGGGGTGGGATTGGGAGGCGTACGCCGTCGTCGGTTGAGGAGGTCGCGCAGCGACCGTCTCGAAACCACCGCAGCGAAGGCACCCGCTGAACCTGTCGTTGGTCGAGCTTGTCGAGACCTCCGCAGCGTCCGCTGGAAGCCGCCCAGATCACGGCCCGAAAAAGTTTCTGAAATAGTTTCGCGGAGCCCTGTGGAGAACCCCGATTTCGGGGTCGGAGTGTCGGTGGTCGCTGATTGAGTTGGTCCCACGATGACCTCGACCTTGGACCCGATCTGCCTCTCCGGAGCGGACGACCCCGCCACCGTGTTGGCGCACGCGCGGGCTCGCAAACGGGACGAGGACGACGCTGCCCGTGACGTGATGAAGGCCGCGGCCCACTGGGCCGCGATGCACTCGATGGACTCCCTGGTCGGCCCGGTCGATGAGTGGCACGAGAAAGCCCTCCCGCTCGGCGGCGAAGGCTGCCCGGAGATAGCCGAGTTCGCGGTCACCGAGTTCGCCGCCGCCCTCGGCCGCTCCACGGAGTCCGGCCGCAGGTACCTCTCCTTTGCGGTGGAGGGCCGCTACCGGCTCCGGCGCTGCTGGGCACGACTGCTGGCCGGTGAGCTGCCGGCGTGGAAGCTCACCAAGATCGCCGAGCAGACCTTCTGCCTCTCCCCGCAGGCGGCGGCGTTCGTCGACGAGATGGTCGCGCCGTTCGCGCACAAGATCGGCCCGGCCCAGCTCGACCGGCTCATCCAAGAAGCCCAAGCCCGGTTCGACCCCGAAGCCACCGAAGCAGCCAGGCTCGCCGCCGCCGAGGCCGGCCACTTCGACATCGAGCTCGACCAGGTCGGCGTCAACGGGAGGGTCCGGATCGACGGCAACCTCGACCTCGCCGACGCCCTCGACCTCGAAGCCGCCGTCGCCGCCGACGCCCACGAACAGCTCCTGCTCGGCTCCACGGACTCGTGGGACGTACGTCGAGCGAAGGCCGTCGGGAACCTCGCCCGCAACCAGTCCACCCTGGACCTCGACGCCGAGACCGACGGTCAGCCCACGAGGCGTCGGAAGCGTGAGGTCGTGCTGCACGTGCACCTTGAGCACGGCGCGGTCCTCGGCGCCGGCGGCCTCGCGCGGCTCCAGGAGACCCGCGGCCCGGTCACCGCCGCCCAGGTCCGGGAGTGGTGCGGGCATCCCGACGCCGTCATCACCGTGCAGCCGGTCCTCGACCTGGCCGGGCACGTCCACGTCACCGCCTACGAAGCCTCCGCACGGCTGAAGCTGCAGACCCAGCTGCGCGACCTGGTCTGTGCGTTCCCGTTCTGCTTCCGACCCGCTGAGAAGTGCGACTGCGAGCACCGAGTACCCCACGCCGACGACGGACCCACCTGTTCGTGCAACCTCACACCGATGTGCCGCGGGCACCACAGGGCCAAGACCACCGGCGGCTGGTCGTATGTGACCGTCGAACCCGGCGTCCACCTCTGGCACAGTCCGCTCGGCCACGAGTACCTCAAAGACGCCACCGGCACGATCGACGTCACCCCGAGCGACGAACGACGCCGCTTCGCCCGCGACTTCCGCGCGCACTTCGGCGAACCCTGACCACCCCGCCCCACACCCCGTCCGGAAGTCACAGGGCGGGGCGAGAGGCGTGCTCGAGCACGAAGGTGACGAAGTCCTGGCCCTGCGGACCGGGCCGCGACGTGGTCGTCCTAACCCAGCCGCGGGCGATGTAGAAAGCGCAGGCACGTTCGTTGCCGGCCCAGACCTCCAGGACCGCGTGCTCGTCCGGGCGACGTTCGCGCTCGAAGTCCTCGTAGAGCCGGGCGCCGATGCCGGACCCGATGTGGTCCGGCAGCACGTAGAGGGCGGTCATCTCCAGGGGAGCCCCGGGCTCGGCCGGGCGCAGCATCGACAGGAAGCCGACAACGGCGCCGCCGAGCTCGGCCACGCACGTCGAGCGCCCGGGCCGGCTGAGCAGCTCACGCCACATCTCGTCGCGGCCGTCGGCCGGGTCGGCCTCGGTGCCGTAGTACCACGCCCGGGACAGCCGGTGGACCCGCCCGATGTCGGTGGCATCGTCCGGGCCGGCCGGTCTCGTGGTGGCGGAGGACACGCCTCGATCCAACCGGGTGGCTGGTCAGCCGAGCTGCAGCACCGTGTCGCCGGCGGCGGTGCGGACCTCGACGTTCGTGATGTCCGCAGCGTCGGCGGCGGTGGCCGCCGAGAGCCGCATCGTCTTGCCGGGCACGGCCTTCCAGGAGGCCACGCTGCTCGGTCGCGCCGTCGGAGGTGTGGACGTACATCGTGTACGTCGACCACGTCGGGTCGCGGTAGGCGTCGCTCTCCTCGGCGTAGCTGCACTCGAGGTCGAGGCGGGTGCCCCAGCCGACCTGGGTGAGCGAGAGCCAGCCGGAGATCGGCTCGCTGCCGACGGGGGTCATCAGCACCGGAGCGGCGTGGTGGGCGCGGTGGCGCGCGGTGGGGATGTCGTGGGCGACGAGGTGACGCTGGGGAGGGCGGTCGGGCCGTCGCCGTCGTCGCCGCCCAGGGTGGCGACTCCCACCGCGCCGACGGCGATCACGGCCGCGGCGGCGACGAGGCCGCGTGGTGATCCACGTGCGGCGACGCTGCGAGCGGCGTACCCGGCGGACCAGCGCGGGCAGGAGCGTGTCGGGGACGGGGGTGGGCGGCTTGTCCGGGTCGAGGATCTCGATCGGCACCCGGGCCAGCAGCCCGGGCAGCCCGGCCATCTCGCGCACGGACCGCGCGCACTCGGCGCAGCCGGGCAGGTGGCGCTCGAACGCGACGCGATCCTCCGGCGAGAGGGCACCGAGGACGTAGGCGCCGTCCTCGTGGTCGTGACCGCAGGTCGTCATGCGGCTCCCACCCCCATCTCCTCGAGGGCGAGCCGAAGGGCGCGCAGGGCGTAGTGGGTGCGGCTCTTCACGGTGCCCTCGGGCACACCGAGCCGCCGCGCGGCGTCGGCCACCGAGCGGCCGCGGTAGTAGCACTCCAGCAGCACCGCGCGGTGCTCGCTGGACAGCTGGGTGATCGCCTCGGCGACGACCCACGACTGGAGCAGCGCGTCGGTGTGGTCGACGGGATCGCCGGGCTCGGGGACCTGGTCGGTGGCTCGCTCGTTCTGGAACCTCTTGCTCCGCCACTCGTCGATCACGATGTTGCGGGCGACCGTGAACAGCCACGACCGCACCGATCCGCGGGCCTCGTCGAGCCGCTCGTAGTGCTGCCAGGCCCGGAGCAGGGTCTCCTGGGCCACGTCCTCGGCCCGGACGGGGTCGCTGGTCAGGTGCAGGCAGAACCCCCACAGCGCGGCTGCGTGCTCGTCGTGCAGCTGCTGCATCATCGCGGTCGGGTTCTCGGCCATGGCGTCGCGGGTCACACCTCCACTCGACGTACGGACGGGGTGAGGCTTCGGTTCAGTGTGCGCGCGGGCGGTCGGCCGGGGACACGCAGCCATGCCCCGGACGGGGGCATCCGGGGCATGGCGGGTGGGGCTTGCGGAGGCTCAACGGCGCGCGAGGCGGGGCACGATGATGGTCGCCGCGACCACGTGGGTCAGCATCAGGCCGGCCTTGCTGACGACGCCGTCGCCGAGCGCCAGGTCGGGCACGCAGGACAGCGCGGTGAGGGCGACGGTCACGCGGAAGAAGGTGGTCCGGCTGGTGTGCCGGGCGATGACGATGCCCACGACGGAGAAGAGCAGGACCAGCTGCGCGAAGGCCAGCAGGGGGATCGGGCCGTCGGCGACGGCCAGCGTGTGACCGGCGGCCTGGAACGTCGCAGCGACAGCGCTGGCGGCGACCGCGCCCACGACACCGGTCGCGAGGCCGCGCTTCCAGCCGACCCGGGTCGCGGTCTGGCCCTCGGCAGCGGCGCTGGTGGTGTCGGTGTCGGTGGTGGTGAAGTCGGTGGTGAGGGTGGCGATGGCGCTCATGTCGTTCTCCTGGTGAGGGGGAGCAACTCGGTGCCGCTCCGTCACTCACTCCACGAGCGCGCTGGGCCCGATACGACAGGCCGGCGAAGGAAGCTTCGGGAAATCTTCTGTCCCCCGGAGCGGCGCCCCGTCTGTGGGGCGGGGCGCCGCCGGTCGGTCCTGCGCGGGGGGATGCGCTGACCGACTCTGGATCCCTTCCTACGTCAAGTGTGCGCGTTTGGTTCAGTGTGGTCTGGACCGCAACGAGGGAAACGCATGTTTTCCCGGGATCCGGGGGATCGCCGGCCGGTCCGCGGCATCCGTCTCCCGGGTTCGGCCCGCCGGGCCCGAGGTTGCGGGTACCTTTGCGTGGTCCCGCGGCGGACGCACTGTCGCCGCGCCATCGAATCGGGGGAACTCCATGAATGCTCGGGCCATCACCAGAGCCGCTGCGGCGCTGGCCGGCATGTCCATCGCCGTGCTGGGGCTGGCCGTGCCTGCCCAGGCCGGCCAGTGGGTCGGGGTCGACGCACCGCACGACGCGGCGGCCTACACCTGCAAGCCTGGTCCGTGCCACTGGAAGCCCGCCCCGAGCAACGCCAGCGCCGACATGGTCCGCCAGGTGGTGACCTATCGCCACCACACGATCCGGATCACCGTCACCCTGCGCAAGGTCGACCCCTCGGCCGCGTTCGCCCTGTCGAGCATCCTGAAGCGGACCGAGAAGGAGGGCCGCTACTACGGTGTCATCGCCCAGTTCGCGCCGGGCCGTACGCCCACCGTCGCGATCCGCAACCCGCGCGGTGTGCCGGTCCACTGCGGCGCCGCGACCCCGAGGATCATCGGCAACAAGATCAAGCTCGTCATGCCGTCGCGCTGCGTGCACTCGCCTGACTGGGTGCGGTGGAGCGGCTACATGCGGGTGATCTTCACCGGCGACCTCGACAACGACGCCAAGTTCGAGGGCTACTTCGACAAGTTCCGGACCAGCAGCAGCACGCCGCTCAACAAGAAGACCTTCGAGTTCTCCCGTCGGGTCTACCGCGCCGCCTGAGCACCAGCGGTCGACGTCGCTCTGCTCGTGCCCGCGCACACATGTGGACTTCGCGCGCGGGGACACTAGGGCGTCGCGTCGCCGTCCAGCCTGAGCAGGAGCAGCCGGGGCAGCACGAGCATCAGCCCGACCAGCACCACGAGCAGCGCGGCGCCGACGACGAGCGCCGTGCTGAGGTCGACGAGCACGTCGAAGACGAACACGACGATGCCGGTCGCGAGCAGTGCGAGCAGGGCGATGGCGATGGACACGAAGGCGTGCGCGGCCTGGACCAGGCGGCCCTTCACGCGGCGCCCTGACAGCTGTCGGTGGATCGCGACCGGGCTGAGCACCACGGCCGTCACGAGCGCGGCCAGCACCACGAGCACCAGGTAGTACCGCTCCTGGCCGGTGGAGAGCCCGGCGAACCGCTGCTGGAACGGCAGCGTCAGCAGGAAGCCGGCGGTCAGCTGCGCGCTGGTCTGGATGACACGGAGCTCCTGCAGGAGGTCGTCGTACTTGCGGTCCTGGCGCTCGGCCTCGCTCTCGTCGCGTTCCTTGTCGGGTCCTGCCGGTTCCTGGTTCATGGCTCCCTCCTCCTGACGAGGTACCCCGCGGAAGGGGAGAGCGCCCCGTCGCGCTGCGCGAGGGACGGGGCGCTCCGGTCTCCCCGTCGGCAGCGACGGGGAGGGTTCCCCAGAAGTGCCCCGCGGGTGAGCGCTCGATGCTCACCCGAACAGGTGGAGTTCCTCGGTCGAGGTCGGCGTCCTCGAGCCCGGTCGTCTCACGGTCGTCTCACCGGTCACCTTGCCGGCGCCGTACGAGCCCCGCCTCGTAGGCCAGCACCACGATCTGGACCCGGTCACGGAGCCCGAGCTTCGACAAGATCCTGCCCACGTGGGTCTTGACCGTGGACTCGGAGAGGACGAGCCGGGCCGCGATCTCGCCGTTGGTCGCCCCGCTCGCCACCTCGCGCATGATCTCGCGCTCGCGCGGGGTGAGGCCCCTGACCTCGGGCGGGAGGCGAGGGGGGCCGGGAAGGTCGACCTGCTCGAGCAGCCGGCGGGTGACCTCGGGGGCGATGACGGCGTCGCCACGGTGGACGGCGCGGATGGCCTGCACGACGTCCTCGCCGCGGGCGCTCTTGAGCAGGAACCCGCTGGCGCCCGCTCGCAGGGCGGCGAAGGCGTGCTCGTCGACGTCGAAGGTGGTGAGCATGAGCACGCGCGGCGGGGAGTGGGGGCGGAGGATCCGGCTGGCCGCCTCGACGCCGTCGAGCACCGGCATCTGCACGTCCATGAGGACGACGTCGGGGGCCGTGCGCCGCACGCCGGCGACGGCGGCGGCGCCGTCGGCGGCGTGTCCGACGACGACGAGGTCGTCCTGCGACGACACGATCATGGCGAGGCCGTCGCGGACCAGGTCCTGGTCGTCGGCGAGAAAGACCCGGATGGTCATCGCGGCCCGGTCGGGTCGTCGACCGCGGTGGGGATGTGTGCGACCACGGCGAAGCGGTCGTCGTCCGACGTGACGCGCAGCGCACCGCCCAGGGCGGTCAGGCGGTCGTCCATGCCGGAGAGGCCGCGACCGGTGCCCGTGGCGGCATACTCCCGTCCGTCGACGCGGTTGCTGACGCTGAGGTCCAGCGTCCCGGGTCGCCAGCTGAGCAGCACCTGGGTGGAGGCATGCGGACCGGCGTGCTTGAGCACGTTGGTCAGTGCCTCCTGGGTGACACGGTAGGCGGCGAGCTCAGCTGCGCCGCTCAGCCGCTGGCGGTCGCCACGCTCCTCCAGGTGGACAGGGAGCCCGGAGCTGCGCACGCTCGCGACGAGGGTGGGCACGTCGGCCAGGGCGGGCCGCGGTGGTGGCGGGTGCTGGTCCTCGAGGTCCTGGTGCAACACGTGCAGGACGCCTCGCATGTCGTGCATCGCCTCCCGGCCGGCGCGAGCGATGTGGTCGAGCACGGGTGCCGTCGAAGCGGGGTCCTTGGCGGCCATCATCCGGCCGCCCTCGGCCTGGCTGACCATCACCGACAGCGAGTGCGCGACCACGTCGTGCATCTCGCGAGCGATCCGACGACGTTCCTGCTCGGCGGCCCGCCGGGCCTCGGCGGCTCGCTCGTGGTGCTCGCGGCGGGTTCGCTCCTCCAGCTCGGCGACGTACAGCGTGCGCAGCCGGCGGTAGCGCCCGGCGCACCAAGGCGCCGGCACCATCGCGATCAGACCGAGCACCAGGAACAGCGGCCAGCTGTTCACGGGGTCATCCGGTGAGGCAACCCCCGGCTGGGCCACCGTGAGGTAGTCCGACCCCCACAGCCTCACGACGACGAGCACGCCGCCAACGGCAGCGGCCGCCAGCGCCAGCAGCGAGGTCCGGTGAGGAGACCAGGCCGCGACGGAGTAGAGCGCGATGGGGAAGACCAGCACGCTGGGGACGAGGAGCGCCGAGAACGCGGCTCCGGCGCCGGGGTCGAGCGCGGGCGCCAGCAGGAGGAACAGCGCGAGCCCGCCCGTCAGGAGGAATGCGAGCGGCGGCGCCGAGCGGCGAACCGCCACGCCGCCGTGGCCGACCAGGAGGACGGCCACGGCCAGGACCTCGAGCGCTGCCGGCCACGAGCCGCCCCAGACGGTGGTCAGGCTCACCGGCAGCAGGAGCCCGGCGACGGCGAGCGCGAAGCACGCGTCGATCGGGCCGCCGTGGGTGCGCACCCAACGGTCGACCGCGGACCACCCGAGATCCGAGTCCACCCGCTCATCGTAGGTCGGCTCGGCCGAGTCCTCACCCGAGTTGCGTACGCCGCCCGTAGTCCTCCGGTACGACCTGATCATCCTCGGGCCCGACGCGCGCCGGGTCGTCGCCGAGGGACGGTCGTGGTCAGCGCCGCAACGCACCGGGGGCGGCCCATCGAACCAGGAGGAACCCATGACCAGATCCGTGCGACCGCGGCGCCTGCGCGCCGTCGGGCTCGCAGCAGTGGTCCTGCTGCTGAGCGCCGCGAGCACCGCCCAGGGGCTGGGTGGGGGCCCTCCGGCGACACCGGAGCTCCGCGGACAGCCCGGCCACCAGGACCACCAGGACCACCAGGACCACCAGGGTCATCGAGTGGTGCTCGAGGGACAGGGCGGCGGCACCCTGTCGCTGCCCGGCTTCGAGGGGGACCGGGTCTCGTTCCGGCTGTCCGGTTCGGCCCCGGCCGACCGGCCCTGGGAGGCCGCCGGCACGTTCGTGGTCACCCACGTGGCCCCCGACGGGACGGTCATGGCCGACTTCGGCGGCCGCATCGACTGCCTCATGGGCGGGGGAGACGTGGCGGTCGCGACCGGTGTCATCACGGGCGGCGGGGCGCCCGGCCTCCCGACCTCCCCTGACCTGATCGGCCATCGCGTCGGACTCTCGGTCGCCGACCACGGAGGGCGCGACCACCTCGGGTGGAGCTGGCTGGTCCACCAGTTCCACGACGTCGCGGAGTGCACTGGCATCGCGCCGTTCTTCCCGGTCACCACGGGCGGCTTCCAGTGTGCGCGGCCCCGACTCCTTCGGAGCGGGCCGATGAGCGGGCCGCTGAGCAGCGTGCCACGGTCGGCCGTGGTGGCCGCGCACCTCGTCCCGCTCGTCCTGCTGCCGTCCGGGATCTGGCGGGTCCTGCTGGGGTGCGGGCTGTCGATGGGCTTCAGCCGGGCCACCCTGGAGGGTCAGGGGTTCCCCGGCCGCGGCACGCTCATGGTCGTCTTCCTCACGGTCCTGACCGAGGCGCTGGCCCTCCTCACCCTGGGGCTGGTCCGGCCCTGGGGTGAGAGGGTGCCCCGGTGGGTTCCCTTCCTTGCCGGCCGTCTTGTCCCGCGCACTCCCGTGGTGATCGTCGCCACGGCGGGCGGCCTCGTCCTCACAGCGATCTGGACGTTCGCGCTGCGCGGGGTGCTCATCGGCGGCGGGCTCGACGAGATCCCGAGCAAGGGGTGGCACACGCTGGCGGTCGCCTGCTACCTGCCGGCCCTGGCGTGGGGGCCGTTGCTGCTGTGGGTCACCTTCCTCTATCACCGGCGACGGGCGGCCTCGGTGGCTGACGAGGTCGCGTCCTCCGGCCCCGAGCGGGTACCTGCTCGACCGTGACCTCACCTACGCCGCGGAGCACCTACCGGCTCCAGCTCACCTCGGACTTCGACCTGTTCGAGGCGGCTCGGCGGCTGCCGTACCTGCACGACCTCGGGGTCGACTGGGTCTACCTGTCCCCGGTGCTGGCGGCCGAGGCGGGCAGCGAGCACGGCTACGACGTCGCGGTGCACACGCGCGAGGACCCCGAGCGGGGCGGTGCCACCGGACTGGAGGTGCTGTCCGCCGTGGCGCACGGCCTGGACATGGGCGTGCTCGTCGACATCGTCCCCAACCACGTCGGCGTGGCGAGCCCGCGGCCGGCCACGTGGTGGTGGGACGTCCTCGAGCACGGGCCCGCGTCGCGGTTCGCGTCGTACTTCGACGTCGACTGGGAGGCGGGCGGTGGTCGGCTCCTGCTGCCGGTCGTCGGCGACGGTGACGACGGCTCGATCGAGGTCGTCCCGGACGACCACTCGGTGGTCTACCACGAGCTGCGGCTCCCGATGTCGCCCGGCACGACCACCCTGGAGGAGCAGCACTACGAGCTGGTGTCGTGGCGCAGGGGAGACGCGGAGCTCAACTACCGGCGCTTCTTCACGGTCACGACCCTGGCCGGCGTACGCGTGGAGGAGCCCGAGGTCTTCGAGGCCTCGCACCGCGAGATCGGGCGCTGGTTCGACGTCGGCCTGGTCGACGGGCTGCGCGTGGACCACCCCGACGGGCTGCGCGACCCCGCGGACTACCTCGACCGGCTGGCGAAGCTGACCGGCGGCGCGTACGTCGTGGTCGAGAAGATCCTCGAGCCGGGCGAGGAGCTGGAGCCCTCGTGGGCCACCGCGGGCACCACCGGCTACGACGTGCTGGGCCTGGTCGACCGGGTGCTCACCGACCCGCTCGGCGAGGCACCCCTGACCGACCTGGCGCCACTCGACTACGCCGAGCTCGTGCACGAGACGAAGCGAGCGGTCGCCGACGTCTCGCTCCGGGCGGAGGTCCGCCGCATCGTCCGCGAGCTCCCCGACCTGCGGCTCGACAGGGCACCACTCGAGGATGCGGTGGCCGAGCTGCTCGCCTGCTTCCCGGTCTACCGTTCCTACCTCCCGCTCGGGATCGAGCACCTGGTGACGGCGTTCGCGAGCGCCCGGGTGCGGCGGCCGGACCTGCTCCCGGCCCTCGACGCGCTCGAGCCGGTGCTGTCCGACCCGGCCCAGCCCGCGGCACTGCGGTTCCAGCAGACCAGCGGGATGGTGATGGCGAAGGGGGTCGAGGACTGCGCCTTCTATCGCTACCCGCGGCTCACCTCGCTCAATGAGGTCGGCGGCGAACCGGCGGTGTTCTCCGTCTCCGTGGCCGAGTTCCACGACGCGATGGCTCGCAGGCAGGCCGAGTGGCCGGACGCGATGACCGCTCTCTCGACCCACGACACCAAGCGCAGCGAGGACGTGCGGGCCCGCATCGCGGTGCTGGCCGAGGCGCCCGGGCTGTGGGAGCGGACCCTGGTCACGCTGCTCGACGCCGCACCGCTGCCGGACGCCGGCTTCGGCAACCTGCTCTGGCAGGCGGCCTACGGCGCGTGGCCGATCTCGCGCGAGCGGCTGCACGCCTACGCCGAGAAGGCGATGCGCGAGGCTGGTGACCGCACGACGTGGACCGACCCGGACGAGGGCTACGAGCGTGCCGTCCACGCCGCGGTCGACGCGGCCTTCGACGACCGGGGGGTGCGCGAGATCCTCGAGTCCCTCGACGCCGACCTCGCGGCGGCCGGCCGTATCCAACGCGCTGTCGGCCAAGCTGCTGGCGCTGACCGTTCCGGGCGTGCCCGACGTCTACCAGGGCAGCGAGCTCGGCGACCTGAGCCTCGTGGACCCGGACAACCGGCGGCCCGTTGACTTCGATGGGGCCGAGCGGTCGCTGCGGACCGGGACCGTGGCCAAGCAGGCGCTCACCGCCCGCGCCCTGCGGCTGCGGCGCGACCGGCCGGACCTGTTCACGACCTACGTTCCCGTGCTGGCCGAGGGCCCGGCCGCGGAGCACGTGCTCGCCTTCGACCGCGGCGGAGCGGTCACGGTGGTGACCCGGCTGCCGCTCGGGCTGGCCGAGAAGGGTGGCTGGGGCGAGACGGTCCTTGGCCTGCCCGACGGCCCCCGGCGCGTCGCGGACCTGCTCGGTGACGCCCCCGTGGCGCTCGTGGTCCAGGAATCGTCCACAGGTGAGGGGTCATGACGGGTTCTCCCCAGCACGGACGCTTCGACGTGTGGGCGCCGCGCGCAGAGCGGATGCTTCTCTCCGTGGGCGGTGCCACCGTCCCGATGGTCCGCGGCGAGGACGACTGGTGGTCGCCGGCGGACCCCGATCTGACCGACACGCGGGAGGAGACCGACTACGGATACCTGATCGACGACGCGGACACGCCGCGACCCGACCCGCGGTCGCGACGTCAGCCGGCGGGCGTCCACCAGCGCTCGCGAACCCACGACCCCACCCGCTTCGCGTGGACCGACCAGTCCTGGACCGGGCGGCCGCTGGCCGGGGCGGTGATCTACGAGCTGCACGTCGGCACGTTCACCCCGGAGGGCACGTTCGACGCCGCGCTCACCCGCCTCGGCCACCTGCGCGGCATCGGGGTGGACTTCGTCGAGCTGATGCCGGTCAACGCCGTCAACGGCACCCACAACTGGGGCTACGACGGCGTTCTCTGGTACGCCGTCCACGAGCCGTACGGCGGTCCGGAGGGCTACCAGCGGTTCGTCGACGGCTGCCACGCCGTCGGCCTCGGGGTGATCCAGGACGTCGTCCACAACCACCTCGGGCCGTCGGGCAACTACCTGCCGGAGTTCGGCCCCTACCTCAAACCGGGCGGCGGCACCTGGGGCGATCTCGTCAACCTCGACGGGGAGGGCTCGGCCGAGGTGCGGCGCTACATCCTCGACAACGCGCAGATGTGGCTGGCGGACTACCACGTCGACGGGCTGCGCCTCGACGCCGTGCACGCGCTGGAGGACGGCTCCGACCCGCACCTGCTCGAGGAGCTGGCGGTGGAGGTGGCCGCGCTGTCCGCTCACCAGGGCCGGCCGCTGACGCTGATCGCCGAGTCCGACCTCAACGACCCGGTGCTCATCACGCCGCGTGAGGCGGGGGGCTACGGCCTGGACGCCCAGTGGAGCGACGACTTCCACCACGCCGTCCACGTGGCCCTCACCGGTGAGACGCACGGCTACTACGCCGACTTCGAGCCGCTGGAGGCGCTGGCCAAGGTGTGCGAGCGCGGCTTCTTCCACGACGGGACGTGGTCGTCGTTCCGGGAGCGTGACCACGGCGTCCCGATCGACACCCGCGCCATGCCGACCTGGCGGCTGGTCGTGAGCAGCCAGAACCACGACCAGGTCGGCAACCGCGCGGTCGGCGACCGGGTCACCGAGGCGCTGGACGACGACCAGCTCGCGTGTGCGGCTCTGCTCACGCTGTGCGGGCCTTTCACCCCGATGCTCTTCCAGGGGGAGGAGTGGGCGGCGTCGACGCCGTTCCAGTTCTTCACCTCCCACCCCGAGGACGACCTGGGCAGGGCCACCGCGGAGGGCCGGATCGCGGAGTTCGCGCGCCACGGCTGGGACCCTGACGCCGTCCCCGATCCGCAGGACCCCGCCACCTTCGAGCGCTCGAAGCTGGACTGGTCGGAGCTCGAGTCGGATCGCGGTCGCCGCATGCTCGCGGTCTACCGCGAGCTGGCCCGGCTGCGGCGCGAGCTCCCCCAGCTCACCGACCCGTCGTTCGCCGGGGTGGCCTGCCGGGCCGACGAGGCCGCGCGGTTCTTCACGATGGAGCGCGGCGACCTCCTGGTCCTGGTGAACTTCGGTGACCGGCCCATGGCCGCCGAGATCGGCGAGGCCGAGCTGCTCTTCGAGACGGAGTCAGGCGTCTCGCTCGACAGCGGCGTGGTCAGCTTGCCGGCGCACGCGGGCGCGCTGGTGCGGCCGAGTCGCTGAGCCCCTCGGCCCGGGCTGGTGACGCTCAGCGGCCGCGACGCAGCCGGAGCCGGTCGTGCAGCATCGCGGCGCGCGCCGCGTTGCTGCCCGCGGCGCCGTGCACGCCACCGCCCGGGTGGGCCGCGGCGGAGCCGAGGTAGAGCCCGGCGACGCCGGTCTCGGCCCGACCCAGGCCCGGCACGGGGCGGAACACCAGCTCCTGGTGGAGCTGGGCGGTGCCACCGCCGACCGCACCACCGATCAGGTTGGCGTTGCGCGCCTCCAGCTCACGCGGTCCGAGCACCCGACGGGCCAGGATGTGGCCGCCGAACCCAGGAGCGAGCCGCTCGATCCGTGCCTGCATGCGGTCGGCGAACCGCTCGCAGTCATCGCGGTCCCAGACCCCGCGGATCTCACCGGTGCCGGCGTCGGTGCGGGTGTGCTGCGGCACGTGGGTGTAGGCCCAGAACGACTCGGTGCCCGCGGGCGACCGGGTGCGGTCACTGGTGGTCATCTGCCCGGTGAGCATGAACGGCGCCGCCGGCACCGCTCCCGCCCGCACCTGCCCGAGCGCCTCCTGCATCTGGCCGATCGAGTCGGCGACGTGCACCGTGCCCGGGGCGTAGGCCGGCTCGGTCAGCCACGGCACCGGACCGTTCAGCGCCCAGTCGACCTTCACCGTGCCCGGGTCCATCTCGAAGTGGTCCATGCCGCGCGCGACCCGGTCCGGCACGTCGGCCTGGTCCAGCAGCCGCCCGAAGAGATGCGGCGCGGCGACGTCCGCGATCACGGCGCGCCGGGCACGGACGCGCGCAGTGGCGGTCCTGACCCCGCGGGCGCGTCCGGAGTCGACGTCGATGCCGATGACCTCCGCGTCGCACCACACCTCCCCTCCGCGGGCGGCCAGGCGTCGGGCCAGGGCCTCGGCGAGCCGGCCCGCGCCACCCTCCGGCACCGGGAAGCCGACCGTCTGCCCGAGCATCGTCATCAGCAGCCCCATCAGCCCGGAGCCGGGCGCGTCGAGCGGGATGTCGGCGTGACCGGCATTTCCGGCGAGGAGCACCGCCGGACCGTCGCCGCCGAATCGATGTCGGCCCAGCTCGGCCGCGGGGGTCAGCAGCGTGCGCACGAAGCGGAGCCCGCCGACCCGCCGGAGGCGGGGGAGCAGTCCGAGGGCCGGCCGGAGGGGCGGGAACGGCGTCAGCAGAGCGTCGACGAGGCCCGGCCCCACCGCGTCCCACTCCGCGCACAGGTCGAGCCAGGCCTCCCCGTCGCCCGGGTGCTGGGCCTCGGCGAGCCGCGCGGTGACCTCCCGGTCGCGGTGGAGCAGCGCCCAGCCGCCGTCCGGGTAGGGGTGGCCCACCACGGCCGGCGCGTGCCGCCACTTCAACCCGTGCTCCTCCAGCCCCAGTGCCTGGATCGTGGCCGAGGCGGCAGCCAGGGGGTAGAAGGAGCTGAACGTGTCGTGGACGAAACCCGGATGCACGTCCTCGGCGCTCGCCACGGCGCCACCGATGGTCGGCTGCGCCTCGAGGACGAGCACGGTCCACCCACGGTCGGCCAGCAGGTTGGCGGCCACCAGCCCGTTGGGGCCGGAGCCGACGATCACGGCGTCATACGCCGCGACCGGCTCGGTCATGCGCTTCGTGGGGTGCTCATGCGACCTGCTGCTGGCGACGCTCGACGAGGAAGGCCAGCCGCCGCAGGCTCTCGACGTTGCGCCACGTGAGCAGCGGGTCCTGGAGCGCCCTGGGCACCAGGGCGCCCGGACCGGCGCTCGCGTGCTCCTCCATCACCACCTCGGTCTCGGCGCCCCGGGCCTGGAGGGTGATGGTCACGTCGGCGCGCCCCGCCGGCCACGCGTGCGCTTTCACGACCAGCCGTGAGCCGGGCGTGCTCTCGGTCGCCTCGGTGACGTCGTCCAGCGTCAGCGGCCACGACCCGACCGAGTGGTGCAGCCGGGCGCCGGGCGAGGGCCAGTGGTCATCGACCTCGCGCATCCGGGTCGCGCCCACCACCCAGAGCGGATAGAGCCAGCCGTCGGCCAGGACCTCCCACACCTGGTCGGGGGTCGCCTGCATCACGCGCGTCGTCGTACTCATGCTGGCAGGTACCCACGCCACCACCCGCGTCACCGAGCTACCGAAGGGTGGGCAGGACCTCGCGACCGTACGTCTCGATCATGGGGAGGTAGTTCGGCCCCATGTTGGCGACGTAGACCTCGTCGTAGCCCGCGTCGACGTAGGCGCGGAGCGCTTGGACGTGTCGCTCGACATCGTTGCCGGCCACGATGCTCGCAGCGGTCGACTCACGGGTGACCAGCTGTGAGGCCTGCTCGAAGTGCTGCGGGCTGGGCAGGACCTGCGCCAGCTCGCCCGGCAGCCCGGCATTGGCCCACAGCCGGTGCGCGTGGTCGACGCCCTCGTCCTCGCTCTCCGCCCAGGCCACCTTCACCCCGCCCTGGCAGGGCTTGCCGCCGGACTTGTCCTTGAACGTCGACACCGCTTCCGCGTCGTCCGCGGTGTTGATGAACCCGTCGCCGATCCGCGCGGCCAGCTCGAGCGCCTTGGGCCCGAACGCCGAGACGTAGACCGGCGGCGGCTCGTCGGGCAGCGTGTAGATCCGGGCGGTGTCGACGTCGTAGTGGGTCCCCTGGGTCGTCACCACCGCGCCCGTCCACAGGCGGCGCATCAGCTCGACCGCCTCCTCCAGCATCTCGAGGCGGACGTCGGCCGAGGGCCACGGGTCACCGAGGACGTGCTCGTTGAGCGCCTCACCCGTGCCGACACCGAGGACGAACCTGCCGTCGAGCTGCACCGCGGCGGTCGCCGCCGCCTGGGCGATGACCGCAGGATGGATGCGGGTCGTGGGGCAGGTGACCGCTGTGGTCACGGGCAGTGAGCAGGCCTGGGAGAGTGCACCGATGATGCCCCAGACGAACGGGCTCTGACCCTGCTCGTCGTTCCACGGGTGGTAGTGGTCGCTGACCCACAGGGCGTCGAAGCCGGCCTCCTCGGCGGCCACGGCCTGCTCGACCAGCTGGGCGGGGGAGTACTCCTCGCAGGACAGGAAGTATCCGAAGCGCATGCCGACGGGTACCCCGCTGGTGGTCGTTCGCGCGCGCCCCACCGCACCTGCTGGCCCTCGGGAGCGGATTCCACCCGTCGGGGTGGACTGGGCGACCGGTGGGCCGGACACCTCCTCGGCATGAAAGCAGTGATGTGGCAGGGCGCGAAGGACATCCGGGTGGAGCACGTGCCGGATCCGAAGATCGAGGACGAGACCGACATCGTCATCCGGGTCACGTCGTCCGGTCTGTGCGGTTCCGACCTGCATCTCTACGAGACGCTCGCTCCGTTCATGGAGCCGGGCGACATCGTCGGCCACGAGCCGATGGGCGTCGTCGAGGAGGTCGGCCCCGGCGTGCGCCACCTCGACGTCGGCGACCGGGTCGTCATCCCGTTCAACGTCTCGTGCGGCCACTGCTGGATGTGCCAGCACTCCCTGCAGAGCCAGTGCGAGACGACCCAGAACACCGAGCACGGCACCGGCGCCAGCCTGCTGGGCTTCAGCAAGCTCTACGGGCAGGTGCCCGGCGGACAGGCGGAGTACCTCCGGGTGCCGCACGCCGACTACGGCGCGATCAAGGTGTCCAACGGCCCGCCCGACGACCGCTACCTGTTCCTCAGCGACGTGCTGCCCACCGCGTGGCAGGCGGTGGAGTACGCCGACGTACCCGAGGGCGGCACGCTGCTCGTGCTCGGCGCCGGGCCGATCGGCGACATGGCGACCCGGATCGCGCTGCACCGGGGGCTGCGTGTGTTGACCGCCGACCTGGTCCCAGAGCGGCTCCAGCGCGTGTCCGCGCGCGGTGCCGAGGCCTTCGACATCACAGACCTCGGCGACTCGTCCGTGGGTGACGTCGTGCGTGACAGGACCGACGGCCGCGGTGCCGACGCGGTCATCGACGCGGTCGGCATGGAGGCGCACGGCTCCGGTGGCGTCAAGGCCGTCCAGAAGCTGGTCGGGCTCCTGCCGGACGCGCTCGCCGAGCCGCTGATGCTGAAGGCGGGCATGGACCGGCTGGCGGCACTCACCACGGCCTTCGACGCCGTACGCCGGGGCGGGACCGTCTCGATCGTGGGGGTCTACGGCGGCGCGGCCGATCCGCTCCCGCTGTTCCAGATGTTCGACAAGCAGCTCCAGATCAGGATGGGCCAGGCCAACGTGCGGTCCTGGAGCGACGACATCCTCGCCCTCCTCGACCAGGGCGAGGACGTGCTCGGGGTGGAGACCTTCGCGACCCACCACCTCCCGCTCGACGAGGCGCCGCAGGCCTACGAGACGTTCCAGAAGAAGCAGGACGGAGCCGTCAAGATCGTCTTTCGTCCCTGACGGACGACCCACCCCGACCGTGTGCTGCGAGCTGGCGTGGGGTACCTGCCGACCATGAGAACGCTCATCGCGGTCGTGATCGTCGCCTGGCTGGTCATCGGTGCCGCTGCAGCCGGTCAACGGGGCTACTTCGGCGACGACCGAGACGTGAACTGCAAGTCGGCCGGTGACACCGTGCTGACGATCGTGGCGGGGCCGCTCAACTACGCGGGCGTCAACCCGAAGGTGAAGTGCAAGACGCCGCAGCCGTCGAAGTAGCCGTGCCGGCGGCGTGAACCGCCGCCCCGCCGATCAACGACGCCGACCCATCGCCGCGGGGGAGGTGATCAGCAGGCCGCCGGCCGCCGCCGCCACCCCGCTCACCACGAGCGAGGTCTGGATCCCCGCGAGCTCGACCATCACGCCGCCGGCCGCCGCCCCCGACGCGATCGCGGCCTGGAACATCATCACGACCAGAGAGCTGGCCGCCTCGAGCCTGCCCGGCTCCACCCGGGCGATCCAGGTCTGCGCGAGGGTGGGGATGCCGCCGAAGGCGAGCCCCCAGACCGCGACTGCGACCACCACGGGGACCGGCGCCCACGCCTGGGCTAGCAGCGCGAACGACGTGGTCGCCGCACCGATCATCAGCGGGGCGGCCAGGAGACCGGTGCGGAGGCGGGCGTCGGCCAGCGGGCCGGCAACGAGGTTGCCCACGGTCGACGAGACACCGAAGACCAGGAGCAGCGCGGCCAGCCCCGAGGCGCCCAGTCCCGGCACCAGCTCGCCGGCGGACCGGATGTAGGTGAAGGCCGAGAAGTGCCCGCCGGCGATCAGCCCGATCGCGGCCAGGCCGGCGATCATCACCCGGCTCCGGGCGGTGTCCCACAGGGTGCGGAGCCCGGGAGACCCGGCCGGCGCGATCGAGGGCAGCCAGGCGAGCTGGATCACGAGAGCGATGGCGGCGGCGCCGGCCGCGAGCCAGAACACCGGCCGCCACCCGAGCGCATCGCCGAGGTAGGCGCCGAGCGGCACGGCGGTGATCGTCGCGATCGAGACGCCGGCGTTGACGGCGGTCATCGCCCGGCCGAGCCGGTCGGCCGGGACCAGCTGCGCGACCGCGGCCAGCGACATGGACCAGAACCCGGCGATCGCCACGCCGAGCAGCAGCCGCGAGAGCACCAGCACCGTGAACGTCGGGGACAGCGCGACCAGGACGTTGGAGACCAGCGCGAGCCCGGTGAGAGCCGCCAGCACCAGCCGACGGTCGATCCGCGGGATCAGGGCGGCCAGCGTGGGCGCCGCCACCAGCCCCATCAGCGCAGTCGCGGTCACGGCCTGACCGGCCAGCCCCTCGCTGATCCCCAGGTCCGAGGCGATCAGGGACAGGACGCTGGCCGGCAGGAACTCCGCGGTGACCACCACGAAGCCGCCCAGGCCGAGGGCGGCGACGGCGAACCACACCGACCGCGCCCTGTCGCGCTCGGCCACGAGCGTCGCTGTCGCCGGCGAGCCGGCCAGCTCCGACGGGGCGGGTTCGACAGCCAGGCAGTCCGAGGTCACACCCGCCACAACCGAGCCGTCGCCGTGGCTTGTTCCTGAACTCCGTCGTCAATCGTTCAACCAGACCCGGTCTGGATCCGGACCCAGCCTTGGAGCACGATGATGCCCATGTCCGCACCGTCCGCCGGCGCACCGGATCCGCACCTGTCGTCGGTGGCGCGCTCGCGGGTCAGGTAGTGGTCAGGTGGGGGCTGGCAGGTTGGGGACAGTGAGCCGACAGGCGTGGGTCGTGCTCGGCGTCACCACCGGGGCGTTGGCACTGCACCTGTTCTGGTTCGCCTTCGTGGCGGGCACGGGCGGAGACCTCGCCGCCCAGGACGCGTGGACGACCTTCGCGCTCGCGCACCCGGCGAGCGCCTACGACTTCGCGTGGTACGGCGGCCTGCACCCCGCGTCGTACAGCCTGGTCTCGCCGTACGTGATGAGCGTGCTGGGGGTCCGGGCCACCATGGTGCTGGTCGGCACCCTCTCGACAGGCCTGGTCGCGGTCCTGCTCGGGCGACTGTCGTTGGTGGCGAACCCCGCCTGGGCGGCCGGGTACGCCGCGCTCGCCCTCACCGGCAACGCGGTGTCCGGGCGGGTGACCTTCGGCCTCGGGCTCCTCCTCGGGCTGGGCGCGATGGCGCTGGTGTTCGCGTGGCGGCGGGCGGACGAAGGACGCGTCGAGCGGTGGGGGCGCGGAGTCCTGGTCGCGGCCCTGGCCGGCCTCGCGACCGCGGCGAGTCCCGTGGCGGGCCTCTTCCTCGGACTCGTGGCCGCTGCCCTCTGGCTGCGCGGTCGGCGCCGTGCCTCGTTGGCCCTCGGCGTCCTGCCGGCGCTCGTCGTCGCCGCGACGGCTGCGGTGTTCCCGTTCGCGGGTGTGCAGCCGATGAGCTGGCGGACGGCTGCGGTGCCCCTGGTCCTGGCGGCAGCGGGATGGTGCCTGCTGCCCCGCCGGTGGCGCCTGGCCAGGGTCTGCTCGGCCGTCTACGCCGCGGCCGTCGTCATGGTGTGGGTCGTGCCGACCCCCGTCGGCACCAACGTGTCGAGGCTGTCCCTGCTGTTCGGGGGCGTGGTCCTCGTCGCGGCGGCGTCCGGCGCCTGGTGGACCTCGCCCTTCGCTCGACGATTCGGCCGCCGCGCCGGACGCGGCCTGCTCGGAGCCGCCATCCTCACCGCGACCGGCTGGCAGTTCGTCATCGCCGGCAGCGACGTGGTGGGGGCATCGTCCGCGGCCGGCCTCGACGCCAATGTGCAACCGCTCGTGGCCCAGCTGGACGCTCGGGGCGCCGGCCTGGGCCGCGTCGAGGTGGTGCCGACCGAGAGCCATCGGGAGGCGAGCGCGCTGGCCGCGCACGTGAACCTGGCCCGAGGCTGGAACCGGCAGGCAGACGTCGCCCGCAACCCGATGTTCTATCGCGCCGACCGGCCGTTCACCGCGTCGGAGTACCGCCACTGGCTGCGCGTCTGGGCGGTGCGGTTCGTCGTGCTGCCCGCCTCGACCCCCGACTACGCGGGGCTGCACGAACATGCTCTGGTGCGCGCTGGCCAGCCGTACCTCCGTCAGGTCTGGTCCGACCCCAGCTGGAGCCTCTACGAGGTGGTCAGGCCGGCGCCGATGGCGACCGCTCCTGGCGCGCTGGTCGAGTGGGACGCCGCAGGGGTGACCGTGGACCTGCCCCGCGCTGGCACGACGACGGTGCGGGTCGCGTGGTCACCGTGGCTCAGCATCGTCGACGCGACCGGCAGCCCCGTCGCCCAGGACGAGCGGCAGGGATCGTGCCTGGCCGCGCAGCCGGTGCGCCGCGGGCGCAGCTTCTCCTGGGTCGTCCTGCATGCGGTGGCTCCCGGGACCTACCGGATCGCGGCGCCCTACGTCCTCCCACGTGGGACCGCCTGCCCCACGCCGTAGGGCACCGCCGCCGAGGGCAGGCTGAGGACGAACCGCGCTCCCGCAGGGACCGCATCGGGCAGCGCGGCTTCGACCGTCACGGCGCCGCCGTGGTCCTGCGCGACCTGCTGGACGATGGCCAGCCCGAGCCCCGTCCCGCCCTCGAAGCGGGACCGGCTGTCGTCGAGCCGGACGAACCGCTCGAAGATGCGCTCCCTCTCTGCCACCGGGATGCCCGCGCCGTTGTCGATCACCTCGACGTGGACCACCGCGCCGTCGGAGTGGGCTGCCACCGTGATCCGGTCCGTGGTGTGACGCTCGGCGTTGTCCATGAGGTTGCGCACGGCGGCGGCGAGCTCATCCGCGTCACCGCGGACCGTGAGCCCGTCGGCGACGGCTGCTCTGAACGGCACCCGTCGGGCTCGGCGCAGCTCGTCGCGCACCAGCGCGGACAGGTCGACGGAGCGATGCGCGGTGGGCAGCTGGGCGTCGCCCCGCGCCAGGACGAGCAGGTCGTCGACGAGCCGGGTGAGCCGTTCTGTCTCGACCAGCACCTCGGCCGAGAGACCTTCGTGGCCGCCGGGGTGGGTCGAGATCTGGTCGGACTCGATGAGCGCCCGGATGGTGGCCACCGGGCTCCGCAGCTCGTGGGAGGCGTCGGCGACGAAGCGGCGCTGGGTCGTGGTGGCGACCTCGATCCGGCCCAAGAGGTCGTTGATGGTGGTCGCCAGCCGCGCCACCTCGTCGTCGGACGCAGGCACCGGGAGGCGGCCCGCGAGATCGTGTGCCGAGATCGACTCGGCCCGCCGTCGCATCGCCTCCACCGGTGACAACGCCCGCCCGGTGCTCGTCCAGGTGAGCGTGGCGACGATGCCCAGCACCAGCAGGCCGCCGACGACGAGCAGCCCCGTGGTCGACCGGCTGGCCGCATCCACGGACTCGAGGCTGCGGGCCACCACGACGTACGACGAGCCGTCTCTCGTCCGCAGCGCGACGGCCAGGAAGCGGTCGGGCTCTCCCGCGACGACGCCGGACACCTCCCGACGTTCCAAGGCGGTTCCCGTCGGCGGGGGTAGCAGCGGAGCCCCACCCGCGCCCGGGCTGGACGCGACGACCGTGGCGCCGTCGAGGGTCACGACCTGGACGACGTCCTCCTCGCCTCCCAGCGTCTGCGGGACCGAGCCGGCCGTCACGTCCTCGGCGAGGGCGTGCGCCTGCTCCGCCGCGAGCACTCCGACCCCGGAGGTGAGGTCGGACCGCTGGAACCAGATGCCGGCCAGGCTCGCGACGACCAGCAACGGCAGCAGCACGGCGGTCGCGGCCGCCGTGGTCCGGGTCCGCAGCGACCAGCGAAGTCGCACCGTGATCACCCGCCGTCGGCGGCGACCCGGTAGCCGGCCCCGCGGACCGTCTGCACCGCGTTGCGCCCGAACGGCACGTCGACCTTGCGCCGGAGGTAGCCGACGTACACCTCGACGGCGTTCTCGCCCGCGTCGGTGCCGTCGTGCTGGGAGTCCCAGACGTTCTGGAGGATGTCGAGCTTCGAGACGACCATGCCCTTGTGTCGCATCAGGTGGTGCAGCAGGCCGTACTCGCGCGGGGTCAGCGAGATCTCTACGCCGCCTCGCCAGACCTCCCTGGTGGCCGGGTCGAGGACCAGGTCGCCGGCGGCGAGCACCGCCGGTCTGGCCACGCCACCGCGCCGGATCAGCGCACGCAGCCGGGCCACGAGCAGCGGGAACGAGAACGGCTTGACCAGGTAGTCGTCCGCACCGAGGTCGAACGCATCGACCTGGTCGTAGTCCCCGTCCTTGGCGCTGAGCATCAGCACCGGGGTCCACAGGTCGGCTGCCCGCATCTCGCGGCACACGTCGTAGCCGTTCAGGCCGGGCAGCATGATGTCGAGCACCACGGCGTCGTAGTCGCCGGACAGGGCCGCGTCGAGGCCGGCCCGGCCGTCGCCGGCGACGTCGGTGAGGAGACCCTCGGCGTCCAGCCCGCGCTTGACCGCCAGGGCCATCGCCTCGGCGTCCTCGACCAGCAGCACTCGCATCAGCCGAGGTTCCTGTGAGGGCTCTCAGCGTCTCTCAGCGGCTCCACAGTGCGGTGCCGCGACCTTGGTGGAGACACATCCACTGGCACAGGAGGTTCGATGAAGCTCAACTTCACCACCAGGCTCCGGCGCAACGCTGCGATCCTTGCGGCGGCCTCGATCATCGGGGCGGTCGGGATCGGCGGTGTCGTCACCGCGCAGGCCGACTCGGGGTCCGGGGGCGGCTCCGGCTCGCACACCACCGAGAAGTCCGACGGGGACGGCGAGGTCCCCGACGCGCAGGAGAACGACACCAACGAGGCCGACGAGGGCGCGGAGGACCCGTCCGACGACGCCGCGGACGGCGAGACGAACGACGACGCCACGGACTCGGGTCCCGACGCGAACCCGGCGGAGCCGGGCCACCAGGACGCGTCGGACAGCAAGTAGTCCGCCGGCCCGGTCACGCGGACACCCCGGCCGGCTCGCTGGCCGGGGTGTCCTCGTGTTTCGCCTCCGACGGTCGGCGGCGAGCCCTCCACACCGAGACCGCGCCGACACCAGCGAGAGGACGACGACGATGCACATGACGACGATGCACATGACGACGATGCACAGGATGACGAGCAGGGAGTGCCGCCCACCGAGGGTGGGGACGGTGCCGGGCGACGTCGAGCATGCCGTGAACCTAGGAACGAGTGTCTGACGGTCACCTGACGAGGGGATGCCGCGACGACAGCGGATGCTGCGACGACAGCCGCCAGACGACGTACGGGCCGATCGTGGTGACCGGCTGGTAGCGCTGGTCGAGCACCGACTCCCCAGCGGTGGCGTCGACGCCCCAGGTGGCGAGCGAGGTGCCGTCGACGACGACCCAGGTCGGCGCCCGGTGACCGGACATGACTCGTGACAGCCCCTGCAGCCGCGGGTCGAGGACCCGCACCGGGAGGCTCCACAGCAGGCGGTAGGGGCTGCGCAGCCCCGAGTTCCAGACGATGTCGGGATGGCCGAAGCCGACCACGACCGTGTCCTCGGGGGTGCCGTGCGTGCGGAGGTACGCCGCCACGGCGGCGTCGGAGGAGTAGCTCGGGACGTTGACAGCGGCGGTCACCGTCGCCGCCGCGGTGGAGAGGCAGGCGAATGCCGCGACGCCCACGGTCCATCGACGTAGTGCTGGTGGCCGCTGCGCGGCCGCCACACAGAGCAGGACCATCCCGGGCACCAGCCCGATCAGGTAGTGCAGCCAGTAGCTCCCACCGGCACCGACTGCCACGAGCTCCCAGAGCAGCAGGACCAGGGCCGGGTAGCGCAGGTCCGGCGGTCCCTCGACCGTCGCCATGTGACGCAGCCGCAGGAGCATGACCACGAGCAGGACCGGGGCTCCGCTGAGCGCTGCCGACCCGAGGAGGCCGAGGAAGCGTTGATGGGTGCTGCTCGTCGACGAGCTGTTGATCACCTCGGCCGCCTGGCCCCGGAAGGTGACCAGGGCGTCCCACAGGTAGGTCGGCTCGGTCCCTCGGGCATCTGCCCACAGCAGCAGCCCGAGCGTGACCACCGCGGCACCGCCACCCAACGCGAGTGCCAGGCGGAGGGTGTGCCGCCGATGGGAGGCGCGTAGCGACTGGAGGGCCAGCACCCCCGCGACGACGAAGACGTCGACGACGTTCTGCTTGACCATCGGTGCGGCGGCGGCCGCGGCACCGGCGAGCCCGGCCCAGACGAAGGCCCGCCCACCCGAGCCGCTCCAGGCCTTGACGAGCGCAACGAGCCCGGTCAGCACCAGGGGGACCGCGAGCAGCTCGCCGTTCACCATGCCGGTGCCGAACAGTGGCGTGGTGAGGAAGGCTCCCGCCACCACGACCGGGACGACGGTCGGGCTCCCGGTGGCGAGCCGGCCGAGCCGGTCGGTGAGGAGGACGGAGGCGAGCACGGCGGCGATGCCGATCAGCCGGAGGGCCACCGCGCCTCCCGCGTGCGCCGCGACATCGAAGATCGTGACGAGCAACGGGGGGCGGTCGACCCAGTAGTGACCGTAGAGCGAGGAGCCCGGATGCCACTGCGACGCGACCAGCAGGAAGCCACCCTCGTCGGGGCTGACGGGCGCCGTGACGAACGGCGTCCACGACAGGGCTGCCGCCCCGGCCACCAGCCACGCGACGCGGTGGCTCATCAGGCCCGTGGGTCCGGCTCCAGCCCGTGGGCCCACAACGGACCCACGGCGAGCCCGTCGCACTGCCAGCGGTGCACCAGCCACTCGGTTGCGACCAGCGTCGTGCGCCAGGAGCCCGGTGCCGAGGTGCGGTCGGAGTCGTGGAGGAGCACGGTGCCGCCCGGTCTCAGCTGTGCGGTGACGAGCCGGGTCACCGAGGTCGGAGTGGCCCGGCGTTCCCAGTCCCGGCCCCAGGCCGACCACAGCACCAGGCGCAGCCCGGCACCCAGGGCAGCTCGCCAGCTGCCGGCGGTGATGAGCCCGTACGGCGGCCGGTACCACCGCACCGGCGTCGCGGTCGCGTGCTCGACGAGCCCTCGCGTCCTGACCAGCCCCTCGCGGAGCGAACGTGGGCCGTGGAGGGGTGCGGGCCGGTGGTCCCATCCGTGAACCCCGAGTTCGTGGCCCGACGCGGCGATCTCGCGCAGCAGACCTGCGTCGCCCGCGTGCTGCCCGAGCACGAAGAACGTGGCGGTGACGCCCAGCTCGTCCAGCAAGCGCAGGAAGCTCGGGGTGGAGGTGGCGTCTGGACCGTCGTCGAAGGTGAGCGCGACGTGCCGCCGGGTCGAGACTCCCGACAGCTCAGCGGGCGCGAGCAGCGGCGTGATCAGCCGCCGCACCGGCCCCAGGGACAGGAGGGCAGCGGTCATGCCGCGGCCAGCAGAGGATCGGGCACCGGCACGAGTCGACGGTCCAGGACCTCGAGCACCGTGGGGGCGCCCGTGGGAAGCCCCCACGCCTCGGGCGAGACCAGGATGCGGGTCAGAGCCACCGCGAGCCCCTGAACGTCGGCCACCCACGGCACCAGCCCCGCCCTGTCGAGCGCCTGCGCGTTGGTCGCCCCGTGGCCAGGGATCGGCCGGTAGGTCAGGGTCGGGGTCCCGGCGGCCAGTGACTCCAGAGAGGTCATCCCGCCGGCGTTCTGGACGACGCAGCCGGCGGCGGCCACCAGGGCGGTCAGGTCGTCGCGCCAGCCGAGGGCGATCACCCCCGGGACGGCGTCGAGCCGCTGGCGGAGCCGCCGGTTCGTACCGCATGCCACGACGGGCGTCATGACCCCGGTGGCGAGCACGTCGAGAGCGTTGGCCTCGAGCCGGCCGACCCCGCACGAGCCGCCGACCACGAGCGCTGCGGGTCGGTCCAGGGGCCACGGGGGGACCCAGCCGGCCGGGGCACCGGTGGACGTGCGCACGGCGGGCCGCACCACGGCTGCCGTGCCGCCCAGGGCCCGGGCCTGACCGGCCGCGAGGTCGTGGATCGCGAGGTGCAGGTCGACCGACGCGTGCACCCACATCCGCTGGACCGAGGCGTCGGTGAGGTAGGTGACGACAGGCACGTCCAGCTCACCGCGGCGCCGAGCCTCCCCAAGGGCCTGGCTCGCGAACATGTGCGTGCACAGCACGAGGTCCGCGTCCGCGACCTTCCTCGCCAGCCGCCGGCCCAGCCGACCGAGAAGGGTGCGTGCGACGTCGAACATCCAGCCGTCCCGCTCGAAGCGGTCCACCGTGGTGCCCCAGGTCCCGGGGACCAGCCGCAGCTGGGTGAAGTAGAGCCACCGCAGCAGCGCGCCGATCCGCCAGGGCAGCTCCTGGGCGATGTCGAGACGTCGCACGGCGAGCCCGCGGGAGCACAGCTGCTCGGTGAGGGCATCGGCTGCGGCATCGTGGCCGGCTCCGTAGCTGCCCGACACGATGACGATCTCTTCGGTCATGACTGGAGAGTCCGCCGCAGGGTCTGATCCCGACCTGACAAGGGTGGTGTCCTGCTCGACTCTGTCAGGCTTGTCAGGTTCTGGTCAGGCTGAGTCGCGCACCGTGAGAGCGTCACGTGGTCGAGCGAACGAGGTGTCGAGATGTCCCGAGTGGGCCTGTGCGAGGACGACCCGGCCATTCGCCGCGTCGTCATCAAGTCGATGCAGCTGGCCGGGCACGAGGTCGTCGTCGCTCACAACGGGGGTGAGGCCGTCCGCCAGTTCGGCACGGACCACACCATCGACGCACTGATCCTGGACATCGGCCTGCCGGACGCCGACGGTCGTGACGTCTGCCAGGCGCTGCGCTCGAACGGGCAGCTCGCACCGGTGATGTTCCTCACGGCCCTGGGCGCCGTCCACGACAAGCTCTCGGGCTTCAGCGTCGGCGCCGACGACTACCTGCCCAAGCCGTTCGACCCGCTCGAGCTGGTCGCGCGCGTCGAGGTGCTGGCCCGGCGCGGACCCTCCACCGCACCGGTGGACAAGACCGAGCTCGGTCTCGATCCCGCGCGGCACTCCATGTCCTGCCACGGCCGCGAGGTCATGCTGACCCCCACCGAGTTCCGCATGCTCGCGGCGATCACGTCGCGTCCCGGGCAGGTCGTGCGCCGGCGCGTCATCGCCGCGGCGGCGTGGCCGAGCGGGGGCATCGTGAGCGACAACTCCATCGATTCCTACGTCCGGCGGATCAGGAAGAAGCTGCGTGACATCGACGCCCCTCAGGAGCTGATCACCGTGCGTGGCGTGGGCTACACCCTGCGATGAGCGAAGAGATGGCGGCCGAGCTCGCGAGGGGGCGCCGGTTCGCCCCGCGGTCCTTCCGGAGCAAGATCGTGCTGTCGACCGTCGCGCTGATGGCCGCTGCGATGGTGCTGATGGGCTTCGGCATCCAGCTCCTGCTCGCGCGCACCGCCCAGAACGACATCCGTACCGTCCTCAACGACCGTGCTGAGGCGATGGAGACGGTCATCGAGCAGGCCTCGACCGAGAGGCTCACCGTGCCCGCGGACGCGCTCGAGCCCGGGATGCAGGTCTACGACGGCGACGGGAACCTCATCGCGGGGACCGTGGAACGCAATGTCCGGGCCGCCGCCCGCGCCCTGGCCACCACCGAGGCACCCCGCACTCTGTCGGGACCCCACGACCAGGAGCTGCTGCTCGGGACGCCGTTCGACACGCCGAGCGGTGACAGCGGCGTCATCGTGGTGAGCCAGGAGACCGGACCCTACGAGCGGTCCGAGTTCTACGCGCTCCTCGCCACCGGAGGCATCGGGGTGCTGGTCATCGCCTTCACGGCGCTGATGGCGCTGCGGGTGACCCGACAGGCGCTCGAACCCGTCACCCAGATGGCGCAGCGAGCCTCGGAGTGGAGCGAGCACGACCTGACCCACCGCTTCGCGCTCGGGCCTCCTGACAACGAGCTGGCGTCCTTGGGCAACACCCTCGACAGCCTGCTCGACCGGGTGGCCTCCGCCATCCTGACCGAGCAGCGGCTCACCACCGAGCTGGCCCACGAGCTCCGCACCCCGCTCACCAACATCCAGGGCTCGGCCGGCCTCGCCCTGATGCGGGGCGTGCAGGACCCGGAGGACAGCGAGGACTTCCAGGAGATCGCCGCGGCCGCTCGCGAGATGAGCGCTGTGATCAGCACGCTGCTGGACATCGCCCGCGAGGGTCGGGCGGCCGATCCCGGGCAGACCTGCACGATGGCGGACGTCATGCCCGGGCTGGTCGGCACGGTCGCGGAGCCACTGGTCGCCGAGGACCGGACCGAGGGTTCGTCCGCGCGCATCGCCGCACCGCGCGACCTGGTCGTCCGTGCCATGGCGCCGCTGATCGAGAACGCGGTCCGCCACGCGCGGCGCCGGGTGGTGTTCACGGCCGTCGACCATCCCGACCACGTCGAGCTGGTCGTGGCCGACGACGGAGCCGGCGTCGCCGAGGAGATGCGAGAGAGTCTCTTCCAGCCAGGAGCAACGCACGGAAGCGGCGGGGCAGGGCTGGGCCTCGGGATCGCGCGGCGGATCGCCAGGTCCTTCGGTGGCGACATCGCACTCGATCAGACCTCCGACACGGCCGCCTTCGTCGTCACCCTGCCTCGAAGGTAGGGACGCCGGGCCGACGTCGTGAGCACTCCGAGCCGGACGGCCAGCCAGCCGATCGCCAGCCCGGCGACGTCGTCCACGACGAAGTGCCAGCCGAGGTAGACGGTCGCGACGCACGTCAGGGCGAGGTAGCAGCGCAGCAGCATCGCGCAGCGCCGGAACCCCAGGCGCGCCGCCATCAGGGTGATCACCGTCGTCACGCCCACGTGCAGGCTGGCGAACGCCGAGATCTGTGCGAAGGCGTCAGCGGCGTGGGAGTGGGCCAGCAGGTGTGCCCGCTGCGCCAGGTACTCGGCCTGGGTGCGGGTCACGATCGTCGTCGGCAGCCCTGCGAAGTCCTCCGGCCGGTCCTGGAACGGACCCAGCGACGGGACGGCGTAGTAGGTCAGCGTCCCCAGGATCCAGACCCAGATCAGCGAGGCCAGCACCGTGATGCCGTCGCGCAGCCGAGGCGTGAACACGCTGCCAGCCACCACCAGCACGACCACTGTCGGGAACGACTCGTAGACCAGCACCAGCGCGTGTGCCGCGACTCCCTGGCCGAGCAGGTCGTGCAGCAGCACGGCAGGGGAGTGGCCCACGAAGAGCGTCTGGTCGAGGCGGGTCAGGACGCGGTCGCGAGGTGCGTTGAGCGCGTCCCAGCTCTTCAGGTTGTGGTAGCTGAAGTAGACGAGGTGGTAGGCGAGCAGACACGCCCACGCCGTGGTGAGCCGTCCGACCGGCCACTGGTGCCGCACGGTCGCCCACAGGGCGGCGGGGGAGCGGTGGCCGCCTGGCGTGCGCACCGCCGCCTCCACGATCGCGAACGCCACGAACAGGCCGAGGGTCAGGGCCAGCCTCGTCAGCAGGAAGGCACCGCCGGGATCCTTGAGGGGGATGCCGACCGTCCACGACCGCAGCACCGCCACGGCGGCGAAACACAGGGTCACGGCCCAGAGTCGGAGGACGAGCACGCCCCACGGTCCGGCATCGGACCTGACGGCTGCCTGACACGGCCCCGCGGCGACTTCATCAGGTGGGGATCAGGAAGTCGCGGCGACCCTGCAGGCGTGATGCTCGACCTCGCCCCGGCCGTCCCCGCCCGGGTCCGGCCACTTCGCCTGGCGACCTACCTCGTGGGCGCCGTCGCCGGCGCCCTCGTGCTCGCGTGGCTCTTCCCACTGGTCTCGGGGGCACCCTGGACCGCGGTCGCCACCACGGTCTCCTCCCTCCCGGCGCTCTCACTCGCGGCCCTGGTGCTGCTGTGGGCGGCTGGTCTCGTGACCCACACGGTCACCCTCACCGCCGCGCTGCCCGGGCTGAGCCACCGCCGGGCGCTGCTGCTCAGCCTCACCGGCAGCGCCGTGGCGAACGTGCTGCCCCTGGGCGGCGCCGCAGGCGTCGCCCTCAACTACCGGATGACCCGCCGCTGGGGCTTCACGCTCGCCGGCTTCGCGTCGTACACCGTCGTCACCAACCTCTGGGACGTCCTGCTCAAGCTCTTCCTCCCCGTGCTGGTGGTGCCGCTGCTCCTGCTCGGCCTCCCGGTCGGTCCGGGGCTCCGCCACGTCGTGATGGCGGCAGTGGTCGCGCTCCCGCTGGTGGGCGCCGCGGCTGCACTCCTCATCGCGCACCCGTGGCTGGTCGGTCGGCTCGGCTCCCGGGTGGAGGGGGTGCGCGCCCAGGTGGCCGACCTCGTGACGAGGGCCTGGCAGCGGCTGACCCTCGGCATGGCGCTCTACACGGCGCTCCTCTTCGCCCTGCTGGCCGCCTGCCTGTGGGTGGCTGGAGCCGGGGTCCCGCTCGGGATCGTGCTGCTCGCCTTCTGCGTGGAGCGACTGGCCACGCTGGCCGGGCTCACCCCGGGAGGGCTCGGTTTGGTCGAGGTGGGGCTCGTCGCCGCCCTGATGCTGTCCCCCGGAGCGGACGCGGCCGCCGTCGCGACGGGTGCCCTGCTCTACCGGGCGCTGACCTTCGGACTGGAGATCCCCGTCGGCGGGCTCCTGCTCGCCGGCTGGACCTGGCGCCAGCGGAGGGCGGCATGAGGATCCTCCACGTCACCGACAGCTACCTTCCGACCCTCGGCGGCATCGAGCTGCACATCCGGGACCTCGCGGCGCGCCAGCGTGAGGCCGGACACGACGTGGCGGTCGCAACCAGGGCTGCGCCTGGCCCCGCCGGGCTCGACGACCCGGACGTGGTGCACGCCCATGTCTCGATCATCTCCCCGTTCGCGCTGGCCACGGCCCGCCGTTCCGCATCGCGTGGCGTGCCCACCGTGGTGACAGTCCACTCGCTCTGGACCCACGTGGGCCCGTTGCCCGAGCTGGCCCGGGAGCTGTGGGGGATGCGCCGCTGGGACGTCACCTGGACCGCGGTCAGCGAGCGGGCGGCGGAGCCGGTGAGGGCGCTGCTCGGGCGCACCGTCCACGTGGTGCCCAACGCGGTCGACCTGATCGAGTGGTCCCCGGCTGCCGAGCTGCCGGCCGCCGATCCGCCGCGAGTGCTGAGCGTCATGCGGCTCACCGGCGTCAAGAGGGCGATGCCCCTCGTGCGCACCCTGCATCGCGTGGCGCGGCACCACGACTTCGAAGCGACGATCGTCGGCGACGGCCCCGAGCTCCCCGCCATGCGGCGCTACCTCCGCAGACACGGGCTCACCGACCGGGTGCGGTTGACGGGGGTGCTCGACCGGAGCGAGATCCGGGCACTGCTCCTGGAGACCTCGGTGTTCCTCGCGCCGGCACACCGCGAGTCCTTCGGCATCGCCGCGCTCGAGGCGCGCGCCATCGGAGTGCCCGTCGTCGCCAGCTCGCGGTCCGGTGTGGCGACCTTCATCGAGCACGGCACCTCGGGGCTGCTGGGCGCCGACGACCGAGCCCTCGGCGACCACCTGCGGACGCTGCTGTCGGACCGTCCGCTCCGTGAGCGGTTGGCTCGGCACAACCGTGGCGCGCCTCCGCCGTACGGCTGGGAGGAGGCGCTCCTGCGGAACGACGACCTCTACCGGCTCGCGGCGTCGGCCCGGGCCCGTCGTCCGGTCGAGCGTCGGCAGGGTTCGGCCGGGGTGCTGGTCTGATGAGCCGAGCGGGACCGTTCACCGTGGTGTCGTTCCACGCGCACCCGGACGACGAGGCGCTGCTGACGGCGGGCACGCTGGCCGCGGCCGCCGACCGCGGCCATCGGGTCGTGATCGTGGTCGCGACGTCCGGCGGGGCCGGTCTCGTGGCCGGGGGAGCAGTGGGTGACGAGCTCCAGTCCCGCAGGGAGGACGAGCTGGCCGCCTCGGCGACGGCGATCGGCGCCGCGCGCGTCGTCCTCCTCGGTCACGCCGACTCCGGGTACGTCGACGGCCGGCCCGACGACGGCCGCGTCGCGTTCGCCGACCTGGACCCGCAGGTCGTCGCGTACGAGCTCGCCGCGGTGCTCTGCGCCGAGCAGGCCGACGTCCTGACGACCTACGACGCCGCCGGAGGGTATGGACACCCGGACCACGTCCAGGTGCACCAGGTCGGCCTGCTCGCCGCACGGATGGCCGGGACCTCCCTGGTGCTCGAGGCCACCGTGGACCGGCAGGCGCTGCTCTGGACGACAACGCTGCTGCGGGCCGCCTCGGCGGTCCTGCCGATGCCCTACCTGCCCGATCTCCGGTCAGCGTTCACGCCGCGCAGCGAGCTGACCCACCGGATCGACGTGCGCCCGCAGCTCGACCGCAAGCTGGCGGCGCTGCGGGCGCACGTGAGCCAGACCGACAGCAGCGACGGGATGCGCACGCTCGCGCTGCTGCTGCGGCTCCCGGGGCCCGTGCGCCGCCGGGTGCTGGGCACCGAGTGGTTCCGCGAGGTCGGTCGAGTGCCGGGGACCAGGCCGCTGGACGACATCTTCGCGTCGTTGGTGGGCCGCCGGAGCGCAGGCTGAGGGACTGCTGACCGGTCTCCCTCGTGCGGCTCCCGGTCGTGAGCGGTGTGCGTCAGCCACCAGCCGGGCGCACCGCCGTCGACCACCCAGCGGAGCAGCCGTGGTGACGCGGCACCGAGGACTGCCGTCGTGGCCAGGGCCGCCGAAGGGTCGTGCCGCATCCCCGCGAGGACCAGCACGAGAGCCGCGGTCGATGCCGCGCCCGCGGCGTACTGGAGGCGACCCGTGGGGCTCCGCACCGACGTGCGAGCGGCGAGGAGCCCGCCGTAGGCACCCAGCATGGCGACCAGGCCCAGCAGCGGCAACGGCCGGGACTCGACCACACCCCATGCCATCCACGCGGTCGCAGTCAGCACGGCGGCCACGGTCCAGGCTCGTTCATAGCGAGTGCTCGCGGCAGACGTCCGTTCCGAAGGCCGGCGCGTAGACCCTCGAGTAGCCACGGTCGGGACGGTAGGCCGCCGTCTCTGATCGAATCCTGACGAGCCAGGGGCGGTCCTGGCCCTCGCGACCCACGACGCCGCGACGTGGGCCGTCGGCCTCCGGAGAGTCAGCCGTCCGGGCTGACCGAGACGTACGGCGTACGCCCCAGGACCCGCGTCACGAGGAGGCCGCAGATCGTCATGGACAGCGCGATGCCGGCCAGCACCACTAGCTGGAACTGGGCGGCCTCGGCCGGGCCGGCACCACCGAACAGCGCACCCACGAACGCCCCCGGCAGCGTCACCAGCCCGGTGGACCGGGTCTGGTCGAGGTTGGGCAGCAACGACTCGCGGACGGCCTCCTGCCCGATCTCGCGGTGCGCCACCGCCGGTGTCGCGCCCAGGGCGAGCCAGCCCTCGATCTCGTCGCGCCGGAGCCTGCTGGAGCGCAGGAAGTTCCGACCCGACAGGGTGGCGGCGCTCATCGCGTTGCCGATGATGATCCCCGCCGTGGCGACCACGTAGCGCACCTCGAGGTCGACGAGGCCGAGCGCGAGGATCAGCACGAGCGACACGCCCGCGCCCGACACCACACCCAGAGCCGCCGCCCGCCGCCCGTGCCAGAGCCCGCGTAGCCGGCCGGCCGCGGTCCACGACGCCGTGCTGGCCATGAGCACCAGGAACGCGACGACGGTCCACTCGATGGTGAAGATGCCGCGGAGCAGCAACGCAACGACGGTGAGCTGCACCGCGGCCCGGGTCAGCGACCACAGCGGCGTCCACCCGAGCCCGATGCCGCCGGCCCGGGCCAGCCCGGTGGTGGCCGCCACCAGGACGAGCAGCCCGGCCGCGAACCAGGCGTACTCGGCGGGTGAGGACATCCGCCGACGCTACCGAGCCGCCCGGGAGGTCACCCGAGCGTGGCGAGCAGCGTGTTCAGCGCCTTGTCCTCGGCGGCCTGGTCCGGGTGGGAGTCGCGGACCGCGGAGAGCACCGGGTCGATCTGCTGGTCGACGTAGGTCCAGGCCTGGCAGTCCTTCGGCTGGAGGGTGGACTGATCGTCGTCCCACGCGGTCTCGAGGTCGGTGATCCGGGCCTTCGCGCCACCCTGGTCGCCGGAGCCGACGAGCGCGAGGGTGTCCTGGGTGATCGTCCGGTAGTTGTCGACCGAGCTGGTCGGGAAGTTCTTCGCCACGTGCTGGGTCGCGGACGCCTGGTCGAGCGGTGAGCCGGAGTCGCAGCTGGGGGCCGGTCCCTCCTCCCCGAGCGAGCTCACGTGCGGCTGGGAGTTGGTGTAGGTCAGCAGGGCAACCGTGGCGACCGCCGTGGCCGCCAGCACGCCCAGCGAGATCCGCTGGCGGACGGGATCGGTGGGCAGTGGCTCGTGCTGAGGCGCGTCCTCGTTCTCGATGACGTCGGCATGGGTCACCGTGAGGTAGACGACCGTGGCCAGGATCGCGCCGAGGAAGACCACGCTGGTGCCGAAGGTGCCCAGCCCCATGCCCTGCTCGCTCTTGGGGAGACCGAGCCAGTCGCCGATGTTGGCGCCGAGGGGGCGAGTCAGGATGTAGGCGACCCAGAACGTCAGGACGGCGTCCGCCCTGAACTTCCACAGCGCGGTGACGATCGCGATCAGTGCGAGCGGGAGCAGGATCGACCTGCCCGGACCCCAGCCGGTGAGCTCGAGGGTCCAGTCGCCGGTGGCGGTGCCGAGGGCGAAGGTGACCAGGACGGCCAGCCAGTAGAAGGCCTCACGGGGGGTGGTCACGATGCTGTGGATCGAGAGCGTGCGCTCGCGGTGGTACCAGATGCCGAAGACGCCGGCGAGGATCACGGTGAAGATCGAAGTGCTGATCCAGAGCGGTACGCCGGCCTGGTCGGTGAGGATGTCCGTGTAGAGCGTGCCGGTCACGCTGACCACCACGACCGTGATCCAGTAGGCGAACGGCACGTATCGCCTCAACCGCATCTGGACGGCCAGCACGACCACGAAGATCGCCGTGAAGAGCACGGCCGTGTTCACCAGGCCGACCCCGAGGGTCATGTTGATCCAGTCGGCGAAGCTCTCGCCCACCGTGGTGCAGAGGATCTTGATGATCCAGAACCAGATGGTGACCTCGGGGACCTTGTTGAGCATCAGCCGGAGGTCGGGCCTGTCGAGCGTCGCGCGTTGTGTCATGCGACGAACCTTCGCCGTCGGTCTCTGATCCCGACCTGACAAGCCCGTGGGCGCCTCGGAGAAGGCGGAGGCATGACGTCAACGACCCATCGGGGGATCCGTCGTGCGACGCCATGCCTCCTTGCCCAATCCTGGGTCGGCAGCCTGACAACGACCTGACATGCCACCTGCAGCCGTCGATGCCTCCGGGGGGTTCGGACGGGCCGGCCTGTAGGCCGGGATCGATCCCCGCGGGAGTGCCGTGAGTGGTGGCAAGCCCACAGGAGCTAGTGGGACCCGCGCGCCTTCCGCCAGACGGCCGAACGGCCGGTGCCCTCGGGGGTGATTCGACCTTCTCGTTTCAGACCCTCGAGCGCGAGCCGAATGGTTGGGTCACTGATGCCGGGTAGCGCGACGCGGATGTCGCTGATCTTGAAGATGTCGGAGGCGTGGTTCACGACGTAGTCGCGCACCCGATCTTGCTTGGTGCCTGTCGATCGGTCCGAAGACGCACGGCCCTCGAAGGTGTCGTATGCCGTCGTCAGGGTGGAGACGAAGTAGGTCAACCACGGCCACGGGTCGTGGGTCTGCTCATGCCATCCGCGGGTGGATGAGAGAAGCGCTTCGTAGTAGTCGTCAGCGGTCGCCGCAATGATCTGCTCCAGTGAGACGTACTTGCCCACCCCGTAGCCGGCGTCTTCAAGCAGGGCGTTGGCCACGGCGCGCACGACGCGGCCATTGCCATCGGAGAACGGGTGGATCGTGAGCAGGTCGAGAACGAAGAGTCCGATGAGCAGGATCGGATGGTGCTCACCCCGACTCACCGTCTCGTTGTATTGGTCGACGAGCTCTTTGGTGTATTCCGGTGTGAGACTTGCGGGCACCGGAACGAAGCGAATCTCTCTGGTGCCGTCGGGCGAGCGGTCGACCACGAGGTTGTCGTCGTCCTTGAACGTCCCTGCGACGGCGTTCGTCTGCCCCCAGAGCAGACGATGCAGGTGCAGCAGCAAGCGGACGTTCAACGGTCGCCAGTCCTCGGTGAAGAGGTAGTCCAGGGCTGCGCGGCAGCCAGCGAACTCCTGCTCGCTGCGGTTCCGGAGCTTGGTCGCCTTCCCTTCGATGATCTGCTGAGCTCGCGCAGGGTTCGCGACGACCACGCCCTCGAGGGCGGAGGAGGCGATGATGCTCGCGACTCGGGCTCGCGCTGCCAGCTCAGTGAGGAGTTGTGGGAGCTGGTCGCGGTAGAGCTGTTCGCGTCCGCGGCCGGTGTCTATTCTGCTCAGCCGCGCGACAAGTGGCCCAGGCACGGCCGCCAAGAGCCTGTCCAAAGCCGCGAACGACTGCACAGAACCTCCCAAGTGCACCCTTAATCACGATAATCGGAGCCGATCTTAGCGTGATTATTGGAAGGTGAGGCACCTTCGGCCCAGCGCGGCTGCGCCGGCCAAGCGGCCGGTCAGACAAGGTGGTGCGGACGGGCTGGCCTGTAAGCCGGGGCATGACCGCGTGTGACTGACAGTGTTGGTTGCTGTTGGCCATTGTGGCTCTGATCTGCGGGAACGCCGGATACACCGTTGGCGCCGATTGGGCGTTTCTGAGAATCTTGGGGACTAGGTGGGGACTAGATCGAGTTCGCACGGCGCCCGTCGGAGTCGGGGCGGCGGGCTTGTTCGGCGAGCCAGACGACGAGGTCGGTCTGCCAGTAGCGGACGTGGCGTCCGACGCGGAAGCTGAACGGGCCGGCGCCGAGGTGGCGCCAGTAGCGCATGGTGGCGACCGGCACGCGGAGGAATGTGGCGGCTTCCTCGATGCTGAGCATCTCGTCGCCAGCGTGGTTGTCCTCGTGGCTCTCGTGGTGGTGGGGTGCGGAGCTCATCTGGTTCTCCTTGTTGGTAGTCCTGGTACTTCAAGCGCGGGGCCGGGTAGCGAATGGACAGCGCTTGTCAATCTCCTAGGTGTGCAGCACCTCCCGGGGCGATCACATGAGGGTCGTGAAGTTGCGCGCGCGGCGAGTTGTCCATGTCTTGAAAGGCAACAGGTTGCGGCGCGGATCGGACATCGTTGGCGGCTGCTTGTCGCGGGAATTTGGTCAGCGGCCGATGCCCCGCCCGTGGTCGGGGGTGCCGCGGCTTGGTGGGGGTGGCTCGATGCGCGGTGTCTGGTGCTGGCGCTGCTGGCGCTGGTTGGTCTCTCGAGCGGCGGCTTGCTGCCGTGCCGCGCGGTCGGCGGTCCAGCGTTCACGTTCCCCGTCGACTCCGGCCCGGGGAAGGGCTCGAACCGCGGGCTCGCGCTGGAGGACGTCGACTCGTGTCGTGGCGCTGTGCAGGTCGCGTTCCACGCCTGCCAGTTGGTCCACGACGGTGGTGAGCCGGCCGCCGGCGTCGCGCTGGTGCGCGGCCTGGGCGTAGGGGCGCAGCTCAGCGCCCATGGCCTCGTCCAGGTGGGTGCGCGACCGTTCGGCCCGCTCGTAGGCCGCGTGGGCATCGCGCTCGGTCTCGCGGATCTGGTCCGCGTCCGGGTGTGCGTCAGCGACCGCGCGGGCGACGACGGTGTTGATCGGGTCTTCGATGCGGCGCCCGTGCAGCCACATCACTTGCGTGGCAAGCTCCGCCGGGTCGATGGCCAGGTCGGGCATGACGGGACGCCAGCGGGCGGCGAACGCGGTCAGCTCGGCGCCGGCGTCGCGGACCTGTCGCCGGTGCCGACCGAGTCGCCCGGCGCCCTCACGGACGGCCTCGGCGGCGCGCCTGGCCTGTGCGAGCTCCTGGTGCCATGCTCCCCAGGTCCGGGTCTGGAGGTCCGCGGTGTCGGAGGTGAGTGCTGCGCCGAGTTCCTGGACCTGCTGGCGTGCCTGCAGCCAGCGACGCCTGGCGTCGACTTCGTCTCGGTGGAGCCGTTCTCGGTCTGGTGTGTAGCGGGCTTGGATGGCGGCGACCTGCTGGAGGGTGTCGCGTTCACTGGCCAGGCGCTGGTGTTGTTCCTGTAGGTCGGCCTGCTGGGTCCACGCCGCCCAGAGGTCGTCGACGACCTCGTCGAGGGGGCGGGCGGGTTGCTGGGTTCCGTAGCGGGCGATGTCCTCGGCGGCCTGCTCGGCAGCGGCCGCGGGGCCGAGGTCGGTCCGGTCGCGGGCGAAGACCTCCTCCCACTGGCGCCGGGCATCCTCGAGGTCCTCGGCGACCACGTGGGCCACGTTGTTGTTCCGGCCGCGGGTCATCGCGACGTAGGCCGAGGCGGCCGAGGTGTGCTCGCCCAGCATCAGGTGCCCGCTCCTGGTGGTTTCACCCTGGGCGCCGTAGACCGTGGTCGCGTACGCCAGCTCGACGTACTCACGGGCGTAGCCGGCTGGGACAGTGCGCAGATCGGTGGCGCGTCGGCCCTGCAGCGTCAGGCTGCGGTCGGCGTCGATGGCGGTGATAGTCCAGGTGTCGCGGTTCGTCACGCCGAGGTCGCGATCGTTGCGCCGGGTCGCGACCCGGTCTCCGACGCCGAGCCGCTCACCGGTCTTGGTAACGACGGTGTGGTTGTCGTCGGTCTTCGTGTCGTCGAGGTGGCCCGCGGCGAGGAGTCGGTCGCGGATCGCGGCGTTCAGCGCGGTGGTCTGCTCGCGGGTGTCGGCCATCATCAGCATCCCGTCCGGCCCTGCATGTCCGGCCTGGCCGGTGAGGATGGCGTCGGCGGCGAGCTGTGCCAGGGCGTGGGTGCGTTCGGCGTCACTGGCGTAGATCCGGATCTGGCCACTGCGCCATAGCGCGTCCCAGACCTCACCGCCCCGCTCACCAGCCCGCTCACCATGAGGCTCGCCACTGCGCGCATCCGTTGCGTCCCCGGGCACGGTGTAGGTCGGTGAGCCGGTGCGCAGGGCGAGGCTGATCGCGGCGTACTCGGGGTCGGCGAACCGGTGCGCGACCTGAAGGTTCACCTGTGCCTGGGGTGGGGTCCAGCGGACGGCGAGGTCGAGGACGCCGCCGCGACCGACCGCGGGGAGCTGGTGGCGGTCGCCGACGAGCGCGACCCTGGCGCCCATCTCGTCGGCCACGGTCAGCAGGGCGACCGCGGTGTCCTGGTCCAGCATTCCGGCCTCGTCGACCAACAGCAGGTCACCACCACCCAGCACCGCCTCGGGCACCGGCTCGGCCAGGTCTTCGCGGGTCCAGCGGCCGTCCTGGTCCCATCGGAAGCCGTGCTGGTGGATCAGCCACGCCACGGAACCCGCGGCGCCGACCTCGCGGGCCGCGACCTGGGCGGCCTTCAAGGTCGGGGTCACCACCAGCATCCGACGGCCCTGCTCCGCCAAAACCGCCTTGGTGGCGGCGAGGCTGGTGGTCTTGCCCGCACCTGCAACACCCTCGACGACCACCAGCCCCGCCTGACCGGCGAGCGCCGCGACTGCCGTGGCTTGGAGGACATCGAGACCCTCCTCCTGGCCGGTGGATAACGCCGCCTTCGCCACCGGGACGTCGGCCCGGGACGTGAGCCGGGTCACGATCTCGCCTTCCACTCTGAGCACGTGCTGCGAGGTCAGGGACCGGACGTGCTCAGGGACACGTGGCTGGTTCAGCATTGGCACGCACGCCTCGACGGCTCGGGCGGTGAGGTCCTCAGCCAGCTCGATGCGAACAGCCGGGTCGACGACGATTCCGGCGGCGGCGATCTCCTTCTCGGCCTGACCGCGGATGTCGGCTGCGTTCCACGCCGACCGCCGCGCACCGAGCCGGACCAGGATGGTCTCCACGGCGGTATCGCGGTCGAACCCACCCACCCGCGGCCCGCCGACCACCATTGGAAGCCCGGGCTGCGGTGACGGGTCGTGGTAGCCCAGGTGGTGGAGCTGCTGGTTCCAGTGCGCGACCATCGCGGCGCCGTCGGTGGGGACGATTTTGTCGGGTCGTGCGTCCTTCCAGGCCCGCCGGTCCCAGGACCGCCGAACGACCGGGCCGGGGTCCTGACCGGGGTTGGCGGCCCGCCATTCGGCTTGGTACCGGTCGATGTTGCGCCCGATCTGCGCCGCCCGCTCGCTGAACGCCCCAACATATGGCGCCAGCTCGGCGACCTCGCCGGTAGCCGGGTCGAGGGTGAACCCGGCCGCGGCCAGTGCGCCGCGGAACCCCGGGTCGCACATCACCGCCGCGTGGCCGATGCCGTTGAGCGCCTCGATGGAGTCGCGGAACCCGACCGTGTGCAAGCCACGCCACTTGCTCTGTGCATTGGGGCCGGGGGCGAAGACCCGGGCGTTGACCTGAAGGTGCAGGTGACGGTGCGGGTCACCGGCACGGGAGGTGTAGTGCCGCACCGTCACCGCCTCGATCCGCTCCACCGGCACCTGCACCTGCCGGCCGCGCGGCCCCACCCGCGTCGCGGCGTGCTCGGCCACCCAGCCGATGATCTGCTCCGCGGCCCGGTCCTGCGCGGCGTCGTACGCTTCCGCGACTTCGGGATGGAGCGCCGCGGCCAGGGACCAGGTCTTCGGCCCGTTGACCGTGATCTCGACAAACCGCACCGCGTTGTCGTCCTGGCGGAGCCGCCCACGGGCCAGGCCGGTCACCGGATCGTGGCCGGCCACCCACTGCTCGTACCGGTCGCCGTCGAGCGCCCCGAGATCCGTCACGCCCCCGCCGGGCGAAGCGCCGAACCGGCGGGCCAGGCCGCTGCCTTCGGCGAGGTAGTAGTCATCGACCCGTGACCGATCGGCCTCGATATAGGCACGTGCCGCGGAGGCCGCTCCGCGGTAGACCTTGACGCCACCATGCACGACCAACCACGTCCAACAAGTCGCCCGAAAATGAGTCGTGGGCCACCCGTCCACGGGCGACCCATCTACGGATATTCGTAGCATGCGTGCCGACGATCTGAGGAGGGCGAAATGGCGTGTCGACGGGCCGTTGGAGGAGAAAGTTGAGCAGTCAGCAATGATCAGCGGTGTTCAGCGATCCAAGGTCGATCGGGGGTCTGGGCAAGGCTGTCTACGCGCGAGCCAACGCCGCTCCATGTGAGGAACAGCCGACCGGCTTCACCTTCGACACCCGCAACGGTGGCCAACCGATCACGCTCGTGACTGGGCCGCGACCATCTCTGTTGTGATGAGCAGTGCCGCGAAGTCTCGGCTGGCCGGGGCGCGGACCTCGCCGGGCTCTTGCTCTTGCAACCACGGCGCCGGATCGCGGGCGACCACGAAGGTGCGCTCGGTACCAAGGGAAGAGACATCGAAGAGCTCGATGCTCGTGATCCGCTCGAGGTGACGCCTGCCCAGGATCTGGGCGGCGCACTTCCGGCACGTGGTCGTCGAGCAGCCGCCAAAACTTGTGCCTCCCCATGGCCATCTCGATCTCGTTGGGATTGCGGCCGAACTGCTGGGTCAGGTCGTACTCGGCCGGCCCTGCCGCCATGGCTCTGCGCACCGAGGCGTATTGCAGGTGCGCGCCGAAGATCCGCAGCCCGTCGCTGACCAAGGGATGGATGTCGACCTCGATCGACGAGTGTCGGAGTTCTGGCCATCAGCCGCGGTGCAGGATGCGGCGAGCTCTCTTCAGCCAGTCGGGAGCGGCACAAGGCACCCAGTGGTGCGAAGGCGCGGCGAGCGGCATGATCATGCGAGGCGCTTAGCCTCATCGCCTTCGACGGAGCATGCAGCGGGCGCTCAGGAGTCCGTGTCGTCTCCAGCGAACGACCAGCCCTCTTCCACCGAATCGATCCTGGGTCCTGCGAGATCTCCGCCGAGACCCGGCATCTCCACGAAGAACGTGATGGACTCACTGGACCCGGGTCTCCGCGAACCCAGAATTCCAAGATGGCTTCGGCGGTCTCGTCGAAGCGCCTGGAGGTCGGTGTGACGTGGACTCCTTCGCCTGCGCAGACCTTGACCGTGCCAGTAAAGGGGCTGCCCTGGAATAAGAACAGCGGCGCCGATTCCGAGAACGGGTGGTTGCTGGTGTCCCACTGCATGGTCACGTCGACCGCGGAACCGTCGCCGAACTGCCTCGGGCCGTGAGTGCAGTCTTGGTAAGCGGTGGGCCGGGCGGCGGGTTCGGAGGATTGGGAGGCATCGCGACACCCGGCGAGCCCGGCGGCAACCAGCATCGCGGTTGCCCAGGTCTATACCAGCAGAGGCGAGCGCCGCTGAACCTGGGTCGTTCAGGCGGGGGGCGTTCGAGTCGCGCCACACGGTGGCGCCGAAGGGCCGCTTCGGATTCGCCGCCTAGCCATCAGCGGCCGCCGGGAACCAGATAGGCGTCTGCTACGTCCAACCATCGTGCGCGTCCTACAAGCCTTGACGCCTGGTGACAGATGGCTCATGCTCCGACCCATGCAGCGCGAGAAGAGGTCGAAGCGGCTTGTGCTGGGTGTGGCCTCGTCCTTCATCCTCGGGTTCGTCACGGTCGGTCTGACCGCGCTGACCTTCTGGCAGAGTTCGCCGGCCGCAGCCACTGCTGCGTGTCTGAACGGCGACTACGCCTTCAAGGGCGGCGTCGAGACGAACTCCTTGACGAACACGATCAACACAGCGACAACCGGGTACATCCCGATACCGAGTGGCGGCGTGTCTGCCAACACGTCAACAGCATGTACACAGGACGGGGCCAGGGTGGGGCGGAGTTCGGATTCGTCCGAGGTTGGAGCAGCTGCACCGCGAGCGGTGCTGACGATGTGAAGTACACCCGCCCCACGCTCTTCCGATGGGCCGTCCTCTCAACAGGACAGTTCGTTAGCTGCCGGGTGTTCCCCAATCGGCAGCCGAGCCCGGGGAACCACGCCTTCGGAACTGTGAATCTCGATGGTGGGTACACGTGGGGGCCGTGGTTCGACGGGGAGTTCATTGAGCCGAGCGGCTTTGTTCTCGACTTCAACATGGGCTCTAGCTGGGTGGGCATGGAACGCGGCAACGCCAACGATCCGGGGACGGGCGAGTGGATCGCGCTGGGGGCGCACCGCGCGGGCGGGGTGTACTCGTGGGGGGAGCACTCCAGGCTCCCAGGCAACCACGGCCCCGGGACGTATCAAATCCTCGCGGCCGACCATGGGAAGGCAGTCAACTGATGCTGCTCAAGAACCCCTTGAGGACTATGCGCCGACAGACAGTTGGCTTGCTCGCAGGCGCGTTCCTGCTCGGTAGTGGCGCGGCGGTTGCGGCAGTTGCGATCCCGCACGCGAGCTCCCAGAGCGACGCGTCCGCCGAGGGGGCCAGGTCGACGCGTGGCGACGGTTCGTCGACAGCCCAGTCTGACGCCGAGGTCCCCGCTCACCAGGACTTTATGCCTCTGACCGGGCCGGGGGGCGGGCCGTGCATCAACCAGAAGGATGTCGCTCTGGACGTGCTCACGGCCGACTCGAAGGACAACGCGCGACCAGAGGTGTGGCCCCCCGACGCAAGCAAGGCGCGCATACCGATCACCGGTGCCAGCTTCTGCGGGGGAGTCAATCAGCCAGCCATCCAGATGTCCGGTGGCTTCTGGATCTTCTACGAGCGCGGCTACCCGATTGAGGGCCGTTCCGATTGGCTGAAGGCGTTGGCGGCGCAGAGTGGCGGCGAGGTGACCTCGATCAACGGTCTTGAGGCCTACGTGTCGATGAGTCAGGACAAGTCGGTCCTGAGCCAGATTCTGCTGATGGTGCCGAATACCGACGAGATCATCCGTATCCAGGCTCCGAACGCTGCAGCTCGTGAGCAACTGGTGGACGTCGCCATGTCCATCCCGGCGCCCGGATCCACGACGGCTTCGTAGGCTGCCGCTAGAACGTCGGTACACGAAGCCGCCTCGGCCTTCGAGCTGAGGCGGGAAGCGCGGGTCACGACTCGTCGTTCGGGACCTTCCAGACGGTGCGGCCGACCGCGGCAGCGGCGACCAAGGCCGGCCCCGAAATGCCGATGCCGACCTCGGCGCCGGTCAAGTGGCCGTCCGGGAGAGGGCCCGATCAGGTGCCTAACGGTGGGTGTGGCTGCCGTCTGCACAGCATCGGTGCCTCGTCGTTCCAACGACCACGTGGCCAAGCGAATGAGAGTTCCTACCGCCACCGCGCGTGGACCAGTCCAGAAGAGCCGATCCCGCTACAACCAGTGCGGACCGATCGGCATAACCTCAAACAGGACCTGGACCAGAGATCTGGGGCCCGAGCAAGTCGATGATCTCGATCAGCCGCGACCACTCCCGCAACGTCAAACGCTGGCGCGACGGCCAGATGGCACTGCGCTGGTGCGCGGCCGGCATGGTCGAAGCGTCCAAGCAGTTCCGCCGCGTCAACGGCCACCTACACCTGCCCGCCCTCCGCGCCGCCCTCGAACGCCATCTCGGAGACGACACTGTCGGCGCTGACGGCAACACTCAAGCGTGAGCGCAGCCTGATGCTCACCGGACCGCCACCGAAGTTCCACGGAACTCGGGACATCCTCGGAAGCCGTTGCCCGCGATCGCGCGTGCAGTCGCCAACGAGAGATCTATATGCACCTCAGCGTTCCCCACGGCGCTGAAGTCCGTGGACGGTCAAGTGGTGACCGTCGTCGACCATCAATCGCCAGTCATGCTGACTCCGGCGCGATCTATGCTCGATTGGTCGGGCGGACGGAGGCAAGTCATGGCCAATCTGCAGAAGCGATCGGATGGGAAATGGCGCGCTCGCTATCGCGACGTCGGCGGGCGCCAGCACGCGAAGCACTTCGATCGGAAGGTCGACGCGCAGCGGTGGCTCGACGAGGTCACAGCCTCCGTGGTCACGGGGCAGTACGTCGATCCGAAGGCAGGTCGGATCCTGTTCCGGTCGTACGCCGAGCAGTGGCGGGCAGCACAGGTGCATCGGCGGAGCTCGGCCGACCATGTCGAGACGATGCTGCGCCGTCATGCCTACCCGACGCTCGGCGAGCGGCAGATGTCCTCCATCCTTCCAAGTGAAGTACAGGCCTGGGTCAAGCGGCTGAGTACTGGCGATGGCGGCCGGAAGCCACTCGCGGCGTCGACGGTCGGGGTCGTGCACGGGATCGTCTCGGCCGTTTTCAAGGCTGCGATGCGGGATCGCCGGGTGATGGCGAACCCTTGTGAAGGCACAAAACTGCCGACGGTTGAGAGGCGCAAGGTGGCGCCGATGACGACCGAGCAGGTCGAGATGCTGCGCAACGAGCTGCCGTGCGCGCTGAAGGCGCTGGTGACCTTCGCGGCCGGGACGGGGATGCGCCAAGGCGAGGTACTCGGGCTGACGCGCGACCGACTTCGGCTGCTGGGTGCGAACCCCGTCGTGGTGGTCGATCGTCAGCTCGTGACCCTCCGCAGCGGCCAGACCGAGTTCGGGCCGCTCAAGACGAAGGCGTCATACCGGACCATCCCGCTGCCCAACGTGGTCGTCGAGGCGCTGAACGCCCACTTGGGCGAATACCAGGTCGCAGCCGACGGCCTCGTCTTCACCTTCGCGGGCCAGTCGATCACCCGGCAGACGTTCGGGCACACGTGGCGACCCGCGGCGAATGCCGCGGGACTGACCGAGGCGACCGGCAAGGGGATGCACGCCCTTCGGCACTACTACGCCTCGCTGCTTATCCGGTACGGCGAGAGCGTGAAGACGGTGCAGGACCGTCTCGGGCACGCGACCGCCGCCGAGACGCTCGACACCTACAGCCACATCTGGCCGGACTCGGATGACCGGACCCGGGACGCCATCGACAGTGTGCTGGGGGACTGGACTCCTGCTCCTGGGGACTACATGGGGACCGACGACGCCTGAATTCAACGTTTCCGCAGGTCAGACGATGTGGTGCGGACGGGCTGGCCTGTAAGCCGGGTTCTGTCCCCGGCTCCCTCACGGTCACCGGGGGGCGACCATCCATCTACGGGTGCCGTTGCCGACACCCTCCAGCGATCTACCCGCGTACTCGGGCGAGCCGCCCTCGGCGTACGCGCGTCCGGCGCCCGAAGGCGCCGGACTTCTTGATCTTGCTCCAGGTGGGGTTTGCCTAGCCGGCCCGGTCGCCCGGGCCGCTGGTGGTCTCTTGCACCACCGTTTCACCCTTACCCTCCTGCCCGGAGGCAGGGAGGCGGTCTGTTTTCTGTGGCACTTTCCCGCGGGTCACCCCGGGTGGGTGTTGCCCACCACCTTGCCCTGTGGAGCCCGGACTTTCCTCGGCGTCGTGCCTCGAGAGACACGGCGACGCGGTCGCCCGGCCAGCCCATCCGCTTCTGAAGGGTAGGGGACCAACGATAGTTTCTGCTCCATGACCTACTGGTACTGCCTCAACCACAAGGCCGTGGAGGGTCCGGACGGCTGCGCCTACAAGGACCGGCTCGGCCCCTACGACACCGAGGCGGCGGCCGCCCGCGCGCTCGAGAAGGTCAAGGAGCGAAACGAGGAGTGGGACAACGACCCTGCCTGGAACGACAAGGCCGAGGACTAGTGGTCCGCTAGCGATGGCGATCCCCCAGGGTCACAAGGCCTCCCCGTGGCCGTTCGTGGCGATGATGGGCATGGCCGGCTGCTTCTTCCTGTACGCCGCCAGCGGGCTGCTCGCGCCGTGGTACGGCGTGGTCGCGCTCATGCTGGTCTGGGTGGTGCTGTTCGTGGTCGCCACCCGGTGGTGGACGCCGCACCCGAGGCGCACGCTGCTCCTGCCCCTGATCGCCGTGGCCGTGTGGTTCGCGGTGCTGACCATCGGCGAGGCGGTCTTCGACTGGACAGCGTGACGCTGACGTGGCCGGCCCGTGCTCGGCAGGACCGGCCTAGTTGAGGTCGTTGGCCTTGAGCCACTCGAGGATCGACTCGGCGACCTCGCGCCAGCCGCTGTCGATCGTCAGTGAGTGACCGCGGCCCTCGAACTGCTTGAGCTCGGTCACCGCCGAGGAGTCGCGATACTGCTTCAGCGTCGACCTCGTCACCACGTCCGGGACGGTGTGGTCCGCGGTGCCGGAGATGAGGAGCAGCGGTCCCCGGTCCTCGTTGGCCGTGTCCACCTTGGCCTGTGAGTGCATCACGAAGTTCGCGGCCGCGGCCTGGAAGAGGGGCCGTGCCGGGGAGGGGATCGTCCAGCGGTCGAAGAGCTGGTCGGACTCCTCCTCGCTGAGCGCGTTGCCGAAGCCGAACCGGAACTCCTTCTGCGTGAGCGACACCGAGCGGTGCAGGTTCGCCGGGTTGCCGAGGGCCGGGAAACCCGCGCGCAGCTGGGCGAGCGGGAGGGGTAGCACCCCCTTGATCTGGGCCGGATCGATGGCCACGGCCGCCGCGCCGAGACCCTGGCCCAGCAGCTTCTCGGCGAACAGGCCTCCGAAGGAGTGCCCGATGATGACCGGAGGCTCGTCGAGCCCGGCGATGATCGCGGCGTAGTGGTCGGTGACCTCGTCGATGCTGAGGTTGGCCACCGCGTCCGGGTCCTCCCGTGCCCCCGCGACCGTCGGAGCCTCGTGTGGCCAGCCGGGCGCACTGGGTCGGTAGCCCGCCGAGGCGAACAGCTCGATCCAGGGCTGCCAGCTCGTGGCGTGCAGCCACAGCCCGTGAATGAAGACGACAGGTCTGGTCATGTGCTTGATCCTTCTTGTCAGAGGTTTCAGAGGGTGGTGATGAGGCCGCCGTCGATGACGAAGTCGGCACCGGTGACGTTCGAGGTGCGATCGCTTGCGAGGAGCAGGACGAGGTCGGCGACCTCGTGCGGACGGGTGAACCGCCCCGTCACCGACTGGGCCGCGGCCCCTGCCTGGACGTCCGCCGACCGCAGCCCTTGGGCAGTCGCCAGCGTGTCCGCGACGCCGCCGTCACCGAGCCAGAGGTCGGTCTCCACCGGCCCGGGGCTGACCGTGTTGATGCGGACGCCTCGGGGGCCGAACTCCTTCGACAGCGCCTTGCACAGGCTAGTCAGCGCGGCCTTGGCGGCGCTGTAGTCGATGACCAGGGGATCGGGCAGGAAGGCGTTGACGGAGCTGATCGTGACGATCGAGGACGCCCCCCGCCTCATCAGGTGGGGCAGCGCGGCGCGCATCGTGCGCTGGGCGGCGAAGAAGTTGAGGATGAAGGTGCTCGTCCAGTCCGCGTCGGTGACGGCGAGGTAGCCATCGGGTCGGGGCCGCACCCCGCCGACGTTGTTGACGACGATGTCGAGCTGCTCGTACTGGTCGATGGCGTGGGCGATGAGTGCCGCCGGTCCGCTGTCCGTGCTCAGGTCGACGCGCATCGAACGGACGTGCCAGCGTTCCTCCAGCAGCTCGAGCTCGGGGCTCCCCCCGTGGGATGCCGCGACGACGAGTGCCCCTTCCTCGGCCAAGGCACGGGTGATCGCGAGGCCGATCCCTCTGCTCGCCCCGGTGACGACCGCGACCTTGCCGGTCAGGTTGAGTTCCATCGCCCGCGAATCTAGGGACGCCGCCCGTCCCGCACCCCACGTGATCGCGTAGTCCGTTCCGTCGTCTTGTCACTTGCCCGCGGTGTCACGGGACTGCCACCCTCCAAGAATGCATGGCCCGGCGCCCGCGGACGAGCTCGACGCAGGTCACGCCGCGCTGCGTCATGTGCAGGCGAGGGTCGACAACAGCCCCTTCCGTCACGAGCCGATCAACGACGACGTGCGTGCGTCGTGGCGCCGCGCTGCCGCCCTGGGTCTGCAGCCGGAGCAGCTCCACGCTCCGTACGACGGCGACGTCGACGACGACAGCAGGCTGCACTGGGCGGTGGCTCCGGCGATGACAGCGGTCAGCGCCGACCTGCCGGACCTGCGCTGCGCGCTCCTCCTGGTCGACCGCCGCGTCCACGTCGTCCAGCGGTGGACCAGCACGGCGAACACCGCGCTCCAAATGGATGCGGTCGGAGCGGCCCCGGGCTACTTCTGCGACGAGGCGGTCATCGGTACCAACTCCATCGGGATGGCGGCGAGGACCCGGGGTGCCGCCCTGGTCCGCGGGTTCGAGCACTACGCCGACGCCTTCACCCACATCACCTGCGCCTCTCGCGCCGTCCTGGACCCGTTCACGGGCCAGGTCCTCGGCGTCGTGAACATGACCATCGCGGACCCGGCCCCATGGCAGGTCATGACCGCGCTGGTCGGCCGCGTCGTCCACGAGACCCATCACAGGCTCCTGGACGAAGCGGGCTCGAGGTCCGTGGCCCTCTACGACAGCTTCCTGCGGGCCCGGCGTCGCGCCAAGGGACCCCTCGCCGCGGTCGACGGCAGCTCCCTCTATGTCAACGCCGCCGGAGGCCGGTTCGTGGCCTCGTCCGACCGTGAGGAGCTGTGGGCCTGGGCCCAGCAGTGTGTCCGACGGGGCACGGGTCCGACCCCACCCCACCTGTCTTTCGGTGGCTTCGCCGCGGCGTGCGAAGCCGTCCATGACGGAACCCGGCTCATCGGAGCGATCGTCCGCTTCGCTGCCGTCGCGCCCGGTGTGCCCGACAGCGATCACTCAGGCTGGCCCCGCCTGACCGACGCCGAGCGAAGCGTCGCAGAGCTTGTCGCGGCCGGGTACACCAACCGGGAGGCCGCCACCACGCTGTACCTGTCGCCACACACCGTCGACTACCACCTGCGACACATCTTCCGGAAGCTCGACATCGGCTCGCGCATCCAGCTGGCGAGGATCGCCGCACAACAGGTGGGACAGGACACCACGGCTTGAGTGCTACCTCGGGCTGACCCGCAGGATGACGTCGTTGCCTCCGCCGTTGTCGGTCGTGACGAGCAGGTCGCCGTTCGCGGCGCTGGTGACCTGTCGGATCCGGCCGTACTGCCGCAGCGCGCGCGGCGCTCGCACCCTCTGCAGCTTCCCCCTGCGGTCGAAGGTCAGGAACAGGACCCGGCTGGCCTTGAGGCAGGCTACGGCGAGCGCGCCGTCGAGGGCGCCCCACTTGGCGCCGTTCACGAAGCCGCCGCCGGACGTCGCGACGGTCGGCTTGCCCGAGCGCCAGCGGGCCTTGACCTGCCTGCCCGGCAGCGACTGGTCGGTCATCGGGACCGACTCGTTGTAGCCCGGCACGGGGTTGTAGCCGTAGTCGCCGCCGTTCACCAGCAGGTTGACCTCGTCGTCGCGGTCGGTCCCCTGCTCGACGTTCCAGAGCGTGCCGTCGGCGCGCTCGGCCACACCCTGCACGTTGCGGTGGCCGAAGGTGTGCACGTAGCGCCGTGGACCCGTCGCGGTTGCGAACGGGTTGTCCGGCCACGGCGCACCGGTGAACCGGTCGAGCCGCAGCGTCTTGCCGCCGAGCGAGTCGAGGTCCTCCGGGTTGGTGCCCTGGGCGGCGTCGCCGGTGCCGACCAGGAGCGACCCGTCGCCAGTCACGAGGAGCCGGCAGCCGCCGTGCCGTCCCGAGCTGGTGGGGAACCCGCCCACCAGGACCTTGTCGAGCCTGGCCTTGCGCAGCTTGCGGTCGAGGGTCCAGGCGGTGACATGGACGTCGTGGCCGCCACTGCCCGTGAAGCCGCCCTGGCAGGTGTAGATCCGGCGGTTGGTGGAGAAGTCGGGGTCCACCTCGAGCCCCATCAGCCCGGTCTCGCCGGAGACCCAGACCGTCCGCCGTGGGAACCCGACCCGGTGCACCCGACCCTTCTTGAACACCGAGAGCGTGGCCCGGTCGCGCTGGGTGAAGAGCAGCACGCCGCCCGGCAGCGACTTCACGTCCCAGGGATGGTCGACGTGCCGGACCACACGGGTGATCTTGAGCCTGGGCATCGGCTTGCGGTCTGCATGGACAGCAGCGGAAGGCGCTGGCGGGTGTCCTGCCGCAGGTCCTGCCGGGACGAGCAGGGCAAGGACGAGTGACAACAGCATCGGGCGCATACCCGGCACGGTACTCACGCCTGCAGGACGTGCTCGACGGTCGAGGATCAGCGCAGCCGGGCTAGTGACTTCCGAGCTTCGAAGCCACCCGAGGTGGCCCCTGCGGCTACAGCCAGCCGTTGCCGTCCGCGGTGATGACCGCCTCGGCGCGGTTGGTGGCGCCCGTCTTGCCGATGGCCGAGGAGAGGTGGTTGCGGACCGTGCCCTCGGAGAGGAAGAGCTTGCGGGCGATGGCCGCCACCGACGAGCCGTCCCGGGCCGCGCGCAGCACCTCGGTCTCCCGCTGGGTCAGAGGCGACTCGCCGGCGACGAGCGAGTCGGTCGCCAGGGCCGGGTCGACCACGCGGAGGCCGGCGTGCACGCGGCGTACGGCATCGGCGAGCTGGGCCGCGGGAGTGTCCTTGACCACGAACCCGGACGCGCCCGCCTGCAGTGCCCGGCGCAGGTAGCCCGGCCGCCCGAACGTCGTCACGATCAGCACCTGGGTCTCTGGGGACGCACGCCGGACCTGCGCGGTGGCCGAGATGCCGTCGAGCCCCGGCATCTCCACGTCGAGCAGGGCCACGTCGGGGTGGTGCTCGAGGACGGCGGGGACGACGGCGTCGCCGGTGCCGACCTCGACGACCACCTCGAGGTCCGGCTCGAGGTTGAGCAGCGCCGCGAGCGCCCCGCGGACCAGGGCCTGGTCGTCGGCGAGCAGGAGGCGGATGGTCATGACTTGAGAACCGACAGCGAGAAGCCGGGGGAGAGCTCCCGGGTGACCACGGTGGCGCCGGCGTCTGCGGCACGCTCCCGCAGCCCGGCCAGCCCCGACCCGTGCCCGCTGGGCGACGGGGTGGCGCGCCCGTCGTCGATCACCTCGGCGCTGGTCGGGGTCAGCCGCACCTCGCAGTGCGTGGCGCGGGAGTGGCGGATCACGTTGGTGACGCCCTCGCGCACGGTCCAGGCGAACAGCTCGCGCAGCTCGGACGGCACCTCGTCGGTGGAGTTCGGCAGCTCGGCGTCGATCTCGGCGGCGCGCAGCGCCACCCGCGCCCGCACGAGCTCGCCGGGCAGCGTGATGTCGCGGTAGCCCTCCACCGCGCGGCGTACGTCGGTGAGCGCGTCGCGGCTGAGCCGCTCGAGGTCGGCGATCTCGGCGCGGGCCCGCTCGACGTCGACGTCGAGCAGCTTCTGGGCGAGCTCGGCCTTGACCGTGATCACGGTGAGCGAGTGGCCGAGGATGTCGTGCAGGTCGCGCGCGAAGCGGGTGCGCTCGTTGTCGACGGCGAGGCGGGCGTTCTCGAGCTGGGCGTTGACGAGGTCGATGTTGCGGGTCATCACGGCGCGCAGGCCGAAGACGGCCACCGAGGCGGCCATGATCCCGAAGGCCGTGCCGACCTGGCTGCCCCAGTCCTCGCGGGCGCCGAGGGCGATCGTCCCGGCGATCAGGGCCACCACGATCGGTGCCGCGACCCGGAACGGGAAGACCATCACGCAGGCGACGCCGACGTAGACGGCGCACGCCAGGCCCGGCTCGCCCACGCAGGCGACGGTGAGCGCGCCCAGCCCGACCAGGGTGCCGAGGTAGGGGAGCGACCAGCTCAGAGGCGGGGTGTCGACGAGCCGCTGGCGGTCGGCACGGGCGCGGAGCCAGAGCAGGAGGTAGGCCCCCGCGAACGCGACGGTGCTCGCCATGCCGACGACACCGCGCACCTCGTCGCGGTGCGACCAGGCCTCGAGGAACGGGTTGACGAGGAAGAAGAGCCAGATCGCGGCGAACAACGGACCCAGCCGGCCGGTGGACCCGGGGGTGGACACTCCCGGCACCGGCGTGACCGGCTGGGTCTGGCTGACGGTCTGCCCCACAGTCAGCACGGTCACACGCGAGCGGTGTCCTTGCTCATCCGCCACGCCGCGCCGAGCACGAAGACCGCCAGCCAGCCGAGCGCGTTGACCACGGCGTACCAGGGCAGCTCGCCGGTGAGCGGCGCCCGGGTGACCTCGGCCACGCCGAACATCGGCGTCCACTGGGCGATGTGCCAGATCAGGCTGCCGTGGTCGTCGATGGGGATGAACACGTTGCCGAGGAACGACATGAGTGCCAGGCCGGGGCCGAGGATCTGCATGGCGTTCTCGCCCGGCACCAGGTAGCCGACGAAGACGCCGAGCGCCGCGAAGACCAGGGTGCAGAGGATGGCCAGGGCGGCGCACGCGACCCAGGTGCCGACCGGCATGTCCGGCTTGCCCTGCACGATGCCGGCGACGTTGACGACGGTCACCGCGACGGCGCCCATGACGAGCGCGACCAGCGCCTTCATCACGATGTAGACGACCGGGCTCAGCGGGGTCAGCCGGAGCTGGCGGGACCAGCCCATGGCCCGCTCCATGGCGACCATCGCGCCGGTCGAGGCGGCGGTGAGTGCCGCGGCGTACAGCGCCATCGACACCATGATGTAGGCCGCGACGTTGCCGTGGCCGGCATCGTCGTTCCAGCCCTTGGTGCCACCGAACGCGAGGAACAGGCCGGCCGGGAAGACCAGCGTGAAGAACATCGTGCGGCGGTTGCGGAGCATCCGCTTGAGCTCGATCCCGAGGATCGTGGTGCTGAACCCTCCGAACGGAGGGACGTTGCGGGTGGCCGGGTCGATCGTGGCGGTGCTCATCACTTCTCCTCGTGGGTCAGGCTCAAGAAGGCGTCCTCGAGACCCTTCGAGGTGATCTCGAGGTCTCGGGCGTCGGTCTCGGTCAGCAGGTAGCGGGCCACGGCGTCGCTGTCCTTGGCGTGCACCAGCACGGTCTCGCCGCGGACCTCGACGCCGTCGACGCCGCCGATGGCTGCGATCCGGTCGGTGTCGGCATCCGCGAGCGTGGCGCGGACGGAGCGTCCGGCGGCGAGGGCGCGGATCTCGCTGCCCGACCCGTCGGCCACGATCCTGCCGCGGCTGATCAGCACGATCCGGTCGGCGTACTGGTCGGCCTCCTCGAGGTAGTGCGTCGCGAACAGCACGGTGCGGCCCTGCTCGGCGTCGCGCCGGATGGCCGACCAGAACGCGCGTCGGCCCTCGACGTCCATCCCGGTCGTCGGCTCGTCCAGGAGCAGCAGGGCGGGGTCGGGCAGGAGCGCCATCGCGAACCGCAGCCGCTGCTGCTCACCTCCCGAGCACTTGGCGACCTTGCGGTCGGCGATGCCGGTGATGCCGGCGTTGGAGAGCACCTCGTCGACGGGCTTCGAGTCGGCGAACAGGCTGGCGGTGTAGTCCACGGTCTCGCGCACGGTCAGGTCCTTGATGAGGCCGCCGGTCTGCATCACGGCGCTCACCAGGCCGCGGGCGATGGCCTGCCGCGGAGGCAGGCCGAGCACGCTGACGTCGCCGCTCGTGGGCCGCGACAATCCGAGCACCATGTCGATGGTCGTGGTCTTGCCGGCGCCGTTCGGCCCGAGGAACGCCACGATCTCACCCTGCTGGAGCTCGAGGTCGATGCGCGCGGACGGCCTCGACGTCACCGAACCTCTTGGTCACCCCCGAGAGCGAGACCGCTGGGGCTGGGGCGTGCCCGGCGGCGGTGGTGGAGAGCTGGGTCTGTGTCATGGCTCAAGCGTGGTCCCGGCCGGCGCTTCGTCCCTCGCCCGAGCGTCATGACCGGGGCATGACAAATGTCAGCCGGCTCTCCCCAGCAGCCGGTCCGACAAGGGTTACCCACAGGCAGCGCCGAGGGCAGCTGGTGTGGTGGGTGCCGGAGCCGATGCTCGCGAGGTGGACGAGCGCGTGGTCGGCGAGCTCCTGCAGGCGCAGGAAGGAGTCGTGGCGCGCCACCAGCTGCTCGCCGTCGAGGTCACCGACGCCGAGATCGAGCGCAAGCTGCGTCGGCGCGAATGGGCCAGGGTCCATCCCGGCGTGTACGTCGAGCACACCGGTCCGCTCACGTGGGAGCAGCGGGCCTGGGCCGCCGTCCTGTTCTTCGCGCCTGCGGCGTTGTCCGGCACGTCGGCACTGCGTGCCGCGAACCTCCGCGGGCACGGTCAGTCGGACGGCGCGCCCATCCGGGTCTGCGTTGACGCCGATCGGACAGTCCGTAGCCGACCCGGCATCGTCGTCGAGCGGCTGACGGCCTGGGAGTCGAAGACCCAGCGCGCCCTCTCGCCGCCGCGGCTTCGGCTCGAGCACGCGTTGGTGCTCGCCGCCGCCGCCAAGACTCGCGAGGACGCGGCGGTCGCTCTGCTCGCGGACGCCGTGCAACAGGGGCGGACGACCCCCGGCCGTCTGGTCGCGGCGCTCGGGTCCAGCCCACGGCTGAAGCACCGTCGGCTGTTGCTCGAGATCCTTCGCGACGTCGATGCCGGCGCCTACTCGGTCCTCGAGCGCCGCTACCTCGTCCGTGTCGAACGTCCGCACGGCCTTCCCACCGCGAGGCGTCAGGGCCGGGTCCGGCAAGGCAAGAGCGCGGCGTACCGCGACGTCGACTACGTCGATGCCGCCACCGTCGTCGAGCTGGACGGCCGAATCTGTCACAAGGAAGCCGCGGACCGCTGGGCGGACCTCGACCGCGACCTGGTGGCGGTCGTGGCCGGTGAGCTGACGCTCCGTGCCGGCTGGGCCCAGGTCCTCGATCCTTGCCGTCTCGCCTGCATCGTGGGACGCATCCTCGTGACTCGAGGCTGGGTCTCGACGCTGCGTGGCTGTTCCGACGGCTGCCCGGTCGCCGACCTCGCTACTTCCTCGGCACCTGGTGCCGAAGAAGTAGCAGCGTCCTGAGGCCGGGGACAACCACCGACCCCTCTCACGCGTCGTACCGCCGTGAGGGCGTGGGTGCTGGCCGGTGTCGTGGTGCTGGCGCTGGCTGCGTGTGACGACACGGAACACCCCGCCTCCCCGTCATCCGCGGCGCCTCCGTCATCCGCGGCGCCCTCCGCATCCCAGGCGGCCGCGCCGGCCGACCCGGTCAGCCTCGAGGTCGTCGCGAGCCGGCGTGTGCCCCTCGACCTGCAGGGCGTGGCGCTCGTCGGCGACCACGTGGCCTTCGTCGAGGGGTACGCCGAGGGCGAGCCGCGGCTGACGTGGATGAGCTGGGCGACCGGTGACCGTCGGACGGTCTACCGCTCGCGCTACGGGTCACTCGTGCTCGGCGACAACGTCGGCCGCTACCGCTACCTCGTGGACCAGCTGCCCGACCCAGGGGGCGACCCTCCCAACAGTCCTCGTCAGTACGTCGCGCTCGACATGCTGACCGGGAAGGTCTCCGACGTCGAGCTGCCCGTGGGCGCGGCCATCGCCGGTCCGCTGCGCGTCACCATCGTCGGCGAGCTCAACGATGCCGTGATCGCGGTGGAGCGCAGGCGGGGCGGCGACCCGTGGCGGGCCGACCTCGTCCTGCTGGACCAGCAGCCCGATCCCGACGTGTACCGCCGGCCGGTGACGGCCAACGGGCTCGTGACCGAGGGGAGCTACGACCGCAAGCACGACGTCGTCTGGACGCAGCGCACCAGCCGGAGCGAGGCGGACCCGCACGAGGTGTGGGCCACCGACCTCTTCCAGCCTCAGGACGCCCCGCTGCTCGTGGCCAGGACGGACGGGGTGCCGTTCGACCCGTTCATCGGCTCCGGCTACGTCGGCTGGAGCGAGGACGGCCGGCACGTGGTGCTGGTGCCTCGGCTCGGTGGACCCGCCGTGCGGGTCCCCGGCCGGGTGGCGACGGGTACGTCACCGTCGGCGTACGGGCGCATCGTGGCCGTCGTCCTCGACCACCACGGCCGGGGCGAGCTGCAGGTGCTCCGGGTCCGCCCCTAGAAGGTGTGCTCGGGCCCCGGGAACGTGCCGGCCTTCACGTCGTCGGCGTAGGCGCGGGCGGCGTCGAGGAGGACGCCGTGCAGGTCGGCGTACTGCTTGACGAACTTCGCCATGCGCCCGGTCCGCAGGCCGAAGGCGTCCTGCCAGACGAGCACCTGGCCGTCGCACTCGTGCCCGGCGCCGATGCCGATGGTGGGGATCCGCAGCTTGCGGGTGACCTCGCCGGCCACGTCGCCGGGGACCATCTCCATCACGACCGCGAAGGCGCCGGCGTCCTGGATCGCCTCGGCGTCGGCGAGCAGACGGGCGGAGGTCTCGCCACGGCCCTGGACGCGGTAGCCGCCGAGGGTGTGCTCGGACTGCGGGGTGAAGCCGATGTGGGCCATCACCGGGATGCCGCCCTGGGTGAGCCGCTCGATCTGGGGCGCCATCTCGACGCCGCCCTCGAGCTTCACGCAGTGGGCGCCGCCTTCCTTCATGAACCGGACGGCGGTGAGGTAGGCCTGCTCGGGCGAGGCCTGGTAGGAGCCGAAGGGCAGATCGCCGACGACCAACGCGCGCTGGACCGAGCGCGAGACCGCACGGGTCAGCGGGATCAGCTCGTCCACGGTCACGGGCAGCGAGGTCTCGTTGCCATAGACGTTGTTGGAGGCGCTGTCGCCCACCAGGAGCACGTCGATGCCGGCCTCGTCGAAGGTCTCCGCGGCGTACTGCTCGTAGGCCGTGAGCATCGTGAACCTCTCGCCGCGCTCCTTCATCTCCCGGAGGTGGTGGGTGCGCACCTTCGCCGGCGCCGACTTGTGGGACGGCGCGGGCGCGTCGGCCTTGGCCGGTCCGGTGCCGTAGGGCGCGGTCTCTTCGGGAGAGGGAGTGCTCATCGTCGAGCTCCAATCAGGTGGTCTCGCAGCTCCCGAATGGAGTCCACGGACTGATGGAAGGCTAACGACCTACGCGCGGGTAGCGATCTGTGTCGCTGGTCACTCTGGAGCCGTCACAGCTCCTTGCGAAGGTGCACGTCGTCGGCCCCGGGCGTCGGGACGTCCTGCCAGCGGAAGAGCTCGCGGTAGCCGTGCCGCTCGTAGAAGCCCGGCGCCTGGAACGTGAACGAGGTGACGAACACGTGCGTGCAGCCGCGGTCTCGCGCCTCGGCCTCGAACGCATCGAGCAGCTGCGTGCCGAGCCCGGCACCGCGGGCGGACTCGCTCACCCAGGTCATCGCGATGCCAGCACCCACGCCCCAGGTCCAGCCGCTCAGCCCCCCGCCCAGCCGGCCGTCATCGTCGAGCACCTGCACGGTGAGCTCGCGGGCCGCCGGCACGCCTGGGGTGGCGGCGGCGTTGAACCGGTCGAGCTCGCCGGAGAGCCGGTCGTCCAGGTCGGGTAGTGCTTCGGCGACAAGAGTGCGATACGACATGAGGTCAGACGGTAGCTGCGTCTGCGGCCGCCTCGAGCTCGGCGACCACGATCTTGTGCATCTGCAGCATGGCCTCGACGGCAGCGTTCGCCCGGACGGGGTCGGGGTCCTCCATCAGCTCATAGAGCCGCTTCGGCACGATCTGCCACGACAGCCCGAAGCGGTCCTTCAGCCAGCCGCACACCGACTCCTGGCCGCCGTCCGCGGTCAGCGCGCTCCAGTAGTGGTCGACCTCGGCCTGGTCGGCGCAGGTGACCGAGAAGGAGACCGTCTCGGTGAACCCGGCGTGCTCGGGGCCGCCGTTGATGCCGCGGAAGGTCAGTCCGTCGAGGGTGAACTCACCCGCCATCACCCGCCCGCCCTCGCCGGGGATCGAGTCGGGGTAGCGGGCCATGTGCCCGACCTGTGAGTTCGGGAAGATCGACGCGTAGAACACCGCCGCCTCCTCGAGCTCGTGGTCGAACCAGAGACAGGGGCTGATGGGGGCGTGGGCGGCGAGGCTCATGCTCGGGACAGACCCTGTCAGTCGGCCGGAGTCATCGCTCGGCGCACCCGGCGCACCAGAGAAACCGACCCGGGGCCGGGAACCCGGAGCTCCCCGCGCCTGGCTCTCTAGACTCGAGGCGTGGACTTCTACTCGGCGTACGCGCACGGGTTCGCCCGGGTCGCCGCCTGCACGTTGCCGGTGGCGATCGCCGACCCGGCGGCCAACGCGCGCGCCGTGCTGGCGCAGGCCAAGGAGTGCCACGACAACGCCGTCGCGGTGGCGGTCTTCCCCGAGCTGTGCCTGACCGGCTACGCGATCGACGACCTGCTGCTGCAGGACACCCTGCTCGAGGCCGCGCACGAGGCGCTGCACGAGGTCGTCCGCGGCTCGTCCGACCTGCTGCCGATCCTGGTGGTCGGTCTGCCGCTGGTGCACGGCACGCGGGTGCTCAACTGCGCAGCTGTCGTCCACCGGGGCCGGATCCTCGGCATCTCGGCGAAGTCCTACCTGCCGACCTACCGGGAGTTCTACGAGCGTCGCCACTTCGCGCCGGGTGACGACCGACGGGGTGCGACCATCGAGGTCTGCGGCGCCGAGGTGCCCCTCGGTCCCGATCTGATCTTCGCCGCCAGCGACCAGCCCGACCTCAAGCTGCACGTCGAGATCTGCGAGGACATGTGGGTGCCGGTGCCGCCGAGCGCCGAAGCGTCGCTCGCGGGCGCCACGGTGCTGGCCAACCTGTCCGGCAGCCCGATCACCGTGGCCCGGGCCGAGGACCGGCGGCTGCTCGTGCGCAGCGCGAGCGCGCGCTGCAACGCGGCGTACGTCTTCTCCGCTGCCGGCCCGGGGGAGTCGACGACCGACCTGAGCTGGGACGGCCAGACGATGGTCTACGAGTCGGGCGAGCTGATGGCCGAGGGGCCGCGGTTCCCCGAGGGGCCGGTCTGCACCGTCGCCGACGTCGACCTCGGCCGGCTGCGCCAGGATCGGCTGCGGCAGGGCACCCACGACGACAACCGGCGCACGCACGAGGAGCGGGTCGCGGCGTTCCGCACCGTCGAGTTCGAGCTCGACGCGCCCACGGGTGACGTCGGGCTGCGGCGCAAGGTGGATCGGTTCCCGTTCGTCCCCGACGACCCCGAGCGGCTCGCGCTCGACTGCTACGAGGCCTACAACATCCAGGTCTCCGGGCTCGAGCAGCGACTCACCGCCATCGGCCAGAGCTCGGGCAGCCTGCCCAAGGCGATCATCGGGGTGAGCGGAGGCCTTGACTCGACCCACGCGCTGATCGTCACGGCCAAGGCGATGGATCGGCTCGGGCGCCCACGCTCCGACATCCACGCGTTCACGATGCCGGGGTTCGCGACCGGCGAGACCACGAAGTCCTTCGCCACCCGGCTGGCCAAGTCGCTGGGCGTCACCTTCGAGGAGATCGACATCACCGCCGCGTCGCGCCAGCTGCTGGCCGACATCGACCACCCGTTCGCCGAAGGGGAGCCGGTCTACGACGTCACGTTCGAGAACGTCCAGGCAGGGATGCGCTACGACTACCTGTTCCGGCTGGCCAACCACCGCGGCGGGATCGTGGTCGGCACCGGCGACCTCTCCGAGCTGGCGCTCGGCTGGTGCACCTACGGCGTCGGCGACCAGATGTCGCACTACAACGTCAACGCCGGCGTGCCGAAGACCCTGGTCCAGCACCTCATCCGGTGGGTGGCGGAGACCGACCAGTTCGACGAGGGGACCAACGAGCTGCTCGGGGAGATCCTCGAGCAGGAGATCACCCCGGAGCTGATCCCGGTCCAGGAAGGGGTCAAGCCGCAGGCGACCGAGGACTCGGTCGGGCCCTACTCGCTCCAGGACTTCTCGCTCTTCCGCGTCCTGCGCTTCGGCGACCGGCCGTCCAAGATCGCCTTCCTCGCCTGGCACGCCTGGCACGACGAGTCGGCCGGCGAGTGGCCCCCGGGCTTCCCCGAGGAGCGGCGCACGGCCTACGACCTCGCCACGATCCGCTCGTGGCTGGAGGTCTTCATCAAGCGGTTCTTCGCGAGCCAGTTCAAGCGCTCCGCGCTGCCCAACGGCCCCAAGGTGAGCGCCGGCGGCACCATGTCTCCCCGGGGCGACTGGCGGATGCCGTCCGACGCCCACCCCTCCGCCTGGCTGGCCGAGCTGGAGAACGTGCCGAAGAGCTAGTGTCCTGCGCGATGTAAGTCGTGCTCCCCGGCGCGTGCGTCGCGTGCGGGGCACCAGCGTGGACACCGCCCCTCGGCTACCCAAACTTGGCGACCGCGGTGGCGTACGGCGGCCAGTCCGGCCATGGTGGTTCTCCATGTCCCCCCACATGACCCTGCGTCGTCGCGCCCTGAACCTGTTGGCCCTGCTGTCGCTGGTCCTCGTGCCCCTGCAGGGATCCACCCAGAGCGCCTCCTCCTCCGCCGCAGCCGAGACCAGCCGGGCGACGCGGACACCCAAGGTGTTCATGAAGCTCGAGAAGGACCAGGTCACGACGAAGCAGCGGGCGCGGGTCAAGATCGCGCTGAGCGTGCGGAGCGCCCGCTCGCGGGCGCGGGGAGCGCTACGGCCGACCGGGTCGGGCACGGGCCGGGTCAAGGTCGCGATCAAGGGCGGGAACGCGACCAAGCGAGTCGACGCCAGGCTGGTCAGGGGCAAGGCCACGGTGCGCTTGCCCAAGCTGCCGTCAGGCACCTACCAGGTGCGCGCGACCTTCCTGGGCAACGCGCGGCTGGGCAAGGCCCGCTCGAAGATCCGGACCCTGAAGGTCGTCGGGACCGGCGCGACCGGCCCGGCCGGGTGCGCCTCGACCGGGTCGAACGTCCCGGACGGTTCCGACGGCCGGGGCGGCTGCTTCCCGGGTGCCGCGAACACCGGGCCGAGCGCGCCGGCCAGCAGCATGTCGACCTACTCGGGACCCTGCACCATCAGCACGGCCAACGTCGTGATCGAGTCCAGGGTCGTCAACTGCCGCACCCTCACCGTGGCCGGCTCCGGCGGTGGACTGGTGTTGAAGAACTCCTACCTCAACGGCGCGATCGTCCAGTCCGGAGGCGCGGCGTTCACCGTGCAGGACACGCTCATCGACAGCGGCGTCCAGTACCCCGCGTGCAGCAACGGGAGCTGCTCGGCGGGGAAGTATGCCTGCGGCGATCTCAACAACGCGACCACCGACTGCGGCGTGACGGGTTCGAACTTCACGATCCTGCGCACCGAGATCATCAACTCCAACCGAGCGGCGTACTGCACGTCCAGCTGCCTGATCCAGGACAGCTACTTCCACGGGACGAACCTGTGGCCCGACGCGAGCAACAAGGCACACGCCTCGTCGGTGCGGGAGGAGCAGAACCTCACGCTGCGGCACAGCACCATCCACTGCTCGTACACAGGCCCGTTCGTCAACGGTGACATCGGGTGCTCCGCGGACCTGACCGGCTACCCGGACTTCGCCCCGATCAAGAACAACACGATCGACGGCAACCTGTTCATGGCCAGTGCTGGCAGCGCGTTCTGCGCGTACGGCGGGGCCACGAGCGGGAAGCCGTTCTCCAGCGACCCGACGAACGCCACGAACCAGAAGTTCACCAACAACGTCTTCCAGCGCGGCGGCACCCGCAAGTGCGGCTCCGCCGGCCCGGTGGTCAGCTTCGACTCGAGTCGGACGGGCAACGTCTGGTCGGGCAACGTCTGGGACGACGGGACGGCAGTGGCGGCGGCGAACTGACGGGCGTGCTGGCTTCCCGCGCCCTTGCCCGTCGGCTGGTGCGCGCACAGCGGGACCTCGATGTGGTGCGAGTGGGGGGTCATCACAACCTCGGCGTCTCCGGCGGGACTGGCGCCACTGTTACCCAATCTTGGGGACTCCGAATGTCTCGCAGCGGTTCGATTCGTCATGGTGGTCCTATGTCCCCCAACATCCCCAGGGGCCGCCGCGCCCTGACACTCCTCGTTCTCCCGGTGCTCGTTCTGCTGCCACTGCAGGGCTCCGTGCAGAGCGTCCCCTCCGCCGTGGCCGACACGGACCGGGCCGCGCGGACCCCCAAGGTGTTCATGAAGCTCGACCAGCGCCAGCTCACGACCGAGCAGCGCGCGCACGTGAAGATCGCGCTGAGCGCGCCCTCACGGAAGCGGGGGACCGAGCGGTCGTCGGGGCTGGGCACGGGGAAGGTGAAGGTCGCGATCAGGCAGGGGGCAGGCAAGCGGACCTTCGTCGGCGCCAGGCTGGTCAAGGGCAAGGCGGCGGTCCGGCTGCCGAAGCTGTCGCCAGGCACCTACAAGGTGCGCGTGAAGTTCCTCGGCAACCCGTCGCTCGGCAAGGCCGGCTCGCGGACCCGGACCCTGAGGGTCGCCGACCCGAGCGCGACGCCGTCCACAGGTTTCCCCGACGCCACCAACACCGGACCCACCGGCACTCTCACCGCCTACAACGGTCCCTGCACGATCACCGCCGCGGGCACCGTCATCGACTCGAAGGTCATCAACTGCGTGCCGTTGCAGATCTCGACGATCGGCGTCGTGGTCAAGAACTCCAGGATCAACGGCGCGGTTCGGGTCGGCGTCCAGGACGACTACGACCCCACGGTCATCTCGGACCCTGAGGGCGACGACCCGATCCGGGTGACGATCCTCGACTCCGAGATCGACGCGACCTCTGCGGCCTCGAGCGGGTTCCGACCCCTCAGCTTCTCGCACTACGTCCTGAGGAACTCCTACATCCACGACGGGGGGTCAGGTCCCGAGTGCCACAACGCCTGCACCATCGAGAACTCCTACATCCACGCCTTCGGCGAGCACGAGTCCGGGGTGCGGATCCTGCGAAACGGCACGCTGCGGAACAACACCATCTGGTGTGAGCCCAACCCCAACTCGGACGACGACGGCGACGGTGTCCCGGACGTTGACGGCGGTTGTTCCGGCAACCTGACCATGTACGAGGAGTTCGGCGTCCCGCGCAACAACCTCGTCGAGCACAACTACTTCCCGGCCGGCTGGTTCTGGTACTCGCTCAAGTTCAACGGCAAGGACGCCGGGAACATCCGGATAGTCGACAACGTCTTCGGGATCCCGAAGGCGGGCGCCGGGCTGGCCGACGACTGGGACGCGAAGGCGACCAACGTGTGGTCGGGCAACACTTTGACGAGCGGTCTGGTCGCCCGCCCTTGAGGAACTCGGGACCGCACCTCTGAGCTCCGCCCTGGAGCGCCCTCCTCAACCACCGGAGACCTCACCCCTAGGCTGGCGGCATGGGCAAGCAGGAAGACTTCGTGCTGCGCGCGCTCGAGGAGCGTGACGTCCGGTTCGTGCGGCTGTGGTTCACCGACGTGCTCGGGTTCCTGAAGTCCGTGGCGGTGGCGCCGGCCGAGCTGGAGGGCGCCTTCGCCGAGGGGATCGGCTTCGACGGCTCCGCGATCGAGGGGTTCGCGCGGGTCTACGAGTCCGACATGCTCGCCAAGCCCGACCCGTCGACGTTCCAGATCCTGCCGTGGCGCGGCGAGGGTCCGACCACGGCGCGGATGTTCTGCGACATCGTGATGCCCGACGGCTCGCCGTCGTATGCCGACCCGCGGTTCGTCCTCAAGCGCATCCTGGCGAGGGCCGCCGACAAGGGGTTCACCTTCTACACCCACCCCGAGATCGAGTTCTACCTGTTCAAGGACGTGCCGGTCGACGGCGTCGAGCCGGTGCCGGTCGACCGCAGCGGCTTCTTCGACCACACCGCGCAGTCCAAGGGCTCGGACTTCCGTCGCGAGGCGATCACGATGCTCGAGGCGATGGGCATCTCGGTGGAGTTCAGCCACCACGAGGGCGGTCCTGGCCAGCAGGAGATCGACCTGAGGTACGCCGACGCGCTCAGCACCGCCGACAACATCATGACCTTCCGGACGGTGATCCGGGAGGTGGCCCTGGGCCAGGGCATCTGGGCGACGTTCATGCCCCAGCCGTTCACGACCCACCCGGGCTCGGGCATGCACACCCACGTCAGCCTCTTCGAGGGCGACCAGAACGTCTTCTACGAGGCGGGCAGCGAGTACCAGCTGAGCAAGACCGGCCGGCAGTTCATCGCCGGCATCCTGGCCCACGCCCAGGAGATCAGCGTCGTCACCAACCAGTGGGTCAACAGCTACAAGCGGATGATGTTCGGCGGCGAGGCGCCGTCGTACGTCTGCTGGGGCCACAACAACCGCAGCGCGATGATCCGCGTGCCGATGTACAAGCCGCTCAAGGGCCAGTCGACCCGCATCGAGCTGCGCACCGTCGACGCGGCGTGCAACCCCTACCTCGCGTTCGCGGTGACCCTCGCGGCCGGCATGAAGGGCATCGAGGAGGGGCTCGAGCTCCCCCGCGAGGCGGAGGACGACGTGTGGTCGCTCACCGAGCGCGAGCGCACCAGCCTCGGCATCGAGCCGCTGCCCAAGAGCCTCAACGAGGCGATCGAGATCGCCGAGCGCTCCGAGCTGCTGGCCGAGACCCTCGGCGAGCACGTCTTCGACTTCTTCCTCCGCAACAAGCGGGCGGAGTGGGACGAGTACCGCGGCCAGGTCTCCGCCTTCGAGCGGGACCGCATGCTCCCGGTCATCTAGATCGGTCAGCGGACAGGGATGGCGGTCTACAGCCCCGACCGGGTCAACCGGCTGCGCATGGTGCTCGGCATCGTGGTCGTGGTCGGCGTGCTCACCGCTGTCCTCTCGGCGTTCATCCTCGTGAACGGCGACGAGCGGGCCGCCGGGGTGCTGGCGATGGTGGTCGCCGGCCTGCTGCTCGGAGCGAGCGGCTCGGCGCTGCGGCTGCTCGGTGACGCGGAGCGACCCGCCAAGATCGCGACCATCGTGACCGGGGTGGTGTGCGTGCTGTCCGGGGTCGGGCTGGCCGGCACCTGGCTGGCCTTCCTGCTGCCGCTGCTCGGCCTGGGGCTGCTCTTCCTCGCGCTGATCCCCGACGAGGTCGGGTCGTGATCACCTCACGAGGCTCATCGGCTCCGCCGCTGCGCTCCTCCACCGAGACGCGCCGAGGGGGCCCCGAAGAGCGAAACCGCCGCATCCTGGTCGTGCAGCCCGAGCTCGACGACCCGGCGCACCTCTTCGGCGCCTGGCTCGAGGAGGCCGGCTGCACGCTCGAGGTCGTCCATCCGTACGCCGGCGAGGCCGTGCCCACCCTCGACGGCTACGCCGGCCTGCTGGTGATGGGCGGCGCGATGGGCGCCAACGACGACGAGGTGCTCGAGTGGATCGGGGCGGTCAAGGAGCTGCTCCGCGAGGCCGTGGCCGAGGGTGTCCCGACGCTCGGCATCTGCCTAGGCCACCAGCTGATGGGTGCGGCGCTCGGCGGGCGGGTGACCCCCAACCCTCGCGGTCAGCAGGTCGGGCTGATCCCGGTCGGCTGGACCGACGCGGCGGGTGACGACCGGCTCTTCGGAGGCCTGGCCAGCCCGCGGCGCGGCGTGCAGTGGAACTACGACCTCGTCGTCGAGCCACCGCCCGGCGCGGTGGTCCTTGCCGAGACCGAGGGCGGCGAGATCCAGGTCGCGCGCTACGGCCCGACCGCCTGGGGCGTCCAGCTGCACCCCGAGGTCGACGAGACGATCGTCGGCACGTGGGTCACCGACTCCGAGCGCGGCGAGCTCGCCGACCGCGGCCTCGACGCCGACGCGCTGCTGGCCGAGATCAAGGAGAGCCGGGAGGAGCTCGACCACGCGTGGGCTCCGCTGGCCGCGGGCTTCGCGGACGTGGCGCTGGGCCCTCTGTGACCCATCCGACCACCGACCAGGGACGACTGGCACGGATGGGCTTCCAGGAACCCGAGGCGGCCGCCGCCGACCTGCGCGCGCTGGGGGACGACGTCGCGGAGCCGCTGGTGGCCCTGATCGCCCGCACGGCCGACCCCGACCTGGCCCTGCACCGCCTCGTCGAGCTGGTCGAGGTCCAGGAGGACCCCGCTCCCATGCTCCGGGGCCTCGTCGACGACGAGGGCACCGCGATGCGGCTGCTCTCGGTGCTCGGTGCCAGCGAGGCGCTCGCCGACCACCTGTGCCGCCACCCCGAGCACTGGCGCGAGCTCACCGACCCGACGATGGGCTCGACCCGCCCCGCGGCGTACGCCGTCAGGGAGAGCCTGCTGCGCGCGGTCGGGGCGGAGGCCGATGACCTGCCGACGGCCACCAGGCCGGACGACGAGGCCGTGGACGCGCTGCGCGTCGAGTACCGCCGCCTCCTGCTCCGCCTGGCCTCCCGCGACCTGACCCACCACCTCGGGGTCGACGACGCCGCGGCCGAGCTCTCCGACCTCGCGGCCGGCACCCTCGACGCCGCCCTGGCCATCGCCCGGCAACGCGTCGGAGAAGACGCCGGGCGGGTCCGGCTGGCCGTCGTCGCCATGGGGAAGTGCGGCGGCCACGAGCTCAACTACGTCTCCGACGTCGACGTGGTCTTCGTGCACGAGCCCGCCGCCGGCGCCGACGCCAGCTCCGATCAACAGACCGCGGCGCTGAGGGTGGCCACGCGGCTCGCCAGCCACCTGATGCGGATCTGCTCCGAGCAGACCGGCGAGGGCACCATCTGGCCGGTCGACGCGGCCCTGCGGCCCGAGGGGAAGGCCGGCCCGCTGACCCGCACCCTCGCCAGCCACCAGGGCTACTACGAGCGCTGGGCCAGCACCTGGGAGTTCCAGGCGCTGCTCAAGGCTCGCGCGGTCGCGGGCGACCTCGAGCTCGGCCGCGAGTACGTCGAGATGGTCCAGCCGATGGTGTGGGGCGCGGTCGAGCGCGAGGGGTTCGTCGCCGACACCCAGGCGATGCGGCGCCGGGTCATCCAGCACATCCCCACTCACCACGCGGAGCGACAGCTCAAGCTCGGCTCCGGGGGGCTTCGGGACGTCGAGTTCGCGGTCCAGCTGCTGCAGCTCGTGCACGGCCGGGCCGACCCGGAGATCCGCCAGCCCACGACGCTGAGCGCGCTGGCCGAGCTCACCCGCCACGGCTACGTCGGCCGCGAGGACGGCGAGGCGCTGCGCGACGCCTACGCGTTCCTGCGCACCCTCGAGCACCGCATCCAGCTGTTCCAGCTGCGCCGCACCCACGTCGTACCCGAGGACGAGCGGTCGCTGCGCCGGCTCGGCCGGAGCATGGGCTTCACCAAGGAGCCGGTCCAGTCGCTGGACCGCGAGTGGCAGCACCACCGCCGCGAGGTGCGCCGCCTGCACGAGAAGCTGTTCTACCGGCCGCTGCTCACCGCCGTGGCCCGGCTGGCGGGCGACGAGGCCCGGCTCACGCCCGAGGCGGCGTCGCGGCGGCTGGCGGCGCTCGGGTTCGCGGACCCCGACGCAGCGCTGCGCCACCTCGAGGCGCTCACCGCCGGTGTCACGCGCACCTCGAACATCCAGCGGCAGCTGTTGCCGGCCATGCTCGACTGGTTCGCCGAGGCGCCCGACCCCGACGCCGGGCTGTTCGGGTTCCGCCGGCTGAGCGAGTCACTGGGGCGGACGCCGTGGTATCTCAAGACCCTGCGTGACGAGGGCCAGGTCGCCGAGCGGCTGGCCAAGCTGCTCGCCACCTCTCGCTACGTCTCCGACCTGCTCGAGAAGGAGCCGGCCGGTGTGCGCATGCTGGGGGAGGAGCTGGCGCCGCTGGGGGCCGAGGCCTACAACGAGCTGGTCGTCGAGGAGATGCTCGCCGCCGGTGGCCGGCGCGAGGACCCCGAGGCGGGGGTGCGCGCGGTGCGCGCCGTACGCCGCCGCGAGCTGTTCCGCGTCGCGGCCGGCGAAACCCTCGGCCTGGTCGACGTGGCCGATGTCGGCGCCGCGCTCTCGCGGATCACCGACGCGACCCTCGAGGCCACCCTGCAGGTGGTGCTGGCCTCCGTGGCCCACGCCAAGAACCTCGAGGTCCCGCCGGCCCGGATGGCGGTGGTCGCGATGGGACGCTACGGCGGTTTCGAGCTGTCCTACGGCAGTGACGCAGATGTGCTGTTCGTGCACGAGGCCGCCGACGGGGTCGACCAGCACGAGGCGTCGTCGTACGCGATCGCCGTGGCCCACGAGCTCCGCCGCCTGCTCGCGCTCCCGGGCGGCGACCCGCCGCTGGAGGTCGACGCCGGCCTGCGCCCCGAGGGCAAGCAGGGGCCACTGTCGCGCAGCCTGGAGTCGCACGCCGCCTACTACGCGAAGTGGTCGAAGGTCTGGGAGGCACAGGCGCTGCTGCGCGCCGACGCCGTGGTCGGCGACGCGGGCCTGCGGCAGCGGTTCGTGGAGCTGATCGACCCGCTGCGCTACCCGGCCCTCGGGGCTGTCGGACGACGACATCGTGGAGGTACGCCGGATCAAGGCGCGCGTCGACAAGGAGCGGCTGCCGCGAGGTTCCGACCCCAACAGCCACCTCAAGCTCGGGCGGGGTGGCCTCGCCGACATCGAGTGGACGGTGCAGCTGCTGCAGATGCGGCACGCCGCGACCGTGCCCGGGTTGCGCACCCCGCAGACGCTCGACTCCCTCGTCGCCGCGCGCGAGGCGGAGCTGCTGAGCCGGTCCGACGCCGACACGCTGATCCGGGGCTGGCGCTGGGTGAGCCGGGTGCGCAACGCGATCACCCTGGTCCGTGGCCGGGGCAGCGACCAGCTGCCGCACGACATCCGCGAGCGCGCCGCGGTGGCCAACGTGCTCGGCTACCCCGCCGGTGCCACCGACGAGATGGCCAACGACCACCTGCGGACCATGCGCGTCTCGCACGCCGTCGTGGATCGGGTGTTCTGGGAATGACGGAGGGTTCCGGCCCCGGGTCGCCAGGCCTCGAGGCGGGTGCAGAGCGCCCTCCTCCACCTGCGGTGCCGGCCGAGGTGAGGCTGCGGGTCCACCAGGCGGAGTCGCTGGCGGCGCTGTCGAAGGCCTGGGCCGCAGGCCAGACGCGTGCCTGGGTCGCGCTCCCGCCCGGGGCCGGCAAGACCATGGTCGGCCTGATGACCGTCCGCGACCGGATCTCGGCGGGCGCCGTCGGCAAGGCCGTGGTGCTCGGCCCCAACACCGCCATCCAGGGGCAGTGGGCCGCGCAGGCCGCCGCTCTGGGGATCGACGTCGGCACCGACCGGTCACTGGAGCACCAGCTCACCGCCCTGACCTACCAGGCGCTCGCCGTCTTCGACCCCGACGACGAGGTCGACGACGACGGCCAGGAGCCCGCCTCCGCAGAGGCCGGGACCGGACCGAGCCCCGCGGCACCTGGTCTCGAGACGGCTGCTGCGCAAGCTCCCCAACCACCGAGCGGGTCGCTGCTCGACCGGCTGCACGAGAACGGCCGCGCCTTCATCGAGCAGCTCAAGGCGGCCCAGAGCCAGGGGGAGCCGCTGCTGCTGGTCCTGGACGAGTGTCACCACCTGCTCGAGGTGTGGGGGCGGCTGATCGGCGAGCTGCTCGACCAGCTGCCCCATGCGCTGGTGCTCGGGCTCACCGCGACCCCGCCCGAGGCGCTGACCGCCGACCAGGCGCTCCTGGTCGACGAGCTGTTCGGCAAGCCGCTCTACCGGGTCTCGATCCCGGCGGTGGTCAAGGTCGGTGACCTCGCGCCGTTCGTCGAGCTGGCCTGGCTGACCACACCGACCCCGAGCGAGGACGACTGGCTCCGTGAGGAGGCCGAGCGGTTCCGGGAGCTGATCACCCAGCTCACCGACCCGGCGTTCGGCTCCATGCCCTTCTTGCAGTGGCTGGACGCGAGGTTCGTCGCCAGCCGGTCGCCGTGGCTCACCCTGGTCAAGGAGCAGCCGGACGTCTGCCGCGCCGTGCTGCGGCTGCACCACGTCGGCATGATCGGACTGCCGAGCGGCGCGCGGGTGCAGGAGGAGCACCGGTCGGCGCCGACCGCCGACGACTGGGTGCTGCTGGTCGACGACTGGCTGACGGGGCGGCTCACCAAGACCGGGCTGCCCCAGGACGAGCAGGTCGTGGAGGCGGTACGCCGCGCGCTGCCGTCGGTCGGCTACCAGTGGACCAAGCGCGGGATCCGTCGCGGACGCAGCCCGGTCGACCGGGTGCTGGCCCGCTCGGCGTCCAAGACCGCCGCCGTGGTCGAGATCTGCGCCCACGAGCACCTCAACCTCGCCGAGCGGATGCGGATGCTGGTCCTCTGCGACCACGAGCGCGCCGGCGCGACCCTCCCCGCGGACCTCACCGGGGTGATCGACCAGCAGGCCGGCTCGGCCCACGCGATGCTCGAGGCCCTCGTCGCCGCCCCCGAGACCGCCGGGCTCAACCCGATCCTGGTCACGGGCAGGACCGTCGCCGGCGCGGCGACGACGCTGCGGGCCTTCCTCGGCTGGCTGCCCGACCGCGACCTCGCGGCCTCGCTGCGACTCGAGCCCCTGGGGGTCGAGGTGCTGGGCGAGGGGTCGACGCTCCACCAGCTCGTCGGGCCGTGGGAGACCCGCGAGTGGGTGGGGCTGATCACGACGTACTTCCAGGACGGCCGCTGCCAGGTCCTGGTCGGCACCCGCGCCCTGCTCGGCGAGGGCTGGGACGCCAAGCGCATCACCGGTCTCGCCGACGTCACGGCGGTCACCACCATCACCTCGGTCGTGCAGACCCGTGGCCGCGCGCTGCGGACCGACCCGCTGTGGCTGGAGAAGGTCGCGGTGAACTGGTCGCTGGTCTGCGTCTCCGACCAGCACCCCAAGGGTGGCAACGACTGGGACCGGCTGGTCCGCAAGCACTCAGGCTACTTCGGCATCGACCCCGAGGGGCAGATCGTCGACGGCGTCGCGCACCTCGACCCGCTGTTCTCGCCCTTCGTGCCGCCGCCGGTCTCGGACTTCGACGCGGCCAACGCGCGCGCCATCGTGCGCAGCGAGCAGCGCGCCACCATCCGCGAGCAGTGGCAGGTCGGGCAGCCCTACGTCGACACGGCGGTCTACGGCATCCGGATCAAGGAGCGCGGCGTCGCTGGTGGCTTCGGGTTCGGCCTGGGCGCCGGTCCCGCCGACGTCGTCCTGCGCCCCGATGCGGCGGAGCTGCGCGGCCTGCGCCGGCACGCGAAGCGCGACCGGGCCACCTCCCTGCTGTTCGGTGCCGGCGTGCTCGCCGCGCTCGTGGCCGGAGTGGCCGGCGCGCCGCTGGTGCTGGCCGGGGGAGCGCTGGTCGGCGTCGCGGCGGCGTACGCCCGGGTCAGGAGCCACCTGCGTCACGGCGAGGAGCTGCTGCGCGGCGCGGAGGAGGCACCCTCGGTCATCCGGATCGCCTCGGCCGTCGCCGACGGGCTCTGCTCGGCCGGGTTGGTCCGGCGCGGCGCCGACGCGGTGGAGGTCGCCGTCGACGCCGACGGCGAGTACCGCTGCGTCCTCCACGACGTCGACGAGGTCGAGGCCGAGATCTTCGCGACGGCTCTCGATGAGGCGGTCTCGCCGATCAACCTGCCGCGCTACCTCCTCCCGCGCTGGGTGCGGACCAAGCGGGACATCACGTGGTGGCGGTCGCTGTGGGCCGGCTTCGGCCGGCTCGAGCCGGACGGCGTCGTGTGGCACGCCGTGCCGACCGTGCTCGGCCTCAACGCCGAGCGTGCCGCGCTCTACGCCGACGCCTGGGACCACTGGGTCGGCGGCGGCGACCCCGTCTACACCGGTTCGCCCGAGGGCCAGGGCATCCTCGCCGCCCAGCAGGCCACCGACCCCTTCGCCGCCAGCACGGTCATGCGGCGGCAGTGGAGCTGATGGTCCACCCCCGCGAATTTTCCACCAGCCGCAGCCCCTTGACGGAACCGGGCAGGATGGAGAGATGACTGCCGATGACGCCACCCGGGCCAAGGGAGCCGAGCTGCTCCGCCTGCACCAGGACGAGAAGCTGCTCACCGTCGTGAACGTCTGGGACGTGATCACCGCCAAGGTGGTGGCGGGCACCGAGGGCACCGCCGCGCTGGCCACCGCCAGCCACTCGATCGCCGCGTCGTTCGGCTACCCGGACGGTGAGCAGATCCCTCTCGACCTGATGCTGGAGCAGGTCAAGCGGATCGTCGACGCCACCGAGCTGCCGGTCACCGCGGACCTGGAGGGCGGCTACGGCAACGCGCCGGAGACCATCCGCCGCGCCATCGGCCTGGGCGTCGTCGGCGCCAACATCGAGGACCAGCTCAAGCCCATCGCCGAGGCGGCCAAGCAGGTCGAGGACATCATGAAGGTGGCCGAGGACGAGGGTGTCGACTTCGTGCTCAACGCCCGCACCGACGCCTACGCGCTCAACCGCGGCGGGGACAAGGCCGACAACCTCGCCACCGCGATCGAGCGCGGCAAGGCCTATCTCGACGCCGGCGCGCCGGTGGTGTTCGTGCCCGCGATCCTCAGCGAGGACGACATCCTCCAGCTCGTCGACGCCTACGGACCCAACCGGCTGACCACGATCGGCATCCCGGGCCTGCCGCCGCGCGACTGGCAGCAGGCGCACGGCGTCGCCCGCACGTCGTACGGCCCGCTGTCGCAGAACGTCGCGCTCACCGCGCTCCAGGAGCTGGTCGAGGAGGTGCACCGCGGCGGCGGAGTGCCCTCGAACCTCCGCATCCTGAACTGAGGTCGTTGCAAGGTCGCTGCAAGCGCGGCGTACGACCGTGCTGTCATGACCAGCACGCGGCGACCAGGCAGTCAGCAACCCGTGGACACCTTCCTTGCAGAGATCACCCGGGGCGCCGGCATCGACGCCACGACGTGGACCGAGGACGCCATCCTCGACGCGACCGTGCCCCACTGGCGGTTCGAGTGTGACGGCGCCGAAGCCGTCACGGCCGAGCTGTCGGGCTGGTACGCCGCGCCGACCACCCTCGAGACCGTCGTCCGGCGGCCGATCCCCGGCGGGGAGGCGGTCGAGCTCGACCTGAGCTGGGTCGAGGCCGGCGTACCGCACGCCGCACATCAGGTGCACCTGATCACCGTGGACGGCGGGCGCATCTCTCGCGACACTGTGTTCTGCGGTGGCCGCTGGCCGGCAGCACTGCTGGCCGAGATGGAGGCCGTGAAGGAGGCTGCCCGTGGCCACTGAGACGCTCGATGAGCTTGTCGCAGGCGCCACCGACCGGGTCGAGGTCCGCTCGCCCGACGCCAAGTCGGGCGCCAGGTTCGAACGGCTGGTCATCGACGGCCAGCGCTGCTTCCTCAAGTCGCTCTCGGCCGCTGACGACTGGATCATGCGGGTCACCGGCAACACCACGAACTGGGAGTTCAAGGTCTGGCAGGCGGGGGTCTACGCCGACACCCCGGCGATCATCGACCACACCATCCGGGCGATGGCCCTCGACGGCGGCCGGCTCTCCATCCTGATGTCCGACTGCGGCGAGGACCTGGTGCCGCCTGGTGACGACCTGATCCCGGAGGGGCACCATGCCGACTTCATCGACGCCATGGCGACGATGCACGCACACTTCATGGGCTGGCGCGACGACCTCGGCCTCAACGAGCTCTCCCGACGCTGGCTGTTCTTCGCGCCCGAGACGATCGCGCCCGAGCTCGAGGCGGCCGACGTGCCGGGACCGATCGCCGTTGCTCACCGAGGTTGGGGGCTGCTCCCCGAGCGTGCACCACGGCTCCATGAGCTCGTCCGGGCCGTGCACGCCGACCCAGATCCGCTCAGCGAGGCGCTGCGGGACACCCCACTCACCTTCGTCGGTGGGGACTGGAAGCTCGGCAACGTCGGCCACCGTCCCGACGGCCGCACGATCCTGCTCGACTGGGCCTATCCGGGGGCAGCGCCGCCGTGCTGGGACCTGACCTGGTACCTCGCGCTCAACAGGGCCCGGCTTCCTGAGAGCAAGGAGTCGACGATCGCCCGCTACCGCGAGCGGCTCGAGGCACACGGTGTCTCCACGGCTGACTGGTGGGAGCGCCAGCTCGGGTTGAGCCTCGTCGGCATGGCCGCGATCTTCGCGTGGGAGAAGGCGGTCGGCGACCAGGAGGAGCTCGATTGGTGGGAGCGGGTCGCCCTCGACGGGGCTGCCTGGTTGTGACGCGGTGCTGAGGAGCCAGTACACCGGGCTGGCCGAGGTCTGGGCCGCCGACGCGACGCTGGTCTACGGCCCGCTGGCGCGACACCTGGTCGCGCAGGCACCGCTCGAACTCGCCGGCGCCCGAGCGCTCGACGCCGGCGCAGGCTCCGGGGCGGCCGGGGACGCGCTGCGGAGGGCGGGCGCGCGCGTCGTCGCCGCCGACCACGAGTTCGACATGGCCGCCTACGGCGCAGGCCCGGCCGTCACGGCCGATGTGACGCGGCTGCCGTTCCGGAGCGGTGTGTTCGACGTGGTGGTCGCGGCGTTCGTGGTCAACCATCTCCCGGAACCGGCCGCCGGCCTGACCGAGCTCCGCCGCGTCACGCGCCCCGGTGGCGCGGTGCTGGCCTCCACGTTCTCGCTGGACCGGGCGGCGGCCAAGCATGCCGTGGATGCCGTGGTGACGAGGTACGGCTTCGTCCGTCCGGAGTGGTACGACGACCTCCAGGACTGCGCGCAGGCTGTCGGTGACCGTTCCTCTGTCGAACGGCTGCTCGCCGCGGCCGGGTTCGCACGCTGGAGCGTCACCGAGGAGTCGGTGGACGTCGGGCTGTCCGAGCCCGCTGACGTGGTGCGCTATCGGCTCGCGGTCCCGCACCTGCACACTTTCGTCACCTCCTTGAGCGCAGATACCCGAGCGGCGCTGGTGGGCGATGCGGTCGACGCGGTGCACCGGACCCGCGAGCGGTTCGCACCGGTCGTCGTCGAGGCCGTCGCCACCGCCTGATCGCACCTCGGGCCGACACACCATGCGGTGGTTGAGGAGTGCGTTCTGCGTCCGGCTTCACGCCTGTGAGAAGAGACTGGACTCTCACCCCCATCGGGCGGCAACGACCGCTCGGAACGCCCCACCCATCTCCGCCGCCTCGCGGGCGACGTGCTCGGCCAGCCTGACCGCAACGGCCCTGGCGTAGGCCGATCCCGTGGCCTCGGCGACGTCGGCGGCAAGCCACCAGCCCTCGAGCGCAGCCACCTCACCCAGGCGATCGAGGTCGGCGACGAGAAGGGCCTCGTCGAGAGGTGCGCCCAGCCGGGATAGCGCGGTCGTCCGGACCAGCCGCCCGAGCACGGCGTACCGCGCGTCACCACGTGCCTCGGCCGCCGCCACCACGGGCTCGACGGCCTCCAGTGCGGCTCCGGCATCGACCTCGGACAGTGCCAGCCGGGCCATCAGCAGCCCGCGGCGCTGGTCGAACCGCCACTTGTTGTGGAACCAGCGCGTTCCCGACTCGGTCTCCGCGGCCGAGAGCCGGTCGGCGGCTCCCACGAGATCGCCCGCACGGAGCAGGCAGTCGGCGACGTCGAGGTGGCACTGGGCGAGGATCTCTTGGGACCCCGCCGCCCCCAGGCCAGCCAGAGCCAGCTCCTCGGCCAGCGGGTCGCCGAGGTTGCGCAGGATCCAGCTTCGGTAGGTCTGCTGCACACCGGCGTAGCGCAGCCCCGTGCCCCGGCGCTCGATCTCTTCCTCCAGCCGCACGAGCACGCGCAGCGCGTCCGCGCTCCGGCCGAGCAGCCCGTAGGCGTGCGCTGTCATCTGCAGCGTGTGCTCGACCCAGAAGCCCTGCCCACCCCGCCGTGCCTCTGCACCGAGCATCGGCTCCAGGGTGGCCAGGCCGTCCGCGGGTCGACCCTGGTGCACCCGCAGCACTCCGGTCCATGCCGGCAGCCCCAGCTCGGCCGGCGCTCCGTCCGCCTCGGCGAGCACCGCTTCTGCCTCGCGGAGGTCGCCGTTGCCGCGGTGACCGAAGGCGACCGCGATGAGGCTGCTGGCCCGGATCGTCGGATCGGTCGCGGCGCTCGCCGCAGCCCGGCCGAGGCGGACGGCGCCGTCGAGGTCGTGTCGGTTGCGCGCCGCCCAGGCCCGAAGCTCCAGCGCCTCTCCGGTGTCGTCGGTGGCCATCGCGACCACTGCGTCGGCGTCGGCTCCGTCGAGGTCGCCGCGAGACATCCGCACCCGGCTCCGCTGCAGGCGGACCGCTTCGCCGTCCTGCAGCTCGATCGCCTCGTCGAGCAGCCGCTCGGCACCGGCCAGGTCCAGCCGGCTCAGGGCGAGGTCGGCGGCGTGGCCCAGTTCCTCTGCCGCCATCGCACGATCGCCGCCCTCGCGTGCGTGGCGAGCGAGCTCCAGCGGGTGTGCGTCCGGGCGTAGCCGCAGCACCTCGGCGGCACGCCGGTGCAGCCAGGCGCGCCGGGCAACCGTGACGCCGGCCGCAACGGCGAGCCGCACGAGGTCGTGGCGGAAGGCCAGTGCCCCCTCTCGCTCGAAGAGGAACGCCTGCCGGACACCGAGGTCGAGCTGCTCCAGCACGTCCAGCGGCGCGGCCCCGAGCACGGCGGCGAGCAGGTCCAGGTCGATGGAGGCGCCGAGGACGGCGGAGGCCCGGAGCGTCGGCTCCGCGGCGCCGGTCCGCCGCAGCCGGCCGGTCACCGCCTCGCGAAGCGTTTCCGGCACCTCGTCGTGATCCGCGTCGGCGCCCGCCAGCTCGGTGAGCAGGAGCGGGTTGCCTCCGCTGCGAGCGAGCAGCTCGGCCGCGCGATCCGGACCGACCAGCTCGGCGACCTCCGCGGCGTCCAGCGGCCCCAGCGTCACGGTGGTGTCCGGTTGGACCCCCGCCGCCACCGGGTCACGCAGCGCAACGACCACCAGCAGCGAGAGCTCGCGCCGTCGGCGCACGTGCGCCAGCCAGGCCCAGGTCACCGGGTCGGCGCCGTCGGCGTCGTCGAGCACGAGCGCGGTGCCGGCTCCGGCGGGCAAGGACCGCACGGCATCGTCGAGATGCAGGAAGACCCCGAGGCTCAAGGCGGCCACGGTCGCGCCAGGTCCCGGCAGCCCGGCGGCCGGCGCCCACTCGTCCGGTGCCACGTCGGCGAGCCGACCGGCCAGCGCGTCGAGGACGGGCTGCAGCGCGAGCTCGCCCTCCTCCGCGCGGCCACGCAGCAGCACGGCTCCACTGGCCGCCGCGCCGGCCACCCACCGGTCGAGCAACGCGGTCTTGCCCACCCCGGGCTCGCCGCTGAGCACCACGATCCGCGCGCCGGTTCGTGCGCGCTGCAGCTCCGCATCCAGGGTCAGCAGCTCACCTGTCCGCCCGACCAGCGCGGTCAAGGGCGTCGGCGCCTCCTCCGACTCCTCCCTCAGCAACGCCTCGTGGAGCGCCCGCGTCTCGAGGGCCGGATCGATGCCGAGTTCCTCGGCGAGGAGCTCTCGCACCCGCGCGAACTCCGCGACCGCCGTCGCCGGTCGCCCGGCGGCCGCGTGCGCGCGCATCAGTGTGCGCAGGGCGGCCTCATCGTAGGGATCGACGCGCAGCGCCTCGGACGCGTACGCCGCGGCGTCGCCCACCTGACCGGTGGCCAGGGCCGCGGTGGCCGCGATCCGACGTAGGTCCGCGATCGACGTCTCTGCGGCGGACCTGGGCTGGGCCGCCCACTCGGCGTCGGGCTCGTCGGCCAGGAGCGCCCCGCGCACGAGCGCGAGCGCGGCCTCAGCGGTGGTACGGGCACCGACAGCGTCTCCTGTCTCCGCCCGCCTCCCGGCCTCGCGCGCGAGGCCGGCGAGCTCGGTGAGGTCCCACCAGTCGGCCACCAGCGCGTAGCCGCCGTCCCGGCGGATCACCCGGTCCACGCCCAAAAGGGACCGAGCCCGACTCACGAGAACGTGGAGGTCGCGATCGGGGCGCGCGGGCCGGCGGTCCGGCCACACGGCCTCGACGAGGTGGTCGGCCGCGACTGTCGCGCCGAGCTCGAGGGCAAGCCGCTTGAGGAGCGTGCGCGCCTGTCGGCTGCGTAGCCCGTCGAGCTCGACCCCGTCGACGCGGAACTCCCCGAGAAGCCGCACTCCCAGCCGCTCGGCCACGACGTCATCATGCCGCGCTCGCCCGTCCCGTGTCGTCACGGCGGAGCGCGCGCGACACGCGCGGTCAGTCCTTGGCGTAGTTGGAGGCCCCCCACCAGTCGACGACGACGACCGGCTCGTCACCCACCACCCACGCGTCGTGACCGTGGGGGAGTGCGGTGACGTCGCCGGCGTGGGCGTCGAACTCGCTGCCGTCGGCCATCCGGACCCGCAGGGTGCCCTGCACGTGGTACTGGAAGTGCGGGGCTTCGCACAGGTCTGTGCCGGCGATCGGCTTGACGTGCTCGGACCAGCGCCAGCCGGGCTGGAGGGTGAGCCGGCCGATCTGGGTGCCGGCGATGTCGATCAGCTCGACCAGCCCCTGCTCGAAGGTGCGGGTCTCGTCAGGGGTGGCGAAACTCTTCTGCTCCGCGGTGGTGGCGGTGGTCGTCATCGTCTCTCCTCGGTGTCGTGGACGCGTTGCTGCGTCCTACGCCGACAGTCGTGCACCTCACTTGCAACCACCTTGCAGCCGCCTGCAAGCGCTCGGAGGTCGCGTAGCGTCCGTCGTGTGAGCGAGCTCGAGGAACGGTTCCGCACCGCGGCCCAGGCTTGTGACGACACCGTCGTCTGGCACGCCAGGCGCGGGCCGGCCGAGACGATGAGGCTGCTGGCCGAGGCGGCCGAGGAGTTCTGCGTCAACGATCAGGGGATCGAGGAGTGGGACCGCTACGGCGACGGGGGTGCCGTCGGGCGGCTCGAGGCCGAGGTGGCCGAGCTGCTCGGGAAGCCGGCCGCCGTGTTCTTCGTCAGCGGCACCATGGCCCAGCAGGCGGCGCTGCGGGTCTGGTGCGAAAGGCGCCGCTCGCAGCGGGTCGCCATCCCTGACCTGGCCCACCAGCTGCGCCACGAGACCGACGGGCCGCGGCTGCTGCAGGGGTTCCGGTTCGAGACCCTGACCGAGGGCTGGAGGTCGGCGACCGCCGACGACCTGCGCGGCCTCCCGGCACACGAGCAGCTGGGCGCCGTCCAGCTGGAGCTGCCGCTGCGGGAGGCCGGCTGTCTGCTGCCGACCTGGGAGGAGCTCTCGGCGTTCTCCGGGGCGGCGCGTGAGCTCGGCGTCCCGTTCCACGTCGACGGTGCCCGGCTCTGGGAGTCGCAGCCGTTCCTCGGCCACTCCTTCCCCGAGATCACCTCGCTCTTCGACAGCGTCTACGTCTCGTTCTACAAGGGGCTGCGGGCCACGGCCGGCGCCGCCGTCGCTTGCGACGAGGACGTCGCCGCCGAGCTGCGGTCGTGGCGGCAGCGGATGGGCGGCACGCTGTTCGGGATGACGCCGTACGCCCTGTCCGCGCTGATCGGGCTGCGCGACGAGCTGCCGCTGATGGCCGACTGCGTGGCCTGGGCCGGGTCGCTCGCCGGCGAGCTGGTCGAGCGCGGCCTGCGCGTCCAGCCCGACCCGCCGCACACCAACAGCTTCTTCGCCTCGGCAGTGGGGGACCACGAGGCGATCACCGAACGGGTCGCAGCGTTCATGGAGAAGGAGAGGATCGCGCCGTGCGGTGCCTGGTGGTCGGCGCGCGCTCCGGGCGTCGCCATGACCGAGGTGACCATCCACGGGGCCGCCCTCGACAAGGACCCCGCCACCGTGGCCGGCTGGTACGCCGACCTCGTCGCTGGTTGAGGAGGTTGCGCGGCAACATCTCGCACCTCACGACTCGGGGCTGGGACTCGACCACCCGTTCAGTCGCCGAAGCGCGGGCAGGCACTCCACGATCCGCGCCCGGCCCTGTGGGCCGCGGTCTCGGCGTGGCGGTACGCCGGGTAGCGGACACCCACGTGGTTGTAGACGTAGTAGCGCGCGAGGCCGCGGCGCAGGAGCACCATCGCCACGTCGCCCTCGGCCCTCGTGTCGACGTACCTCAGCAGCCGGCCGAACTTGTCGAACCGGTCCTCGTCAGGATCGGTGAGCAGGCTGACCTTCGTGTCGCGCGGCAGCAGCTCGGTCAGCGCACGGCTGGCCGCCGGGCCGCCGCACTCGACACGCTTGTCCGGGTCCTTGGTCTCCGGGGTGTCGATGCCGAGCAGCCGCACGGGCCGCACCCGCTCCTCGCCGCGGAAGCGGACGCCGATGGTGTCGCCGTCGGACACGTAGACGACCTCGGCGTTCCGTCGCGGCAGGGGAGGCGGCGGCGGGGAGGTCCCCACGGTCTGCGAGGCCGCTGAGGGAGCGGTCGCCGAGGGGAAGGTGGCAGAGGGAGACGTGGCAGAGGGGTCAGACGGGGAGCCCGTGCACGCAGCCAGCACGAGCGCTGCCAGCAACGGGACGAGACGGGGCACCGGGCTCACGAGCGTTAGTCTCGGCCCCGAGGAGGTGCGGATGGCGGAGCCCACGGCCAACGGACTGCAGAACGCGCACGACGACACACCGGTCGTGCCCGTCTTCTTCCTCTCCGACAGCACCGGCATCAGCGCCGAGACGATGGGCAACGCCCTGCTCATCCAGTTCCCGGACACGCGCTTCGAGCGCACCCTGTTCCCCTTCATCACGACGGTCGAGGAGGCGCAGCGGGTCGTCGCGATCCTCGACGAGGCGATGGACGGACCGGTGACCCCGCTGGTGTTCACGACCGCCGCGGTCGACACCATCCGCCACGAGCTGGCCCAGACGCGAGCCCCGGTCATCGACTTCTTCGACATCCACATGAGCAGGGTGGAGGAGGTGCTCGGCCGGCCCGGGCTCCACGAGGCGGCCCGTCTGCACGGCGTCGGCGACATCCGCAACTACAACGACCGGATGGCCGCGGTGGAGTTCACCATCGAGCACGACGACGGCCAGAGCGTGCGCGCCCTGGAGAAGGCGGACGTGATCCTCATCGCGCCGTCGCGGTGCGGCAAGACCCCGACGAGCATGTACCTCGCCCTCCAGCACGGCCTCTTCGTCGCCAACTACCCCCTCGTCGACGAGGACCTCGACCGCAACGACCTGCCCGGGCTCCTCAGCGACCACCTCTCCCGGTGCGTCGGGCTCACCACGACCGTCGAGCGGCTCAGCCGGGTCCGCAACGAGCGCCGTCCCAGCTCGCGCTACGCGTCGGCCGAGCAGTGCCGCTGGGAGCTCCGCCGGGCCGCGGACCTCTACGCAGCGCACCGCATCCCGGTCATCGACTCGTCCTCGCGGTCGGTCGAGGAGATGGCCACCCTGATCGTGCAGATCGTGACCAAGAACAGGAAGAAGGCAGCAAAGTGACAACGGTCAACGTGCGGTGGTTCTCCGACCTCGGGATGTCGGACCTCGAGCAGGTCGGTGGCAAGAACGCCTCCCTCGGCGAGATGGTCTCCCAGCTCTCCGACCTCGGGGTCAAGGTGCCGAACGGCTTCGCGACGACCTCTGACGCCTACCACCGGTTCATCGGCGACACCGGGCTGGCCGAGCGGATCAGCGGGCTGCTCGACGGGCTCGACACCGACGACGTGCGCCGCCTCGCGGAGGTCGGCAAGGAGATCCGCGCCGCCGTCGTGGAGCAGGAGTTCCCCGAGGACCTCGAGGCGGACATCCGCGAGGCCTACGACCGACTGGTCGAGGAGAGCGGTCAGGAGATGTCGTTCGCCGTACGCTCGAGTGCGACCGCCGAGGACCTGCCGGACGCGTCGTTCGCCGGCCAGCAGGAGACCTTCCTCAACGTGCGCGGCATCGACGCGATCCTCCACGCGATCCGCGAGGTCTACGCCTCGCTCTACAACGACCGGGCGATCGCCTACCGCGTCCACCACGGCTTCGCGCACGGTGATGTCGGGCTCTCGGCCGGCGTCCAGCGGATGGTGCGCTCCGACCTCGGTGCGTCCGGGGTGCTGTTCACGATGGACACCGAGTCGGGCTTCCAGGACGCCGTCTTCATCACCTCGGCCTACGGCCTCGGCGAGGGCGTGGTGCAGGGCGCGGTGAACCCCGACGAGTTCTACGTCTACAAGCCGGCGCTGCGCGAGGGGCGTCCCGCCGTCCTCAAGCGCGGCGTGGGCGACAAGGCGACCAAGATGGTCTACACCGACGACGCGACCGTCGGCCGGACCACGGAGTTCGTCGACGTCGAGCCCGACGAGCGGCGCCGGCTCAGCCTCACCGACGACGAGGTGGAGGAGCTGGCGCGGCACGCACTGGTCATCGAGGAGCACTACGGCCGTCCGATGGACATCGAGTGGGGCAAGGACGGCGTCGACGGCGGTCTCTACGTGCTCCAGGCGCGCCCCGAGACCGTGCAGTCGCGCGGCGGGGCTCTCGAGCGGTTCAAGATGCCGAAGGAGGCCACCGCCGGGATCGAGGTGCTGGTCGAGGGCCGCGCCATCGGGCAGAAGATCGGCGCCGGCGCCGCGCGGGTGCTGACCTCGGTCGAGCAGATGCACGAGTTCAACGAGGGCGAGGTGCTGATCGCCGACATGACCGACCCCGACTGGGAGCCGATCATGAAGCGCGCGTCCGCGATCGTCACCAACCGAGGCGGCCGCACCTGCCACGCCGCGATCATCGCCCGGGAGCTCGGCATCCCCGCCGTGGTCGGCACCCGCTCGGCCACCAAGGAGCTGACCGACGGCCGCGAGGTGACGGTCTCGTGTGCCGAGGGAGACACCGGGCTGGTCTACGAGGGCATCCTCGACTTCACCGTCGAGCGGACCGAGCTCGACGAGATGCCCGACATCCCGGTCAAGATCATGATGAACGTCGGTACGCCGGACCAGGCGTTCGCCTTCTCGAAGCTGCCGCACAGGGGCATCGGCCTGGCCCGTCTCGAGTTCATCATCAACCGCCAGATCGGCATCCACCCCAAGGCGCTGCTCGACCTGGAGGCGGACCCGTCCTCCCTGGAGGCCGGGCTGCGCCAGGAGATCGAGGAGAAGATCGCGGCCTACCCCGGCCCGCGGGAGTTCTTCGTGCAGCGCGTCGCCGAGGGCGTCTCGATGCTGGCCGCCGCGTTCGCGCCGTACCCCGTGATCGTGCGGATGTCGGACTTCAAGTCGAACGAGTACGCCAACCTGCTCGCCGGGCCGGCCTACGAGCCCGACGAGGAGAACCCGATGCTCGGCTACCGCGGGGCGTCGCGCTACCTGTCGGAGGAGTTCGCCGACTGCTTCGCCATGGAGTGCGAGGCGCTGCGCCACGTGCGCGACGACATGGGGCTCACCAACGTGTGGGTGATGATCCCGTTCGTCCGCACCATCGCGGAGGCCGAGGGCGTGATCTCGCTGCTGGGGAGCCACGGGCTGGAGCGCGGCAAGAACGACCTCAAGGTCGTGATGATGTGCGAGATCCCCTCCAACGCCGTGATCGCCGACCAGTTCCTGGAGCACTTCGACGGCTTCTCCATCGGCTCCAACGACATGACCCAGTTGACCCTGGGCCTCGACCGGGACTCAGCGCTGGTCTCCGCCGGCTTCGACGAGCGCGACCCCGCGGTGCTGTACATGCTCGAGCTGGCCATCAAGGCGTGCAAGAAGGCGGACAAGTACGTCGGCATCTGCGGTCAGGGCCCCTCCGACCACCCCGACCTCGCCCAGTGGCTGCTCGACCAGGGCATCGAGTCGATGTCACTCAATCCCGACACCGTCGTCGACACCTGGCTCCGGTTGGCCGGCCGGACGGTCGAGTAGCCGGCAAGGGATAGTCCCTGACGTTCTGGACGCTGGTGTGCGTGTCGCCCGTCCAGAACGTCAGGGACTATCGCCCCGACCGGTCGCCGTGTGCGTGACCCGGCGACCGGCCGGATGGGTCAGGCCTCGATCGCCTCGCGCTCGGTGCCGCCGGCCACGGTGTCGTGCTGGCCGGCGTCCCCACCGATCTGGATCTTGCGCGGCTTGGCCTTCTCGGCGACCGGCACGACGAGCCTGAGCACACCCGCGTCGTAGTCAGCCTCGATGCGGTCGAGGTCGAGGTTGTCGCCCAGCACGAGCTGGCGGCTGAAGGCGCCGCGAGGACGCTCGGTGGCAAGCATCTCCCAGTCGCCGTTGCGGGCCAGGCGCTCGGCGCGCACGGTCAGGACGTTGCGCTCGACGTCGAGGTCGATGGTCTCCCTCGCCACGCCGGGCAGGTCGAACTCGATCACGAAGCGGTCGCCCTCGCGCCACGCGTCCATCGGCATCACCGCAGGACGGCTCGTGGTGCCGAGCAGCTGCTGGGTGAGTCGGTCGAAGTCGCGGAACGGGTCTGTGGTGCGCAGCAACATGGTGTCCTCCTGGTTCTCGGCAGGGCCGGTTGTGGGATGGGTGAGCCGACTCGGCTCACGATCTGTATCGGGTGATACAGATATTTTTTAGTCCAGACGTGAGAAGATCGCAACCTCATCGCGAAGATTTTTTCGGAGGGACCATGGCCACCCGCAGCGACGGCGTCTTCGCCATCTCGGTGGCCGCCCGCATGGCCTCGATGGAGATCCAGAACCTGCGCGTCTACGAGCGCCGAGGCCTGGTCGACCCCGACCGGACTCCCGGCGGCACCCGTCTCTACAGCGAGGCAGATGTCGCGCGCCTGGTCCGGATCGGCGAGCTGCTCGCCGAGGGGCTCAACCTCGCCGGCATCGCCCGGGTGCTCGAGCTCGAGCGCATGGTCTCCCGCCTCCGGGCCCAGAACTCGCGGCTGCGGGATCGCTAGTGTCCCGCCCGGGACACTAGTGGTCACCACCAGAAGTTCTTCGGGTGTCCCGCACCCCCGGCACGCACCTCGCGGCGTTGCCGAAGCTTGCTGGACGAACAGGGAGGGCGTCGCTCCGGCGCCTTGCGATGCACGCACCGGGAGCACGGGCCACCCCCGACGAGCTTCCGGTGGTCACCACTTAGTCGGGAAGTGTCGCGAAGGCCCGCACCGGAAACGTGCACAGCCCCGCGACCTTGGGTGGCACGGCGGTGAACGTCGACCCGCTGGGAGGCAGGGCGGAGAGGCCGGTGAGGTGCTCGACGACCGGGACCTCGCGCTCGAGCAGGAGGGTGTGCACCGCGCGCTGACCGCCCCGGGTGTCGTCGATGTTGACCGAGTCGATCCCCACCAGCACGGCCCCCTGGTCGGCGAGCCACTCGGCGGCCTCGGTGGCGAGGTAGGGGTGCTCGGGTGCGCCGTAGGCCTCGGTGCCGAAGTGCAGGTCCCAGCCTGTGTGCACCAGGACGGCGTGGCCGGCGACGTCGAGCCCCTCGAACGCCGCCAGCCCGGTGGCTCCCATCGACTCGCCCTCGACCACGAGCGCGGGCAGGAGCGCGCACTTCTCCAGCGGCAGCCCGCTGAGGTCGTGGCCGCCGCGGTGCCGGTGGCCGGGGGTGTCGAGGTAGGTGCCGGTGTTGGCGACCATCTCGATCCGGCCGATCGTGAACTCCGTGCCCTCGTCGTAGACCTGGTGCGAGGCGTCGAAGGTCAGGTGGTCGGTGATCACCGGCGCGGGCAGGCCGGGGTAGGTGATCAGTCCGTCGGACAATGTGTGGCTCAGGTCGACCATGCGCATGAGACCGATCCTGTCAGTCGGACAGCTCCGCGATCAGTGGTGCGTGGTCGGGGTGCTTGTCGGTGCCCTGCAGGATCACCGAGTCGGCCCCGGCGGCGACGAGCTCGGCGACCCAGTCGTGGATGGCTCCCGCAGCGAGCGAGGGGGCGATCTCCGTGTAGGCCACGACCAGCTTGCCGCCGACGAGCTCCCGTGCGCGGCGTACGACGTCGGGGTCGCTCACCGAGTCGAGCAGCACGCCGTCGGACACCTCGCCCGCCAGGGCGATCGTCTTGGGGCCGCGGCCGCCGAGGAGCAGGGTCGGGGGCTGGGCCGGCGGCCAGTCGAGCGCGACCTTGTCCAGTGAGACGTAGCGACCGCGCACGTCGACGGTCTCCCCGGCCAGCAGCGCGCGCACCGCGGTCGTGTGCTCGCGCAGCAGCGTCATGGGGGAGTCGACCGCGGCGCCGACCTGGTGCATCCAGTCCTGGACGCCGTGTCCGAGCGCGACGGTGAGCCGGCCCGGGAACAGCCGCGCCAGCGTGGCCAGCTCCATGGCTGCCAGCGCCGGGTTGCGGAACGGCACCGGCAGCAGCCCGATCCCGACGGTGATCCGCTCGGACCAGGCGAGCGCAGCGGCCGCCGCGGTGAGCCCACCCTCGAGGAAGCAGTCCTCCCACAGCCAGAGCTCGTCGACCCCCGCGGCCTCCGCGGACTCGACGGCGGCCCGCAGCCGCTCGGGCGGGGACTGCGGTCGGAACACCACTCCGGTCGTCATGGTCCCGACCCTATTGACGAGGCTCGATGGCGGGGCCCACCCGGGTGGCCGGGACCAGCCACCGAGGCCGGTCCGGGCCATCTCGGCGTGGCCCGTCCGGGTGGTTCTGGGCCGTGGCCCTTGTCCGGGGATTGCAAACGCTTACATTTGAGTCAGAGGACGTGGAGCCCCCTGGGGAGGGAGCGCGACGGTCGGGAGCTTGCTCACGCCCGTCGTGTGGCGACACGGAATCTGCTCGGCGCGTCATCGCCCCCGTGCGATGGCGCGTCGGCCTGTTCGGCCCCTGCCCGACCTCCACCGGGAAGGGGCCGTTCTCGGTCAGGAGTGGGCCTTACCCTCGGGTCATGAGGCTCGCCGTCGTCGCCGTCCTGCTCCTGGCCGCGTCGCCGCTGGTCGTGGGCTGCAGCAGCGACCCGACGTGCGACGACTACGACGACCTCACCCAGCAGCTGGCGGACACCGACGTCGACGACCCGGACTACAACGACCTGGTCGAGAAGCTCGACCGCGCCGCCGCCGACTGCAACGCCTGACCCCCACGCGGCCGCCACGGCGACGGACGGGACGCTGCCGGGTCAGAGGTACGCCGCGAGCGCCTCCAGCAGCCGGTCGACGTCGCTGTCGTCGGAGTAGGGCGCCAGGCCGATCCGCAGGCCGCCGTCCGCGCCGAGCTCCAGCCGCTTCGCGGGCTCGTAGGCGTAGAAGCTGCCGGCCGGCGCGTTGATGCCCTGGCCAGCGAGGTGCCGGGCGACGTCGCCGGCATCGTGGTCGGCGAAGGTCGCCAGGACCGTCGGCGTACGCGTCGCCGCGCGGGAGTGCAGCGTCACGCCGTCCAGGGCCCGCAGCCCCTCCTCGACGCGTGCGCGGAGCCGGTCCTCGTGCGCCTCGACCGCGGCCATCGATGCCTCGAGCCGGGCGCGCCGCCCGGTGGCGACGCCGGGCGCCAGGCTCGCCAGGAACTCGACCGTCGCCGTGGCGCCCGCCATCAGCTCGTAGGGGAGCGTGCCGAGCTCGAACCGCTCCGGCACCTGGTCGGTCGCCGGCGCGAGCTTGTCGGGCTGCAACCGCTCCAGGTGCTCGACCCGTCCGGCGACGACGCCGGCGTGCGGGCCCAGGAACTTGTAGGTCGAGCAGCCGATGAAGTCCGCGCCGGACTGCGCCAGCGACACGCTCGCGTGGGGGGCGAGGTGCACCGCGTCGACGTACAGCCACGCACCGACCGCGTGCGCCCGCTCTGCGACCGCCGGCAGGTCGGGCCGGGTGCCGATCAGGTTGGACGCGCCGGTGACCGCGACCAGCCGGGTCTGGCTGGTCAGCGCGTCCTCCAGCGACTCCATCGACAGCTCGCCCGTGTCCGGGTCGAAGTCGACCCACCGCACGGTCGCCCCAGCCGCGGCGGCGGCGATCACCCAGGGTCGTACGTTGCCGTCGTGGTCGAGCCGGCTCACGACGACCTCGTCGTCAGGACCCCACTCCTTGGCCATCGTCCGGCTCAGGTCGAACGTCAGCTGGGTGAAGCTGCGCCCGAAGACCACGCCACCGGGCGCCGCCCCGAGCAGGTCGCCGAGGGCCTCGCGTGCACCGGTCACGGCCCGCTCGGCGTTGTCCTGGGCAACGGTCAGGTCGCCGCGGTTGCTCAGCGGTGAGACCAGCGTGCTCCGGACCGCCTCGGCCACCACGTCGGGCGTCTGCGACCCGCCCGGCCCGTCGAAGAACGCCAGGCCGCTCTCCAGCGCGGGGAAGTGGGCACGGACCTTCGCAACGTCGTAGTCACTCACAGTCGGACCCTAGAGGACATCGGTTTGTGGTCGATCTGACCAATATGTATTGTGGTCGCAACGACTACAAAGGGATGATCGATGGACTTCTTCTTCCACACCGCCTTCAGCCTCTGGGGCGAGGCCTTCTCCTGGTCCGAGATCATCGGCGCGGTCACCGGCGTCATCTGCGTCTGGTGGATCGCGCGCGAGGTGATCTGGACCTTCCCGATGGGGCTGGCCAACAACGTCTTCCTGTTCGCGCTCTTCCTCGACGCCAAGCTGTACGCCGACGGGGTGCTGCAGGTGGTCTTCTTCGTGCTCGGCGTCTACGGCTGGGTCGTGTGGTTGCGCGGCCATGGTGGCGGCAGGGAGGGCGACCAGGAGCCGGTTCGCCGGACCACCGCGACCGAGTGGGTGGTCTTCGCGGCCGTGGGGCTGGCGCTCTGGGGCGTCTGCTTCGCGTGGCTCCGGCACTTCACCGACTCGCCGGTCCCGACGTGGGACAGCCTGGCGCTTGCGCTGAGCCTCGTGGCGACGTACGGGCAGGCGCGCAAGCTCGTCGAGTGCTGGTGGATCTGGATCGCGGTCGACGTCGTGTCGGTCCCGCTCTTCCTCAACCGCGGCCTGCCGCTCATCTCCGCGCTCTACTTCGTCTACCTGCTGATCTGCGTCGTGGGGCTCCGGAACTGGCAGCGCGCGCTCGTGGTCCAGCCTGCCGCCAAGGTCGAGGTGCCGGTGTGAGCACGTCCCACGGGCTGGTGATGGGCAAGTTCTACCCGCCGCACGCGGGGCATCGCCTCCTCGTGCAGACGGCGGCCGCCACCTGCGACCGGGTCACCGTGCTCGTCCTGGCGCATCCCTCGGAGTCGATCCCGCTCGCGCAGCGTGTCGCGTGGCTCCGGGACAGCCACCCCCCGCACGCCCGGGTCGTCGTCCACGGGGCGATGGACGAGCACCCGAACGACTTCAACGACCCCGCCGCGTGGGACGTGCACGTCGGCCTGATCCGTGCGGCCCTCGCCGAGGTGACTCCCGTGCCGGTGTCGGCGGTGTTCTGCTCGGAGCCCTACGGTCCCGAGCTCGCTCGTCGCCTCGACGCGCGCTGCGTCGACGTCGACCCGGCACGGCTGCTCTGCCCGGTCAGCGGCACCGCCGTACGCCGCGACCCGGTGGGCATGTGGGAGCACCTCGACGAGCCGGTCCGCGCCGGCCTGGCCGCCAGGGTCGTCGTGATCGGGGCCGAGTCGACGGGCACCACCACGGTCGCGAAGGCCATCAGCGACGCGCTCCGCGCGAGGGGCGGCAGCCACGGTCTGACCCAGTGGGTGCCCGAGCACGGCCGCGACTTCACCGTCGACAAGCTGGCCGTGGCCAGGGCACAGGCCCTGCTCGTCGGTGGCCCGCCTCCGGCCCTGGACGAGTTGGTCTGGCAGGAGCCCGAGTTCGTCGAGATCGCCCGGCGCCAGAACGAGCTCGAGGACCGCGCGGCCCGCCGTGGTGGGCCCGTGCTCATCTGCGACACCGACGCCTTCGCGACCGGGGTCTGGTGCGAGCGATACCTCGGGGTCGCGTCGTCCGGTGTCGATGCCATCTCGCCTCGGCACCCGCTCTACCTGCTCACCCACCACGACGGGGTGCCGTTCGAGCCGGACGGGATCCGCGACGGCGAGTCGATCCGGGAGTGGATGACCGGCCGGTTCGAGGAAGCACTCGCCGCCTCCGGCCGACCCACGGTCGTGCTGCGGGGGAGTGTCGATGAGCGGGTGGCGACCGGGCTGGCCGCGATCGACGAACTGATCGGCTCGCACTGGCGGTTCGCCTCGCCGTCGACGCCCGCGAGTGGCACGGTGTCACCGTGAGTGAGGTCGCCGTCGCCGTCGACGTCGTGCTCTTCACGATCCTCCGCGGCGACTCGCTCCAGGTGCTGCTGATCCGTCGCGCCGTCGCGCCGCACCGCGGCCGCTGGGCGCTGCCCGGTGGCCTGGTCCTCCCGAAGGAGGGGCTCGAGGACGCGGCCCACCGCGAGCTGGCCGAGGAGGCCGGCATCACCCTGGAGATCTCGCACCTGGAGCAGCTGCGGACCTACGGCGACCCGCGGCGCGACCCGCGTGGGCGCGTGGTCTCGGTGACCTACGTCGCCCTGACTCCCTCCCACACGCTGGCGCCTCCCGCGGCCGGCAGCGACGCCACCGTGGCGCGCTTCTTCCCCCTCGACGCGCTGCCTGCGCTGGCCTTCGACCACGGGGAGATCGTCGAGGACGGGCTCGAGCGGGTCCGGGCCAAGCTGGAGTACTCAACGCTCGCGACCGCGTTCGTGGAGGAGCCGTTCACCCTCCCCGAGCTGCGCCACGTCTACGAGCTGGTCTGGGGCTCCGCGCCGGACCTGGCCAACTTCCGCCGCAAGGTGCTCGCCGTCCCCGGCTTCGTCGAGCCGGTCGACGGGCCGCCCGAGCGGTCCGGTCCCGGCCGCCCGGCCGCGCGCTACCGGCGCGGACCCGCGACCACGATGCACCCCGCCTTCCTGCGCGGATAGGGCGTGTCTCCCCGCTGCCGGCGCCGCCATGAGTGGGGTGACACGCCCTGGGTCACCCGGTCGGCCCGAACCGCTCCACCCGGATCGACTGCGGGTCTGCGCCGCAGTCGATCAGCAGCGTCTCGGCGTAGGCCGCGAAGCGGGCCGAGCCGCAGACATAGGCGAGGTCGACACCGTCGAGCAACGGCGTGAGCTCGGCGGCCGTCGGTGCGCCGGCGGGCCGGTCGGGGGTGCCGTGCCGGGTGTAGGCGAGCCGGGCGCCGGAGCGGCCGAGCTCGTCGGCGTACGGCAGCATCTCGGGGTCGCGTCCGACCGCGACCACAGTGAGCAGGTCGCTGCGGCCGAGCCGGCGGGCGGTGCGGACCATCGACACGGCCGGCACCACGCCCGTGCCGCCGACCAGGCAGAGAGCGGGCGTCTGCACGTCCCAGGTGAACCAGCGTCCGATCGGGCCGCGCATCTCGAGCTCGTCACCGACCTCGGCGACGTCGGCCAGGAACTCCGAGACCTCGCCGTCCGGCAGCCGCTCGACGAGGAGCTCCACCAGCGGGTCGTCGTCGTCCGAGGCGACCGAGTAGGAGCGCTGGGCGGTGTAGTCGTCGGGTGCCCGCAGCCGGATGAGGTAGTGCTGACCGGGCCGGTGCCGCAGCCGGTGCTCGACGTGCATGCGCAGCCGCACCGTGTCGGGCGTGGGCAGCGACTTCTCGATGACCCGCCCGGTCGTCCACGCCGTCTCGACGGCCTGGACGTCGTCGATCGCGCTCATGTCGGTCGCCCTCTCAGTCACCGTCTCAGTCACCCTGGTAGCGCTGCTCGAGCCACGGGTCGCCGCGGTCGTGGTAGCCGTTCTGCTCCCAGAAGCCCGGCCGGTCCGAGGCCATCAGCTCGAGCCGCGAGACCCACTTCGCGGACTTCCAGAAGTAGAGGTGCGGCACCAGCAGCCGAGCCGGCCCGCCGTGCTCGCGCGGCAGCGGCTTCCCGCCGTAGTCCCAGACCACCCAGGCCCTGCCGTCGACGACGTCGGAGAGGGGGAGGTTGGTGGTGTAGCCGGTGCTCGAATGGGCCAGCACGTAGGCCGCCTCGGGCAGGGGCCCGGCCGCCGCGAGCAGGTCGTCGACGCTGACGCCGCGAAAGGCGACGTCGAACTTCGACCACGTCGTCACGCAGTGGATGTCGCCGAAGTACGCCGCCTCGGGCAGCGCGTGGATCTCGTCCCACGACCAGGTCGTCGGCCGCTCGACCAGCCCGTCGACGCTCAGTGACCAGCGCTCGGTGTCGATGTGCGGCGTCGCCTCCGCAGTCAGCACCGGCCAGCTCGACCCGGTGTCGTACTGTCCCGGCGGCAGCCGGCCCTCGCGGTTGCGCTTGCGGCCCACGAAGCCTCGCGTCACGGGCATGGCCACCTCCTGGTCGACTCGTCCATCCTGCGACACATGGTCTCGCTGAGGGACGACATCGTTACGGGCGGGTCACGGGGCGTCGGTCGTGAGGCCGGGGCCGCCCGTGGCCGGGGCCAGCGGCGGCTCCTGGAGCACGGTGGGCGGCGGCACCGTGGTGCCGGGGTCGGCCGCCGCCGCGGCCAGCTCCTCCGGCGGCACGTGCTCGTGCAGGAACGCCTGCGCCCAGCGTGCGGACCGGTGCAGTCCCAGGGTCGCGACCACGATGATCGCCGCGATGATCAGCCAGCCCACCGTGCCCCAGGTCATCGCCAGGAACGTGTAGACGGCCGGCGCCCAGACCTTGCCGAGCGTGCCGCTCAGCCCGGCGGCGCCGGAGTATTCTCCGCGCCGGCGCGGGTCCATCAGCTCGGCCTCGAAGGACCAGCTGGCCGCCGAGAGGTAGAGCTCGGCGCCGGTGACGGTCACGTGGCCCAGCCACACCAGCGCGATGGTGACCCAGCCGACGGTGTCGTGGGTGTAGAGCGTGATCAGGCACGACCCCACGAAGAACATCGCCGACACCCGCAGCGCCCGGAGCGCCGTGCTGACGTCCTTCACACCGCGGGCGGCGGCCATGGGCAGGAAGATGCACATCACGGTGTTGGTGCCGAAGAGGAAGGCGAGCAGCACCCGCGGCGCGTCGGTCTCCTGCACCAGCCACAGCGGGATCACGATGTTGAGCAGGACCTGGTTGGTCCACAGCACTCCGACGAAGAAGGTGCTGACCATCCAGCCCACGTTGCGCATCGGGCCCGGCCCGGGGAGCTTGACCTTGCGCTCCTCGGCGGTGCGGTCGTCGTGCGACGCGTTGGGCAGCCGCAGGATGGCCACGCCGTTGACCAGGAACGCGACCGAGGTGAACCACGGCAGGCCGTGCAGCAGCTGGTTGGAGTCGAAGGCCAGCGCGATGCCGCCGAGGAGCGAGCCCAGGGTGAACCCGACGTTGAGCGCGCTGTACATGTAGGCCCGCGAGTGGACCCGCTCGTCGGGAGGGAGCACGTCGATCGTGTAGGCGCTGTGCGCCGCGCCCCCGAGCGACCCCACCACCTCCATGGCGACCGCCATGGCGACGTAGCCGCCGAACCCGTCGATGAAGGGCCAGACCGTGAACAGACCGGCCTGCCCGACCGCACTCACCGCCCAGCAGCGCTTGGGACCGAACCGGTCGACCAGCCTGCCCGCGGGCCACGCGGCCAGGAAGCTCGCGACCCCCGCGATCGTGAGCCCGAGCCCCACCTGGGCCGCGCTCAGCCCCACGAGCTGGGTGAAGAACACCGCCGACCCGGTCATGAAGGTGCCCTCGCCCAGCGCGAACAGCAGTGACTGCGTGGCCAGCCGGCCGGCGAGGGGGGAGGGCGGCCGCATCCGGCGGGTGATCGTGGCGAACATCGCCGTCGATCCTTCCACCGCGCGCCGACAGCGTCGCCTCATTTAGCGCCGGTGTCCGGCGCTCAGCCACCGGAGATCGGGGGCTGCGGGCTCAGTGCTTCGGCGGCCCGACGTAGAGCAGGGCGACGCGGGCGGGGGCGCACGGCCACGGGCGTTCGGTCCCGTAGGTCGAGGCGCAGAACTCGCAGTGCCCCTCGGCCTCGACGTGGAGGCGCAGGACGTGCAGCGCCCACAGCCGCCGGTGCGCCAGTCGCTGGGGGCGAGGCAGGTGGATGGTCATCGGGGCAGGCCTCAGTCGCGCAGCTGCGCGGCGAGGGGACAGTCGAACCGGTCGCGGGCTCCGATCCCCACGTGGTTGAGATGGTCGACGACGGCGACGTACGACGCGAAGAAGCCGAGCTCGGTGTAGGCCACGTCCCGGACGGCGCAGTAGTCACGCACCACGGGGCGGAGCAGCTTGAGGTGCGGCCGGGGCATGCTCGGGAACAGGTGGTGCTCGATCTGGTAGTTGAGGCCGCCCATGGCGAGGTCGACGACGGCGTTGCCTCGGATGTTGCGCGACATGAGGACCTGCCGGTGCAGGAAGTCGATGCGGGCGCCGCGGGGCACGATCGGCATACCGGTGTGGTTGGGGATGAACGACCCTCCGAGGAGGAACCCGAAGACCCCCACCTGCACTCCCGCGAACGCCGCCGCCTTGCCCAGCGGGAGCAGGAGCAGCAGCAGCGCCACCAGGCCGCCGAGGCGGAGCACCACGAGCGTCAGCTCCAGCGTCCGGTGCGGGTCGCGCGACGACACCATGTGCCGCAGCGCGCCGACGTGCAGGCTCAGCCCTTCGAGGGTCAGCAGGGGGAAGAGCAGCCACCCCTGCCGCCGGGTGAACCAGTCGGCCAGGCCCGTACGCCGTTCGGCGAGGTCGGAGGTGAAGGCCAACAGGCCGGAGTCGATGTCGGGGTCCCGGCCCACCTGGTTGGGCGCCGCGTGGTGGCTGTTGTGCTTCCCCCGCCACCAGCCGTAGCTGAGGCCGAGCACGGCACCGGAGACGAGCCGGGCGGTCCAGTCGTTCCACGCCGGGCTCCGGAAGATCTGCCGGTGCGCCGCGTCATGGCCCAGGAAGCCGAACTGGGTCAGCACGCACCCGACCAGCCCGGCGATCACCAGCTGGAACCACGAGTTGCCCAGCAGCACCGCGGCGACGACGAGACCGGCCAGCGCCAGCGCACCCGCACCGAAGTGGCTCCAGTAGTAGGCGTAGCGACGATCCAGCAGACCGCTCTCGCGCACCAGCTTCGCCAGCTCCGTGTAGGAGCTCGTCGCTCTCGCGGCCGAACCCAGCGGCACCTCGACGTTCGACAGCTCGGTCACGGGCCCTCCAGTGACGTACGCGATGACGCCGTCAAGGGCTAGGACGACCAAGTCCTGTCCAGAGTAGCGCCGCATCGTGCGGGGCGGGACCAGCGCCGAGAATCGCCGGCGATGCGAGCGCTCCCGTTCGGCTGGCGTGATGTTGCCGGAAGCCCTGCGGACGGGCGTGGCGGCCACTACGTTGAGCGCAAGTCTGCCGGCGGCCGGACCTCGTCCCCTGCTGCGCGACCCAGGGGCTGGCCGCACACCCGCTGAGCGGCTGGGGAATTTCGGGCCAGGAGTAGGGCAGCGGCATGACCGAGGTGACGGTTCGGCAGGCGGCGGACGAGTCGTCGCCGCTGGAGCGGCTTGCGCTCCTGCTCGAGCCCGACCGCGCCGAGCGCCTGCGGGAGTGCGCCGAGAAGGCCCGAGCGGTGCTCGGCGACCGGACGGTGTGGAACGTCAGGGCGACCGCATCCGGGGACGGCGACGTGGAGACGCTGTTCGCGCTGCTCGCCCACGGTCCGGGTGCGGGGGTCGACCTGCGCACGGTGGTGCTCGACGGCGGTCCGGCGTTCTTCCGGGTCACCAAGCGCATGCACAACTTCCTCCACGGCTCCGTGGGCGACGCGGGCCGTCTGGGCGACCCGGAGCAGCACCTCTACGAGACCGTCCTCGAGACCAACCTGGCCCGCATGGCCGGACAGGTACGACCCGGGGACCTCGTCCTCCTGCACGACCCGTCGACCGCCGGACTGGTGCCGGGCTTCCGAGACCTGGGCGCCCACGTCATCTGGCTGTGCAGCACCGCCACGGACATGGCCAACCGGGTCACCGAGACGGCCTGGACCTTCCTGCGGCCCTACGTCGAGGCTGCGGACGCGGTGGTCTTCCCGCGGCCCGGGTGTGGCCCGCGCTGGCTCAACCCCTACCGCATGTTCGCCATCGCGCCGTCACTCGACCCGCTGGGCCCCAAGAACCGCGAGCTCACCGCCGCGCAGGAGGTGGCGACCCTGCGCGCGGCGGGCATCGTCGCCGGCAACGTCGGCGACCGCTTCCTCGACTTCACCCGGCGTGACGGCTCGCCGGGGCGCGTGCGTCGCCACTCCGGCGTCACGATGAGCGACGAGCTGCTGCCGGCGGGCGAGCGCTACGTGCTGCAAGTGGGCCGCTGGGACCGCCTCAAGGACGCCGCCGGCGTGCTCGCCGGGTTCGCCTCGGCGCTGAGCGTCGATGCCCAGCGACGTTCACCTCGTGCTGGCGGGTCCGCGGCCGGAGGTCGTGTCCGACGACCCGGAGAGCACCCACGTCGCCCAGGAGTGCGTGGGCGCCTGGCAGCAGCTGCCGGCCTACGCCCTGCGTCGCATCCACATCTGCTGGCTCCCGACCGACGACGCTGACGAGCACGCGCACGTCGTCAACGCCCTGCAGCGGCACGCCGACCTGGTCGTGCACAAGAGCATCGCCGAGGGGTTCGGGATCACCGTGGCGGAGTCGATGTGGAAGGGCCGTGCGGTGCTGGCGTCTCGGGTCGGCGGCATCCCGGACCAGATCGTCGACTGCGAGAGCGGTGTGCTCCTCGACGACTCCCGGGACCTCGAGAGCTTCGGAGCGGCGGTGGACACCCTCATGCGTGACCCCGGCCTCCGGGGCCGGCTCGGTGCCGCGGCTCGCGAGAGGGTGCGGGACCACTACCTCGGCGACCGGCACCTGGCGCAGTACGTCGACCTCTTCACCGCGCTGCTGGACTGAGCGTGGATGCAGGCCGAGCCAGGCTGAGGAGGTCTGTCACGACGTGACCATCACCCAGCCGCTGACGTGGTTGATGTTGTTGATGGTGCTGCTGCCGTTGTTGCGCACGCACCTGCCGACGTGGAACGTCCCCGGTGGCAGGACTTGGAGCCGGTGGACCAAGGAGCTACATGCGGCCGCTGGCCATCGCGATGGCGACGATGAACACCACGAGCACGGCCACCGAGACCACGGCGAAGTAGATGCCGTGGACCCGCAGCCCGTTCCCCTGACCGCGAGCGCGTCTGAGGTCGGGGTCGCGGGGGAGTCCGGCCGTGCGGGCGAGCCGGTCGGGAGTGATCAGGTGCTTCGGCTGGTACTTGGCGGGGCCTGACTCTTCCGTGTCCATGACATCCACTCCCGGAGGTTGTTGATGGGAGTGGTTCGGAGCCGACCCCGCGGTCGCTTGGCCGCGACGACAGAACTCGCCGCCGGCGTAGGTAGCTCTGGCGCCCACCACGATGGCGTCCGGGCGTGGGAAGCAAGGCCTGGCACGCGATCACGACGCCCGGTCATGCGGTCGACGGGCTCCCACCCCGGGTCGTGAGACTCGCGCCCGGAGCCGGTCCGGCGAACACCCTCCGCACCGTGGGTGCGGAGGGCGTCCTGCTTGACGAGGTTGAGGGCAATCCCCCCGGAGTCCCCCCGACGTCAGGCAGTGAAATCGTCGCACCCGATCCCCCGGAGAAGACCCCCCAAATGGGCCATTCCCAAGCCGCCCGAGAACGCCCCCGCCTCGCCCAGGGGTCCGGGGAAGCGGGGGCGAACAGCCCCGCGTTCGGGGGATCAAGAAGCGCGGAGCCGTTTGGCACGCTAGCGCGTGTGCGCACTGCCCGCCCGCGCGACGAAGGCGCGAGCCAGGTGCCGACACATCGGCGCACGAGACGCCACCTGCCGTGGAGCAGAACCTCCGCCTGCCGATGCGCTCGAGCCGCCGTTGAGAGATGCCAACGAGCTCGTCCGCACCGCGGCGTGCGGCTCGGGTGGTTCGGCGCCCCCGGCGTCAGCACGCGATCAGAGCGTCATGTCCGCCTGGGGGTCGAGGCCGGGGTCGCCGCCTGCCACCACGACAGCGAGCCGGGGGAGGTAGTTCTCCCAGCCCTGCCGGTGATGGGCCACGGACTCGGCGTCGGGGAGCCCGCGGTGGATGAGCCGGACGAGGGTGCCGTCGTCGGTGGCCTCGAGGGTGACCTCGACGGTGGTCGACCCGGGTGGGACGACGGGATGGTCCCGCCATCCCCAGGTGAAGACCAGGCGACGTGGCGGGTCGAGCTCGACGAACTCGCCCTGCGCCTCGATCCCCTCCCTCATGTGCACCAGGTAGACGCCGCCCGGGATGGGGGAGAGGGTGACCTCGGTGCCCATCCACATCGCATAGCGGGCGGGGTCGGTGAGGTAGGACCACACGACCTCCGGGGGCGCTGCGATGTGTGTGGTCACCTCGAGCGGGGCTGTGTTCACTGGTCCTCCTGGTTGCCTGGCTCCGCCTCGACAACGGCCTTCAGGTCGTCGAGCCGGCTCTGCCACATGGATTCGATCACTGCCCGCAGGTGACCCATCGCCTCGGGATTCGCACGATAGAGACGCGATCGTCCCTCGCGGCGCTGGGTGACGAACCCGGCCGCCTTGAGTACGCCGAGGTGCTGGGAGATCGCCGGCCACGACACGTCGAAGCGGGCCGCGATGTCGCCCGCGCTCAGCTCGTCGCGCCAGATCATCTCGAGGATCTGGCGGCGCCGTTCCACGGCGATGACCTTGAGCGGGTCCATGGCTGCCTTTGGCGGTGGGTTGCGGTGCTGTCGCCCCTGAGCCTATATTTAAGTGATCGCTTAAATAACGATCTGCTGCGGCGGGTCGTACGAGAAGGGGAGTGTCTTGTGGACACCACGATCCTGGCGCTGGACGTCGACGCCGAGGCTGACAAGCTCGTCGAGATCCTGAGCACGACCGAGGGCATGCGCTCGGTCTGGACGTCCGACTGCGATGTCGCCGAGGGCAGGGCGAGGTTCGGGTTCGCGATGGCCCCGGTCGACCTGGAGTGCACCGTGGAGGTCGTCGACGGCCAGCGCGTGCGCTACACCATCGACTCCGGTTTCCCGTTCTGGAACGGCTCGGTCTTCGAGTGGGAGCTGGGCCGCGCGCTCCGTGCCGAGAAGGGCACGAACCTGCTCTTTCGCCATCGCGGCTTCGAGGACGGCTACCCCGAGTCCGACCTGGCCTTCACCAGCCAGACCTGGGCTCTGATCCAGCAGACCATCAAGTCCTACGCCGAGGGCGGGGCCCCGGGCCCGGCCCTCGGCTGACAGTCACCGACGTAGGAGCAGCCACCAGCCCCGGATCCCAGGCCCTGAGTCCCTGAGGCCCTGAGCACCTGAGCGCCGGGGACCCCATCCAGCGCGGCGCAGGAGAATGCCCACCATGAGTGTCGACGTCCTGGTCGAAGCCCGCATCCAGCAACCTGTCGCGGTGGTCGCCGCTTTCGCGGGAGACCCCACCAACGCGACGGCGTGGTACGCCAACATCAAGGAGGTGGCGTGGCAGACGCCGCCGCCGGTGGTTGTCGGCTCCAGGATGGACTTCGTCGCACACTTCCTCGGCAGGCGTCTGGCCTACACCTACGAGGTGGTGGAGCTCGAGCCCGAGCGCCGTCTGGTGATGCGCACGGCCGACGGCCCGTTCCCGATGGAGACCACCTACACCTGGGAGCCGGCAGGAGAGCACGCGACCCACATGACACTGCGCAACCGGGGCACCCCAGCGGGGTTCTCGCGGTTCGCCGCACCCGTGATGGAGCGCGCGATGCGCCGGGCCACGGCCAAGGACCTCGAGCGGCTCAAGGCGATCCTGGAGTCGCCGAGGGACCATCCGTAACCAAGATGTTACGGTAAGGCCCACGTTACCGAGAGGGGTGGGCGCCATGGAGCTCCGAGTGCATCGCACGATCTCTGCCCCCGCAGATCGCTCGTGGTCTTCGATGCCCGACCTGCGGCCGCCGTTGGAGAAGTTCGGCGACGGGATCAAGTCCCACTGCGAGCGGGGCTGAGACGTGACTCTGCCCGCGACCGATCCGTTCGACGCGCTGGGCGACCCCACGCGAAGACGCATCCTGCAGCTGCTCGGCAGCGAGCCACAGTCGGTCGCTGTGCTCGCCGGGCAGCTGCCCGTGAGCCGTCCGGCGGTCTCCAGGCACCTGCGGCTGCTCAAGGAGGCAGGCTTCGTCGAGGAGGTGCCCGAGGGCACCCGGCGGATCTACCACGTGCGCGAGGACGGGCTGGACGCGATCCGGGCCTACCTCGAGCAGGTCTGGGGAGAGGCCGCCGGACGGCTGCGCCTGGTCGCGGAGAACACCTCGCCCCGGGACCGGGCATGAGCGGGCCCTCTGGGGCCGACGCGCTGCTGCTCGACCTGGAGCTGAGCTGCTCGGCCGCGCACGCGTTCGCGACCTGGACCGAGCACTTCGGTCTGTGGTGGCCACGTGGGCACACCACGTCGGGCGACCCTGATGCCACCGTCCACCTCGAGCCGGGCCCGGGCGGGCGCATCTTCGAGCGCACCAGCGACGGACGAGAGGTCGAGTGGGGCGAAGTGACCGACTGGGACCCGCCGTACCGGCTCGGCTACCTGTGGCACATCCGCCGCGCCCGCGAGGCCGCCACCGAGGTGCTCGTGCACTTCGAGGACACCCACCGGGGCAGCAGGGTGCGCATCGAGCACAGCGGCTGGCAGCGTCTCGGTGAAGAAGGGCCGTCGTGGCGCGACGCCAACCGCGGCGGCTGGGCCGGGCTGCTGCCGCACTTCAAGACCGCAGCCGAACAGGAGGGATGAACGACGATGGCCGATGGTCAGGGAACCACCGAGGACCCGTGGGTGCTGAAGACCCCGCCCGGCACCTCGGAGTACCAGATGTACCGAGACCCGGACGCCGATCCGCCGGTCCTGGTGTGCTTGGTCGGCAAGACGAGGTTGACCTACCACCTGCGCGCGATCGAGGACCTGCACGCGATGCTGGTCGAGCGTGGCGACTGGGTGGAGCTCGGAGCGGCCGACGAGCAGAAGGCGGCGAAGGACGGAACCGTCGAGAGCTGGGGTCGCAGTGACACCAACCCGGTGGGCGGGTGGTACGGCTTGCGCAAGGGCTACCGGGGTCGGTTCGGGATGTACCTCCCGCCGCTGCTGGAGCACCTCGGACTGGTCGAGCTCGAGCACCATCCGCGCAACAACCGGGTCCGCGCCCGCACGCGCGGCGAGTAGGCGCGGGGCCCACACTGTCCGCATGGACAATCGTTCGCCCGAGGTCGAGGCGTGGTTCGCGACCTACGACAACCCGCAGAAGGAGCTGGTCAGGGCCGTCCGCGCAGTCATCCTCGACGTGGACGACCGCATGTCCGAGGCCATCAAGTGGCAGGCCCCGACCTTCATGTTCGGTGGCAACCTCGCCTCCTTCTATCCGCGATCGACGAAGCACGTTGCGCTGATGTTCCACACGGGGGCGTCGCTGCCTGACCCCACCGGCCTGCTCGAAGGGGAAGGCGAGACGTCACGCGTGGCGCGGTTCACCGACGCTGAGGACCTCGCCGCCAAGGCCGACGCGCTGCGCGACCTGGTCCGGGAGTGGATCGGGAGCAGGGCGTAGCCCGGTGAGCGATCTCCTCCTGGTGGGGGCCGGTCACGCGCACCTGTACGTCGTGAAGCACGCTGAGGAGCTGGCGGCCACCGGCTACCGGTTGCGGCTCCTCGCCCCGCGATTCTTCGACTACAGCGGCGTCGCGTCCGCGACGGCGGCCGGTGTCCTGCCCCGGGACGCGGGGCGGATCTCGGTGGGCACCCTGGCCGAAGCCCACGGTGTGGAGTTCCACGAGGGCACCCTGGAAGACCTCGATCTGGAGGCGCGGATCGCGACGACCTCGGAGGGGGCTCGGCTGTCCTACGACGTGCTCTCGCTCAACATCGGCAGCGTCGTCGAGCCGGCCTGTATCGAGGTCCATCCGAGCGTGCTGAGGGTGAAACCGCTCAGTGGGCTCGCCGATCTCGACACACGCGTGCGTGCCTTCGGGCAGCCGGGTCCCGCGGTCACGGTCGTGGGCGGCGGAGCGTCGGGTCTGGAGCTGGCGGCCCACCTCTCGGTCCGCCCCGACGTCGGGCAGGTCAGCGTGGTGGAGTCCGGGCCCCTCGTCGGTGCGGATCTGCCCGCGGGCGCACGCACCCAGGTCGGGCGGCTCCTCGCGACGCGTGGCGTCGTCGTTCACACCGGGTGCGTGGTGGACGAGGTCGGCGAGCGCACGTTGGTGTGCGACGACGGCACCGAGATGTCCCATGACATCGCGTTGCTGGCGACCGGTTTGACGGCGCCCCCGCTGCTCGCCGCCCTCGGTGTCGGTGACGACAGGGGCGTGCCGGTGCGGGCGACCCTCCAGCACGTGGGCCGGGACGAGATCTACGCGGTCGGCGACTGCGCGAGGTTCCTCCCCGCCCCGCTGCCGCGCGTCGGAGTCCACGGGGTGCGACAAGGACCGGTGCTGCACCGCAGCCTGCTCGCTCGCGCCCGGGGCGAGGCGCTGCCGAGCTACGAGCCCCGACGCACAGCGCTGGCGGTCCTCGATCTCGGCGCCGGGGTCGGGCTCGCTGTCCGTGGACGCTGGTGGTGGTTCGGCGGCGCGGCCCTGCGACTCAAGCGGGTCATCGACCGTCGGTGGCTGAGGAGCTACCGACCCGGCCGTGGCGGACCGGTCGGTCCGAGGTGATGCGGTCCCAGCTCGCTCTACCAGGCTTGATGCCCACGAGCCATGGCAAGCATCCCGGGGCCGGCGATCAGAGGGCGCCGGCCCGAACCTGGACGTGGCCACCGCGCAGGCTCCAGGACTGCACGTCGTGGGCCTGCTGCTCGAGCATCGTCCAGGGTCGGGCGTTGATGTCGGCGCCGCCCAGCCAGCAGGCCAGTCGAGCAGCCGGGTCGAGCAGCCGGGCCCACCCGCGCGGTGCCTGCATGTCGACGATCGCGACGCGGCCGCCAGGGCGGACCAGTGCCGTGGCCTGTCGCCACGCCCGGTCCCGATCGGTCATCACGGACAACGAGTAGGTGAAGAGCGCTCCGTCGAAAGGCGGGGCGAGGGAGTCCACGTCGGCGGCGACCAGGTCGAGGTTCGAGGCGTCTGCCTCGACCAGGGCAACCGTCCCCGGTGCCAGGTGGCTGGTCTTGAGCCGCGCCACCTCGAGCATCTCGGGGCTGCGGTCGACTCCGACCACCTGCCCGCTCGGGCCGACGGCGGCCAGCAGGTGCGGGAAGTTGAGTCCGGTCCCGCAGCCGATGTCCAGCACCCGAGATCCCTCCTGCAGGCGCAGGGCAGGGACGGCGCACTCACGACCGACGCGGTATATCGACTCGCCAGAGACCCTGTCGTACCACGCGGCAGAGCGGGCGTAGCGCCTCATGGGACCCTTGCCTTCCGGATAGGCGATGGGGCCGATGCTGACCAGTCAACAGTAGGAGCGTCGCAACGATGCCGGATCCCACGGTCTGCACACCGCGCTGCCAGGCGGGAAGTCCTCGCGCGCCCCACCGGGTTTCCCGGTCGTGACGGCTCCCCGATCCGCGGACGACGCTGCCCGGAAGCACGTCTTCCGGCAGCTGGTGGAGCCCGAGATCGAGGTCCTGCTGCGGGTGGCGCTCACGATCACCTCGAACCCGGCCGACTCCGAAGACCTGGTTCAGGAGACGCTGCTGCGGGCCTACAAGGCGATCGACCGCTTCGACGGCAGGCACCCGCGGGCCTGGCTGCTGACCATCCTCCGCAACACGAACGCCAACATGCACCGCCGACGGCGACCGGGCACGATCGGCGACTGGGAGCTCACCCGGACCGCCAGACCCGCCTTCGGCGAGGCCGAGCTCCCGAGTGCCGAGGACAGGTTCGTGCAGCAGGAGCTGCACCCCGACCTCGATGCCGCCGTGCGCGCCCTCGACCCCCGCTTCCGGGCCGCCCTCATCCTCGTCGACGTGCACGACCTCAGCTACGCCGAGGCGGCCTCGGTCATGGGGGTCCCCGTCGGCACGGTGATGTCTCGACTCAGTCGCGCCCGCGACCGGGTCCGGAAGTCACTGCGACTCAGCCCACTCACCCGAGGAGACCTGTCATGACCGGGACGCTTCGCCAGATGCTGACCTGCCACTGGTCCGCGCGCCGCATCCAGCGCTACCTGGACGCCGACCCGGCCGCCAGGCTGACGCCCGGGGAGATCTCGCGGCTCGAGGCGCACCTCGCGACCTGCGAGCGGTGCACCCGAGTCGTCACCGAGCACCGTGCGCTGCACCGTGCCCTCTCGCTGTGGTCGGGCGGCACCGGCGTCGACCCTCGCTCGGTCGACCGGGTCCGCGAGTTCCTGTCGACCATCAACGACGAGGACACCGCGTGAGCGTCGGCCGATCCGCCGAACCGTGGGACCTCTTGGTCGTCGGGGGCGGGACCGCCGGAATCGTGGGTGCGAAGACCGCGGCGAGACTGGGTGCCCGGGTCCTCCTCGTGGAGCGCGAGCGCACCGGGGGTGACTGCCTGTGGACCGGCTGCGTCCCGTCCAAGGCACTGCTGGCCGCCGCGAGTGTCGCCGCGACCGCGCGCGACGCCTCTCGGTTCGGCGTCTTGGTGGGCGAGGTCTCCGTCGACTTCGCGAAGGTGATGGATCACGTGCGCGCGGCGATCCAGCACATCGCACCCGTCGACTCCGTCGAAGCTCTCGAGAAGGCGTCGGTGGCCGTGCTCACCGCAACAGCCACGTTCACCGGACCGGACTCGGCCGAGATCGACGGGAAGCCCGTGAGGTTCCGACAGGCCCTCGTCGCGACCGGTGCCGCACCCGCGCTACCTCCCATCCCCGGTCTCAGCGAGGTCGACCACCTGACCAGCGAGACCGTCTGGGGGCTGAGCGAGCTCCCCGCCGAGCTGGTGGTTCTCGGCGGCGGGAGCATCGGCTGCGAGCTGGGCCAGGCCTTCGCCCGTCTCGGCAGCCGGGTGACCGTGGTCGAGGGCGCCGACCGGATCCTGCCCCGGGAGGACCCCCTCGCAGCCGAGGAGCTCGCCCGCGCCCTGGCCGACGACGGCGTCGAGCTCCACACCGGCTCCGGAGTCTCCAGGGTCGAGCCCCTCGGCCCGGGGTCCGGCGTGCTCCACCTCGACGACGGTGACGAGGTGCCCTTCTCGTGCCTCCTCGTCGCCGTCGGGCGAGCGCCCCGCACCCGCGGCATCGGCCTGGAGGACGCGGGGGTCGAGGTCGACGACCGCGGCTTCGTCGTGGTCGACGACCTGCTGCGCACCACCAACCCACGCATCTGGGCCGCAGGGGACCTCACGGGCCATCCCCAGTTCACCCACACGGCTGGTGTGCACGCGAGCCTGGCCGCGTCCAACGCGATCCTGGGGGTACGTCGCAAGGTCGACGTGACGGCCGTCCCGCGAGTGACGTTCACCGATCCGGAGGTCGGTGCGGTCGGGCTCGACACCGGCCGGGCCCCGGCGGGGCTGCGGGTCATCGACTGGGCGCACTCCCATGTGGACAGGGCGGTCGCGGAGGGCGAGCTCGGCGGATTCGCCCGGCTCGTCATCGACAAGCGCGGCCACGTCCTCGGCGCCACGGTGGTCGGACCGCGCGCGGGGGAGACCCTGGGCGAGCTGACCCTGGCCCTCACCCAGGGTCTGACGACCCGCGATCTGGCCGGCGTGACCCACGCCTATCCGACGTACAACGACGGAGCGTGGAACGCCGCGATCTCAGACGTCCAGGACCAGCTCGAACGCCCAGCCACCCGACGTGCCCTGGGCGTGCTGGCTCGGGGTCGCTCGTGGTGGGTCGGCCGGGACTGACCCGCCGGCCCCAGGTCACGACAGGTCGCGGAAGCCGGCCACGATGCGCTGGGCAGCACTGAGTCCGACGACAGCCGCCCACACGAGGGCGATGACCTCTGCGTGACCGGGCAGGATCAGCCACAGCGAGTGGACGACGATCGTCTCGGTCCCCTCGGCCAGTCCTCCGATGAAGCTGAGGGAGCGTCCGTCCTCGCGTCGGCGACCGGTCCGCTCGGCGACCGAGGAGAACGCCAGGAACGCGGTGCCGTTGACGTAGTAGGCCAGCAGCACCAGCAGGAAGGGCAGCCAGGCGGCGTCGTACTGGGCCGTGGCCCCGATGGCTGTCCCGACCACCGTCGCGCCGTAGACCACGAAGTCGGCAGTGATGTCCAGGAAGCCGCCGGCCTCGGACCCGGGGGAGTCCTCGGTGCCGTCGAGATCGGCGGCTCGACGGCGCCGGGCGAGTGGGCCGTCGAGGCCGTCCATGACGCGCGAGAACAACCACAGCCCCAACGCCCACCACCACAGCTGCCCGGCAGCCGTCGCGGCGCTGCCGAGCCCGGTCAGGAGGCCGATCAGCGTGAGCCGGTTCGGGCTCACGGGGGCTCGGTCGATGAGCTGGACCACCGCGGCCGTGGGCCGATCCAGGACCCGGCGGGCCATCGCATCAAGCACGGGAAGGGTCTGCCTCGGAGCGATCCGCCGAGCGCGCCTCGAGCCGCCGTGCCCACCACGTTCCGCCGAGGATCAGCACGAGCAGGGCGGAGCCGGCCGCGGCCAGGCCCCACGGGTTGGTTCCATAGGCCCCGAGGGCGGCGTAGGCCAGGCTGCCGGGCACCATGCCGACGGCGCTGCCCACGACGAAGTGCCGGAACCTGACGGCCGAGAGTCCGGCGGCGTAGTTGATGGCGATGAAGGGCACCAGCGGGACCAGGCGAACTATGAGGACGGCGGACAGCCCGTGGTCCGCCAGCAGCCCGTCGACGCGTGCCACACGACCGCGGATGAGGCGGTCGACAGTGTCCCGCCCGAGCAGCCTCCCGAGGCCGAAGGAGACGATCGAGCCGACCAGGGCCGCGGCCAGGGCGAGTCCCGCTCCGGCCCACAGCCCGAACAGTGCTCCGCCTGCGGCCGTGAGGAGTGACTTGGGGCAAGGGATGAGGGCCAGGCCGACGTAGAGCGCGAAGAACAAGGCCGGCCCCCACGCGCCTGCCGCATCGACGCGCGACCTCATCGCCTCGATGTCGGGGGTCCCGAGGAGGAGGGCCAGGCCGATCGCCCCGAGCAGGATCAGGACCAGCGCGCCTGCCTTGGCGGTGGCGGCTCGACGCATGCGTCATCCTGACTGGTGGCTGTAGGGGGAGGTTCTGCATCGGGAAGTCCCTGAGCATCTCGAAGTGTTCCCGATGTGACGTGTTCCCTGTCCCGGAGGTCTGATGTACCCGCGCACTGCCCGCCTTCTCCTCCCCGCCGCACTGCTCGGACTCGCCGTCTCCGCCTGCGCTGCGCCGGACTCCCCGGCAGGTGCCGCGACAGAGGACCGCTCCTGGTCGCAGATCACCGACGAGGCAGAGGGCCAGACCGTCGACCTGTGGATGTACGGCGGGGACCAGCAGGGCAACGCCTACGTCGACGACGTCCTGGTCCCCGCCGCGGCCGAGCTCGGAGTGACCCTGCGTCGCGTCCCGGTGGCGGACACCAAGGACGCCATGACCCGCCTTCTGGCCGAGCGGCAAGCCGGCAGGACGGACGGCTCCGTAGACCTGGTGTGGGTCAACGGCGACAACTTCGCAACCGGCAAGCAGGCCGATGCCTGGCGTTGCGGCTGGTCCTCCCAGCTGCCGAACATGAGGTTCGTGGCGCCCGACGACGCCTTGGTCACCCAGGACTTCGGCACCGAGGTCGACGGCTGCGAGGCGCCCTGGCACAAGGCGCAGTTCACCCTGGTCTACGACTCGGCGCGGGTGGCAGAGCCGCCGACGTCGATGGCAGGGGTCCTGCAGTGGGCCAAGGACCACCCCGGACGCTTCACCTACCCGGCCCCGCCGGACTTCACCGGCTCGGTCTTCGTCCGCGAGGCGCTCTACAGCAGTTCCGGAGGCTTCGCCCAGATCCCCGCACAGTTCGACCAGGACGCCTACGACGAGCTGACCCCGGCGCTGTGGGCTGCGCTCGACGACGTCGCGCCCTCACTGTGGCGGCAGGGACGGACCTACCCCCGCGACACGGTGGCTCTGGACCGGCTCTACGCCGATGGTGAGGTCGACATGACCATGACCTACGGCCCCGCCACGCTGACCAAGCTCGTCGCCGATGGCACCTTCCCGGCGACCACCCGGGTCCTGCCTCTCGACGAGGGGACCATCGGGAACGCCAGCTTCCTCGCCATCCCCTCCTCGGCGGGCGACCCCGAGGGCGCCATGGTCGTGGCCAACCTCGCCCTGTCACCGACCCAGCAGGCGCTCAAGGCCGACCCGGGCACCTGGGGGCAGTTCACGGTGCTCGACACCGACCTGCTCAGCCAGGCCGACCGCGCCAGGTTCGACGCACTGCCGTCCTCGGACGTCGTGCCGTCCTACGACGTCCTCTCGCGCAACGCCAACCCGGAGCTCGCCTCCTCCTGGGTCTCGAAGCTCGACGACGGGTGGCGCCAGGCCGTGCTCGGGTCCGGGTCGTGACCCGCGGCGCCGCGTCCACGATCGACCGCCGAACGTCCAGGCAGCTGGAGGGGGCCAGGCTCGTCGCCCCGGCGGTGGTCCTCATCGTGGCGGTCACCGGGACGGCGTTGGTCGCCGTCGTCGCCACCAGCCTCGGACTGCTGCCCCTGGTGGGGCAGCCCCGCCTGAGCACCGATGGGTTCACCGCACTGTCCGGTGACCTCGGTGCAGCGGCCCAGGAGTCGCTGCTCATCGCGGCGGCAGCGACCGTGCTGGCCGCCGGCATCGGTCTGACGATCGCGACCTTCGTCGTGCGGGCAGGCGGGGGTGTACGCCTCGTCGTGGCCCTCGCCGTCGCGGTCCTGACGGTGCCGCACCTGGTCGGGGCGGCGACGACCGGGCTGCTGCTCTCCGACGTCGGGCTCGCCCAACGATGGTCGGGGATCAGCGCGGCCTCGTGGCCCGAGCTCGTGGGCGGGCGCTGGCCCTGGGCGACCGTGCTGGAGCTCGCCTGGAAGGAGTCGGCCTTCGTCGCGCTCGTCGTCACCGCGTCCCTCGGGCGACGCTACGCGGACCTGCGTGAGGTGTCGGCGGTGCTCGGCGCCGCGCCGCGTGCTCAGTGGCGACGAGTCCTGCTGCCGCTGTCCGCACCGGCCCTCGCGTCGTCCTCGCTGATCGTCTTCGCCTACTCGCTCGGCACCTACGAGGTCGCCCGGCTGCTCGGCCGCGCCTACCCGGAGCCGCTTCCGGTGCTGGCGTACCGGCTGTTCACCGACATCGACATCGCCGCTCGGCCGCAGGCCGCCGCCGCGGCCGTGGTCGCCACCGGGATCGCCCTGGTTGCGGCCGCCGGCGTCCTGCCGCTGGTGCGGCGGCTCGGTGCGGACCGATGAGCAGACCGAGCGCGCCGAGCGCGCGGACGGCCGTCGGGCGAGGTGCGACCGCGGCGTTGCTGTCGCTCTGGTTGGTCGTCCCGTTGGTTCCCCTTGTGCTCTGGGCGGCCGCGTCACGCTGGTCAGGTCCGTCGCGGCTGCCACAGGACTTCGGACTTCGTGGGTGGCAGGAGGCGCTGGACGCGGGGATCGTCGCGGCGCTGATCCGGTCCAGCCTGCTGGGAGTGGCGGTAGCGCTGATCGCCACGCCGCTCGGGGTGATGGCGGGCCGGGCGCTGGGCTGGCGGCTGCTGCACAGGCCCGCCCTGCCGTCGATCGTCCTGCTCGGACCGGTGGTCCTCGCGCCGTTCGCGGTCGCGATGGGTCTCGACGTCGTCGTCCTGCGGCTGGGGATCCCGGAGTCGGTCGCCGTCGTCCTGGTGCTGAGCGTGTTCGCACTGCCGTACACGACCTTCACCATGCGGGCCACCTACCTCGCCCTGGACCCGGCGCTGGAGGACCAGGCGCGGGTGCTGGGAGCCAGTCCGCGCCAGGCGCGGTCCCGGGTCACCCTCCCGGCCGCCACCGCCGGTCTCGTGACCGCCACCGGACTGGCGTTCCTGGTCGGCTGGAGCGACTACGCGGTGACCCTGCTCATCGGAGGGGGCCAGCTCCTCACGGCGCCGATGCTGATCGGCTCGTCCGCGGCCGGGTCTGGCAACGACGCCCTCACCGCGACCCTGGCCATCTCGGCCAGCCTGCCGCCGCTCGCGGCCCTTGCGGTCTTCACCTACGCGGTGTCACGCCGCAGGACGGCGACGCTCCGATGACGGCAGCCCTGAACCTCTCCGCGATCACCCACCGACACCCCGGCGCGGCGCAGCCGACCCTGGCCGCCGTCGACCTCGAGGTCCAGGAGGGCCAGATGCTCGCGGTCCTCGGGCCCTCGGGATCGGGCAAGACCACCCTGCTCAGGGTCGCGGCCGGCCTGGAGCAGCCCGACTCGGGCGACGTGCTGCTCGACGGGGCCAGCGTCCTCGGCGTCCCGCCGGAGCGACGCGACCTCACCGTGATGTTCCAGGACCCGCTCCTCTTCCCCCACCTGAGCGTGCTGGACAACGTCGCCTTCGCCGACCGCCTGCGCGGCCGGAGTCGCTCGCAGAGCCGGGCAGCGGCTCAGCGCTACCTCGATCTCGTGCACCTGGGCGGCCTTGGCCAGCGCCGGCCGAGGCAGCTCTCCGGAGGGCAGGAGCAGCGCGTGGCCCTGGCGAGGGCGTTGGCCGCCAACCGCCGGGTCATGCTCCTCGACGAACCGTTCAGCGCCCTCGACACCACCCTTCGATCGGCGATGCACCAGCTGCTCGGCGAGGTGCGCGCGGCCCTCGACCCCACCGTGGTGATCGTGACCCACGACCTCGAAGAGGCGGCGCTGGCCGACCAGGTGGCCGTCCTGGTCGAGGGGCGCATCGAGCACCGCGACGTCATCCAGACCCTCTACACGGCACCCGCGACGCTGGCGGTCGCCCGGTTGGTGGGTGGCTTCAACGAGCTGCCGGGGGTGGTGGAGTCCGGCGTACACCACTCGCGCCTGGGTGTCGGGGTCCTTCCGGCGGCCGTCGATGTGACCGGGAGCGCGGTGCTGCTGGTCCGCAAGGAGCGGCTCGCCCTGGTCGAGGCAGACACGACGCCGAGCACGACCACCGGCCGGGTCGTGGAGATCCGTCAGGCGGGACCGCACCAGGACGTGATCGTCGAGGTGGAGCGCACGCACACGATGGAGCGGACCCGGGTCGCGGTCGAGGTGCGTCACGGAACGAGCCTCCGCCCCGGCGACCGGACGGGCCTGAAGCTTCCCGGACCGGAGGGACTGTGGGCCGTCCCCGACGCGACGCGGTTCCCGTCAGCCCTTGGGTTGGATGCGGTAGCCGCTGAGGTACCCCACACCGGCCACGGCGTAGGGGAGGGCGAAGTTCGCCACGATCCTCGAGACGGTGACGAGATCCACATCGCCGGCCACGAGGTGGTCACCTTGGTTGACGGCCGTCAGCACCGTCCCGACGAGGAGCGACGCCCGGCAGGAGACGCGCCACGTCCTCCCGCCTAGGAGTAGCGCCACCATCTCTCGTCGGCGGGACCAGGCAAGGTCCTGCCTCGCTGGGCGTGTGGCCTGCGCGGAGCCGGGCACGACCGTCGTCACGGGGCGTCGGCCAGCACCGTGCGGACGTCGACCTCGGAGTGCAGGGTTCGATGCACGGGGCAGCGGTCGGCGATCTCGAGGAGTCGCCTGCGTTGCTCGTCGTCGAGGTCACCGGTCAGCGAGATCGTGCGGTCCACCCGGTCGAGCTGGCCGGTCCGGGTCTCGCAGTCCGCGCAGTCCTCGGCGTGGATCCGGGAGTGGCGCAACGCGACGGTGACGCTCTCGAGCGGCCATTGCTTGCGTGTCGCATACATGCCCAGGGTCATCGAGGTGCAGGCCCCGAGACCGGCGAGCAACAGGTCGTACGGCGAGGGACCGGAGTCCTGGCCGACCGGATGTGGCTCGTCCGCCGCGGCTGATACTGGAACCCGCCGAGGTGCCCGGGCCATTCCGGGAGAGGTGCTGCCTGGGTGACAGGAATGCGACGGCGAGGCCACCGGGTTCCGGTCGTGAGTCCCATTTCCCCTTCGGTGAGGTGTTCGCACCACGATGTTCGACTTCTTGAGGCGGTGGGAGCTGACCACCCGGCCGGTGCACCCGGCTACCGAGCGCGTGCTCGCCGAGCGATGGGCGGTGCTCCCACCCGGAGTGAAGACCCAGCAGCAGCTCCTCGGACGCCACGCGGTGGGGTGCGAGGGGACCCACGGCGTCTTCCCGAAGTGCAACCTGACGTGCTCGCCGTGCTACCACTCCAAGGACGCCAACAAGGTGCGGGTCGACGGGGCCCACACCCTGGCGAACGTCGCGGCCCAGATGCGACTCCTCGAGAGCGTCCGTGGCCCGCGAGCGCACGCCCAGCTGATCGGCGGCGAGGTGTCGCTCCTGGACCCGCAGGACCATGCGGCCGCGCTGACCGTCATGCGTGAGCACGGGCGCGAGCCGATGTCGATGACCCACGGCGACTTCGACGGCGAGTATCTCCGTGCCCTCGCGCTGGGGGACGACGGGCGGCCCCGATTCCGGAGGCTCTCCTTCGCCGCGCACTTCGACTCACTCATGCGAGGCCGCACCGGGATACCCCGACCCCGCAACGAGATCGAGCTGAACCCGTTCCGCGCCCGGTTCGTGGAGCTGTTCCGCGACCTGCGCCGCGACCATGGTGTGCGGTCCTACCTGGCCCACAACATGACCGTCACCCCAGCGAACCTCGACCAGATCGAGCACGTCGTGGCTGACGTGAGCGCCATGGGGTTCTCCATGCTGTCCTTCCAGCCCGCCGCCCAGGTGGGCGACGAACGACGCTGGACCGGCGGCGACCACAGCGCCGTCGGCATCGACGATGTCTGGGAACGGCTCGAGGCCGGACTCGGTCAACGTGTCCGTTGGCAGGCACTGCAGTTCGGCGACCCCCGTTGCAACCGCTCCGCCTTCGGGATCCGCGTCAGTGGCCGTTGGGTGCCGATGTTCGACCCGGACAGCGAGGCCGATCTTCTGACCCGAGACCGCGCCCTGGCTCACTTCGGTGGCGTCAACTTCGGCGGTACGACGCCGCCCGTGCTGGCGCTGAAGCTGCTGCGGGTGCTCGGTCGCCATCCTGGCGACGTCAGGGTCGCGATCGCCTGGGTACGCCGGCTGGTCGCGAGGTCCGGCGGACTCCGTCGAGTCTGGTCCTCCTGGCGCGCCGGCAACCTCACACCGATGACCTATGTGGTGCACCACTTCATGGACGCCGCAGACGTCGCCCCGGCATGGAAGCTCATCCAGGACGGGGAGGTCGCGACCGACCCAGCCCTCCTGGCCACCCAGGAACGGCTGTCCGCATGCACGTACGCGATGGCGCACCCCGAGACCGGCGAGCTCGTCCCCGCGTGCGTCCAGCACTCGGTCCTCGACCCGGGCGAGAACGAGGGGCTGCGTCGACTCCTCCCGCTCACTGTCGTCGAGTCGACGGATCGGAATGCTGACAGGTCCTGCAGCCAGGGTGATGTCTCGTCTGCCGGCAGCGGTCGCGGCGCTGCGAGCCGGGGCTTACCGTGATGGACGTGTCGAAGCTCCCCAGGGTCCTGATCTTCGACGTCAACGAAACGCTCTCGGACATGTCACCGCTCACGCAGCGATTCACGGAGGTCGGCGCACCGGCTCACTTGGCAGCCGCGTGGTTCGCGGGGTTGCTGCGCGACGGCTTCGCGCTCACCGCTGTCGCCGCCAGCGACTCGTTCGCTCACATCGCGTCCGAGTCGTTGCGGGTCGGCCTCCACGGCGTGGCCCTGAGCTGCACTGTCGAGGAGGCGGTCTCCCGCATCATGGGCGGGTTCGCCGAACTCCCGGTGCATGCCGACGTACCCGACGGCATCAGGGCCCTCGCTGGTCTCGGGATCCGGCTGGTGACCCTCAGCAACGGGTCAGCCTCCGTCGCTGAGGCGCTGTTCGACCGAGCCTCCATCCGCGAGCACTTCGAGCGCCTGCTCACGGTGGAAGACGCCGGCCGCTGGAAGCCGGCACCCGAGGCCTATGCCTACGCCTTGGAGCAGTGTGGCGTCGACCCGGAAGACGCGATGCTCGTGGCAGTTCACCCCTGGGACATCGACGGGGCGTCTCGCGCAGGCCTCGCCACTGCGTGGCTCGACCGGACTGGCGGCCCCTACCCCGACTACTTCACGCAGCCCGACCTGCGCGCGTCGTCGCTCTCGACCCTCGCCGAGCAGCTGCGCTGACCCGTCGACGCAGCCGCGATGGCCCTTCGGGAACCATCGGGGCCCCTCACCGGGTTTCCCCAGTGCCGGCGCGCAGCGGCCCGAGGTGACAGCACACAGCGGAGGGCCCGATGGGCCCATCAGGAAGCGTGGAGAACGATGCATCGATGGGGCGGACGTCGGACGGTCGGTCGGGCTCGCGCGGACCGGTCCTCTCGGAGGTCGGCCGCGGCCGGGTCGTACACCGCGTTTCCCGTCCCGGCCGACCTCACCGTGATCACGCCGGAGGGAGAGCCCGTCTCCGTCGACAGCCTGGTCACGCGTCGGCTCCTGGTCGTTCAGCTCGTCCGCTACTTCGGCTGCCTCCCATGCCAGGACTGGCTGATGCAGCTCGACCAGCTGGCGCCGTCTCTGGTCGACCACGGAGTCTCAGTGGCCGCCATCGGAGGCTCCGCGGACTACCAGGCACGGTGGCTGCGAGACGAACAGGGCGTCCGGGTGCCGCTCTTCCTCGACCCCGACCACCAGTTCCGCAACGCCGTCGGCCTCGACAAGCGCCTCGGGCTGAAGCTGCTGGACCCTCGCGGTGCGCTCGCCTACACACGCTCCATGAAGAGGGGTCTGCGGCCGCAGCGCATCACGCGCGACACCGTTCAGGCTCCCGGGGTGATCGTTCTCGACCGGCACCACAACGTCTGCTGGATCTACCACGGGCACCGGATCGGTGACTACCCGCCCATTCAGGAGCTCGAGCAGACAGTCCTTCGGCTAGCCATGATGACCTGACACCTGTGCCGACAGCACCAGCCCCGGTCGCGCTGCCGCCGGCGACCCGGGTGGCGGTGTAGGTGACCTTGCCGGCACCGCTGCAGAGGTCCTGCCGTCGACGGCGCGGGGGCTGGTGCTGGTGCTGGTGCTGGATTCGTTCGGTTCGCCGCAGTGCCGGTTGGCGACCGCGCTGGTCCCGCCCTCAACGGGACTGTCGCGGTCAGGCGTGCTGGTCGACGGGTGCCTCCTCGCGGGTGGGAGTGGCCGGCTGGCGGAGGAAGGCGGCCGCGGCCGCCGCACCGACCACGGCGACGATGGCGGCTCCGGTGAAGGCGGCGGAGTAGCCCTCGGTGAGGGCGACAGGGTTGCCCAGCCGGTTCGCCCCGTTGGCTGCCGCCACGGCGGTCATCACGGCGAGGCCGAGGGCGGAGCCGATCTGATAGCTGGTGTTCACGATGCCTGAGGCCAGGCCACCTTCTTCGGGGCGTGCCGCGGAGATGGCGATGCCCAGGGTGGGGATGAAGGCGAGCGACATCCCGGTTGCCGCGACCAGTGAGGCCGGAAGGACGTCGACGGCGAACGAGCCGGCAGGGTCGACCATGGACAGCCAGCCCATGCCGATCGCGAGGAGCAGCAGGCCCGCCACGGTGGTCTTCCTGGGCCCGACCGCACCGATCGCGCGCGGCGCCAGGACGATCATGCCGAGCATGATCAGGCCGGTCATCGGCAACAGGGCCGCACCCGAGGGGAAGGCGGAGAGGCCGAGGACCTGCTGGAGGTAGAGGTTCAGGAAGAACCACATCGGGATCCACGCGGCACCGAGCAGCAGCTGCGCGAGGTTCGCCGCTGCCAGGCTGCGAGCACGGAAGATCCCCAGTCGCACCAGCGGGTCGCGGCGCGTGGCCTGGATCGCGACGAACGCCGTCAGCAGGACTGCGGCGACGCCCAGGACCAGCCAGGTGCTTGCGGCGTCCCACCCGGCCTCAGGGGCCTTGACCACGGCGAAGACTGCGGCCGCCAGTCCGCCGGTGACGGTCACGGCGCCGAGCAGGTCGACCCGGGACGTCGTACCCATCGCGCCGGCGGGCATCACCTTGGGGACGAGGGCCAAGATCACCAGGGCGATCGGGATGTTGATGTAGAACACCCACGGCCAGCTGGCGTACTCGGTGATGAGCCCGCCGAGGAAGACGCCGGCGGTTCCGCCGGCCGGCGCGGCCGCGCCGTAGAACGCGAGCGCCTTCGTGAGCTCCTTCGGGCTGGACCCGAAGAGCATGAACAGCAGGGTCAGCGCCGACGGCGCGATCAGTGCCGAGCCAGCGCCCTGGATGGCCCGCCCGGCCAGCTCGACGGCGGGGCCGCCGGCCTGGCCGGCGATCAGGGAGCCGCCGATCAGGACGACCCAGCCCGTGGTGAACACCCGGCGGGCGCCGAGGACGTCGGAGAGCTTGCCGCCCAGCAGCAGCAGACCACCGAGCGCGATGACGTAGGCGTTGAAGACCCAGGACAGGTTCTCCGGGGAGAAGCCGAGGTCGGACTGCATCTCGGGGAGGGCCACTCCGATGATCGAAGTGTCCATGATGACCATGAACTGCGCGGCGGCGATGACGGCCAGGCCGAGCCAGCGTCGCGAGGCCACTGGCGGTGGTTGCTGAGACATCGTTCTCATCCTTTGGTTGGGTGCCCGGAAGGTCCGGGTCTTGGTTGTTACGGTAGGGGGGTATAGTATAGGACAGAACGAGAACATAGCAGGCCATACCCGAGGGGGGTACTCTGGAGATGAAGATCCCGACCGACGTCCCGAGAGGCACCGCCATGACCGAGACCCAGCCGGCCGCAGACCAGTCATCCCGGCACGAGCACAGCTACATCGCCAACAACACCAAGGGCGACTACCTCAAACGGCTACGCCGCATCGAGGGCCAGGCGCGCGGCCTGCAGCGGATGGTGGAGGAGGAGCAGTACTGCATCGACATCCTCACCCAGGTCTCGGCGATGACGAAGGCACTGCAGTCGGTGGCGCTGGGCCTGCTCGACGAGCACCTGGCCCACTGCGTGGTCGATGCCGCCCGCGAGGGGGGACACGAGGCCGACATCAAGGTCAAGGAAGCCTCCGACGCGATCGCGCGACTCGTCCGTTCCTGAACAACCCAAACCAGCACAGAAGGAGTCAGCACGATGAGCCAGACCAGCATCTTCCGCGTGACGGGCATGACCTGCGGGCACTGCGTTTCCTCGGTCGCCGAAGAGGTGCAGGAGATCCCCGGAGTCGAGGCGGTCGACGTGGTCCTCGAGACCGGCACGGTGACCATCACGAGCGCTGAGCCCATCGACGGAACCGCCGTCAAGGCCGCCGTCGAAGAGGCCGGCTACCAGCTCGCATGAACACGCCCACCAAGGTGGCCGTGTTCGTCGTGGCCCTGGCCGCGGTGTTCGCCCTGGCGCTCGGCATCGGCAACGCGTTCGGACCCGACGCCGAGCCCGCGACAGCGGCCGCCCACGACTCGCACGACGCGGACGGACCCGATGGCGAGGAGTCCGGCACCGCGCACCCGGCGACCAGTGTCCTCACAGACGTCCCGGGAGGGCTGATGATCTCCCAGGCCGGCTACACCCTGGCCCTGGCCGAGCCCGCCGCGCCTGGTGGCATCGATGTCCCGATCACGTTCACGATCACCGGTCCTGACGGCGTGGCGGTGACGGACTACGACGTGGAGCACGAGAAGCAGCTTCACCTGATCGCGGTGCGGCGCGACTTCACCGGCTTCCAGCACGTCCACCCCGAGCTGTCACCGAACGGCACCTGGTCCGCCGCACTGGACCTGACACCTGGGCAGTGGCGCCTCTTCGCCGACTTCAAGGCCACGGGAGCCGACGGCCTGACCCTGGGCGCCGACCTCGCTGTCGCCGGTCCCTACGAGCCCACGTCCCTGGCGGAGCAGACCCGCACCGCTCAGGTGGACGGCTACACCGTCACCCTCGACGGCGATCTGGCGGCGGGCTCGGACGCGAAGCTGACCTTCGCGGTCGCACGGAACGGGGAGCCTGTCACCGACCTGGAGCCCTACCTCGGTGCCTACGGCCACCTCGTCGCCCTTCGCGCCGGAGACCTCGCCTACCTGCACGTCCACCCCGACGGCGCTCCCGGTGACGGCACGACCCAGCCCGGACCCGACACTGTGTTCTACGCCGCGGTTCCCAGCCCCGGGACCTACCACCTCTACCTGGACTTCAAGCACCAGGGAGTCGTCCGCACCGCCGCGTTCACGGTGAGCACGTCCGGCACCGTAGGCGGGTCCACGACCGGCCACGCCGAGCACTGACCGGCACCACACACCCCACCGACCACACGTAGGAGGAGTAGATGAGCGCGACGTCCAGCACTGGTGTCAGCGGAGCTGTCGAGCTGGAGATCAGCGGGATGACCTGCGCCTCCTGCGCAAACCGCATCGAGCGCAAGCTCAACAAGCTCGACGGCGTCACAGCCACGGTCAACTACGCGACAGAGAAGGCCAAGGTCACCTTCCCGCAAGGCCTGGCACCTGAGGACCTGGTGGCCACCGTCGAGTCAGCCGGGTACGCCGCCACGCTGCCGCGCCCGAAGGGCAAGGACACTCCTGCGGAGCCGGCGGCGGCGAGCGACCCCACCAGCTCACTGCGCCAACGGCTGCTGGTCTCCGCCCTGCTCACGGTTCCGGTGATCGCCATGGCGATGGTGCCTGCGCTGCAGTTCGAGTACTGGCAGTGGCTCTCACTCACCCTCGCCGCCCCCGTGGTGGTCTGGGGAGCGTGGCCCTTCCACAAGGCCGCCTGGGTCAACCTGCGCCATGGCGCCTCCACCATGGACACGTTGATCTCGCTGGGAACGATCGCCGCGCTCGGCTGGTCCCTCTATGCCCTGTTCTGGGGCACCGCCGGGACACCGGGCATGACCCACCCCTTCGAGCTCACCGTCGGGCGCACCGACGGCGCCGGGAACATCTACCTCGAGGCCGCGGCCGGAGTCACCACCTTCATCCTCGCCGGCCGCTACTTCGAGTCCCGCTCCAAGCGCCGCGCCGGCGCCGCCCTGCGGGCCCTGCTCGAGATGGGAGCCAAGGACGTCGCTGTCCTTCGCGACGGCCCCGACGGGCCGGTCGAGGAACGCATCCCCACCGACAAGCTGACCGTCGGCATGCGGTTCGTGGTCCGACCCGGCGAGAAGATCGCCACAGACGGCGTCATCGAGGAGGGCTCCTCGGCGGTCGATGCCTCGATGCTCACTGGTGAGTCCGTGCCCGTCGAGGTCCGGCCGGGCGATGCGGTCGTGGGCGCCACCGTCAACGCAGGCGGACGCCTCGTCGTCGGTGCCACCCGCGTCGGCACCGACACCCAGCTCGCCCAGATGGCCCGCCTGGTCGAGGACGCCCAGAACGGCAAGGCACAGGTGCAGCGACTGGCCGACCGCATCTCGGGGATCTTCGTCCCGATCGTCATCGCGCTCGCGATCGGCACCCTCGGCTTCTGGATCGGCAGCAGCGCCGGGCTCGCCACGGCGTTCACCGCCGCGGTGGCGGTGCTGATCATCGCCTGCCCGTGCGCGCTCGGCCTGGCCACACCGACCGCGCTCATGGTCGGCACCGGCCGCGGGGCCCAGCTCGGCATCCTGATCAAGGGCCCGGAGGTGCTCGAGTCCACCCGCCGGGTCGACACCATCGTCCTGGACAAGACCGGCACCGTCACCACCGGAAAGATGAGCCTGGTCGACGTCGTGCCCGCCCTCGGTGAGGACGCCGATGAGGTCCTCCGGCTTGCCGGGGCCCTGGAGGACGCCTCCGAGCACCCGATCGCCCAGGCCATCGCGACCGGCGCCCGCGACCGGTTCGGATCTCTGCCGGTGGTCGAGGACTTCGCCAACCTCGAAGGCCTCGGAGTCCAGGGCATCATCGACGACGGCGCCAACGATGGCGGCCGTAGCCACGCCGTGCTCGTCGGCCGGCCACAGCTGCTCGCAGACTGGTCACAGCCTCTGCCCTCCGAGCTGAAGACGGCCATGGCCACGGCGCAAGCGACCGGTGGCACGGCGGTGGCGGTGGGCTGGGACGGTGCCGCCCGCGGCGTGGTCGTGGTGGCCGACGGCGTCAAGCCCACCTCCGCGGAAGCGATCACCCAGTTCCGCAGCCTCGGCTTGCGGCCGATCCTGCTCACAGGCGACAACGACGCCGTCGCTCGATCGGTCGCCGCCCAGGTCGGCATCGAACCGGACGACGTGATCTCAGAGGTCCTCCCGGCCGACAAGGTCGAGGTGGTCAAGCGGCTGCAGTCCGAGGGGCGGGTCGTGGCCATGGTCGGTGACGGCGTCAACGACGCCGCCGCCCTGGCCCAGGCCGACCTCGGCCTGGCGATGGGCACAGGCACCGACGTGGCGATCGAGGCCAGCGACCTCACCCTGGTCCGCGGCGACCTGCGGGTGGCCGGCGACGCCATACGGCTTTCGCGCCGCACCCTCGGGACGATCAAGGGCAACCTGTTCTGGGCGTTCGCCTACAACGTCGCTGCCCTGCCGCTGGCCGCAGCAGGCTTGCTCAACCCCATGTTGGCGGGAGCAGCGATGGCCTTCTCGTCGGTGTTCGTGGTCAGCAACAGCCTGCGACTGCGCGGCTTCAAGCCACTCACCGACTACCGCGACGTGTCACCGGGCGTGCGGGCCGCGGCCACCACCCCGGTTGGAGCGCGTCGATGAGCAGCCCACCGACAGGACACTAGCCTCGATCGCGCTCAGGACCGGCCGAAGATCCTTCGCACGAAGCCGGGGTTGTCGCTGGAATCGCCCGCTCCGCCCTTGACGGCCTTGCCGTGCTCGCCCGGACACCACTGTCCAGCGGGCACGCGAGCCTTGACGTCCGCGATGTGTTGGCCGCAGCCGGACCACGTGGTCCGGCCGCAGGTCTTGCATCGGACTGCTCGGCACATGAGGTGGTCTCCGTTCAGTTGTGGGAGAAGCGGATGTCGGGGAGGACGCGGGTCAGCCAGCGGGGTGACCACCAGGCTGCCCTGCCGGTCAGGCGCAGCATCACGGGGAGCAGGACGAGCCGGACCAGGAAGGCGTCGAGGAGGACCGCGACGCCGAGCACGATGCCCATCTCCTTGGGCGGGAGCGGGCCGGACAGCGCGAAGGTGAAGAACACCGCGACCATCACGGCGCCGGCCGCGAAGATGACCCGGCCGGAGTGGGCCAGCGATCCGACCATGGCCTCGTGGGGGTCCCCCGAGTGCTCGAAGTGCTCCTTGGCCGAGGCGAGCAGGAAGACCGTGTAGTCCATCGCGATCGCGAAGATCATCGCGAAGAAGAACACCGGCGCCCACGCGTCCAGGAAGCCCTGGGACTCGAAGCCGAGGACCCCAGCCCCCCAGCCCTCCTGGAACACCAGGCGCGCGACACCGAAGGCCGCGGCCGTCGAGAGCAGGCTGGCCAGGGTCCCGAGCAGGGCGATGAGTGGTGCCTGGAGCGCGATGAGGAGCAGCAGGAAGCCCAGCGCCAGGATCACCCCGATGACGAGCGGGGTCGAGTCGTCGAGCTGGGTCTTGAGGTCGAGGTTCTCCACGGCGGCCCCGCCGACGTACGCCGACGACGGCAGGTCGGCGCGCAGGCGGTCCACGATGTCGCTCAGCGCGGGGTCGGACGGGTCCACGGTCGGGACGGCCTGGATCAGCGCGTACGACGATCCGTCGGTCGCGGGAGTGGCGGGCATGACCCCGGCGATGCCGTTGTCGTCGTCGAGGATGGCGGAGGCCGCCGTCGCGTCGGCCTGGTCGACCACGATGGTGAGAGTGCCGGGGGCGCCCTCGCCGAACGCCTCCTGGACCAGGTCGTAGCCGACCCGGGCGGAGGACTCTTCGGGCAGGACCTTGATCGAGGGCATCGCGGTCGTCAGGCCCGCCACGGGCGCGGCGAGGGCGAGCAGGACGACGAGTGCGGCGAGGCCGAAGGCGACAGGACGCTTCCAGAGCCGTTCGCCCCAAGCGGCGAACCTCGGGGAGCGGTGCTCGCCGGTGCGGGACCAGGGCAACGACAGCTTGTTGATGCGCAGATCCAGCTTGGCGAGCACCAGCGGCAACAGGGTGAGCGTCGCCGCGAGCACGAAGACGACCGAGAGCATGATGCCGCCGGCCATCGAGCGGAACGACGGCGAGGGCACCAGCATCACCGCGGAGAGCGAGATGAGGACGGTCGCGCCGGACAGCAGCACGGCTTTGCCGGCCGTGTCCATGGTCTCGGCGACCGCACTCTGCGGCGTGCTCCCTGCTCGGGCGCGGGCGGCCCGGTAGCGGACGACGACGAAGAGCGCGTAGTCGATGCCGAGCGCGAGCGCGAACATCATCGCGAAGTTCATCGCCCAGATCGAGACCGGGACGAGGTGGTTGATCAGCACCAGGGACCCGGCAGAGGCGACGAGCCCGGCGAGCGTGAGGATCAGGGGCAGGCCGGCGGCCACGAGGGCACCGAAGGCGAGCACCAGGATGGCCAGCGTCACCGGCCACGAGTAGAGCTCGGACTTCAGCATCGCCGACAGGTTGGCCTCGTTGAAGTCCGACCAGAGCAGTGAGGCACCGGTCGGGTTCACCTGGATCCCCGTGGTGGAGAGGTCCTGCAGTGGCCCCTTGAGGTCGTCGGCGACACGGACCATCTCGTTGGGGTCGACGTCCGCGCCAGCCAGCAGGACCGCCGTGGCGCCGTCCTCGCTCAGGGTCGCGCCGGGTTGGGGCTGGACCACGTCGGCGATGCGCGGGTCCGTCTCGAGCAGCGCGGTCGCGCTCGCGAGCACCTCCTGGCCGGCGGGGGAGGTGAGCGGACCGTCGGTCGAGTGCACGACGACCTGGATCGCCGTCGAGGCGTTGCCCCCGAAGTTCTCCTGGGCGAGCTCGCGGGCGGTCACGGAGTCAGAACCGTTCGCCTGCCACCCGGCCCCGGAGAGCTCGGACTCGACGCGGGGGGCGAAGGCCCCGAGGCCGATGATCACCAGCAGCCACACGACCGCGGTGAGGCGGGCGTGGCGCGTGACCGCGACACCGAGGCGTCCGAGAGGGCCGGGTCGGTAGCCGAGATCGGGCTCGGGCTCGGGGGAGGCGGCGTGGCGGCGGGTGGCGGTCGAAGGCATGGTGAGCTCTTTTCGGTGGTCAGACGAGGCCGGGGAACGCGCGCGCCGCGGTGTAGACCGCGACGACGAGCACGAGGACGGTGAAGGCGAGCTGGAGGCGACGGGTGTCGATGCTGTCGGCGAGCCGTGCGCCGGCCACCGCAGCGATGGCCGAAGCGGCAGTCAGGACCAGCACCAGCCACCAGTCGGGTGAGATGCCGGAGCCGGCGCGGACGACGAGAGCGACAGCGCTGGTCATGGTGATGACGACCAGGGAGGTGCCTGCGGCGTACTCCATCGGGAGGGCCAGCGCGAGCAGGAGTGCGGGGACGACGAGGAAGCCGCCGCCGACGCCGAGGAAGCCGGTGAGGAGCCCGACCACGGTGGCGGTGACCAGCACCTTGAGGGCGCGGGGGCACCGGCAGGCGAACGTCGGGCGGAAGGTGATGATCGGGCCGTCCACCGTCCCGCGCGGGTCATGGTGCTGCTCACCGCGCATGAGACGCACCGCCATGACGACGGCGACCAGGAGCATCAGTGCCGCGAAACAGGCGAGCAGCGTCGGCTCGGGCACGTGGGCGGAGGCCTTGGCTCCGACCGCGGCCCCACCGAGGGCGACGGCGCCGAAGCCGGCACCGCGGGCGAGCAGCACGTTGTCGGCTCGATAGGCGGCGACTGTGCCGATCAGCGAGCTCACGCCGACCACCACCAACGAGCCGGTGGTGGCCTGGGCGGGGCTCTGCCCGAGGGCGTAGACCAGCACCGGGACGGCCAGGATGGAGCCACCGCCGCCGAGCGCGCCCAGGCTGAGCCCGATCAGGGCTCCAGCGAGGATCGCGACGGCGACCGTGGTCACGCGTCGGGTCCGACGAGGTGCAGGCCCACCTCGGTGGCGTGGTCGAACGAGTCGTCGATCGCGACGATGGTGCGACCCGCCGCGTCGAGGATGGAGGCCGCGACCGAGGCGCGGTAGCCGCTCGCGCAGTGCACCCACACCTCGCCTGCGGGGACCTCGTCGACCCGGTCGAGCAGCTCGTGCAGGGGAACGTTGACGGCGCCGTCGATCCGCGCCGCCGCGAACTCCTCCTCACGCCGTACGTCGAGCACGACCACCTCACGGTGGTGGCGCACCTCGACGAGATCGGCGAAGACACCGGTGGCGAACGACGAGAGGTCGTCGGCCCACTCCTCCGGGGACCCGGTCGCGTGCGCGACCGGGCGGTCGATGCCGATGCGGACCAGCTCGCGCTGGGCCTGGGCGACGTCGTCGGCCGTCTCACCCAGCAGCGTGATCGGCGTCCCCCAGGGGATCAGCCAGCCGAGGTAGGTGGAGAACTTCCCCTCGATGCCGAAGTTGAAGCTGCCGGTGACGTGCCCGGCGGCGAATGCGGTGCGGTTGCGCAGGTCGACGACCCACTCGCCGTCCTCGATGCGGCCCCGCAGCTCTGCCGGGTCGGCGACCGACGGCGCGCTCAGGTCGGGCTCGGTCGGACCCGCGGCGTTGGTGGGCATCATGTGCGCGTAGTACGCCGGGAAGGCGCCGAGCCCGTCGAGCAGCTCGCGGACGTAGGTCTCCTCGTCCTGGGTGAGCACCGGGTTGACGGACTTCTCCGTCCCGATCGTCGACTCGGTGGCGTCACTCTGGGTGGCGGCGCAGAACGACCCGAACCCGTGGGTGGGGTAGACCTCGGCGGCATCAGGGAGGAGCTGCGTGAGGTGGTGGGCCGACGCGTGCTGCCGGCGGCTGAGCTCCTCGGTGTGCTCCTTGCCGAGCAGGTCGGGGCGACCGGTCGCTCCGAAGAGCAACGAACCGCCCGAGAACACCCCGGCCGCGGTGTCCAGGTCGAGCTCGCTGCCCTCGGCCGCCTCGACGAGGGCATACGAGAGGTGGGTGAAGGTGTGGCCCGGGGTGGCGACAGCGACCACGCGCATCCGGTCTCCGACGGCCACGACCTCGCCGTCGCGCACGGGAGTGCGGTCGAAGGACACGTCGTCCTCGCCGTTGACGAGGTAGTCGGCGCCGGTGCGCTGCGCGAGGGCGAGGCCGCCCGTGACGTAGTCGTTGTGGATATGGGTCTCGAAGACGTGGGTGAGGCGTACGTCGTGCTCGTCGAGCAGGTCCAGGATGCGGTCGATGTCGCGCTGTGGGTCGACCACGAAGGCGACCTCGCCGTCATGCACGAGATAGCTGTGGTCGCCGAGGGAGGGTGTCTCGATGGTGAGGACGGTCAGAGCGGTCATGGGTGGGCTGTTCCTTCCGTGGCTGCGGCACATGGTCGCGTGGAACCCCCAGGGGGGTTATGAGACGACGTTAACAGAACCCCCCGGGGGGTTGTACAGTCGGGGGCATGACCGACTACACGCTGTCCATCACCGCGGAGCGTCCCTATGAGGAGATGGTGGCTGCCGTGCGCGAGCAGCTCGCGGAGGCGGGCTTCGGCGTCCTGACCGAGATCGACCTCAAGGCCACGCTGAAGACCAAGCTCGACGTCGACGTCGCGCCCCAGATCATCCTGGGCGCCTGTCGACCAGAGCTCGCCCACCAGGCGCTCCAGGCGGAGCCGTCGATCGCGGCGCTCCTGCCCTGCAACGTCGTGGTCCGCTCGCTCGGCGAGACGACGTCGGTCGTCGAGGCCTTCGACCCGGCCATCATGACGACGTTCGTGGACGAACCGAGCGAGACACTGCGCGCCGTGGCCCACGACGCCCGGACCCGACTCACCTCGGCGCTGGAAGCCCTGTCGGCGCCCCACACCGCAGAAGGGAGCGAGTGATGGACCTCGAACCCACCGAGATCAAGGCGATCATCACCCGCATGAAGCGCGCCAACGGTCACCTGGCCAGCGTGATCCGGATGATGGAGGACGGCTCGTCCTGCGAGGACGTCCTCACCCAGCTCGCGGCGGTCAACAAGGCGCTCTCGCGTGCCGGCTACGCGATCGTCGCCACCGGTCTGCAGCACTGCCTCGAGGACGGCGACGGCCTCGAGGGCGTCGACGTCAAGAAGATGGAGAAGCTCTTCCTGGCCCTGGCATAGGAGCGTCGATGAGCCCAGCCTCGTGCACGCCCAGTCCGAAGAGCACCGACAGCGCGAGATGGACGTCGAGGTGCCGCGACATCTCCCTCATCGTCGGCTCGTGGGGGCGTCGCCCGACGAGTGCTCAGGGACGGCGGCCTTCGCTCGAGCAGCGACCGACGATCTTCCTGATCGGCGGCGCAGCACCATGGTGATCATGACTCCGATCGTGAGCAGGGAGTAGACCGTCGCGGCGAACGGGCTGGTCACACCAGTGCGAGCGCCGAGTCAGCCTGAAGGTCGCACGTTCTGGTTGCGGCAGAAGATGTTCTCGGGGTCGTAGCGGTCCTTGATCGCGACGAGTCGGCGGTACTTCTCCTCGCCGAACGTGCTCTTCACCCGGTCGTCGTCGACGTCGGTGAAGAAGTTGAGCGGCATTCCCGCGGTCGTCCAAGGGCGCAGCACAGCACCGGTGTCCTTGACCCAGGCGCGGTGAACCGCCTCCTCGTCGTCGGTCCAGATCCCGTAGCAGTGGTAGAACCACGGTGCCGCGCGGCCGCCGATCGGCGTGGCGTCCTCGGGTACGTCGCTCACCGCGCCGCCGTTGCGGGCAAGGATCAGCACGCTCGACGGCGAAGTGGCGGCGTCGGCCCGCGCGACGAGTGCATCGACGGTGTCGTCGGTCAGCACGGAGAGCAGGCCGGAATGCCAGTAGTTGCGACGTCCTGGCGGATTGCCCGGATCCGTCAATGCCTGCAGCTGGGAGTAGGCAATCGGCCCGACCATGTCAACGATCGGAGTCCCAAACCCGCGGAGCGGCGCGATAGCCGCGGGGCCCTCACCGAGGTCGCCGAACCAGGCCACCAAGACGTTCACCACGGGCTTGCCGTGGAAGTGCTCCGGGACGAATGGCGCCGGTGGCGCCGTCATGAAGACGCACCCGCCCGCGAACTCGCGCGGCGCGCGGGCGGCGAACTCCCGGAAGTGGGCGACCAGTTCCCGCGCTTGCGCGCGCGGATAGAGCAAGATGCCGCCGTAGATGGTCGGACCGACCGGGTGCAGCCTCAGCTCGAACTCGGTGACCACCCCGAAGTTGCCTCCGCCGCCTCGTAGCCCCCAGAACAACTCGGCGTTCTCGGTCTCACTCGCGGTGACCACGCGTCCATCCGCGGTGACCACCCGGGCAGAGATGAGGTTGTCGCAGGCCAGGCCGTGCTTCCGCTCCAGCCAGCCGCTGCCACTTCCCAGGACGAATCCCGCCACGCCAGTGGTCGTCATGCGGCCGCCGGTGGTGGCCAGGCCGTGAGCCTGGGTGGCAGCGTCCAGTTCTCCCCAGGTGACACCCGGGCCGACGCGGACGGTCCGCGCCGTCGGGTCGACCTCGATCTTCTTCATCGCGCGGAGGTCGAGGAGGAGGCCGTCATCGATCGTGGAGTAGCCGGCCACGGAGTGGCCGCCCGCCCGGATCGCTAGAGGCATCCCCGCGGATTGCACGAACAGAAGGGCAGCAACAACGTCTCCGTCGCAGGTGGCCTTCGCGATCGCATCCGGACGGCGGTCGAACATGGCGTTGAAGACGGCCCGGGCCTCGTCGTAGCGCTCACCGTCCGCCGAGGTCAGGATCTCGCCGGCGAAGCTGGCGCGCACCGCGGCGAGGTCGATGGTGGCGTTGGAGTGGGTCATGGGATCGATGCTGGACCTGGGTCGGTGCCCCGGCAGTGCTGCACGTCACAGGTGGCCCAAGGCATCTCCAGCGGCAGCGGCCAGGGCAGTCCGGTCATGAACATAGAAGTGGCCCTGGCGCTGGCTGATCGCTCCGGCGGCGACCAGAGGGGCCAGTGCCCGATTGACGTTCTCGCGGGAGCCGCCCACCTGTGCCGCGAGTTCTGCCTGAGACAGCGATGGCGTCAGGCGAAGGCCGTCCGCGGTGTCCTCGCTGTGCTCGTCGGCCAACGAAAGCAGCAGGCTGGCGACCCGGTGGCCGATGTCGTCGAGCGCCGTCTGGGTGAACGAGTTGGCGGCGACCACCGCGGTGAGGCTGAGCTGCTCCAGCATTCGCTGCATCGCCGCAGGGTGGCGTGCGAGGAAGGTCAGCAGCGGAGCCCGCCGGATCATGAGGCAGTCGGCTCTCGTCATCGCGGTCAAGCCGAACCACCGAACCCCAGCTGGGTGGAAGAGCCCGACCTCGCCGGTCACCCCGACCGCTGTCAGCACCTGCACGATCAGCTCGCGTCCGTCCGGGCTGACTCGGTAGGCCTTGAGCTGGCCCTCGGCGAGGACGACGAGCGCATCGGCCCGATCGCCCTCGAGCCACACCGCCTGACCGCGGCCGAAGCTTCGGAGACTCAGGTCAGACCGCAGCTCATCGACGTCAGGGACCGACAGGTCACGGAAGATCGACGTCTGGAGCAAGATCCCAGCCGGGTCCATGGACGCAGGATAGGGCTTGGGTAGGGCACCGCAACGAGCGGAAGTCGACGCTCCGCGCTGCACGCGTTGCGGACTGGATGCGGACTGAGGCGAAGTCAACCGGCCCCCCGACTCTGCGTTTCCGCAGGGCAGGGGCCGGTTCGGTGTTGCGGCGTTCCCAAATCTCGTAGAAGTGAGTAGGACACATGCACTGACCTGCGAAACCCGTGGCCAGTCCGCCCGGCTTGAGGACCATCAGGGACTTCTCGACGCTGGCAGATCCGAGCGAGTCGAGGACGACGTCGTAGCCGGACAGCACGTCGACGAAGTCCTGTTGGGTGAAGTCGATGATCTTGTCCGCACCGAGAGCGCGCACCTGGTCCAGGTCGTTGGTGTGGGCGGTGGTCGCGACGTGGGCCCCGAGGTGCTTGGCGACCTGGATGACCGTCGACCCAAGCCCGCCCGCCCCGGCGTGGACGAGCACCTTTCCGGCGTACGCCCGCCCAATCGCATCGCCAAGGCGGCTCTGAGCGAGGCCCTCGGTGACGCCGACAACTCGCCGGACGAGCGGATCCTCATGCTCTACCGACGGTGGGACGAGGGGGCGGCGGCCCGACGCGGCGCATGCGGTTCCTGATCGAGGTCGTGCGACGGGTGCGGGCATGAGTGAGCCCGGGCCTCGCGGTGTCGGTGAAGCTCAACTCCGCGGACTTCCAGCGAGGCGGCTCCACCGAGGAGGACTCGCGTGACGTGGCCGCGGCACTCGCCCAGGAGTCCGTGGACCTGATCGAGGTAGGCGGCGGCAACTACGAGTCACCGGCCAGGTCCGGTCGGCCGCATCCTCCACGCGAGGGCGTGAGGCCTACTTCCTCGACTACGCGGGTCGGGGTGTTCCTGCAAGCGCGTCCGTTTGCGTGCACCGGGACCCTGGGGATCGACACTCCGCCTTTCCCGCGGGTCCCCCCTGCAAATCGCGCCGGAATCTAGTGTCCCGCGCGCGAAGGTCGCAAGATGAGTCGTGCTCCCAACGCGCGCATCGCGAGGCGGCGGCGCGCAGGCAGACTGGGCGTCCCAGCGTCGCCAACGAAGCGAGGTGCGTGCTGGGAGTGCGACCCATGCCGCGAACTTCGTGTGGGGGCACTAGGAGTCAGTCGGTTGGGTGAGAGCTCGCGCGCCTCTCGGAGATGCCGGGATCTGACCTCCGATGAACTCTGGGGCGATTGAACTCTGGGGCGATCGGTTCCCCACCCTCTCGCTATGCGACCAGGTCCATGAACTCCTTGGCCGCCATCGGCTTGGAGAACATCGGGAAGTCATAGGCGATCGCGTTGCTGTGCCCCTCCTCCGACGTGGCGGCGGCGCAGTCGGTGAGCGTGATGACCTCATAGCCGTTCTCATAGGCTGAGCGCATCGTGGATTCGACGCAGCAGTTGGTCAGGAATCCGGCCAGCACGACGGTCTCGATCCCCTTGCTGCGCAGCATGAAGTCCAGGTTGGTGCTGGCGAACGTGTCCAGGCCGCGCTTGCCCTCAACGACGATGTCGCCCTCGGCCGGGGTGAGGCCGTCCATGATGGCCGAGCCCCACTCGCCCTTGACGAAAGCATTGCTCTCGACGACGCCGGCCAGGATGCCGTAGGGGTGGTCGGTGATCTCGTTGTAGCCAGCCTGGAAGCTGATCGGAGCATGCATGATCGTCATGCCGGCCTGACGGGCCTTGGTCACGACCGCCTTGGCGTTGTTCAGCATGTCGGTCGACTCCATCACGCCCTTGACAGCGTCGTGGAGGACGCCGCCCTCGGTGGTGAAGTCGTTCTGGAACTCGATCAGGACGATCGCGGTCTTTGACGGATCGATGCTCATGGGACAGCCCTCCCAGGCCAGTACGGAGTGATTCCGGGACGTTAGCATCTTGTCTGATAAGCAGACAAGAGGTACGTTGCGCCGATGAATGACTCGTTCGCGCAGCTCCTGGTCGAGGACGTCGGCCGCGAGCCGCTGAGCATGGCGGTGGCCCGTCAGCTGCGTGCGGCCATCGTGTCCGGGGACCTGAGCCAGGGGACGGCGCTGCCCAGCGAGAAGGACCTGGCCACCCGATTCGGTGTCGGACGATCGACGCTGCGCGAGGCCCTGCGGGTCCTGCAGTCGCAGGGGCTGGTGAGCGGCGGCAACAACGTGTCGACCAAGACACCCATCGTCAGCCGGGACGGCACCGTGTCCAGCGCGGCCTCCGCGCTGGAGAACCTGGTGCTGCTCGGGCAGCTGTCGCTGACCGAGATGTTGTCGCTGCGCCTGCTGATCGAACGATCCGCGCTGCGCTCGGTGGCCGCCGGTGACGCCGACCTGGGGCAAGCCGAGGAGGCGCTGGAGGAGATGCGCCGAGCCAACGGCGACCTCGGCGTGTTCCATGAGGCGGACGTGGCCTTCCATGCCGCGCTCATCGACGCGGCCGGCAACCGCGCCTTCACCCTCGTGATGGGGGTGTTGCGTGGGGCGATGGCCCGACACCTGTTGGCCGCCCTCCAGGCGGAGGACGATCCGCCGACGGTGCTGAGCCGGCTGATCGAGGAGCACGAATCGATCATCGAGGCGGTGCGCGCCGGCGACGGCGCCCTGGCTGCGGAGCGTGTCTGCAGCCACATCGAAGGCTTCTATGAGCAGCACCTCGATGGATGAGCCACTGATCCTCGACCAGCTTCGCGCGGCGTTGCCGCCACCGGAACTCTCGACCGATCCCGACGTCATGGCCAGTTACTCCCGTGACCACGCGACGGTCTGCGAAGCCGGGCAACCGGTCGCTGTGGTCCTGGCCCGGTCGGTCGAGACGGTGGTCAGGACCCTGCGCCTGGCCTCCGCCGCCCGCACACCGGTGGTGACCCGTGGTGCGGGGACCGGCCTGTCCGGCGGCGCCAACGCCCTTGATGGCGGGATCGTGTTGTCGCTGGCGAAGATGGACGCGATCACCTCGCTCGATGTCGACGCGCGCCTGGCCACTGTCGAGCCGGGGGTGCTCAACGGGACGCTGGACGCCGCCGCCCGTGTCCACGGGTTGAGGTACGCCCCCGACCCCGCCAGCCGCGACATCTCCACCATCGGCGGCAACGTAGCCACCAACGCCGGCGGCGCCTGCTGCCTCAAGTACGGCGTCACCGGTGACCACGTCGCGGCGCTGACCGCGGTGCTGGCCGACGGCACCACAGTGCGGACCGGTTCGCGCACGGTGAAGAACGTCGCCGGCCTTGACCTCAACCGACTCCTGATCGGCTCGGAGGGAACGCTCGCGGTGATCGTCGGCATCACCGTGCGCCTGCTTCCCGTCCGGCCGATCGCCGGGACCATGGTGGCCTTCTTCGACGATCTTCTCGCCGCGGGCCGGGCGATCGTGGACCTGCAAGCGGCCGGTTCACTGTCCACGTTGGAGGTGATGGACCGCACCACCGTGCGGGCGGTCGAAGCGATGACGCACATGGATCTGGACACCGACGCGGCCGCGATGCTCATCGCGCAGGCCGAGGTGGCGCCCGGGGCCGATGCGGGGACAGCCAAGGCGGTGATGGAGACGGCCGAGCAGACCTGCGCCGGTCACGGCGCCTCGTTCGTGGCCAGCACGACCGACGAGTCGGAGGGGCGGATGTTCATGGCTGCGCGCACCGCCGCGCTGCCGGCTCTCGAACAGCAGGGGGCGTGGCTGCTCGATGACGTTGCCGTCGGGGTCCGACAGATCCCCGAGCTGCTGGCGCGGTGCGCCGAGATCGCGGAGGCACGCGGGGTCACGATCGCGTCGTTCGGCCATGCCGGGGACGGCAACCTGCACCCCACGATCGTCTATGACCCCGGTGACCGGGGGCAGCGCGCGGCGGCGGTCCAGGCGTTCGATGACGTGCTCCGCGCCGCCCTCGCGATGGGCGGCACCCTGACCGGCGAGCACGGCATCGGTCAGCTCAAGCAGTCCTACGTCGAGGGCATGGTCGGCTCCAGGGAGGTGTCGCTGATGCGAGGCATCAAGGCAGCCTTCGACCCGCTGGGCATCCTCAACCCGGGCCGTGGGTTCTAGGGCGCGCAGCGCGGGACCTTGGGGAGGTAAAGCAACGAGAACGGCGGCTGACGCTGGAAGCGCCGGGATGCAGGCGCGGGCTGAGGTATGGGGCGACTCAGTCGCCGAGTGACTTCCGGGCGTCGGCTAACAGCAGGTACAGGTGCAGAGGATCGGTGGGGGAGCGCTTGAAGCCGAGCTGCTCGTAGAACCCAGCCGACCGCTCATGCAGAGCGTGGACGAGCAGGATGCGCACGCCGATCCGATCGGCAGCAGCAAGCGTCGAGAGGATCGCGTCGCGAACCAGGAACCTGCCGAGACCCGAGCCTTGCGCCTTCTCGTCGATGGCCAGCCGCCCCATCAGCACTGCCGGTACAGGATTCGGGGCATTGCGGCGCACCTTGCCTGGCAGGTCGGCATGCTCGACGGCGACGGCCGACAACGTGTAGTAGCCGAGCACCTTGTTGGTGTCGGCGTCGATGCAGACGTAGCACCGCCCGAGGTCCGCAAAGTGGTTGGTCAGCGCTCGATCCGCGAGGTAGCGGTCGAGCGAGGCTTCGCCAGAGTCGAAATCCGTCGTGTTGTCGGACGGCTCGATCGGGCGCGGTTGCTGTGGAGTCACTTGTCCCAGGGGGCAGGCTCGTTGAGCAGCTTCGCCAGCTCAGGGATGCGCTTTGCTGGGCGATCGAGGATGGCGGCGAACTCGGTCCACGCGGCGTCGTCGAGACGGAACACACGCCGGTCGGCCAGCGTGTCCTCAGCACGGGTCACGGCAGCGGTTGTCACGAACTCGGTGAGTGACTGCCCGGTCACAGCAGCAGCGTCGCGGATCAGCGCGTCCTGATCCGGAGTGAGGCGCATGGCAAGGCGAGCGTCCTTGCGGCGGGTGGCTTCTGGTGCAACAGTCATAGAACCCAATGTACGCCTGTTGTGCAAACAACGCGACCTGGTATCGGGGAACGGTAGCGAGCGCAAATCGACGGTGCGCGTTGAACGCGTTGCGGACTGGATGCGGACTGACGCAAAGCAAACCGGCCCCTGAATCTGTGTTTCAGCAGGTCAGGAGCCGGTTCGTCAGGTCGTCAGGTCTAAATGTCGTAGTAGAGCTCGAACTCGTGCGGGTGCGGCCGCAGCTGCACCGGCGCGATCTCGTTGACGCGCTTGTAGTCGATCCAGGTCTCGATCAGGTCGGGGGTGAAGACGTTGCCGACCGTCAGGTACTCCTGGTCCGCCTCGAGGGCCTCGAGGACCGCGCCGAGCGAGGTCGGGACCTGCTCGATCTCGGCCATCTCGTCCGGCGGGAGCTCGTAGATGTCCTTGTCGATGGGTGCGGCGGGCTCGATCTTGTTCTTGATGCCGTCGACGCCGGCGAGCATCAGGGCCGAGAACGCGAGGTAGGGGTTCGCCGAGGGGTCGGGGAACCTGGTCTCGATGCGCTTGGCCTTCGGGTTCGAGCCGGTGATCGGGATCCGGACCGACGCCGAGCGGTTGCGGCTGGAGTAGACGAGCGAGATCGGGGCCTCGAAGCCCGGCACCAGCCGGTGGTAGGAGTTCACCGTCGGGTTGGTGAACGCCAGCAGCGAGGGGGCGTGGGCGAGGATGCCGCCGATGTACCAGCGGGCCATGTCGGACAGGCCGCCGTAGCCGGTCTCGTCATAGAAGAGCGGGTCGCCGTCCTTCCACAGGGACTGGTGCACGTGCATGCCCGAGCCGTTGTCGCCGAAGATCGGCTTCGGCATGAAGGTGACCGACTTGCCGGCCTCCCAGGCCGTGTTCTTGATGAGGTACTTGAACTTCATCACGTCGTCGGCGGCCTTGAGCAGGGTGTCGAAGCGGTAGTTGATCTCCGCCTGCCCCGCGGTGCCGACCTCGTGGTGGGCGCGCTCGACGAGCAGGCCGGAGGCCTCGAGGTTCTTCACCATCTCATCGCGCAGGTCGCCGTAGTGGTCGTACGGCGCCACCGGGAAGTAGCCGCCCTTGAAGCGGGTCTTGTAGCCCCGGTTGTCGCCCTCCTGGCCCGAGTTCCACCAGCCCTCGACGGAGTCGATGTGGTAGTAGCCCTCGTTGGCGGCGGTCGAGTAGCGGACCGAGTCGAAGATGTAGAACTCCGCCTCGGGCGCGAAGAACGCCGTGTCCGCGATGCCGGTCGTGCCGAGGTAGGTCAGCGCCTTGCGCGCGATGTTGCGCGGGTCGCGGCTGTAGGCCTCACCGGTGATCGGGTCGTGGATGAAGAAGCTGAGGTTGAGCGTCTTGTTGACCCGGAACGGGTCGACGAACGCGGTGGTCGGGTCCGGGAACAGCGCCATGTCGGACTCGTTGATGGCCTGGAAGCCTCGGATCGAGGAGCCGTCGAACGCCAGGCCGTTGTCGAACACGTCCTGACCGAAGGACGACACCGGGACGGTGAAGTGCTGCTCGATGCCGGGCAGGTCGACGAAGCGCACGTCGACGAACTCGACGCCCTCGTCCTTGACGTACTTGAGCAGCTCATCGCTGTTCTGGAACATGCAGGTCTCCTTGATCCACTGAGGTCCTGCGCAACGTATGCACGGGCAGTTTCTCGACCGTATCGCGATTGTTTCGGGCGTGTAACAGGTGCCCGAGTGGCGGCAATGCCGCGGTATTTCTGGTCGGGAACCGGAGCCTGACAGGGTGTCACTGTGGAGACCGCGACGTGGGCCCGCCGCATCCTGGCGCTGGTGGTGGACTGGTTCGCCTCGACCCTGGTGGTCATCGCACTGCTGGGCGGCGTCGACCACTGGGCCGGTGACCAGCAGGCCGGCTTCTACGTGCTCGGCATCTTCGTGCTGGAGTCTGCGATCTTCACGGCGCTGAGCGGCGGCTCGTTCGGGCAGCTCGTGACCCGGCTGCGCGTCGTACGCGATAACGGCGACCCGCGGCCGATCCCGCCCCACCTGGCCCTCGCCCGCCAGCTGCTCATCGCGGTGGTCATCCCGCCGCTGGTCTACCGCCCCGACGGGCGCGGCCTGCACGACATCGCCGCCGGCAGTGCGGTGGTCACGCTCGAGACCTACCGCGCGCTGGCGGGGAAGCGGTGACCGCCGTCGCCGCGGGGTGACTCAGCACCGGCTAGGGCAGAGCCCTCACCGAGTCCCACGCGACGTCCGACGGAGCCAGCGCGGCGGCCTCCTCGAGCAGCCGCGCGATGCGCTGTGCCAAGCCGACGCCGAGCCGCGGGTCGTCGGGGCGGTTGAGCAGCGCCTCGTAGAGCCCGAGGTAGTGCGCCTGCTTGCGCTCGACGGTGTCGGCGTACGCCGTGTGGGAGGTGACCCGGTCGCCCTCCAGGACCAGGACCGTCATGGAGGAGTGCTCGACCTCCACCCGCACCTCCCCGCCGAGGAACTCCAGCGTCGTGTGCTTGCTCGAGTCGCCGGCCAGCCAGTTGGACGACAGCACGGTCCGGCCGCCGTCGTGCGCCAGCACCGTCGCCGAGCGGGTGCCCTGGTCGTCGTGGGCGAGGACCCGCCAGCCGGAGGTGAACGCCGAGGCCACGCTCAGCTGGTTGGGGGCGGAGTCGACGAAGCTCGAGACCAGGCTGGCGCGGCGGTCCGCGGTCAGTGCGCCGCCATAGGCGTCGGTCGACATCGCGACCACGCGGGTCGGCGGTCCCCACTCGGCGTGAGAGGCCACCAGCCGGGCGGCCCGCTCCACCTCGGGGGAGAAGGCGAAGTGGTGGGCCACCTTGAGCCGCTCCGCGAGCACTGCGGGGGAGTGGCGCGACTCGAGGGCCGAGATCTCGGCGGCGGTCCGGGCGAGCGGCTTCTCCGACAGCACCCGGGCGGACGAGCCGGCGAGCACGGCCGACGCCAGCTCGGCGTGGGTCGACGTCGGCGTGGCCAGCACGACCAGGTCGGGATCGAGCGCCAGCCCCTCGTCGAGCGCGGAGAAGACCGGAAACGGCACGGCGTACGCCGGCGCGGGGTCGACCCCCGCGACGAGCTCGATCGAGGCGATCCGGTCGCACACCGCGAGATGGGTCTGGGCGATCCGGCCCAGCCCCACCAGCAGGACGCGGGTCACCTACCCCGCATGTTGCCGCGCATGCCCTTCATGCTGGTCGGAACCGGCCCCTTGGGGATCGGGATCGCCGACCTCTGGGCATCGAGCGCCTTGAGCCGGTTGAGGATGTCTGTCATCTCGGCCGGCTTGACCTCGCGGCCGAGCTTCTGGACGTGGCGCACCAGCTTGGGCAGCGGCACCTCGCCCTCGCCGCTGCCGCAGATGACCTCGTGGATCGGGGTCTCGGAGGCGACCCGCTCGTGCTTGCGCCGCTCGGTGGCCATCAGCTGGCGCAGCCGGTGGTGGTTGCCCTCACCGATCAGGACGATGCCGGGCGGGCCGATCACGCGGTAGACGACGTCCATCTGCTTGGTGATCGCCACCGGCTCCTCGCGGGTCTTCCACCCGCGGCGCAGCATCCGGAGCGCGGCACCGGCCGCCCCACGCTGCCCGTCCATCTGGGCGTACGCCGAGCGCTGGGCGCGGCGGCCGAAGATGATCAGCGCCGCGAGCGTGCCGAACAGCACCGCGCCGACGATGGCCATCACCAGGCCGAGCGCGCCGTCGCTGGGCAGCAGGAGGTCGAAGACGGCGAAGCCGAGGCCGCCGACGACGAGGAAGGCGCCGATGAGCCAGAGGCCGATCCAGCGGTCGGTCTTCTTGGTCAGCTGGTAGGTCTGGCGGAACTGCTGGATCCGGCCGGTCTTCTCCGGCTCGGCCTTCGTGTTCGACATCGGTCTCTTTCGCGCAGGTTCAGGCCCAGAGGTCAGGCGGAGACGCCCTGGCGGGCGTCCATGGCCTGACGGTACAGGCGCCCCGCGCGGTAGGACGAACGCACCAGCGGACCCGAGAGCACGCCGGAGAAGCCGATCTCCTCCGCCTCGGCGGCCAGCTCGACGAACTCCTCGGGCTTGACCCACCGCTCGACCGGGTGGTGGCGCAGCGAGGGGCGGAGGTACTGGGTGATGGTGATCAGCTCGGTGCCGGCCGCGTGCAGGTCGCGCAGCGCCTGGCTGACCTCCTCGCGGGTCTCACCCATGCCGAGGATGAGGTTGGACTTGGTGACCAGCCCGAAGTCGCGGGCCTGGGTCAGCACGTCGAGCGAGCGGTCGTAGCGGAACGCCGGCCGGATCCGCTTGAAGATGCGCGGGACGGTCTCGACGTTGTGGGCCAGCACCTCGGGCCGCGACTCGAAGACCTCGCGGAGCAGGTCGGGCTTGCCGTTGAAGTCGGGGATGAGGTTCTCGACGCCGGTGCCGGGGTTGAGCTCGTGGATCACGCGCACGGTCTCGGCGTACAGCCACGCGCCGCCGTCCTCGAGGTCGTCGCGGGCGACGCCGGTGATGGTGGCGTAGCGCAGCTCCATCTTCTGCACCGACTCCGCCACCCGGCGTGGCTCGTCGCGGTCGAGCGGCTGGGGCTTGCCGGTGTCGATCTGGCAGAAGTCGCACCGTCGGGTGCACTGGTCGCCGCCGATGAGGAACGTCGCCTCGCGGTCCTCCCAGCACTCGAAGATGTTGGGACAGCCGGCCTCCTGGCACACCGTGTGCAGCCCCTCGGACTTCACCAGGGAGTGCAGCTCGGTGTAGGCGGGACCCATCTTCGCCCGGGTCTTGATCCACTCCGGCTTGCGCTCGATCGGCGTCTCCGCGTTGCGGACCTCGAGGCGGAGGAGCTTGCGTCCCTCCGGGGCAGTGGGGGCTTGCGTCACGGGCTCAACCCTACGCCGGTGACCCAGTTCACCCCGACTCGGTGAGGTGTCCCCGGACCGCCTCCGATCGACCGGTCCAGCGCGGTGGGCACGGGCACGGTGGCCGCGGTTGCGCAATTGGTATCCAACTGGTTACCTATTGCCATGGACGTGTTCGCGGCGATCGCCGACCCGGTGCGCCGCTCGCTCCTGGCCGAGCTGGCCGATGAGCCCCGCAGGGTCGTCGACCTGGCGGCGTCTCGTCCGATCAGCCGGCCGGCGGTCAGCAAGCACCTGCGGCTGCTGCTCGAGGCGGGCGTCGTCACGGTCACCGACCGGGGGCGCGAGCGCTACTACGCGCTGGACCGTGCGGCGCTGGCACCCGTCACGACCTACGTCGGAGAGCTGGTCGCGCGACCGCTGGGCCGACCGCTGGCCCGACCCTTGGGCGAGCAGGCGCTGGACGCCCTGGAGACCGAGGTCCGCAGGACCGGCCGCGACCGGCGGCGCACCACACCCGAACCCACGCAGCACGAGCACGAGGAGACCGCATGACCACCACACCGACGGGCCGGATCGAGCAGCACGACGGGCGGCACGTGCTCGTGCAGACCCGGGAGTTCCGGGCGCCGATCGAGGACGTCTGGGCGGCCGTCACCGAGCCCGACCGGCTGGCCCGCTGGATCGGCACGTGGGACGGCGACCCGGCCGAGGGGAGCGTGAGCTTCCGGATGACCTTCGAGGGCGAGGACCACGCCGGCGAGGCCATGGAGATCCGGGTCTGCGAGCCTCCGCACCGGCTCCACCTCACCTCACGGGTCGGCGAGGAGGTGTGGCTGCTCGAGCTCGACCTGGCCCACGCCGACGGGGTGACGACGCTGACCTTCGCGCAGCCCGGCGTCACCGCGGAGCAGGTCGGCGCGGTCGGCCCGGGTTGGGACTACTACCTCGACCGGCTCGTCGACGTCGAGACCGGTGCCGACCCGGCCTTGCGGACGTGGGAGGACTACCCGTCGACCGGCGAGCACTACGCGAGCCAGTTGTGACGTGAGGTCCGATAACCGCCGGATCGGACGCGTCCGAGACGGTGTGCTGGACACATGACCGAACATGCCAGCCACTCCATCGTCCTGCCTGCTCCTGCGACCGAGGTGTGGAGGACCATCCGCGACTTCAACAGTTACCCGGTCTGGGTCGACGGGGTGACAGACAGTCGGATCGAGGACGACCTGCCAGGCACCACCGTGGGCGCTGTTCGTGACTTCGGCTTCGCCGGTCACCGTCAGCGGCAGCGGTTGGTCGCGCTGTCCGACGTCGAGCGCTACTTCTGCTACGAAGGTGTAGGCGGATCGTCATCGCGGACGGTGCCGTGCAGCGCAGTATCGACTGGTACCGCGGCACGCTGCGGCTCCGTGACCTCGAGGCCGGCTCGGCGTGCGTGGCCGAGTGGACGGCCGACTACGAGTGTCCGCCCGCTGACGCGGACCACTGGGCGGCTGGTGGTCCGCAGCGCTCCCGGCATGGCTGGAGCTCGCTGGACCGCTACATTGCCGCCTGAGAATCGATCCATCGATCGGTAGAGCGCCACCATCTGGTCTACGCCGTGCCATCGCACCCGGCTGGTGACGCTCAGCTCGCCGGCCATCGGATGGTCCGGGCTGAGGCGTCAGCCTCAGGGGCGGACGAGCTCGATCCGGGGCTCGCCCCGCCGTGACTTCGCCGGGTCGGGGCGCGGCTCGTAGTCCGGCGTCGCGGCGTACGGCGTCCAGGCGAGCAGCTGGGCGAGCCTGGTCTGCAGGACGGGCAGCACGTCGAGCACGCCGAGCGGCTTGCCGGTCTCGAGGCTCAGCGAGGTGACGCCGGCGTCGGCGATGCCGCACGGCACGAACCGGTCGTACCACCCGAGGTCCACGTCGCAGTTGAGGGCGATGCCGTGCATGGTCACGCCCTGCGCGACGCGCAGGCCGATGGCGCCGACCTTGCGCTCGGGACGGCGCTCGTCGGCGCGGAGCCAGACCCCGCTGCGACCCGGCACGCGGGCGGTGGCGGCTCCGAAGTCGGCGCAGGTGGCGATCATCGCCTCCTCGAGGCGGCGCACGAAGTCGACGACCAGCACGTGACCGGGCAGCCGGACGATCGGGTAGGCCACGAGCTGTCCGGGGCCGTGGAAGGTGATCTTGCCGCCGCGGTCGACCTCGATGACAGGCGCGCCGCCGCTGTCTGCGGGCCGCTCGTGCGGCTCGGTGCGCTTGCCGGCCGTGTAGGTCGGCGGGTGCTCGAGCAGCAGGACCGTGTCGGGACGCTCGCCGGCCACCACCTCTGCGTGCACCCGGCGCTGGAGCTCCCAGGCGTCGAGGTAGTCGACGGCCCCGGCGCCGGTGCCGACGACCTCGAAGATCAGCGGGTCAGCCACGTTTACGAGCCTACCTGCGCTGGTAGGGGTGAAGGGCATGACCACTTTCTCGGGAATGCGAACAGTCGGCGCCGGCCTCGGTCTGGCTCTCGCCGGCACCCTCGCGCTGGCCCCTCCGGCAGGCGCGGTGAGCCAGGCCAGCGCAGCAGCGCAGTTCAGCGCGGCGGGCGTCGGCTGGACGTCGTCCGGCGGGTGCACCGACCCCGGCAACTCGACCTGCACGTCCTTCGAGGGGATCCGTCAGGCCACGATCGACGGCGGGATCACGCTCAAGAACGCCAGCGGCTGCGGGCTCACCATCACCGGCGGCACCGAGACCGGACACGCCGGCGGCACCTACAGCCACGCCAACGGCTACAAGCTCGACTTCTCGCGCACCACCTGCCTGACGTCGTGGGTCCACGGCACCTACACCTACATCGGGCTGCGCAGCGATGGTGCGGCGATGTATGAAGCCGGCTCGGGCAACGTCTACGCCGATGAGGGCAACCACTGGGACGTCACCTTCTACTCCTGCGGGTGCTGACGAGCCAGGAAGTCGAGCTGGGCGGGCAGGATCCGGCGCCAGTAGCCGGGCGTGTGCCCGCCCCGGTCGTAGTTGACCCTGCCGTCGGGCCCCAGCCCCTCGGCGTAGCGCTGGACCTCGAAGTAGAAGGGGTCGCCCCGGCCGACGTCGATGCGGAGCGGGATGCCGCTGAGGTCGCCCTGCTGGTCGAAGACGCTGAACTCGCGGTACTCCTCGGCGTCGCTGAACCCGTCCGTCGACGCCTCGTCGGGGTCGCTCCACAGGGCCGGGCTGGCCACGGCGACCGCGCTGGTCGCGTCCGCGCCACGGAGGGCGGCCAGCCGGAGCGCGCCGAAGCCGCCCATCGACCAGCCGAGCCAGCCGACCCTGCCGGTCGTCTCCCGCCCCGACTGCTGGAGCAGCGGCAGGAACTCGTCGAGGACCATCGCACCGGCGTCGTCCCCGTCGTGCGGGTGCCAGTAGCCGTGGCCGCCGTCCACCGCTGCCACGACGAACGGCGCGCCACCGTCGGCCACGTGCTGGGCCAGGTAGCGGTCGAGGCCGAGCCGGTCGCTGGTCAGCGTCGCGGCGTCGGCGCCGAGCCAGTGCAGCGCCACCACGACCGGCAGCAGCGGGTCCTCGTCACCGGGCGGGAAGATGATGCGGTAGCCGACATCGGTGCCCCGCGCCGCCGAGGCGAAGGTGCCGCTCTCCACCCGCCCCGGCTCGATGTCGGGAATGACGCCGTCCGGTCCGTCGAGCCCGAGGCGGTCGTAGGCGAAGGTCCGGCCCGGAAGCACGTCCTTCTCCACGCCCACCCCGACGCCTGCCGCCCCGACGACGACCCCGGCGCCGCCGAGCAGGACAGCACGTCGAGTCGGCACGCCCGCCAGTCTGCCTGTGGATGACTCCCGCGGAACGTCGGCACGGCGGGGTAGACCTGTCGTCATGTCTCCGAAGACGCTGCTGGTGCCGCTGCTGGTTGCGGTGCTGACCGCAACGGCATCGGTGGCATCGGTGGCTTCGGTTGCTGAGGTGCGAGGCGCCCCGGCGCCGAGCCTCGAAGCCTCTGACGCCCGCGCCGGGGGTGGCCCACCCGCGGTCGAGGCGCTGCGGTCCTGGGACTCGCAGCGAGCCGAAGCCTGGGCCGCCGGGGACGTCGCGGCGCTGGCGTCGCTCTACACACCGGCGTCCGTGGCGGGCCGACGCGACGTGGCGATGCTCCGGGCCTGGACGGCGCGCGGGCTGGTGGTCCGAGACCTGCGCACCCAGCTGCTGGCGGTCGACGTGCTCGCGCACACCCGCTCGACGTGGACGCTCCGCGTCACCGACCGGCTGGTGAGCGGCGTGGCGGTGGGGCCCGACGTACGCCGTCCGCTCCCGCGCGACGAGCCCACCACCCGCACGGTGCGGTTGCGGCTCGTCGACGGGGCGTGGTGCGTCGCCTCAGCACGCCAACCCGGCAGGTGAGGGGCCCTCGGGCTGCTGCTGGCCGCCGAGCCGGGTCCGGCCTCGGGGCGGCGGTTCGACTCCGCCCGCCGTCAGTCGAGCTCGGCCAGACCAGCCTTCAGCACCGCGTCGACGTCGGGGTCCTGGAACTCATAGCCCGACGCCAGGAGCGCAGCGGGCACGACGTTGAGCGAGCCCAGGAGCTCGGGTGCCATGCGGCCCGCGCCCACCTTCAGGGCGAACCTCGGCACGGTGGCGAACGACGGCCGGTGCAGCTGACGGGCGAGCGCCTCGGTGAACTCGCCGTTGGTCGGCGTCTGCGAGCAGCACAGGTTGAACGGCCCCGACGCGTCGGCGTGCTCGGCCAGGTGGACGGTCGCGCCCACCCAGTCGCGCAGCGAGATCATCGGCATGTGCTGGCGGCCGTCGCCCAGCTTGCCGCCGATCCCGGCACGGAAGAGCAGGCGCAGCTGCTTGAGCGGCTCGCTGCGCCGGTCCATCACCGGGGCGGTGCGCAGCACGCAGACGCGGGCGCCGGCCCGGGCGGCGGGCTCGGCCGCAGCCTGCCAGTCGCGGGTGACCTCGGTGAGCAGGGCGTCGCCGCGGCTCTCGGCGCCCTCGTCGAGCACGGGGTCGCCGGAGTCGCTGCGATCGCCGTAGTAGGAGATGCCGTTGCCGGCCAGGAACGCCGGCTTCCGGTCCGACGATGCGATCGCCTCCGCGAGCACGCGCGTGGTGGTCACCCGGCTCTCGCGGAGCTCTCGGGCCCACTTCTCCGAGTGCGGGTTGCCCAGGGTGGGGGCGCCGGCGAGGTTGACCACCACGTCGGCGAGCTCGACCTGCTCGCGGTCGAGCGAGCCGGCGTACGGGTCCCAGGTCGACTGGTCCGCGCGTGTCGCGGGTCGTCGGCTCAGCGACGTGACGGCGAACCCGCGAGCGAGCAGCGCCTCTCGCAGGTGCGTACCGAGGAAGCCGGACGCGCCGGCGAGGAGGACTGTGGCCACGGGCTGGTGGTACCCGCCCGGGCCGGTCAGACCTCGAAGGCGCCGGCCTCGAGGCGCTTCTTCACATCCTGGAGGAACCTGCCGGCGTCCGCGCCGTCCACCAGGCGGTGGTCGTAGGTCAGGGCCAGGTAGACCATGTGCCGCACCGCGATCGTCTCGCCGAGGTTCGGGTCGTCGATCACCACGGGCCGCTTCACGACGGCGCCGGGTCCGAGGATCGCCACCTGCGGCTTGTTGATGATCGGGGTGTCGAAGAGCGCACCCACGCTGCCGAGGTTGGTGATCGTGAAGGTGCCACCGGAGAGCTCGTCGGGACCGATCTTGTTGGTGCGGGTCCGCTCGGCGACGTCGGCGATCTTCTTGGAGAGACCGGCGACCGACAGGTCCCCGGCGTCCTTGACCACCGGGGTCAGGAGCCCCTTCTCGGTGTCCACGGCGAACGCGATGTTCTCGCGGTCGAAGTAGGTGATCTCGCCGGCCTCGGCGTCGATCGTGGCGTTGAGCTTCGGGTGCTCCTTGAGGGCGTCGATCGCCGCCTTCGCGAAGAACGGCAGGTAGCTGAGCTTGACCCCCTCGCGGGCCAGGAAGTCGGCCTTCACCGACTCGCGCAGCCGCGCGATGTTGGTGACGTCGACCTCGATGACCTGGGTCAGCTGGGCCGACGTCTGCAGCGAGTCGATCATCCGCTCGGCGATGATCTTGCGCAGCCGGCTGATCTTCTCCGTCGTGCCGCGGCGTGAGTCCGGCGTGATCGTCGGCGCCTGCGCGGCGGGGGCGACCGGCGATGCGGTCGCGGCAGCTGCGGCGGGCTTGGCCGCTTCCTCGGCCTTGCGGGCCGCCTCGAGGACGTCCTGCTTGCGGATCCGGCCGCCGACCCCGGAGCCGGTGACCTCGGACAGGTCGACGTCGTGCTGGGCGGCGAGCTTGCGGACCAGGGGGGTGACGTAGCCGGCCCCGTCGTCCGACCCGCTCGAGGGGCTGCTCGCGGAGGCGGGTGCCTGCTCGGGCTCCTCCTGGGGCTCGGGCTCCTTCTCCTGGGCCGGCTCCTCCTTGGCCTCCGGCTCGGGCTCCGGCGTCTTCTCGGGCTCGGGTTCGGGCTCGGGCTGCTTGTCCGGCTCGGACTCCTGCTCCTCGACCTGCTCGGCCTGCTCCTCGGCCCGCTCCTGGGCCTTGTCCTCGCCGCCACCGCCGGTGTCGTCGCCACTGTCCTCGGCGGAGGCAGCGCCAGAGTCACCCTCAGAGTCACCGCCAGAGTCACCGCCAGAGTCACCGCCCGAGGGCTTGCCCGACCCGATCAGCGCCAGCTCGGCGCCGACCTCGACCGTCTCGTCCTCGCTGACCTTGATCTCGAGAAGAGTGCCGGCCACGGGGGAGGGGATCTCGGTGTCGACCTTGTCGGTGGAGACCTCGAGCAGGGGCTCGTCGACGGCGACGTCGTCGCCGACCTGCTTGAGCCAGCGGGTCACGGTGCCCTCGGTCACCGACTCGCCCAGCGCGGGCAGCGTGATCGACGTGGTGTCGCCGCCACCACCCGACGACGATTCGTCGGGGCTCTCACTGGTCGTCTGTGACTCACCCTCGTCGGACGCATCGGAGGCCGCGGGCTGCTCCTCCTTCTCCGCTTCGGGGGTCTCGTCGCCGGGAGGCAGGTCGCCGGTCTCCTCGGCGACCTCTTCCTCCTGCTCGGCCTTCTTCTCGGCCTGCTCCTCGTCCTTCGGCTGCGCCTCGGGCTCGGCGGAGTCGTCCGCGTCACCCGCGCTCTCGCCCTCCTCGCCGATGACGCCGAGCACGGCGCCGACCTCGACGGTGTCGTCCTCGTTGGCCTTGATCTCCAGGAGGGTGCCGGCCACGGGGGAGGGGATCTCGGTGTCGACCTTGTCGGTGGAGACCTCGAGCAGGGGCTCGTCGACGGCGACCTGGTCGCCGACCTGCTTGAGCCAGCGCGTGACCGTGCCCTCCGTGACGGACTCGCCCAGTGCCGGGAGGTTGACTTCGGTGGCCATGGAGCTCCTTCGCTCGTGGAACGCTGAGGTGAGTCTGGTCGTGGATCAGGAGTGGGCGTGCAGGGGCTTGCCCGCGAGGGCCAGGTGGGCCTCGCCGAGGGCTTCGTTCTGGGTCGGGTGGGCGTGCACCAGCGGGGCGACGTCCTCGGGGTGACCCTCCCAGTTGTAGATCAGCTGGGCCTCGCCGATGAGCTCGCCGACGCGGTCGCCGACGAGGTGTACGCCGATGACGGGGCCGTCCTTGCGGCGGACCAGCTTGACGAACCCCTGGGTCTTCAGGATCTGGCTCTTGCCGTTGCCGCCGAGGTCGTAGGTCAGCGACTCGACCGTGTCGGCGCCGTACTGCTCGGTCGCCTGCGCCTCGGTGAGCCCGACCGAGGCGACCTCGGGGTGGGAGTAGGTGACCCGCGGGATGCCGGCCTCGTCGATCGGCGCGGGGGAGAGCCCGGCGATCTCCTCGGCCACGAAGATGCCCTGCTGGAAGCCGCGGTGCGCGAGCTGGAGGCCCGGGACGATGTCGCCGACGGCCCAGACGTTCTCGACGTTGGTCCGGCACCGCTCGTCGGCGAGCACGAACCCGCGCTCCATCGCGACGCCCTGCTCCTCATAGCCCAGCCCCTCGGTGGAGGGGCCGCGGCCGACGGCCACCAGCAGCAGGTCGGCCTCGATCACCTCGCCACCCTCGACGGTCACCGCGACCCCGTCGTCGGTGGTCTTGGCGCTCTGGAACGGCGTAGCGGTCTTGAACACGATGCCGCGCTTGCGGAAGGCGCGCTCCAGGGCCTTGGACGACGCCTCGTCCTCGAGCGCGACGAGCCGGGGCAGGGCCTCGACGATGGTGACGTCCGCGCCGAAGCTGCGCCACACGCTCGCGAACTCACAGCCGATCACCCCTCCACCCAACACGATCACCGAGGCCGGTACCCGGTCGAGCCGGAGTGCCTCCTCCGAGGTGAGGATGCGCTGGCCGTCGATGTCGAGCCCGGGCAGCGTCCTGGGGTAGGAGCCGCTGGCCAGGACGACGTGGTCGCCCGTGTAGGCCGTGCCCTCGACCGTCACCTCGCGCGGGCCGGTGAGCCGGCCGGCGCCCTCGATGACGGTGATGCCGCGGCCCTTGATCAGCCCGGTCAGCCCCTTGTAGAGCCGCTGCACGACGCCGTCCTTGTAGCTGTTGACGCCCGCCATGTCGATGCCCTCGAAGGTGGCCTGCACCCCGAACTGCGCTGACTCACGGGCGCCGTCCGCCACCTCCGCGGCGTGCAGCAGCGCCTTGGTCGGGATGCAGCCGATGTGCAGGCAGGTGCCGCCGAGATTCCCCTTCTCGACCAGACCGACCTTGAGCCCGAGCTGAGCGGCTCTCAACGCACACGAGTAGCCACCCGACCCGGCTCCGAGGATGAGGACGTCGAAGTCGGACACCCAGCCATCTTTGCACCTGTCCCGCGAGTGTCCACACCACCCCGAGGGCGCACGAGGCACACTTGTCCCCATGTCATGGATGGACCGCTTCCGAGGCGCCTCGCGCCCGAGGATGAAGGGCCCGGCGCGAGACGCGTCGCGCACGGGCTCGACCCGGGTGCGTGCCGCCGACGGAGTCGACGCCGACCACCTGCAGCAGTTCGTGCAGGCGCGCAAGGGTGTGGAGGGGTTCGTCGAGCCCCGCACCGCGGTCAGTGACGTGACCCTGCTCCTGGTCGCCCACGACGGCGAGTGGACCCGCCGCCGGGTGCCGTCGGTCGACTGGGCCCACAAGTTCTGCAACCGCCACCAGGTCCCGTCCTACGACGCCGCCGTCGTCGGCATCCCCCAGCGCATGCGCGACTACAACCGGCGCAAGAAGCTCGAAGGGAACTGATTGACCCTCGTGAGCTTCGCCCCGGGCCGCACGACGACGCTCGCTCCGCTCACGAAGGCCGACCAGCTGACGCCCCTACGTCGCAGAGGGCCCGCGCGTAGTCCACCAGCGTCGCGACCGCGAAGCCGGTGCCGCCCGAGGTGAGGTGGCCCGAGGGTCCGCCGGAGTTGTACGCCGGGCCGGCGATGTCGAGGTGGGCCCAGGGCAGTCCGGCGGTGAACTCGCGCAGGAACGCCGCGGCGAACAGCCCGCCTCCCCAGCGGATCCAGTCGTGCTGGGACAGGTCGGCGATCCGGCTGCTGTGGATCCGCTCGTCCATGAACTCCGGGATCGGCATCGGCCAGGTGTCCTCGCCCGCGACCCGGCTCGCGTCGAGGACCGCGTCGACGACGTCGGGTGACCCCATCACGCCGGCGAGCTTGTCGCCGAGGGCGACGACCATGTGGCCGGTCAGCGTGGCGACGTCGATGAGCACGTCGGGCTTCTTCTCGGTCGCCAGCACCAGCGCGTCGGCGAGCACGAGCCGCCCCTCGGCGTCGGTGTTGAGCACCTCGACCGTCGTGCCGCCGTACATCGTCAGCACGTCGCCGGGCCGCACCGACGAGCCCGACACCATGTTCTCCGCCATCGGGGCGAACGTCGTGACCTTGAGCGGCAGCCGGAGCCGGGCGATCGCGAGGGTCGCCTGCACGACCGCGGCCGCGCCGGCCATGTCGGACTTCATCTCGTGCATCCCGGTGGGCGGCTTGATGGTCAGCCCGCCGGAGTCGAACGTGATGCCCTTGCCGACGAGTGCGAGGTGGGCGACGGCGTTGCGCGGCGCGTAGGACAGCTCGACCAGACGCGGTGGCGCCGCCGAGCCCATGCCGACCCCGAGGATGCCGCCGCAGCCGAGGTCGAGGAGCTCCCTCTCGTCGCGCACCCGCACCGACACCTTGGGCCCGCGGCCCTTCGAGACCTCCTTCGCGGCGGCCTCGACCGCCGCGGCGAAGGTCGGTGGCGTGAAGTCACCGGGTGGCGTGTTCACCCAGCCGCGGGTGGCGGCCACCGCCTCCGAGACGACCTGCGCCTCGTCGAAGGCCAGCCCGAACTCCTTCTTCCGCGCCGACGGGCTCAGGACGACGACCTCACCCGGGGCCGTCTTCGACTCGTCGTCCGCCTTCTTCTTGTACGTCGTGTAGGTGTAGCCGCCGAGCAGGAACCCCTCGGTCACCGCCCGCACGAGCTCGACCGTGTCGGCGGGCAGCGCGATCGCGACCGAGGCGGTGTTGGCGACCGCTCGGGAGGCCGCGCCCGCGGCCCGGCGGACGGCGGCCGCCGACGGCTCCACGCCCTTGCCGACCTTGCCCAGCCCCACGAGCACCAGCAGCGGCGACGAGAGGTGCTTGCCGGTCGGCACCTTGGTGACCTCGCCCGCCTTGCCGGTCACGCCGAGCGAGGCGAGCAGCGGCCGGAAGGACCGGCCGTACGACTTCGCGACGTCCTCCCCGCCGGCTGCGACGGTCAGACCGGCCCTGGATCCCCTGCCGGCCTGCACCACGCCGACGACCACCGCGTCGCAGCGCGTCTTCGAGGGGTTGGCAGCGCGCAGCGTGTAGGTACTCACCGGCGCAGGATAGTCACGGTAGGTTCCGAACATGGACGGCACAGAGCCCGAGGCCCAGGCCTCGCCGCTGACTTCCCCCCTGCACGAGCGGCACGTGGCGCTCGGGGCGAAGTTCGCAGACTTCGGCGGCTGGTCGATGCCCTTGGAGTACTCCTCCGGCGTGGTCAAGGAGCACACCGCCGTCCGTGAGGCGGTCGGCATCTTCGACGTGAGCCACCTCGGCAAGGTCACGATCGTCGGCCCCGGCGCCGCCGACTACGTGAATGCGACGCTCACCAACGACCTCGGTCGGATCCAGCACGGCAAGGCGCAGTACACGCTCTGCTGCGACGACACCACGGGCGGGATCGTCGATGACCTGATCGTCTATCTCCACACCGACGACCGGGTGCTGCTCGTCCCCAACGCCGCCAACACCGCCGAGGTGGCCCGCCGGCTGGCCGAGGGCGCGCCCGAGGGCGTGTCGGTCAAGGACCGGCACCGCGACTACGTCGTCCTCGCCGTCCAAGGCACCAAGTCGGACGAGGTCCTCGAGAAGGTCGGACTGCCCGCGGGCCACGACTACATGTCCTTCCTCGAGGCGCCCGTCCCGGGCGACCAGCCCACCGACCAGGGCGTCGTGGTCTGCCGCACCGGCTACACCGGCGAGCGCGGCTACGAGCTGATCGCCTCCAACGACGTCGCGGTCGGGCTGTGGGACGCGCTCATGGCGGCCGGCGAGGAGTTCGGGATGCTGCCCTGCGGGCTCGGTGCGCGTGACACGCTCCGCACGGAGATGGGCTACCCGCTCCACGGCCAGGACATCTCGCTGGCCACCACGCCCAACGAGGGCCGCCTCGGCTGGGCCGTCGGCTGGCAGAAGCCGGCGTTCTGGGGCCGCGAGGTCCTGCTCAAGGAGAAGGAGGAGGGCCCCCAGCGGATCCTCCGCGGCATCGTCTCCACCGGCCGGGCGATCCCGCGGCCCGGCATGCGGGTCACGCTCACTCCCGACGTCCAGCTCGGCGAGGTCACCTCCGGGACGTTCTCGCCGACGCTCAAGAAGGGGATCGGCCTGGCACTGCTCTCCTCGGTCGTCAACCCCGAGGCCGAGGTCGGAGTCGACGTGCGCGGCCGCCGCGAGATCTTCCAGATCACCCCTCCGCCGTTCGTCGAGCCGTCGGTCCGCGAGTGAACCTCCCCGAGCAGCCACCCACCTTCCGGCCGCCCAGTCCCGCTGAGCGGCCGTGGTTCTGGCGCCTGGAGGACGGCTCCGGTGCCGAGGTCACCGTGCCCGCCGACTACGCCGGCCGCCGCTTCCCGTCCCAGGCGGACGCCGAGTCGTGGGTCGGCGAGATCTGGTCGGACCTCGCCGAGCTCGGTGTCGAGGCCGTCACCCTGATGGAAGGCGACCGGACCGTCTACGGCCCGATGTCGTTGAGCGCCTGAGCTCCGCTCCGAGCAGGCCGCGCGAGGTGCTGGCACGCTGAGGGGCATGGGAGACCCTCACGAGTTCCGCCAGGTCGACGTCTTCGGCTCCGGACCGCTCACCGGCAACCCGGTGGCGGTCGTCCACGGCGCCGACGACCTCGACGACGCACAGATGCAGCTGTTCGCACAGTGGACCAACCTCTCCGAGACGACCTTCCTGCTGCGTCCGACCACGCCCGAGGCCGACTACCGGCTGCGGATCTTCACCGCCAGCCGGGAGCTGCCGTTCGCCGGCCACCCCACGCTGGGAAGCGCGCACGCCTGGCTCGAGGCGGGCGGTACGCCGCGCGGCGAGACCGTCGTCCAGGAGTGTGCGGCGGGGCTGGTCACCATCGCGCGCGGCGATCGGCTCGCGTTCAGGGCGCCGCCCCTGGTGCGCGACGGACCGGTCAGCGACGAGGACCTCGACCATGTCGCCCGGGCGCTGCGGATCACGCGCGACGACATCGTCGACAGCAAGTGGTGCGACAACGGGCCGGGCTGGGTCGGCGTACTGCTCCGGGACGCGCGGGCGGTGCTCGACCTGCGCCCCGACCCGACCCGGTTCGACGGCTGGGACATCGGGGTCGTCGGCCCCTGGACCGACGGCGGCTCGGACGCCGACGTCGAGGTGCGCGCCTTCGACAGCACTGTCGAGGACCCGGTGACGGGGAGCCTCAACGCCAGCCTCGCCCAGTGGCTGGCAGGCGACCGCCTGCCGCAGGAGTACGTCGCCGCGCAGGGCACCGCGATCGGCCGCGCCGGCCGGGTGCACGTGAGACGGGAGGGGAGCACGGTGTGGGTGGGAGGAGACACCCACACGACGCTCCGCGGAGAGGCCAGGATCGCGCACTAGGTTGGGGATCGTGCACCAGTACCTCGACCTCCTCACCCGGGTCCTCGACGAGGGCGTCGAGAAGGCCGACCGCACCGGCACCGGCACGCGCTCGGTCTTCGGCCACCAGATGCGCTTCGACCTGGCCGCCGGCTTCCCGTTGGTCACCACCAAGAAGGTGCACACGCGGTCGGTCTTCGCCGAGCTCCTGTGGTTCCTCCGCGGCGACACCAACGTCAAGTGGCTCCAGGACCGCGGCGTCTCGATCTGGGACGAGTGGGCCGACTCCGACGGCGACCTCGGCCCCATCTACGGCTACCAGTGGCGCTCCTGGCCGACCCCCGACGGCCGCCACGTCGACCAGATCGCCCAGGTGGTCGACCAGATCAGGGCCACCCCCGACTCGCGCCGCCACATCGTCAGCGCCTGGAACGTCGCCGACATCCCCGACATGGCGCTTGCGCCCTGCCACACGATGTTCCAGTTCTACGTCGCTCCGCAGGCCGAGGGGCCGGGCCGGCTCTCGTGCCAGCTCTACCAGCGCTCGGCCGACGTGTTCCTCGGCGTTCCGTTCAACATCGCGTCCTACGCCCTGCTCACCCACATGGTCGCGCAGGTGACCGGCCTCGGGGTCGGCGACTTCGTGCACACCCTCGGCGACGCGCACCTCTACAACAACCACCTCGAGCAGGCTCGGCTCCAGCTCACCCGCGACCCGCGCCCGCTGCCGACGCTGCGGCTCGACCCCGCGGTCACCGAGCTCGACGCCTTCGACCTCGAGCACATCGAGATCGAGGGCTACGACCCGCACCCGGGCATCAAGGCGCCCATCGCGGTGTGATGTCCCGCGCGCGGAGTTCGGGGCACTGGTGAGCGTCGTTCTCATTGCCGCTGTCGCGCGCAACGGCGTGATCGGCGCGGACGGCGGCATCCCGTGGCGGTTGCCGGGCGAGCAGCTGGTCTTCAAGGAAGCCACCATGGGCCACACGCTGGTGATGGGACGGGCGACGTACGACTCCATCGGTCGTCCCCTGCCCGGCCGCACCACGGTCGTCCTCACCCGCGACCCCGACTGGCGGGCCGACGGTGTCACGACCGCGGCGTCGATCGAGGAGGCGCTCGCGCTGGCCGAGGGCGACGTGTGGGTCGCCGGGGGAGCGGCGGTCTACGAGGCGGCCCTTCCGTACGCCGACGAGCAGCTCATCAGCGAGATCGACCTCGAGCCCGACGGCGACACCTTCTACCCGGCCTACGACGAGGCCGAGTGGCCGGAGGTCGAGCGGGCGCACCACGAGGGGTTCGACGTGGTGCGCCGGGTCCGCAACGCCCGGACGGAGACAGGCGTCGGCTGACACCGTTCCTGGTGCCCGGCGAGATCTCGATGGCGGCCCCCGGAGCGGATCGAGTTCGGCGGGGTGCTGCCGATACCCTGAAACCATGAGCGCCCTGCCTCCCGCCCCCTTCGGCCGCGTGCTGACCGCGATGGCGACGGCGTTCAAGGACGACGGGTCGGTCGACCTCGACGGCACCGCCCGGATCGCCTCGCACCTCGTCGACCACGGCCACGACGGCGTCGTGGTGAGCGGTACGACGGGGGAGTCGCCCACCACCACCGTCGCCGAGGACGGCGAGATCCTGGCGGCGGTCAAGGACGCCGTGGGTGACCGGGCCACCGTGGTCGCAGGGGTCGGCACCAACTCGACCGCCCACTCCCTCGAGCTCGCCCAGCAGGCCGAGAAGATCGGCGCCGACGGGCTGCTGCTCGTGACGCCCTACTACAACAAGCCCGGCCAGGCCGGCGTCCTCCACCACTTCCGGACCGTGGCCGAGGCGACCGGTGTGCCGGTGATGCTCTACGACGTCCCGAGCCGCACCGGCACGACGATCTCGCTCGAGACCTACGCCGCGGCCAAGGAGATCGAGACCGTGGTCGCGGTCAAGGACGCCTTCAACGACTTCGCGCGCGGGGTCAGGATCCGCGAGCTCGGCTACGCCGTCTACTCCGGCGACGACGCCAGCAACCTCGGCTGGCTGGCCCACGGCGCGGCCGGGTTCGTCTCGGTCGTCGGCCACGTCGCAGGCGACGAGACCCGGGCGATGCTCGAGGCCTTCGACCGCGGCGACCACGCCGAGGCGCTCGCCGTCTTCACCCGGCTGCTGCCCGCGATCGACGCGGTGATGGGGGTCGCCAACTACGGCGCCACCACCGCCAAGGCCGGCCTCCAGCTGCTCGGCGTGCTCGACAACCGCAACGTGCGCGGCCCCCTGGTCCCGCTCGAGGACGACGAGGTCGCCGCCCTCCGCGTCGGCCTCGAGGCCTCCGGCCTGCTGTAGCCGCCCGCTGGCAGGGTCCCCCTGATATCTGGGACCCCTTCCACCGAGCCCGCAGATGACGACCGGCCCCGCCCTCCGAAGAGGACGGGGCCGGCGCTGCAGCGTCAGCGCGGGAGCGCTACCGCCGCTTCTTGACCTTGACCCTGACGACGAAGTCGTCCTGGCTGGCCAGCGTGCTCGCTGAGCCGAGGTACTTCGCGGTCAGCTTGTTCTTGCCCTTCTTGAGCTTCTTGGCCTTCTTCTTCGAGATCTTGATGGTCACCTTGCCGTCCGCACCGAGGGTTCCGGTGCCGAGCAGCTTGGAGCCGCGGTAGATCTCGACCGTCCCCGCCGGAGTGGCGCCGGACGAGGTGACCGAGACGATCGCCTTGAACGAGTGCCCCTTGATGATCTTCTTCGGCTTGGCGGTCGCCGTGCTCGTCGAAGCGGCCTGCGCCGGAGGCGGAGTGACGACCGACTGGCAGGTGGTGATGCGGATGTTGTCCACGTACCAGCCGTCGATGCCACCACAACCGTCGCGCCCCACGTCGTAGCGGAGCTGGATGGAGTTGCCGGCAGTGACTCCGGCAGCAGCGAGGTCTACCTGCGAGGTGCCCCACGAGCCCCTGCTCTCGCCGCCGTCGGTCCCGGTGAACGCCGCCTCGCCCTGGAGCGGGTTGGTGTTGCCCGCGGCCAGTGTGAGCAGCTTGCCGGGCTTGTTGAAGACGTAGGCCGCCGCCGGCACCAGGTTGAAGGGCCCGCCGTTGACGCTGATCTTGACGTTGCCGCCGTCGACCGTGCCCTCGGTGGCCACGTAGTGCTCGAAGGACAGCCGCATGTTGCTCTGCGCCCCCGCCGGGATGGCGATGGACGGCGAGGTGATCGAGTCACGGCTCGAGAAGTCCGCCGGCGAACCGTCGCACTGTCCCTGGTCGGGAGCCGGGCCGTAGACCACGCCCCCGGGGTGGCTCCCCGGTGCCGTGGTCGTGGCCTCCCACGGCGCGTGGTCCTGACCACCCGTCCCGAAGGCGAAGCTCGGGGTCCAGCCGGCCAGACCGTCCTCGAAGTCCTCGTTGTAGACGTTGTTCGTCGTGAACCCGGCACCGCAGGCGATGCTGGGCGTGGCCGGGTCGAGCAGCGGCTTGAACGCGCACTGGGTGGCCGGCGTCCGCATCTGAACGGCCGTGATCACCTTGCCGAGCTCGGTGCAGTCGGCGGCGGTGATCGCCGCCGCGTTCGGCGAGGTGTCGGCGTCCGTGGTCGTGGTCGAGGTGAGCGACTTCAGTGTCGTCACGCCGAGCAGGTCCGAGCACGAGGTCTCGAACGCGTCAGCCGCATCGATGAAGTTCGACGACGGCGTGAGGTGCGACGTCTGCGCCTTCCACCAGATGTTGGCGGTCTTGTCGAGGCCCAGTGGGGTGATCGTCTGCCCGTTGTAGGTGCCACCGTCGACCGCGAGCGCGTAGGCGTGGTTGGGCACTGCCGAGTTGCCGTGCACGCCGCCGTGGTCGGTGAGGTTCGGGTCGCAGTTGTACTCGGCGTCCGTCACCTTGCCGGGGTCGCCGTAGCAGGTGGGGGTCCACATGTCGCGGATCGCACCACCGAAGGCGTCGGACTTCTCACCGATCAGCCAGCGCGTCGAGTCGGTCCGGGTGGATGTGTCCTCCGCCTGGATGCTGACCTGCGCGGTGCCCGCGGTCTTGAAGCGGGTGCCGTCGGCCTGGGCGACCGCGACGCCGTAGAAGCCGGCCGGTGCCGTGCCGCCGATCGACGGGGGCACGCCCGCGACGTTGTTGCCGATGACGATGCCGGTGGCACCCGCGGCAACAGCGTTGTCGACCTTGATCTGGAAGGTGCAGGTCCCTCGGTCGACGTAGGCCCACTTGCCGCTGACGGCCGCCGCGTTGGTGTAGGGCGCCGTGCAACCGTCGGTGGTGGACGGTCCGGTCGCGTCTGCGGCGTCGAGGGCCGAGACCACGGTCGGGGTGACCGGCGTGGTCGTGAAGGGCTCCGTGAACACCGTCGCCGCGGCGGTGCAGGGGCCTGCCTGGGCGGCAGGAGAGGTGATGCTCATCTGGAGCTTCGGTGCCGCCGTGGGTTCGCACTCGTCGTCGGGACGCTTGGCGTTGAAGATCTCGTCCTCGTCCTCACGACCGTTGATGAGGTCGAGCGTCTCGCCCCACACGTCGGAGTAGGACTCGTTGAGGGCGCCGGACTGGTACTGGTAGATCAGCCCGTCGGTGAACTGGGTGTAGGCGTGGCCCCACTCGTGCGCCACGACGTCGTCAGAGGTGACCCCGTCGCAGTAGTTGGTGGTGGCGCCGTTCCAGTTGGCGTTCGGGCAGCTGATGCGCGGGTCGTTGTTGACCGTGATCCGCTTGGCGCCGGCACCGTCGTAGGAGTCGCGGTTGAAGAGGTTCTTGAAGAACCAGAACGACTCGCCGGAGGAGTTGACCAGGTTCTGCTGGTCGATGTTGAGGGTGCCCGGGAAGTCGTCACCCTCCTCCCAGACGGTGGTCAGGATGGGATTCTGGGCGGTGCCGGTGGCCTCCTTCAGCTCGCGGTCCAGCGCGTCGGTGGCCAGCGAGTAGCGGTTCAGGATCTTGCCCGTGGTCGCGTCGTAGATCAGCTGGTCGTTGACGTTGGCGTTGCTCACCTGGACGGCCCAGGCCAGCACCGACTTGCCGGTGTCGCCCTTGATGAAGCCGATCCGGTAGACGACGAGCTCGGCGTGTGACGCCTCGAGCCCGGTGGTGTCGGCGTTGTGCTTGCCGTCCTCGGAGGTCGGCGGGTCGGCCTTGACGAAGGCGACAGCGCGCTTGCCGATCTCGGCGGAGGAGAAGGCGGGCTTGGTGGAGACGTTGATGTCGGGCGCGGCGAAGCCGTTGACCGAGGTCAGGTCGCCGCCCTTGTCGACGTTGGCCTTGACCATCGAGCCGAAGACCGGGACGCCCTTGTAGACCTGGGTGTAGCTGACGGTCCAGCCGGCCGCGTCCGAGGACACGTTCTGCCGGACCAGCTCACCCGGTGCGGCGCCGAGCAGCCCACCGAAGGAGTCGACGAACGAGTCGGCCTTCCCGGCAGCCTTGGAGGCGCTGTTGCCAGCGACGTCGGGCAGCAGGTCTGCCTGCGCTCCGGTGGCGCGCACGAAGCCCGCACTGCCTGTGCCGGCGTTGTTGCGGATGGACACCGAGCCCTGAGCCTGGTCGCGCAGCTGACCGGCGAGCCCCTGGTCGGCTGCCGGCGCGGGCGCAGGGCTGGCCGACGCCTGACTGGCCACGGTCGCGGGGACTGCAGCCAGCCCCGCGCCTAGCAGTGCAAGACAGACGCCTTGCTTGAGAAGTTTCACGAGTTTCCGCCTCCGAGGAGAAAATTTTCGACGAGTTGGCGGTCGGCCATCTGCGAGGAAGATCCCCCGTCGGCGCCCGATCACCTGAGCGCACCCTAAGCACCGGGCCACCAGCCGTAAACCCTTGACGGATGAGAACTTCTGGGACTGCGGCCTCCGCACGTACGACCGGCCCCGTCCGCGAAGGACGGGACCGGTCGTTCAGCTCACCGCGTCAGGGACTCAGCGGTGGTGGTGCTTCTTCCTCTTCTTGACCTTCACCTTGACGCTCGCCTGGCTCGCCGCGACCGTGTCGGAGCCGACGTACTTGACGGTCAGGGTGTGCTTGCCCGTCTTCTTCAGCCCCTTGCGGATGGTGATGGTGACCTTGCCGCCGGACAGGGTGCCGGTCCCGATCAGCCTCGCCCCGTCGTAGACCTGCACGGTGCCGGTGGGCACGGTGCCCGGTGCCGCCACCGTGGCCCGGACCTTGAACTTCTTCCTGGCAGTGACCTTCTTGGGAGCCTTGGCCGTGGTGGTGGACGCGACCTTCTTGACGGTCGCCACGACCGCCCCGGCGGCTTCGGCGTGGGTTTCGTCACCGCTGTAGGTCACCGACAGCGAGTGCGACCCGGCGGCGAGGGTGGCCGGCAGCGCAACGCTCGCGGTGCCCGCGGCCAGGGTGCCCGACCCGAGCGTGGTCGCCCCCTCCTTGACCGTCACCGTTCCGGTCGGGGTGCCACCAGCACCTGCGACCGTCACGTTGATCGAGCTCGCGGTGCCGTAGGTCGAGGGCTCTGGGACGTGCGTCGCGGAGACCGTGACCGATGCGGGCGTCGTGATCTTCCAGACCGACCGCCCGTGGGTCGCTGCGTAGAGCGCGTTGCCCGTGCTGTCGTAGGTCAGGCCGTAGACCGCGACCGTCGGCAGCCCCGGCGTCCCGACCCAGGTGCCGCCCGCGGTGGCCGACCTGGTCAGCACCCCGTAGTCGGTCGACGCGAACAGGGCATGGGTGGAGGGCAGGTACACGATGTCGGTCACCGGCTGGTCGCCCAGGTTGGCGCTCAGGTCGGTGGCCGTCGCCGTGCCGGAGGCCGGGTTGTAGGTCACGTCGAAGACGTGCCCGCCCGCGGAGTACGCCGAGTAGCCGGAGTAGGAGATGAAGGCGTGATTCGGGTTGGTCGGGTCGATCGCGATGCCCGACGGGAACCGTTGCGGGAGGCCGGCACCCAGGTCCAGCCTCGTGTAGGTGACGGAGGCCGCCGCCGCGTTGGCGTTGCTCGAGACGTAGATGCGACCCAGCCGAGTGCCGGCCCACAGCGTGCCGGCGTCGCTCGCAGCGCGCTCGACCGCGACCACGTAGTTGCCGGTGTTGCCTCCGGAGAGGTCTCCCGCGGCGCCGCCGAGCGTGACCCAGTCACCGCACGTCACGGAGAAGTCGCCGGTCAGCTCGTTGCAGTGCAGGTCGAGGTAGGCCTGCGGGCCACCGTTGTCCGTCGTGCGCCAGATGTGCTGCAGGCCGTCGAAGACCGTCCCGGCGGTGACCGGGTCGGCAGTCAGCGGGGTGTAGAACGACGACGCCTCGTTGAAGGGGTCGCTCACCCAGTCCCAGCTCTCGGGCGAACCGCTGTGGAAGCTCACGTCGTGCTGCGGGTTGTAGTAGGAGTGCATCCGGATGGCCGGGTTGCCGGGGTTGAACGCCGACTGACCGCCGTCGCCGCCCACCGTCTCGGAGAAGCCGTCCTGGTCGCTCTCCCAGGTGCCGTTGTCCTGGGTGCCGCCCTGCACGATGCCGCTGCCCCCGACACTGACCGACTGGAACTGCAGGGTCTGCAGCGCCAGGTTCGCGTTGTCGTCGTTGCTGGTCGGGATGGCGGAGAGGTACTGCTGGCAGTCGGCCAGGTCGGCGCCGGAGAGCCCGGGCCGCGAGCTGCAGTCGGCGCTGTGGTCGACGTACGGCGCGCTCTGGCGGACGACACCGCCGTCGGAGCCGGAGAGGAAGGTCTCGGTGCCCCCGGTGTCGAGGAAGATCAGCGCGTGGTGGTCGGGGTGCAGGCCGTTGTCCGACACGTCGTTGGTCATGTCGGTGAAATGGACCCCTGCGTCGGCGGACCGCACGACCGCGCGGCCGTTGGAGCTGCCGGGACCGCCGAAGACCTGGAGCTCGTTGTAGTTCATCGAGCCGGACAGGAACACCTCGTCGGGCTGGCCCGGAGGACTGCTGACGACCATGTCGTAGGAGCACTGCCCCTGGCAGAAGTTGTAGGACCCGTAGCCGGTCGTCCCCTTGGTGGCGCTGGACAGCGGGGTCCACGCCGGGGACGCGACGGTGGCGTCGTCGGTGCGGAGCAGGCCCGAGACCGAGTCGGTGAAGTAGGTGGCGTCGCCGAGGTAGATCCGGGTCGCCCCACCTGGCAGCGAGGCGGTCGCGAACTCGATCCGGCTCGTGGTGCTGGTCGCCGCGGCACCGGGGTTGTGGATCGAGTAGATGGCGGTCCAGCTGCCGCCCGCGCTCGTGGCGCGGAAGAGGCCGTAGTCGAACATCGAGGCGTAGACGACGCCGGCGTGGGTCGGGTCGAACAGGATCTTGGAGATCCCGCCCCGGAAGTAGTCGGCCCCGGTCGGTGAGGAGGGGTCCACGGTGTCCGAGGTCTGGCTCAGCGCGAGGGTCCACGTCGCGCCGCCGTCGGTCGTCTCGTAGAGGCCGACCTGCGGAGAGCCGGGCGGGGTGAAGCGGCCGCCGTTGACCGAGGACGAGCCGTGCCGCGCGACCGCGGTGCCCACCAGGATGTGCTGGGGGTCGTTGGGGTCGATGGCGACCGAGCTCACCGACCGGTTGAGCGCGAAGTCGACAGCACCCGCCGTGGTCGTGACCTTGCTGAAGGACGTGCCACCGTTGGTGGACCTGAACAGGCCGACCCCGGCCTCGGAGTCGGATGAGCCGTTGGGCTCACCGGTGCCGACCCAGATGCTGCCGTCGGGGCCGACGGTGATCGAGCCGATCGCGTTGGAGGGCAGGTCTGCGCCGATGGCGGTCCACGTGGGAGAGGCGGCCAGGGCGTCGGTGCTCTTCCAGACGCCACCTCCTGCCGTGCCGACGTAGACGGTGCACGATCCGGCGGTGCAGGCGCCGGTGGTGGCCAGGGCCGTGGTCCGGCCGGACACGTGTGCGGTGTTGCCCGTATAGGTCGCCAGCGGCGAGACGAGCCCGCCGTCGGGCCCCACCGGCTGCCAGGTCGCGGGCCCCGCATCGCCCTGCGCGCTCTGTCCTCCGCCGGCCCGGGGCCGGAGCAGTCTGGTCAGCTCGCTGCGACCTGCGGCCGTGGTGGCGCGCTTCGCGATCCTGGCGGCAGCCTGTGCGGAGCGCTTCTGCTGCGCGGGAGCGATGGCCTCGTGGGGGTAGGCGCGCTGGTCGTAGGACTCCTGGCTCGGACCGTTCTGGATCTCTCCGGTCGCTTCGGGGTCGCCGCTCTGCTGGGCGAGCTTCTCGGAGGTGAACGCCAGCGGGATCGCGCGTTTCTGGTGCAGCGACGGATGCCGCTCGAGGGCCTCTCGCATCTCGTGGCTGGCGCCACGCGCCTCTGAGTCGCGGTCGCGGTCACGGTCGGGCGTGCTCCCGCTCCGGGACAGGCCGAAGCCGACCGCGGCTGCGACCAGGGCGAAGGCTGCGACGATGCTGACGAGGATGCGGCGCTGCTTGCTCACGTGTGCTCCCGGATGACGAGGTCCGCGCAGGTGCAGACACTCCTCGGACGGTAGGTCTCGTCGGCGGGTCTGAGAAGACCCGGACCGCGAAGCCGCCGCAGATGAGCAGGTGGCTCTCAGGTGGGTGGCAGAGAGGGGGTCGCCACGACCGTCACCGTCCTGCTGATGCCCCGCCCGAGCCCGTGAGCGGGAGGCTTGCGCACCCTGAGCAGATAGGTGCCCGCTGCGGGAGGCAGGTAGGTCGCGACGTACCGTGAGCGCGCGCCGAGCCGGACCACCGCCACCGTGCGCCAGGCGCCGTCGGCGGACACCTGCACCTTCACCCTGGCGTGCGCGGCCCGCGGCCGCACAGCCCCCGACAGGGTCGTGCTGTGGCCGACCAGCACCGTGCTCGGCCTGGCGGCGAGGCCGACGCGGAAGCCGGCCGCAGCGCCGGAGCCGGGCGCCGGACCGGGCATGGCGAGGCTGCCGGCCAGCGCGGTGGCGGCGGCCAGTGCCAAGAGCGGCGCTCGTGCAGACACGGTGACCCCTTTCGGATGCTCCCTGACCTCCACCGTAGCCCGCTGCCGACACGCGCTCCTGTGGTGCGTGTGACTGGAGTGACCATTGCGTAGGTTGGTGACGTGGCGACCCGTACGTCTTCCCCGCCGGGTTCGCGAAGCAGGAGCACGTCTTCTACTGCGCGTACCCGGGGTACCAGCAGGACCGCGTCGAGCAAGAAGAAGCCGACGCGGAAGCCTCCCGCGCGCCGGGGCAAGGGGGGCAAGGGTCCTGCGACCCGCAACCGCCGCCCGGCCCCGCGCGCCGTCCGCACCGGGCGGGGGCCGATCGCCGTCTTCTTCGACACCGTCTTCCGGGGCGTGGCCGCGGTCTGGCTCGCGGTCGCCCACGGCATCGGTGCCGTCGCCCGGGGGATCGGCCACGGCGCCCGCGACCTCGAGCCCGAGCACCGTCGCGACGGCGTGGGGCTGTTCGTCTTCGCCCTGTCGGTCATCACGGCGGCCGCGGTGTGGTTCCAGCTCGGCGGCCCGGTCATGGGGGCGGTGCGCGTGGCCGTCACCGGCTGCGTCGGCAAGGTCGGCTGGTTCGTGCCGCTGATGCTGCTCGTCGTCGGCTGGCGCAACCTGCGCGACCCGGTCCACAACGGCCCGGCCGGCAGGCAGGTCGTGGGCTGGAGCGCGCTCGCCCTGGGCCTGCTCGGCATCGTGCACGTCGCCGAGGGCAACCCGCAGCCGGTCTCCGGCGACGCCGGTCCGCTGCGCGAGGGCGGCGGCGCCATCGGCTACGTCGTCTCCTCCCTTCTGCTCGACCTGCTCCGCACGCCCTACGTCGTGGTGCCGCTGCTGCTCCTCCTCTGCGTCTTCGGCGTGCTGGTCATCACCGCCACGCCTCTCTACAAGGTGCCCGCCAAGCTCGCCGCCTCCCGCGACCGGGCGCTGGGCCGCGAGCCCCGTGAGGACGACGAGACCGCGACCCGTCCGATGCGCGGCCGCGGCCGCCGTACCGACCTCGACGCCACCGGCGAGATCGACCCGCTCATGGGCGACCCGGCCTACGACAGCCCGCTGCTCAGGCGTCGCCGCAAGAACCTCGCCGACACCGCCATCGGCCTCGAGGACACCCAGGCGAGCGGCATCGAGCCGATCGCCGAGCCCGACCCCGTCGTCGACCCTGTGGTCGACGCCGCGGTCGACACCGCCTCGGAGCTCGAGCCCCCACCGCACGCCCCTCTGCCCGAGCGGGTGGAGCAGCTCGCGCTCTCCGGCGACGTCGTCTACCACCTGCCCGGCAACGAGATGCTCAAGCCCGGCTCTCCTCACAAGGCGCGCTCCAAGGCCAGCGACGACGTGGTCGGCCGGCTGACGACGGTCATGGAGGAGTTCGGGATCGACGCGCAGGTCACGGGCTACACCCGTGGCCCGACCGTCACCCGCTACGAGGTCGAGCTCGGGTCCGCGGTCAAGGTCGAGAAGGTCACCGCGCTGTCGAAGAACATCGCCTACGCCGTCGCCTCGGCCGACGTGCGGATCCTGAGCCCGATCCCTGGCAAGTCCGCGATCGGTATCGAGATCCCCAACGTGGACAAGGAGATCGTCTCGCTCGGTGACGTGCTCCGCTCCGGCACCGCACGCGGTGACCACCACCCGATGGTGTGCGGCCTCGGCAAGGACGTCGAGGGCGGCTTCGTGGTCGCCAACCTCGCGAAGATGCCGCACCTGCTCGTCGCCGGCGCCACGGGCTCCGGCAAGTCGAGCTTCATCAACTCGATGATCTGCTCGATCCTCATGCGCTCCACGCCCGACGAGGTGCGGATGATCATGGTCGACCCCAAGCGGGTCGAGCTCAACGCCTACGAGGGCGTGCCTCACCTCATCACCCCGATCATCACCAACCCCAAGAAGGCGTCCGAGGCGCTGGCCTGGGTCGTGCGCGAGATGGACATGCGCTACGACGACCTGGCCAACTTCGGCTTCCGCCACATCGACGACTTCAACAAGGCGGTGCGGGCGGGCAAGGTCAAGGTGCCGCCCGGCAGCGAGCGCGAGCTCACTCCCTATCCCTACCTGCTGGTGATCGTCGACGAGCTGTCCGACCTGATGATGGTGGCGCCGCGAGACGTCGAGGACGCCGTCGTCCGCATCACCCAGCTCGCCCGCGCGGCCGGCATCCACCTGGTGCTCGCCACCCAGCGACCCAGCGTCGACGTGGTCACCGGCCTGATCAAGGCCAACGTGCCCTCGCGGCTGGCGTTCGCGACCTCGTCGCTCGCCGACAGCCGGGTCATCCTCGACACCCCCGGCGCCGAGAAGCTGGTCGGCCAGGGTGACGGTCTCTTCCTGCCGATGGGTGCGTCCAAGCCGGTGCGCGTCCAGGGCTCGTGGGTGACCGAGGCCGAGATCCACGCGGTCGTGAAGCACTGCAAGGGGCAGCTCGAGCCGACCTACCGCGAGGACGTCACGGCCCCGGCGGCGAGCAAGCGCGAGCTGGACGACGACATCGGCGACGACCTCGAGCTCGTCGTGCAGGCCATCGAGCTCGTGGTGTCGACGCAGTTCGGCTCGACGTCGATGCTCCAGCGCAAGCTGCGGGTCGGCTTCGCGAAGGCCGGCCGGCTGATGGACATCCTCGAGAGCCGCGGGATCGTCGGGCCGAGCGAGGGGTCGAAGGCGCGCGACGTACTGATCAAGCCCGACGAGGTGGATGCCGTGATCATGACGCTGCAAGGGGAGCTGTGATGACCGATCTGCTCACCCCGACCGACCAGGCCGACTCCATCGATCCCATCGACCCCGTCGACCCCGTCGACACCGTCGACACCGCCGAGCGGCCCGCGGTGGCCGACCGGCCCGACCACCCGGGCTGGGCGAGCATCCCCGACGAGCCGGAGGCCGACGAGGTCATCGTCCGGCGCAACGGCCGGATCTCCGTGGTGCTGGCCGGCATCAGCGCGCTGCTGTCGGCGGCCTACTTCGCGCGCGCGGTCACGGGGTTCGACCACCTCCTCGACTGGGTGCTCTGCGTCGCGCTGACCGGGCTGACCTGGGCGCACATCTTCTCCTTCCTCGACTCGCGGATGCCGCTGCTGGTCGCCGACTCGCACGGCGTCCGGATCCGGCTCGGCCGCACCTGGCGCGGGATGGCCTGGAGCGATCTCGACGAGGTGGAGTACGTCGCACGCCGCCGCGTCGTCCGCGACGGCCGGCTGGTCCTGTTCCCCCGCGAGGTCGAGGGCGAGCTCGCGATGCTCGGCCCGGCCGGGCGCCGGCACGCCCGGCTCATGCAGCGCATGTTCGGTGCGCCGTTCGCGATGCCGCTCGGGCTCACCACGCGGGTGCTGGGTGCCGGCGGCGACCTGAGCGGTGCGCTCGCGCATCTGGCCGACGGCCGCTGCGAGATCGTCGAGGTCGTCCCGGGGGCCGATGACGCCGTCGAGGACGAGGCACGCCCGGCCGACCTCTCCGACTACTTCGAGCCCGCCGGGACCGACGACGCTGTCGACGACTCCGACGGCGCCGACGACGCCGACGACCTTCGCGAGCAGGTCGCCCCCGAGGTCGCCGCACGACCGGCGATCGCCGCGATGGTCTCGAGCTGGGAGCCCGAGGTCACCCAGTCGCTCGAGCTCCCGGCGATCCCGCACGCTGAGGCGACGTTCGTCATCGACGACCTGGCCGCCCTCGAGGCGGTCGACCCGAAGATCGGCCCTCAGCTCGCGGCCGCCCGCGAACGGCTGCGGCTGTCGGTCGACCAGCTCGCCGACCGCACCCGCATCCGCCCCCACGTCATCGAGGCGATCGAGATCGACGACTTCGCGCCGTGCGGTGGCGACTTCTACGCGCGGGGTCACCTGCGCACCCTGGCCCGCGTGCTCGGCGTCGACGTGACGCCCCTGCTCAAGACCTACGACGACACCTACGCCGACGCGCCCATCGACCCGCGCCGGGTCTTCGAGGCCGAGCTCGCCACCGGCCGGGGCGGCCCGATCCGCGGCACCCGCGGCGGCCCCAACTGGTCGGTCATCGTCGCCGCCGTCATGACCGTGGTGCTGGCCTGGTCGGTCGCCCGGCTCGTGATGGACCAGCCCGACACCCTCTCGCCGGCCTCGCCGAGCCTGGCCGACGGCTCGGCCGGGCTGACCAGTGGTGGCCGGGCCGCCTCGCCCGTCCCGGTCGTGCTCACCGCCGAGGGCGGGGGAGCGCACGTCGTGGTCCGCGACGGCACCGGGAAGGTCGTCTTCACCGGCTCGCTCGCGTTCGGCCAGTCCCGCACGCTCAAGGTCTCCCCGCCCGTCCGCATCCAGTCCACCGACGGATCGCTCGAGGTCAGCGTCGACGGCCGGGACCACGGTCCCCTCGGCAAGACCGGCTCGCCCGCCCAGGACGTCTTCACCGGCAAGTAGCCGGGGTCGCGCCCCTCGCAATCAGGTGGGTGTGGGGCTGTGAGGCGACCCGCCCGGCGCCTGCGGGGCGCAGGCCCTCCTCGACCAGCGGTGCCGCGCCGGGAGCGCTGATTCGCGCTCACTTCCGCGGGTAGGCACACTGACCCGGGTGAGTCAGGAGCTGTCGGTCGCGGTGGTGACGCTGGGGTGCGCCCGCAACGACGTGGACTCCGAGGAGCTCGCGGGGCGGCTGGCCGCCGACGGGTTCCGGCTGGTCGACGACCCGGCTTCCGCCGACACCGTGCTGGTCAACACCTGCGGCTTCGTGGAGCAGGCCAAGAAGGACAGCGTCGACGCGCTGCTCGAGGCCGCCGACCTCAAGGGCGAGGGCGGGCCGCAGGCGGTCGTCGCGGTCGGCTGCATGGCGGAGAGGTACGGCGCCGAGCTCGCCGAGTCGCTGCCCGAGGCCGACGCGGTCCTGGGCTTCGACGACTACCCCGACATCGGGGCGCGGCTGCGGTCGATCGTGGCGGGGGAGAAGCAGCACCCGCACACGCCCCAGGACCGGCGCCGGCTCCTGCCCATCTCTCCCGTCGATCGGCAGAGCGATCGTGAGGCCGCGCCGATCGCGACACCGAGGTCGAGGCTGACCACCGGCCCGATGGCGCCGCTCAAGCTGGCGTCCGGCTGTGACCGGCGCTGCACCTTCTGCGCGATCCCGACCTTCCGCGGCTCCTTCGTGAGCCGACGGCCGACCGACGTCCTCGACGAGGCGCGGTGGCTGGCGGCCGACGGGGTGCGCGAGCTGTTCCTCGTGAGCGAGAACTCCACGTCCTACGGCAAGGACCTCGGCGACCTGCGCCTGCTCGAGACGCTGCTGCCCGAGCTCGCCGCCGTGGAAGGAGTGGAGCGGGTCCGCGTCTCCTACCTCCAGCCGGCCGAGCTCCGGCCCGGCCTGCTCGAGGCGATCGCGACCACGCCCGGCGTGGCGCCGTACTTCGACCTCTCCTTCCAGCACGCCAGCAACACCGTGCTCCGCCGGATGCGCCGGTTCGGCGACCCCGAGAGCTTCCTCGGCCTGCTCGACAAGGTGCGCGCGCTCGCGCCCGAGGCCGGCGTCCGCTCCAACGTCATCGTCGGCTTCCCCGGCGAGACCGAGGCGGACCTCGACATCCTGTGCGACTTCCTCATCGCCGCGCGGCTCGACGTGGTCGGCGTCTTCGGCTACTCCGACGAGGACGGCACCGAGGCGGCGTCCTACGACGACAAGCTCGACGTCGACGAGGTCCGCGCCCGCACCGCGCGCGTGGCCGACCTGGTCGAGGAGCTGACCTCGCAGCGCGCCGAGGAGCGGGTGGGGGAGAACGTCGTCGTGCTGGTCGAGGACGTCACCGACGGAGAGGTCGTCGGCCGCACCGACGCCCAGGGCCCGGAGGTCGACGGCACCACCACGCTGGTCGGCTCCGAGGCGCGGGTCGGTGACCTCGTCCCGGCCGTCGTGGTGAAGAGTGACGGCGTGGACCTCGTGGCGAGCCCGCGGTGAACGACTCCCAGCCCGGGGCCGCGCAGCCGAGCAACCTCAACCTGCCCAACGTCCTCACCACGCTGCGGATCGTGCTGGTGCCGTTCTTCGGCGCCGCGCTGCTGGTGGACGCCGGCGAGTCGGTCGCCTGGCGGCTCGCGGCGTTCGTGATCTTCGTGGTCGCGATGATCACCGACAAGATCGACGGCGACATCGCCCGCAGCCGCGGGCTGGTCACCGACTTCGGCAAGATCGCCGACCCGATCGCCGACAAGGCGATGACAGGGATGGCCTTCGTCGGCCTGGCCGTCATCTTCGAGAGCCCCTGGTGGTGGGCGGTCACGATCGCCGTTCTGGTGCGCGAGTGGAGCGTCACCCTGCTCCGGCTCTCCGTGCTCAAGAAGGTGGTGATCGCCGCCGACAACCTCGGGAAGCTGAAGACCACCTTCCAGGTGATCGGGCTCAGCGGACTGGTGCTCCCGCTCCGCGACCAGGACCTCCCGGGCTGGATGGAGACGCCCGGCGAGCTCCTCTACTACCTGGCACTGGTCTTCCTCGCCGTCGCCGTGGTGCTGACCATGGTCTCGGGCGCCCAGTTCTTCGCCGGGGTCTGGCGGCAGCGGCACGCCTTGAGGCGCACACCGCAGAACGACCCGTCCTAGTCTTTTCGCTGCCGTCCTCGCTCAGACGGGCCCACGGGGGTTGACGGGGTCCTGTTCGTCGCACAGAGTTCACCCACTGTCCTGCCTCGGGCCTGCCAGGAAGGCATACGGTTCAGTTCCCTCGGAACCGTCTGTTTTCGCCCTCGTCGACTCCGATCGAGACCCCTTCCCCGCCTCGATGAAGTCGTCTCTTCACCACTCAATGGAGACTCTTCATGCCTGTAGCCCGGTCGCCACGCCGCGCCCGTCTTGCCGCCCTCGTCTCGATCGTCCTGGCCATCACCGGCTTCCAGTTCTTCCTGGCCCCGCCGGCCGCCCAGGCCGACGTCTCGACCAAGATCGCGGCGTTCCCGTACTCCCAGGACTGGTCGAACGCCGCGCTCATCACGGTCAACGACGACTGGTCCGGCGTCACGGGCGTCGAGGGCTATCGGGGTGATGCCCTCGCGGGAGGGACCGGCGCCGACCCGCAGACCGTGACCGCAGACGGCAGCGGGACGCCGACCAACGTGATCGCGAACGGCGCGACGAGCAGCACTTCGGGCGGGGTGCTCGAGTCCGTGGCCGATGCCACGATCGCGGTGCAAGGCAGCGGCACGGCCCGCGTGCCCCATGTCGTGTTCCACCTCGACCTGACCGGCAAGTCCGGGGCCCAGTTCTCCTTCGACGCCAAGGACATCGACGCGACGACCGACAACTCGGTCCAGCCGATCGCGGTGCAGTACCGCGTGGGCACGTCCGGCGCCTACACGAACCTGCCCGCCGGGTTCATCGACGACGCCTCGACCGGCCCCAGCATCGCCACGCTGGTGACACACAAGGACGTGCCCCTCCCGGCGGCCACCGACGGGCAGGGGGACGTCTTCGTGCGGGTCCTGACCGCGGACGCGGTGGGCTCTGACGAGTGGATCGGCATCGACAACATCGCCATCACCACCGGCGGCGCACCCGCCGCCCTGTCCCTGGCCAACCCCGGACCCCAGAGCAGCAACCAGGGCATGGCCATCGGGACCCTGCAGCTCGCGGCGGCCGGCGGCACCCCGCCCTACACCTACGGCGCGACCAACCTGCCGCCCGGCCTGAGCATCGACACGGGCACCGGCCAGATCACCGGCACCCCCAACACCACCGTCGGCAGCCCGTTCGCGGTCAACGTGTCGGTCTCTGACAGCGCGGCCGGATCGGACAACAAGAACTTCACCTGGACCGTCAGCCCAGCCCTCGTCCCGATGGCGATCAAGGACATCCAGGGCACCGGCGCCAGCACGCCGATCCCCGGGCAGGTCGTGCTCACCCAGGGCGTCGTGACCGCGTCGTACCCGACCGGTGGCTTCAACGGCTTCTTCATCCAGACCCCCGGCCCCGACACCGCCGACGCGTCCGACGGCATCTTCGTCTATGGCGGCGCCAGCGGCTTCGCGACCTACCCGGCGGTCGGTGACTCGGTCGACGTGACCGGCACCGCGGGTGAGAACTTCGGCAAGACCGAGCTCTCGCTCGCGAGCTGGTCACCGCACGGCTCCAGCCTCGGCACCGTGACGCCCAAGACCGTGGTTCCGGGCACCGACTGCACCCTGCCCGGCGGCGCCTGTGCCAACGCGGCCGCGCTCGACATCGCCCGCGAGGCGACCGAGGGCGAGGCGTTCCAGCCGACCGGCAGCTGGACCCTGACCGACGTCTACGACGGCGGCCCGTTCTACGGGCCGGGCATCGCCAACAGCAGCGCGAACCACGGCGAGCTGGGGGTGGCCGCGGAGAGCACCAAGCCGCTCGTCGCGCCGACCGAGCTCTACGACGTGCAGACCCAGGCCATCGAGGTGACCAACCGCGGCAAGTGGAACGACGCCCACCGGATCATCGTCGATGACGGGTCCAGCCTCACCTACTCGACCACCGCCAACTCCGGATCGCCCTTCCCGTGGATGACGCCGTCCTACGTCCCGCGGGTCGGAGCCGCCATCACGTTCCCGGCACCGGTGATCCTGATCAAGGACTTCTCGGCCTGGCGGCTGCTCCCGAGCAGCCAGGTCGTGGGCGCGCCGTCGGCCACCCAGCCGCAGCTGCAGCAGACGCGGGCAGCGAACGCGACCCCGCAGAACGTCGGCGGTGACGTCAAGCTCGCCACCTTCAACGTCCTGAACTTCTTCCCGACCCACGGCAACGAGTACGAAGCTGCCAACGCCAACAACCACTGCACCTACTTCACGGATCGTGCCGGTGCCCAGATCACCACTGGCGCGTGTGGCAACCCGACCACCGGCAGCGGCAACGGCCCGAGGGGTGCGGCGAACGCCGTCAACGTGGTCCGTCAGCGGGACAAGATCGTCTCGGCGATCAACACCGCCAACGCGGACATCGTCTCCCTCGAGGAGCTCGAGAACTCGGCCAAGTTCGGCAAGAACCGTGACTTCGCCATCGCGCAGCTGGTCGCTGCCCTGAACGCGGCCTCGATCCCCGGCAAGTGGGACTTCGCCCCGTCGCCGGTGGGCGGCGACCTGCCGCCCCTGGCCGACGAGGACGTGATCCGGACCGGCTTCATCTACCAGCCGGCTCGGGTCTCGCGTGTCGGTAGCTCCAAGATCCTGGTGGGCAGCGCGGCGTTCGGAAACGCCCGCGAGCCCCTCGCCCAGGCCTTCAAGAGGCTCGGCACGTCCGACTCCGACGGCTTCGCGGTGATCGTGAACCACTTCAAGTCGAAGGGCTCGGGAGCCGACGACGGCACCGGCCAGGGCAACGCCAACCCGGACCGGGTGGCCCAGGCCAACGCGCTGGTGACCTTCGCCAACCAGTTCCAGGTCAGCCGCGGCCTCACGCGCACCTTCCTCGTGGGTGACTTCAACGCCTACTCCCACGAGGACCCGATCGACGTGCTGGTCGCAGCCGGCTACGCCGAGCTGCACTCGACCAGCGATCCCGACGAGGAGAGCTACAACTTCGACGGGCAGATCGGCTCTCTCGACCACGTCCTGGCCAACGGCCCGGCCGCAGCCGACGTCACCGGCGTCGATGTCTGGCCGATCAACGGCTACGAGTCGGTCTACTACGAGTACAGCCGGTTCAACTACAACGTCACCAACCTCTACAGCTCCGGACCGTTCCGCTCGTCGGACCACAGCCCGGAGATCGTGGGGATCGACACCGCCGACCCGACGACCAAGGACATCCAGATCCTCGGCACCAACGACTTCCACGGCCGGCTCGAGAACGACACGGGCGCGCCGACGGCGGGTGCCGCGGTCCTGGCCGGCGCGGTCAAGCAGCTGCGGGGCAACAACCCCAACACGGTGTTCGCTGCCGCGGGTGACCTGATCGGCGCCTCGACGTTCGCGTCGTTCATCGCCCACGACAAGCCGACCATCGATGCGCTGAACGAGGCGGGCCTCGACGTGTCATCGGTGGGCAACCACGAGTTCGACCAGGGTTTCGACGACCTGGCGAACCGCGTCATCGCGCCCTATGACCCCGTCACCAACCCCGAGGGTGGGGCCAAGTGGAAGTACCTGGCTGACAACGTCCGGTTGAAGTCCAACAACGCTCGCGCCCTCACGCCGAGCTGGACCAAGACGTTCGGCAACGTCAAGGTCGGCTTCATCGGCGCGGTGACCGAGCACCTGCCCGAGCTGGTGTCTCCCGCCGGGATCTCTCAGCTCACGATCACCGACATCGTCAGCGAGTCCAACCAGGTGGCCGACCAGCTCAAGGCCAACGGAGCCGACATCGTCGTCCTCCTGGTCCACGAGGGTGCCCCCAGCACCAACTGCAACACGATGGACGACGACGCGACCTCCGACTTCGGCAGCATCATCAACGGAGTCAACGAGAACATCGACGCCATCGTCTCCGGGCACACCCACCTGGCCTACAACTGCTCGTTCCAGGTGGACGAGTGGGCCGGGCGCTCGGTGACGGACCGTCCGGTCGTCTCCTCGGGGCAGTACGGCATGGCCCTCAACCGGCTGGTCTTCACCGTGGACTCCACCACGGGTGAGGTCCAGGCCAAGACCCAGGCACTGCTGAACCTCAAGGCAGCGAACGCCGGCCCGGCCAACTACCCGGCGGACCCGGCGACCCAGGCCATCGTGGACGCTGCTGTCGCGAAGGCAGAGGTGCTCGGCGCAGTGCCTCTCGGCAACCTCGGTGGGCCGTTCTTCCGCGGCAAGCTGGCCAACGGCACGACGGAGAACCGTGGCGCCGAGTCGACACTGGGCAACCTCGTCGCGGAGGTCCAGAAGTGGGCCACCCGCGGCTCGGAGTCCGGCGCCGCACAGATCGCGTTCATGAACCCCGGTGGCCTGCGCGACGACCTGACGGGCGTCGGCTCTGGGGCGTTCCCCAGGACCCTGACCTACAAGCAGGCCGCGGTGGTCCAGCCGTTCGCCAACACCTTGGTGAACATGGACCTGACCGGCGCGCAGATCAAGACCGTGCTCGAGCAGCAGTGGCAGGCCGCAGGGGCCTCCCGACCGTTCCTGAAGCTCGGGATCTCCAAGGGCTTCACCTACACCTTCGATGACACCTTGCCGCAGGGCTCGAGGATCACCGGTATCTGGCTCGACGGGACGCCGATCGTCCCTGCGACCGTCTACTCGGTGACGGTCAACTCCTTCCTTGCCTCCGGTGGTGACGGCTTCACGGAGCTGAACAACGGCGCCGGGAAGCAGGACACGGGCAAGACCGACCTTGCGGCGATGGTCGACTACATGGCCGCCTTCGGTGCTGGAGCCAACCAGGTCGCGCCCGACTACCGGCAGAACGGGGTCGGGGTCGCCTTCCCGGACGCAGCCCCGGCTGCCTACGCGCCGGGAGACCAGGTGAAGTTCGACGTGTCGTCGTGGTCGATGACCAACGCCCTCGACACCAAGGACACCGAGGTGACGGTCAAGCTCGGTGCGGCCACCCTGGGCACCGCCCTGCTGGACAACGCGCCCCAGGCCTCCCTGCCCGGGTTCGACATCGTCGGCACGGCGTCCGTCGACGTGCTACTGCCCGCCAACACCCCGAGTGGTGCGCAGTCGCTGACCCTGGTGGGCACCGCGACCGGCACCGAGATTTCAGTGCCGCTGCAGATCACCGGAACGACGCCGCCGCCACCGCCACCACCGCCCACCAAGGCTGCGTCGACGACCGAGGGCAAGGTGAAGCCGCATCGGCCCAAGGCCGGCCACAAGGTGAGGCTCAAGGTCACCGTCGACGGCGCCAGCGGCGTGGCGGCGACCGGTCAGGTCCAGATCCAGGTCAAGGGTGGCAAGACCAAGACCAAGACCGTGACCCTGGAGAACGGCATGGTCAAGCTCAACCTGGGCAGGTTCCGCAAGGCCGGGAAGAAGGTGACGGTCACGATCACCTACCTCGGGAGTGACCAGCTGCTCGGGAGCAGTGACACCGTGAAGTTCCGAGTACGCAGGCGGTGACTGCCGGCTGATCTCTCCCGCAGGGCCGGGGGTGGCGCGAGCCACTCCCGGCCCTCGGTGCGTCCGGGGGAGCAGCTACCTACGGGTCTCGAACCCTGCGTCGGCATCGGCGAGCTGGAAGGCGGCCTGGACGAGCGCGAGGTGGCTGAAGGCCTGGGGGAAGTTGCCGACCATCCGCCGGTGGACGGGGTCGTACTCCTCCGAGAGCAGGCCGACGTCGTTGCGGAGGGCGACGAGCCGGTCGAAGAGGGCGTGGGCCTCCTCCACCCGCCCGGCCGCGGCGTACGCCGAGACCAGCCAGAACGAGCAGGCCAGGAACGGGTGCTCGCCGCCGGAGAGGCCGTCGACACCGGACTCGGTGCGGTAGCGGAGGACCAGACCCTCGTAGAGCAGGTCCTCCTCGACCGCCTTGATGGTCCCGAGCACCCGGGGGTCGTCGCCGTCCAGGAAGCCGAACAGGGGCAGCAGCAGGAGCGAGGCGTCGACCTCTTTGCTGCCGTAGTGCTGTACGAAGGTGCCGCGCTCGTCGTCGTACCCGTGCTCCAGGATGTCGCTGCGGAGCTGCTCGCAGAGCTCACGCCACTCCTCGAGCGGGCCCGGAAGGTCGTGCTCCTCCATGGCGTGGACGGCCCGGTCGAAGGCGACCCAGGTCATCACCCGGGAGTGTGTGAAGGTGCGCAGCTCCCCGCGTATCTCCCAGATGCCGTTGTCCGGCTCCTGCCAGCGTGTGGCCAGGTCGGTGACGAGGGCGCGCTGCAGCGCCCAGGACTCCTCGCTGGGCCCGCCCTCGAGGTCTCGCACCCGTGCAAGGGCGTCCATCACCTCGCCGAGGACGTCGTGCTGCACCTGGTCGACGGCACTGTTGCCGACGCGGACCGGCCGCGAGTCGGCGTAGCCGGGCAGGTGGTCGAGGGTGATCTCGGTGAGCCGGCGGGCCCCGTCGACGGCGTAGAGCACCTGGATCTGGTCGGGATCGCCCGCGACCGCACGCAGCAGCCAGTGCCGCCACAGGTCGGCCTCGTCGGTGTAGCCCGCGCGGACCAGGGCGGTCAGGGTCAGGGCCGCGTCGCGCAACCAGACGTAGCGGTAGTCCCAGTTGCGCTCGCCACCGAAGTCCTCGGGCAGCGAGGTGGTGGGGGCGGCCACGACCCCGCCGGTCACCTCGTCGGTCATCATCCGCAGCGTGAGCAGCGAACGACGCACGACGTCGGCGTGCGGGACCTCGGTGGTCGCCTGGCCGGCCCAGCGCTCGTCCTCGGCGATCGAGGCCTCGATGGCGTCGTCGGAGAGCGTGAGGTCCGTGGGGTCGACGTAGGACGGGAACCAGGTCATCGAGAAGACCAGCTCGTCGCCCTCGGAGACATCGAACTCGTCGTTGTGCGAGTGGTCGCTCGCGGTCGGGAGCCGTGGCCCGCGCAGCACCAGCTGGTCGGGTCCGGCGATGGCGGTGATCACCTCCTCGCCGTCGACGGTGTCGCGGCGCACCCACGGCCGCAGCTCGCCGTAGTCCATCCGGATCCGCCACTCGTGCCTGATGCGGACCGTGCCGCTGACGCCCTTGAGCTTGCGCACCAGGTCGGCACGGTTGTCGTTGCGCGGCATCAGGTCGGTGAGGGTCACGACCCCGTCCGCGGTCGTGAACGTGGTCTCCAGGACGGACGAGGCGCCCACGTAGTGCCGCTCGGTGGCGTAGTGGCCGTCGGGGACGAGCTGCCAGTGGCCGTGGTCGTCGGTGCCCAGCAGCCCGGCCAGGCAGGCCGGGGAGTCGAACCGGGGCAGGCACAGCCAGTCCACCGACCCGTTGGTGCCGACCAGCGCCGCGGTACGGCGGTCCCCGATCAGCGCGTAGTCCTCGATCGGGAGCGCCATGTCCCTGACGTTACCCACGGGTTGCGCGGGCGTCGTCGGGACCACCGATCCGCCTAGAGTCGGGTCCATGGATGTTGCCGCCCGCGTGCACGCGCTCCTGCAGGAGCGGGGGGAGACCGTGGCGACCGCGGAGTCGCTGACCGGGGGGCGGCTGGCGGCCGCCCTGACAGGCGTCCCCGGCGCCTCGCAGAGCTACGTCGGGGGCGTGGTGGCCTACGCCACGTCGGTCAAGCAGGAGGTGCTCGGGGTGCCCGCGGCGCTGGTGGAGACCTACGGCGTGATCTCGGCCGAGTGCGCGATGGCGATGGCCCGCGGGGCCGCCGGGGTGACCGGGGCGGCGTGGGGGATCGGGACCACGGGCGTGGCCGGGCCGGACGGGCAGGACGGCCACCCGCCGGGCACCGTGCACGTCGGGCTGGTCGGGCCGGGCGTCTCGACCGCGCTGGCGCTGGAGCTGGTGGGCGGCCGGGAGGCGGTCCAGGACCGCACCTGCGCCGAGGCACTGTCGGCGCTGGAAGGCATGCTTTCCACCGCCACCGCGCGATGAGCCCCGGGAAGATGTGGGCCTCGGGTAGCGTTGCATCCTGCGACGAGGGAAGGAGACCCGCATGGTGCTGTTCCGCCGACTGCTCGGCGACGTGCTCCGCGCCGAGCGCATGCGCCGGGGGATGACCCTGCGCGAGGTCTCCGCCGAGGCCCGGGTCAGCCTGGGCTACATCTCCGAGATCGAGCGCGGCCAGAAGGAAGCCTCCTCGGAGCTCCTGGCATCTCTGTGCTCGGCTCTCGACCTGCCGCTGTCGGTCATGCTGCGGGAGGTCTCCGACCTCGTGGCTCTCGAGGAGTCGCTGACCGGCACGCCGGCCGTCGGCGAAGTGGTCGCCAGCGCCGCATAGTTGGGGTTAGGTTGTCGCGGTGACGACGGCCCGGCGACTTCTCGCCCTCCTTTCCGCGCTGTTCCTCCTCCCTCTGCTCGCGGTCACGACCGCGACCTCGACGGCCTCCGCGGCCGACGGCGCGCTCTTCGCTCCGTTGTCCGGGTTCGAGCCGGGCAAGGCCGCCGACGTGCGCGTGCGTCCGAGCGAGTTCCGCGCCTACTCCGTCGACCTCGACGCGGTGCGGGCGCGGCTCGCTGGTGGCGGCGCCCACCAGCTCACGGTCCCCGACCCGGCCGGCACCCCGACGACGTTCACGGTCGTCGAGGACTCCGTCATGGAGCCGGAGCTGCAGGCAGCGCACCCGGAGATCCGCACCTACGAGGGTTCTGACGGGAGAGGCAGCAGTGTCCGCCTCGACGTCACCCCGATGGGCTTCCACGCCTTCGTCCGCCGCACCGACGGCGTCACGTGGCTGGTCGACCCGGCCTACAACCGCCGCGGTGAGGACCGGGTCCTGTCCTACCCGGGCGGCTCCTCGCCCTCCACTGGCAGCTTCGTCGAGCGAGAGCTGGACGAGGCGGTCCGGTCGGCGGCCCCGGCCGCTGCTTCCGGCGGCAACGACTTCTCCAGTCCCGGCGAGATCGTCTCGGAGCGCACCTACCGGATGGCGTTCCTGACCGACAACACCTACGCGACCTACTTCGGCTCCGCCAACGTCTTCCCCGAGAAGACCACGATGATGAACCGGGTCAACGAGGTCTACAACGACGACCTGGCCATCAAGTTCATCCTCATCGCCGGCACCGACACCAAGCTCAACCTCGACACCGTCGCCAAGATGACCGGCACCAACGGCCCGTGCGGCGCCAACGCCTGCTACACCGCGGCCCAGGTCGACAACTGCGGCAGCGACACGTTGAGCCGCAACAACTTCGTGATCGGCCAGATCATGGGTGCCGAGAACTTCGACATCGGCCACATCGGCGTCGGCAACAACGGCGGTGGCATCGCCGGCCTCGGTGTCGTCGGTGGCAACAACAAGGCGCGCGGCTGCACGGGCCTGCCGACCCCGGACGGCGACCTCTATGCGATCGACTACGTCGCGCACGAGGTCGGGCACCAGATGGGTGGCAACCACACCTTCAACAGCCAGGTCTGCGCGGGCAACCGAAACGGCTCCACGTCGGTCGAGCCGGGCTCCGGCTCGTCGGTGATGGCCTACGCCGGCATCTGCGGCGCGGACAACCTGCAGCCCCACTCCGACCCCTACTTCTCCGAGCGCAGCGTCGACGAGATCAACGCCAAGACGGCCTCGACCCCCACCAACAGCAACGAGCAGCAGTCGGTCGCCTTCCTCGGGCTCGACGCCGGTGAGCAGATCGTGCTCACCTGCTCGGCCTGCGGCTCACAGACGGTGACCTGGACCGGCAACCCGGTCACCGACACCGTTGCCCTCACCGCGGCCGTCAACACCGTGACGGGCGCGACGGCGGTGCTGACCGGCTACGACGGAGCGGCGACCGTGACCGCCACCGGCTTCACGGCCAACTGGACCGGTGGCACCGACGTCAAGACGCTGGTCGTGACCCCCAACGCTGGGAGCACCTTCACGCCCATCGTCGGCACCATCATCAACGGTGGTCCCACGACCCAGGGCGGCGCTGTGCTGGCGAGCACCAACCACTCGCCGACCGTCGCCGCTCCCGCGGCCAAGACGATCCCGATGCGCACGCCGTTCGCGCTGACCGGGACCGCGGGCGACATCGACGGCGACACGCTCACCTACATGTGGGAGCAGAACGACGCCGGGGCCGCCGCGGCCTCGCTCCCGAGCAACACCAAGACGAGTGGGCCGCTCTTCCGCCAGTTCGGGACGGCCGCGATCGTCTCGGCGACGGACACGCTCCAGTACCACTCCCCGGGTGAGAACCTCGCCGGCATCTCGCCGACGCGGGTCTTCCCTGACCTGGCGCAGATCCTGGCCGGCAACACCAACGCCGCCACCGGCAGCTGCCCCGCCACCCCGCCGGCGGGCCAGACCACGGTCGACTGCTTCTCGGAGTTCCTGCCGACCACCGACTACACCGGTGGGGTCGTCGGCACGAAGGCGATGCACTTCCGGTTCTCGGCGCGCGACGAGTTCTCCGCGGACCCCGCGGGCGACCACCGAGGCGGCCTCAGCTCGGCCGACGTGACGGTCACGGTCGACTCGTCCGCCGGTCCGTTCCTGGTCACCTCGCGGCCCACGCCAGGCACCGCATCCGGGGTCGAGAACCTCACGTGGAGCGTGGCCGGCACCAACGCCGCGTCGATGGCTCCGAACGTGAGGATCAGCCTGTCCACCGACGGTGGGCTGACGTTCCCGACGGTGCTCGCGGACTCGACGCCCAACGACGGGTCGCAGTCGGTGGTGCTGCCGAGCGTCACCACGACCACCGCTCGGATCAAGATCGAGGCGGTGGGCAACTACTTCTTCGACGTCAACGACTCGGACTTCTCGATCAACCCGGCGCCCAGCAACCTCGCGCCCCTCGTGGACGCGGGTCCGGACGCCACGGTCGCGGTGAACACGCCGTTCACGTCGTCGGGAAGCCTGAGCGACGAGACGCCGGCCACCACGTCGGTCACCGTCGACTACGGCGACGGGGCGGGCCCGCAGGCGCTGGCGCACACCGGGACGTCCTACGACCTCAGCCACACCTACACCTCGCCCGGCGTCAAGACGGTGACGGTCAAGGTGACCGACGCCGGCGGCCTGTCGGGCACCGACACGGCCCAGGTGACGGTGACGCCGGGGAGCACCCCGCTCACCCCGTCGACGGTGAAGGCCGCGGCCAAGCCGAAGAAGCCGACCCAGGGTCGCCCCTTCAAGGTCAAGGCCACCGTCACCACCACCGGTGGTGTCCCGACCGGGACGGTGCAGGTCTACAAGGGCAGCAAGCTGCTCGGCACCGGCACCCTGAAGAACGGCAAGGTCACCATCAAGCTGTCGAAGAAGAAGGCGAAGAAGCTGAAGGCCGGCAAGAACACGCTGACCGCGAAGTACCTCGGCTCGGCCACGGTGGCCGCCAGCCAGGTCGACTTCAAGGTCAAGGTCAAGAAGAAGAGGAAGAAATAGCACCGAGCCTCTGCAGCGAGGCGACGTGACGGCCGGCCCCCTCCACGGAGGGGGCCGGACCTCGTGTGGGGGCACTCGTCGTCAGCGGGGCACTAGGTTGTCCCGGTGACGACGGCACGACGACTGATCGCGCTCATCTCGGTCCTGCTGCTCGTCCCGCTCCTCGCGGTGACCCAGACCCCCTCGGCCTCCGCGACCGACGACGCGCTCTTCCGGGCCATGCCCGGCTTCCGGCCCTCCGGCCCGAGCGCGGTCCGGCCGGTGGACTACCGCTCCTACCGCGTCGACCTCGCGGGCGTGCGCGCGGCGCTGGCCGGCGGTGGCACCCGCCATCTCTCGATCCCCGACCCGGCCGGCACCCCGACCGACCTCACGCTGGTCGAGGACTCGGTGATGGCGCCGTCGATGCAGGCGGCGCACCCGGACATCCGCACCTACCGCGGCACGGCCGACCACGGCGCCAGCGTCCGCCTCGACGTCACCCCGCTCGGCTTCCACGCCATGGTCCGCCGCCCCGACGGCGTGGTCTGGTACGTCGAACCCGCCACCCGCGCGGTCGGCGAGAGCCGGGTGCTCAGCTTCGCCGGCGCAGCCGCGGGTGAACCCGGCTCGACGTTCGTCGAGCAGGAGGTGCGCCGCACGTCCGACAGGGCGGCGGCCGAGGTCGGCCACGCCGACCTCTCCACCCCGGGCGGCCTCGTCAGCCAGCGCACCTACCGGCTGGCACTGGTCACGGACCCGGCCTACGCGGCGTACGTCGCCCCCGGCGCGAGCACCCACGCCGCGTCGGATCCTCTGGTGCTGGCCGCCAAGACGACGCTGATCAACCGGGTCAACGAGGCCTACAACGACGACGTCGCCTACAGGTTCACCCTCATCGCCGGCACCGACACCAGGCTCAACCTGCTCACCACGGCCGAGATGAGTGGCGCCCACGGCCCCTGCGGTGCGAACGCCTGCTTCCCGGGCGCCGCCACCTCCTACGACTGCGGCAGCCTGCTCGAGCGCAACGCGTTCGCCCTCGGCATGCTGGTCGGTGCCAACACCTTCGACCTCGGCCACATCGGCGTCGGCGTCGCCGGCGGCGGCATCGCCGGGCTCGGCGTGGTCGGCACCGCCGCGAAGGCGATGGGCTGCACGGGCGTCCCGACCCCGGTCGGTGACGTCTACGCGATCGACTACGTGGCGCACGAGATGGGCCACCAGATGGGTGCGGACCACACGTTCAACGGCGTCCAGTCCAGCTGCGGCGGCAACGGCAACCCCCAGACCGCGGTGGAGCCGGGCTCCGGGGTGACGATCATGGCCTACGCCGGCATCTGCTCGAGCGACAACCTGCAGCCGCACAGCGACCCCTACTTCTCCTTCCACAGCATCCAGGAGTTCGAGGCCACGACGGCCGCATCGCCCGCCGCCGAGTTCGAGCAGCAGGTCGTCGCGCTGAACGGCTTCGACGGCGCCGACTCCTTCACCCTGACCGGCTCGGCGGGGACGTCCAGCCCGGTGGTCCACGGCTCGTCGTACAACGCGGGCGGGCTGGCGTCGGCCGTGCTGGCGGCGAGCGGCTCGGCGGCCATCATCAGCGGCTACGACGGGGCGGGCGCGCCCAGCGCCGACGGTTTCACCGTCAGCTGGGGCTCGACCAGCGACCAGCAGACCCTGACCGTCACTCCGGTCGCCGGCGCGTCCAGCGCCAGGGTCGGCACCATCGTCAACGGTGGGCCCGACACCAACGGGGGCACCGTCACGGTGACCACCGACCACGCCCCGGTCGTGACCGCCCCGGCGAGCAGGACGATCCCGACCCGGACGCCGTTCACGCTGACCGGCTCGGCCACCGACTCGGACGGCGACACCCTCACCTACCTCTGGGAGCAGACCGACCACGCGGTGGGCTCCGGCACCGGGCTGGTGGACGACAACAAGACCAACGGTCCGCTGTTCCGGGTCTTCGGCACCTACGCCGACGTCTCGGCGGCGGGCACGATCGCCTACCACTCGCCGGGCGAGAACCTGGCCGGGACCGACCCGAGCCGGACCTTCCCCGACCAGGAGCAGGTGGCGGCGGGCAACACCAACGCCAAGACCGGCACCTGTCCAGCGCCGGCGAACGGCGGCACCGTCCCGGTCACCGATCCGGCGCTGAACTGCTTCTCGGAGTTCCTGCCGACCAGTGACTGGGTCGGCACCGGCGACCGCGTCATGCACTTCCGGCTGACCGCGCGCGACGAGTTCGCGGCCGACGGGGCGGCCGACCACGCCGGCGGCGCGTCGTGGGCAGACACCGCGCTGACCGTGGACGACTCGGCCGGCCCCTTCCTCGTCACCTCGCGGGCGACCGCAGGTGCACCCGCCGCAGGGGGCGGGTCCGAGGACGTCACCTGGGACGTGGCCGGCACCAACACCGCGCCACTGGCGCCGAACGTGAGGATCAGCCTGTCCACCGACGGCGGCCTGACCTTCCCGATCGTGCTGGCGTCTTCCACGCCCAACGACGGGTCCGAGTCGGTCACCCTGCCCGACCTGTCGACCACGACGGCGCGGATCAGGATCGAGGCCGTCGACAACTACTTCTTCGCCCTCAACGACGCCGACTTCGCGATCACGGGCAACAACGTGGCGCCGACGGTGGACGCCGGGCCCGACGCGGCGGTCATCGTCAGCCAGCCGTTCGTGTCCTCGGGCACCTTCACCGACGACGACCCGTCGACGGCCACCGCGACCGTCGACTACGGCGACGGGTCGGGGATCCAGCCGCTGCCCCTCGCCGGGTCGGGCTTCCACCTCGACCACACCTACGACTCGGCCGGAGCCAGGACGGTCACCGTGACGGTGACCGACTCGCAGGCCGTGTCGGCGGTGGACTCCGCGCAGGTCACGGTCAACGCCAACCTCGCGCCGGTCGTCGACGCCGGCCCGGACGGCTCGGCGACGACCGGCGTCTCCTGGATCTCCTCGGGCAGCTTCACCGACGAGCTGCCCGACTTCGCGACGGCGACGGTCGACTACGGCGACGGTGCCGGGCCGGTGCCGCTCACCCCGGTGCAGGGCACCTTCTCCCTCAGCCACGTCTACAGCACCACAGGAGCCAAGACGGTGACCGTCACGGTGACCGACAGCGGCACCATGTTCGGCACCGACACAGCGACGGTCACCGTGGTCGTCCCCAGCGACCCGGCCGTGGCCGCCTCGGTCATCAAGGCCTCGGCCAGACCCAGGAAGATCTTCAGGGGCAGGGGCTTCAAGGCCGTGGTCACCGTCACCTGCGCGTCGGGCCGGCCGACCGGCACGGTGCAGGTCTACCAGGGCAGAAGGCTGCTCGGGACCGGCACCCTGTCGAACGGCAAGGTGAGGATCAAGGTGCCGAAGCGGAAGGCGAGGAGGCTCAAGGTCGGCAAGGTCACGCTGACCGCGAAGTACCTCGGCTCGGCCACGGTGGCCGCCAGCCGGGCCGACTTCAAGCTGAGGGTGAAGAGACGCTAGCGTCCCGGCTCCACCGGGAAGAGCAGGCAGAACGGCTTCCCGGCCGGGTCGGCGTAGACCCGCCAGTTGTTGTCGCCCTCGTCCTGCAGCTTCACCGCGCCGATCGCCAGCGCCTGCTGCTCGGCCGCGTCGATGTCGTCGACCATGACGTCGAGGTGGAGCTGCTGGGGCCGGCTCGGGTCGGGCCAGCGCGGCGCGACGTAGTCGGTGACCTGCTGGAACAGGACCGGCTGCGCACCGTCCTCGCCGATCATCGCGGCCTCGTCACCCTCGTAGGTCACCGGCTTGCCGAGCAGTGCGGCATAGAACGAGGCCAGCGCCTGGGCGTCGGGACAGTCGAGCATGACCCCCATCAGCGTGGTCTCCGGGGCACCGTCGTTGAGGCACAGGTCGAACGGGTGCCCGGCGGGGTCGGCCAGAGTGTGCCAGCTCTCGTTGCGGCGCAGCACGGTCGCGCCGAGCTCGACGGCGCGCGTGGTGCCGAGGTCGAGGTCGGGCACCCGCAGGTCGAGGTGGGCCTGCTGGGGGAAGGCCGGGTCCGGCCACCGGGGCGGCACGAGGTCGGGTGCGTGCTGCAGTCCGATCCGCCAGCCGTCGTCGGTCGTGATGGTGACCCACTCGTCGTCGGCGTAGTGCTGGGTCCAGCCCGCCAGGCCGGTGTAGAACTCGGACAGCGCCGGGAGGTCGGGCGCGTCGAGCACGATGGTCTTGAGCTCGCCGATCATGGCTTCATCCTCGCTGGGTCGTGGAGCGGCTGGCAGGACGGGCACCAGTAGGACGCCCGCTCGCGTCCGGCCGGCCCCAGCTGGGTGACCGCCACCGGGGTGCCACAGCGGCGGCACGGGGACCTGTCGCGCCGGAAGACCCACATCCGTTCGCGCTCGCGCAGGTCGCCGGTCGTCGACTGGACCGCGCGCTCCTTGTTGAGCATGAGCATCTGACGGGCCCGGCGGACGAGGCGGCGCAGGTCGGGCACCGCTCCCACCGGGGTGGCGGGGTCGACGCCGCTGACGAAGCACAGCTCGGCGGCGTACATCGTGCCGATGCCGGCCAGGTGGCGCTGGTCGAGGAGCGCGTCGCGGATCCGCTGGTCGGGCTCCTGGGACAGGTGGGCGACGGCGACGTCCTCGTCCCAGTCGGGGCCGAGCAGGTCGGGACCGAGGTGGCCGACCACGTCGTCCTCGTGGTCGCGGGGGATCAGCTCGACGATGCCGAGGGAGAAGCCGATCGCGGTCCTGTCGCTCGGTCTCGAGCACCACCCGGGCATGGGTGGCCGAGCGCGGCCAGCGCTGGCCCCGGCGCACGACCTTCCAGCTGCCCTCCATCTTGAGATGGGTGTGCAGGGTCCAGCGGTCATCACCGCGGTCGACCCGGGTGAGCAGGTGCTTGCCGCGCGAGACCGTCTCGACCACGGTGCCTCCGGTCAGATCGGCGGTGGCGTGCTGGGGGACCCGGAAGTCGCTGGAGGTCAGGACCTGACCGCTCAGCTCGCCGTCGAGCAGCTGGGCGGTGCGGTAGACGGTGTCGCCCTCAGGCACCGTGGCCTCCGGCGGGCATCACGGGGACGACCTCAGCCTCAGGCCCCGGGGCGTGGCGACGAACCCCGCCGCGTCGAGTGCCTCGCGCAGCGGAGTCGAGCCACCGCCCAGCAACGCGGCGCCGTCGGCCCGCTCGACCGTGAGGCGCCCCAGCGAGCCGCGCCGGGCCGCCTCTGCGAGGGAGGCGGCGGCGGGACCGAGCCGGTCGGCGTCCTCGCTCCAGGTGAGCAGGGTGCGGCCGCCGCGCTCGATGTAGAGGACCAGGTCGCCGTCGACCATGACGACCAGGGCGCCCGCCTTGCGGCCGGGCCGGTGGCCGGCGCCGTGTCCTGAGCCTGTCGAAGGGTCGTCGTCGTCGGGCTTCTGGGGCCACGGCAGTGCGGCGCCGTAGGGGTTGGCCGGGTCGGTGGCGGCCAGGCACAGCGACGCCGGCTTGCCGCCGGGGTCGACCTCGCTGAAGGTGCGGAGCCGGTCGATCGCGCCCGCCGTACCGAACTGGGCGGCGCCCAGCCCCTCGACGAAGTAGCCACGCCGGCAGCGACCGGAGTCCTCGAACGCCGAGAGCACCTTGTAGACGGCCGCGAAGCCGCCGGGCTGGCGCTCGCTGACCACCGCGCCGCGGATCACCACGCCGTGGCGGTCGAGCAGCCGCTCGGCGGCGGCGTGCGCGCGGCGGGTCGGGTCGGTGTCGAGCTCGGGGAGCAGGGCCCAGCGGCCGGCCGTCTCCGGCGGGCCGGTGCGGAGCGCCGCGGCACCGCGGCCGGTCGTCGACGCCATCCGCGGCCGGGCGGGCGGCCGCTTGGTGCGATGGCTGGGCGTGCCTGAGCGGGTGAGTGCCCGGAGCGGGGTGAGGGTGTCGTTGGTGATCCGGCCCGCCCAGACGAGGTCCCACAGCGTGGTGCTCAAGGTCTTGTCGTCCGTGGACCCGACCTGCTGGGCGAGCTGGCGGAAGAACCACGCCCCGCCCGGCGCCAGTGCGTCGAGCACCGCCTGGTGCAGCTCACTGTGCTCGAAGGGCTCGTGCTCGGGCAGGGTCAGCGGCGCCTGGTCGGCGAGGTGGAGGCTCACCCAGCCGTCGGCGCCGGGGAGCGAGCCGTGGCCGGCCCACAGCACCTCGCCGGCAGCGGTGAGCTCGTCGAGGTAGGAGGGTTCGTAGTCGCGGACCCGCGCGGCCAGCACCAGCGGCTCGAGGGCGCTCGCCGGCACCGGCGCGCCCGCGAGCTGGTCGATCACCGAGACCACGCCGTCGACACCGCGGAGCTTGCCTCCGACGTGCTGCCAGGCCCCCAGGAACCGGCCCAGCGCGGCCGGTGGCACCGGCTCCACCTCCTTGCGCAGCCGGGCCAGGCTGCGCCGCCGCAGCGACCTCAGGACCTCGGCGTCGCACCACTCCAGGCCGGAGGCTCCGGGCCGGAACTCGCCGTCGAGCACCCGCCCCTGGGCGCCGAGCCGCTGGAGGGTGAGCCGGACGACCGCGGTGCCGAGACCGAGCCGGACCGCGACGTCGTCGGTGGTGAACGGGCCGTGGGTGCGCGCATAGCGCGACACGAGGTCGGCCAGCGGGTCGTCGACGGGGTCGGTGAACGCGTCGGGCGTGCCGGGCGGGACCGCGACGCCGAGCCCGTCGCGGAGGCGGCCGACGTCCTCGACCGCGGCCCAGCGCTCGACGCCGGCGACCCGGACCTCGACCACACGTCTCGTCGCCGCCAGGGTCTCGAGCGACTCAGGTCCGTCGACGTCCTCGGCGCAGCGCTCCTGCACCTCGTCGGTGCTGAGCGGGCCGAGCAGCCGGAGCAGGTCGGCGACGCCCTCGGCGCCGCGGGCCCGGCGCTCGGGAGTGAGCCGCTGGAGCTCGGCCTCGACCTCGGCCAGCACCTCGGGGTCGAGCAGCTCGCGCAGCTCGGCCCGGCCGAGCAGCTCGGCCAGCAGCCCCTGGTCGAGCGAGAGGGCCGCGGCGCGGCGTTCGGCGATGGGGGAGTCGCCCTCGTAGACGAACTGGGCGACGTAGCCGAAGAGCAGGCTGCGGGCGAAGGGCGACGGGCTCTGGGTCGAGACGTCGGTGACCTGGACCTTGCGCTGCTCGACCGAGCGCATCAGTCCGACGAGGGCGGGCAGGTCGTAGACGTCCTGGAGGCACTCCCGGACGGCCTCGAGGACGATCGGGAACGAGGGGTACTTGCTGGCGACCTCGAGCAGGGCCGCACTGCGCTGGCGCTGCTGCCACAGCGGGCTTCGCCGGCCCGGGTCGCGGCGCGGGAGGAGCAGCGCGCGGGCTGCGCACTCGCGGAACCTCGAGGCGAACAGCGCCGAGCCGCCGACCTCGCGGGTGACGAGGTCGTCGATCTCGTCGGGGGAGAAGACCACGACCTCGCCGCCGGGCGCCTCCGCGTCGGTGTCGGGGATGCGGATGACGATGCCGTCGTCGGAGGCCACGGCCTGGCCGTCGATGCCGTAGCGCTCGCGCAGCCGGGCGTTGATCGCCAGCGCCCAGGGCGCGTGGACGGGGGTGCCGTAGGGGGAGTGGACCACGAGCCGCCAGTCGCCGAGCTCGTCGCGGAACCGCTCGACGAGCAGGGTCTGGTCGCTGGGCAGCACCTGGGTGGCCTCGAGCTGCTCGTGGAGGTAGCCGACGAGGTTGCCGGCGGCGTAGGCGTCGAGCCCCTCGGCCATCGCCCGCTGCTCGGCCTGGTGCTTGGGCATGGCTGCGAGCTCACGGGTGAAGGCGCCGACCGCCTCGCCCAGCTCGGCCGGGCGGCCGAGGGCGTCGCCCTTCCAGAACGGCAGCCGTCCTGGTACGCCGGGCGCAGGGGTCACGAGCACGCGGTCGTGGGTGATGTCCTCGATCCGCCAGCTGGTGGCGCCGAGGGCGAAGACGTCGCCGACCCGGGACTCATAGACCATCTCCTCGTCGAGCTCGCCCACCCGCTTGCCCGGGCCCTCGCCACCGACGAGGAAGACACCGAACAGACCGCGGTCGGGGATGGTGCCGCCGCTGGTGACCGCGAGCCGCTGGGCGCCGGGCCGGCCCGTCAGAGTGCCGGTGACGCGGTCCCAGACGATGCGTGGCCTCAGCTCGGCGAACTCGTCGCTCGGGTAGCGGCCGGAGAGCAGGTCGAGCGTCGCGTCGTAGGCCGACCTCGGGAGCTGGGCGAAGCTGGCCGTGCGCTTGACCAGGTCGAAGAAGTCGTCGACCGGCCAGCCGTCCATGGCAGTGGCGGCCACGACCTGCTGCGCCAGCACGTCGAGCGGGTTGGTCGGGACCTTGAGCGACTCGATGGCGCCGCTGCGCATCCGCTGGACGGCGACCGCGGTCTGGGCGAGGTCGCCGCGGTGCTTGGGGAACAGCACGCCGCGGCTCACCTCGCCGACCTGGTGGCCGGCCCGGCCGACCCGCTGGAGGGCGCTCGCGACGCTGGGGGGCGACTCGATCTGGACGACGAGGTCGACCGCACCCATGTCGATGCCGAGCTCGAGGCTGCTGGTGGCGACCACCGCGGGCAGCCGGCCGCGCTTGAGGTCGTCCTCGATGAGGGCGCGCTGCTCCTTCGAGACCGAGCCGTGGTGGGCCTTGGCGATCACCGAGTCGGCGCCGGAGGTCGAGCCGGACTGGGCGATGATCTCGGCCGGGCTCCTGTGGGGCTCGACCCGCTCCCCTGATGCGCGCTCGGTGGCGATCTCGTTGAGCCTGGCCGTCAACCGCTCGGCCAGCCGTCTGCTGTTGGCGAAGACGATCGTGCTCTTGTGCTGCTCGATCAGGTCGACGACGTGCTCCTCGACGTGCGGCCAGATCGACTGCGCCCTCGTCGGCTCGGCGGAGTCTTCGCCGGCGTCGGGTCGGGTGTCTCCGGGCGCGGTCATGTCTTCCACCGGCACGACGACCTTGAGGTCCCACTCCTTGGTCGAGGGCGGCGCGACGATCGCGACGGGGGCGCTGCCGCCGAGGAACCGGGCCACCTCCTCCAGCGGCCGCACCGTCGCGCTGAGGCCGATCCGCTGGGCGGGCGTGTCGAGGAGCGCGTCGAGCCGCTCGAGGGTGACCGCGAGGTGGGCGCCGCGCTTGGTGCCGGCCACGGCGTGCACCTCGTCGATGATCACCGTCTCGACGCCCCGCAGGCTCTCGCGGGCCTGGCTGGTGAGCATCAGGAACAGCGACTCCGGCGTGGTGATCATGATGTCCGGCGGCTGGGTGACCAGCTTGCGCCGGTCGGCTGCCGGAGTGTCGCCGGACCGGACCCCGACGCTCAGCGCGGGCACCTGCTGGCCCAGCCGCTCGCCGGTGTGGCGGATGCCGGTGAGCGGGCTGCGCAGGTTGCGCTCCACGTCGACCGCGAGCGCCTTGAGGGGGCTGACGTAGAGCACCCGGGTGCGCTTGGTGCGGTCGTCCGGGCGCTCGGTGGTCAGCAGCCGGTCGAGGCTCCACAGGAACGCGCTCAGCGTCTTGCCGGAGCCCGTCGGCGCCACCACCAGCGCGTGCTGGCCGGCCGCGATCGCCTCCCACGCTCCCACCTGGGCCTCCGTGGGCTCCGCGAACGCAGCCGCGAACCACGCGCGCGTGGGCTCGCTGAACTGCTCGAGCGCAGGGTGGACCGCCGACATGCCGACAAGTCTTGCTCACCCCACCGACAGCGCGGTCAGACTGCCCCTGGACCGGGCCGGCCGGGCGATCGGGATCGCGGGGAGGGGTCGTCGTCGACCTGCCCCACGCTAGGGGGCGTCCGGGGTGACCAGACCCTGCTGGAGCGCGTAGAGGCTCGCTCCCACCCGGTTGGTGGCGCCGATCTTCGTGTAGGTGTGTTCGACGTGGTTGCGGACCGTCTTCTCGCTCAGCACCAGGCGGGCCGCGATGTCGCGGTTGGAGAGGCCGCGGGCGACGAGGCCGAGGATCTCGATCTCCCGCGGGGTCAGGGTGTCGTCACGGCTCACCTTCGTCCGCGCGTGGCCGGCCACGGCCAGGACGGCCGCCACGCTGTCCGCGTCGAGGGCTCCGCGCCGCACGCGTTCCTTCAGCCGTTCAGCGGCCGTCTCGGGGGAGTGGGCCTCGCGGTAGGGCCGGGGCTCCAGCGCCGACTGGTAGGCGACCGCGGCGGCGAGCAACCGCTCGGGCCGGCCGAGCGCGGGGCCGGCGAGACCGAGCGGGTACCCGGACCCGTCGAGGTGCTCGTGGTGGGCTCGAGCGATCGCGGCGACGTTCGCCAGGCCGGGGATGCGAGTGAGGACCCGGTCGGTGAGGTAGGGGTGCATCCGCACCCGCTCCCACTCGGCGCCTGTCAGCTCGGTCGGCTTCGACCAGACCTGGTTGGACACACCGATCCGGCCGACGTCGTGGAGGTGGCCGGCCCGGCGAACGGCGGCGGCGTCGCCGGCCGGGAGGCCGAGCGGTGCGGCGGCCGCCCAGGCGAGCGCGGCCACGTTGCGGGAGTGCCCGAGCGTGAACGGGCACTTGAGATCGACGAAGTCGCCGATGGCGGTGAGCAGGTCGTCGAGGCGAGGTTCGTCGAGGCGGGTCTCGGAGTCGGGGGCGATGGACACCGCCCGGTCCCACGGGTCGTCTCCGGCGGCCGGGAAGAGTGCTTCGGCATCGGTCGTGAACGCGTCGACGACGGTCGGGTCGAAGTGACCGCCGCGCCGGCTCCTGGCCATCGCGACCGCGCCCTGGACGCCGTACATCCGCTGGTGCACCTCGGCGACGTCCGCCAGCTGGGCGACCCGCATCTCGATCGGGAGGTCCTCGCCGGACGCACCGGCCGGGAGCCCGCCGCCGTCGTACCGCTCGAAGGTGTGGACCAGCGTCCGCTCGACCTCCGGGCCGAGGCCGATGTGCCGGGCCAGGGCGGCCGCCGAGGCGCAGTGCGAGTGGATCAGGGTGCCCAGCTGGCCGCGAGCATCACGCATCAGCGTGGCCAGCACCCGCACCCGCTGGGTCAGAGGCTCGCCGCGCGCGACGTTGCCGAGCAGGAACCGCAGGTAGGGCAACCCCGCCCAGTCGACGAGGTAGGCGTCGTGGCGCACCGAGATGTCGTCGCCGAACCAGCGCGCGTACTCCTGTGAGTCCGCGTGACAGCCGATCCACATGAGCAGCGTGGTGTAGTAGACCGTGGCCTGCTGCTCCCGGCTGAGGCCCAGCCGGTCGGCCAGCCCACACGCGATGACAGATGACCGGAGCATGTGCTCGGCCGGCTGGCCGAGGCCGAGGTCGATCGCCACCGACAGCCCGGCGAGCACCTCGACCCGGCGCGGTAGCGGCGCGGGTGCGGTCATCCACTCATTCTCGTGCCCACCGGGCTCGACGCGGGGTCGACCTGCTCGGCCGGGGGCGTGAAGCGCGCTCGCCCGACGAAGAAGACGCCGCGCTGGGGGAGCCAGAAGTCGCCGAGGTGCGCCTGCGTGCCGAGCGGCGCGTGCGCACCGAGGTCCTCGTCGCGGTAGGACGCAGCGCCGCCGACCACACGCCAGATCTTCAGGGGCGCCGCCTTGAACCTGGGGCCGTTCGGCGTCGCGCCGCACAGTCGGATCCTGCCGGCCCGGAGCATGGTGCGCGCCATGGGCCCCATGGCGGCGAGCACGGCGTTGCTGTTCCAGCCCGCCTCCGGGAGCGCGCCGCCCATGCCCGTCATCACCCGGGTCGCAGGCGTCGCCCCCAGCTCGATCCGCCACCTCAGCTCGTCGCCGAGCGTCACCTCGAGGGTGTGGTCGTCGGGCCAGGAAACGCCGATGCTCGGGGCCTGGGCGGTCGCGGTCACCGACCCGAAGTACCGCGGACAGGTCAGCTCAGCGGCGCCCGTCGTGTGGATCGTCCAGCGTCCCTCGGGGTCGCGGTGCCAGATCGCCCGGTACGCCGGCCCGACCGAGCTGGCCACCATGTCCCGCAGCGCGAGGTAGTGCCCCCCTGCGAAGGGCATCCCCATCACGCCGTAGCCCGTGAACCGTTCGTCGTCGCCCTCTGGCAGTCGGGGCGCGGCCTGCTGCGCCTCCACGGCCTGGCGTGGTGTCGTCGTCGTCATGCGTCCAGCGTCGGGTCGCGGCCGGTCGAGCGCCTGAGGCATCTGCCTCAACCCGGACCGGGTCGGCCTGTAGTTGGATGGCAGCATGACCGACCCCGGCGAGCTCGCGGCCCGACTCACGACCGAGCTGGACGAGCGGCTGGCGGCGGCGGATGCGGCGCTGGCGAGCGGGTTCCCGGGGGAGCGGGCGGGGCGGCAGCCGGTGCACACCGTCTACGTGCCGGCCGACAGGTACGACGCGGGGCTGGTGCCGGCCTACGGCGCCGTGGCGCTGCAGGTGGTCGACGAGCACGCGGCGGCGTTCGCGGAGCTGGTGGGCGACGACGACCTCGTCCAGCGGGTGCGGGCCAAGCTGGCGGCGGAGCCGGTGGAGGACCTGCGGGTCGACTTCGAGGACGGCTACGTCCAGAAGTCCGACGCCGACGAGGACGCCGACGTCGTGCGTGCCGCGACCGCGCTGGCGCAGAGCCAGACGACGGGGGAGGCGGCGCCGTTCGGCGGCATCCGGATCAAGTGCTTCGAGGCGCACCTGCGGCGGCGCGCGATCCGCACGCTCACGACCTACGTCGCGACGCTGCAGGAGGCGGGCGGGTCGACCGATGGCTGGGTGGTGACGCTGCCCAAGGTGACCAGCGTCGACCAGGTCGAGGCGATGGTCCACGTGGCCGAGGAGATGGACCTGCGCTTCGAGGTGCAGGTGGAGACGCCCCAGTCGATCCTCGGGCCCGACGGCACGGCGCTCGTCGCGCGCATGATCCACGCGGGCGCGGGCCGGATCACCGGGCTGCACTACGGCACCTACGACTACTCGGCGTTCACCGGGATCGCAGCGGCCTACCAGTCGCTCGAGCACCCGGTCGCCGACCACGCCAAGCTCGTCATGCAGGCGGCTGCCGCCGGCACGGGCGTGCGGCTGAGCGACGGCTCGACCAACATCCTCCCGGTCGGCGACACCGACGCGGTCGTCGGGGCGTGGCGCAACCACCACCGCCTCGTGCGCCGGAGCCTGGAGCACGGCTACTACCAGGGATGGGACCTGCACCCGGCCCAGCTGCCCACGAGGTATGCCGCGACCTACGCCTTCTACCGCGAGGGCCTCGGCACGGCGCTGGACCGGCTCCGGGCCTACGTGGGGCGGGTCGAGGGCGCGATCGCCGACGAGCCCGCGACGGCGCGAGCACTCGCGAGGTACGTGCTGCGCGGGGTCGACTGCGGCGCCGTCGACGACGACGAGGTGAGCGGCCTCGACCTGCGTTCCTTCCTGTAGCGGCGACTAGGGTCGGCGGCATGGCAACGGTCCTGGGAGCGAACCAGTACGGCAAGTCGGAGAACCGCGTCGTCCGCATCGTCCGCGACACCGAGCGGCACGAGATCCGCGACCTCAACGTGTCGACGTCGCTGCGCGGGGCTTTCGGCGACGCGCACACGACCGGCGACCAGGCCGACGTGCTGCCGACGGACACGCAGAAGAACACGGCGTTCGCCTACGCCAAGATCCACGGGATCACCTCGGTCGAGGACTACGCGCTGGCGCTGGGCCACCGGCTGATGGAGGCGTGCTCGGCGGCGACGTCGGCCCAGGTGCGGGTGGAGGAGTACGCCTGGGACCGGATCGGCGACCACTCGTTCGTACGCCGCGGCGGGGCGGTGCGCACCGCGGTGGTGACCGTCGGCCGCGAGGAGACCCACGTGCTGTCGGGCGTGCAGGAGCTGGTGCTGCTCAACTCGACCGACTCGGAGTTCAAGGGGTTCCTCAAGGACGAGTTCACGACCCTGCCCGAGACCGACGACCGGATCCTGGCGACCTCGCTGGTGGCCAAGTGGCGGCACACGGGCACCGACCACGGCGCCATGGACTGGAACGCGTCGTACGACGCCGTGATGAAGACGCTCCTCGACACCTTCGCCGGCACCTACTCCCGCGCGCTGCAGGAGACGCTCCACGCGATGGGCTGCGCCGTGCTCGACGAGAACCCCGAGATCGCCGAGCTCAAGTTCTCCGCACCCAACAAGCACCACTTCCTCGTCGACTTCTCCGGCTTCAGGATCGACGGGCTGACCAACGACGGCGAGGTCTTCCACGCCGCCGACCGGCCCTACGGCCTGATCGAGGCGCAGGTGGGCCGTGACGACGCTCCTCCACCCGGCGAGGCCTGGCTCAACATCCCGGGGTTCTGCTGATGGAGGTCACGAAGGAGATGCTTCTTGCCTGCCTTGCGGTCCCGCGGTTCGCCGACGACGTCCTCGCCGGCCGGCCCTACGACGACGACGTCGCGCTGCTGGCCGCGGCGGACCGGGCGGCCCGCGAGCTCACCGACGAGGAGCTGGACCAGGCGCTGTCCGGCCACCCGCGGATCGGCGAGCGAGGCGGTGCTCAGTCGCGGCAGGAGCAGTCCGGCGTCGACCCGACCACCGGCGACACGGCGGCGCGGCTCAAGGCCGGCAACGCGGCCTACGAGGAGCGGTTCGACCGGGTCTTCCTGATCCGCGCGGCCGGCCGTGACGCCGACGAGATCCTGGCCCAGCTCGAGCGGCGGCTGCAGAACGACGACGCCACCGAGCGCGCCGAGACCGTCGACAACCTGCGCCAGATCGCGCTGCTCCGGCTGGAGGCCTCGCTATGAGCACGCTGTCCACGCACGTGCTCGACACCGCAGCCGGCCGACCGGCGCGCGGGATCGACGTACGCCTCGAGACCCGCGGCGGCGAGCTCCTCGGCGAGGGCGTCACCGACGACGACGGCCGCGTCGGCGCGATCGGCCCCGAGCGGCTGGAGCGCGGCGCCTACGTGCTCCGCTTCGACACCGGCACCTACGTCGACGGCTTCTACCCCGAGGTCGTGGTCGTCTTCACCGTCGCCGACCCCGACCAGCACTACCACGTGCCGGTGCTGCTGAGCCCCTACGGCTACTCGACCTACCGTGGCAGCTGAGCTGGACCTCGTCGTCCGCGCCCGCCGGGCGATCGTCGACGGCGCCGAGGTCGCGGCCGCGGTCGGGATCGCGGGGGAGCAGATCGGCGCGATCACCGCCTACGACGAGCCGCCGCCCGCCGCGCAGGTCATCGACCTCGCCGACGACGAGGTGCTGCTGCCCGGCCTGGTCGACACCCACGTGCACGTCAACGAGCCCGGCCGCACCGAGTGGGAGGGGTTCGCCACCGCCACCCGCGCCGCCGCGGCCGGCGGCGTCACCACGATCCTCGACATGCCGCTCAACTCGATCCCGGCGACGACCACGGTCGCGGCGCTGGAGATCAAGCGGCTGGTGGCCAAGGGGCAGGTCTTCGTCGACGTCGGCTTCTGGGGCGGCGCGGTCCCCGACAACCTCGACGACCTGGCGGCGCTGCACGACGTGGGGGTCTTCGGCTTCAAGTGCTTCCTGCTCGACTCCGGCGTCGCGGAGTTCCGCCACCTCGAGCCGGAGCAGTTCGCGGCATCGATGCGGGAGACCGCCCGGCTGGGTGCGCTGATGATCGTGCACGCCGAGGACGGCCACCTGCTCGACGACTCCGCGCTCGACGGCAGCCACTACGCCGGCTTCCTCGCCTCCCGGCCGCGCGCAGCCGAGGAGGCCGCCATCGCGCTGGTCCTCGAGCAGGCGAGGGCCACCGACGGCCGGGCCCACGTCGTACACCTCAGCGACGCCGACGCCGTCCCGATGCTCAGGGCGGCGCGCGCGGAGGGTGTCGACGTGAGCGTCGAGACCTGCCCGCACTACCTCACCTTCGACGCCGAGCACATCGCCGACGGTGCCACCGAGCTGAAGTGCTGCCCGCCGATCCGCGAGGCCGACAACCGCGAGGAGCTGTGGGCGGCGCTGGCCGCGGGAGACCTCGACTACGTCGTCTCCGACCACTCGCCGTGCACCGCCGGCCTCAAGCAGCGCGGCGGCGGCGACTTCGGCGAGGCGTGGGGCGGCATCTCGTCGGTCCAGCTCGGCCTGCCCGCCGTGTGGACCGGCGCCCGCGCGCGCGGCCACTCGCTCGTCGACGTGGTGCGCTGGATGGCCACGGCCACCGCCGACCGGGTCGGGCTCGGCCACAAGGGCCGGATCGAGGTCGGTGCCGACGCAGACCTGGTGCGGTTCGCGCCCGACGAGGAGTTCACCGTCGACGTGGCCAAGCTGCACCACCGCAACCCTGTCTCGGCGTACGCCGGGCGCCGGCTGGTCGGCGTCGTGCGCGAGACGTGGCTGCGCGGGGTCCCCATCGAGGAGACTCCCCGAGGACGACTGCTGAGGAGAGGCGACCGATGAGCTATCACGTGCCGAGGGGCGGGCTGCCGCCGCAGACCGCGCTGACGACCGACCGGGCCAGGTTCACCGAGGCGTACGCCGTGATCCCGGCCCGCACGCTCAGCGACATCACCGCGTCCTACCTCCCCGGCTGGACGGGCATGCGGATGTGGGTGCTGGCCCGACCGCTGTCGGGGTTCGCCGAGACGTTCAGCCAGTACGTCGTCGAGGTCTCGCCCGGCGGCGGCTCCGACCAGCCGGAGATCGACCCGGCCGCCGAGGCGGTGCTGTTCGTGGTGGACGGCGCGCTCGCGCTCACCGTCGACGGCGCCGACCACGCCCTCGAGCCCGGCTCCTACGCGTTCCTCCCGCCGGGCACGCACTGGACGCTGCACAACCGCAGCGACGCGACCGCGGCCTTCCACTGGCTCCGCAAGGCCTACCACCGGGTCGAGGGGCTCGACGTACCTCCCGCGTTCGTCACCCGCGAGCAGGACGTCACCCCGCTCGAGATGCCCGGCACCGACGGCGCCTGGTCGACGACGCGGTTCGTGGACATGGCCGACCTGCGCCACGACATGCACGTCAACATCGTCAACTTCAACCCCGGCGGCGCCATCCCGTTCCCGGAGACGCACGTGATGGAGCACGGCCTCTACGTCCTCGAGGGCAAGGCGGTCTACCTCCTCAACGAGGACTGGGTCGAGGTGGAGGCCGGCGACTTCATGTGGCTGCGCGCCTTCTGCCCGCAGGCCTGCTACGCCGGCGGCCCCGGCCCGTTCCGCTACCTGCTCTACAAGGACGTCAACCGGCACGTCGGCCTCACGCTCTGAATACCCCCGCGAGCTTCGGCCCCCAGTCCGTGGCGACGCTCGCTGGCGCTCGCTCTGAATACCCCCGCGAGCTTCGGCCCCCAGTCCGTGGCGACGCTCGCTGGCGCTCGCAGGCGCGTTCGCTCGCTGGCGCTCGCTCGGCGCGGTCGCCACGGCCCGGAGGCCGATCGCGGGGCGCGCGGGCTTCGCCCGCAAATACCGGGTCGCTGCGCTCCCACGCCCCCATTGCGGGCCTGAATACCCCCGCGAGCTTCGGCCCCCAGTCCGTGGCGACGCTCGCTGGCGCTCGCAGGCGCGTTCGCTCGCTGGCGCTCGCTCGGCGCGGTCGCCACGGCCCGGAGGCCGATCGCGGGGCGCGCGGGCTTCGCCCGCAAAGACCGGGTCGCTGCGCTCGCCAATACCCCCGCGAGCTTCGGCCCCCAGTCCGTGGCGACGCTCGCTGGCGCTCGCAGGCGCGTTCGCTCGCTGGCGCTCGCTCGGCGCGGTCGCCACGGCCCGGAGGCCGATCGCGGGGCGCGCGGGCTTCGCCCGCAAAGACCGGGTCGCTCTGAATACCCCGCGAGCTTCGGCCCCCAGTCCGTGGCGACGCTCGCTGGCGCTCGCGGGCGCGTTCGCTCGCTGGCGCTCGCTCGGCGCGGTCGCCACGGCCCGGAGGCCGATCGCGGGGCGCGCGGCTCTGAATACCCCCGCGAGCTTCGGCCCCCAGTCCGTGGCGACGCTCGCTGGCGCTCGCTGGCGCGTTCGCTCGCTGGCGCTCGCTCGGCGCGGTCGCCACGGCCCGGAGGCCGATCGCGGGGCGCGCGGGCTGCGCCCGCAAAGACCGGGTCGCTGCGCTCCCACGCCCCCATTGCGTGTGGCCAGGCACCGAGCATCCGATCACGTTAGAGTGAGGGCGCGGTCCGTTGTTCGCATGGACAACCAGCGGGCCGTTCCCACTGGGACCAGCAACCATGCCAATCGTCGATGCGACGGGAGGTGCGCGATGGCTGGCATCGTGGTCAACGGCGAGCCGCGTGACCTGGACGGTGTGCCGCTGCACACCAACGCTCTCGACTTCCTGCGCGGCTGCGGACTGACCGGGGCCAAGGAGGGCTGCGCCGAGGGCGAGTGCGGCGCCTGCTCGGTCATGGTCGCCCGGCCCGCGCCCGACGGGTCCGACGCGACGGAGTGGACGGCGATCAACTCCTGCCTGGTCCCCGCCGCGTCGCTCGACGGCCAGGAGGTGGTGACGTCCGAGGGGCTGGGGTCGCCCGACGACCTGCATCCCGTCCAGCACGAGATGGCGATGCGCGGCGGGTCGCAGTGCGGCTACTGCACGCCCGGGTTCGTCTGCTCGATGGCGGCGGAGTTCTACCGCTCCGGACGGGCGGCCACGAACGGCTCCGGCCCCCGTGACCACTACCACGGCGAGAACGGCTTCGACCTCCACGCGGTGAGCGGCAACCTGTGCCGGTGCACCGGCTACCGGCCGATCAAGGACGCCGCCTTCGCGCTGGCGCTCCCGGCCTCCGACGACGCGCTCGCCGGGCGACGCACGTCCCCCGCCCCCGCGGCGGCTGCCACCCGGCTGCACGACGGCGAGGCGGCGTACGTCCGCCCGGCCACGCTGGCCGAGGCGCTGCAGCTGCTCCACGACCACGAGGAGGCGAACGTCGTCGCCGGCAGCACCGACTGGGGGGTCGACGTCAACCTCAAGGGCCGCCGGGCCGAGCTGGTGGTGGCCATCGACCGGCTGCCCGAGCTGCGCGGCTTCACGATCTCCGACGCTGCAGGGGGAGAGGCGCGCATCGGCGCCGGCCTCACCCTCACCGAGGTGGAGCGGCGCCTCGAGGGACGGCTGCCGCTGCTGCTGGCGCTGATGCCGCAGTTCGCCTCGCCGCTGATCCGCAACGGCGCCACCCTCGGCGGCAACCTCGGCACCGGCTCGCCGATCGGCGACGCCCCGCCGGTGCTGCTCGCCCTGGAGGCCTCGCTCGTGCTCGCCTCGACCGAGGGCGAGCGGACCGTCGCGCTGGCGGACTACTTCACCGGCTACCGCGAGTCCGTACGCCGTCCGGGCGAGCTGATCACCGAGGTGGTCGTGCCGCTGCCGGCCGCCGAGGTGACGGGCTTCCACAAGATCGCGAAGCGGGCCTTCGACGACATCTCGTCGGTGGCCGTCGGCTATGCGATCGACGTGGCGGACGGCGTGGTCCAGAAGGCCCGCATCGGGCTCGGCGGCGTCGCCGCGACCCCGATCCGGGCGCTGGCCACCGAGGCCGCCCTCGAGGGCCGGCCGTGGACCCAGGAGACCGTCGATGCCGCCGCGGCCGTGATGGGCGGCGAGGGCACGCCGATCTCCGACCAGCGGGCCAGCGCGGAGTTCCGGACCGCGATGCTCGGCCAGTCGCTGCGCAAGCTCTATGCCGAGTCGGGCGCGGAGGTGACGGCATGAGCACCGACGTCACCACCGACATCACCACGGGCGTCACCACCGAGGAGGAGATCACCACCAGCGCGCTGAGCAGGCGCCCCGGCGACGCCGTCGTCGGGGAGTCGGTGCCCCACGAGAGCGCCGCGCTGCACGTCACCGGCCACGCGCTCTACACCGACGACCTGGTCGGCCGGACCAGCCACGTGCTGCACGCCCACCCCGTGCAGGCGCCGCACGCCCACGCACGGGTCACCCGGCTCGACGTCGCTGCGGCCTACGACGTGGCGGGGGTCGTGCGCGTGCTCACCGCCGCCGACGTCCCCGGCATCAACGACGCCGGCATCAAGCACGACGAGCCGCTGTTCCCCGACGAGGTCCGCTACTTCGGTCACTCGGTCTGCTGGGTGCTCGGCGAGAGCCTCGAGGCCGCGCGGCGTGGGGCGGCGGCGATCGAGGTCGACTACGAGGAGCTGCCGGCGGTGCTGACCGTCGAGGAGGCGATCGCGGCCGAGAGCTTCCAGGGCGCGAGGCCGACGATGGTCCGCGGCGACGCCGAGGCCGGGCTGGGCCGGGCGACCCACGTCTTCGAGGGCGTCACGAGCATGTCGGGGCAGGAGCACTTCTACCTCGAGACGCACTGCTCGCTCGCGATGGTCGACGAGGCCGGCCAGGTCTTCGTGCAGTCCAGCACCCAGCACCCCACCGAGACCCAGGAGATCGTCGCCCACGTGCTGGGCGTGCCCAGCCACGCCGTGACCGTGCAGTGCCTGCGGATGGGCGGCGGCTTCGGCGGCAAGGAGATGCAGCCGCACGGGCTCGCGGCGGTGGCCGCCCTCGGCGCCACGCTCACCGGGCGGCCGGTCCGGCTGCGGCTGAGCCGCCAGCAGGACATGACGATGACCGGCAAGCGGCACGGCTACCACGCGACCTGGCGGGTCGGGTTCGACGACGACGGCCTGTTCACCGGCCTCGACGCGACCCTCACCGCCGACGGCGGCTGGAGCCTCGACCTCTCCGAGCCGGTGCTCTCCCGGGCGCTGTGCCACATCGACAACGCCTACTGGATCCCCGACATCGTCGTGCACGGCCGGATCGCGCAGACCCACAAGACCTCGCAGACGGCGTTCCGCGGCTTCGGCGGCCCGCAGGGCATGCTCGTGATCGAGGACATCATCGGCCGCTGCGCGCCGGTCCTCGGGCTGGACCCCGCCGAGCTGCGGCGGCGCAACTTCTACGTCGACGGCCAGGCCACCCCCTACGGCCAGCCGGTGCGCCACCCCGAGCGCCTGGTCGCGGCGTGGGAGCAGGTCGTGGAGACCGCGGCGCTCGACGCGCGGCGGGCCGAGGTCGCGGCGTACAACCAAGCGCACCCGCACACCAAGCGCGGGCTGGCGATCACGCCGGTGAAGTTCGGCATCTCCTTCAACTTCACGACGTTCAACCAGGGCGGCGCGCTGGTGCACGTCTACAAGGACGGCTCGGTGCTGATCAACCACGGCGGCACCGAGATGGGCCAGGGCCTGCACACCAAGATGCTCCAGGTCGCCGCGACCGCGCTGGGGCTGCCGCTGGATCGGGTGCGGCTGGCGCCGACGCGGACCGACAAGGTGCCCAACACCTCGGCCACCGCGGCCAGCGCGGGCGCCGACCTCAACGGGGGCGCGATCAAGGACGCCTGCGACCAGATCCTGGCGCGGCTGCAGCCGGTGCGCGCCGATCATCCCGACCTTTCTTGGGACGAGCTGGTCACGAAGGCCTACCACCAGCGGATCCAGCTGTGGGCGGCCGGCTTCTACAAGACCGAGGGGCTGAGCTGGGACCTCAGCACCATGACGGGGTCGCCGTTCAAGTACTTCGCCTACGGCGTCGCGGCGGCCGAGGTGGAGGTCGACGGGTTCACCGGCGCCTACACGACCCGGCGGGTCGACATCGTCCACGACGTGGGCGACAGCCTCTCGCCGCTGGTCGACCTGGGGCAGATCGAGGGCGGCTTCGTGCAGGGCGCCGGCTGGCTGACCCTCGAGGACCTGCGCTGGGACGAGTCCGACGGGCCGGGCCGCGGCCGGCTCACCACCCAGGCCGCGTCGACCTACAAGCTGCCGTCGTTCTCGGAGATGCCGGGCGAGTTCAACGTCGCCCTGCTGGAGCGGGCTCACGAGGACGGCGTCGTCTACGGCTCCAAGGCCGTGGGCGAGCCGCCGCTGATGCTGGCGTTCAGCGTGCGCGAGGCGCTGCGCGACGCGTGCGCGGCGTTCGGGCCGGCGGACCGGCCGCTCGAGCTCGCCTCGCCGGCCACCCCGGAGGCCGTCTACTGGGCGCTGTCGGCGGCCCGGGAGGCGCTGTGACGACGTGGTTCGCGGCGGTGGCGGCGCTGCGGGCGGCGCGCGAGCCGGGCGTGCTGGTGACCGTGACCGACGTGCGCGGTCACACCCCTCGCGAGGCCGGCGCCAAGATGGTCGTCTCGGCCACCTCGACGTGGGCCTCGATCGGCGGCGGCAACCTCGAGGAGGAGGCCGTGCGCCGCGCCCGCGAGCTGGTCCGATCCAGCGCAGCCGCCCCGGCTCGGTTCACGGCGAACCTCTCCGACAAGGCGCCCTTCCAGCACGGCGTGCAGTGCTGCGGCGGCGAGGTGACGGTGCTGCTCGAGCCGCTGGCCGTCGTACCCTCCGTCGCGATCTTCGGCGTCGGCCACGTCGGCCTCGAGCTGGCGCGGATCCTGGCCCGCCACGACCTCGACCTGCACCTGGTCGACTCGCGCTCCGAGCACCTCTCGGAGGCCGAGCTGGCGCCGCTGGCCGACGCGGTGGCCGCCGTGCACGCCCACCACGTGCCGGTGATCCCCGAGCTGGTGCTCGGCGAGCTGCCGCCCGGCACCCGCGTGCTGGTGCTCACCCACGACCACGCCGAGGACCTCGCGATCATCGACGCCGCGCTCCGCTGCGACCACCTCGGCACGATCGGGCTGATCGGGTCGTCGGCGAAGTGGGCTCGGTTCCGCTCGACCCTGCTCGCGTCGCTCCCGGCCGAGGTCGTCGACCGCGTCGAGACGCCGATCGGCCTCCCGGGGGTGACGACCAGCAAGGACCCCGCGGCGATCGCGGTGTCGGTCGCCGCCGCGCTCCTCTCCGCCTTCGAGCACGAGGGCGCTTCGCTGCGGTGACTCGCCAAGACGTCCACGGCCAGGAGACAACGGTCTTCCGAGGCACCTTCCTCGACACGCCACGCAGCCCCTTCACCGGCGGCCACCTGCGCGCGGAGGCCGACCTGGCCCTCGTCGTGCGCGACGGGGTGATCGTGGCGCGTGAGCCGTTCACGTCGTCGGTGCACGGCCCCGACCACGTCGACCTGCGCGGCGGCCTCGTGCTGCCCGGCTTCGTCGACACGCACGTGCACTACCCCCAGGTGCGAGCGATCGGCGGGCTCGGGATGCCGCTCCTCGACTGGCTGGAGAAGTGCGCGCTTCCCGAGGAGGCGCGGCTCGCCGACGCGACGTACGCCGCCTCGGTCGCCACCGACTTCGTCTCCGGGCTGGCGCGGGCCGGGACGACGACCGCGCTGGTCTTCGGCTCCCACTTCGCCACGGCCGTGGACGCGCTCTTCACCGAGGCCACCCGGGTCGGGCTGCGGGTGACCTCGGGGCTCGTGCTCTCCGACCGGATCCTGCGGGAGGACCTGTTCACCACGCCCGAGCGCGCCTATGACGAGGGGCTCGAGCTGGCCAAGCGCTGGCACGGCCAGGGCCGGACCCGCTACGCCGTCACGCCGCGGTTCTCGCTGTCGTGCTCCGACGCGCTGATGGAGTCTGCCGGCGGGCTGCTCGCGGACGGGCCGGAGCTGTGGTTCACCTCCCACCTCAACGAGAACGTCGAGGAGATCGAGGGCGTGCGGCAGCTGTTCGGCTGCGACTACGCGACGTCCTACGAACGCTCCGGGCTGCTCGGCCCACGCAGCGTGCTCGCGCACAACGTGCACCCCTCGCTGCAGGAGCTGATGATGCTGGCCCGGCACGGCGCCGCGGTCGCTCACTGCCCGACCTCCAACGCCGCCCTCGGCAGCGGTCTCTTCCCGCTCGGGTCGCACCTGGCCCTCGGTGTGCGGGTCGCGCTGGGCTCCGACGTGGGGGCGGGCACCGGTTTCTCGCTGTTCAAGGAGGGGCTGCAGGCCTACTTCGCCCAGCAGCTGCTCGGCCGCGAAGGACACCGCCTCTCGGCCCGGCACCTGCTGCACCTCGCCACCGCCGCCGGCGCCGACGTGCTCGGCCTGTCCGACACGATCGGCGACTTCACGGTCGGCAAGGCCTTCGACGCGCTGTGGCTGCGCCCCTCACCCTCCTCGACCCTCGACGTCGCCCTGCGGCACGCCGACTCCGACGACGACGCGCTCGCCAAGGCCTTCGCCCTGGCCGGCCCGGCCGACGTGGCCGGCACGTGGGTGGCGGGGGAGCCGGTCTCGGTCACGGCCCCGGCCTCGGGATAGTCCCTGACGTTGTGACCAGCGTCGTCGGCGTGTCGTGGGTCAGAACGTCAGGGACTATCGGCCCGTGGCGGCGGCCAGCCTTCGGTGACCACACCCGGTGAGCGGTGTCCGTGGCTCGGCATAGGTTGCTCCCGTGACGGAGGCCATGATCTCGGCGCGCGGGCTGCGCAAGACGTTCGGAGACTTCGAGGCGGTCAAGGGGATCGACGTCGAGGTGCAGCGGGGCGAGGCGTTCGGGTTCCTCGGCCCCAACGGCGCGGGCAAGTCGAGCACGATGCGGATGATCGCGGCCGTGAGCCCGATCAGCGGGGGAGAGCTGCGGATCCTCGGGATGGACCCGGCCGTCGACGGGCCGGCGATCCGGGGGCGGCTGGGGGTCTGCCCGCAGGAGGACACCCTCGACACCGAGCTCAACGTGCGCGACAACCTCTACATCTACGGCCGCTACTTCGGACTCCCGAGGGCGGAGGTCAGCGCGCGGGCCGACGAGCTGCTCGAGTTCGTGCAGCTGACCGAGAAGGCCCGGAGCAAGGTCGACGACCTCAGCGGGGGCATGAAGCGCAGGCTGACCATCGCGCGCAGCCTCATCAACCGGCCCGACCTCCTGCTGCTCGACGAGCCCACCACCGGCCTCGACCCGCAGGCCCGGCACGTGCTGTGGGACCGGCTGTTCCGGCTCAAGCAGCAGGGCGTCACGCTCGTGATCACCACCCACTACATGGACGAGGCCGAGCAGCTCTGCGACCGGCTCGTGGTGATGGACAAGGGGCTGATCGTGGCCGAGGGCTCGCCGCTCGACCTGATCCGCGAGCACTCGACGCGCGAGGTGGCCGAGCTGCGGTTCGGGGTCGCTGAGGAGGGCGAGAGCCACGACGCCCTCGCCGAGAAGGTCGCCGACCTCGGCCGGGTCGAGGTGCTGCCCGACCGGCTCCTGGTCTACAGCGACGACGGTGACCACGTCATCGCGCAGGTCCACGAGCGCGGGCTCACCCCGGCCGCGACGCTGGTGCGCCGCAGCACGCTCGAGGACGTCTTCCTCCGCCTGACCGGCCGGACGCTGGTCGACTGATGGCAGTCACCGTCGCGACCCCTGCGCGCCAGCTGCGCCTGCTTGACGGGATCAGGCGTCAGGTCGACTACTGGGTCGTCGTCTACCAGCGCACGTGGCAGTCGACCGTGATCAGCTCGTTCCTCGCGCCCCTCCTCTACGTGCTGGCGATGGGTGTGCTGCTCGGTGGCTTCATCGACGGCGACCCGGAGGTGCTCGAGGGCGCGACGTCCTACTTCGACTTCGTGGTGCCGGGCCTCATCGCCGCCCACGCGATGCAGACCGCCGTCGGCGAGACGACGTGGCCGGTGATGGGCATGATCAAGTGGCAGCGCATCTACGACTCCATGCTCGCCACGCCGCTCGGCTGCCGCGACCTCGTGGCCGCACACCTGTCGTTCGTGCTGTTCCGGCTGGCGACGACGTGCGGCGTCTACACGCTGGTGCTGGCGCCCTTCGGTGTCTACGGCAGCTGGTGGGGGCCGATCGCGGCGTTCGGGAGCCAGCTCCTGGTCGGCATGGCGTTCGCGGTCTGGATCTACGGCCTCAGTGCCCGGCTCCTCTCCGAGGAGGGGTTCGGGGTGCTGTTCCGGCTCGGCATCTTCCCGCTCTTCCTCTTCAGCGGCGCGTTCTTCCCGGTCAGCAACCTCGGCGACGTCGGGGCCTGGGTCGCCCGGCTCACGCCGCTGTGGCACGGCGTCAACCTGTCGCGGATGTTCGCCCTCGACCACGTGATCTGGTGGCAGGCCGGCGTCAACGTCGGCGTGCTCCTCGCGCTCACCGTGGGCGGCTGGTTCTGGGCGGTCAGCGGCCTCGAGAAGCGGCTGGTCTCATGACTGCGGTCGAGGTGCAGCCGCTCGGCCCGGTCGGCGCCACGAAGCTCCTGCTGCAGCGCAACTACATCGTCTACCGCAAGGCGTGGAAGCTGTTCATCACCGGCTTCCTCGAGCCGTTCTTCTACCTGCTCTCGATCGGCATCGGGGTCGGCCAGCTGATCGAGACCTTCGAGTTCAACGGCCACGAGGTGCCCTACGCCGAGTTCGTCGCGCCCGGCATGCTCGCGGCCTCGGCGCTCAACGGCGCGCTCATCGACGCCACCTACAACACCTACTTCAAGCTCCGCTTCATGAAGCTCTACGACCAGATGCTCGCCACGCCGCTCACCACCCGCGACGTGGCGCGCGGCGAGATCGCGTGGAGCCAGCTGCGCGGCTCGGCGTACGCCGCGGCGTTCCTCGTCATCATGGCCGCGATGGGGCTGGTGCACTCGTGGTGGGCGCTCCTGGCCTTCCCCGCGACCATCCTCATCGGCTTCGCGTCGAGCGCGGTCTGCATGGCCGCGACGACCTACATGAAGAGCTGGCAGGACTTCGACAAGATCACCCTCGTCCAGCTCCCGCTCTTCCTCTTCTCAGGCACCTTCTTCCCCATCAGCGCCTTCCCCACGCCGGTGCAGTGGCTGGTCGAGTGCACGCCGCTCTATCGCGGGGTGGTGCTCTGCCGAGAGCTGACCACGGGCTCGCTCACCTGGGCCTCGGGGGTGTCGGTCCTCTACCTGGTCCTGATGGGGCTGGCCGGGCTGGTCGTCGTACGCCGCCGGCTGGATGCGCTGCTGCTGACCTGAGTGGCACCATCGAAGGAATGACGCGCTTCGACATGCCTCAGCCGTCCGCGCTGATGCACGTGCTCCTGACGGCCACGGCCTCGCGCGATGCCTACCTCGAGCTCGGGCCCGACACGCTCGAGGTCCGGCTGGGGCTCACCTGGAGAGTCGAGATCCCGCGCTCGTCGATCACGTCGGCCGCGGTCGACGACACGAGGACGATCAGCATCGGCGCCCACGGCTGGCGCGGCGACTGGCTGGTCAACACCTCGACGAGGGGACTGGTCGTGCTCACCGTCGACCCGCCGGCCCGAGCGCGCTGCCTCGGGGTTCGGCACGCGCTGCGCACGCTGCACGTGAGCCTGGCCGACCCCGATGCCTTCCTGGCCGCGCTGGGCGTGCCGGCGGCGTAGTCGCTACGCCAGCGTGAGCCCCCAGAGCGCGGTGTCGACCCTCGTGGACGCCGTCGGCGCGCAGTCGGTCGAGCAGCTCGTCGTACGGCTGGCGACCCAGCCCCTGCCCGCGCGCCGCCTCGTCGAGCTAGACCGAGACCTCGCGGGTGCGGTCGTGCGCCGGCCGGGGGCGGTACGTCGACGAGCACGTGGTCTCCCGGGTGCTGGCCAGCCGAGCCTCCCAGCAGCCGAGCCCGGCGAGGTGAGGTCGAAGGTGGAGATCGCGGTGCGCACCTGCTCGTCGTAGATGGCGGCGATTCGGGGGAGGTCGGCAGAAACCGCGCTGCGGACGGTCACGAGTTCCATGATGATGTGCGCATGGTCCAGCCCAACACCGAGCCCAACACCGAGCCCGACGCCGGGCCCGACATCGAGCCCGACACCAAGGACTGGACGTGGGTCCTGCGTGAGCCGTGCCCCGAGTGCGGCTTCGTCGCCGCGCACCTCGACCGCGCGGACCTCGGCCGGCTCCTGCGCGACGACGCGGTCGGCTGGGTGGCGGTGCTGAACAGGTCGGAGGCCACGACGAGGCCGGAGGCGCAGACGTGGTCGCCGCTGGAGTACGGCTGCCACGTCCGCGACGTGCACCGCGTCTTCGGCGACCGGCTGGCGCTGATGCTCGAGGAGGACGAGCCGACCTTCGCCAACTGGGACCAGGACGTCACCGCGATCGAGGGCCGCTACGCCGAGCAGGACCCGCAGACGGTGGCCGACGAGCTGGTGGCGGCCGCCGAGGCGGTCGCCGCGAGGTACGACGCCCTCCGTGACGCCCCCGACGAGACCTGGGCCCGCCGCGGGCTGCGCGACAACGGCAGCGAGTTCATCGTCGACACCATCGCCCGCTACCACCTGCACGACGTGCTCCACCACAGCCACGACGTCCGCCGGTCCGCGGCGGGTGCCACCGTGGCGGCCTATGACGGGGACGCGACGCCCTACAGCGACGCCAGCTGGGACCTCAACGACGGGGTCACCGCGGAGCTCGACTGGCTGGCGGGCGCGGTCGGGCCGGGCGCCTCGGTGCTCGAGATCGGCAGCGCGGGTGGCCGCGACGCGATCGCGCTCGAGGAGCGCGGGCTCACCGTGCGGCGTACGGACGTCACGCCCGCCTTCGTCGAGCTGATGCGCAGCCGAGGCTACGAAGCCGACGTGCTCGACCCCCTGACGGACGACCTCGGGGGACCCTACGACGGAGTCTGGGCCAGCGCCTGCCTGCTCCACGTCGCGCGCGAGGACCTACCGACCGTGCTGGGCAATCTGGCCCGGGCGACGAAGCCGGGAGGCGCGCTCGCCATGTCGCTCAAGGAGGGCGACGGCGAGGAGTGGTCGGTGCACGGTCACGTGCGGGCCCCGCGCCGGTTCGTCTACTGGCGCGAGGCACCGATCCGGGCGGTGCTGACCGAGGCCGGCTGGCGGGTGCGGGAGGTCACGCACGGGACCGGCGGCGGCGGGCAGGCGTGGCTGACGATCAGGGCCGTGCAATTCTGAGCGGGTGAGGCACACCGAGTTCTGGAGCCGGATGGAGGAGGCCCTCGGGCCCGTCTACCACCGCGCCTGGGCACGTCAGTTCGTCATGGCCGAGCTCGGCGGGCGGACCGCCGAGGAGGCGCTCGACGCCGGCATCGCGCCCAAGCAGGTGTGGGAGGCCGTCTGGCGCGCGCTCGAGCTCCCGGCGACCCTCAAGTGACCACCGCTGAGGTCGCCGTCATCGGCGGCACCGGCTTCTACTCCTTCCTGGAGCACGCCGAGGAGCACGCCGTCACCACGCCCTACGGCGACCCGTCGGCGCCCGTCGCGGTCGGCACGGTCGCCGGCCGCCAGGTGGCGTTCCTGCCGCGGCACGGCCGGCACCACGACTTCCCACCGCACGGCATCAACTACCGCGCCAACCTCTGGGCGCTCCGCTCGCTCGGCGTCCGCCAGGTGCTGGCGCCGTGCGCCGTGGGCGGGCTGTCGCCCGAGGTCGCTCCGGGCGACCTCGTCGTACCCGACCAGCTCGTCGACCGCACCAGCGGCCGGGTCTCGTCATACGTCGAGCAGGGCGCGGTGCACCTGCCGTTCGCCGACCCCTACTGCCCGCGGGTCTCCGACGCCCTGGTCGCCGCGGCGCCCGACGTCCGGCGCGGCGGGACGATGGTCGTGATCGAGGGGCCGCGGTTCTCCACGCGCGCCGAGTCGAGCTGGTACGCCGCGCAGGGCGGCACCCTCGTCAACATGACCGGCGCCCCCGAGGCGGCGCTCGCCCGCGAGCTGCGGATGTGCTACTCCGCGCTGGCCCTGGTGACCGACATGGACGCCGGCGCCGAGGGTCAGTCCGGCGTGGGGCAGGTGGAGGTCTTCGCGCTGTTCCGCAGCAACCTCGAGCGGCTGACCGGGCTGCTGACCGCCGCGGTCGCGGCGCTGCCCGACCCCGAGGGCTGCACCTGCTCGACCTGGGCGGAGGGCATCGAGCTCACCTACGCCGTACCCGATGTGGGGAGCCCGTGAGGTTCTTGCTCACCGGCTCGGCCGGCTTCATCGGGACCGCCATCGGCGAGGTCCTCGAGGCCGACGGCCACGAGGTCGTCCGGGTCGACCTGATGCTGCCGATGGCGCACGGCGCGGCCGAGCCGCCGCTGGGCACCCACCACCTCGACGTGCGCGACGCCGCGGACTGGCCCGACCTGCTGCGCGGGGTCGACGCGGTCTGCCACCAGGCGGCGGTGGTGGGCGCCGGCGTGCGGGTGGGTGACCTGCCGGCCTACGCCGGGCACAACGACCTCGGCACCGCCGCGCTGCTGGCCGCCATGCACGAGGCGGACGTCGACAGGCTGGTGCTGGCCTCGTCGATGGTGGTCTACGGCGAGGGCCGCTACCGGTGCAGCGAGCACGGTGACCAGACCCCGCCGCCGCGCGAGGTCGCGGCGCTGGAGGCCGGCGACTTCGAGAACCACTGCCCGCGCTGCGGCCGCGCACTGGAGTGGGCCCTGGTCGACGAGGACGCCCGGCTCGACCCGCGCTCGTCGTACGCCGCCAGCAAGGTCGCCCAGGAGCACTACACCTCCGCGTGGGTGCGCCAGGCGGGCGCTCGGGCGGTGGCGCTGCGCTACCACAACGTCTACGGGCCGGGGATGCCGCGGGACACGCCCTACTCCGGCGTCGCCGCGCTGTTCCGCTCCTCCCTGGAGCGCGGCGAGGCGCCGCAGGTCTTCGAGGACGGCGGCCAGGTCCGCGACTTCGTGCACGTGGCCGACGTGGCCCGGGCCAACCTGGCCGCGCTGCGGGCGGTCACCGACGGCGGGGCGACGGCCTACGCCGCCTACAACGTCGCCTCCGGCCACCCGGTCCGGATCCTCGACGTGGCCACCCTGGTCGCCCAGGGCACCGGCCGTGCGATCGCGCCCGTCGTGACCGGTGGCTACCGGCTCGGCGACGTCCGCCACGTCGTGGCCTCGCCGGCGCGGGCGACCGCCGAGCTCGGCTTCACCGCCGAGATCCACCCCGACCAGGGGCTCCCCGCCTTCGCCACCGCCCCCCTCCGCGACTGAACCGTCGCTGGGCCGATAGTCCCTGACGTTGTGGACGCGGGACACGCGTGTCGCTGGTCAGAACGTCAGGGACTATCGAGCCCTGGCGGCGATCGGTCACCAGGCGGTGTAGACGAGGTGCTGCACCAGCAGGGCGGCGACCACCTGGGCGCCGAGTCCCCATGACCGCCAGCGCGGAGGGGAGCAGGGCGAACGACACGGTCAGCCACGGCACGAACGGCAGCCAGATCCGCTCGACCTCGGCCTTGCTCATGCCGGAGGCGTCGGCGAGCGCGACCACCAGCACGGTGGCGCCGACCAGCAGCAGCGGCACCCGGGCGGCGCGCGTCGCACGCGTGGCGCTCGCCGCGAGTCCGGACAGCAGCAGCGGCCCGGCGCTGACGACGAGACAGGCCAGGTCGCCGTACCACCAGTAGGACTGCGGCCGGTCCTGCGCGATGCCGTCGTAGTAGCGGTCGCGGAGCACCGGGTAGGCGTCCCACCAGGCGAAGCCGGCCGCCGCGAACCCGAGCACCACCGCCAGCGCCGCCCCGGCAGCCACCGGGAGCGGTCGCCACGAGCGGGCGGCGACCAGCACCGCGAGGGCGACCAGGCCCATCAGGGGCATGCCGTAGGACATCAGCACGCCGTAGCCCAGCAGCAGCCCCGCGGGCACCGCCCACCACAGCCGCTGCGAGGCAAGGGCCAGGCAGGCCAGCCCCCACGCCATCACCGTGGCGATCAGGGCGTCCGCCGAGACCGCCATGAACACAGCGGCCGGCGTCAGCACCAGGAACGGCGCCGCGCGGCGCGCCACCTCCTCGGCGCCGAGCGCGCGCAGGGTGACCAGCACGGCGGCCGCGGTGGACGCCGCGAGCACGGTGACGACGACCCCGGCGGCCAGGTCGCCGCCCAGCCCCACCTTCACCAGCCCGACGAAGAAGAGCAGCGTGCCGGGCGGGTGCCCGGCGACATGGGTCGGCCAGTTGTCGCCGGCGGAGTAGGGGATCCGGTCGATGTAGCTCTCCAGCAGGATGTGCACGCTGCCGACCTCGCGGGCGGCCCGGAGGTACTCGTAGGGGTTGCCCAGCGACCGCGACAGCCCGCTCGAGCCGTCGACCACAGCGAGGGACAGCAGCCACGCCAGCGACCCGGCGTACGACGCCAGCAGCAGCCGGCGCCACGAGAGGCGGCCGGCCAGGTCGGCGGCGTACCGCCAGCCCAGCCCGGCGATCAGCACGGCCGGGATCGTGCCCGGGCCGAACAGGTTCGGCTGCCAGAGCCCGTGCAGCGGCGGGATCTCGTGGGGTGAGGCGCTGCGCGGCGCGCGGGCCGCGACGGACCAATCCAGCCAGTGCGGGGCTCCGAATGCCATGAGAAGGAGGACCACGGTGACAGCCACGCCTGCCCAGGCGGCGCGGGCCGCAGACGTGGTCGACATGCCCCAGACCCTAGGTGTGCCACCTGACCACCACCTGCCGAAACGGCAGCGTCACGACTTCGTAAGGAGGCAGACCCGTTTCAGAAGACCTGGTTCTGCCTACCGTCGCTCACGTGGAGATCGTGTGCGACCTGGTGCTGCCCTGCCGTGACGAGGCGCCCGCCCTGCTCGAGCTCCTCCCGAAGGTGCCCGCAGGGTTCGCGGTGGTCGTCGCCGACAACGGCTCGAGCGACGAGACCGCGTCTGTGGCCCGGCGGCTGGGCGCCACCGTGGTCACCGAGCCGAGCCCGGGCTACGGCGCCGCCGTGCACGCCGGGCTGCTGGCCGCGACCAGTGACCACGTCGCGTTCATGGACGGCGACGGCTCGTTCGACCCCGACGACCTGCTGGCCCTGCTCGACGACGTCCGGTCCGGCCGCGCCGACCTGGCCGTGGGCCGCAGGCGGCCGGTCTCCCGCGGCGTCTGGCCCTGGCACGCGCGGCTGGGCAACAACCTGGTCGTCTGGTGGCTGCGTCGCCGGATCGGGATGGCCGCCCACGACATCGCGCCGATGCGCGTGTGCCGCCGCGAGGCGCTGCTCGAGCTCGGCGTGCAGGACCGCCGGTTCGGCTACCCGGTCGAGCTGCTCCAGAAGGCGACCGCCGCCCGCTGGCGGGTCTCCGAGCGCGACGTCTCCTACCACCCGCGCGCCCTCGGCACCCGGTCGAAGGTGAGCGGCTCGGTCCGCGGTACGGCGCGCGCGGCCCGCGACTTCTGGCGGGTGCTGGACACCACCCCACGAACGCCTCCGCTCCTGCCGCTGCGCTCCTCCTCGGGACGCTTCCGCGGGGACCCCGGGAACAGCGCATGAGGGCCTCGGTGCTCGTGGTCGCCAAGGCGCCGGAGGCGGGCCGGGTGAAGACCCGGCTCGGCGCCGAGATCGGCATGGAGCGCGCCGCCGACGTCGCCGCCGCGGCGCTGCTCGACACCCTGGCCGCCGCGACCGCGGCCGTGGGGGCCAGGCACTGCCACGTCTCCCTGGACGGCGAGCTCGACCGCGCCGTCCGCGGACCCGAGCTCCGGGAGGCGCTGGCCGGCTGGTCCGTCCACCCCCAGCGCGGGGACGGCTTCGGCGCCCGGCTGGCAGACGCCCACGGCAGGATCGCCGGCCCGGTCGTCCAGGTCGGCATGGACACCCCGCACCTCACGGCCGACCTGCTGCTCGCCGCGGCCGCCGGGCTCGACGAGCACGACGCGGTGCTCGGCCCGGCCGAGGACGGCGGCTGGTGGGTGCTGGCGCTGCGCGACCCCGCCCACGCGGCCGCACTGCGCGACGTACCGATGTCCACCCCGACCACCGGAGCCGACACCCGGGCCGCGCTCGTCGGCGCCGGCCTCGACGTCGGCACCACGAGCACGCTGCGCGACGTCGACGAGCTCGCCGACGCCGACGCGGTCGCACGGCTGGTGCCGGGCTCACGGTTCGCCGAGGCGTGGGGGCTGGTGACCGCATGAGCCTCGACCAGACCCTCCGCGAGAGCTCGCCCGACAGCCGCCCCGTGAATCTCCCGGTGCTGCTGCGTGAGGGCGCGGCCACGCAGCGGGCGTCGTTCTCGGAGGTCTTCGCCGAGGCGCTCCGCGGCCGGCCGTGCTCGGTCGCGCGCCTCGGAGACCAACCCGAGCTGCTGCCCGTCCACAAGTGGCGCCGCGACGCCGACCACGCGGACCTCGCCCTGCTGGCGCACTGCCGCGGCCACACCCTCGACCTGGGCTGCGGTCCCGGCCGGCTGGCCGCCGCGCTGTCCGGGCTCGGGCACGTGGTGCTCGGTGTCGACGTGGTCCGCGAGGCCGTCGAGCAGACCATGGCGCGCGGGGTCGCGGCCCTGCGCCGCGACGTCTTCGACCGGCTGCCGGGCGAGGGTCGCTGGGAGACAGCCCTGCTCGCCGACGGCAACGTCGGCATCGGGGGCGACCCGGTCGCCCTGCTGCTCCGCGCCTCCGAGCTGGTCTCCGCCGGCGGGCGGGTCGTCGTGGAGGTCGAGCCGCCGGGCGTGCGCCCCCGCTCGGAGTGGGCCGCCCTCGAGTGTGCGGGGCTGCGCAGCGCGCCGTTCCGCTGGGCCACGGTCGGCACCGACGACATCGGCGAGCTCGCCGCCGCTGCGGGGTTCGACGCCGTCGAGGTGCACCCGCTGGGGGAGCAGCGGTGGTGTGCCGTCCTCCACGCCGGCACGGACGGCCCCGCCTGATCGCCGGCCGACGGAGCCGCGCCGCGCGTGGCCTCCCGGTGGCCGCCCGGGGTCGGGATAGTCCCTGACGTTCGTGCGGCCCGTACGGCGTGTCGTCGGCCACAACGTCAGGGACTATCCCCGCCCGCGCGCAGGCCCAAGACCCGTCACGACTTCGTAAGGGCGCGTTCGCGTGTGTGGGAGCCGCCATCTGCCTACTGTCCAGACATGCCCCCGAACCCGACGAGGCTGAAGCCGCCGTCCGAGGCGGACTTCACCTCGCGCCTGCGCAGCGCCGCGGTGACCGCGCGAGTGGGGCTGTGGTTGGGGATCTGCTTCGGCATCTGCTTCGCGACCGGACTGATCAGCCACTACGCGCAGAACCCCGACCACCCGGTGCCGTTCCCCGTGTCGCCTGCCTGGGGCTACCGCGTCACCCAGGGCCTGCACGTCATCACCGGCACGGCGGCGGTGCCGCTGCTGCTGGTCAAGCTGTGGACCGTCTACCCGCGGCTGTTCCGGCGGCCTGAGCGCGGGGCCCGCCAGCTGCTGCTCGACGGGCTCGAGCGGGTCTCGATCCTGACGCTGGTCGCGTCGGCGTTCTTCCAGCTCGTGACCGGCATCCTCAACACGGCGCAGTGGTATCCCTGGGACTTCTCCTTCCGGTCCTCGCACTACGCGCTCGCCTGGGTGTCGATCGGCTCCCTGGTCGTGCACATCGCCGTCAAGCTGCCGATCATCCGCCGGGCGCTCACCTCCGACGTCGAGTCGACCGTCGATGACCGTCCGACCGCGACCGAGCGCGGCGTGCTGACCCGGCGAGGGCTGCTCCGCACCACCTGGCTGGCCGCCGGCGTCGCGGCGCTCTCGGTGGCCGGTGCCTCCGTGCCGCTGCTGCGCAAGGTCTCGGTCTTCGCCGTCCGCACCGGAGAGGGGCCGCAGGGGGTGCCGATCAACAAGTCGGCCGCCGCGGCCCGCATCACCGACGAGATGGTCGGGCCGTCCTACCGCCTCGAGGTGGTGCACGGCGACAGCAGCGTGCTGCTGACCCTCGAGGACCTCCAGGCGATGACCCAGCGCACCGAGAGCCTGCCCATCGCGTGCGTCGAGGGCTGGAGCGCCGGCGCGGAGTGGACCGGTGTCCGCGTGCGCGACCTGCTCGACCTGGTGGACGCGCCGTCCGGCCGCGACGTCGACGTCTACTCGCTGCAGCCGTCGGGTCCCTACCGGCACACGGTGCTCCAGGGGAACTTCGCCGACCACGACCGCACCCTCGTGGCGCTGGCCCTGCACGGTGAGCCGCTCCACCGCGACCACGGCGAGCCGGCCCGGCTGATCGCGCCGGACCGTCCGGGCGTGCTCCAGACCAAGTGGCTCTCGCGCCTGGAGGTGTCGTGATGAGGACGCGGATGGCGCTGGGGGCCCTCGGAGTCGTCGGCGGGGTGTACGGCGCGTGGCTGGTGCTCAGCCGCGGTCACGACCTGCTCAACCTGGTGCTGTGGCTGGCCGGCGGGGTGGTGCTCCACGACGGCGTGCTGGCCCTGGTCGTGCTCGTCGTCGGGACGGTCGCCGTGCGGCTGCTGCCCGCGGCGGCCAAGGCGCCGGCGGTGGTGGGTGCCGTCGTGCTCGGCTCGGTGACGCTGACGGCCGTGCCGGTGCTGGGCAGGTTCGGCGTCCGAGCCGACAACGCAACGCTCCTGGACCGCAACTACACGGTCGGCTGGCTGGTGCTCGCCGGACTGGTCCTCGTCGGCGTCGTCGTGGCCTCGCTCGTAGGCTCTCGACGGAGGTGACCGTGGCCCGAGTGCTCGTGGTCGACGACGACTCGACGGTGCGCGAGGTCGTGGTCAGCTACCTGCGCGCCGCCGACCACGAGGTCGTCGAGGCGGCCGACGGCGAGTCCGCGCTGGAGCGCCACCGCGAGGCCCCTCACGATCTGGTCGTCCTCGACCTGATGCTGCCCGGCATCGACGGCATCGAGGTCTGCCGGCGGCTGCGCGAGGAAGGCGACGTCCCGGTGATCATGCTGACCGCCCTCGGCGCGGAGACCGACCGCGTGATGGGGCTCGAGGTGGGTGCCGACGACTACGTCACCAAGCCGTTCAGCCCGCGCGAGCTCACCCTGCGCGTCGACTCCGTCCTGCGGCGGGTGGCCACACCCACCGCGCCCCGGCGGCTGGTCGACGGAGACCTCGTCGTGGACGAGGCCCGCCATGCGGCGTACCGCGGGGACCAGGCGCTCGCGCTCACCGGCCGCGAGTTCGACCTGCTGCGCTTCCTGCTGGCCCACCCCGGCACGGCCTACTCCCGCGACGAGCTGCTCGAGCAGGTCTGGGGCTGGTCGTTCGGCGACCAGTCGACGGTGACGGTGCACGTGCGCCGGCTGCGCGAGAAGATCGAGGCCGACCCCACCCGGCCGGTCCGCCTGCAGACGGTGTGGGGAGTGGGCTACCGCTGGGAGGCCTGCCCCGGATGACCAGCGACCAGCTCCAGATCCTGCTGGTGGCCTGCTCGTGCGCGGTCGCCGTGGGCGTCGCCGGCCTGGCCGTGGCGTGGGCGATCCGGCACCGCTCGATCTTCTGGCAGCTCGCGCTGGTGGTCGGGGTGGCCATCGGGTCGGTGCTGGCCGGGGTGGTCGCCATCGCACGGCTGATGTTCATCTCGCCGCACGACCGCGGGGTGGTGACGCTGGTGAGCGCGGCGTCCGGCGCGGTCGCCCTGCTGGTGGCCGGCGCCGTCGGCGTCGCCCTGTCACGCTGGTCGGAGGCGCTGCGCCAGGACGCGCGTCGGCTCGACACGCACGGCTCCTACGTCGGCGCCCGGCGCGGCCCGAGCGAGCTGCGGGCGCTCTCGGAGGAGCTCGCGCGCACCAGCCGGCGGCTGGAGGAGTCCCGCCTGCGCGAGGCGCGGCTGGAGGACTCGCGCCGCGAGCTCGTCTCGTGGGTCTCCCACGACCTGCGTACGCCGCTGGCCGGCATGCGCGCGATGGCCGAGGCGCTCGAGGACGGGCTGGCCGAGGACCCCGCGCGCTACCACCGCCAGATCCGCGCCGAGGTCGACCGGATGGTGCGGATGGTCGACGACCTCTTCGAGCTGTCGCGGATCCACGCCGGCGTCCTCACCCTGAGCCCGGAGACCGTGGCGCTGACCGACGTGGTGAGCGAGGCGATCGCCGGGGCCGACCCGATGGCGCGGGCGCGGTCGGTGCGGCTCGGCGGCAGCGTCGAGCAGGGGCTCGCGGTGACCGCGGACCCGGTCGGGCTGTCCCGGGTGATGACCAACCTGATCATGAACGCCGTGCGCCACACCGCGGCCGACGGGACGGTCGAGATCCGCGGCCGGTCGGTGCCCGACGGCGTGGAGCTCAGCGTCAGCGACCAGTGCGGCGGCATCTCCGAGGCCGACATGGAGCGGGTCTTCGACATGGCCTGGCGCGGGGGCCAGGCCCGCACGCCGGACCGCGAGGACGAGCTGGCCGGCGTCGGGGGAGCGGGGCTCGGACTCGCGATCGTCAAGGGGATCGTCGAGGCGCACCGGGGCGTCGTCCGGGTCGAGAACGTCGCCGCCGTCGGCTGCCGCTTCCTGGTCCGGCTGCCCGCCTGACCGGAGGCGCCGACGGCTCGGCGTGTCGCCGTCGTGATCGAACACCTGTTCGGCTAGTTTCTGTCCACAGGTGCGACGCAGGGCCGGCCTATCCACAGCCCGACGACCGGTAGGACCGGATGTCGGTGGCCATCCCTAGCGTCGAAGGAGCACCTCGACCTCACGACGTACAGGAAGGCACGGCCATGGCTGCAGACCGCGAAAAGGCACTCGACGCCGCTCTCGCCAACATCGAGCGCCAGTTCGGCAAGGGATCGGTGATGCGGCTGGGGGAGGAGTCCCGCGCCGCGCTCGAGGTGATCCCCACCGGCGCCATCTCCCTCGACATCGCCCTCGGCATCGGCGGCTTCCCGCGGGGCCGGGTCGTCGAGATCTACGGGCCGGAGTCCTCCGGCAAGACCACGGTCGCCCTCCACGCGGTGGCCAACGCGCAGCGGGCCGGCGGCATCGTGGCGTTCATCGACGCCGAGCACGCGCTCGACCCCGACTACGCCAAGGCGCTGGGTGTCGACACCGACGCGCTCCTGGTCTCCCAGCCCGACTCCGGTGAGCAGGCGCTCGAGATCGCCGACATGCTCATCCGCTCCGGCGCGCTCGACCTGATCGTCATCGACTCGGTGGCCGCGCTCGTGCCCCGCGCCGAGATCGAGGGCGAGATGGGCGACAGCCACGTCGGCCTCCAGGCCCGGCTGATGAGCCAGGCCCTGCGCAAGATGACCGGTGCCCTCAACAACTCCGGCACCACGATGATCTTCATCAACCAGCTGCGCGAGAAGATCGGCGTCATGTTCGGCTCGCCCGAGACGACTTCCGGGGGCCGGGCGCTCAAGTTCTACTCCTCGGTCCGCCTCGACGTGCGCCGCATCGAGACCCTCAAGGACGGCACCGACATGGTCGGCAACCGCACCCGGGTCAAGGTCGTGAAGAACAAGGTGGCCCCGCCGTTCAAGCAGGCCGAGTTCGACATCATGTACGGCAAGGGGATCAGCCGCGAGGGCGGCCTGATCGACGTCGGTGTCGAGGCGGGGATCATCCGCAAGGCCGGTGCCTGGTACACCTACGAGGGCGACCAGCTCGGCCAGGGCAAGGAGAACTCCCGCGGCTTCCTCACCGACAACCCCGACCTCGCCAACGAGATCGAGAAGAAGATCCTCGAGAAGCTCGGCGTCGGCCCGGCCGTGACCGACGAGGCGCCCGCACCGGCCGAGCCGGTCGGCGTCGGCGACTTCTGAGCCGACAGGCGGAGGCTGAGGTGCGGCGAGCGCCGGCGAAGAGCCTCGAAGCCACCGGACAGGCGTCCGGGTCGACCTCGGGGTCGACCGACGCCTGGACGGGCGGCGTCGAGACGGGGGTGCGGGCCTGGGTGGGGGGCCACCAGACCCGACCCCCGGCCGAGCTGCCGCCCGACCCGGTGGCCGACGGCCCGGACGCCGACCCCGAGTCGGTCGCCCGCAAGATCCTGCTCGACCAGCTGACCGGCCGGGCGCGGACCCGCAAGGAGCTCCACGACAAGCTGGCGTCCAAGGGCGTGCCGGTCGAGATCGCCACCCGGCTGCTCGACCGGTTCGAGGAGGTCGGCCTGGTCGACGACGCGGCGTTCGCCCGTCTGTGGGTGAGCCAGCGCCAGTCGGCCGCCGGCGGCAAGGGGCTGGCACCCCGGGCGCTGGCCCAGGAGCTGCGCCGCAAGGGCATCGACGACGAGACCGCCCGCGAGGCGCTCGACGAGATCGACCCGGCCGACGAGGAGGCCGCTGCCCGCGAGCTGGTCCGTCGCAAGCTGCGCTCCCTGGCCCGGGTCGACGACCAGACGGCCACCCGCCGCCTGGTCGGCATGCTCGCCCGCAAGGGCTACGGCTCGGGGATGGCGTTCGCGGTGGTCCGCGACGAGCTCGCCTCCGCAGGGCGCGATGAGCCCGAGGAGCAGCACTCGGTCTGAGACGAGGCCTCACCGCGGGCACTGACGCGGGCGGCCCGGACCGCCACAATGGGCGCGTGACACCCGAGGGCTCAGTCCACGTCGTGGTGCTCGACCGCGGGCGAGAGCTGACCGGGGTCGTCCACGAGGGTGAGTCGTGGGCCGCCGCGGCCCGGCGCACGTGCGCGAGCATGCACGCCGAGCCGGAGCCGGTCGACCTGTCGGGCGAGGTCAAGCGGTTCGTCGTCGACCACGACACCCGGATCGCCATCCGGGCGATGACCCACGGCGACCTGGACGACGTGGTCGCGTGGCGCTCGGACCCGGTGGTGGTCCGGTGGTGGACGCCGGGGGAGCTGACCGACCGGGCCACGATCGAGGCGAAGTACGCCGAGCGCATCGACGGCATGAGCCCGACCCGGATGTGGGTGGTCGAGGTGAACGGCCGGTCGGTCGGGTTCGTCCAGGACTACCGGATCGGCGACTACCCGGACTACGCCGTCCTGGGCCCCGACCCGGATGCGATCGGCGTCGACTACGCCATCGGTGCCGAGGCGTGGCGTGGCAAGGGGCTGGGCCAGCGGATGCTCTGGGCCTGGATGCAGCGCGCCCGGACCAGGTTCCCGGGCGCGAGGTCGTACTTCGCCGCCCCCGACCACCGCAACGCGGCCTCGCTGCGGATCCTGGCCAAGGCCGGCTTCACCCAGGGGCTCTGGTTCGACGAGCCGCAGGTGGACGGGTCGACCACCACGCAGGTCGGGTGCACGCTGGACGTCGCCACGGTCATAGGTTGAGGCCATGACGAGTGCGCTCAGGGCCGCCGACCTCCGGCTGCCCCCAGGACCGGTCGACCTCACCACGATGGACAGCCGGGCGACGCCGGGGTTCGAGAAGGGCAAGAAGGCGGGCGAGGGAGCTCTGCTGGCGCTCGGCGACGACCTGTCCGACCTCCAGGAGCGACTCTTCGCCGAGGGCACCGCAGACGTGGGTCACGGGCGTGCCGTCCTGCTGGTCCTGCAGGGGATGGACACCTCCGGCAAGGGCGGCACGCTCCGGCACACGGTCGGGCTGGTCGACCCGCAGGGCATCCGCATCACCTCGTTCAAGAAGCCGACGGACGAAGAGCTCAAGCACGACTTCCTCTGGCGGATCCGCAAGGGGCTGCCGAGCAAGGGCATCATCGGGGTCTTCGACCGCAGCCACTACGAGGACGTCCTGATCGTGCGCGTGCACGAGCTCTTCCCGAAGGACGAGATCGAACGCCGCTACGACGCCATCAACGCCTTCGAGGCCGAGCTCGCCGGCGCCGGCGTCACGATCATCAAGTGCATGCTGCACATCTCGGCGGAGACGCAGAAGGAGAGGCTCCTGGCGCGGCTGGACGACCCGACCAAGCACTGGAAGTTCAATCCCGGCGACATCGACGAGCGCGGTCACTGGGCGGCGTACCGCGAGGCCTACGAGATCGCGCTCGAGCGGACCAACACCGAGGTCGCTCCGTGGTACGTCATCCCGAGCGACCGCAAGTGGTACCGCAACCTCGCGATCGGTGCGCTGCTCCACGAGACGCTGAGGAACATGAGCCCCCGGTGGCCGCTGGCCGACTTCGACGTGGAGGAGCAGGAGAAGCGGCTGGCCGACGAGGTCCCGGTCGGGTGACCGCGACCGGTCTGCCCGTCGTCGCGGTCACGCGCTACGTCACGCCTCTGCGCGAGGGCGGCAGCCTGCCCGGGATCGTGGAGGCCGACGACCTCGGCACCTACGTCTGCAAGTTCCGCGGCGCCGGCCAGGGGGTGCGCGTCCTGGTGGCCGAGGTGATCGTCGCGGGGCTGGCCGAGCGGCTCGGGCTGCGCACGCCGCGGCTGGTGGCCCTCGACCTCGACCCGCAGATCTCGCGCTACGAGGCCGACCAGGAGGTCCAGGACCTGCTCAACGCCAGCCCCGGGCTCAACCTCGGCGCGGACTTCCTGCCGGGCTCGTTCGGCTTCGACGGCCACGTGCCGGCCAACAGCGCCGACGCGGTGCGGGTGCTGTGGCTCGACGCGTTCGTGGCCAACGTCGACCGGTCCTGGCGCAACCCCAACCTGCTGCTGTGGCACGGCAACCTGTGGGTGATCGACCACGGCGCCGCGCTCTACTTCCACCACGGCTGGGCAGGGGGAGTGGGCGACGCCGAGCGGTTCGCGGCGCAGGCCTGGAGCGCGGACGACCACATCTTCGGCGCCCACGCGGCCGAGCTGCCCGCCGCCGATGCCGAGCTGCGGGGCCTGTTCGGCCCTGAGGTCTTCGCCGAGGTCCTGGCCCAGGTGCCGGACGCGTGGCTCGAGCCGGTCCCCGGCGCAGACGACCCGGCCGCCCTGCGCGCGGCGTACGTCGAGTTCCTCACCGCCCGCCTCGGCACCACCCGGTGGCTTCCCGAGGCGGCGGCATGACCGCCCCGTCGCTCGCCTACGAGTACGTCGTGCTGCGGTGCGTGCCTCGGGTGGACCGCGAGGAGTTCGTCAACGTCGGCGTGGTGCTGCACTGCCAGATGGCCGACTTCCTCGACCTCGCCTGGCACGTCGATCCCGACCGGCTGCTCTCCCTCGACCCGCGCATCGACGTCGACCAGGTCCGCGAGTCCCTGGCCTTCGTCGAGGCGGTCTGCACCGGTCACCCGACGGCCGGCTCGCCGGCCGCCGAGCCCCTCAGCCAGCGCTTCGGCTTCCTCAAGGCTCCGCGCAGCACCGTGCTCCAGCCGGGCCCCGTCCACGGCGGCGTCACCTCCGACCCCGCCCGCCAGCTCGAACGCCTCCGCGAACAGCTCGTCGGATAGCGCGAGTCGGCGTTACCGACGAGCGGTAACGCCGACTCGGCGCTGAGCGATCTAGACGGGGACCAGCTCGACGGCGCCGACGGCGTAGCGGGCCAGGATGGTGCGGGCGAGGTTGGGGTGGGCGCCGAGGGGTTCGGACACGGCGACCGCACCGGCCTCGAGGGCGAGCTCGGCGGCGCGGTCGATGAGGGCGCCGGGTGCCAGGAACAGCGAGGCGACCGCGATGTGGCGGCGGCCCTCGGCCCGGAACGCGCGCACGGCCTCACCGGTGGCGGGCGGTGCGCTGGAGGCGTAGGCCGCCGTGACCGGCAGCTTGTGGTGCGTGCCCCACACCCGGCCCAGCCGGGCCACGGCCTGGTTGGCCAGCGGGTCGCTGGAGCCGGCCGCGGCCAGCACCAGGGCGTCGAGCTCGCGGCACCGCACGTCCTTGAGCGCCTCGCGCAGCCGCTCGTCGAGCACCTCGAGGAACGACGTCTCGAGGCCGAGGATCGAGGTGGCGTGGATGCGCACCTGGGGGTGCCGGGCGGAGGCCTCGCCGATGGCGGACGGCACGTCGACCTTGGCGTGGTAGGCCTCCGTCAGCAGGAGGGGTACGACGACGATCTCCTCGTGGCCCGCCTTCACCAGCCGGTCGACCACCGTGTGGAAGTCCGGCTTGGAGAGCTCGAGGAACGCGGCCTCGGCCTTGAGGTCCGGCCGCATTGCGCGGACCTCCTTGACCAGTGCCTTGATCGTGGCGGCAGAGCGGCGGTCCCGGCTTCCGTGCGCCAGGGCCACCAGGGCAGGTGCGGCCATCTCAGGGCCTCCCTTCGTTGTGCATCCGAGTCGGCCTCATGAGTGAATCCCGCACTCGGTCTTGTTGGTGCCGGCCCACCGGCCGCTGCGGGCGTCTTCGCCCGGAGCGACGCGACGGGTGCATGGGGCGCAGCCGATCGACGGGTACCCGTCGTAGACCAGCGGGTTGACCAGCACCCCGTGGTCGGCGATGTAGCGCTCCACCTGCTCGTCGCTCCATCGCGCGAGAGGTGAGACCTTGACCTTGCCCTTCTTGGCGTCCCAGCCGATCACCGGCGCGATGACGCGGTGGTGCGTCTCGGCCCGGCGCAGCCCGGTGGCCCACGCGTCGTACGTCGCCAGGGCGTCGCTCAGCGGCTGGACCTTGCGCAGCGCGCAGCACAGGTCGGGGTCGGTCTTGTAGAGGTCCTTGCCGTGGGCCGCGTCCTGCTCGGCCACGCTCTGGACCGGCGTGATCGTGATCAGGTTGACGTCGAGCGTCGAGGCGACGGCGTCACGCGTGCCGATCGTCTCGATGAAGTGGTAGCCGGTGTCGAGGAAGACCACGTCGATGCCGGGCACGACCTTCGAGGCGACGTCGGCCAGCACCGCGTCGCCCATCGACGACGTCACGCAGAACCGCTCGCCGAAGGTCGCGGCGGCCCACTCGATGATCGTCTCGGCCGGCGCGAGCTCGAGCTCGGCGCCCCAGTGGGAGACCAGCTCGCGCAGCTCCTCGGGCGAGCGGCCGTCGGTCTCGATCCCGCGGGAGGCCCGAGCGGTGTTCGTGGTCGCAGCCGTCATGACGGCGTACCCCCTGAGATGGACTCCCCGGGCCGCACGAGGCCGAGCATCTTCAGGGAGAAGGCGCGCAGGCAGCCGCGGCACTCCCACGAGCCGTGCGTCTCGTCGTGGGGCCAGAGGTCCTGCTCGCCGCAGTAGGGGCAGTGCACCGGGAAGCCGCGCTCGGTCACGACGCCGCGCCTTCCAGCGTCTTCTCGCCGCGCAGCAGCTCCTCGTCGGCGCGGACCACCCAGGTCGCGAACGACTCGTCTGGCTGGCGGTCGGCCAGGAAGTTGGCGACGACGACGGTGACGTAGTCGTCGAGCCCCTCGCTGGTCACCTTGTGTGCGCGGAGCTTGCGGCCGAAGTTGGCCTGCAGCCCGGTCGCCCCGCCGAGGTGCACCTGGAAGCCGCCGACCTGCTCGCCCTCGTGCATGACGAGCTGGCCCTTGAGGCCGATGTCGGCGACCTGGGTGCGGGCGCAGGCGTTGGGGCAGCCGTTGACGTTGATCGTGATCCCACCTGGAATCGCGGTGTCGAGGTCGGGGAACCGCTTCTCGAGCTCGGTGACCAGGTCCTTGGCCCGGGCCTTGGTCTCGACGATCGCGAGCTTGCAGAACTCGATGCCGGTGCAGGCCATCGTGTTCTGCCGCCAGCCCGACGGCCGGGCGGGCAGCCCGATCGCGTCGACGGCGGCGACCAGCGGCTCGACCTGCTCTGGCGCGACGCCGATCAGCACGATCTTCTGGTACGGCGTGAGGCGGGCGCCCGCGACGCCGTACTGCTCCATCACGTCGGCCAGCTGGAGCAGCGTGGTCCCGGAGATCCGGCCCTGGTTCGGAGCGAGGCCGACGTAGAAGTTGCCGTCCTTCTGCTCGTGGACGCCGACGTGGTCGCGGTGGCCGGTGGGGGAGGGCGGCGAGTCACAGCTCACCAGCTCGCGCTCGAGGTACTCCTTCTCGAGCACCTCGCGGAACTTCTCGACGCCCCAGTCGGCGACCAGGAACTTCAGCCGCGCCCGCGAGCGCAGCCGGCGGTAGCCGTAGTCACGGAAGATCGCGGTCACGCCCTCCCAGATGTCGGGCACCTCCTCGAGCGGCACCCAGACGCCGAGCTTCTGGGCCAGCATCGGGTTGGTCGAGAGGCCGCCACCGACCCAGACGTCGAAGCCGGGTCCGTGCACCGGGTGGACGGTGCCGACGAACGCGATGTCGTTGATCTCGGGGGCCACGTCGTGGCTGGGGTGGCCGGTGAGGGCGGTCTTGTACTTGCGCGGCAGGTTGGAGTACGCCGGGTTGTCGATCGCCCGTCGCCGGATCTCGGCGAGCGCCTCGGAGCCGTCGATGATCTCGTCCTTGGCCACGCCGGCGACCGGCGAGCCCAGGAACGGCCGCGGCCCGTCGCCGCACGCCTCGGTGCTGTCCAGCCCCGCGTCGTCCAGCTTCTGCCAGATCGCCGGCACGTCCTCGATCCGGATCCAGTGGAACTGGATGTTCTCCCGGTCGGTCACGTCGGCGGTGTCGCGCGCGAACTCCTGACGCGATCTCGCCGAGCGCGCGCACCGTGCCGGCGGGCAGCAGCCGGCCGTCGGAGCGGACCCGCATCATGAAGAACTCGTCGTCGAGCTCCTCCTCCTCGAGCATCGCGGTCTTGCCGCCGTCGAAGCCCGGGGCGCGCTGGGTGTAGAGCCCCATCCAGCGGAACCGACCGCGCAGGTCGGCCGGGTCGATCGAGGCGAAGCCGCGCTTGGAGTAGATGTTGAGGATCCGGTCGCGGACGTTGAGCGGGTCGTCGTCCTTCTTCGACTGCTCGTTCTTGTTCAGCGGCTCGGTGTAGCCGAGCGCCCACTGACCCTCACCGCGCTTGGGGCGCGGGATCTCGGTCTGCGTGGCCTTCTTGGCCTCGTAGCGCCGATCTCTTGGAGCAATGTCCGGCATGAAGTGGTCCTCTGGAGCGAGGCCGTGCGCTGCTGAGCGTCATCGTTGACGTGCGCGCTGCGGCGGGGCTGGCTGGCTGAGGGCGGTCAGCGAGCCCGACAGATCATGCTGCGCGTGCGCATGAGGTCCACGTGGCGTCGTACCACGAGGTGCGCATGCGTCACAGCGGAGACCATGCGACCAGTCTCAGCCCGTGGAACGCCTGTCCACAAACGCGAATCTCGTGATGTGAGACCGCTGTCCGTCATGTGGGACCACCAGCCCTGCCCCAGCCGTACGACGTGACCGCCGCCACAGCCGATCTCGCCGACCCGCCCGTACAGAACCGGCGGGTCACCGGCATGGGCGACGCTGACCCGCCCGTACAGAACGGGCGGGTCGACCGGGGACGAGACGGCAGGCTCGCAATAGGCTGCCGCCATGGCCCAGGACCTCGACGCACTGACCAGCTCCGCCTACACGCAGGCCCTCGAGGTGATCGCCTCGGTCGAGCCGCGGATCGCCGACGCGACCCGCCAGGAGCTGGTCGACCAGCGCGGCTCGCTCAAGCTGATCGCGAGCGAGAACTACGCCTCGCCGGCGGTGCTGCTGACGATGGGCACCTGGTTCAGCGACAAGTACGCCGAGGGCACCATCGGACACCGCTTCTACGCCGGCTGCCAGAACGTCGACACGGTCGAGTCGATCGCCGCGGAGCACGCGCGCGAGCTGTTCGGCGCGCCGTACGCCTACGCCCAGCCGCACTCGGGCATCGACGCCAACCTGGTCGCCTTCTGGTCGATCCTCGCCCACCGGGTCGAGACGCCCGCGCTGGAGAAGTACGGCGTCAGAGGAGTCAACGACCTCACCGACGAGGACTGGGAGTCGCTGCGCCACGAGCTCGGCAACCAGCGGCTGCTCGGGATGAGCCTCGACTCAGGCGGCCACCTCACCCACGGCTTCCGGCCCAACATCAGCGGCAAGATGTTCCACCAGCAGCAGTACGGCACCGACCCCGAGACCGGGCTGCTCGACTACGACAAGGTCGCGGCCAAGGCGCGGGAGTTCAAGCCCCTGATCCTGGTGGCCGGCTACTCGGCGTACCCGCGCCGGATCAACTTCGCCAAGATGCGCGAGATCGCCGACGAGGTCGGCGCGACGCTGATGGTCGACATGGCGCACTTCGCCGGGCTGGTGGCCGGCAAGGTCTTCACCGGCGACGAGGACCCGGTGCCCCACGCCCACATCACGACGACCACGACGCACAAGTCGCTGCGCGGCCCGCGCGGAGGGCTGGTGCTCGCGCAGGAGGAGTTCGCGCCGTCGGTCGACCGCGGCTGCCCCATGGTGCTGGGCGGCCCGCTCTCGCACATGATGGCCGCGAAGGCGGTCGCGCTGGCCGAGGCGCGTCAGGACTCCTTCCGCGCCTACGCCCAGGACATCGCCGACAACGCCAAGTCGCTGGCCGAGGGGTTCCTGACCCGCGGTGCCAACCTCGTCACCGGCGGCACCGACAACCACATCGTGCTGCTCGACGTGTCGTCGTTCGGCCTCACCGGCCGGCAGGCCGAGTCCGCGCTGCTCGACGCGGGCGTGGTCACCAACCGCAACTCCGTGCCCTCCGACCCGAACGGCGCCTGGTACACCTCCGGCGTCCGCCTCGGCACCCCCGCGCTCACCACCCGCGGCTTCGGCCACGACGAGTTCGACACGGTCGCCGAGCTGATCGTGCGCGTCCTCCAGAACACCCAGCCCGGCACCACCAAGGACGGCAAGCCCTCCAAGGCGTCCTACACCCTCGCCGACGGCATCGCCGGCAAGGTGAAGGACGCCTCGGCCGAGATGCTGGACAAGCACCCGCTCTACCCCGGGCTCAACCTCGGCTGACCCGGCTGACCCCGGCTGACCCGGCTGACCAGTGATCGCCGGGTACGCCGGATGTGGTGTGGCTCACCCATCGGGGTACTGCCCGGGCACGACGCGGTCGGTGAGGCCGCGCGCCGCCTCGGGAGGCACGCATGTCCAGCACGTCCGACGCCAGTGACCAGCAGACCCAGCCACCGGCCAGGAACGACCGCACCCACTACCTCTACATGGCGGTCATCGTCGCCGTGGTCCTCGGCGTCCTGGTGGGCTTCCTGTTCCCAGACTTCGCGGTCGAGCTCAAGCCACTGGGCGCGGGCTTCGTCTCGCTGATCACGATGATGATCCAGCCGATCATCTTCTGCACGATCGTGCTCGGCGTCGGCACCGTGGCCAGCGCGGCGAAGGTCGGCAAGGTCGGCGGGCTCGCGCTCGGCTACTTCCTGACGATGTCCACCGTCGCCCTGGCGCTGGGCCTGGTCGTCGGCAACATCATCAAGCCCGGCGAGGGGCTCGACCTCGACGAGGCCGCCGCGAGCGCCGGGCAGAAGGCGGCCGCGGAGGGCCACGGGAGCACGACGGAGTTCCTGCTCGGCATCATCCCGGACTCGCTGTTCTCCTCGCTCACCAGCGGTGAGGTGCTGCAGACCCTGCTCGTCGCGCTGCTCGTCGGCTTCGCGCTGCAGCGCATGGGCGAGGCGGGCAAGCCGGTGCTGCGCGTGATCCAGGTGCTGCAGCGGCTGGTGTTCAGGGTGCTCTCGATGATCCTCTGGGCGGCCCCGATCGGCGCCTTCGGTGCCATCGCCGCCGTGGTGGGGGAGACCGGCGTCGACGCGCTCAAGAGCCTCGCCGTCCTGATGCTGGCGTTCTACCTCACCTGCATCCTCTTCGTGTTCGTCGTCCTCGCCAGCGTCCTCAAGCTCGCCACCGGGGTCAACCTGTTCTCGCTCTACCGCTACCTCGGCCGCGAGTTCCTGCTGATCCTGTCCACGTCGTCCTCGGAGTCCGCGCTGCCGCGGCTGATCGCCAAGATGGAGCACGCCGGGGTCGACCAGACGACGGTGGGCGTCGTGGTGCCGACCGGCTACTCGTTCAACCTCGACGGGACCGCGATCTACCTGACGATGGCGTCGCTGTTCGTCGCCGAGGCGCTCGGCGACCCGCTGTCCATCGGCGAGCAGATCTCGCTGCTCGTCTTCATGGTGGTCGCCTCGAAGGGCGCCGCCGGCGTCACCGGAGCCGGGCTGGCCACCCTGGCGGGCGGGCTGAGCTCGCACCGGCCGGAGCTGGTCGACGGTGTCGGGATCATCGTCGGCATCGACCGCTTCATGTCCGAGGCCCGCGCCCTGACCAACTTCGCCGGCAACTCCGTCGCCACCGTGCTCGTCGGCCACTGGACCGGCGGCCTCGACCGCGACCGGCTCGACCGGGTGCTGGCGGGCGAGGTGCCGTTCGACGAGTCGGACATGATCGACGACGAGCGCGAGTCGGCTCAGGCCGAGGTCACGACCAGAGCGTGAGGAGCGCCGCCAGCTGATCGGCCCAGTGGCCGGAGCAGACATCGGCGTGCCCCTCGCCTGGGTGGACGGTCAGCTCGGCCCCGGGGATGCGGTCGGCGTACCACCGACCGTGGTCGGCCGGGACGATGACGTCGGCCTCGCCGTACCAGAGCGCGGTGGGTACGCCGACCTCGCGCGGGTCGACGTCCCAGCGGCCTCCCCACGCGAGGTTGTCGAAGGCGAGGCCGTCGAGGCCGTGCACCACCTCCGCGAGGTTGGCTGCCCAGATCGCACGGGTGCCGAAGTCGTCGGGAGAGAACGGCGCGCCCGCGAAGAACGCATCGACCCGCGCGTCGTCGTCGAGCTCGGCCAGGCCGCCCAGGCCGGCCGCGAGCAGGGCGCGGTAGCCGGCCCAGGCACCGTCGACGTCACCGGCGTCCAACCGCGCCAGCAGCGCCCGCTCCTCGGCGTCGTCCGCCGTGGCCGGGTTGAGCTGCGGCCACGGGCCGATGCCGGCCACCAGGCCGAGGGCGCGGACGCCGTCGGGGTCGGCCACCGCCGTGGCCACCGCGAACGGCCCGCCCCCGGACGCCCCCAGGACGGCGTAGCCATCCAGCCCGAGCAGATGCGCCAGCTCGGCGGAGTCCCTCCCGGTCGCCCGCAGGCTCGGAGCGCCGGGCGGGAGTGTCGAGCCGCCGTAGCCGGGGCGGCTGATCGAGACGAGTCGTACGCCGCGCGCGAGCGCGGCCTCGTGGCCCGCGCGGCCCATCACGCGGGTGCCAGGCGAGCCCGGGTGGAGGAGGACCCCTTGTCCGTCGGGATCGCCGCCCTCCCAGAAGTCGAGCGTCCGGCCGTCCGCGAGCACCCAGCTCGAGTCCCGGCCCGACGTCATCATGGTCGGAACCTACGGCCCTCCGTCAGGGACCGGAAGGGGACGTCCGGTCGAGCAGGTCGAGCGCGTAGCGGGCGATCGCGGCCCGGTCGGCACCGACCCGCAGGGTGTGCTCGTCGACCGGCCCGTCGAAGAGGTCGAAGGGCAGCGCCGACAGCCCGGTCATGATCAGCAGGCAGAGCGCGTGGGCGCGCCGGACCTGCGTCTCCGGGATCTCGCAGCCCTCGGCGCGCAGCCCGGCGACGTACGCCGTCACGATGGCCTCGTCGAGCTCCGCGAGGCCCTCGGCCGCCCGCTTGCCGATCTGGACGTCGCCCACCAGCAGCTGGGTGAGGTCGAAGCCGACCGGCGCCCGGCCCCAGAAGCCGAAGTCGATCATCACCAGGTCGTCGTCGCCCTCGCCGGCCAGCAGGTTGTTGGGGCACGCGTCGCCGTGGCTGAGCAGGTGGGGGAGGGCGTCGCCCTCGGCCGCCAGCTCGGTGGCCCGTTGCGCGACCTCGCGCAGCCGGTCGCGGAGGTCTTCGTCGAACGCCGCGCAGAGGGGGTGCTGCCAGACGTCGTCGCTCATGAGGATGGGCGCCACCTGGACCGTCACCCGGCCGCCCACGTAGACGTCGAGGGACCACCGGACCTCGCGCAGGTCGGCCAGGGGAGCGAGGGCGGCCGATGCGGAGAACCGCCCGAGGAGGTGGGCGGCCCGCTCGTAGCGCGCGAGGTCCCACGTCACCGGCCGGGTCGGCACCTCCTCCAGCCAGATCGACGCCGACGTCTCGTCGAGGTCGAAGACACCGAGCGCGCGCGGCGCGGTCAGACCCTCGGGCAGCCGGCCCTCGAGGCCCGAGCGGTAGACCTCCGCCTCGGTCCTCCACGGCACGCCGGCGACCGCCATCTCGCGGAACTCCTCGGGCACGAACTCGAAGAGCGGCGACCGCGCCCACGACTGCACCTGCTTCACGAAGACCCGGAACGGCGCCTTCGAGCGCTCCGTCGCCACGTGGCCACTGACCCACCAGCGGCCGCCGGTGGTGATGGCGGGCAGGTCGTAGTCGACCGGGTCGACCCGCGAGTCGAGCAGGTCGACGGCGTCCTCGTGGAGCAGGTCGGCCACCATCGCCGCCAGCTGGGCGTCGGTGACGTCGGCAGCGCCGAGCTCAGGTCGGGTCCCCATGCCCAAAAACGTAAGGCGGCCTGTCAATTCCCGTCAAGGGAAATTGCTCCCGAGTCACCGGGACGGGGTGGTCCGCTCGACGATCGCGCGCAGGTCGCCGCCGGCGAGCGCGCCGTAGGTGCCGTCGTAGGACGACCCGAGCCGCGAGGCGCAGAAGACGTCGGCCACCTCGGGCGGTGAGAACCGCACGAGCAGCGACCCCTGGAGCACGGCCGCCATCCGGCCGGCCAGCCGGCGCGCGCCGACCTCGAGCCCGGCCGGGTCGGCCATCAGCTCGCCGAGCATCGCCAGGGTCGAGTCGATCGCCGCGTCGAGCCGGGTGTCGGCGCCGCGGGCCAGCCCGACCTCGGTGATCCAGGCCTCGAGGGCCTCGGGCTCGCGGGCCAGCGCGCGCAGCACGTCGAGCGCGTTGACGTTGCCCGACCCCTCCCACACGGAGTTGAGCGGCGCCTCGCGGTAGAGGAGCGGCATGAGCGACTCCTCGACGTAGCCGTTGCCGCCCAGGCACTCCAGCGCCTCGGCGGTCATGGCGGGCGTGCGCTTGCACACCCAGAACTTGGCGAGCGGCAGGGCGATCCGCCGCAGCGCCGCCTCGTGAGGACTGGCGAGGTCGTCGACCGCCGAGGCGAGCCGCATGGCCACCACCGTGGCGGCCTCGGACTCGACGGCCAGGTCGGCGACGACGTTCTGCATCAGCGGCTTGTCGGCCAGCAGCGAGCCGAACGCCGAGCGGTGGGCGACGTGCCACGACGCCTCTGACACCGCGCGCCGCATCAGCGCGGCCGAGCCGAGCACGCAGTCGAGCCGGGTGGCGGCGACCATCTCGATGATGGTGCGGACCCCACGGCCCTCGTCGCCGAGCCGGAACGCCACGGTGCCGTCGAACTCGAGCTCGGAGGAGGCGTTGGACCGGTTGCCGAGCTTGTCCTTGAGGCGTACGACGTCGAGCTGGTTGCGCGTGCCATCGGGGAGGATGCGCGGCACCACGAAGCAGGTGACGCCGCCCTCGGTCTGGGCCAGGACGAGGAAGACGTCGTTCATCGGCGCCGAGGTGAACCACTTGTGGCCGTGCAGGGTGTAGCCGCCGTCGGGCTGCGGCCGCGCCTCGGTGACGTTGGCGCGGACGTCGGAGCCGCCCTGCTTCTCGGTCATGCCCATGCCGCACAGCGCGCCGGCCTTCTCGCTCACCGGGCGGAGCCCGGGGTCATAGGTCGTGGACGCGAGCAGCGGCGTCCACTCCTTGGCCAGCGCCTCGTCGACACGCAGCGCCGGGACCGCGGCGTAGGTCATCGAGACCGGGCAGCCGTGACCGGGCTCGGTGTGCGACCAGGCCATGAACCCGGCCGCCCGCCGCAGGTGCGCGTCGGGGTCGCCGTCGGCCTGCCGCTCCCAGGGCGTCGCGGCCAGCCCGTGGCCGATCGCGCGCTCGAGCAGCCAGTGCCAGGAGGGGTGGAACTCGACCTCGTCGATCCGGTTGCCGTAGCGGTCGTAGGACGTCAGCTCGGGGTGGTGCTCGTTGGCGAGCCGGCCCTGCTCGCGGGCCTCGGCGGTGCCGGCCTCGGCACCCAGCGGCAGCAGCCCCTCGAGCACCTCGGCCGAGCCGTGCCGCACGACGGCCTCGCTCAGGGCCAGGTCGGCGGCGACGACGTTGTGGCCGACCAGCGGCGGCACCTGGTTGGCGGCCGTCCGCATGGTTGCGCGATCGGAACTCCCCATGGCTCTACGGTAGAGCCCATGGTGGCGGAGCCCGTGCGCGCACGGGATGAGGCCAGCGCCGCCGCGTCGGGCGGGGACCAGAAGGCGTGGTGGCGCCAGGCCCTCGACACCTTGTGGCGGCTGGTCGTCGCGACCGTCAGCTCCTGCCTGCGCTACCGGGTCACCGGCCTGGCGGCCGAGGCGGCGTTCTTCGCCGTGCTCTCGGTGCCGCCGCTGCTCTTCGGCCTCGCCGGCGGCATCGGCTACGTCACCAACCAGTTCGACCCCAGCCAGGTCGACCAGATGCGCGACGCCGTCATCGACTTCTCGGGGCGGCTGCTCACCGAGCGGGCCGTCAACAAGGTCATCGAGCCGACGCTGGACGACGTCTTGAAGGGCGGCCGCTTCGACATCATCTCGCTCGGCTTCGTGCTCGCGCTGTGGTCGGGGAGCCGGGCCCTCAACGTCTTCATCGACACGATCACCGTGATGCACGGCCTCGGTGGCCACCGAGGCATCGTCAAGACCCGCGCCCTGTCGTTCGTGCTCTACGTGATGGCGGTGATCACCGGCGTGGCCGCCATCCCGCTGATGCTGGCGGGCCCGCGGCTGGTCGACGACGCGCTGCCGCGCCGCTTCGACTTCCTGCTCTCCTTCTACTGGCCGGCGATCGGCGTCATCTGCATCTGCTTCCTCGCGACGCTCTACCACGTGTCGGTGCCGGTGCGGACCCGCTGGAGGTTCAACCTCCCGGGCGCGGTCTTCTCCCTGGTCGCGTGGATCTTCGGCAGCTACCTCCTGCGCTGGATCCTCACGGTCACCGCCGCCGACTCGCGCTCGATCTACGGCCCGCTGGCCGCACCCATCGCCGTCCTGCTCTGGCTCTACATCGTCGCCATCGCCGTCCTGATCGGCGCGGCCGTGAACGCCGCCTTCGACAAGATCTTCGTCGGTGAGAGATAGCGCCTCGGACAGGGGCGTGCCGTGTGCGCGCGTAGCGCGCGCCCTCGCCTGTCCGAGGCGATATGTTGCCAGCCGTGTCAGAGGCGAGCGGCGAGGAGTGGGACCCGGGGGCTTCGGGCCGCGGCAACATCTCCCTCCCCGAGCGGGTGCACTCGCCCTGGTGGGCGCTGACCCGCCGGCTGCTGGCCGCCCTGGGGATCCTGGTCGGCACCGTCTGCCTGGTCTACTTCGACCGCGACGCCTACCGCGACAACAACGACCCGGCCGGCACGGTCAGCCTGATCGACTCGATCTACTACACGACGGTCACGCTGAGCACGACCGGCTACGGCGACATCGCGCCGTACAAGGACGGCGCCCGCCTCATCAACGCCTTCGTCATCACGCCGGCCCGCATCGCCTTCCTGGTGCTGCTGATCGGGACCACCCTGGAGGTTCTCGCCTCGCAGGGCCGGGAGATGTTCCGGATCTCACGCTGGAGGAAGCGCATGGGCCACCACGTCGTCGTCGTCGGCTACGGCACCAAGGGCCGCAGTGCCGTCGAGACCCTCGTCAGCAGCGGGCAGGACCGCGAGTCCGTCGTGATCGTCGACCCGGGGCAGTCGGCGATGGCCGACGCCCACGCCGACGGCCTGGCGGTCGTCAGCGGTGACGCCACCCGTCGCGAGGTGCTGCGCCGCGCCGGTGTGGCCGAGGCCGACCAGGTGATCATCACGACCAACCGCGACGACTCCAACGTGCTGGCGATCCTCACCGTGCGCCAGCTCAACCCCGACGTCTACATCGTCTCCTCGGCCCGCGAGCACGAGAACGCGCCGCTGATGAAGCAGTCCGGCGCCAACTCGGTCATCACCTCCTCCGACGCGGTCGGCCGGCTGCTCGGCGTCTCGTCGCTGTCCCCGACCCTCGGTTCGGTGATGGAGGACCTGCTGACCTACGGCGAGGGGCTCGAGGTCGCCGAGCGCGACCTGCTGGTCACCGAGGTCGGCAAGCAGCCGCAGCAGCTCCCCGACCAGGTCATCGCGGTCGTGCGCGACGAGAAGGTCTACCGCTACTTCGACCCCGTGGTGACCCAGCTCGCCCGCGGCGACCGGCTCGTCGTCGTACGCCCGGGCAAGGAGCTGCCCTGGGCGCCCCGCCCCGGCACCCACGACGAGGAGCTCTCCACCGACGACGAGTAGCCCACCCCACCCGACGGAGGGTCGAACACCTGTTCGAATCTGTGTCACCATGCAGCATGGCGGGCGGCATGGGTGGCGGCTGGGGCAAGCGGGGGAGCGGCGTGCCGCTGGCTCAGCGGGTCCGCGGCGACCAGCCCGCGGCCCCCGAACCTGTCGGCGCCGACTGTCCGGCCCGGCACTGCTGGGTGTCCGGGGCCGTCGACGCCGAGGGCGTCAAGCGGCCCGGACTGCTCATGGAGTGGCGCCAGGTCGCGGGGCGCTGGGAGGGCCGGGTGACCTACGCCGCGCGGCTGCGGCCGTTCGAGGCGAACGGCGGCTGGCTGGTCGTCGAGGAGTGGCTGCCGGCGGAGCTGCTCACGCCGTGCTGAGCGTGGACCGGGTCCACGACGAGAACTGTCTGGAAATGAGTTGAACCGCTGGAGTCTCGGGTCACCAGCGGTTCAACAAGGGGAACGTTAGAGAGCATTCGCCCCGCAGGGAAGGGGGAGGACCCCTTCTGGGACCAGAATGCCCCGAACGGACTACCCGAACCATCCGTCCGGCCTACCTGCACGCGGGGCCGATGGCCGTTTGCCTAGGTGAGGCCTAGGTGAGTTGGAGGAGAGTTCCGGGTGATCTAGGCCCGGCGGCCGGCCTGGCGGCGGCGCTGGCGGGTCAGCCGCTGTCGGCGCAGCCGGCGGACCAGGAGCGGGTCGTGGGCCAGGGCGCCGGGGAGGTCGATGATCGCGGTGAGCGCCCGGTAGTACTCCTCGGGTGTGAGTCCCAGCCGCGCCCGGGCGGCGGCGTCCTTGGCGTCGGCGTACTTCCACCAGTCACGCTCGAAGGTGAGGATCGCGCGCTCGCGCGGGCTCAGCTCGACCATGGCGCGATCCTCTCAAACGTCCGGGAGCGACCCGGACCCGGGGCGAACGCTGTGCCCTACGCGTGAGGATCGTGTGACCGCGGTCTCGAAAGGCGGTAAAGCCTTGGTGACACGCGTCAACTCCTTCCACGACTCGGCAACAGTCCAGACCCCTCCCGAACCCCAGCAAAGAGCCTCTGACCTGCGAAAACGGTCATCCTGTTACCCCGCTGTGGAAGTTTTCCAAACACCCTGGAGGGCATAGGTTCTTCCTGCAGCCGCACTCGTGGGGGGTCGGCTACGACATGGGGGTTAGAAGCATGAGCGCTTACTTCGGAAGTCCGGAACGGAACACCGAGGATCCGCTGATCAGCATCGTGGTGCCGGCGCTCAACGAGGCGCTGAACCTGTCGGTGGTGCTGCCTCAGCTCCCGCAGGTCCACGAGGTCATCCTCGTCGACGGCGGCTCGGTCGACGGCACCGTCATGGCGGCCCGCCGGGCCCTGCCCGAGATCGTCACCGTGCTCCAGACCCGCAAGGGCAAGGGCAACGCGCTGGCCGCGGGCTTCGCACGCGTCACCGGCGACATCGTCGTCATGTTCGACGCCGACGGCTCGGCCGACCCGGCGGAGATCGTCCGCTTCGTCGAGGCGCTGAAGGCCGGCGCCGACTTCGCCAAGGGCTCGCGGTTCACCGCGGGCGGCGGCTCCGCCGACATCACCGCGATCCGCCACCTCGGCAACAAGTTCCTCAACGGGATCTTCAACGTCGGCTTCCGGACCCACTACTCCGACCTCTGCTACGGCTACAACGCCTTCTGGGCCGACCTGATCCCGCTCCTCGACCTGCCCGAGCACAGCGCCCCGGCGCCGACCAACGGCAAGATGGTGTGGGGCGACGGGTTCGAGATCGAGACGGTCATCAACTGCCGCTTCGCCGCCGCCCAGGTCTCCATCACCGAGGTGCCCTCGGTCGAGAAGCTGCGGATGTTCGGCGAGTCCAACCTCCGCGCCGTCCAGGACGGCATCAGGGTGCTGCGCACGCTCGTCACCGAGTGGCGCCGGGCCCGCGGCGTACGCCGGATGGAGCGCCGTCTCTCGGAGCCGTCGATCGCCAAGGCCGCGTCCGTGAGCGACTCCACCCGCGTCGCCGCCTGACCCAACCTCCCCGAGACCTGACGCGAGTCGTTCCGAGCCCCGGCCCACTGGGTCGGGGCTCGGGCGTCTCCGGAGGCGTGTCGGTGGTCAGGGCTCGAGGGTGTAGCCGAGCCCGCTCGTCGTGAGCAGGTGCCGCGGCCGGGACGGGTCGGCCTCGAGCTTGCGACGCAGCTGGGCGGCATAGACCCGCAGGTAGTGGTGCTCCTGCAGGTAGCCGGTGCCCCAGACCTCGCGCAGGATCTGCTCGCGCGGCACCAACCGGCCGAGATTGCGGGCCAGCAGCTCGAGGAAGGCCCACTCGGTCGGCGTGAGCCGCACCTCGGCCCCGTCGCGGCGAACCTTCTTGCGCGCCAGGTCGATGACCAGGTCACCCGCCACCACCTCGGTCTCGGTCGGCTCCGGCGCCGCTGCTCGACGTACGGCGGCGCGCAGGCGGGCCATCAGCTCGTTCATCGCGAACGGCTTGGTGACGTAGTCGTCGGCGCCGAGGTCGAGCGCCTCGACCTTGTCCTCGCCGTGCTGGCGCGCGGAGAGCACGACGATCGGCACCGAGGTCCAGCCGCGCAGCCCGGCGATCACCTCGGTGCCGTCCAGGTCGGGAAGCCCCAGATCGAGGAGGATGACGTCGGGGTGGGCGGTGGCCGCGGCGTCCAGCGCGGACCGGCCGTCGGCTGCGGTGACAACCTCCCAGCCGTGCGCCCGGAGGTTGATCGCCAGGGCCCGGGCCAGGGCCGGCTCGTCGTCGACGACGAGCACCTTGTACGCCGGGTCCGCCTCGCTCACGAGGCTGCCGCCCGGGCACCGGCCGAGGTCAAGACGCGGGGAAGCGCGAGCACCATGGTCAGCCCGCCGCCGGGGGTGTCCTCGGCCGACAGGGTGCCGCCGAGAGCCTCGGTGAGCCCGCGCGCCACGGCCAGCCCGAGGCCGAGGCCGCCGGCGCCTGTGTCGTCGAGCCGCTGGAACGGCTCGAACATCCGCTCCCGTGCCTCCGCAGGGATCCCGGGGCCCCTGTCGACCACGATCACCTCCACCAGCTCGGGCAGCACGTGTGCGAGCACCCGGACCGGAGACCCCGGCGCGTGCCGGACGGCGTTGCCGACCAGGTTGGCGACCACGCGCTCGAGGAGACCGGCGTCGGTGCTGACCTGGGGAGCGGGTTCGTCGACCTCGAGGCGTACGGCGTCCGGCGCGTGCCCCGCGATCGCCAGCGGCAGCACCTCGTCGAGGCTGCGGGTGCGCAGCACCGGGTGGATCAGCCCGCTCTGGAGCCGGGACAGGTCGAGCAGGTCGTCGATGAGCCGCTCCAGCTGCTCGGCCGAGTCGCCCACCGATCTGACCAGCTCTCGCCGGTCGTCGTCGGAGACGCCGGGCGCGAGCAGCCCGTCGACGGAGGCACGCATGGTGGCCAGCGGCGTCCGGAGGTCGTGCGACACCGCCCGGAGGAGCGCGGTCGAGGTGGCCTCGGCGCGCTCGAGGTTGGCGGCCTGCTCGTCGCGCTCGCGGAGGCGGCGGTACTCCAGCACCAGCCCGGTCTGCACCGCGAACGCCTCCAGCACCCGCTGGTCGCTGGCCCGCAGCGGCTCGCCGCAGAGCGCCAGCACGTGGGCGTCGTCGACCCGCACCCGTGAGTCGCCCTCGTCGGGAGTCGCCGCGCAGGGGGCACCCGAGGAGGCCAGCGCGGTCCAGCCCGACGGACCCTGCTCCAGCAGCGACACGGCGTCCTGGCCGAAGGTCTCGCGGAGCCGGTCGACGATGGCCTCGGCGGTGTCCTGGCCGGTCAGCACCGACCTCGACAGCCCGCTCATGGTGGCCGCCTCGGTGCGGGCGCGCAGCGCGTCGGCCGCGCGGCGGGACGCCAGGTTCACGACCGTGGCGACGGCAGCGGCCACGGCCACGAAGACCACGAGTGCCAGCAGGTTCTTGGGCTCCGAGACCGTGAGCGTGCCGACCGGCGGGGTGAAGAAGTAGTTGAGCGCCAGGAAGCCGACGACCGCCGCCAGGAGCGCGGGCAGCAGCCCGCCGACCAGGGCGACGGCGACGGCGGAGGCGAGCAGGGTGAGCATCGCGAGCGGGAGCTGGTCGGTGTCGGCGAAGCCGTGGAGCACCCAGGTGAGCAGCATCGGGAGCGCCGGCGCGCCGAGCCAGCCGCTGACCTGGCGGCCGGTCGAGAGCGGTGAGAGCACCGGCCGTCGTAGCGCGCGGCGGGCGACGTGGTCGTGGGTGACGAGATGGACGTCGATCGAGCCCGCGAGCGAGGCGATCCGGTCGCCCGTCGTGCCGGTGAAGAGGCGGCGCAGCCGCCCGTGCCGGGAGACGCCCACGACGATCATCGTGGCGTTGCTCCCGGCCGCGAAGTCGACCACCGCGGCCGACACGTCCTCGCCGACCACGGAGTGGAAGGTGCCGCCGACCGACGCGACCAGCTCCTGCGCCCGGTCGATGCGGCGCTCGTCGCCGTGGCGGAGGCCGTCGGTGGCGAGCACGTGCACGGCCAGGAGCTCGGCGCCGGCCGCCCGCTGGGCGAGCCGGGCGCCGCGCCTGATCAGGGTCTCGCTCTCGGGGCCGCCGGTGACCGCGACGACGATCCGCTCCTTGGCCGGCCAGGTCTCCTGGATGCGGTGCGCGCGCCGGTAGTCGTCGAGCTGGTCGTCGACCCGGTCGGCCAGCCAGAGCAGCGCCAGCTCGCGGAGCGCCGTGAGGTTGCCGACCCGGAAGTACGACGTCAGTGAGGCGTCGACCATCTCGGGCTTGTAGATGTTGCCGTGCGCCATCCGCCGGCGCAGCGCCTCGGGGGACATGTCGACCAGCTGGATCTGGTCGGCCATCCTGACCACGTCGTCGGCGACGGTCTCCTGCTGACGCACGCCCGTGATCCGCTCGACCTCGTCGTTGAGCGACTCGAGGTGCTGGATGTTGACCGTGGTGATGACGTCGATGCCGGCGGCCAGCAGCTCCGCGACGTCCTGGGTCCGCTTCGCATGCCGGCTGCCGGGCACGTTCGTGTGCGCCAGCTCGTCGACGAAGGCCACCGCGGGCCGACGGGCCAGCACCGCGTCGACGTCCAGCTCGGTGAACCTCGCGCCCCGGTGGTCGACCGTCGCGCGGGGCACCACCTCGAGCCCCTCGAGCTGAGCGGCGGTCTGCTCGCGGTCGTGGGTCTCGACGAACCCGACCACCACGTCTGTGCCGCGAGCCAGACGCCGGCGCGCCTCGCCGAGCGCGGCGTAGGTCTTGCCGACCCCCGGCGCCGATCCGAGGTAGACGATCAGACGACCGGGCTTCACATCGCCCATTGTGTTCCTCAACCGGTCCGGGCTGCCTGCCGGACGGCGATGTTGAGCATCAGCACGTTCACGTGCGGCTCGCCGAGCACGCCCCAGGTCCGGCCCGAGGTGTTGTCGTCGACGAGCTGGCGGACCTCGTCCTCGCTGAGCCCGTGGGCCTCGGCCACCCGCGGCACCTGCAGCTCGGCGTACTCGACCGAGATATCGGGGTCGAGCCCGGAGCCGGACGCCGTGACCGCGTCGGGAGGTACGTCGCTCTCGGCCACGCCCTCGCGATCCGCGACCTCGGCCGTGCGGTCCTCGATCGCCGTGATGAGGGCGGGCTCCTCCGGCCCGAGGTTGGAGCCCGAGGACGAGAGCGTGTCGTAGCCGTCTCCCGCAGCGGACGGTCTCGGCTGGAACAGGCCGGGATCGTCGACGAGCTGGCCGATGAGCTCAGACCCGACCGCCTCCGCCGGGTCGGTCGTGTGGCTGCCGTCGGCGGTGACCAGCGACCCCCGCGCCTCCCACGGCGCGGCGACCTGCCCGAACCCGTAGACGACGAGGGGATAGGCCACGCCCAGCAGGACGGTGGCCGCGACCAGCAGCCGCAACCCGGCCAGGCTCTGTCGGAACAGTGCGTAGAGGTCCTTCATGACTTCTCCCTTGCGGTCTCGCTTGTCCGGAGGCTGGGGAGGACGTTCGGCACCCGTCTCGAAACCTCACGACCTGGTGCTGGGTCCCGACCCGGGTCCAGCGCGAGCTGTCCAACCAGCGATGCGGCCGCCATCAGAGCCCCGGGATCAGCGAGACCACGAGGTCGACCAGCTTGATGCCGACGAACGGCGCCACCAGCCCGCCGACGCCGTACACCAGCAGGTTGCGCCGGAGGAGGACGGCGGCCGACGACGGCCGGTAGCGGACTCCGCGCAGCGCGAGGGGGATCAGGGCCACGATGATCAGCGCGTTGAAGACGATCGCGCTGACGATCGCCGACTCCGGCGAGCCGAGCCGCAGCACGTTGAGCACGCCGAGGTCCGGGAAGGCCACGACGAACATGGCCGGCAGGATCGCGAAGTACTTCGCGACGTCGTTCGCCACCGAGAACGTCGTGAGCGCGCCACGGGTGATGAGCAGCTGCTTGCCGATCTCGACGATGTCGATCAGCTTCGTCGGGTCGGAGTCGAGGTCGACCATGTTGCCTGCCTCCTTGGCCGCGACGGTCCCCGTGTTCATTGCGACGCCGACGTCGGCTTGGGCCAGCGCTGGTGCGTCGTTGGTGCCGTCGCCGCACATCGCGACCAGGCGACCGCCCTCCTGCTGCTGGCGGATGAGCGCCAGCTTGTCCTCCGGGGTCGCCTCGGCCAGGAAGTCGTCGACCCCCGCCTCGCTCGCGATCGCCTTGGCAGTGACGGCGTTGTCGCCGGTGATCATCACGGTGCGGATGCCCATGAGCCGCAGCTCGTCGAAGCGCGAGCGGAGCCCGGGCTTCACGACGTCCTTCAGGTGGATGACACCCAGGAGCCGGTCGCGCTCCGCCACCACCAGGGGCGTGGCTCCTGCGCTGCTCACCCGCTCGACGATCGAGTCCAGCGCGGGGTCAGACCGGCCGACCCACGCAGTGATCGCGGACGCCGCGCCCTTGCGGATGGATCGATCGGGCAGGTCGAGCCCGCTCATCCGGGTGGTCGCGGAGAACGCCACGAGCTCGGCGTCCGCTGGGATGTCGCGCCGACCACCGACCAGCTCCACGACCGAGCGACCCTCGGGCGTCTCGTCGGCGAGCGAGGACAGCAGCGCCGTCTCTGCGAGCTCCTCCGGGGTGACGCCGTCAAGGGGGAGCAGCTCAGTGGCGCGCCGGTTGCCGAGGGTGATGGTGCCGGTCTTGTCGAGGAGCAGGACGTCGACGTCGCCCGCGGCCTCGACCGCGCGGCCGGACATGGCCAGCACGTTGCGGCGGACCAGCCGGTCCATGCCGGCGATGCCGATCGCGGACAGCAGCGCCCCGATCGTGGTGGGGATCAGGCAGACCAGCAGCGCGACCAGCACGAGCACTGGCTGCCTGGCGCCGTTGTAGTCGGCGACCGGCCACAGCGTCGCGCACACGACCACGAACACGACGGTGAGCGCGGTCAGCAGCACGTTGAGCGCGACCTCGTTGGGGGTGCGCTGGCGCTCCGAGCCCTCGACGAGCGCGATCATCCGGTCCACGAACGACTGGCCGGGGTCGCTCGTGATGCGGACGACGATGCGGTCGGAGAGCACCGTCGTCCCGCCGGTGACCGCGCTGCGGTCGCCGCCGGACTCGCGGATCACCGGTGCGGACTCGCCGGTGACGGCCGACTCGTCGACCGACGCGACCCCCTCGATGACCTCGCCGTCGCCGGGGATCCGCTCACCGGCGGCCACGACCACCACGTCGCCCCGGCGCAGAGCACTGCTGGGCACCTCCTCGACCTGGCCCGGGGGAGTACGCCGCCGCGCGGTCGTCTCCTGCTGCAGCGCGCGGAGGCTGGCGGCCTGCGCCTTGCCGCGGCCCTCGGCCACCGACTCGGCCAGGGTGCCGAACAGCACGGTCAGCCACAGCCACACCGTGACCAGCCAGCCCATGGTGCTCGGGTCGGCGACGGAGAGGACCGTGGTGGTCGCCGCGCCAATCTCCACGACCAGCATCACCGGGGTGCCGACCAGCTGGCGCGGGTCGAGCTTGCGCAGGGCGCCGACGAGGACGTCGCGGTCCAGGTTGACCATCACGAGAGGGACTCCACGACCGGCCCGAGCAGCAGCACGGGCACGTAGGTGAGGCCGACGACGACGAGGGCGACGCCGGTGAGGAGGACGCCGAACAGCGGCCGGTGCGTCGGGAGGGTCCCGGCACTGGCGGGCAGTCGCTTGGCGGAGGCGAACCGGCCGGCCAGGGCCAGCACGAAGATCATCGGCAGGAACCGGCCGAGCAGCATCTCGAGCCCGAGCAGGGTGTTCCAGAACGGCGTGCCGGTGGTGATGCCGGCGAACGCCGAGCCGTTGTTGTTGGCGGCCGACGTGACGGCGTAGAGCATCTCGGAGAAGCCGTGCGGCCCCCCGTTCAGGATGCCGACCGGGCCGTCGTCGAAGGTCACCGCCGCGGCGACACCGACCAGGAGCAGGACCGGGGTCACGAGCACGTACAGCGCCACCAGGACGATCTCGCGCTGGCCGACCTTCTTGCCGAGGTACTCCGGCGTCCGGCCCACCATCAGCCCGCTCAGGAAGACCGTGACGACCGCCAGCATCAACATGCCGTAGAGGCCCGAGCCCGTCCCGCCCGGCGCGATCTCGCCCAGCATCATGTTGAACATGGCGACTCCACCGCCGGGCGCGGTGAACGAGTCGTGCATCGAGTTGACCGCGCCGGTCGACGTACCCGTCGTCGCGGCACCGAACAGCGCGGAGGCGGCCTCGCCGAAGCGGGTCTCCTTGCCCTCCATCGCCCCGCCCGCGGCGGCCGGCGCCGCGCCCGGCCCGGCCAGCTCGGCCCAGGTGAGAAGCCCGATCGAGATCGACAGCAGCAGCGCCATCACACCGCCGACCGCGAAGCCCTGGCGACGGTCCTTGACGATCAGGCCGAAGGCCCACGCCATCGCGAAGGGGATGACGAGGAGCAGGTAGATCTCGAGCAGGTTGGTGAACGGCGTCGGGTTCTCGAATGGATGCGCGGAGTTGGCGTTGTAGAAGCCGCCGCCGTTGGTGCCGAGCTCCTTGATGGCCTCCTGACTGGCGACCGGGCCACCGACCAGGGGCTGGCTGGCGCTGGTGAGCGTGTGCATCACGGTGTGACCGGCGAAGTTCTGCACGACACCGAGCACGACCAGCAGGCAGGCGGCCACCAGCGAGATCGGCAGCAGCACCCGCACCACCGTGCGGACCACGTCTGCGAAGAAGTTGCCGACCCTGCCGTCGCTCCCGTCATCTCCGTCGGCGCGAGCGAGACCGCGTGCGAACGCCGCCGCGACGGACATGCCGACCGCCGCGCTCACGAAGTTCTGGACGGTCAGCCCGGACATCTGCATGAGGTGGCCGACCGCGGCCTCGCCGGAGTACCACTGCCAATTGGTGTTGGTCACGAAGCTGATCGCGGTGTTCCACGCGCCCTCGGTCGGGAGGGCAGGGAAGCCGAGCGAGAGGGGCAGGTGCGGCTGGAGCCGGCCGAGGCCGAACAGCGCCAGGACGCCGACCAGGCTGCAGCCGAGCACCGACATGGCGTAGCTGCGCCAGTGCTGGTCGGCGTCGGGGTGGACGCGCAGCAGGCGGTACGCCGCCCGCTCGACCGCCAGATGTCGCCCACTGGTGTAGACCGTTGCGAGATGGCGAGCGAGCAGCGGAACGGTCAGGACCAGCAGCACCACGAGGGCGCCGACCTGGCCTCCGGCGTACGGAAGGGCGCGCACGGCTCAGCGGTCCAGAACGCCGACGAGCAGCGCGAGCCCGGCGAACGCCGCGGTGGTGATCAGGAGGTAGACGACATCGGTCATGCATCCATCGTTCGGTCAGTTTGTGCTGGTCAGACCGGGTCTTGATGGTTTCCTGACGGTCGACGCCATGGCCTTGACGGAACCCTCACGTGGGCCATGCCGGCCGACCAGTCGTCGACCTGGCCCGCCTGTGACGGCCGCGGCCCGAGGACTGGAAAACCTGCGGTCTCAGTAGGTGCGGTCCTTCCGGACGGCGGAGATCATCTGATCGCGAGCTCGGTTCCCACCGATTCCACGGGTGTCGTCCTTGCCAACGCGAGCCTCTGCGGGCATGCTTCAGGGCACGGAGCGTGGGTCGTGGGGGCCCGAGCTCGACCGAAAGACCAGGTGGGGACGTTGTTGCTTGGGGGGAAACCGCGTACGGCTCATCCCGTACCGGCCAAGGTGGATCGCACGGTGGCGTCCCATGGGTCGTCGCCTCGCATCCACATCGTGCGGCTGCCGCAGCGTGTCGATGCGCCTGTCACCAACGTGACGGCGCTTCGCTCGAAGGCGAGCTAGCCCCACTCCAGCACGCCGTCCGGGTCCGTCCCGGGCGGCGCTGCTGCTCGGCGTCCGAGCACGGCGGCCAGCCCGACGCCGGCCAGCGCGACCACCGCCAGGGCGACCGCGCCGACCTCGACCGCGCGCCACAGGCTCGCGACGACCACGTCCCACACCGCCAGGGCGACCTCGCGCTGGGGGAGGTCCACGGTGAGCGCGTCGCGGGCGAAGAGCAGCACCAGCGCGAGCAGCCCCAGCGTCACGAGTGACGCCACCGCCAGCCTCGCGGCCGTGGCGAGCCGGCGGCGGGCCAGCAGCAGGGTCAGCACGACCAGGGCGGCCCACGCCAGCGGCAGCCGGAGCCCGAGCGTGTCGAGGGTGTCGTAGGCGCGCTGCGCCCTGGTCAGCTGGTCGCCGTCCATCACCGCGAACGACGCGTCGATGTCGGCCGCCGCGGCGGGGTCGACGAGCCCCTGGTCGGCGAGGTCCTGCGCGATGGCGCTGAAGACGGTGCCGAGGTCGATGCTCACCCGACCCTCGGAGTCGAGCCGGGCGCCCCGCCGGTCCTCGAGCACTGCGACGAGCTGCTCGTGTGCCGCGCGGTTGGCCTGCGCCCACGCCGTACGGAACGTCGGGCTGGCCACCACCTGCTGCACGACCAGGTGGACGAGCGCGTCCGTGCCGTCCGGGAGCGGTCCGCTCGTGGCGGCCAGCTGCAGCGCCTCGCGCTCGAGCTCCTCGACCGCGGCGGCCCGGACGACGTCGTCGTCGGCCAGCGGGGTCACCGTCTCGACGTACCTGTCGGTGTCGCTCACGATCTCGTGGGTCCACACGGACACCACGCCGAGGGGGAGCAGCAGAGCGGCGAGGAGGCCGGTCAGCGAGGCCACTAACGAGCGAATCACTGAAAGGACACTAGCTTTTTCAACTGGACCAGTGCGGCTGATGTGACAAGTGACGTTTCTGGGACCGGTGGGTTAGCCAAGCAGGACCTGATGGTCCGTTCCCCCAACCCCCACCAGGGAGATCCCCCAATGAAACTCCGCAATCTGCTCGGGGCCGTAGCGGCCTCAGCGCTCCTCTTCGCCATGCCGGTGCCGACGGCCCAGGCCGAGACCTACGTCTCCGACGCCGTCAACCAGGACTTCTCCGGGAGCCAGGGCGGCTGGGCCGGCACGGCCGAGTACTCCGGCCTCTGCCTGCCGAGCCTCGTCTGCCCGGCGGTCGCCAACACCTACTCGGCCGGTGGCGCGGACGGCAACGGCTACGTCCGCACCCAGTTCGTGTCCCTCGCCGAGACCCTCGCCGGCACCTCGGTCGGCCGGTGGAGCAGCCCGTCGTTCACCTATGACGGCCTGAAGGGCAAGACGCCCGGCAGCGTGACGTTCGACATGAACATCCAGGGCGCGCTCGGCGCACTCCTCGACCTGTCCGGCTTCAACGACGCGAACTACAGCGTCGACCTCGTCGACCAGGCCAACGGCAACCGGATCAGCGTCGTTCCCGCGACGCTCATCACGAAGGACGCCGGCTGGACCGCCATCCCGTCCGCCTCGGTGAACCCGAACCTGGTCAAGATCGGTCACAACTACCGGATCCAGATCACCACGACCTACCACGCGGTCGTCACCGTGGTCGCGATCGGTGAGGTCGGCTACGACAACGTCCGGCTCACCACCGCTGCGACCGAGGGCGGCGGCGGCAACGGCGGCTCGAGCATCACCAACATCAAGCACCTGCGCAAGCTGGTCAAGAACTACATCCTCCCGTCGTCGGTGAAGGTCGACGGCCGCTTCCTGCTGGTCCACGTCAAGTGCCCGCCGGCGGCGGCGCCCAAGGCCTGCCAGATGCAGTACCAGGGGCTGCAGAAGGGCAAGTTCTCCAAGCCCGCCACGGCCCGCAAGATCACCAAGATCAAGGCAGGCAAGGAGCGGACCCTCAAGATCCGCATCAAGCCCGCCTACGTCCAGTCCTACTCCAAGGCCAAGAAGGTCTGGCTGAAGACGGTCGTCCGCGTCGGCACGGTGCGCGTCGTCGTCCGCAAGCCGATCAAGGTCAAGACCCAGCACTAGTCACACAGCAAGCCCCCCACGGGAGACCCCCGGCCAGCCCTGCTGGCCGGGGGTCTCTCTGTCTGTCGGTGGCGTCGGTGGCTGAGTCACTGCTCTCCAAGCGCTGACGGCTTCGGTTCCTGCACACTTCTCCCGTGACCACCAACCCGGCCGACCCACCGCCTCCGACCGGCCTCCCCACCTCGTCCGTCCCTCCGGTGCCGAACGTCCCGTACGGCGGCGCGGTGGACTCGGTCGACCCCGCCACCGTCTCCGCCCCGCTCTCGGCCCAGACCGTCGCGAAGGGCGTCGGTCAGATGGCCGTCTCGTGGGGCGCCCGCGCGATCATCTTCTTCATCATCCGGATGATCTTCCGCGCCATCTTCCGCCGCTGATCAGCCCGAAGTGACTACGGACGATTCGTGAAGAAGGCGAAGCGGTAGCTCAGCGCTTCCGGTACTTGCACGTCAGCCGGCCCCCGACGGTCACCCCGTCGGATCCGTCGGCCGCACCCACGGCACTGAAGGCCGCGATGAACCCGAGCCCCAGCACCGACTTCTTCCCGCCAGGGAACGCCGCCGCGCCGCCGAACGGCGGCATGGGGAAGTCGGGCGCGTAGATGTTCGTGTACGACGTGCCGCCCGGACTGGTCAGCCAGAAGTTGTTGACGCCCATGCCGTACTGGATCGCGTACTGGCTGTAGCCCTTGAAGTCGTTCAGCCGCACGTCGAGCTTCCACCCGTGACTCTTGCTGACCGCCTTGAACTGCGTCTTGCCGTGCTTCTTCCCGACCTTGCACCTCGCCTGGTCGAACGTCACCACCACGGACTCGTTCTTGATGATGTCGACGCCGGGCTGAGCGGCGTGCGCCGCCTCGGGCAGGAGGCCGACCGGCACCAGCACCGCAGCGGTCGCACCGGCCGCGACCAGCGTCCGTCGGATCCTCATAGACAGCGTCATGGTCGAGACCGTAGAGGCATCAGGCGGCCGGGCAAAGGGCCCCGACGAGGGATTGACACGAGCTTCGTCGCGGAGAAGTTGCGGCGAGGCGTACGTCGGCGACGACAGGCTTGACCTGTTCGAACACATGTTCGATCATGGTCCGATGAGTGCAGCGGTGGCCCTGGACCCGGCCCGGCCGGTCCTCGACCAGCTGCGCGCCCGGGTCGCCTCGATGGAGGGCGGGCCGGCCCGCCTCCCGGTGCCGGTGCTGCCCGCGCTGTCCGGGCTGGTCACGCTGCGCTCGGGCGGCAGCTACGCCGTCGACTCCGCCTCCCTGGCCCTCGCCCTGGTGGCGGGCGCCTCGCAGTCGGGTCAGTGGGTGGGGTTCGCGGGGTGGCCCGACTTCGGCGCCGTCGCCGCGGCCGAGCTCGGCATCGACCTGGCCCGCACCGTGCTGGTGCCCGATCCCGGCGAGCACTGGCTGGAGGTCGCCGCGGCCCTGGTCGACGTGATGGGCGTGCTGGTGCTCCGGCCTCCGGCCAGGGTCGACGCCAAGTCCGCGAGCGTCCTCGACGCCCGGCTGCGCAAGCGCTCCTCGGTGCTGGTGGTGTGGGGCGACTGGCCGCGCTGCGAGGCGCGGCTCAGCCTCGAGGACGCACGCTGGACCGGTCCCGACCGCGGACACGGTCGTCTCCGGTCGCGACAGGTCCGGGTCGCCGTACGCCGGGGCAGCGCTCCGCCGGTCCGCGCCGACCTCGCCTTCCCCGGGGAGGCGGCGCCGGTGGAGCTGGTGGCGCCGGCGGCCTCGCCCGTCGAGCGAGTCTGGCGGGCGTCGGGGGCATGAGAGTGCTGGTCGTCTGGTGCCCGGACTGGTCGGTCGTCGCGGCGCTGCGCGAGGCGGAGCGGCCCGCCACCGAGCCCGCCGCCGTGCTGGCCGCCAACGTGGTGGAGGTCTGCAACGGGCCGGCGCGCGCGGAGGGGGTCCGGCGCGGGCAGCGGCGCCGGGACGCCCAGGCACGCTGCCCCGAGCTGGTGCTCCTCGAGGCCAACCCCGACCGCGACGCCCGCTGCTTCGAGCCGGTGCTCGAGACGGTCGAGGCGCTGCGGCCCGGCGTCGCGGCCCTGCGACCGGGGCTGCTGGCGGTGCGCGCGCCCGGCGCGCTACTTCGGCGGCGAGGCCAACGCGGCCGCGGTCATGGCCGAGACCCTGGTCGACGCGGGCGTGTGGGACTGCCGGCTCGGGGTCGCCGACGACCTGTTCACCGCCGAGCAGGCCGCGCGGCGGGCCCGGGTGCAGGAGTGCGAGCTGGTCCCCGAGGGCGGCTCCGCGGCCTACCTCCACGACCTGCTGGTCGAGGTGCTCGAGGCCGACGGCGCGGAGGGGCGCGAGATGGTCAGCCTGCTGCGCCGGCTCGGGCTGCGCACCCTCGGCGACCTCGCGGCCCTGCCCGCCGACGCCGTCCAGCACCGCTTCGGTGCCTACGGATCCCGGGTGTGGCGCCGGGCCCGTGGGGAGGCGCCGACCCTCGTCGCCCCGCGCACCCCGCCGCCGGACCTGGCCGCCGAGGTCAGCTTCGAGCCGCCGCTCGACTCGGTGGAGGCGATCTGCTTCAGCGTCCGTACGACGGCCGAGCGGCTGATCGCCGACCTGGCCTCGCGGCAGCTCGTGGCCACCGGCGTCCGGGTCGAGGCGGAGCACGACGGGGCGGTCGCCTCGGCGCGCACCTGGCTGCACCCGCAGTTCTTCTCCGCACGCGACCTCGTCGACCGGGTGCACTGGCAGCTCCAGGCCGGTGGCGCGCTGCGCTCGCGGCAGGACGCCGGCGCGGTGCGGGCGCCGGTCGAGCGGGTGCGGTTCGTGCCCGAGGTCGTCGAGCCGGCGGCGGCGCACACCCAGGGGCTGTGGGGCGGCTCCGGCGAGGAGCTGGTGGAGCGCGGCGTGGCGCGGGTGCAGGCGATGGTGGGCTTCGACGCCGTGACCCGGCCGGTGCTCCAGGGCGGACGCGGCCCGGCCGACCGGCAGGCCGCGGTGGCGTGGGGCGAGCGCCCGACCGGGCTGCGGCCGCTCGATCGGCCCTGGCCGGGCCAGCTGCCGGGGCCGGCGCCGTCGCGGGTGTTCGCCGAACCGCTGGCCGCGGAGGTCCGCGACCCCGCCGGCCGGGCCGTGGTCGTGACCGAGCGCGGCGTGGTGAGCGGCGAGCCGACCCGCCTCCTGCTCCCTGGAGTCGACGGAGGCGGCTGGCAGCCGGTGGCCGCCTGGGCCGGACCCTGGCCGGTGGACGAGGCCTGGTGGTCCGGGGGAGAGGGCCGCTCCTCACGGTTCCAGGTGGTGGCCGCCGACGGGCGGGCGTGGCTGCTGGTCTGCGGCCCGGGCGGCTGGCGCGTGGAAGCCGGCTATGACTAGGGGTTGGGACTGATGGGCTGGAACAACCCCGCGATGTCCTGGAAGGAGCTGGAGCGCCGGCTCTCCGGACTGCCGGGCGCCGACGACGCGCCGGTCTCGCGGCGCAAGCACGGCCGGCTCCAGCCGCGCGACGTCGCCGTCGATCCCGAGGCCGGCCACACGCCGTACGCCGAGCTGCACTGCCACAGCCACTTCAGCTTCCTCGACGGCGCGTCGTCGCCGGCCCAGCTGGTGGAGGAGGCGATCCGGCTGGGGCTGCACGGCCTGGCCCTCACCGACCACGACGGCTTCTACGGCGCACCGATGCTGGCCGAGGCCGCGGCGGCCTACCCGACCGCCGGGCTGCGCACGATCTACGGCGCCGAGCTCTCGCTGGGGCTCAGCGGGCCGCAGAACGGCGTACCCGACCCGGAGGGCGGCCACCTCCTGGTCCTGGCGCGCGGGGTCGAGGGCTACCACCGGCTCGCCGCGGCCATGACCGACGCGCACCTGCGGGGCGACGAGAAGGGCCGCCCGGTCTACGACCTGGCCGAGCTGGCCGAGCGGGGTCGCGGGCACTGGCTGGTGCTGACCGGCTGCCGCAAGGGGACGGTGCGCTCGGCCCTCGCCACCGGCGGTCCGGCCGCGGCGAGCGAGGAGCTCGACCGGCTGACCCGCCTGTTCGGGATCGACCACGTGGCGGTCGAGCTCTCGCCCAGCCCGCACCCGGCGGCCGACGAGACCAACGTGCTGCTCGCCGGGCTGGCCGCCGACCACGGCCTGCCCGTCGTCGCCGCCGGCAACGTCCACCACGCCACGCCTGAGTCGGCGCGGCTGGCGTCGGCGATGGCCGCCGTACGCGCCCGGCGCAGCCTCGCCGACATGGACGGCTGGCTCGACCTGTCCGGCGTCGCCCACCTGCGCAGCGGCGCCGAGGTCGCCGCGGCGCTGCGCCGCTGGCCCGACGCCGTCCCGCGCAGCGTCGAGCTCGCCGACGAGCTCGCCTTCGACCTGCGCAAGGCCTCGCCGCGGCTGCCCAAGCACCGCATCCCCGAGGAGCACACCGCGGACTCGTGGCTGCGGGAGCTGGTGTGGCGCGGCTTCGAGGAGCGGTACGCCGGACTGCCGCACGCCGAGGTCGCCCGCGAGCGGATCGAGCACGAGCTGCGCGTGGTGGCGGAGAAGGACTTCTCCGGCTACTTCGTCATCGTCCACGACATCGTCGACTTCGCCCGCGGCCGGGGGATCCTCTGCCAGGGCCGGGGCTCGGCGGCCAGCTCGGCGATCTGCTACGCGCTCGGCATCACCGCCGTCGACGCGGTCTTCTACCGGCTGCCCTTCGAGCGGTTCATCTCCGCGCACCGCGACGAGGAGCCCGACATCGACGTCGACTTCGACTCCGACCGCCGCGAGGAGGTCATCCAGTGGGTCTACGACACCTACGGTCGCCACAACGCGGCGCAGGTGGCCAACGTGATCACCTACCGGCCGCGGATGGCGGTCCGCGACGCGGCCAAGGCGCTGGGCCACTCCCAGGGGCAGCAGGACGCGTGGTCCAAGCAGATCGACGGGTGGCACGGCGTCGTGACCGGCGACGCCGGTGACCCTGCTGCCCACGACGTGCCCGCCCCCGTCGTCGCCCTGGCCGAGCAGCTGATGGGTGCGCCGCGCCACCTCGGCATCCACTCCGGCGGCATGGTGCTCACCGAGCGGCCGATCGGCGAGGTGTGCCCGATCGAGCGGGGCCGGATGGAGAAACGCACCGTCCTGCAGTGGGACAAGGACGCCTGCGAGTCGATGGGGCTGGTGAAGTTCGACCTGCTCGGCCTGGGCATGCTCGGCGCGCTCGACCACATGATGAAGCTGGCCGCCGAGCACACGGGGGAGTCGTGGGACCTCGCGACGATGCCCAAGGAGGAGCCCGGGGTCTACGACATGCTCTGCCGCGCCGACTCGGTCGGCGTCTTCCAGGTCGAGAGCCGCGCCCAGATCGGCACCCTGCCGCGGCTGCGGCCGCGCGAGTTCTACGACCTGGCCATCGAGATCGCGCTGATCCGGCCGGGCCCGATCCAGGGCGGCGCGGTGCACCCCTACGTACGCCGCGCCACCGGCGTCGAGCAGGTCACCTACGAGCACCCCGACCTGGTCCCCGTGCTCGAGCGGACCCGCGGCGTACCCCTCTTCCAGGAGCAGCTGATGGCCATGGCCGTCGCCCTGGGCGACTGCTCGCGCGACGACGCCGATCTCCTGCGCCGCGCCATGGGCTCCAAGCGCGGCGTGGAGCGGATCGAGAGCATCAAGCAGAAGCTCTACGCCGGCATGGCCCGCCGCGGGCTCGTGGGCGACGTCGCCGACGGCATCTACGTCAAGATCCTGTCCTTCGCCAACTTCGGCTTCGCCGAGTCCCACGCCCTCTCCTTCTCCCTGCTCGTCTACGCGTCGTCCTGGTTCAAGCTGCACTACCCCGCGGCCTTCCTGGCCGGGCTGCTCCGCAACCAGCCGATGGGCTTCTACTCACCGCAGTCGCTCGTGCACGACGCGCGCCGCCACGGGGTCGACGTACGCCGCCCCGACCTGCTCCTCTCGCAGGCGAAGGCCGACCTCGAGCTCGGTCGGCGACGGCTCGGCTGCCGGCGCCACCGGCCTCGACGCCTGCCTCCAGCCGCACTTCGAGCGCACCGAGTGGTCCGCTGATACTTCGGACCCGACCCTCACCCACCGCCGCGACGGCCACCACGCCGTCCGCCTCGGCCTCGACTCGGTCCGCGGCATCGGCCTCGACGTCGCCGAGCGCATCGTGGCCGCCCGCACCGACGCCCCGTTCGCCGACGTCACGGATCTTTCGCGCCGCGCCGCCCTCACCTCGGCCCAGCTCGAGGCCCTCGCCACCGCCGGCGCCTTTGACTCTCTCGGCCTCGACCGCCGCCAGGCCCTCTGGGTCGCCGGCTCCGCCGAGCGCCAGGATCAATTGGCCGGCTCCACCCCCAACCCCGCCCCACCGCCCCTGCCCGGCATGACCGACATCGAGCTCACCCTCGCCGACCTCTGGGCGACCCGCATCTCGCCCGAGAAGCACCCCGTCGAGCACCTCCGCGCCGAGCTCACCAGGGCCGGCATCAAGTCCGTCGGCGACCTCCAGCACTCCGAGCCGAACCGCCGCGTCCACGTCGCCGGCCTGATCACCCACCGCCAGCGCCCCGGCACCGCCCAGGGCGTCACCTTCCTCAACCTCGAGGACGAGACCGGCATGCTCAACGTCGTCTGCTCCATCGGCGTCATGCGCGCCCACCGCCAGGCCGCCCGCAACAGCGTCGCCGTCGTCATCCGCGGCATCCTCGAACGCAAGGAGGGCGCCACCAACCTCCTCGCCGACAAGCTCGACGGCATCGACGTCGTCGTCCCCGGCGCCGGAGCGGTCCTTCAGGCCCGGGCTTCGTCACGCGACTTCCAGTGACCCCGTAGCGTCGCCCCATGTTCTGGGGAGCTCGTCCGGGTCGGCTCGCGCTCCACCTGGCCGTCGCATCGCTGGCCGCGGGCCTCCTCGGCGTGGGCGGCGCGGCCGTCGCGGCGCCGCAGGACAGCGCGACACCCGCCCCGGCCGCGGCAGCCCTCGACGCCCTCGACGTCCTCGTCCTCGGCGACTCCTACTCGGCCGGCAACGGCGCGACCGACGACCAGGGCGCCGAGCAGACCTACGGCCCCGACGGCTGTCGGCGCAGCCAGGTCAACTGGGGTGAGAAGTACGCCGCCGCGCTCCGCCAGTCCGGCTACCAGGTGCGCCTGACCAACCATGCGTGCAGCGGCGGGAAGGCCGTCGACCTCGCCTCGCCCAGGCGTATGGACACCGCCAGCAAGGCGATCGCGACGCCGGCCGGCGTGACCACGCCCGGCGAGGCCGACACCTACCTGGCGACGGCCGACCCCTGCAACACCCACCGGTTCCCCGACGAGGAGTTCTGGACCTATCACGCCACCGCGGTCACCGCGGTCGTCATCTCCTACGACTGCACCCGCAACCTCCGGCCGCAGGCCGACTTCGTCACCCCGGACGTCGACCTCGTCCTCTACACGATGGGCGGCAACGACGCCGGCTTCAGCGCAATCGTGCAGAGCTGCTTCGTGTTCGGCCTCCGGACGGCCGCCGGCTGCAAGACCAAGGTCGACGCGGCGCGCGCCGAGCTGCCCCTGATCGGCCCCCGGCTCCAGGCCGGGGTCGCGGCCATCCGCGCCCACGGCCTGCGCACCGACGCCAGGCTGGTGCAGCTCGGCTACCCCTACCTCCAGGTCGACAACGGCTTCACCCTCACCGACGGCACCGGCACCTACGACGCCGGCGCCCAGGTCCGGGCCCTCGGCGCCGAGGGCAACGCCGCCTTCGCCGCGCTCGCTCCTGTGGCCAACGCCGCCCACCCGGGCCAGGCGAGCTTCCTCACGGGCGTGCCCGAGAAGTTCGCCGGCCACGAGCCCGACGCCCAGTTCAACAACCCGGCCCGCTGGATCAACCAGGTGGGCGACGGCAGCTCGGTCGACGTCTGGTACCACCCCAACCGGCTCGGCCACACGGCGTACGCCGAGCTGCTCGCCGCTCAGGGCACCTTCGGCCTCCCCGTCGACCGGTCCGCGGTCACGGCCGCGCTGAAGGTGCGGGCCGTCCACCTCCCGGCGACCTCCGGCCAGCGCGTCCGGCTGCGGATCAAGGTGACGCTCTCCGATGGCTCACGCCCGCGCGGCACGCTCGTCGTCCGTGGCCTGCCCGGGCACCGCCGGCTGGCGACCACGAAGCTGCGGACGAAGGACCACGGCTCCCTGCGGCTCACCCTCCGGCTCGGCGACCGGAGGGTCAACCGACTCCGCATCGTCTACCGCGACCGGGTCGCGCCGGTCGTGAAGGTCACCCGACGGGTCCACCAACGGCGCTGATGACTGCGCCCCGTCGACCGGCCAACCCGCGCCTGGCCCGACAGGCACCCCGTCGAGCACCTCCATGCTGAGCTCACCAGGGCCGGCATCATGTCCGTCGCCGACCTCCAGCACGCTGAGCCGAATCGCCGCCTCCACGTCGTCGGCCTGATCACCCACCGCCAGCGCCCCCGGCATCGCCCAGGGCGTCACCTTCCTCCTCAACCTCGAGGACGAGACCCCCATGGTCAACGTCGTCTGCTCCATCGGCGTGATGCGCGCCCACCGCCAGGCCGTCCGCAACAAGGTCGCCGTCGTCATCCGCGGCATCCTCGAGCGCAAGGAGGGCGCCACCAACCTCCTCGCCGAAGAGCTCGAAGGCATCGACGCCGTCGTCCCCGGCACCGGAGCGGTCCTCCAGGCCAGGGCGTCGTCGCGTGATTTCCGATGACTCAGTCGCTGAGCGTGTGCCACCCGGGTCCATCGAACCGGTCGGGCTGATCCCAGTGACGCGAGGATAGTCCGCAGCACGTCCGGCGTTAGGGAACGGCTCGTTGGTGGCGCGGCCGTGCATGTCGGCCGACCAGAACGCGATCGACGTTCCAAGGCCGACAAGGGCAGCACGGTCACCTCCGGCTCCGAGACCATCCGCATCAAGCTGTCCATACAGGCCCGTAAGGAGCTCGTCATCGATCCCGCAGTTCAACGACAACTGGAAGGTGCGCAGGATCTACGCGGCATTCATTGCGCCCGTTGTCGTTGTCATCTTTATTCAGGATCAGGCTCAATCTGTCGCAACCCGTGACTACTCTGCTGAGACTGCTGGGAGTCAGTACGACGGGGAGGTGACCTAGTGGAAGAGGTAGAAGCGGTAGCTGCCGAGGTGGCACTTGGTCAGATGACGGACCTCCTCCAGGCGGCCGGTTGGACTGCCTACCTGACTGGGAGTGACGTCGAGCCGGCATTAATTGCTCTGAGCGACGCCAAGGGTGTCGTTGTGCTCGACACGGTCCGGCATGCCGACGATTCGGCTACGTTCAATGAGCGCGTAGCGAATCTTCGCGAGGCCGTCCCAGTTCTCAAGCAGACCCTGATCCAGCGTCGTCTCATCGACCCAGCCGCTTCGGAGTCCACTGAAAGGATCTTTGCTCTGCGGGACGCACTGGATGCGGGCTGGCTCGAACGACTGCCGGACCGGGCTCTGTCCAAGGACGTCTTTGAGGCCGTAGAGCAGGCGTACGCCGCTCGAGTCGCCATCGACCTTCCGCTGCGTGAACGACTTGAGGACGATGGCGCCGACGCTCGGGATGCCCAGCGGATCAAGTTAGACGCGGTTCAGTCGGCGATGGTGCAACGAGACGTCGAAGACGTGGTGGTCCTCTCCGGTCCGCCGGGCAGCGGCAAGTCGCTCATCCTGGCTGCGCGTGCCAAGTGGTTGGCGTCTCAGCACCCTGGATGGCGTATTCGCCTAGTTTGCTTCAACCGAGTGTTGGTTCCCTACCTCGAACAGCTTGTGTGGGGTCATGCGAACATCACTGTTCAGACGTTTGGCAGGTTTGCGCACAGTCTTGGCTACGCAATCTCTCTCAACGACGAGGAGCGTGCCGGACGCGAGGCCGCTCGACATGTTCCCGAGGCGCGCAAGCGGCCAGTGGTCGATGCTCTACTGATCGACGAGTGGCAGGACTTTCTGCCCGCTTGGACGGCCTTGGCGCTAGCGACCGTCCGGCCAGGGCGGGGTGGCGCGGTGCTCGCAGGCGATGCCCGCCAAGCGTTGTACCGAGACTCTTCATTCGAGGCAGGTCTGGAAGGTCACGAAGTCGAACGGTTGGAGCTCAAGCGCTCCTATCGGTCCACAAGCCAAATACTGCAGGTGACTGCAGCGTTAGACCCGAGCCATCCAGCCTTGCCGTTGGAGGGTGCATTGGAGGGTGAGCCCGTCGATCTTGTATGGACCGAGAAGGTGGGTGAGCAGGGAGCGGCAGTGGCTCGCGACATCCGTCTGCTGCTCGAGTCTGGGGATCGAGTGCCCCAGGACATTGGCGTCCTGGTCACCCGCAAATTCGCGATGGGACGGATCGCCGGTCTCCTTCGCGACGAAGACGTGCCGTGCCGTGCCGTGTATTCCAATCAAGCTGACGAGCTGGACCTGGCGGAGCCGACGGTCAAGATCACGACGGTTCACTCGGCGAAGGGCCTTGAGTTCGCGGTTGTCTTCTTGGTCGGATTGGAGCACCTCCCAGATCCCGATGGCACAGAGGACGCGGATCGCCAGGGCCGAACTGGCTATGTCGGTACGACGCGTGCCAAGGATCAGTTGGTCATGTTGTACTCCAAGGACAATGTCTACCTGGAGCGCGTGAGAACCTTGCCGGAAACACTGCTACGCCGCTGGGTGTGGCCCGACGACTATTCCGGAGCCTGAGGGTGGCTCAACTCAAAATCAAGGGCGAGTACGTCGGCCCTGGCGAGCAGAAGGCCGCCGAGTACCTTCGTGACAACTTGCCCGACGAGTGGGTCGCCTTCGTTGGCAGGAAGCTTCCCGGTGCGAACCGCGACGACACCGACTTCATCGTGGTCGGCGACCGAGCCATCTTCGTCTTGGAGGAAAAGTACTGGGGTCCGCAGATCGTCGCCGACGACAACATCTGGTACGTCAATGGAGATGCGCGGCCCAATCCGCTCAATCGGATAGCCCAGCTGGCCAAAAAGGTGGCAGGCGACCTACGCAACAACGCAAAGGGGTATAAGGCGCTAAAGGGTCGACGCGTGCTCCCCGTGGTCGTGTTGAGCAATGACAAGGTCAATGTCTTCAGCGGCCAGAATCACGACAGCGAGGAAGTTGTCCTCCGGCTAGATGAGTCAGCTCAATCACTCATTCAGCGCAACCATGGTTTTGATCCCCTGGGTTCGTGCCGGGCCGCGGTCCTCAAGTACCTCGATGACATGCCAACGCGGCAGAAGGACGACACGCTCGAGGGGTTCCTGCTGCAGGACCGACTCGACGTACCTGGATTGGAACTCGCATACCGGGCAACCTCGCCTGAGGGCCTACCGGTGATCCTGAAGTGCTACCCGAAGCAACAGTTCGACGCGGCGGGGGATCCGATCGAGTTTCTGAGGCGCGAGACGAAAGCCATCAACCGTCTCGCGCAGCTAAACCGAACGTGGCAGGCGTTGTCACTGATCACCAGCGAGGCGCACCAGCTCTACATCGTGCCGGTGGTGCCACCCGCTAGCGGTCGGAGCCTTGCAGAGTCGATCTCCAAACCAGGACCCGAACGAGATGCTGGCCAAGTCGATGATCAGGTGGCACGGAATGTGGTCGTTGACGCCTTTACCGCCCTGCATGAGCTGCATGAACTGGGACTGCTTCACCGTGCGCTGCACCCTCGTCGGATCTGGCTAGCCAAGCAGCTCCGCGTCATGTTCAGCGATCTTCATCTGGCTCGCATCCCCGACTCGCAAACGATTGCCGCGTGGGAGCCCGACGGGGACATCAGCGAGGACTACCGCGCGGCCGAGGTGCTGCCGGGACTCGGGATGGCTACGCAGGCTTCTGACGTGTTCAGCATGGTTCTCTGCATGAGCGAATGGCTGCTCGGTCAAGACGTTCGCGAGCTGACGCACAACGAGATCCGTGATCGGGTCCTCGCGCGTCATCCGTGGGCGGAGCCCATGTTCGACGGCCTGGCAACGAGGGTCTCGGCTCGCCCAACGGCACTCGATCTCGCCGAGGCCATGGCGCTGAAGCCGGAGATGGCTCCGGGTTCAGCGACAGCTGCAACCGATGGTGACCGCTTCGAGGTTCATGGTCTCGTAGCAGGTCGATACAAGATCCTCTCGAAGTTGGGGCAGGGTGGGTTCGGCATCTCCTGGGAGGTGTTTGACGAACAGATCCAACAGCGTCGGGTGCTTAAGCAGTTCCATCAAGCCGTGCCGGCGCAGCTCAAGGCCGAGTTTCATGCGGCTGATGGGCTCAATCACGACCGCTGTGGCCGTGTGTATGACATGCAGCTCATTGACGAACCCATGTACTTGGTTTCAGAGTACGTCGAGGGCGAGCCCCTGAGCGTTCCTGGGAGTCGTTCGGTCGACGAACTCCGCACGATCGCGCTGAATGTGCTTGAGGGACTCGAGTACATCCACGGCAAGCATCTCGTCCACGGTGACGTGACGCCTGCGAACATCATCGTGAGGATGGACGGCCGCGGTGATGCGAAGCTGATCGACTTTGGCCTAGCGACTCGCACGGGTGAGCGACCCCCGGGTTGGAATCCCAAGTTCGCCGCACCCGAGGTCCTCGCCGGCGGCGTCACAACAGAGGTCACGGACCTCTACGGCCTGGGCGTGACCATGGCGTTCACGATGCTTGGCCGTCCTGCGACCAGAGCCGTCGACGGGCAAGTCGAAGTGTTGCCGGCGACTGATGAGGAACTCGGCACTTGGGACGCCGAGGGACAAGCGTTGCTCGGCGTCTTCATGAGCGCCGTCGACGTCGACATGGACAAACGCCCGGGTTCGGCGGTCGAGCTCGCCCAGGTTCTGAGGAGCGTGGCCCCAGCGCCGCCAATCGCGCCGCCATCCGTCGAGTTGGACCTCACCCGACGAGAGAATCCAACGGTCGAGGCCGTCCGACGCCTCTATCGAGCAAGTACGGCCGGCAACGCAGGCAACCGGGGGCTGGACGACGAATTCGCTGTTGCGACGTACGTTCCCACTCTGTTGGACGAGAACCTGCTGCCGCGGATCGTCGATGGCGAACTCGATGTCGTTCTGCTGAGCGGCAATCCGGGTGACGGCAAGACGTCGGTGCTCTTCCAGTTGGGAGAGCAGCTGAAGCAGCTAGGAGCCGTCGTCCTCGACGAGGATGCCGCCGGATACCGGTTGTCGCTCGACGGCCGTACGTTCACGGCCGTGTTCGATGCCAGCGAGTCCCATGGCGACCTCACTTCGGATGATCTGGTCCACAACGCGCTGCGGCCGGTGGTCGCTGGAGAGAAGGCGACTGCCTTGATCGCCGTCAACGACGGTCGTCTCCTCTCTTTTTTCACAAGATTCGACGACGAGTACGAGCTGTTGGCCATGGAGGTCAACGCTCAGCTCGAGGGGCGAGCGGCCGCAGATTCACGGGTAGCGCTCGTGGACCTTAAGCGGCGCTCCCTCGCGTCGATCGACGGCCAATCCAGTCTTGCCGGTCGCGCACTCGCCAAATTGACGTCGGAGGAGTTCTGGTCAGTCTGTAAGGGATGTATCGCCAAGAATGACTGTCCGATCCTAGCGAATCGCGACCTGCTGCACGGCGACGGCTCCTCAACATTCGACGAATTGACCTTAATCAGCCACCTGCGCCGGCGCAGGCGAGCCACATTCAGGGACGTGCGGTCTGCTGCTGCATGGATCATCACCGGCGATCACTCGTGCGAGGACGTCCACGCCTGGCGCGACCTAGGGCTGAATGCGCTGGGCTTGCCGCGGTCCTTGGCCTACGACCTGGCTTTCGACGCCGACAGCAACGATTACCTCATCGACGAATGGGCCGATTTAGACCCCAGCCGCAGGGCCGCCCCCCGGGTTGATCACCTGAAACGCACGCTTACCGCCGCTGAAGCCGCGAGATTCCCTTCGATCGAGGCGCTCTCGCGCGCGATCTATTTCCGAGACGGTCGGGTCCCCAATGACGGCATCGCACCGGCGCAGCTTCGCGCGTACCGCTATCAGAGCGAGTTCGTCGAGATGCTGACTGCAGATGGGGCGACCACCCAGGTGCGCGACCGGCTGTTGACAGGCGCCAGCCGTCTCGTTGGAGCGTTCGGGTACGGCCAAGACGGCCTCGCGATCAGTAGCGGCATGCCCGAGTCGGCGTGGGCAATTCTTCACACCGTGCCGGCTGAGGAGTTCAGCGTCACCGTGCCAAGCCACCCCAGTCCGTACATCGAGTCAATCCCGGATCGGATCGAGTTGCACCACGAGTCAGGTCCACACTTGTCGCTCACGCTCGACACTGCCGAGATCTTGCTCCGCGCAGCAGACGGTGAAGTTCTCGGCGACGCGGCGTCCGAGGCAATCAGGCAGGAGATTGAGGGTTTCGCCAGCCAGCTCGGACGACAACCTTCGATGACAGCTCAGATCGTCGACTCATCTGGGTCCGTCCGAGTGGCTCGGGTTGAAGGTCAGGCGATCGTCTTGGGGGCAAGGTGACATTCGACATTCCCAAGGCAGCCGCTCCGCACAACTCGTTGGTCACGCTGACAGTGACTCCCGTCGACTTCAACGACACGGATGTCGATCGCATGCTCACCCGCATATTGGAGATGGGCGTGAAGCTGGGACGGACTGCGTCCTCCAAGGTGAACACAAGTGAGTACGTGAAGTACCTGGACAGGCTGAACGCGTGTCCAGAGCTCGTCGGTTTTGAGGGGGACGAGGGTCGTGACGTTCTCGACGGCTGGGTGCGCAGTTCAATCCTCAAAGAGGAGCGAAAGGGTCGGACGCGCCAAGAAGTGCAGATGGGTTACCTCCGTCCACTCACCATCGCCGGGTACAAGAGTGGTCTGCCCAAGACGAACAGGAACCGACGTGCCGACCAGCTCGCGTATCAGAGCATGGAGGCGTTCCTGACGGATCGCGGGTCAGCCAATCCCTCTCGGGAGATCGAACTTCTCTTCAAGCAAACGTTCGGTCGAGGCGTTGACGTCGGCGAGTCGCCGTGGCACGAACCGCGTTACGACGGAACAACCAAGCTGGACATCGACGCTCTGCTCACGCTGCGCTTCTTGGAGGGTTTCGAGGGCAGTCAAAACCTGACCAAGGTCCGAGAGCGACTGGACCCTCCCGTTCCAGAAGCTGTGGTGCCGTTGGGCCGGGATCTCATCACCATGCTCGAGCTGTATGGGCCTGGACTGCCCACGGGTGAGGCCTATTCGCACATCAGTGCACTACTGGCTATCCGGCTATTCCAGTTGCCGTTGATCACCGGGCACAGGCTCCGCTCGATCCTGGATGGGCGAAGCGCCGATCCTGCGCCGAGCCTCGATCTCTACTGCGACTTCGTCCGTCGCCACGGAGGCACGTCCGATGAGTTGTCATACCGATGTGTAGTGCGCGACCTCGAGGTTATGCGCGCCCTGTTCGGAGATCGCCTGCTGGTGCGGTCGCTTGGCCATGCCCTGGAGCTGATCCCAGGTCAAGCCATGCCTGAAGGAACGGCGGCGGAGCAGCTCCTGAGTCTCGCCGAACTGCGTGACGAGTTGCAGATGGGCATGGCGCTCAACTTCCAGCTCAACCTTATCTACCAAGCGCTGGATCAGGACTCCGATGGCCGCATGTTCATCGACGAGGTTCGAGCGGCGTCACAGCTGACTCCGTCCGAGCAGCTCCGCCAGGTGCTCGTCGAGGGCCTTCGCCGACGCGGGCTCGAGAATCAGGTGAAGTGGTTTCACAGCACCGGCGCCATCTCGAAGCCGTATGGGTTGTTGGCAGGGACGCTTAGGGCTCGCTCGACATGGCGATACGCACCGTCCGACGAACTGCTCACCACACTGCTGATGATGTGTTTCGTGGGGCAGAGCGGCGGCCGGCCGCCGGCGCGACTGCCCATCCGAGAGGTACTGGACCGACTCGAAAGCCGCTTCGGAATCTTGATCGATCGCCCTCCGGCTGCCTTCGACTCCGCCGATGCGCGTGCCGCCGCAGCGGAGAACTTGGCGGCGTTCACCCAGCGTCTGCAGTTGCTCGGGTGCTTTCAGGGTTTGTCGGACGACTTCAACGCGCAGTTCGTCACTCGACCGAGGGAGCCCGTGGCATGAGAATCGCCACATCTGGAACGTCGTTGCTGGTGGACGTCCTCGGGCAATGCGTGGCCGACGAGCTCGAAGGTGCGGACAGCGGTCACTGCCTGCGCGTCGATGACATCGATCACGAGCTGTCGGCTCAACTTGTCACCGCCGTTGCCTCGAGACTGTCCGGGGTCGATGTCCACATCCTCCGCGCGAGCCCGTCGGATCCCGTTGAGATTGCCCCAGAACGGGCGATCGAACTTCGCAACCGCAAGGCCAAGCCCCTGCTGCTGCTCGTGCCGGCCGGCGAGGGACACGCGGCGAGCTCGCTGGACAACTCGTTCGAGCGGATTCCCATGCTCGACATTTTCCGGGCCGCTGGGGAGCGCCTCCTGGTGGGGATCGACGACGTCGCGATACGGGAGGCCTTGGCGCGGCTGAGACGTCCCTACGCGGCCGAGAATCGCGAGTCGTGGGCTGAGTTCGTCGCAGCGATTCACGCTGATCCCTCGGTAGAGACGCTCGGGCGAGAGTTGTGGCGCATCGGGCTGGTGCCGGACCTCGGCGACGATCCAGCAGCTCGCCTCGAAGCCAACAAGGTCGCCGCGAAACGAATCAGCAGGCCGACCAGACCCGCCTCCAGCATCGACGAGCGACTTACGGCGGCCGGCATGCAGGAGGGGGCCTGGCGGGGGACCCTCCGTCAGTTCCTGGAGGAGAACGGCCCTCGCCTCGCCAGTCCCCGTGCTTGGGCCGAAGACATCGGCACCAGGAGAGTGGACCTCGCGTTCGACCGTTGGGTCCAGGCCGACTTCGTAGCTGCCGACCTGGAAGCACTGGAGATCGCCCCCTTCCAACGAGCCGACGGCACGCTCGACAAGACGTGCAAACTCACGCTTGGCGCGGATGGGCAGCTGATCCTCAAGGTCCCGGACGATTCGACCGCTCCGGTCGTCATCCAGTGGAAGACGGTGCCGCTCAAGAGCGATGCGGTCGCGAAGTGGCGAGTGGAGGTCACCCTTCCCAGCGACCAGCGTGCCGAGGACACAGAGCCGCTGGTCACAGCGCTCGTCAGCGGGTCCTTGCGACGCAGCACCGTCAAAGTCAGCGCCGATGTCGATGCGCTCGCCGGGGGAAGCCGCTTCGTTGTCGTCGTCACAGCCGTGGGTGAGCACGGCGAAGACGTGCTTCTGACCAGTGGAGATGTCGCATCCGCGGAGAGCCAGGAGTTTCAGATCGTCCTGGACGAGGCCCCTGAGCCCACTGCCCGGCGCCGGGCGGCGGCCAGTGTGCCGGAGGGCGTCGTCAGGGCAGTACTTGATGGTCAAGACGACCTCGAGGAGGACCTACCCTTCTGGGATCTGGACGGACAGATCTTCGGCCTGCGCCTGGGTAATCGCCGGGCCATCCAGATGCGTGTCAGTCGTCCGATCATCCGACTACAACGCGACGCGAACGAGCGCCCACTCGAGGCGTTTCATTACTGCATCGCCGCGGACTACGGCACAGTAGTCGTCGACGAACCGAAACCAGTCCGCGAGTTGACGTTGCCCAACGCCTTCAAGAAGGCTCGCGTAGAGTTCCTCTCGCGCCTCGCCGACGCTGCGCCGAGGGACACTGCCGAGTCCATCTCATGGTCGGACGAGATGCGTCAGCAGGCGCAGCAGTACCTGGTGACCTATAAGCGCGCTCTCGACCAGGCAGAGGGCGAAATGCTCCGAGATCTGCTCCTCGTCGACAGCGCTTCTCTTGCCATCCGCCGCAACAACGACTCGGTGCGTGGCGTTCTCCTCCTCCCCACTCATCCCCTACGTCTCAGCTGGATAGCGGAACACGATCGGATCCTGAGGTCGTGGGCGGACTCCGCGACCGAAGTCCAGCCCCGAACCGCCCGCCGCTCGCAACTGAGCGAGGAACTGGTCGCGCAGGTGGTGCCGGCCAACCTGCCCTTTGCTGTCGTCGATCAAGAAGACCGAGTCGCCGTTTATGCCGAAGAGCTGACTCATGGAGCCGGCCTGTACATAGTGCCGGGCTCCTTTGACAGCGATGCAGCGGCTGAGTCGGTCTGCTCGGTACTTGGGATCGAGCGATCCGGCGCCACGATCACGGCGACCGCTCGGATGGTTGCCGAGCGGCTCTCTGCGTACCAGGCCGCTCACTACCCTGGTGGGGCGCTTCGCGTTCTCAGTATCAATCCCGGTTCCGGTGAGTTGCCCGCTGCCGCGCTGGCGGACGGCATCACAGCGCCGCCCAGCGACGACATGTCAGAAGCGACCGATCCTCGCCTGCTGGAGGTGCTCTGCTACACCGACAGCGCGTCATACGTGCAGCCGGTACCTGCCCTTGTCGAGCTCCAGGGTCGACTTCGCGCTCGCGCGTACGCGAGACGGGCGAATCACCTCTCCCCGCCTCTCTCGCTCAGCGTCCGTCCTGCAGCGTGCCTGCTCGATGAGACCACCCCCGCACACGTGGCTCTCTTGCAAGACGTAGGAACACCTACGACCGCTCTGGACGCCAGCAGCGAGCGGAGACCGTCGTTCAATGACCTGCTGGTTCCTCTGGTGACCACTTCAGGCGATGTCAACGGAGACCTCGTGTGGGCAAGCGTTCCAGCGACCGGTGCGGGCACACGTACGAGCGAGTCATCCATCGTGACCGCACATCGTTCGCATCAGCGAGCCGTCGCCCGCACCATGGCTCCGGCGTCGTCCGAGGTGCCGTCAGTGCGGGTCGTCCTCGACGGAGATGCTCAAGCTCGGATCAATGCCGCACACGATCGAGCGGACTGGGTGATCGGGGTCGACCGCTTCGTCGGGGTCAATCTCTTCGAGACGGGGCTGAGCAAGCCGTACATCCTCGACTATGCGCCTGACTTCGTTGAAGGCATCGGAGAACGTTTGACTGTCACCACGACGCACCGAGACGAGGTTGAGCGGCTGCTCACCGACGCCATGCGCGAGTTGGGCCTGGCTGAAGTCGACCAGAGCGTCGGGGTCGTCCTCGAAAAGCTCGCGGTGGTCTCCGGCAGACTCGCCCTCCGGTTGCTCGAGAACAGTACGCAGGCCCGGGAGGCGGTGTCCCTGGCCGCGCTGATCAGCCATCTCGAGATGAAGGGGGAGCTCGACGACCTCATCGTCGTGCCGGTGGATGCCCACCCAGAGATCTTCGGCCCGGCCGCACGGGACGATGGCCCGGCTCGGCGGTGCGATCTGCTCCTGGTACGCATCGGGCAACGCTCGCTCAAGATCGAGTGCGTCGAGGTGAAGTCCCGCAAGGAGGCCAAGCTGCCGCAAGCCTTGGCAGACATAGTGGTCCAGCAGCTCGAAGACACCCAACGTGTTCTGCGTTCGAGGTTCTTCTCCGACCCGCCTCGCATCGATGACGAGCTTCAGCGGGCGAGGTTGGCGAGCTTGCTCCACTACTACGCCGACCGATCGGCCAATCATGGGTTGATCAAGGCGGAGCGGATCGCCGACATCCACCGGTACATCGACCGGATCGAAGAGACGGGCGAGCCGGCGGAGATCATGGCCAGGGGATTCGTTATCAGCTTAGACGGCGCTGAGGGCTTCAAGAAGCGTTACGGCGACATCCCGCTTGTGGTCCTCACCGCTGCCGATCTCGGCAAGCTCGGATTCACAACAGTGGTCGACCAACCGAGCCTGCCTCTCGACGACTCACCGACGCACGAGAACGGTGACCCGTCCGCGGATCGGGGCGAGCCGCTTACACGCACGTCACAGCCATCAGCGCCGCCGGATGCTCGGGGCTCGGTCCACACCCGAGCGGATGAGACGCCAGAGATGGCGCGCGAACCTGGGACCGAGGTGTCGACGCCGCGAGCAGTTGAGGAGCCGGAACTGGTAAAGCTCCCCGAGCCCGAGCCCGAGCCCGAGCCCGAGCCCGAGCCCGAGGGCCTAGAAGAGGATGGAAGCCGGACGAACGGTGAGATTCGCGTCAGTCTGGGCGAGGTGCGGGGCGGGACACCCGTCACGTGGAGCGTGAGCACGAAGGGCAGCCCACACGCATTCGTCATTGGGATCCCGGGGCAGGGCAAGTCCGTCACGACTCGCAAAATCATTCGCGACTTCTCGCACCAAGGTCTGCCCTCGGTTGTCTTCGACTTTCACGGAGACATGGCGGCGGACCCGCCCGAGGGCGCGCAGGTGCTCAACGCCGCCGTGGGATTGCCCTTCAACCCGCTTGAGCCGGACGTCGCGCTGGGGCGCCCCATCAACACCACGGCCTGGGAGATCGCCGAGGTTGTCGGCTACGTTGCCCAGCTCGGGACTATCCAGCAGAACCACGTCTATCGAGCGCTGCAGAAGGTCTATTCCGACCATGGGTGGTCGGGAATGGAGCTCGGCGACTCGACACCGACACTGGCCGAGTTCGCGGAGGCCCTGGAAGAGGTCGAGCAGGGAGCGGCCGGAAAGAACGCGCGTGCTCGACTGCAGCCCTTCACGGACTTCGACCTCTTTGACGACCAAGCACGGGGTCAGTTCGAGATTCTGACGCCAGAGCGGCACGGCTGGGTTATCGACATCAGCCAACTGGGGCTCGAGGAGGTTCAACGAGTCGCGGCGTCCTTCATCCTCCGGCGCATCTATCGACAGATGTTCTCATGGCCGCAGGACGGCACCCTGAAGTTGGCAGTGGTCCTCGACGAGGCACACCGCATGGCGCGCGACGTCACGCTTCCGAAGATCATGAAGGAAGGCCGAAAGTACGGTGCAAGTGTGATCGTGGCGAGCCAGAGCTTGGACGACTTCCACAAAGACGTCGTCAACAATGCTGGAACGAAGATCGTCTTCAGGACCAACTATCCGGCGTCCAAGACGGTCGGAGCACTCATGCGTGGCCGCTCGGGTATCGACATCGCTTCCGAGATCGAGAGGCTCGATGTCGGGTCCGCTTACGTGTCCACACCAGGCAGTCCGACGCCGCGCAAGGTCTACATGTTCGAGTAAAACCTGGCTACGCCACGTCGTTCAGCTCGCGACCGGCCCGCACCCAGCGTTCGATCGTCCGGACAGTGACGTTCCACTTCGTCGCCACCGCTGCGTGCGTCATGCCGCCCGCCAAGTCCGCTCGCAGGTCTGACGCACGCTGTCGAACCTCCGGGTCCATCACGATGGCTCCACCGCGCAACGCTTCGCGTTCGTCGGCGGTCGCTCCGCCCCACACCCCGAACTCCTCGTTCCAGGTGGCGTAGATCAGGCACGCGGACGCCACAGGACAGCCGTTGCAGAGGACCTTCGCCTCGGCAGCCCGCGTCTCTTCGAAGAACAGTTCTGGGTCGTCAACAGCCGTGCACACCGCACTAGCAAGACCCAATGGCGTCCGCTGCGGCTCCAGCGCGTCGACTGGCGGTAGCGCCGGAGGGCGTCCGGGCCCCATCAGGCCACCATCCCGGATCCAGTGTGGCCGCGGGGCGGCCGGGGGATCGTCGTCACGTCGTCGATGTAGACGTGATCAGTCGAGGCCAAGCGCAGCTTCCTCGAGAGCGCGCCCCACCGGGACACCACCGTGACCGAGACGCCTCGAGTCCCAAGCGCCGCCGCGTAGTCGGCGAAGTAGTGGTCGCCAGACGCGATGACCACGCGTGCAAACGACGCTGCGAAGTCAAGGGGAGCAAGGTCGAGCATCGCCCGCTCAGCCCCGTTCTCCCCCGGAGCGAAAGCCATCCGGCCCTCGCCCCAGCCGAGGCCGGCGTCCAGTGCGTTCGAACGAGCGCTCGTCGCGACGATGACCTGATCTGAGCCGGTCGACTCAACCAGGCGGTTGTAGCGCCGGCGTACGTCGAGGACGTCTGCGGTGTCGAAGTACGGAGTCCCCACCAGGTTCTCCACGTCAACCAAGTGGAGCTGACGGTCGAGCGAGCGCACTGCCATTTTCGTGGTCATGAGTGTTACCTTTACGTTTGTAGTTGCTGACAGAAGAAGATTTCTGCTGACAGACTAACAAACTCTGCTGAGCGGTGCAAGAAGTTGGCTCAGAGTTAGGAAAATCATGTCTGAGCGTGCTGAAGGTGGCGGTGAGCTGCTGGGCAGGGCCGTAGCGGTTGCTCGCGCCGAGCGAAATCTCAAGCGCAAGGAGCTCGCCGACCTGTCGGGCGTCAGCTATGCGTACGTGTCCGAGATCGAGAAGGGTTCGAAGTACCCCAGTCAGCGGGTGCTGGTCGACCTGGCCAGCGCTTTGGGACTGACGCCGTTCGAGCTCCTCTCAAAGGCTGAGGCCTTGTCGGTTGCGGAGCGAACGGGAGTATCGGTGAGCGCAACGTCGCTTCCTGCCCCCAGCCTCGGGATGTCAGTCTCTAATCCGGCGGGACTGTCCACCGACGCCGGTGGGTATGACGACTTGGTGGAGCGCGTTACCAGTGAGGTGATGCGCACGGTGGAGCCGCGCATTCGCGAGCAGTTGGAGCGCGAGGTCCGCATTGCGGTCCGCGAGGAGCTCCTTCGCCAACGCGACTCTTCATAGTCGCGTTGCTTCGAGGTCGCCAAAGCGCCCTTCTGACGGGATTCGTGGTTAGCGTTCGGGGAACCGGTCGCGGGGACCGGCAAGCCGAGGAGTCCGAGTCGAAGTGCGATTCACGTCCGCCACGAACGTCGATTGGTCTGATCCCGATGCGCCCGCCGGCGTCACGCTCGACAGGATCTACATAGGCCCAGAGCCCTAATGGACTCGGTGGCTTCCAGGTCGCGGTCGCCAAGGCGTCAGCGCTCCCGTCCCGTCCGCTGCTCAAGGATCTGTTTGGCCTTCGGAAGGGCAAGACACAAATCCAACTCGTCGTGGCCGTTGAACACGGCGGCGACGTGCACCTGTTCGGTCCAGATCCGCAGGCGCAGCCGATGGTTCTTCCGGCGGATCAAGCCACGAGGCAGCTCCAATCCGTGTTGACGGAGCCCGACCTCCTGGCCGCCACCGAGAGATTGGCTGGCTTTCGTAAGGCAAGCGATTCGACAGGCATTCAATTCAGGATGCGGCTGCTGAGTCGCCCCTGAACGACTTCAGGGGTCGGCTCGCCCCAGCCGTCATGGGCTCATATGCCAAGACCCTTGAGCGAGGTGCCAGTGGCGGTGTCGATCAAGGCGGTCGTGCCTCGGTCATCGCGGGCTCCGCGCCGGCGACAGCTGGCCCGCGCAATGCCAAGGGCGAGCCATCGGCAAAGGACGAGTTCGACATCCTCTTCACCACCGACGTTCTCGCTGAGGGGGTGAACCTGCAACAGGCCGGTCAGATGATCAACTACGACCTGCCGTGGAATCCCATGCGCATCGTGCAGCGTCACGGTCGCATCGACCGCATCGGTTCCAAGCACGACTATGTCCGTTTGGGCCTGTTCTTCCCCTCAGAACGTCTAGATGCCCTGCTGGACCTGGAGGCCCGCCTCGAGGCCAAACTGGCGCTCGCCGACGCGGCCGTCGGAGCCGGTGACGTGCTCCCCGGGCGTGGACCCGGCCACGAGGTCAATCTCGCTGACGACCAGGTTGTCGACGAGTTCGAGAAGCTACTCGACGCAGGCGGCTCGAGTGCTTCGCTCTCCGGCGACGAGTACCGGCGGCGCTTGTTCGGTGCGTTCAACATGGAGCCGGTTCTCAAGTCCGAGGTCCTCGGCCTGCCGTACGGCTCGGGAAGCGGGTTCGTGAACCCGGTTGTAAACGGCAACGGTTACGTCTTTTGCATCAAGATCGGTAAGAGCTCGAAGCCGTGGTTCAGGTACGTCCCGGTCGACGACGCCTGGGCGCTGCGACACAACGCGGACGGTGCTCCCATCGTTTCCTCGGATACCTTGATCGCCCTTCGCGTGGCCGATCCTCAGAACGCAAGCGCCGAGCGATGGCTCCCCGACAATGTGTACGAGCGAGCGTTCGATGCCTGGGAGATCGCGCGCGATGACGTTCATGGGGCCTGGAAGCAGCTGACTGACCCCAACGCCTTCGAGCCGGATCTGCCGTTGGCGTTCCGGGATGCCTATGCGCTTGTGCTCCAGCGCGGCACCTTCCTCGACAAGGACGAGCGCATCGAGCCCGCCAACCGCCTCCGCAGCGTCCCGACGCCCAAGGTGTCGCGTCAGGTTCGCGGGGCTCTCAATCAGGGAGCGACCGACGAGCAGCGGATCAAGTTGGTCGCCGAGGTCCTCGACGAAGCCGGCATGACTGCACCCCCGCCTCGCGAGCCGTTACCGGAAGTTGAGGCGCACGAGGTGCGGTTGGTGACCTGGATGGCGGTCCGAGGGACGCGCGTGGGTTAGTCGCTGTCGAGGCCGAGCTGGCGACGTACCTCATCCAAGAGCTCTGCCCACGCGTCAGCGCTGACGCCGGTCTTGATCTGGTCGGCGATGCCTGCCGCCGCTCCCTTGAGTAGGGGTGACAGCTTGCCGTGCCCTGTAGAGGAATGCGCCACTTGAATCGGCGTCGTAGGAGGTCTGGGTGGTGCGGGCTGGGTGATGAACAGTGACTCGACGTACGACTCGTTCTCGTCGGTGGGATCCTCGGAACCATCCAGACCCAGCGGCTCGAATGCCCGCGCGTGGACAACTGTCAGGTATTTCGTCGCCCTTGTCAGCGCGATGTAGAGAAGGCGCAGGCCCGAGTTGTCGATGGCAGCGATCGCGGCCGGCTCCACGACGACGACCGCATCGAACTCAAGTCCCTTCGCCTCGGCCGCTGACACCACATTGACCGAGACGCCGAGCTGACCCTCATCCGCGTTCGAGAAGTTGATGTCTTTCGCCCTGAGCGCTGAAGTCACCCTGCCCACGTGCTCTGGCGCGACCACCATGCCAACGAACCGACCCTGGCCGGCGTGCGCCTGAACGGCCACCACGGCATCGTCGAAAAGGTCGTCTTCGTCCTCAGAACGCACCAGCTTCGGGGGTTCAGGCGCGGGACGGACGACCTTGGGGGGAGTCAGGCCGGGAGCGATGAGGGGCAGCAGCTTCTCAGCTAGTGCGTAGATCTCGGCTGGAACTCGATAGCCGAAGGCAAGCTCCTCGATGGCCGCGGCATGATCCTGCTGTAAAGCCTGAATCAGGTCATCCCACGTCTCCCGCGCCCATGGTCCGGTTGACTGCGCTATGTCGCCGACCACGGTGTACGAGCCGGTTCGGGACCGACGCGAGATCGACCTCATCTGCATCGGAGAAAGGTCCTGTGCCTCGTCCACAACGATGTGGGCGTATTGGGGGGTGTCACCGCCGATGCGATCGGCAGCCTCGTCCAGCAGAGCTACGTCAGAATCCGACCAAGTCTCGAGCGCTAGACGTTGAGCCGACTGACGATAAAGCCGTTGGACCTCCCTCGCTGTGAAGTCATCTCCTGCAGCATCGCCCAGACGGGCGGCTGATCCGAGGAGATCCTGGAGAAACTGTTGGGGAGTGAGCTGTGGCCACACGCGCTCGAGCGTGTTGTCGACCGCGGCCAGGTCTACCTGAACCGAGGCACGCGGGTTGCGGGCCAGTGCCGCCTGCTCGACCTGGCGGATGAGCCATGCCCGCATCGATTGGCGGCCCTGGCTGTATGAAGAAGCTGGCCGCAGCGCCTCGAGCTGCGCCTCGACGGTTGCCCGATCCAGGCTCGGCCCGTTCGAGCCGATCTGCAGGAACTGCGCGTCAGCCGGGAATCGCACGCGAAGTTGGAGTGCGCGTTCGATCAGAACGGCCATCCTGTCCTGTCCCTTGATCCTGGCTGTTTCGAGTGGTTCGTCACGCCGGTCACTGCGGAGCGGTCCTAGGCGTCGGAGGCTCAGCTGGAGAATGTCACCCTCGACCAGGCGCGGAAGCACTCGCCGGATGTAGTTCGTAAACGTGTCAGTGGGGCCTACCACCAGGATGTCGCCGGGGTCGATGTCGTCGTTCTGGATGAGCCAGGGAACGCGATGAAGGGCCACGGCTGACTTGCCAGTTCCCGGACCACCCTGAACAACGAGCAGTCGATCCACGGGGTACGAGATCAGCTCGATCTGCGCAGCCTCGATCGTCCGAACGATGTCGGACATCTCCTCGCTGCGCCCGCGTTCTAGGTCGCGGAGGAGGGCGTCGTCGACGCCGTGTCGCGCCGCCTCGGAGAGCTGCTCCAAGTTGGCTGCCACGTCGGCGTAGATGAGGTCCGAGATCCTGTCGATAACGTTCTTGGTCGTCTCGAACATTCGCTTTACGAGCACGTCTCCGGGACTGTCCGGTGTTGCGCGCTGGAGCTCCCTGGCGAATGGAGTCAGCCAGGACATGACCAAGGCGTCGCCCTGGGGGCCGAAGATCGTGTTGTAGCCGACGTAGAACGCCTCATCGGCCAGCTCGAACTTCGAGTGCGCAACTGCCTCGTCAGGGTCGACGAGCTTATCGGCGAACCTCTTGCCTGCAGCGCCTAGGTGCGCGGCAGCGCCCTTGTTGGCAGCTGCGGCGCCGTACGACAGGTAGCTGGCTCTCCGCTTCTCACGCTCATCGAGGGCGCTGTCGAAGTAGTCCTGCTCGCGCTCGATCTCAGTTGCGTTGGCCATCGACTTTCCTTCCCCGAATTGCTTGCGAGGAGGCTAAGCGACCAAACCGACAAAACGCCTACTTCTGCCCGATCTGGTTTCCCCGGATCGGTCGAACGTGGTGGTGGGCGATACTGGGATTGAACCAGTGACCTCTTCCGTGTCAGGGAAGCGCGCTACCGCTGCGCCAATCGCCCATGATGGAGTTGTTGTTCGAGGTGGGTACGGGATTTGAACCCGTGTACACGGATTTGCAGTCCGTTGCCTCGCCTCTCGGCCAACCCACCGGTGTTGGATGGGTCTGCCGAGACCCTCTCCGAGCGGACAACGAGACTCGAACTCGCGACCTCAACCTTGGCAAGGTTGCGCTCTACCAACTGAGCTATGTCCGCCTGCTTCCGAGGTCGGTTTCCCTCCCACGAAGTGCGTCAGAACCTTAGCCGATGCTCTCGGGCTCACAAACTTGGCGCGCTGGGTTGGGTCCCAGCCTCGGCGGAAGAGGTTTGAGCCGGGTGCAGAGCGCCCACCTCAGCCAACGATTCCCACCGACGGCAGAATGCAGGCGTGCGCGCGTGGGTGAACGGTCAGCTGCTGTCCGACCCGACGGGGCCGGCGGTGGCGGTGAGCGACCACGGGCTGACGGTGGGGGACGGGGTGTTCGAGGCGGTCAAGGCGATCGAGGGGCGGCCGTTCGCGCTGGGGCGGCACCTGGAGCGGCTCACGCAGAGCGCGACCGGGCTGGGGTTGCCGGCGCCCGACCTCGACGACGTACGCCGCGGGGTGGCGGCCGTGCTCGAGGGGACGACCGAGCCGCTGAGCCGGATCCGGATCACCTACACCGGGGGACCGGCGCCGCTCGGCAGCGGGCGGGGCGACGCCGCACCGACGCTGGTCGTGGTCGCCGCGCCGCTGGAGGAGGCGGCCGAGTCGAGCAGAGTGGCGACGGTGCCGTGGCCGCGCAACGAGCGGGGGGCGTTGGCCGGGCTCAAGACGACGTCGTACGGCGAGAACGTCGTGATGCTGGCCTACGCCAAGGAGCGGGGAGCGGGGGAGGCGGTGATGGCCAACCTCGCGGGGCACCTGTGTGAGGGGACCGGCTCCAACGTCTTCTACGTCGTCGACGGGGAGCTGCGGACCCCTTCTTTGGCGAGCGGCTGCCTGGCCGGGGTGACCAGGGCGCTGGTGCTGGAGTGGTACGGCGGGCGGGAGGTCGACGAGCCGATCGAGGTCGTGCGAGGCAGGCGAGCGAGGTCTTCCTCGCCTCGACCACCCGCGACGTACAGCCCGTCAGCCACTGGGACGATCTCGAGCTGCCGGTGCCGGGTCCGATCACCAAGGCCGCCCAGGAGGCGTGGGCGGAGCACGAGAACTCGATGCTGGAGGCGCTCACCTGATGGGCTAGCATCAGCGGCTGCAAAGCAGGGGCGATTGGCGCAGTGGTAGCGCGCTTCGTTCACACCGAAGAGGTCACTGGTTCGAACCCAGTATCGCCCACCCTCATCACCGCGAGCCGCGCCAACTGGCGCGGCTCCTGCCATGTCCCGGGAAGTCACTCGGGGAGGCGAATACCCCCCGGGGTTCCGTAACCCGCAAGGGTCATCCTGCGTTGGGCCTGGTGGTGGAGCACGCGGGGGGCCGTGTGATCGCCGAGTCACACCATCCCCCACCGCAAGGACACCCACATGCGCAAGCAGTCCCTCGCGTACCTCGTCGCCCCCGTGCTGGCCGCCTCGTGGCTCGCCCCGACCGCCGCGGACGCCGCGCCGGCCGCCGGTGACGCCGTGCCCGGTCCGTACGTCGCGTCGGCGCACAGCGACATCGTCGACCTGTCCACCCTCACGGTCCTGCCCAGCGTGATCCCGGGCGGTGGCGAGCTCGCCAGCGTCAAGGTCGGCCACGCGAAGGCGACCGCCGACAGCGCCGCCGCCAACCGCGCGACCGCCGAGTCGGCCAACCTCGACGCCGCCCTCCTGGGTCTGGGGATCCCCGTCGACGCGGTCACCGCGAGCGCGCCGCCCACGGCGCCGCCCAGGACGAGGACCCTGGCGCCGATTCCGCTCTCGCCCCTGGCCGACATCGGGCTGATCAGCGGCGCGGTCCAGGCGACCGACGCCGGGACGTCGTGCGTCCCGGCCGTCAACGGCTTCCGCACCACCTCGCGCGCCAGCACCTCGTTGGCCGGCGCGACGGTGGGCGCGAACTCCCTGAACGGCTACCTCGCCCAGGTCGGCGCCTCGCAGACCACCGCGACGACGCAGCTGGTCGACAACAACCACGGCACCAGCGACGTCGTCTCCACCGCCACCACGACGGTCGGCGACATCCGGCTGCTCGGTGGCGCGGTGCAGGTCCACGTCTCCGACCCGGTCGTGCTGCGCGCGACCAGCGACGGTACGACGGGCACGGCCGGCCTCCTCGACCCGCCGACCATCTACGCGAAGGTCGGCGCGAGCACCATCCCGATCCCGCTCAACGGCAACCCGGTCACCATCCCGGTCACCCTCCCGGGTCTGGTCAGCCTCAAGATCACGGCGTTCGACCCGAGCGTCGTGAAGACCGGGGCGAATGTCACGGCCACCCTCGACGAGCTGCTCCGGATCCAGCTCCAGGTCGGCCCGGACGTGCTGCCGCTCGCGACGCTCGACCTGGGCACCGCGCCGATGTCGGTCCGGGCGCAGGCTCCCGCCGGCGGCGTCATCTGCCCGGCGCTCGACCCCAACTCCGACCCCGACGGCGACGGCCTGACCAACGCCGAGGAGGCGGTGGCGCACACCGACCCGCTCAACCCCGACACCGACGGTGACGGGCTCAACGACGGCGCCGAGGTGCACACCTACCTGACCGACCCGACCAAGCCGGACACCGACGGTGACGGCCTGGGCGACGGCACCGAGGTGGGTACGACGCACACCGACCCGCTCAAGGCCGACACCGACGGTGACGGGCTCTCCGACGGCGCCGAGGTCAACACCTACACGACCGACCCGCTGAACGCCGACACCGACGGCGACAACCTCAGCGACGGCGTGGAGGTCAACACCCACCACACCAACCCCAAGGTCAAGGACACCGACCAGGGTGGCGTCGACGACGGCGTCGAGGTGCTCACCAACCACACCGACCCGCTGAACCCGGCGGACGACCTGCCGGCCCCGCCGACCGACACGGACGGTGACGGCCTCATCGACACCGACGAGGCGATCTACGGCACCGACCCGACCAACCCGGACACCGACGGTGACGGGCTGAAGGACGGCGCGGAGGTGCACACCTACGGCACCGACCCGCTGGTCAAGGACACCGATGGCGACAACCTCGGCGACGGCGCCGAGGTCAACACCCACCACACCAACCCGCTGGTCAAGGACACCGACGGCGACGGTCTCGAGGACGGCACCGAGGTCAACACGACCCACACCGACCCGACCAGGATCGACACCGACGGCGACGGACTGACCGACGGCGCGGAGGTCAACACCCACCACACCGACCCGAACAAGCTGGACACCGACGGTGACGGCCTCAGCGACGGCGCGGAGGTGCAGACCTACCACACCGACCCGACCAGGCAGGACACCGACAACGGCGGCGTCCCGGACGGCATCGAGGTCATCGCCCACCTCAACCCGCTCGACCCCAGCGACGACCAGTCGCTGCTCCCGAACGACACGGACCACGACGGGCTGCCCAACGGCGAGGAGACGGCGCACGGCACCGACCCCAACAACCCCGACACCGACGGCGACGGCCTGCTCGACGGCGCCGAGGTCCACGGGCTGCCGGGTACGACGTGCCGCACGAACCCGCTCAGCCGCGACACCGACGGCGACAAGCTGTTCGACGGCACGGAGTACAACGGCTTCAACATGAGGAAGAAGGTCAAGACCCGCCGTCACCACACCGAGCCGATCGGCCTGGTGAGGACCAACCCGTGCGCGAAGGACACCGACGGCGACGGCATCAGGGACGGCAAGGAGGTCTCCGGCAAGAAGGTCCGCCAGAGCGTCCGGGCCAAGGGCGGTCCCTACCTGCTGAAGCGGCTCTTCTCCGACCCGTCGATGGCTGACACCGACGGCGACGGCCTGACCGACAAGCAGGAGGTCACCGGCTCGAAGAACAGGAAGTTCGGACGGCACAAGACCGACCCGCTGAACTCCGACACCGACGGTGGCGGCGTCAACGACGGCCGCGAGGTCAAGCAGGGCTCCGACCCGGCTGACATCAAGAGCGCGCCCCCGCGCCGTCCGCACCGGATCGGCTGAGCAGGCAGGCAGGAGCACTCGGGCGGGTCACGGCCTACGCCGTGGCCCGCCCGGTGATCGACGCGCACCGAGGGACGACCCGGACTCGCATGTCGTCTCACCCCTTCGGGGGAGGCCACGAGACCTCCGGGCGTCCATGCTTCCGCCACCAGGGGGGAGCGCGGCATGGTCCGTCGAGCGGGGGATCCACGAACGCGACGGCACGTGGTCGCGGCGGCGATCGCTTCGACCGCCGCGACCGCCCTGCTCGTGTTGTCGGTCGCACTGGCGCCGGCGGCGGCGGCCTCGGGATACACGCGGGACGAGCCGTTCTGGTGCGTCGGGTACGACGTCAACACCTATCCACCTCACGTGTGGACCAACAACTCGACACCCGAGCTGGTCCGCTGGGCGCCGCTGCTGATCAAGGCGGTCAACGGGCGATGGGCGGTCGCCCAGATCGGGCCCTGGGCAGGTGGGACCTTCAACAACCAGGGCCAGGCGGTGCAGTCGTGGGCGGACACCGCGTCGGGCTACGGGATCCGGATGCGCCGCTTCACCTACAGCCAGCCGGGCGCCTACACGGTGATCAACGTGGTCCAGTGGAGCGACCTCTCCTGGCAGACGACCTGGGTGCCGACTTCTGCGCCGGGTTACTGCACCTTGCCGGCGAGCCTGCCGGCGTACGGATCCCACCCGGCGGTCGACGATCCGCCGGCAGCCACGGGGGTCACGACACCAGCGGGCGCCATTGTCGGCGCGGTGCTCGAGTTCGCCCGCGCGCTGGTTGACCTCGTCTCGGATGTGTTGGCGCTCGAACAGGTCGAGACCGCACTCCACTCACCGCAGGCGCCGCCGGCGCCCTGACCAGCAGCTCCGGCGTCGCTGACCGACGCAGCGCGAGCCCGCCCGACTCGACAGGCTCGACAGCCTCGACGAGGGGTGGTCGGCTCCCAGCGCCCGCGCGTCACCGAAACCCGGGGGCGGCGGGCCGTGGGCCGTCGTTACGATCGACTGCATGTCCGAACTCAAGGTCGCCCTTGTCCGCGCTGGTCAGCGTGAGGACGCGGCGGTCACGACGGGCACCAAGGCCTGGGAGCCGTTCAAGGACGACGAGAGCGTGATCGCCGCCAGGGTGAACGGCACGCTCAAGGACCTGTCCTATGAGCTCCAGGACGGCGACGAGGTCGAGGGCGTCGCGATCGACAGCGCCGAGGGCCACGACATCCTCCGGCACTCGGCCGCCCACGTGATGGCGCAGGCGGTGCAGGACCTCTACCCCGACGCCAGGCTCGGGATCGGCCCGCCGATCCGCGACGGCTTCTACTACGACTTCGACGTCGAGACCCCGTTCGTGCCCGAGGACCTCGACAAGATCGAGACCCGGATGCGCAAGATCATCAAGGAGGGCCAGCGGTTCTCCCGGAGGGTCACCACCGACGCCGAGGCGCTCAGCGAGCTCAAGGACGAGCCCTACAAGGTCGAGCTGATCGGGCTCAAGGGTGCCGGCAAGGCCGAGGACGCCGCCGAAGGTGCGAGTGCCGAGGTCGGGGCCGGCGAGCTGACCATCTACGACAACATCAACCGCAACGGCGAGACCGCGTGGAGCGACCTGTGCCGGGGCCCGCACCTGCCGACCACCAAGCGGATCCCGGCGTTCAAGCTGATGCGCTCCGCGGCTGCCTACTGGCGCGGCGACGAGAAGAACAAGCAGCTCCAGCGCATCTACGGCACCGCCTGGGAGTCGAAGGAGGCGCTCGACGCGCACCTGCACCGGCTCGAGGAGGCCGAGCGCCGCGACCACCGCAAGCTCGGCCGCGACCTCGACCTGTTCTCCTTCCCCGACGAGCTCGGCTCCGGGCTCGCCGTGTTCCACCCCAAGGGCGGCGTGATCAAGAGGGAGATGGAGGACTACGTCAAGCGGCGGCACATCGAGGAGGGCTTCGAGTACGTCGGCACTCCCCACATCAGCAAGGAGGGGCTGTTCCACACCTCCGGCCACCTGCCGTACTACGCCGACGGGATGTTCCCGCCCATGGAGTTCGAGGGCGCGAACTACTACCTCAAGGCCATGAACTGCCCCATGCACAACCTGATCTACCGCTCGCGGGGCCGGTCCTACCGCGAGCTGCCGCTGCGGCTGTTCGAGCTCGGCAGCGTCTACCGCTTCGAGAAGTCCGGCGTCGTGCACGGCCTGACCCGGGTCCGCGGGCTCACCATGGACGACTCGCACTCCTACGTGGCCGCCGAGCAGGCGCCGGCGGAGATCAAGCACCTGCTCGACTTCTGCCTCGGGCTGTTCCGCGACTTCGGCCTCGACGACTTCTACCTCGAGCTGTCCACCCGTGACGACGCCCACCCGGACAAGTTCGTCGGCGACGACGCCGAATGGGAGATGGCGACCCAGGTCCTGGCCGACGCGGCCGCGGAGTCCGGGCTCGAGCTGGTGCCCGACCCGGGCGGGGCGGCGTACTACGGCCCCAAGATCTCGGTCCAGGCTCGCGACGCGATCGGCCGGACCTGGCAGATGTCGACCATCCAGTACGACTTCAACCAGCCCCGTGGTTTCGAGCTCGAGTACCAAGCCGCCGACGGCTCGCGGCAGCGGCCGGTGATGATCCACTCGGCGAAGTTCGGCTCGATCGAGCGGTTCCTCGGTGTGCTGGTCGAGCACTACGCCGGCGCGTTCCCGCCCTGGCTGTCGCCGGTCCAGGTGCAGGGGATCCCCATCGCGGAGCGGCACGTCGACTACTTGTGGGACGTCGCCAAGCAGCTGACCAAGGCGGGCATCCGCGTGGAGGTCGACGACTCCGACGAGCGGATGCAGAAGAAGATCCGCAACGCCCAGCTCCAGAAGGTCCCGTTCATGCTCATCGCGGGGGACGACGACGTGGCCGCGGGTGCGGTGTCGTTCCGCTACCGCGACGGGCACCAGGACAACGGCGTCTCGCTCCAGGAGGCCATCGCGCGGGTCGTGGCAGCGGTGGAGTCGCGCGAGCAGGTGTGACCGAGCGTCAGGACTTCTTCGGGGAGCCGGTGGCCGCGTCGTACGACGACGACACGGACCCCCGGTTCACCGCCGAGCACCTGGCGCTGGAGTCGGGCCTCCTCGCCGAGCTGGCGGGGGAGTCCGGCAGGGCGCTGGAGCTGGCCATCGGGACCGGTCGGGTGGCGCTGCCGCTGGCTGCGCGTGGGGTCGAGGTGCACGGCATCGACCTGTCCGAGGCGATGGTGGCCCGGCTCAGGGCCAAGCCCGGCGGCGACGCGGTCCGGGTGTCGATGGGCGACTTCACCAGCGTCGATGCAGGCGAGGGGCGCTTCGACCTCGTCTACCTCGTCTTCAACACGATCGGCAACGTCGCCAGCCAGGACGCCCAGGTCGCGACGTTCGCGAACGCCTCCCGGCACCTGCGCCCCGGTGGCTGCTTCGTGGTCGAGACCGGAGTGCCCGGCGTGCTCGCCGCCCAGCACGACCACCGCTACCGCGTCTTCAGCCACACCGACGCCCACCACGGGATCGACGAGTACGACCCCGTCACCCAGCTCATGTGGTCACACCACTACTCCCGCACCGACGACGGCTCCTACCGCCGCAACAGCGTGCCGTTCCGCTACGCCTGGCCCGCGGAGCTCGACCTGATGGCGCGGCTGGCCGGCATGCGGCTGCGCGAGCGCTGGGCCTGGTGGGACCGGACACCGTTCACCGCGGCCAGCGGCTCCCACGTCTCGGTGTGGGAGAAGGAGTGAGACCCCTCGCGCTCGGGCTGGTGGCGGTGCTGCTCGCCGGGTGCGGAGAAGGGTCGACCGGCGACGGCGGCGAGGCCGCAACGAAGCCGGAGGCCACCGCCACGGTGCCCACCGCCCCGCCCGTCGACGAGGCGGAGCTCAAGCGGCTCAAGGAGCTCACGAAGCTCGCCCTCCGCGCGCAGGAGGCAGCCGCGGCGCTCAACGCCGCCGACGCGCAGGTGCCGTCGCGGGACGGGCCGGTGCTCGGCGCCGACATCAGCTGGCCGCAGTGCCCGCCCGGGATGGGCATCCCCTTCAAGGAGACGTCGGGGCAGCCGATGCCGCGGGAGGACGCGGAGTACGTCGTCATCGGGCTCACCAACGGTCCCGGCTTCCACGCCAACCCGTGCCTGTCCGACCAGGTCGCCTACGCCAAGGAGCGGGGGCTGCTGGTCGCGGCGTACTCCGTCATCAGCTGGCCCGACGAGGCCACGCAGGAGCAGTACGGCGGGCTGGAGGAGGCCGGTCGGGCGCAGGCGCAGTTCAACCTCCAGTCGATGAAGGCCGCCGGACTCGACTCCCCGATCATCTGGCTCGACGTCGAGCAGGTGCCGCACTACGAGTGGTCGACGAGCACCGCCGCCAACGCCGAGGTCGTGCTCGGCGCGGCCAAGGGGTACGCCGACGCGGGCTACCGCGTGGGCGTCTACTCCACCCCGGCGATCTGGGCCGGCCTCGTCGGCGACCTCAGCCTCGGTGTCCCGGAGTGGCGCGCCGCCGGCCAGACCTCGCGGGCGGAGGCGCTGAGCCGCTGCGGCAACGACTGGCTCATCCAGGGCGGGCTCGGAGTGCTCGCGCAGTGGGTCGAGGAGAGCCGCGACCGCAACATCACCTGCCCCGGCGCCGAGGACTCGCTGGGGGAGTACTTCGCGAAGCTGGGATAGCTCCAGCCCCGGCCGCCGAGGTGACGAGCAAGGCCGCGGGACCTCGCTCCTCAACCAGCGACGGGCCTGCGACTCGGTGGGGGACCGGTCACCGGGACGTGGCCGGCCGGCTGGGTGAGGAGGACGCCGCGTCCGGAGGTGAGGTCGGGGAGACGCCGCTCGAACGCGCCGACCTCGCTGGTCGGCATCGTGCCCGTCACCAGGCAGCGGCTGACGCCGACCTCGACGGGCGAGGGGGTGGCGCCGTGGCCGACCAGCATCGAGAGGGCCGCGGTCAGCGACTCGGCGGGCACCACCAGCTCGAAGCTGCTGACCGGCGCGCACACCGTCGTGCCCGCTCGCCCCAGCGCCTCGCGGAAGGCGAGGTGGGTCAGCCGCCGGAACTCGCCGGCCGACGGCGTGGGCGCCTTGAACCTCGCGTGCGTGGCCCGGACGCGCAGGTCCGTGAGGCGCCAGCCGTGCCGCCCCTCGGCGAGCTCACCGGCGAGCGCCTCCTCGATCGCGACGTGGAAGGACGGCAGCAGGTAGCCGCGCTCCACCCCCTCGCCGAGGGCGTAGTCGAGGCCGGCACCCACCGGCGCCGGACCGACGCGCAGCCCCAGCTGGGCGTTGCGCATCGAGGTCTCGGCGTACCCCTCGCCCCTCCCCGCCACCCGCTCCACGTGCACGGTCCGGGTGGGCAGGAAGTCGGCGGCGAGGCCGTAGTCGGACTCCAGGCGCGCGGACAGCACCTCCTTCTGGACCTCGCCGTAGATGCTGACGGTGATCTCCTCGTCGACGCCGTCGAGGCGGGCGTCGATGAGCGGGTCCTGCTCCGAGAGCTGCTGCAGGGCCCGGAAGAGCGGCGATCCGCGCCGGCCTGGGTCGACGGGCTGCACCACCGACTCGAGCCCGGGTGGCGGGAACTGCCGGCCGCTGCGGGTGGCGTCCCAGTGGCCCAGCTGGTCACCGATGGCGACCTCGCCGAGCCCCACGACCGTGGCGATGTCGCCCGCCTCCGCGCACCCTCGTCGGGTCTCGGCGCCGCGGACGAACGCGCTCACCTCGTGTGCCCGAGCGTCGTGGGTCACGACCTCGCCACTCGACTGCCGGCGGTGGATCCTCACGTGGTCACGCGAGCCGAGCCGGCCCTCGTGCAGGCGCAGGTAGGCCCGCCGGTGGCCGTCGGCGTCGCGGTCGATCTTGAAGACCGTCGCGTGCAGCGGCGCCGTCGCGCCCGACTCCACGGTGGGGAGGTACGTCGTGATCGCGGCCAGGACGTCGGTGGTCCCGACGCCGGTGAGGGCCACGCCGGACAGCACCGGGTGGACGTGCGCCAGCCGGGCCTGCTCGGCCAGCGCCGCGAGCGCCCGCTGCGCGTCGGGCGGGTGCGCCCCGTCGACGTAGTCGCGCAGCAGCCGGTCGTCCCACGGGGCCACGGCGTCGAGCACGTCCTCGACGGAGACCGGCTCCGTCACGGACACCACCGAGCGGGCCAGCTCCTCGCGGAGGGAGTCCAGCGTGCGCCCGAGCGAGGCGCCGGCGCGGTCCATCTTGTTGACGAAGACCAGGAAGGGCAGGCCGAGCCGCTCCAGGATCCGGATCAGCACCCGGGTCTGGGCCTGGACGCCCTCCACCGCCGACACGACCAGCACGGCGCCGTCGAGCACCGCGAGCGCACGCTCGACCTCGGCCACGAAGTCGGCGTGGCCGGGGGTGTCGATGAGGTTCACCTTCACCGGTCCGGCGGGGGAGGCGAGGGTCATCGTCGCCACGGCGGTGCGGATGGTGATCCCGCGCCGCCGCTCGATCGAGTCGGAGTCGGTGGTCGTGTCTCCGTGGTCGACACGACCGAGGTGCCGGGTCGCCCCGGTCTCGTAGAGGAGGCGTTCGGTGAGGGTGGTCTTGCCGGCGTCTACGTGCGCCAGGATCCCCAGGTTGAGCGTGGGCATGGGCGGCCTTCGGTGAGATCGAATGGGTCAGCGATCGGTCCGAAGGTGCGGCGCATCCCGTTGCTCCTGTCTGGGTGGCGGTCCGACGTACGTCGGCCCGCTGCTGTGGACGCTAGCCCTGCGCCGGCGCACGGGGCGACTGGTTTGTGCGGCTCCGAGCGCCGGGTCGCGTGATGTCGCGGGTGTCCCCTGACGGTGGGACATGGTGTCGCGGCAACTTGGACCCATGACCGCGACCGGTCGAACGGGCTGGCGGGCTCGACGACGTCGAGGTGCTGCTCGAGGGGGAGCCACCGACCGGGCGACCGGCGTACGCCTGGCCGACGGCAGCCCTCGTGCTCCGAGGAGACGGTCGCGAAGCTGCTGGACGACCTCGACGCGAACCCCAGCCGTCCCAGGCGCCGCACTGGCCGGGCGAGTCTGTCACTTCCTGGGTGAGATCTTGCCCGGGAGGTGCTGGAGTCACCGGCCCCCCGGTGACTCCAGCAGACGCCGGGTCGCCAGATGCGCTGACGGGCCATTGCCGCGACCATCCCCCGACGTGGTGTCACGGATACCCTGAGCCCATGGCCGCGAAGACGGATGGGCGACAGCTGCGCTGGGACAGCCACAACCAGGCGCGCCGCCAGCACATCCTCGACGCCGCCATCGGCGTGCTCGCCGACGCCGAGCCGGGCGTCGAGGTGCACGTCCAGCAGATCGCCGACCGCGCCGGGCTGAGCCGGACCGTCGTCTACCGCCACTTCGCGGACCGCGCCGACCTCGACGCCGCCGTCCAGGGGCGCGCGCTCGAGCTGCTGCGGGTCGAGCTGGTGCCGGTGCTGTCGTTCGAGGGCACGCCGGTCGACATCATCAGGCGGATCGTGTCGGCGTACGTCGGGTGGGCGAGCGAGCACCCGTCGCTGCACGAGTTCGCCCAGCAGGACCCGCCCGGGCCGGGCGCCGGCCAGATGGAGCAGGCGATCCAGCAGATCGCCGGGCAGATCGAGGACCTCATCAACGTCGGCGTCGAGGTGCTCGACATCCGGCTCACCGACGACGATGTGGCCGCGCTCGACCCGCTGGTCTTCGGCCTGGTCGGCGCGGTCTTCACCTCGACCCGCCGCTGGCTCTCCCGCGAGGAGCAGCGGCCGGACCGCGAGATGTTCGTCGAGCTGGTGACCGAGGCGGTGTGGCTGCAGATCGCGGGCATGGCTTCGGGCCGCGGGGTCGAGCTCGACCCCGACGTGCCGGTCGAGGCACTGCTCGAGGCGGCCTTCGACGGGACGCCCGGGTGAGCGGAGCGCCCGACGACCGGCCGGTGGGCGAGCCGATCCTGCAGGCCGGCGTCGGCCAGGCCGACGACCTCGACCGGCTGTGGACGCCGCACCGGATGGCCTACATCCGAGGCGAGAACAAGCCCGTCGACGGCTCGTCGGGGGAGTGCCCGTTCTGCCGGGTCCCGTCGCTCACCGACGAGGAGGGGCTGGTGGTGCACCGCGGCGAGGCGGCGTACGCCGTGCTCAACCTCTACCCCTACGCGCCGGGCCACCTGATGGTCTGCCCCTACCGGCACCTCGCCGACTACACCGAGACCACCGACGCGGAGGTGGCCGAGATCGCCGCCCTGACGAAGCGGGCGATGACGGTGATCCGCTCGGTGTCGGGCGCGGAGGGCTTCAACATCGGCATGAACCAGGGCCACATCGCGGGCGCGGGCATCGCCGCCCACCTGCACCAGCACGTCGTGCCGCGCTGGCCGGGCGACCAGAACTTCATGCCGATCATCGGGCGCACCAAGACGCTGCCCGAGCTGCTCTCCGACACGCGCGAGCTGCTCGCCGATGCGTGGGGCTGAGCGCTACTTCTTCTTGCCGGTGAGGTTGGACATGGAGCTGGCGCCGTTCTTGGAGGCCGCCTCCCTCTTCTCGGCGCGCTTCTCCTTGATCGATTTCCCGGTCTTCTCGGACTTGCTCTGGCGCGGCGACTTGTCGCTCATGCGGGATCTCTCGATATCGGTTGCCTGACTGGCTCCGTACCGTGACCGTACGCCTGCATGTCTCATCACTGCTGGAGGACGGCTAGCCTGCCGCCACCATGCTCGACCGATTCAAGGCCTTCTGGCAGGGCAAAGCCCTCGCGCCGTTCATCAACCTGTTCATCAGGCTCGGGATCAGTCCTGACGTCGTGACGCTGGTCGGCACCCTCGGTGTCGCCGCGGGCGCGCTGGTCTTCTTCCCCCAGGGCTGGCTCTGGCAGGGCGTGCTGGTGGTGACGGCGTTCGTCTTCAGCGACCTGATCGACGGCGCGATGGCGCGCAAGGTCGGCCGCACCGACCTGTTCGGCGCCTTCCTCGACTCCACGCTCGACCGGGTCGCGGACGCCGCGCTCTTCGGCGGCATGGCGCTGTTCTTCGCCTGGCAGGCCGAGGACCGGCTCTACCTCGTCCTCGCCCTCGTCTGCCTCGCGATGGGCTCGATCACGTCCTACGCCCGGAGCAAGGGGGAGCAGCTCGGCTTCAACGCGAAGACCGGGCTCGCCGAGCGTCCCGACCGGCTGGTCGGGCTGCTGGTCCCGACGTTCTTCGGCGACCTCCTCGACCTGCCGATCCTCTACGAGGTCGCGCTGTGGCTGATCGCGGCGCTGAGCACGATCACGGTCATCCAGCGGATCCTGCTCGTGCGCCGCCAGGCGCTGGCGCCCGCGCCGCCACCGGCGGATACCGAATCGGCCGGAACACCCCCGCAGCCGTAGGCTGAGGGCATGGCTGAGCAGCACCCCGAAGACACCTCGAGCGACACCGCAGAGGCCCCCGTCACCGGCACCACCCGCGTGAAGCGCGGCATGGCCGAGATGCTGAAGGGCGGCGTGATCATGGACGTCGTCACCGCCGAGCAGGCGAAGATCGCCGAGGACGCCGGCGCGGTCGCCGTGATGGCGCTGGAGCGGGTGCCCGCCGACATCCGCGCCCAGGGCGGCGTGTCCCGCATGAGCGACCCCGACATGATCGACGGGATCATCGAGCAGGTCTCGATCCCGGTCATGGCGAAGGCGCGGATCGGCCACTTCGCCGAGGCGCAGGTGCTGCAGAGCCTGGGCGTCGACTACATCGACGAGTCCGAGGTGCTGACCCCGGCCGACTACGAGAACCACATCGACAAGTGGGCGTTCACCGTGCCGTTCGTGTGCGGGGCCACCAACCTCGGTGAGGCGCTGCGCCGGATCAGCGAGGGCGCGGCGATGATCCGCTCCAAGGGCGAGGCCGGCACCGGCGACGTCTCCAACGCCGTCACCCACATGCGGACCATCCGCCGCGAGATCCGGCGGCTGGGTGCCCTCGAGGAGGACGAGCTCTACGTCGCGGCGAAGGAGCTGCAGGCGCCCTACGACCTGGTCAAGGAGGTCGCACGCCGCGGCAAGCTGCCCGTCGTGCTCTTCACCGCGGGCGGCATCGCCACCCCGGCCGACGCCGCGATGATGATGCAGCTCGGCGCCGAGGGCGTCTTCGTCGGCTCGGGCATCTTCAAGGCCGGCAACCCGGCCCAGCGGGCCGAGGCGATCGTGAAGGCGACCACCTTCCACGACGACCCCGACGTCGTCGCCAAGGTCTCCCGCGGCCTCGGCGAGGCGATGGTCGGCATCAACGTCGAGGAGCTGGCCCAGCCGCACCGCCTCGCCGAGCGCGGCTGGTAGCCCGACCCGGCTCGCTCGCCGGCTCGGCCGCCTTCCAGCGCGAAGAGGGCGGCAGGAGGCGTCAGGCCACCCTGGTCACCGCCTGACCCGCGCGTCGATCCGCGGGCCGCTGATGGGCCGATCGATGGGTAACAGGATGGTGCCGGCCCTCGGGGTGGCCGCCGGAAAACGCCCTCCGGGGCCACCTCCTCATAGCCCGTTCGGGCCATGGGCTGCGGCGACAGTCGATCAGTCTCGTGCACGCCCGGTCCTCAGGCCGGTAACAACGTGCGAACGCCCCCCGACGGGCTCCCTACGGTCTTCTCGCTCGGTGAATCGAAACACCGGTACGGCCCCACCAGGGGCATCACAAGCGAGAGGGAGACCCGCCATGACTGTTGTGGCTGAGCAGCACACGAAGACCGGCAAGACCACGCACCGCAACGCCCGTCGGGGTGTCAAGGTGCTCGCCGTTGCGGGCGGCCTCGCCCTCATCGGCGGCGTGGCCTTCGCCTTCTGGACCCAGGGCGGCACGGGCACCGGCTCGGCGAAGACCGGCACCACGACGGACATCACGGTCAACCAGACCGGTTCGGCCATCACCGGCCTCGCGCCGGGCGTCTCCCCGGTCGGCCTGAGCGGCGACTTCGACAACCCCAACACCGCCACGGTCCACGTGACCACGGTCGAGGTCACCGTCGACTCCGTCACCCAGGCGCCCGGTGCGTCCGGCGACTGCGACGCCAGCGACTACGTCATCACGGGCTCGCCCATGTCGGTCCCGCAGGACCTCGCTGCTGGCGACAACGTCGGCAGCTGGAGCGGCGCGACCATCGGGTTCAACAACAAGGCGGCCGTCAACCAGGACGGCTGCAAGGGCGCCACGGTCACCCTGAGCTACACGTCCAGCTGACCTGAGCACGTGGCTCGGCGGCCGGGTGAGTGACCCGGCCCCGAGCAGCACGACCGCCGTCCCGGGAGCCGGGGGAGGGTCCCGGGACGGCGGGCACACACACATCCACAGCAGAGGGGGTAGGGACATGGCAGACCGAACCGACACCAAGCGCTCGGTGCTCTTCGGCGTCCTGTTCTGCCTTGCCGCCGTCCTGCTCGTCTCCCTCCCGGCGCTGGGGCTGCGGCTCGTCCCCCAGAACCCCCCGGACGACCAGCGCTTCGAGTCGCGCTCGGCGAGGCAGGACCCCGCCTGGGTCACGCCCGTCAGGATCTCGGGCCGGGTCGAGAAGACACTCAGCCCGGGCGTCGCCTCACCGATCGTGCTGACCTTCCGCAACGGCAGCTCGGTGCCGGTGCGCATGCAGCGGGTCCGGATCAAGGTGCGGACGGTCATCGCCCCCAACGCGACCGCCACGCTCCGGTGCACGCGGCTCGACTTCGAGATCAAGCAGATGCGCAAGCGCACGCTGCGCATCCCCGTCGGACGCAGTGACCTGACCCGGCTCGGGATGCCGCTCTCGAAGTGGCCGACCCTGGCCATGCGCAACCGCCCGGTCAACCAGGACGGCTGCAAGGGCGCCCAGCTGGTCCTGCGGTTCCGTGCGAAGCAGGTGGGTCGATGAGCCGCTCCACCACGCCGAGACGACGCGGCCCCCGTCGCCGTCGTACGGCGCTCGTCACGCTCGTCGCCACCCTCGTGACGATGGTCGCCGGCACTGCGTTCGCGTTCTGGGTCTCGGGCGGCACGGGCGCCGCCGCGGCAGGCAGCGGCTCGGCGGCCGCGGTGACGCTGACCCCCGGAGTGCCGAGCGCCCAGCTCCACCCGGGCGGCCAGGCGAGCGTCGTCCTGACGGTGTCGAACCCCAACTCGGCCTCCGTCCGGATCGGCTCGCTCGCGCTCGACACCACCCAGGGCACCGGAGGGTTCTCGGTCGACACCGCCCACACGGGCTGCGGCCTGTCGGCCCTCGCGTTCATCACCCAGACCAACGCGGGTGCCGGCTGGACCGTGCCGGGCGGTGGCTCCCTGCCGCTGACCCTGGCCGGCTCGCTCTCGATGGGGGGCTCGGCCGCCAACGGCTGCCAGGGCGCCACGTTCAGGATCTACCTGCGGGTGGCGTCATGAGACGGCACCTCCTCCTTCTCGTGGCCGCGGTGACCCTCACCGTCGTCACCGGCACTGCCTGGGCCTACTGGACCACCGGGTCGGTCGCCGGCGGCGGCGGTGCCGCGGCCGCGTCGAGCGTCAACCAGGCGGCGACCCCCACGGCCGCCGTGAGCGGCTCGACCGTCACGGTCAGCTGGGCCGCGAGCACCCTGGCCACCGGCCAGCCGGTCAGCGGCTACCTGGTGAAGCGGTACGACGCGAGCTCCTCCGCCGTCCAGACCCTGCTCACCGCCTGCACGGGCACGATCACCGCGACCTCCTGCGTCGAGAGCAACGTCCCCAACGGCTCCTGGAAGTACGCCGTCACGCCCCTCTTCGCCACCAGCTGGCAGGGACCGGAGAGCGCGAAGAGCGCGACCGTCGTCGTCAACGCCGACATCACCGCCCCGACGAACTCGATCAGCCTCTCGACGGTCTCCGGCGGCGCCTACCTCGGCGGCTCGACCATCTACTACCGCGGCTCGGCCGCCGGCAGCCTGCGGCTCAGCAACGCCGTCGCCGACGCAGGGTCGGGCCCGGCCAGCAGCGCCACGGCCGCGCTCGGGGGCTCGACCGGCGGATGGACGCACACGCCGTCCACGGTCTCGACGCCGACCGGCGGCCCCTTCGTCTCCGCGCCCTTCAGCTGGACCGCGGGCACCACCAGCGGCCCCACGGAGTCGGTGACCGGCCGTGACGTGGCGGGCAACAGCGCCGTCACCGGGCTCACCTTCGTCAACGACTCGACCCCGCCGACCGCGGGCACCATCACCTATGCCGACGGACTGGCCACGGGGCGCTCCGTCAGCATCAGCTTCACCACCGGCACCGACGCGGGCTCTGGGATCGCGACGCGCCGGCTGCAGCGGGCCGCGGCGACGCTGTCCAGCGGGAGCTGCGGCACCTTCGGCGCGTTCGCGGCCATCGGGCCGGACTCGCCGACCTCACCGTACGTCGACACGTCGGTCGGCAGCGCCTGCTACAAGTACCGCTACGTCGTGACCGACCGGGTCGGCAACCAGTCGGTCGCCACCAGCCCCAGCGTCGTCAAGGTCGGCTACGCCGCGGCGGTCCAGGCCACCACCGGGCTGCTCAGCTACTGGCGGCTCGGCGAGGCTGCCCAGTCCGTCACGGTCGAGGACTCGTTCACCGGTGCGAGCGGCACCCTCCTGACCGGCCACACGTCGGCGTCCGGGACCACCTGGGCCCACCTCGCCGGCACCGGCGACGCGGTCATCACCGATGCCAACCGGATCCGCCGCAGCCCGCCGGACGTCCTGCAGGCGCCGTACACGGTCGACTACGCCACCACCGCGCCCTCGAGCGCCGACTACTCGGTCCAGGCCACCCTCCTCGTGAGGTCGAACCTCGGCGGCGACATGGTCGGCGTCATCGGCCGGCTGAACGCGACGACGGGCGCCTTCTACCTCGCACGGTGGGAGGAGTCGAACACGAGCTGGAACATCTATCTCTGCACCGCCGCGAACAGCTGCTCCCGGCTGGCGCGGGTCAGCAACCAGCCGGACCTCGTCGAGGCCCAGGGCTACCGCCTCAAGCTGGACCTCTCCGGCACCGCCCTGAAGCTCTACGTCAACGGGGTGCTCAAGGTGTCGACCACCGACGGCACGCTCACTGCGGCGGGCCGGGCCGGGATCATGGACGGCAACCCGGCCGCCAGCTACCTGTCGACCGCCAAGACGAACAGCAACGGCATCCACCTCGACGACTTCCAGGTCACGCCGGCGACCTACACCCGTGCCGCCGACGACAAGGGCTCCAACATCGGCGACTACATGAACGGTGTCAGCGTCGGGGCGGCCGGCGCGATCGTCGGTGACCCCAACACCGCCGCGAGGTTCGACGGCGTCAACGACTACGTCCAGATGACCGGCACCACGGGGATTCCGGTCGGCTCGAGCTCGCGCTCGGTCGAGGCATGGTTCAAGACCTCGAGCGCGGCCCGCCAGGTGCTCTTCGACTACGGCGGCCTGGGCAATGCCCAGGAGTTCGGGCTCTGGGTCAACCAGGGCGGGGGCGGCCTGACCGCATGGGGCTGGGGTGGCCCCTACGACATGAGCTTCCCGACGTCGGCCGCCGTCAACGACGGTCAGTGGCACCAGGCCGTCATCACCTGGAACGGCGGCACCCTCACGCTCTACATCGACGGGATCGCCCTGCCCTCGCGCACCACCACCCGCAGCACCACGATGGACGCCCACGGCTTCGGCATCGGCGCGGTGATCAACCCCGACGACATCAACTCCGGCGGCTACTTCGACGGCTGGATCGACGACGTCTCGCTCTACACCACGGTGCTGAGCCAGGCGACGGTCACCACCCACTTCCAGCTCGGCGGCGCCCCCTTCGTCGACACCGAGGGACCGACCGGCGGCTCGGTCGACGCCAGCGGCCTGGGCGGCACCGGGGACCGCTACGCCCCGGCCAGCACCCTGAACCTGACGCTGGCGGCCGGCACCGACCCCCAGGGGATCGCGGCCTCCGGCAACCAGCTGCTGCGCGCCACCGCGCCCCTGACCGACGGCAGCTGCGGAAGCTACGGCGCGTTCGGCGTGATCGCGGACGACCCCACCTCGCCGGCGTCCGACACCGTCACGGACCAGGCCTGCTACCGCTACCAGTACGTCGTCAACGACAGCCTGGGCAACCCCACCACCTACACGAGCGACGACGTGAAGGTCGACCTCGGTGCTCCCTCGGCGCCCGGGCTGTCGTTCTCCTCGCTCACCAACGCCTTCTGGTCCGGCACCGGCTCGACGGTCTACTACCGGTCGGCGACCACCGCCGGGTCGGTCCGGGTCACCGCGTCGGCGACCGCGCCGTCCGGCATCGCGAGCTACGCGTTCCCGGCGCTCGGCGCCGGCTGGACGGCCACCCCCGGTGCGGCCGGCGTGGCGACGTACGCCTGGAGCGCCGCCGGGCCCGCCTCGCCCGGCACCAAGAGCGTCACGGCCACCAACAACGCGGGGACCACGTCCGCCCCCGCGCCGTTCACGCTCACCGCCGACGACGCGGCACCGACCGGCGGGGCGCTCGACCTACCTGAACGGCACGACGACGAGCTCCACCGTCAGCGTGGCGCTGGCCGGCGTCGCCGACGCCGGCTCGGGCGTCGCCTCGCGGCTCCTGCAGCGGTCGACGGCCACCCTGAGCAGCGGCGGGACGTGTGGCACCTTCGGCGCCTACGCGACCCTGACCGCAGGGACGAACCCGGGCTCGCCGGTGGCCGACACGGTCGCGGCCAACACCTGCTACCAGTACCGCTACGTGCTCAGCGACAACGTCGGCAACACGACCACGGTCACCAGCCCGAGCGTCGTCAAGGTGATCCCGAGCTATGCGAGCGCCGTGGCGGCCACGACCGGGCTCGTGAACTGGTGGCGGCTGGGCGAGACAACCGGGCCCGTGGCCGCGGACTCCAAGGGCAGCAACAACGGCGCCTACGCCAACGCGCCCACCCTGGGCGCGGCCGGCGCGCTCGCCGGGGACACGAACACCGCCGTGCAGCTCGACGGGACCAACGACCACGTCACCGCCACCCGCACCGCCACCCCTGACTTCTCGATCGAGCTCTGGTTCAGGTCGAGCCAGGGCATCGGCACGGACAGCTCGTGGGCCCTGGGTGCCCCGCTGGTCACCGCCGACCTGAGCGGCACCGCCAACGACTACGGGCTCTCGCTGCGGTCCGACGGCCGGATCGCCGCCGGACTGGGCGCCACGTCGATCCTGTCGACGGTGAGCGGCCTGGACGACGGCTCGTGGCACCACGTGGTCCTCACCCGCGTGCGGACCGGCGGCGCCCTGACGCTCTACGTCGACGGAGCCACGGCGGCCACCGGCACGGGCGGCACCCAGAACCTCAACGGCTCGACCGCCGTCAGCCTGGGCCGCAGCCTGAGCGGCACCGTCTACCTCCAGGGCGCGCTCGACGAGGTCGCCTTCTACAGCGTGGCCCTCACCTCCGCCACGGTGAGCTCCCACCAGGCGACCGGCATCACCCCCTGACTCCCTAGTAGCCCTTTCAGGTGGTGTGCGCGCCGAGCGGGCAGACCCGGGCAGTCGATCGGCGGATTCGCCCCGTGTTCGCGGAACGGGCCCGCCATCCCTGCGTTGTCATGGTCAACAGGTGCTCACGGGGGAGCGCCGTGATCAGGAGGCAACGGGGTGGCCAGAACCAAGCGCAGCGTCACGGCATGGCTGTTGGTGGTCGGGGGCTTCGCCGTCATGGCGGCCTACCTCGTCAGCGACGGCAGCGGAGCGCATCTCGAGCTCGCGCCGGTGTTCTTCGGCGTCGCGATCGCGGTCGTCTTCGTGCGCATCTTCCGAGCCCGCTCAGGACGCAGCCGGCCGCACTTCTAATGTGTGGCAGGTGTCCACACCGCCGATCGGGGTCCTCGCCCTCCAGGGCGACGTCCGCGAGCACCTGCGACTGCTGACGTCGCTGGCGGTCCCCGCGGTCGCCGTACGCCGGCCCAGCGAGCTGGCCGAGGTGGCCGGGCTGGTGCTGCCGGGTGGTGAGTCGACCACGATGATCCGGCTGGCCCGGACCTTCGACCTCGTCGAGCCGCTGCGCGAGCGGATCGCGGCCGGGATGCCGGCGTTCGGCACCTGCGCCGGGATGATCCTGCTGGCCGACAAGGTGCTCGACGGGATCGCGGGGCAGGAGACGCTCGGCGGCCTCGACATCACGGTCCGGCGCAACGCCTTCGGGCGGCAGGTCGACTCCTTCGAGGAGGAGATCCACGTCGAGGGTCTCGACGAGCCGGTGCACGCCGTGTTCATCCGCGCACCGTGGGTGGAGTCGGTCGGCGCAGGGGTCGAGGTGCTCGCCTCGGTCGAGGCCGGCCCGGCCGCGGGTAGGATCGTCGCGGTCCGTCAGGGCCCGCTGATGGCGACGTCGTTCCACCCCGAGGTGGGTGGCGGTTCGCGGATCCACCGGATGTTCGTCGATCTCGTCGCCCAGCACAGCAACGCGTGAGGAAGAGGTACAGCCATGTCGGGCCACTCCAAGTGGGCGACCACGAAGCACAAGAAGGCCGTCATCGACGCCCGGCGCGGCAAGATGTTCGCCAAGCTGATCAAGAACATCGAGGTCGCGGCCCGGATGGGCGGGGGAGACCTCGCGGGCAACCCGACGCTCTACGACGCCGTCCAGAAGGCGAAGAAGTCGTCGGTCCCCAACGACAACATCGACCGCGCGGTCAAGCGTGGCTCCGGCGCCGAGACCGGTGGCGCCGACTACCAGACGATCACCTACGAGGGCTACGGCCCCGCCGGCGTCGCGATGCTCATCGAGTGCCTCACCGACAACCGCAACCGGGCCGCGATGGAGGTCCGCACCGCGATGAGCCGCAACGGCGGCTCGCTGGCCGACCCCGGGTCGGTGTCGTTTCTGTTCAACCGCAAGGGCGTCGTGATCGTCCCGGTCGCCCAGGAGGGCAGGACCGTCACCGAGGACGACATCCTCGAGGCGACGCTCGAGGCCGGCGCCGACGACGTCAACGACCTCGGTGAGAGCTTCGAGGTCGTCTCCGAGCCGACCGACCTGGTCGCCGTACGCTCCGCGCTGCAGGCGGCCGGCATCGACTACGACTCCGCCGAGGCGTCGTTCCTGCCTGACATGCAGGTCGCCCTCGACCAGGACTCGGCCACCAAGATGTTCCGGCTCGTCGACGCCCTGGAGGACCTCGACGACGTACAGAACATCTTCGCCAACTACGACGTCTCCGACGAGGTCATGGAGGCGATGGACGCGTAGGCCTGGGTGGCTGGCACCCTCACGCCGTCTGCGAGAGCCGCGTGCCCTCGGAGGCGCGGTAGGTGTACGTCGTCGTCGGGCCGTCCAGCTCGCGGCGCGCGCCGGGGGCCGCACGGGCGACCATCCGGGCCACGGCCCGGTTGCCGCTGCTGCTGAAGACCTCGATGTCGTCGACGCCGTGCGCGACCAGGTCAGCGGTGATCGCGCGGGCCAGCGCCGTACCGATACCGCGGCGCTGGTGGCCGTCGGAGACGACCAGGGCGATCTCGGCAGCGGACCGGTCGCCCAGCCGGACCCAGAGGCCGTGGCCGACCAGGTCGCCGTCGAGCCAGGCCAGCAGGGCCGCACCCTGGGGCCGCTGCGGGAGCAGCGCGGCCAGGAGCCGGCGCGAGGGCGTGGGGGCCGGGGCGGTGAGGAAGCGCTGGTGGAAGGAGGCGGGGGAGAGGTCGGACACGAGCGCACCCAGCACCGCCGCGTCGGCGGGACCCGCCACCGTGATGCAGGGCTCGGCGACGAGGGCGAGGGGCCGCTGGGGGCCGTGGGTGTCGATCATCGATCCCTCCTTGTGGGCGCGATACAATCTTTACGAACGATCGTACTAATTGTGCTGTGGACCAGCGCAACCGAGTTTTCGGGGGTCAGATGAGTCAGATGAGTCAGGCCGACGTCACGGCGTCGGTCACCGACGGCCGGATCCGCCGCGGTGACGAGACCCGGCGCCTCGTGCTGCGCCGGGCCGTCGACCTGGCATCGGTCGAAGGGCTCGACGGCGTGACGATCGGCCGGCTGGCGGACGAGCTCGCGATCAGCAAGAGCGGGCTGTTCGCGCACTTCGGCTCGAAGGAGCAGCTCCAGCTCGCCACCATCCGGGCCGCACGGGCCATCTTCGCCCGGGCGGTCGTCGCGCCCTCGCTGGCGCAGCCTCCGGGGATGGCACGGCTGCGCACGCTGCTCGCGGCCTGGCTCACCTACTCGCGCGGCCGCGAGTTCCCGGGCGGCTGCTTCTTCTCCCGGGCCACGCACGAGTACGCCGGCCGGCCCGGTGCGGTCAGGGACGCCCTCTCGGAGATCGACGCCGAGTGGCTGACGCTCGTGGCCGACACCGTGGCGGAGGCCCGCGGGCTCGGCGAGGTGCGCGCCGACACCGACCCGCGACTGCTGGCCTTCGAGCTCGACGCCTACCTCGACTCGGCGAACCTCCGGTCCCTGCTCGGCGGCGACCCCGCGGTCTACGACCTGGCCCGGGCTGCCGTCGAGTCGCGGCTGGACGCGGTCGCGATCGGGCCGGCCCGCGTCGAGTGACGCCCAAGGGTTGTCACACGGGCGAACTCACCACGACGTGACGTCACTCGACGGCGAACGGACCGCCCGTCCCGAACGCCGTCTCCGCGAACCTCCTGCCGATCAGCCGATGCGCCTCGCCGCCCGGGTGGAGTGCGTCGGGAAGCGGGAGCGCGTCGTGGTCCGCCTCGCCGTACAGCTCCAGCCCGTCGAGGTAGTGGATCGCGGGGTCGTCCTGGGCGCGCTCGGCCACGATCCGGGCCAGCTCCTCGCGGATCACCCGCAGGGTGAGCTGGCCGGCGTCCACACCGGCAGGGTCGCCGGTCGCCATGAACCTCACCTCGCCCCTGCCGAACGCCTCCACGTCGAAGGCGCCCGGACCGGGCGTCTCCTCGTGGATCGGGCAGAGCAGCGGCGAGACCACCAGCAGCGGGGCCGCGGGGTGGCCGTCCCGGATCGTGTCGAGGAAGCCGTGCACCGCCGGACCGAACGCCCGTCGTCGCATCAGGTCGTGGTTCACGAGGTTGATGCCGATCTTGACGCTGACCAGGTCCGCCGGGCTGTCGCGCATGGTGCGGGCGGTGAACGGGTCGAGCAGCGCGCTGCCGGCCAGCCCGAGGTTGACGAGCTCGACGCCGCCCTGCTGCGCGGCGAGGGCCGGCCAGGTCGTGCTCGGGCCCTCGGCCACGGAGCCCTGGCTGATCGAGCTGCCGTGGTGCAGCCACACCCGGCGGTCGGTCGGGGCAGGTCGGACGGGCGCGTCGGTGCGCAGCTCGACCAGGTGCGTGGTCTCGCTCCAGGGCAGCCACAGCTCGACGAGCTTGTCGCGGTCGGGCAGCCCGACGAACCGCACCGTGCCGTGCGGTCCCGGCCGGGTCTCGGACCCGCCCGAGAAGTCGAGCACCACCTCGTCGCCGCCGGTGATGCTCATCTGGGCGCTCAGCTCTCCGTCGACGCACAGGTCGTAGAAGCAGTCCGGCCGCGGCGGCACGCCCTGGTAGTTCGTGACCACCCGGTGCGCGTCGAGCTCGACCTCGGTGGCCCGGGTGCGGAACGCCAGGCGTACGCCGGCCGGCGCCGACTCCGCCATGAGCAGCTGCGCGTCCGGGCACTGCGCCCTGGCCCACGCGGGCAGCCGGTGCGGGAGCAGCCCGTGCTCGGTCTCCTCGAGCTCGACCGCCCCGCGGACCAGGTCGGCGGAGATCGGCGTCGGCTGCACGGCTCCACCCTGCCCCAGCCGCGCCGGCCTGTGGAAAGCCGGGTGCGGCGGCACCGGTCGCGGGCCCGGGGACGGACACCTGCCAGGCCGCCTTCGAGGACCGACCGGCCTGACCAGCGTGTCGCGCCCGTCGTGGCGGGGCGTCGCGGTTAGCGTTCATACGAACACCTGTTCGGACGAGAGGCTTCCCCATGCGCGTGCTCGGCATCGACCCCGGGTTGACCCGGTGCGGGGTCGGCGTGGTCGAGGGTGAGGTCGGGCGGCCGCTGACGCTGGTCGACGTGGGCGTCGTACGCACCTCGTCGGGGCTGCCGATCGCGCAGCGGCTGGTGACGATCGAGAACAGCATCGACGCCTGGCTCGACGAGCACCGTCCCGACGTGGTCGCCGTGGAGCGGGTCTTCGCGCGGTCCGACGTCAGCACGATCATGGGCACGGCGCAGGCGAGCGGCATCGCCCTGGTGTGCGCCGCCCGGCGCGGCATCACGGTGGTCATGCACACCCCGAGCGAGGTCAAGGCGGCCGTGTCCGGCAACGGCCGCGCCGACAAGGCCCAGGTCGGCGCGATGGTCACCCGCATCCTGCGGCTCGACGCGCCCCCCAAGCCGGCGGACGCCGCTGATGCCCTGGCGCTCGCGATCACCCACATCTGGCGCGGTGGCGCCCAGGCCCGCATCGACGCGGCCCTCGCGGCCGCCGGGAGGCTCCGATGATCGCCTTCGTGAAGGGGCCGGTGGCCCAGGTCACCCTGTCCAGTGCCGTGCTGGAGGTCGGGGGAGTCGGCCTCGAGCTGATGTGCACGCCAGGCACCCTGGCCACCCTGCGCACCGGACAGGTCGCGACGCTGCCGACCAGCATGGTGGTCCGCGAGGACTCACTGACGCTGTTCGGCTTCCTCGACGAGGACGAGAAGGCGACCTTCGAGCTCGTGCAGACCGCCAGCGGGGTCGGCCCCAAGCTCGCCCAGGCGATGCTGGCCGTCCTCGAGCCCGACGACCTGCGCCGCGCCGTCGCCGGCGACGACGTCAAGACGCTCACCAAGGTGCCCGGCATCGGCCAGAAGGTGGCCCAGCGGATCATCCTCGAGCTCAAGGACCGGCTCGGACATCCGGTCGCCTCCACGAGCCGGCCCGGCGGGGCGTCCCCCGGCGCCACGTGGCGCGACCAGGTCCACCAGGGGCTCACCGGCCTCGGCTGGCCGGCCCGTGAGGCCGACCGCGCGGTCGACTCCGTGGCCGACCAGGCCGGCGAGAGCCCCGACGTCGGCGCCCTGCTGCGCGCGGCCCTCCAGACGCTGAGCCGGGCATGAGCCGGGAGCCCGACGCGGGCCTGGACGCTGACCTCGACTCCGATCTGGACGCCGACCGTGACCTGACCGCACCCGAGGCCGAGCCCGACGAGCGCGTCATCGAGGCCGCGCTCCGGCCACGCACCCTCGACGAGGTCATCGGTCAGCAACGGGTCCGCGACCAGCTCGGGCTGGTCCTCGAGGCGGCGAGGCTCCGCGACCGGGCGCCCGACCACGTGCTCCTCTCCGGACCGCCCGGGCTCGGCAAGACCACGCTGGCCATGATCATCGCGGCCGAGGTCGGCGTGCCGCTGCGCATCACCAGCGGCCCCGCGCTCACCCATGCCGGCGACCTCGCCGCGATCCTGTCCGGGATGAACGCCGGCGACGTCCTCTTCATCGACGAGATCCACCGCATGTCCCGCGCCGCCGAGGAGATGCTCTACCTCGCGATGGAGGACTTCCGGGTCGACGTGGTGATCGGCAAGGGGCCGGGGGCCACCGCGATCCCGCTGGAGATCCCGCCGTTCACGATGGTCGGCGCCACCACCCGGGCCGGGCTGCTGCCGGGGCCGCTGCGCGATCGGTTCGGCTTCACCGGCCACCTCGAGTTCTACGACGTCAGCGAGCTCGACCGGATCGTGCACCGCTCGGCCGGGCTGCTCGGCGTGCCCACCACGTCCGAGGGTGCGGCCGAGATCGCCTCCCGCTCCCGCGGCACGCCCCGGATCGCCAACCGGCTGCTGCGCCGGGTGCGCGACTACGCCCAGGTGCGCGCCGACGGCACGGTCACGCTCGACGTCGCGCACGCGGCCCTCGACCTCTACGAGGTCGACCAGCTCGGGCTCGACCGGCTCGACCGTGCCGTCCTCGACGCGCTGTGCCGGCGGTTCGGCGGCGGGCCGGTCGGCCTGTCCACCCTCGCGGTCGCCGTCGGGGAGGAGCGCGAGACGGTCGAGGAGGTGGCCGAGCCGTTCCTGGTCCGCCAGGGCTTCCTCGCCCGTACGCCGAGAGGCCGGGTCGCGACTCCGGCCGCCTGGCAGCACCTCGGGATGACCGCGCCCCAGGGTCTGGAGCCCACGCTCTTCGAGGAGTGAACGGCGTCGTGACCGGCGCGTGACCTGCGCCTCACTCCCGATGCGGCGTTGAACGGGCTCGCCCGTAGACTTCCCCCTCGTGTCAGATTTCCTCCCGGTGGTGACCCTTGTCGGGTTCGCGCTGCTTCTGTGGCTCCTCCTGATCCGGCCACAAGCCCGCCGTGCGCGGGAACTCGCGCACATGCAGTCCACGTTGGAAGTGGGGGACGAGGTGATCCTCACCTCGGGTGTCTTCGGCACCGTCCGCGGCCTCGACGACGGCGTGGCGCAGGTCGAGATCGCCGACGGGGTGACGATCAGGGTCGCCCGCGGCGCGGTCGGCCAGGTGGTCCACGAGGTCGAGCAGTCCGAGAGCCCTGCAGCAACCGACGAACCGGAAGTCTCGGAGGAGAACTGAGATGGCACGCAAGACCGCGCGGCCCGGACGCACCCTCGGGGTGTTCTTCCTCGGGCTGGCGATCGCCTTCGGGCTGGTGGCCCTCGCCGGCGTCTGGAAGCCCGAGCTCGGGCTGGACCTCCAGGGCGGCACCAGCATCCGGCTGACACCCAAGGGGAACCCCACCTCCGAGTCCCTCAACGAGGCCCGCAAGATCATCGACCAGCGCGTCAACGGCTCCGGCGTCGCCGAGGCCGAGGTGACCGTGCAGGGCAACCGGTTCATCGTGGTCGAGATCCCCGGCAAGAGCCGCAGCGACCTCGTCGACACGGTCAAGCGCCAGGCCCAGCTGCGGTTCCGGCTGGTGGCCTGCACCGACCAGGACCCGAGCCGCTGCCCCGCCGCCGGCGCAGGCAGCCAGACTCCGCAGGACCCGACCGCGCCAGAGACCAACGCGCCGGGCACCGGCGTCACGGCTCCGGCCCCGCCCGCACCGGGTGACACCGCCGCGCCGACCGACGGCGCGTCCCCGAGCGACGCGGCACCGTCGGACGCCGGTACGCCGTCCGGCTCGGCCAACCGTGCCCCGGTCCACTACGCCGACAGCACCAGCCCGAGCCCGACCGAGTCCGCGTCGGCCGAGCCGTCCGACTCGGCCTCCGCCGACCCTTCCGACGGGTCCACCGCTCCGAGCGATGCCGGCACGCCGTCCGGCGTACCGGTCATCCCGAGCCCCGAGGGCGGGCCCGGCGTCGCCGACCCGCTCACGTGGATCGACGCCCCCAACCAGGAGGCGATCGACGCCTACAACGCCTTCACCTGCCCGCAGGACGGCACGCCGGTCAACGTCGACGACGACCCGACCAAGCCCCTCGTCACCTGTGAGTGGGACGAGGAGGCGCAGGTCGCCCAGAAGTACCTCCTCTCCGCGTCGATGATCGAGGGCAACGAGCTCGACTCGGCCGACGCCGTGCGCCCGCAGAACGCGGTCGGCTACGTCGTGTCCCTCAACTTCAACGGCGACGGCACCGACGCGTTCAGCAAGATCTCGGAGGCGCTCGTCTGCCCCAGCGGCCAGGTGCCGCCGTGCCGCCAGTTCGCCGCCGTCCTCGACGGCCAGGTGATCTCGGCGCCGACCATGAACGCGCTGATCACCAACGGCGAGGCGCAGATCGAGGGCAACTTCACCCAGGCGTCCGCGAAGAGCCTGTCCACCAGCCTCAGGTACGGCGCGCTGCCGGTCACCTTCTCCGACTACAGCGCCCAGACCGTCGGGCCTTCCCTGGCCGGTGACCAGCTCACCGCCGGCATCACCGCCGGCATCGTCGGGCTGATCCTGGTGATGATCTACTGCCTCATCTACTACCGCGGCCTCGGCATCGTGGTGGTCGGCTCGCTGCTGGTGGCCGGCGCATCGACGTACGCGATGGTGCTGCTGCTCTCCAAGACCGCGAACTTCACCCTGACCCTGCCCGGCATCGCCGGACTGATCGTCGCGGTCGGCATCACCGCGGACTCGTTCATCGTCTACTTCGAACGCATCCGTGACGAGATGAGGGACGGCAAGTCGATGCGGGTCGCGGTCGAGGCCGGCTGGATCCGCGCCCGGGCCACGTGCCTGGCCGCCGACGCGGTCTCGCTGCTCGCCGCGATCGTGCTCTACATCTTCGCCGCCGGCGTGGTCCGAGGCTTCGCGTTCGCGCTGGGCCTGTCGACGCTGATCGACATCGTGGTGTTCTTCTGGTTCACCAAGCCACTGGTCTCGGTGCTCGCGAAGGCCACCTTCTACAACGGCGGCGGCACGTGGTCGGGCCTCAGCGCTGCGACACTGGGCGTCGACAAGATCACGGCCGACCGACCCCGGGTGGCCACCACCCGCACCACCCAGGAGGGCACGGTCTGATGGGCAGGATCAGCCAGCTGGGCAACAGCCTCTACACCGGTGAGCGGTCGATCGAGTTCGTCGGTCGCAAGTGGCTCTGGTACACCGTCTCGGCCGTCATCGTGCTGCTCGCCGTCCTCGGTCTCTCCGTCAAGGGGCTCAACTACGGCCTCGAGTTCACCGGCGGCAACCAGTTCACCGTGAGCGAGCTCGACGCCTCGCAGGCCACCCAGGACAACGCCGACAAGCTCCGCGAGGCGGTCGGCGGGCTCGGCATCAAGAACGCCGACGCTCCGGTCGTCTCCACCGCGGGTGAGGCCTCGATCCTGATCCAGACCGAGGAGCTCACCGTCGCCGAGAGCGACCAGGTGAAGCAGGCGATCGTCGACACCCTGGGCGTCGATCCGGTGGGTCAGATCTCCCAGGAGCAGATCGGCGCCAGCTGGGGCGACGAGGTCAAGAACAGCGCGATCACCGGCCTCGTGGTCTTCCTGGTCCTGGTCATCCTCTTCATCTGGGCCTACTTCCGAGAATGGAAGATGTCGGCCGCCGCCATCGTGGCGCTGGCGCACGACGTCATCATCACGGTCGGCATCTATGCCCTCTCCGGCTTCGACGTCAGCCCGGCCACCGTCACCGGCCTGCTGACGATCCTCGGCTTCTCGCTCTACGACACCGTCGTGGTCTTCGACAAGATCCGCGAGAACACCAAGAACCTGCGGGCCAACCGGACGACGTACGCCAGGGCAGCCAACCTCGCGGTCAACCAGACCCTGGTGCGCTCGATCAACACGTCCCTGGTGGCGCTGATCCCGGTCGGGGCGATCCTCTACGTCAGCGCGGTCCAGCTCGGCGCCAGCTCGCTGAAGGACCTCGCCCTCGCGCTGTTCGTCGGCATGGCCGCCGGCGCCTACTCCTCGATCTTCATCGCGACGCCGCTGCTGGTGCACCTGAAGTCGTCGGAGTCCGAGGTGGTGCTCGCCGAGCGCCGGGCCAAGGCGCGCGAGCGCCGCAGCGCCGACCGCTACGCGTCGGTCCCGGTCTTCAAGGACGACCTGCCGATCATGGACCCCGACGCTCCGGTGCCCGGTGCCCTGCTGGTCGACGACCCCGACGACGACCTCGACGACCTCGACGACTACGACGAGCACGACGACCCGCGACCGGGCTCCGCGCCCGAGGCGATGGGCCGTGGCCGCACCGTGCCGACCACGCAGCGTCCGGTCGGCGAGAGCCGGGCGTCCGGGCGGCAGCAGCCGACCCGGCAGCCGCGCTCGAAGCGCAAGTGAGCTGACGCGCACGTGACCGAGACCGCGGCGCAGGCGCTGGAGCGCCTGATCGTGGACGTCCCCGACTACCCCGAACCCGGCGTCGTCTTCAAGGACATCACCCCGCTGCTCGCCGACCACACCGCGTTCGAGGCCGTCATCGAGGCGCTGGCCGAGGCGGGCCGCGACGCGTCCGGCGCGACGGTGGTCGACAAGGTCCTCGGCATGGAGGCGCGCGGGTTCATCCTCGCCGCACCGGTCGCGCTGGCGCTCGGCACGGGGTTCATCCCCGTCCGCAAGGCCGGCAAGCTGCCGCGCGAGACGCATGCCGTCTCCTACGCGCTGGAGTACGGCGAGGCGACGCTCGAGGTGCACCGCGACGCGATCGCGCCGGGGGAGCGGGTGCTGCTCGTCGACGACGTCCTCGCCACGGGCGGCACCGTCGTCGCGACCCGCGAGCTGGTCGAGGCCTGTGGCGGGACCGCGGTCGGCGTCGCCGTGCTCATGGAGCTCAGCTTCCTGCCGGGTCGGACCGCCATCGGCGACCTGCCCCTGCACAGCCTGCTGACCGTCTGAGCCGGCCGCGGAACGCGCGTAGGCTGGACAGGTGACCGAGGAGAGCACCGAGGAGCTCGCCCCGGCCGAGGACCAGCCTCCTGACAAGCCGGTCGAGCGGATCCGGGCGCGGCGCAACCCGGCGCGGGCCGAGGAGCGCGGCGAGGGCACGACGGCGAGCCCCGGCCCGGCCGCGACCCGGTCGATGCGCTCGAGGCTGGCCCGGGTGGCCAGCCGCAGCCAGCCCGGCAACCCGGTCCTCGACCCGCTCTTCCGCGCCATCCGCACCAGCCACCCCAAGGCCGACCTGGCGCTGCTCGAGCGCGCCTACGACATCGCGGCCGAGATGCACGGCACCCAGATGCGCAAGAGCGGTGACCCCTACATCACCCACCCGCTCGCGGTCACCACCATCCTGGCCGACATCGGCATGACCGAGTCGACGCTGGTGGCGGCGCTGCTGCACGACACGGTCGAGGACACGCCGTACACCCTCGAGCAGGTGCGGGCCGACTTCGGCGACGAGGTCGCCCAGCTCGTCGACGGCGTGACCAAGCTCGACAAGGTCAAGTACGGCGACTCGGCGCAGGCCGAGACCATCCGCAAGATGATCGTCGCGATGTCGCGCGACATCAGGGTGCTGGTCATCAAGCTCGCCGACCGGCTGCACAACATGCGGACCCTGCGCTACGTCCGCCAGGAGACCCAGGAGCGGGTCGCCCGCGAGACCCTCGACATCTACGCGCCGCTGGCCCACCGCCTCGGGATGAACACCATCAAGTGGGAGCTCGAGGACCTCGCGTTCGCGACCCTGCACCCCAAGATCTACGACGAGATCGTGCGGATGGTGGCCGAGCGGGCGCCGTCGCGCGACCAGTTCCTGGCCGAGGTGATCACCGAGGTCGAGAAGGACCTGCGCGAGGCCAAGATCAAGGCCACCGTCACCGGTCGGCCGAAGCACTACTACTCGATCTACCAGAAGATGATCGTCGGTGGCCGCGAGTTCACCGACATCTACGACCTGGTCGGCATCCGCATCCTGGTCGCGGACGACCGCGACTGCTACTCGGTCCTCGGCGTGCTCCACTCGCGCTGGAACCCGGTGCTCAACCGGTTCAAGGACTACGTCGCGATGCCGAAGTTCAACATGTACCAGTCGCTGCACACGACCGTGATCGGGCCGCAGGGCAAGCCGGTCGAGATGCAGATCCGGACCTTCTCGATGCACCGACGTGCGGAGTACGGCGTCGCGGCGCACTGGAAGTACAAGGAGGACGGCCGGGCGGGGATCGACACCGACAAGCTCGGCGACGTCGACGACATGAACTGGGTGCGCCAGCTCCTCGACTGGCAGAGCGAGGTCGAGGACCCGGGCGAGTTCCTGGAGTCGCTGCGGTTCGAGATCAACCGGGCCGAGACCTACGTGTTCACGCCACGCGGCGACGTCATCGCGCTGCCGTCGGGTGCGACGCCGGTCGACTTCGCCTACGCCGTACACACCGAGGTCGGGCACCGCACGATCGGTGCGCGGGTGAACGGGCGGCTGGTGCCGCTCGAGTCGACCCTCGACAACGGCGACGTGGTCGAGGTCTTCACCTCGAAGGCGCCGAACGCCGGACCGTCCCGTGACTGGCTGGGCTTCGTCAGGTCACCGCGGGCCCGCTCCAAGATCCGCCAGTGGTTCACCAAGGAGCGGCGCGAGGAGGCGGTCGAGCGCGGCAAGGAGCAGATCGCCAAGCTGATGCGCAAGGAGGGGCTGCCGCTCAAGCGGCTGATGTCCCACGAGTCGCTGACCCTGGCCGCGCGGCACTTCAAGATCGCCGACGTCTCGGCGCTCTACGCCTCGGTCGGCGAGGGCAACCTCTCGGCGCAGGCCGTCGTACGCCGGGTCATCGAGGAGCACGGCGGCGCGGACGGCGCCTCGGAGGACCTCGCCGAGGCGGTCACGATCACCGGTCGCCGGGGCCGTTCCAAGACCCCGAGCGGCGGCGACGCCGGCGTCGTGGTCAAGGGTGCGCCCGACGTGTGGGTCAAGCTCGCCAAGTGCTGCACGCCGGTGCCGCCGGACGACATCCTCGGCTTCGTCACCAAGGGCGGCGGGGTCTCGGTGCACCGCACCGACTGCACCAACGCGAGCGAGCTGCGCACCCACCCCGAGAAGCTGCTCGAGGTCGAGTGGGCGCCGACCGGCTCGTCGACGTTCCTGGTCAACATCCAGGTCGAGGCGCTCGACCGGGCCCGCCTGCTCGCCGACATCACGATGGTGCTGTCGGACGCGCACGTGAACATCCTCAGCGCCAACCTCCAGACCACCCGCAACCGGGTCGCCAAGAGCCGGTTCACCTTCGAGATGGCCGAGGCCAAGCACCTCGACACGGTCCTCAAGGCGGTGCGCTCGGTCCCCGGTGTCTTCGACGCCTATCGCGTCACTCAGTGAGAGGGCGCTGGGGGCTGCTCATCGCGGCGATCGTCACGGAGGTGGCGGGGACGCTGGCGCTGCGCGGCGCGGTCGACCGGCCGTGGCTCTACGTCGTGACCGCCGTCGGCTACGTCGCGTCGTTCTTCGCCCTGGTCCGGCTCCTGCAGAGCGGGCTCCCGCTCGGTGTGGTCTACGGCATCTGGAGCGCCCTCGGTGTCGCCGCCACCGCCGGGCTCTCCTCGGTCCTCTTCGACGAGGCGTTCACGGCGGTCATGGTGGTCGGCCTGGTGCTGATCGTCGGGGGCGTGATGCTCGTCGAGGCCGGCTCCCGCCCGCCGCACGAGGACGCACCGTGACCTGGGTCTACCTGGCCGGCGCGATCCTCACCGAGGTGCTGGCGACGGTCTCGCTCCGGGTGGCGGCCTCCGGTCGGCGCCGCTGGTACGTCGTCGTGGTCGCCGGCTACGTCATCTCCTTCGTGCTCCTTGCGCGCGCGCTCGGCGAGGGGCTGGGCATCGGCGTGGCCTACGGCATCTGGACCGCCGCCGGGGTCGCCCTCACGGCGCTCCTCAGCAAGGCCCTCTTCGACGAACCCCTCACCCGCACCATGGCCCTCGGCCTCCTCCTCATCATCGCCGGCGTCGCCCTCCTCGAGCTCGGCCACACCTGACGCCGAGTCGGCGCTGCCGCTGATGAGTAACCCGCCGAGTCGGCGTTACTGCTGAGCAGTAACGACGACTCGGCTTGCTACTCGTCAGCGCGAACGCCGACTCGCGGTCAGTGGCGGGCGCGGAAGACCAGCCAGGCCAACGTCATCCGGAGCGCTTGACCGCGGGTGAACTCGTCGAGACAGGGGTCGTCGCCGTAGCTCATGAAGTTGTGGACCGGGTCCGTTCCGGGCTGGGCGCAGGTGTCCAGGGACTCGTCGCACTCGAAGATGTTGTCGCCGTCGAGCTGGTAGGCCGTGTCCGGGACCTCGTCGCCCGGGAACGTGCAGCCGTTCTCGAACGTGTGCAGCAGGAACAGCCAGTGCCCGATCTCGTGGGTCGCCGTGTCGCCCTCGTTGTACGGCGCAGCGGCCCCGCCCGGGAGGCTGTCGTTGAGCACCACGAGGCCGTCCTGCCACAGCGGGACGTCGTTGGGGTAGTAGGCGTAGCCGAGCAGGTTGTCGCCGAGTCCGGCGACGTAGACGTTCAGGTCCTCGAAGGTGCCCCGGTGCAACGCCGTCTTCGCCTCGGTGTCGTCGGCCGGGTCCACGTCGGGGTCGGACCAGTCGTACCAGTCGTCGTTGGCGGTGCGGTCGATGTCCTTCAGCTTGAACCGGAACGGCGTGGCCGCGGCGTTGGGACCGGTCTTTCCGGCGTAGCCGTCGTTCATGACCTTGATCTGGTCACGGATCATCTTGTTCGTCACGTCGCCGGTGCCGTCGGCCCGCGTGATGACGTGGACGTAGGTCTTGATCTCGATCTTCTTGGGCAGGTGGATGCCCTTGTAGGTGTGCTGCCGGATGCCGCGTCGAGCGGCGCGCTTCTGCAGGGACTGGACGCCGGCCTGGAACTCGGCCTCCATCGCCTTGGTCTCAGCCAGGGTCACCGAGTTGGGATCGGTCCCGTCGCCGCCACCTCTCTGCCGGGCGTGGGCCGGCGCAGTGACGCAGTCCTCGCCGGCTGCGCCGGCAGCCGCCAGGCTCGCGGAGACCGGCGTGGCCGGGCCGATCAGTCCGAGCCCCAGCGCTGCTACGCCGGCCGCCAGGCCGGCAACTGACTTCTTCGAACGTGTGACGTGCATCCCGAGCACCCTTCTTCCGAGTTCCGCCCAGACTCACCCCACGGTGAGGCGAGAGGCAATCCCCTCAATCGGGGATCGTGGGGTGACGGCTCGGCGAGAGTCAGGAGTAGTCGGCGGAGACGCGGCGGGCCATGTCGAGGAAGGCCTGGCGGGAGGCGAGGTTCTCCTCGAGATCCTTGACCAGCTTGTCGTTGCCGGCCTCGCGAGCCTTGGCGAGGTCGGACTCGACCTGGGCGATGGCGGCCTCGAGCTGGGTGACCATGTCGTCGGCGCGGGCGGACTTCTCGGGGTCGGACTTGCGCCACTGCTCGTCCTCCAGGGAGCGGATGGCCTGCTCGACCACACGCATCCGGCCCTCGAGCTCCTTGATCCGCTCGCGGGGCACCTTGCCGGCGGCCTCCCAGCGGTCGGAGATCTCACGGAACCCGCGCTTGGCGGCTTCGAGGTCGGTGACCGGCAGCAGCGCCTCGGCCTCGACGAGCAGCTTGTCCTTCACCTCGGCGTTGGCGGCGTACTCCGCGTCCAGCGCCGCGTTGGTCGCGTCGCGGGCTCCGAAGAAGGTGTCCTGGGCCGCGCGGAAGCGGCGCCACAGCTCGTCGTCGACGTCCTTGGGCGCGGGGCCGGCCGCCTTCCACTGACGCATCAGCTCGCGGTAGCGGCCCGCGGTCGGTCCCCACTCCGTGGACGCGGCGACCGACTCGGCCTCCTTGACCAGCCGCTCCTTGATCTCGCGGGCGGCGTCGCGCTTCTCGTTCTGCTCCGCGAAGTGCGCCTTGCGGCGCCGGGTGTACGACGTCCGCGCGCTCGAGAACCGCTTCCACAGGGAGTCGTCGGAGGCGCGGTCGATGCGTGGCAGCGCCTTCCACTCGTCGAGGAGGACGCGCAGCCGGTTGGCGCCGGCCCGCCAGTCGCTGCCCTCGGCGATCTTCTCGGCCTCGGCGACCAGCTTCTCCTTGGCCTCCTTGGCCTCGGCGGTCTTCTGCACCCGCTCGGCCCGCCGGGACTCGCGCTGCCCCTCGATGACCGGCCGCAGGGCCTCGAGCCGCGTGATGAGCGACGCCAGGTCTCCGACCGCGTTGGCGTCGCTCACCTGCGCGGAGACGGTCTTGACCGACTCGAGCGCCTCCTCGGGAGACATCACACCGGATCGGATCCGCTGCTCGAGCAGCTCGACCTCGAAGGCCAGCGCCGCGAAGCGCTCGGTGAAGAACGCCAGCGCCTCCTCGGGAGTGCCGGCGGGGTACTGCCCGACAGGGCGTTCGCCGTCGGCAGTGCGGACGAAGACGTTTCCGTCTCCATCGACGCGACCCCACTGGTGCACGGACCCCTGGCTCATCACTGCGGCATGGTAGTCAACCCCGATGAGGTGATCACCTCCCGGCCGCAACCGATGCGGGGACGTGACCTCGTTGTCGATAGGGTTGGGCGGTGCTGATCGCAGGTTTCCCCGCAGGTCCGTGGGGCACCAACTGCTACGTCGTGGCGACGGCTCCCGGCTCCGAGTGCGTGGTCATCGACCCCGGCATGGAGGCCACCGAGGGGGTCGCGCGCGTGGTCGAGGAGCACCGCCTCAAGCCGGTGAGCGTCCTGGTGACGCACGGCCACGTCGACCACATGTTCTGCGTCGCACCCGTGGCCGGCGGGTACGACGCCACCGCGTGGATCCACCCGGACGACCGGCACCTGCTCAAGGACCCGATGTCCGGAATGTCGCCGGAGACCGCCCGCATGATGCTGGGCGGCGACTACTCCTGGGAGGAGCCGGACGACGTCCGCGAGCTGACCGACCTCCAGGAGCTGGAGCTGGCCGGCATCAGGTTCGTCGTCGACCACACGCCCGGCCACACCGAGGGCTCGGTGACCTTCCGCTCGCCGTACCCCGACGTCGACGAGGTCTCCGAGGTGATGTTCTCCGGCGACCTGCTGTTCGAGGGTTCGATCGGCCGCACCGACCTGCCCGGCGGGGACCACCCGACGATGCTCCGCAGCCTGGCGACCAAGGTGCTGCCGCTGGCCGACGACATCGTGGTGCTGCCGGGCCACGGGGAGCAGACCACCATCGGCCGCGAGCGCGCCACCAACCCGTTCCTGCAGGACCTCCCGACCCACTCCTGACCGAGAGCCATGACTGAGAAGCCAACCCCGCTCAGCGGGTTCCCCGAGCTGCTGCCCGAACACCGGGCGGTCGAGCGCGCGGTGATCGCGAGCCTGTCGCGCACCTTCGAGCTGCACGGCTTCGCCAACATCGAGACCCGCGCGGTCGAGCCGCTGGACCGGCTCTCCAAGGGCGGGGAGATAGACAAGGAGCTCTACGTCCTGCGCCGGCTGCACGCCGAGGAGGGCACGGGCGACTCCGGGCTCGGCCTGCACTTCGACCTCACCGTGCCGTTCGCCCGCTACGTGCTGGAGCACAGCGGCAAGCTGGAGTTCCCGTTCCGCCGCTTCCAGATCCAGCCGGCCTGGCGCGGCGAGCGGCCGCAGGATGGCCGCTACCGCCAGTTCACCCAGGCCGACATCGATGTCGTCGGACGCGACGAGCTGCCGTTCCACCACGACGTCGAGGTCGTGCGGGTGATGGTGGAGGCGCTCGACGCCCTGCCGCTGCCGAACCTGTCCTTCCAGGTCAACAACCGCAAGCTCATCCAGGGCTTCTACCGCGGCCTCGGCATCCCCGACGTCACCGCTGCCATCCGGCACATCGACAAGCTCGACAAGCAGCCCCCCGAGGCGGTGGCGGCGCTGCTCGTCTCCGAGGCGGGCGCCACCGAGGAGCAGGCGCAGCGCTGCCTCGAGCTCGCGCAGATCCGGGTCTCCGACACCTCCTTCGTCGACCAGGTGCGCGCGCTCGGTGTCGACGACGAGCTGCTCGAGACCGGCCTGGCCGAGCTCGCCGCCGTCGTCGAGGGCTGCGCGGACGCCGTCAACGACCACGTGCGCGTCGAGGCCAACCTGCGCATCGCCCGCGGCCTCGACTACTACACCGGCACCGTCCTCGAGGTCTTCATGGAGGGCTACGAGCGGCTGAAGTCCGTCGCCGGCGGCGGTCGCTACGACGCGCTGGCCAGCGACGGCCGCACGACCTACCCCGGCGTCGGCATCAGCTTCGGTGTCTCCCGCACCCTCGTCCCGCTCTTCGCCGACGGCGCGCTCGCCGCCGGGTCGAAGGTGCCCAGCCAGGTGCTGGTCGCCCTCGTCGACGACGCGTCGCGCCCGGCCAGCGACGAGATCGCGACGGCGCTGCGCCGCCGCGGCATCAACACCGAGGTCGCCGCGACCGCGCAGAAGTTCGGCAAGCAGATCAGGTACGCCGAGCGCCGGGGGATCCCCTACGTGTGGTTCCCCGACAGCTTCGAAGTGAAGGACATCCGGAGCGGCGAGCAGGAGCCCGCCGACCCCACGACATGGACCCCTGGTCCGACGACGGAGGAACCACTGTGATCCGCACCCACGACGCCGGCTCGCTGCGTGCCGAGCACGCGGGCCAGACCGTGACGCTGGCCGGCTGGGTGGCCCGCCGCCGCGACCACGGCGGCGTCACGTTCATCGACCTGCGCGAGGCCAGCGGCGTCGTCCAGGTGGTCGTCCGCGACGAGGCCGTCGCCCACCAGCTGCGCAGCGAGTTCTGCGTCAAGGTCACCGGCGAGGTCGGGCTCCGCCCGGAGGGCAACGCCAACCCCGAGCTGCCCACCGGCGACGTCGAGGTGATCGCGTCCGACCTCGAGGTGCTCAGCTCGGCCGCGCCGCTGCCCTTCCCGATCGACGACTCTGGGTCATCGGCGGGAGACGTGGGGGAGGAGGTGCGGCTCAAGTACCGCTACCTCGACCTCCGCCGTGCGGCGCCCAACCACGCGATCCGGCTGCGCAGCAGGGTCAACAAGGCCGCGCGCGACGTGCTCGACGACCACGGCTTCGTCGAGATCGAGACGCCGACCCTGACCCGGTCGACCCCCGAGGGCGCCCGCGACTTCCTGGTCCCGGCCCGGCTCCGGCCCGGCAGCTGGTACGCCCTGCCGCAGAGCCCGCAGCTGTTCAAGCAGCTGCTGATGGTCGCCGGCATGGAGCGCTACTACCAGATCGCGCGCTGCTACCGCGACGAGGACTTCCGCGCCGACCGGCAGCCGGAGTTCACCCAGCTCGACATCGAGATGAGCTTCGTCGAGCAGGACGACGTCCTCACCGTCGCCGAGGACGTGCTCGAGCGGGTCTGGTCGCTCGTGGGCCACGAGCTCCCGCGGCCGCTGCCGCGGATGACGTACGCCGAGGCGATGGCCAGGTTCGGCACCGACAAGCCCGACCTCCGGATGGGCCAGGAGCTGGTCGAGTGCACCGACTACTTCAAGGACACGCCGTTCCGCGTCTTCCAGGCGGCGTACGTCGGGGCGGTGGTCATGCCCGGCGGGGCGAGCCAGCCGCGCAAGCAGCTCGACGCGTGGCAGGAGTGGGCCAAGCAGCGCGGCGCCCGGGGACTGGCCTACGTGCTCGTCCAGGACGACGGTGAGCTCGGGGGACCGGTCGCCAAGAACCTCTCCGACGACGAGAAGGCCGGGCTGGCCGTCCACGTCGGCGCCCAGCCCGGTGACTGCGTCTTCTTCGCCGCCGGGCTCCCCAAGCCCAGCCGGGCGCTGCTGGGCGCCGCCCGGCTCGAGATCGGACGCCGCGGCGGCCTCATCGACGAGGACGCGTGGAGCTTCCTCTGGGTCGTCGACGCGCCGCTCTTCGAGCCCGCCGACGACGCCACGGCCGCCGGTGACGTCGCCGTCGGCGGCGGTGCCTGGACGGCGGTGCACCACGCGTTCACCTCGCCCCAGGACCTCGACTCCTTCGACCAGGAGCCGGGCTCCGCGCTGGCCTGGGCCTACGACGTCGTCTGCAACGGCAACGAGATCGGCGGGGGCTCCATCCGTATCCACCGCGAGGACATCCAGAAGCGGGTCTTCTCGGTGATGGGCCTCGAGGAGGACGAGGCGCAGGAGAAGTTCGGCTTCCTCCTCGACGCGTTCACCTACGGCGCTCCTCCGCACGGTGGCATCGCGTTCGGCTGGGACCGGATCACCGCGCTCCTGGCCCGCACCGACTCGATCCGCGAGGTCATCGCGTTCCCCAAGTCCGGCGGCGGGGTCGACCCGCTCACCGCAGCCCCCGCGCCGATCACGGCCGCGCAGCGCAAGGAAGCCGGTGTGGACGCCGTTGCGGCGGAAGAAGTCCCGGAGGGCTCCGGATCGGCCTGACGATCTGGCGGGTGATGAGACCGATTCGTTATCACCCAAGCGGGCGGATGCCGCTGTCAACTGGTTTACAGTCGGCGATGCCCGACCCGGCGGATCGCTCGGGGAACTCTGTCCAACCGGAAGGTGACTGTGACTCTGGATGGGGAAATGATGGTCGAGCAGACCACCAGCCTTGCCCACGACGAGTCCGTCGAGGGCGCCCCGGACGGATCGGGCCCCCAGAAGGAGATCGCCGGCAAGTCCCCGAACCAGATCGCCCTGGGCCGGCTGCGCAAGGACAAGGTCGCCGCGGTCTGCATGGTCGTCATGCTGCTCCTGGTCCTGATCGCCGCTTTCGCGCCCCTCATCACCAGGGCCTTCGGCGTCTACTGGGACGTCACCGACCCCAACGCGCCCAACACCACTGACGTCCTCGCGTTCGACGGCTTCCCCAAGATCGGGCCGCCGTTCAACTCCTTCACCTGGGACCACCCGCTGGGCGTCGCGCCGCGGAAGGGCTACGACAACCTCGCCTACCTGGTCTACGGGTTGCGGACCTCGTTGATCGTCGCGCTGTCGGCGACCATCGCCTCCACCGTCATCGGGGTGTCGCTCGGGCTGATCGCGGGCTTCTCGCGAGGCTGGCTCGACCGCATCATCTCGTTCTGGACCGACGTCTTCCTGTGCTTCCCCTACCTCCTGGCCATGCTCGCCCTGTCGCCGATCGTCACGTCGCGGTTCACGAGGAACCTCGACGCCCTGGCCAAGGCCCAGCTGATCACCCTGATCAGCATCCTGGTGATCTTCGGCTGGATGGGGCTGGCCCGGCTGATCCGCGGCCAGGTGCTCTCGCTGCGCGAGCGCGAGTTCATCCTGGCGGCCGAGGTGATCGGCGTGCCGACCCGGCAGATCCTCTTCAAGGAGCTGCTGCCCAACCTGATCGCCCCGATCGTGGTGTCGATCTCTCTCTACATGCCCGGGTTCGTCGCGGCCGAGGCCGGACTGTCCTTCCTCGGGCTGGGTCTGACCGGGACGCCGTCGCTGGGCAAGATGGTGTCCGACGCGACGCCCTTCTACGCGGACTACGGGCTCTACCTGTGGCTGCCCGTCGGAGCCATTGCGCTGCTGACGCTGGCCCTGAACCTCCTCGGTGACTCGGTGCGTGACGCGTTCGACCCGAGGACTCGCCGCTGACGAACGTCGGCGGGTTGTGGCTGAAGAAAAGTACGACCAACGAAAGGTGAAAAGGCAAATGCGCCTGAAGAGATCGGCGGTGGCCCTGGCCACGGCCAGCTTGCTCGCCCTCGCCGCGTGCGGCGGAGGCGGCGGGGACGATGACAAGTCCAGCTCGAAGGACCCGAGCGTCGACACCGAGAACCTCGGCAACACCGGTTCCGGCACCGACCCCGACCGGGAGGGCCCGAAGACGATCGAAGGCGCCACAGAGGGCGGCATCATCAGCGTTCTCACGTCGGCGGGCCTCAGCACGCCGATCGACCCCTCGGACCTCTACTACACCGACACCAACGGGATCATGACCTCGCTGGTGACGCGCTCGCTCACGCAGTACGACTACGACGCGGAGAGCGGCCAGATGGTCCTGGTCCCCGACCTCGCGACCGACCTCGGCACGCCGAACGACGACTTCACGGAGTGGACGTTCACGCTGCGCGACGGCGTCAAGTGGGAGACCGGCGCCCCCATCACCCCCGAGGAGGTGGAGTTCGGCATCGTCCGGTCGCTGGACGGCAAGACCTTCCCGAACGGTCCCGGCCTCTACTACAGCAACCCCTACTTCCTGGGCGGCGAGGACTACAAGGGTCCCTACACCCAGCCGGACGTCGAGCAGCAGGCCGTGACGGTCGAGGGCAACGACATCACCGTGCACATGGCGAAGCCGTTCCCCGACTTCCCCTACTACGCGTCGATGCCGGCGATGGGGCCGGTCCCGACCGACCCCGCGGTCTCCGACCCGGCGAAGTACGCCAAGCACCCGCTGTCGACCGGTCCCTACAAGATCAAGCAGTACACCATCGGCAAGACGCTCGAGCTCGAGCGCAACGACCAGTGGGACCCGGCCACCGACCCGGCTCGCACCGCCTACCCGGACGGCTACCTGTTCAAGGCCGGCCTGCAGTCCGCACAGATCGACCAGATCCTGCTGGCCGACTCCGGTGACGCGACGACCACGATCAGCTACGACGACGTGCTCGCCCAGGACTACCGGAAGTTCAACGAGACCGGCCGCCTGGTCACCGGTGGCCAGCCGTGCACCTACTTCTACGCGCTCGACCAGCGCAAGATGCCGGACAAGTCCATCGCCGAGGCGCTGACCTGGGCCCTGCCCTACAACGACCAGATCGTGGCCACCGGACTGATCCCCGAGGTCAACGCGGTCGCGACCCAGAACCTCATGCCTCCCGGCGTTCCGGGCCGTGAGGAGTACGACCCGGTCGAGGGTCACGGTCCGTTCCAGACCGACGCGGCGAAGGCCAAGCAGATCCTGGCCGACAGCGGCAACGAGGGCTTCGAGATCAAGTTCTTGTTCTCGACGGACTCCGACGTGTCGGTGGCCGGCAAGGACGCGCTGGTCAAGGGGCTCGAGGCGGCAGGATTCACGGCCACCCCGGTCGCGACCACGCTCGCCAACAACGTTGCGGACCGCGACGACATCAACGGTGACATCAACATGCGGTCCTACGGCTGGTGCTCCGACTGGCCGTCGGGTGCCACCTGGGTGCCGCCGATCTTCCAGTCCTCAGACCTCGAGGAGGTCGGCTTCGGCACCAACGAGTCGGCGTTCAACAACCCCGAGGTCGACCAGAAGATCGAGGACATCTACGCCCTGCCCGCAGACGAGCAGCCGGCGGCCTGGAACGACCTGGAGCAGGAGATCATGACCACCTACCTCCCGGTCGTGCCGCGCTACTACGGCGGTGTGGTGCAGATGCACGGCTCGCAGATCGAGGGCTACAGCATCGACAACACCCTCGGCATGCCGACGTTCCGTGACATGTGGGTGAACGCCGGCTGACACCGGCACAGCTCCTGAAGCAGTAGTCCCGCGTCGTCGGGGCGGACCGCAGGGTCCGCCCCGACGGCTGGGAAGGTCTCTCACCCTCGCGACGGAAGGTTCGGCGTTGTTCGGCTATATCGTGCGTCGACTGGTCTCGGCGTTCCTGGTCATCGTCGTGACGTCCATGATGGTGTTCCTCCTGTTCTTCAAGGGACCCAGCAACCCCGCACAGCCGCTCTGCGACATGAACGGCAAGTGCACCCAGGAGAAGCTCGCACTCCTCACCGAGCAGCTGGGCCTCAACGACTCCGTCGTCCACCAGTACGGCGTCTACGTCGGCGGGCTGTTCCACGACCGCGAGATCGACTTCGGCGCGACCTACCACTGCGACGCGCCTTGCCTCGGCATCTCCTACCGCACGCGCGAGGAGGTGACCGGCCAGCTGCTGCAGAAGTTCCCGGCGACGCTCTCCATCGCGGTCGGCGCCTCGGTCATCTTCCTGTTCCTCGGCGTCTTCCTCGGCGTCATCGCGGCCCGCAACCGGGGGACCGCTCTCGACCGCGGCCTCGTCGCCTTCAGCGTGATCCTCTCGGCCATCCCCTACTACGTGCTCGCCCTGATGGCCTGGATCTACATATCCCTGCAGTGGAAGCTGATCGAGAAGACGTCCTACACACCACTGACCGAGAACCCCATCGGCTGGGCCACCGGGCTGGCCCTGCCCTGGATCGTCCTCGGCATCTACTTCTCCTCGTCCTACGCGCGATATTCGCGAGGACAGATGATCGAGACACTGGGGGAGGACTACGTCCGCACGGCGACCGCCAAGGGCGTCTCCGAGCGGGGCGTGATGGTGCGACACGCGCTGCGCGCCGCCATCGTGCCGATCATCACCATCTTCGGCCTCGACTTCGCCGGCCTGCTGGCCGGCACGGTGTTCACGGAGGTGATCTTCCAGATCGACGGCATCGGACGGCTTGCGATCCAGGCGATCTTCGCCCCGACCGACTTCCCGGTCGTCTCGGCCACGGTCCTCTTCTCGGCGATAGTCATCGTGACGGCCAACCTCGTCGTCGACATCCTCTACTCCGTCATCGACCCGCGGGTGCGGCTGTCATGAGCACCCCACGAATGCGCGTGATGGGCGCGCCACGCGCGGAGGCAGCACGCTTCCGCGGGAACCCCGCACCAGCATGACCGCCGACGCCCTGAGCTTCGGGCGGCCCGAGGCTGCCGCGGCCGACCCCTACCTCGTCGTGGAGAACCTCACGGTCCAGTTCCCGACGCACGACGGTCTGGTGCAGGCCGTCTCCGACCTCAGCTACACCGTCCGCAGCGGGCAGACCCTCGGGATCGTGGGGGAGTCCGGCTCGGGCAAGTCCGTCTCGTCGATGGCCGTGCTCGGCCTGCACGACGCGCGCTCGACGAGGCTGTCCGGGTCGATCCGGGTCGGAGGCCAAGAGGTCGTCGGCGCCGACAAGGACACGCTGCGCGCGATGCGCGGCAACGACGTCGCCATGATCTTCCAGGACCCGCTCACCGCCCTGCACCCGTTCTACTCGATCGGCAAGCAGATCGCCGAGGCGGTGCGGATGCACAACGACGTGTCACGCGCCGACGCGCGGCGGCGGGCCGTCGAGATGCTCGACCGGGTCGGCATCCCGCAGGCCTCGAGACGCGTCGACGACTACCCGCACCAGTTCTCCGGCGGCATGCGGCAGCGCGCGATGATCGCGATGGCGCTGTGCAACAACCCCAAGCTCCTCATCGCCGACGAGCCCACGACCGCTCTCGACGTGACCGTCCAGGCCCAGATCCTCGACCTGCTCCAGGACCTGCAGGCCGAGTACGGCTCGGCGATCGTGCTGATCACCCACGACCTCGGTGTCATCGCCGAGATCGCCGACGACGTCCTGGTGATGTACGGCGGCCGCGCGGTCGAGAGCGGCCCGACCAAGTCGATCCTGACCCTGCCGGAGATGCCCTACACCTGGGGGCTGCTGAGCAGCGTGCCCGACATCTCGGGCGACACCACCGTGCGGCTGGTGCCGATCCCCGGGAGTCCGCCCAGCCTGCTCAACCCACCGGTCGGCTGCGCGTTCCACCCGCGGTGCCCCCACAAGGACAAGGTGTCCGGCGACCTGTGCCGGACCACGCTGCCGGAGCTGAGCGAGGCGACGCAACCCGGCCACCTCAAGCGCTGCCACCTGGTCGACCCCGACGAGATCTACCTCAAGGAAGTGCTGCCGGAGGTGGCGCCCGACCTGCTGGATCCGGAGACCGGAGAGGCCATCCCGGAGCTGCAGGGGCAGATCGACCAGATCCAGGCTGAGGAGTCAGCCACCCCACCAAGGCGTCCGGAGGGAGCGCTCCGCGCGGAGGACGAGCGCTTCCGCGGGGGGCCCGAAAAGACATGACCAGCGAATCGATCGACCACCCCAACATCGCCGTCGCCGGCGGCGAGACCCTGCTCGAGGTGCGCAACCTCAAGAAGTACTTCCCGGTGCAGTCCGCCGGCGTGATCCGCCGCGTGGTCGGGCAGGTGCAGGCCGTCGACGGCGTGTCCTTCGCCGTACCCCGTGGAGGCTCCCTCGGACTGGTGGGCGAGTCGGGTTGCGGCAAGTCGACCACCGGCCGGGTGATCACCCGGCTCTACGACCCCTCCGCCGGCGAGATGATCTTCGAGGGCCAGGACCTCGCCAAGCTCAGCAAGCGCCAGATGCTGCCGCTGCGCAAAGAGATCCAGATGATCTTCCAGGATCCCTACAGCTCGCTGAACCCGCGGCACACCGTCGGCACGATCATCGGTGTCCCGCTGCGGGTCCACAAGGTCGTCCCCGACGACAAGGTGCTCGACCGGGTGCGCGAGCTGCTCGACTTCGTGGGGCTCAACCCCGAGCACTACAACCGCTACCCCAACGAGTTCTCCGGCGGCCAGCGCCAGCGCATCGGCATCGCCCGGGCCCTGGCCCTGCAGCCGAAGCTGCTGGTCGCCGACGAGCCGGTCTCCGCCCTCGACGTCTCGATCCAGGCGCAGGTGGTCAACCTGCTCCAGGACGTGCAGCGCGAGTTCGGCATCGCCTTCCTGTTCATCGCACACGACCTGTCGGTGGTGCGCCACTTCTGCCCCGAGGTCGCGGTGATGTATCTCGGCAAGATCGTGGAGATCGCCGACCGCGACTCGCTCTACCACCACGCCGCGCATCCCTACACCCAGGCCCTCCTGTCCGCGGTGCCCGACGTGAAGCAGGCCGCCATCGGCGGGCGGCGCGAACGCATCCGGCTGACAGGTGACGTGCCCAGCCCGGTCGACCCGCCCTCGGGCTGCCGGTTCCGCACCCGGTGCGAGTTCGCCCAGGACATCTGTGCCCGCCACGAGCCGCCGCTGATGCAGATCGGCCCGCGGCACAAGGTGGCCTGTCACTTCGCCGGGGAGCTCGGCCACCACCCGGCCCTGCCGGTCACGGCGCCGATGTTCGCCGACGACGGTGCGCAGAGCGAGCAGGGGCGGAGGCTGGCCGAGGTCAGCGGCGAGGTCGGGTACGGCGAGCGCTGGCTCGACCTGGCCTCGGGCGAGGTCGTCGCCGAAGGCCGGAAGGTCATCGGCGCAGGCGCGGACCCGAGCAACGATCTGCCCACGCAGGGATGATCTGGCGGACGATCGACGTCGTCTATCGGTCCCACCCCTCGAGACCAGATCGTTACCGCCTCGCGACTTGCGGCGAGGCCTGGGTCACATAAGGTGCGAGTGCAAGTGGGGTCTGACCCCACGAAACAGGGCTGTGAAAGGGAGACCAGGTGACGCTGACAGCATCGAACCTGGAGTCGCACAGTGACGACCACTTCGTCGATCCTGACGGCGACGAGCAGGCTGGCAGAGTCGATGTCGAGGGGCGCTCACCGCTCCGACTCGCATGGGCCCGGTTCCGCAAGGACAGGCTCTCCATGGCGGCGCTCGTGGTCACCGTGATCTTCGCGCTGATGGCGATCGCGTCGCCGATCCTGAGCAAGATCGGGGTGCTCGACCCCTACACCTTCCACCCGGAGCTCCTCGACTACGCGACCGGCAACTTCCCGAAGGGCGCCGGTGGCGGCATCAGCATCCACCACCCGCTCGGGGTCGAGCCGCAGTCGGGCCGCGACGTCCTCTCCCGGCTGATGCTGGGCACGACCCTGTCGCTGACCATCGCGCTGTCCGCTGCCTTCATCACCGTCGCCTTCGGCACCGTCCTCGGCATCATCGCCGGCTTCACCGGCGGCGTCGTCGACAGCGTCATCGGCCGGTTCATCGACCTGACCCTGTCCTTCCCCAGCACGCTGATGCTGCTCGCCCTCTCCGGCGTGGTGGTCGACCGGATGAAGGACATCGGCGTACCGAACGGTCCCAACGGTGCGTTCGTCAACGGCCTCTACATCGTCGTCGTGCTGGCCATCTTCGGCTGGCCACCCATCGCCCGGCTCATCCGTGGCCAGGTGCTTTCGATCCGTGAGCGAGAGTTCGTCGACGCAGCCATCCTGATGGGGGCCTCCCGGCGGCGGATCTACTTCAAGGAGATCCTGCCCAACCTGTGGGCGCCCCTCCTGGTCTACTTCACGCTGCTGATGCCGGCCTACGTCTCCGCGGAGGCGGCCCTGTCCTTCCTCGGCGTCGGGATCAAGAACCCCACGCCGACGCTGGGCAACGTGCTGGGCGGTGCGCTGTCCTACGCCTACACCGACTTCTTCTTCTTCTTCATCCCGGCCGCGATCATCGCCGCGATCGTCATCTCGTTCAACCTCCTCGGTGACGGCGCGCGTGACGCGCTCGACCCGCGGGCCGGCCGCTAGCACACGCGGCCCTCCACAAGCTTTCCGCAGGAAAGAAGCGCCGTTCCACGGCGAGACACCCTCCGAAGGAGAAAACAGATGGGAACCAATCGGAAGCGGCTGGTAGCAGCAGCCGCATCCATGGTCGTCGCTGTCAGCCTTGCCGGCTGCGGCGGCGACTCGGACAGCGGTGGATCCGGGACCAAGGGCAACCAGGACGCAGAGCGCACCGACGCCGTCAAGGGCGGCACGATCTACTCACTGGAGCTCTCGGTCACCCAGTCCTTGGACCCGCAGCGCACCTACACCGGCCGCGACCTCTCGAACATGAGCCGGTTGATGTACCGCAGCCTGGTGGACTTCCCCAAGGGTGTCACCGACAACATCGAGGGTCAGACCCCGATGGCCGACCTCGCCACCGACACCGGCCAGAGCAACGAGGACGCCACCGAGTGGTCCTTCACGCTCAAGGACGGTCCGAAGTGGCAGGACGGCCAGCCGATCACCTGTGAGGACCTCAAGTACGGCGTGTCGCGCACCTTCGCGACCGACGTGATCACCGGTGGCCCGAACTACATCATCGGCTACCTCGACGTGCCTACGGGCGCCGACGGCGAGCCGGTCTACAAGGGCCCCTACACCGGAGAGGGTCAGGCCGAGTTCGACAAGGCCATCACCTGTGACGGCGCCACGATCACCTACCGCTTCAAGAAGCCGTGGCCGGACTTCCCGTACGCCATCGCGGCGCTGCGGTCCTTCGACCCCTACCGCGCTGACCAGGACAAGGGCGACAAGTCCAAGCTCTCGGTCTTCTCCAACGGCCCGTACATGCTGGACGAGAACGGCTGGAACGAGGACACGGGCGGCACCTTCATCCGCAACCCCGAGTGGGACGGCACCGAGGACACCAACCGCGACGCCAACCCCGACAAGTTCGTCTTCCAGATCGGCATCGAGACCGAGGTCATCATCGACCGGCTCATCGCCGACCAGGGTGACGACGCCAACGCGATCTCGACCCGCAGCGTGACCCCGGCCCAGTACCCGCAGATCACGGGTGACGTCGAGGCTCGCGCGGTGAACTTCGAGTCGCCGTTCAGCAACTACCTGGTGCCGAACTTCAACCGGATCACCAACCTCAAGGTGCGTCAGGCGCTCGCTGCAGCGACCGACCGCGCCGGCTACGTGGGTGCGCTCGGTGGCGACCAGGCCTCCACGCCGTCGCTGTCGATCGTCAACCCGGGCACCCCGGGCTACGTCGCGAACCCGAACTTCGGCGAGCCCGAGGGTCGTGACGTCGAGGGTGCGAAGGCACTCCTCGAGGAGTCCGGTGAGACCCTGCCCTACCCGATCAAGCTCACCTACCCGATCGGCTCGGACGCCGCTGAGAAGGCCTTCGCGGCCCTCAAGGCGACCTACGACTCGGCCGGCTTCGACGTGACGCTGGACGGTCTCGACCCGTCGGGCCCGTACTACGAGCAGATCCAGAAGCCGGGCTCGGACAGCGACCTGATCTGGGGCGGCTGGGGTTCTGACTGGCCGTCGGTCTCCACGGTGATCCCGCCGCTCTTCGACAGCCGCATCAACCTGACCAAGGCATCGAACGGCCAGGACTACGGCAACTACAAGAGCGACGCGGTCAACGCGGCGATGGACGCGGCCTCGGCCGAGGTCGACATCGAGAAGGCCAACCAGATGTGGGCCGACGTCGACAACATGCTGGCCGAGGACGTGGCCTACATCCCGCTCGACACCACGAAGTTCTACTTCATGCACGGCTCCAACGTCGAGAACTACGTGAACTCGTCGGGCACGAACGGCTACCCGGACCTGGGTGTCATCTCCGTCAAGGACGGTGGCAAGTAGTCCCTGGTCGGGTCATCCGACAACTCAACACAGCTGAACGGGCGCGTCGCTCGACGCGTCAGTAAGAACCGGCCCGTGCGGCCCCACCGATGGTGGGGCCGCACGGAACCGGAGTCCCAACGGATCCGCCATCCACACATCCCGAGGTGCCCGTGTTCGCATACACCATCCGCCGCGTGATCGGCGGCATCCTGCTCCTGGTGGTCATGAGCGTGGTCACCTTCTACCTCTTCTACGCGAGCTCCTCGACGCCCGAGCGGTTCGCGTGCGGGCCCAAGTGCACGCCCGCCCAGCTCGACATCACCAAGCGGGCCCTCGGCTACGACGAGCCGACCATCGTCCAGTGGAGCAAGTTCGCCAAGGGCTTCGTGGCGGGCCGCGAGTTCCCGGACGACCCCCAGCTGCGCGCCGCGGCCCCGGAGCAGGTCGTCGACTGCGGCCCGGGCTGCCTCGGCTACTCCACCGGCTACAGCAAGCCGGTCAACGGCCTGATCAAGGACAAGCTGCCGATCTCGGTCTCGCTGGCTCTGACGGCGTTCGTCATCTGGATCTTCGGCGGGGTGATGCTCGGCATCACCGCCGCCCTGTTCAAGGGCAAGATCCTCGACAAGGCCATCGTCGGGCTCTCGCTGATGGCCTTCGCGTTCCCCACGTTCTTCATCGGATTGCTGCTCCTGAAGTTCGTCTCCATCCGATGGGGCCTGTTCCCGCTGCCCAAGTACAACGACTTCACCGACAACCCGGTCCTCTGGCTGAGCGGGCTGATCCTGCCCGCGATCACCCTGGCGCTGGTCTACATGGCCGGCTACATCCGGATGACCCGCGCGTTCGTGCTCGAGACCATGACCGAGGACTACATCCGCACCGCCCGGGCCAAGGGGCTCACCCGGCGGGTGGTCATCGGCAAGCACACCCTGCGGGCGGTGCTGACGCCCCTGGTCACGCTGTCCGGGCTCGACCTGGCCGGGCTGCTGGGCGGCGCGATCATCACCGAGTCCGTGTTCAACTTCAACGGCGTCGGCAAGCTCTCGATCACGGCCGTGCAGCGCTTCGACCTGCCGCTCATCGTCGGCATCGTGCTGCTCCTGGCATCCTTCGTCATCGTCGCCAACATCATCGTCGACCTGCTCTACGCCGTCATCGACCCGCGCGTGCGGCTCGGCTGACAGCGGCGGTTGACAAACAGGGTTAGGTAGACACGTGTCTTCTTCTGCAACCACGCTCGCGGAGACCTCGGCAGACGCTGCCGCGGGCGATCCACTCCTCGTCGTCAAGGACCTCCGCGTCCACTTCCCGACGAGCGACGGGGTGGTCAAGGCCGTCGACGGGCTGAGCTACACCGTCGCGCGCGGACAGACCCTCGGGATCGTGGGGGAGTCGGGCTCGGGCAAGTCGGTGTCGAGCTCGGCGATCATGGGGCTCTTCCACGGCAGCAACGCCAAGCTGTCGGGCCAGATCATCCTCGACGGCACCGACATCCTCGCGCTGCGCGAAGATGAGCTGCGCAAGCTGCGCGGCCGCGACGTGGCCATGATCTTCCAGGACCCGCTCTCGGCTCTGCACCCCTACTTCACCGTGGGGGCCCAGATCGTGGAGGCCTACCGCGTCCACCAGGACGTGTCGAAGAAGATCGCGCGCCGACGGGCGATCGAGCTGCTCGACCGGGTCGGGATCCCCCAGCCGGACCGACGGGTGGACGACTACCCGCACCAGTTCTCCGGCGGCATGCGCCAGCGGGCGATGATCGCGATGGGGCTGGTCAACGACCCGGCCATGCTGATCGCCGACGAGCCGACCACGGCGCTCGACGTGACCGTGCAGGCGCAGATCCTCGACCTGCTCCAGGACCTGCAGCGCGAGTTCAACTCCGCGATCATCATCATCACCCACGACCTCGGCGTGGTCGCCGAGATGACCGACGACACCCTGGTCATGTACGGCGGCCGGGCGGTCGAGTACGGCAAGACCTCGGAGATCCTGACCCACCCGGAGATGCCCTACACATGGGGGCTGCTCTCCTCGGTGCCCGAGGTCACCGGTGACGTCAACGCGAAGCTGATCCCGATCCCCGGCAACCCGCCCAGCCTGCTCAACCCGCCGTCCGGGTGCCACTTCCACCCGCGCTGCACCCACAAGGACAAGGTCGCCGGCGACCTGTGCCGCACCACCACGCCCGAGCTGGCTCCCGGCAACCGCGGCGACAAGCACCTCAAGCGGTGCCACCTGCCCGACCCCGAGAGCATCTACCAGACCGAGATCCTCCCGGAGATCGCGCCGGACCTCGTCGACGAGCTCGCCGCGAAGCCCGCCGCCGACCTGGCCACGAAGGAGCAGGGCTGATGTCCACGACCGATGCCGCCCAGGGCGAGGAGCCGACGTTCGTCACGGACGCGGGGATCGACCCGTTCGTCGGCCAGGCCGCGACCGAGGCGCCGAAGGACGCGAAGACGCTGCTGACGGTCGACAACCTGCGGATGTACTTCCCGGTGAAGTCGACAGGCATCGTGCACCGCACGGTCGGCCACGTGCAGGCCGTCGACGGCGTCTCGTTCGAGGTGGTCGAGGGGGGCTCGCTCGGGCTGGTCGGTGAGTCCGGGTGCGGCAAGTCGACCACCGGTCGGCTGATCACGCGGCTGCTGAGGCCCACCGGTGGCCGGATCATGTTCGAGGACCGGGACATCGCCCAGATCAGCCAGCGCGACCTCAAGCCGCTGCGCCGCGAGATCCAGATGATCTTCCAGGACCCCTACACCTCGCTGAACCCCCGGCACACGGTCGGCTCGATCGTCGGGGCGCCGCTGCGCATCCACAAGATCGTGCCGGAGAAGCAGGTCCTCACGCGGGTCAAGGAGCTGCTCGAGATCGTCGGGCTCAACCCGGAGCACTACAACCGGTTCCCCAACGAGTTCTCGGGCGGCCAGCGCCAGCGCATCGGCATCGCCCGCGCGCTGACCCTGAACCCCAAGCTGCTGGTGGCCGACGAGCCCGTCTCCGCACTCGACGTCTCGATCCAGGCGCAGGTGGTCAACCTGCTCCAGGGCATCCAGAAGGAGTTCGGGGTCGCCTTCCTCTTCATCGCCCACGACCTGGCGATCGTGCGGCACTTCTGCCCCGAGGTCGCGGTGATGTACCTCGGCAAGATCGTGGAGATCGGCGACCGCGAGAGCATCTACCTCAACGCCCACCACCCCTACACCCAGGCGCTGTTGTCGGCGGTGCCCGACGTGAAGCAGGCTGCCATCGGTGGTCGGCGCGAGCGGATCCGCCTCACCGGCGACGTCCCGAGCCCCATCAACCCGCCCTCGGGCTGCCGCTTCCGCACCCGCTGCCCGATCGCCCAGGAGATCTGCGCGAAGGTGGAGCCGCCGCTGCTCCAGATCGCCCCCAAGCACAAGGTCGCCTGTCACTTCCCCGGACCGATCGGGGCACACCCCAAGGAGCCGGCCACCGCCTCGCTGCTCGGGCTCGACAGCCAGGGCAACCTCGACTCGACCGGGACGCCCACCGACCACGACCAGCTGTCGCACCCCGGCTACACCGACACCTGGTACGACCTGGGCAAGAAGTCGTTTGCCCGAGGCTGACGACGAGCTCTTCGAGACCGGCTCGCTGCACGCGCGGCCCTCGTCCGAGCCCGCCGGCGGCGGAGGTGCACTGAGCTCGGCGGCGCACTCCGCCGCGCCGCTCGCCGTACGCATGCGGCCGCGGACCCTGGAGGAGCTCGTCGGCCAGGCCCAGCTGCGCGCGCCCGGCTCGCCGCTGCACCAGCTGGTCGAGGGCGACCAGTCGATGTCGCTGCTGCTGTGGGGACCGCCCGGCACCGGGAAGACCACGATCGCATCGATCCTGAGCCAGCAGACCGACCGGCGCTTCGTCGAGGTGTCGGCGGTCTCGGCCGGGGTGAAGGAGGTCCGGGCCGCCATCGACGCCGCGCGGCGCGAGCTCGTCGCGACCGGCCAGGAGACGGTGCTGTTCGTCGACGAGGTGCACCGCTTCAGCAAGGCGCAGCAGGACGCACTGCTGCCGGGCGTCGAGAACCGCTGGGTCACCCTGGTCGCCGCGACCACCGAGAACCCGTTCTTCTCGGTGATCTCCCCACTGCTCTCGCGCAGCCTGCTGCTCCGGCTCGAGTCGCTCACCGACGACGACATCCGCGAGGTGCTCGACCATGCGCTCGCCGACGAGCGAGGGCTGGGGGGTGCCTTCACGATCGAGAGCGACGCCCTCGACCACCTGGTCAGGCTGGCCGGCGGCGACGCCCGGCGCTCGCTCACCTACCTGGAGGCGGCCGCCGGTGCGGCGTCCGCGCGCGGCAGCACCACCATCGACCTCGAGACGGCCGAGACCGCGGTCGACCAGGCGGCGGTGCGCTACGACCGGCAGGGTGACCAGCACTACGACGTCACCAGCGCGTTCATCAAGTCGCTGCGCGGTTCCGACGTCGACGCCGCCCTGCACTACCTGGCGCGGATGCTGGAGGCAGGGGAGGATCCGCGGTTCATCGCCCGGCGGCTGGTGATCCTGGCCAGCGAGGACATCGGCCTGGCCGACCCGACCGCGCTGCCCACGGCGGTCGCGGCCGCCCAGGCGGTCCAGCTGATCGGCATGCCGGAGGCCCGGCTCAACCTCGCCCAGGCGACGATCGCGCTGGCGATCGCGCCGAAGTCCAACGCCGTGACCACGGCGATCGGCGCCGCTTCGGCCGACGTCCGGGCCGGCAAGATCGGGCCGGTGCCCGCGCACCTGCGCGACGCGCACTACCAGGGCGCCAAGAAGCTGGGCCACGGCGCGTCGTACTCCTACAGCCACGACGCGCCGTTCGGGATCGCCGAGCAGCAGTACGCGCCGGACGTGGTCCTGGACGCCGAGTACTACAAGCCGACCTCGCTCGGTGCCGAGGCGGCGATCAAGGAGCGCTGGGAGCGGGTTCGCCGGATCATCCGCGGACGATAGGGTCTTTACCCATGGCTTGGGTGCTCGTGACCGTGACCGCCGTTCTGGCGTTGCTGGTCCTCGTGCTGGCCGCCCTCGTCCTGCGGCTCACCCGCCGGATCGACCGGCTGGAGGCCCGTCGTTCCCCGTCGAGTGAGGGGTCAGCGTTGTCCGTGACTCTCCCGAACCACGCTCAGCCGTCACTCGACGAGCAACCGGCCGCACCCGAGTTCGTGATCACCCGCATCGGCGAGCCGGAACCCGAGCCCGAGCCGGTGCCGACGGTGCCCGGCCCGGTCTTCGCCGACCTGCTGCTCAAGGAGACCGTCGTGCAGACGGCCTCGCTGTTCCAGGGGCTGCGCCGGGCGCTCGGCCCCGAGACGCGCAACCGGATCCGGTTCCACATGCGCCAGGAGGTCAAGCGCTCGCGCAAGCAGCGCCGCACCGAGCTGCGGGAGGTACGCCGGGAGTGGGCCGCCCGGCAGCGAGCCGCCATGGCTGACGAGGCCGGGCGCCGGGCGGAGGGCAGCGCAGCGTGAAGACCCCCCACGAAGGCGCGCTGGGAGCGCGCTCCGCGCGGTGGTTCGCCTCCGCAGGGACCCCAGAAGCATGAACCGCGGCCTCTGGTTCGTCGCCGGGGCCGGGGCCGGGATCTACGTGATGATCCGCGGGCGCCGTGCGGCCGAGGTGCTGACCGTCGACGGGATGCAGGACCGGCTCAACGGCGTCGCGGTCGGCCTCCGGATGTTCCGCGAGGAGGTCGCCCAGGGCAAGGCCGAGGCCGAAACCGAGTTGCGCGAGCGCTTCTCGCTCGCGCCTCATGGACCAGCAGAGCTGACGTCACGACAGGAAGAGGAGGGCAGGAGCTGATGGACACCGCGCAGATCAGGCGCAACTTCGTCGCGCACTTCGAGAACGACACGCGCTGGGGTGCCCACACCGCCGTCCCGTCCGCGTCGCTGCTGATCGACGACCCCACCCTGCTGTTCGTCAACGCCGGGATGGTGCCGTTCAAGCCGTTCTTCCTCGGCCAGGAGTCCCCGCCGTACCCCCGCGCCGTGAGCGTGCAGAAGTGCGTGCGGACGCCCGACATCGAGGACGTCGGCAAGACCACCAGGCACGCCACCTTCTTCGAGATGTGCGGCAACTTCTCCTTCGGCGACTACTTCAAGCAGGGCGCCATCGAGCTGGCCTGGGAGCTGGTCACCAAGCCGCGGGCCGAGGGCGGCTGGGGGCTCGAGGAGAGCAGGCTCTACCCCAGCGTCTACGTCGACGACCCCGAGGCGCTCGAGCTGTGGCGCAAGGTCACCGGCCTGCCCAGCGACCGGATCCTCAAGCTCGGCAAGAAGGAGAACTACTGGTCGATGGGGGTCCCCGGCCCCGGCGGACCGTGCTCGGAGATCCTCTACGACCGCGGCTCCAGCCACGGCCCCGACTTCAGGCCCGAGGAGCTCGGGCCGGACATGCCGTTCAAGCTCGAGGACCGGCTGCTGGAGATCTGGAACCTGGTCTTCATGCAGGAGGAGCTGAGCGCGGTCCGGTCGAAGGAGGACTTCGACATCGTCGGGCCGCTGCCCAAGCAGAACATCGACACCGGCATGGGGCTCGAGCGCGTGGCGTTCCTGCTGCAGGGCGTCGACAACATCTACGAGACCGACGCGATGTTCCCGGTCATCCAGAAGGCCCAGGAGCTGACCGGCCGGACCTACGGCGCGAGCCACGACGACGACGTCCGCTTCCGGGTGGTGGGCGACCACATCCGCAGCTCGCTGATGCTGATCGGTGACGGCGTCAGCCCGGGCAACGAGGGGCGCGGCTACGTGCTGCGGCGGCTGGTCCGCCGCGCGATCCGCTCGATGCGGCTGCTGGGCTGCGAGGACCCGGTGCTGCCCGAGCTGCTTCCGGTCAGCCGCGACAAGATGGGCGAGACCTACGACGAGCTGCACCGCGACTGGGAGCGGATCTCGACCGTGGCCTACGCCGAGGAGGAGGCGTTCCGCCAGACGCTGCGCGCGGGCACCACGATCTTCGACGGCGCGGCGGCAGAGGTGAAGAAGTCGGGTGGCACCGAGCTGTCCGGCGAGCGGGCCTTCGCGCTGCACGACACCTACGGCTTCCCGATCGACCTCACCCTCGAGATGGCCTCCGAGCAGGGGCTCGACGTCGACGAGGTCGGCTTCCGGAGGCTCATGCAGGAGCAGCGCGAGCGCGCCAAGGCGGACGCCCGCGCCAAGAAGGGCGCGCACGTCGACGCCACGTCCTACCGCACCGTCGCGGACCTCCTCGGCCGGCCGGTGCAGTTCACGGGCTACGCCGAGGTCGTCACCGACGGGGCCGTCGCAGGGATCGTCGACGCGGCCGGTGACGTCGCGACGAGCGCGCACGAGGGCGACGAGATCGAGCTGGTCCTCGACCGCACGCCGTTCTACGCCGAGGGTGGCGGGCAGCTGGCCGACCAGGGGCTGATCGAGCTGTCCAACGGCGCGCGGGTGCAGGTCCACGACGTGCAGTCGCCGATCAACGGGCTGGTCGTGCACAAGGCCACGGTCGTGAACGGCGAGGTCACACCGGGGCTCGCGGCGCACTCGCTGGTCGACCTCGAGCGGCGGCTGTCGATCTCGCGCGCCCACACGGCGACGCACATGGTGCACAAGGCGTTCCGCGAGGCGCTGGGGGAGACCGCGACCCAGGCGGGCTCGGAGAACGCGCCGGGCCGGTTCCGCTTCGACTTCTCCGCGTCCGGCTCGGTCCCGGAGTCGGTGATGACCGACGTCGAGGCGCGGGTCAACGACGTGATCCTCGACGACCTCGCGGTCGAGGCCGAGATCATGAGCCAGGCCGAGGCGGTGAAGTCCGGAGCGATGGCGCTGTTCGGGGAGAAGTACGGCGACCAGGTGCGCGTGGTCTCCGTGGGCGACTGGGCCCGCGAGCTGTGCGGCGGGACCCACGCGGGCAGCTCCGGCAAGCTCGGCGTGATCAAGCTGCTCGGCGAGGCCAGCATCGGGTCCGGCGTACGCCGGGTCGAGGCGCTGGTGGGCGCCGACGCCTACCGGTTCCTGGCGCGCGAGCACGTGCTGGTCGCCCAGCTGTCCGAGGCGCTCAAGGCCCGGCCCGAGGAGCTTCCCGAGCGGGTCAACGACATCGTCGAGCGGCTGCGGGCGGCGGAGAAGGAGCTCGAGAAGGTGCGGGTCGGGCAGCTGCTCGCCCGGGCCGGCGAGCTGGCGTCCGCCGCGGAGCAGGTGGGCGGGGTCGCCCTGGTGGCCACCTCTGCGCCCGGCGCGGGCGGCGGGGACACGCGCACGCTCGCGCTCGACGTACGCGGCCGGCTCCCGCAGGGACAGCCCGGAGTCGTCGTGGTCATCGGCACTGAGCTGGACTCGGGGGCGAAGGGCAAGGTCTCGGTCGTCGCGGCCGTCAACGACGAGGCGCGTGCCCGAGGCGTCAGCGCCAACGACCTGGTCCGCGCCGTCGGACCCCTGGTCGGCGGCAAGGGCGGCGGCAAGGACGACGTCGCCCAGGGCGGCGGCACCGACTCCTCCCGCATCGACGAGGCCCTCACCCTGGTCCGCTCCGAAGTCGCCAAGGTGGCGTCCTGACCACCGCCCACCCCACGCCGACCCGTCGTTACCGCTCATCAGTAACGACGGGTCGCCGTGAATTCTGTGCCGAGCCGTCGTTACTCGTGTCGGGTAACGACGGGTCGACGTGATTTTCGTGCCGAGTCGTCGTTACTGCTCATCGGTAACGACGACTCGGCGGGGTGGCTTGAGGTGAGGCAGGGCGTGCGGATCGGGCTGGATCCGGGGGACGCGCGGATCGGGGTGGCGAGGAGCGACCCGTCCGGGTTCCTGGCGACGCCGGTCGAGACCGTCCGGCGGGGGCGGGGCGACCTGGCGCGGATCGCGGAGCTCGTCGTGGAGGAGATGGACGGCGACCCGGAGCGGGTGCTCGAGGTCGTCGTCGGGCTGCCGCGGTCGCTGTCCGGCAGGGAGGGTCCGGCGGCCGCGAAGGTGCGCGTGTGGGCGGCCCGGCTGGCGCGTGCGGTGGCGCCCGTGCCGGTGCGGCTCGCCGACGAGCGGCTCACGACCGTGAGCGCGGAGGCTATGCTGCGCGACCGAGGCCGCTCAGGGGCCAGACGCCGCGCGGTGGTCGACCAGGCCGCTGCCGTCGTGATCCTGCAGCACGTGCTGGACACCGAACGAGCCAGCGGCACCGCGCCGGGAGAGATACTCGAGGAGACGACCACACCATGACCGACATGGAGAGCCTCCTCGGCGACGACCAGGCCCCGACCCCCGCCGGCGGTCGGCGGGCCGAGCGGAGCCGTCGCCGCGGCCCGGGCTGCCTGATCGCGCTGGTGATCCTGGCAGTGCTGGTCGGCGCCGCCTACTGGGGCGTCACCACGGGCATCGACAAGATCCAGTCCCAGTTCAGCTCGGCCGACGACTACTCGGGGCCCGGCACCGGTGAGGTCAACTTCGAGGTCAAGCAGGGCGACAGCATCGCCGTCATGGGCCGCGGCCTGAAGTCGGCCGGCGTGGTCGCCTCGGTCGACGCCTTCATCGAGGCGGCGGGGGCCAACCCCGAGGCCGGCAACATCCAGGCGGGCTTCTACCCCCTGATGAAGGAGATGAAGGCCTCCGACGTCGTCACCATCCTCGTCGACCCCGACAAGATCATCACGACCCACGTCACGATCCCCGAGGGGTTGCGGGTCGCTGACGTGGTCGCGCTCATGGTCGACAAGACCGGCCTCCCGCAGGCGCAGTTCGAGAAGGCGCTGCAGGACCCGCAGGCGCTCGGCCTCCCGGACTACGCCGACGGCAACGCCGAGGGGTACCTGTTCCCGGCGACCTACGACTTCGGCCCGGACGAGAAGCCGGCCGACATGCTCAAGGACATGGTGGTCCGCTGGCAGCAGGCGGCCCAGGAGAACGACCTGGAGGCCGGCGCCGAGGCGCTGGGCTACACGCCTCAGGAGATCATGACCGTCGCGAGCATGATCGAGGCCGAGGGCCGGGGGAAGTACCGCGTCAAGATCGCCCGGGTCATCTACAACCGCCTCGAGATCGACCCCAACCCGGCGGCGGGATTCCTCCAGATCGACGCGACCGTCAACTACGCGCTGGGCAAGCCCGGCCCGGCCGTCCTGACCCAGGACGAGATCGACTCCGTGGCCGACAGCCCCTACAACACCTACAAGCAGAAGGGGCTGCCGCCAGGCCCGATCGAGGCGCCGGGCGACGACTCCATCCAGGCCGCGCTGAACCCCGCGAAGGGGCCGTGGTTCTTCTACGTGACGGTCAACCTCAAGACGGGCGAGACCAAGTTCACCGACGACTACGACGAGTTCCTCGAGTTCAAGGGCGAGCTCCAGGAGTACTGCGACACCCAGTCCGACCGGTGCTGAGGAGCTAGCGCCGTGCGTCGTACGTCGTTGCACGGTTGGCGTGCTCGCAGTGCGTGCCTCGCCAGGCGCCGGAGCGACGGCGCTGTCGGCCCGTCTCCGAGCTTCGGCAACGCCGTGAGGTGCGTGGTGCGGGTGCGCGAAGCGCACAAGAACGTCCGACGCGGCGTGGCTCCCGGGTCCCGCTGGCACCGGGACGACGCCAGCATCCGCCGTGGCGTGCGAGCCGTGCCGTGAGATGCGCGGTCCTCGGCGACCCGGTCGACCACTCGCTGTCGCCGGTGATCCACCGGGCCGCCTACGCGGCGCTGGGGCTCGACGGCTGGGAGTACGACGCGGTGCAGGTGTCGTCCGGTGGACTGGCCGGCTTCCTCGGCGGGCTCGACCCCGCGCGGTGGCGCGGGCTGTCGCTGACCATGCCGCTCAAGCGCGAAGCCGTCCCGCTGCTCGGTTCCTACGACGAGTGGGTGGGCGCGACGGGTGCCTGCAACACCGTGCTGGTCGAGCCGGACGGCAGTCGGCACGGGCTCAACACCGACGTGACCGGCGCGCTGATGGTGCTGGGGGAGCACGAGGCCCGCGTGGAGCGGGCCGTGGTGCTGGGCGGCGGCGCGACCGCCACGTCGATGCTGCTGGCCCTGGCCGAGCGCGGGATGCGGCACGCCACCCTCGTGGTCCGCGACCCCGACCGCGCCGCTCCGACGGTGCACGCCGTGACCGCACACCGCTCGGCGCCGACCGTGGACGTGCGGCTGCTCCATGACGTCGAGGCGCTGACCGGGGACGTGCTGGTGTCCACCGTCCCCGCCTCGGTCCAGGTGCCGGGGCTGCTCGCGGCGGTCGCCGACCTCCCGCTGGTCTTCGACGTGGTCTACGACCCCTGGCCCACCCCGCTGGCGGCCGCGGCCGAGCGGTCCGGCCGGACCGTGCTCAGCGGCCTCGACCTCCTGGTCGCGCAGGCCGTCAACCAGGTGGCCGCGATGACCGGCCGCTTCGACGTCCCGGCCGGCGCGATGAGGCGGGCCGCCGAGGAGACCCTGGCGGCGAGGTCGTCCGGGTGAGCGACCTCTACCCCGTCACCGCGGTGGCCACCGGCGTGCTGGGGCTGGTCGCCGGTGCTCTGGTGCCGCGGCTCATCGCCTCCGTGCCCGAGCCCGAGCCGGAGCCGGAGGAGCCCGGGGCCGACGAGGCTCCCGAGGCCGAGCCGGAGGAGCCCAAGGAGCTCTACGCCGACATCGCGGCCCGACCCGGCCTCAGCTGGAAGTCGGCGGTCGCCTCGGGGTTGTCCGCTGCCGCGCTCGGTCTGGTGCTCGGGTGGAGCTGGTCACTGCTCGTGGTGCTGCCGCTGGTCCCCCTCGGCGTCGCGCTGGCGGTGATCGACTGGCGCACCCGGATGCTGCCCACCCGCCTGATCGCGCCGGCCTACGCCGTGACCCTCGTGGCGATCGTGGTCGCCTGGCTCGCCGACGGCCGGCACCTGGGCGACCTGGAGCGTACGGCGCTCGGCTGGCTGGTCTACGGCGGCATGTTCTTCGTGCTCTGGTTCCTCTACCCGCGCGGCCTCGGCTACGGCGACGTACGCCTCTCCGGGGTGCTGGGCCTGGCCCTGGGCTGGGTGGGCTGGTCGGAGCTCCTCCTGGGCATCTGGGACGGCCTGCTGCTGGGCGGGATCCTCGGCGCGGTGCTCGCCCTGGTGACCCGGCGCCGCGACTACCCGTTCGGCCCGTTCATGCTCGTGGGCGCCCTCTCGGGCGCCGTACTCGGACAGCCCGTCATGTCCGCCCTCTACGGCTGAGACAATCATCCACGTGACTTTGCGCTGGCTGACCGCGGGTGAGTCCCACGGCCCGTCCCTCGTGGCGATCCTCGAGGGGCTGCCCGCCCACGTGCGGGTGACGTCCGACGACGTCCGCGACGCGCTGGCGCGCCGCCGGCTCGGCTACGGACGCGGCGCCCGGATGAAGTTCGAGCAGGACGAGGTGACCCTCGTCGGGGGCATCCGGCACGGCGAGACCCAGGGCGGCCCGGTGGCCATCCAGATCGGCAACACCGAGTGGCCCAAGTGGGAGACGGTCATGTCGGCGGACCCCGTCGACCCTGCCGTCCTCGAGGGCTCGGCCCGCAACGCGCCGCTGACCCGGCCCCGGCCGGGCCACGCCGACCTGGCCGGCATGCAGAAGTACGCCTTCGACGAGGCCCGGCCGGTCCTGGAGCGCGCGTCCGCGCGCGAGACGGCCGCCCGGGTGGCGCTCGGCCGGGTGGCCTCGGAGTTCCTCGAGCAGTCGGTCGGCGCCCGCATCGTCTCCCACGTCATCGAGCTCGGCGGCGTCCGCGCGCCCGACGGGCTCTGGCCGGACCCGGACGACGTCGCGCGGCTCGACGACGACCCGGTCCGCTGTCTCGACCCCGACACCGGCAAGCAGATGGTCGCCCGGATCGACCAGGCCCACGACGACGGCGACACGCTCGGCGGCGTGGTCGAGGTGGTCGTGCACGGGCTGCCGCCAGGGCTCGGCTCGCACGTGCACTGGGACCGCCGGCTCGACTCGCGGCTGGCCGGGGCGCTGATGGGCATCCAGGCGATCAAGGGCGTCGAGGTCGGCGACGGGTTCGCGCTCGCGGCCACGCCCGGGTCGCTGGCGCACGACGAGATGGTCCCGACCGCCGACGGCATCCGCCGGGTCAGCGGCCGCTCCGGCGGCACCGAGGGCGGCATGACGACCGGCGAGGTGCTCCGGGTCCGGGCCGCGATGAAGCCCATCGCCACCGTGCCGCGGGCGCTGAGGACGGTCGACGTGGCCACGGGCGAGGAGGCGGTGGCCCACCACCAGCGCTCCGACGTCTGCGCGGTCCCCGCCGCGGGGATCGTCGCCGAGGCGATGGTGGCGCTGGTGCTGGCCGACGCCGTGCTGGAGAAGTTCGGTGGCGACTCCGTGCAGGAGACGCGGCGCAACGCCGAGTCCTACCTCGACACCTTGAGGTTCAAGTGACCCGTGTCGTGCTCGTGGGCCCGATGGGCGCCGGCAAGACGACCGTCGGAGCGCTCCTGGCCGACTCCTGGGGCGTGCGGGCTCGTGACACCGACGCCGATGTCGAGGCGCTCGAGGGCCGCTCGATCTCCGACATCTTCGTCGAGTCCGGCGAGGCCCACTTCCGCGACGTGGAGCGCAAGGCAGTCGCCGAGGCGCTGGCCACCCACGACGGGGTGCTGTCGCTGGGTGGGGGAGCGGTGCTCGACCCGGCCACGCGCGAGCTGCTCGCCGGGCACACCGTGGTGTTCCTGAGGGTGGGCCTGTCGGAGGCGGTGAAGCGGGTCGGTCTCGGCTCCGCCAGGCCGCTGCTGCTGGGCAACGTGCGCAGCCGGATCAAGGCGCTGCTCGACGAGCGGACGCCGGTCTATGAGTCGGTGGCCTCGTTGGCCGTCGACACCGACGCCCGCACCGCCGCCGACGTCGCCGCCGAGATCGTGACCGCGCTCTCATGACGACCATCCACGTGGCCGGCCCCGCGCCCTACGACGTCGAGGTCGGCCACGGTGTGCGCGACCGGCTGCCGGCGCTGCTGGGCGACGACGTACGCCGGGTCGCACTGCTGCACGCGCCGGGGCTGTCGGCGGAGCTGCCCGGCTACGACGTGCTGGACATCGAGCTGCCGGACGGCGAGTCCGCCAAGAGCGCCGCGGTGGTGGCCGACTGCTGGGAGCGGCTCGGCGCGGCCGGGTTCACCCGGTCCGACGCGGTCGTGACCCTCGGCGGCGGTGCCACCACCGACGTGGGCGGCTTCGTCGCCGCGACCTGGCTGCGCGGGGTGCGGGTCGTGCACGTGCCGACCTCGCTGCTCGGCATGGTCGACGCGGCGGTGGGCGGCAAGACCGGCATCGACACCGGCGCCGGCAAGAACCTCGTCGGCTCCTTCCACGAGCCCTCCGGCGTGCTCTGCGACCTCGACCTGCTCGCCTCGCTCCCGGCGGCCGAGCTGGTCAGCGGCCTCGGCGAGGTGATCAAGTGCGGCTTCATCGCCGACCCCGAGATCCTCGGGCTGGTCGAGAAGGACCCGGCCGCGGCGACCGACCCCGCCTCCGACGTGCTCGCCGAGCTGGTGGAGCGCTCGGTCCGGGTCAAGGCCGACGTCGTCGCCGGTGACCTGCGCGAGACCGGCGGTGCCGGCGCTCACCCGGGGCGCGAGGTGCTCAACTACGGCCACACGCTGGCCCACGCGGTCGAGAAGGTCAGCGGCTACGCCGTGCGACACGGCGAGGCGGTCTCGATCGGGATGGTCTACGTCGCCGCGCTGGCCCGGCTCGCCGGCCGCCTGGACGACGAGACGGCCGCCCGGCACGCCAGCGTGCTGGGCTCCGTCGGCCTGCCGACCACCTGGTCGGGAGCGCCGTTCGAGGAGCTGCTGGCGGTGATGCGGGTGGACAAGAAGGCGCGCGGCAACACCCTCCGCTTCGTCGTGCTCGACGGGCTGGCCCGGCCGGCCGTGCTCTCCGGACCGTCCGACGACCTGCTCGCGTCGGCGTACGAGGCGCTGGCGTGACCCGGGTGCTCGTGCTCAACGGCCCCAACCTGGGACGGCTGGGCCGCCGGCAGCCGGAGATCTACGGCACCACGACCTTCGACGAGCTGGCCTCGCTCTGCGTCGGCTGGGGCCACGAGGCGGGGCTGGACGTCGACGTCCGGCAGACCAACCACGAGGGCGAGCTGCTCGACTGGCTGAACCTCGCCGCGGACGAGGTGCTGCCCGTGGTGCTCAACGCCGCCGCGTGGACCCACTACTCCTACGCCCTCTTCGACGCCTGCGCGCAGCTGACCGCCCCCCTGGTCGAGGTGCACATCTCCGACCCCTCGCAGCGGCCCGAGGAGTTCCGCCACACCTCCCTCGTGACGCCGCACGCGCTGGCCGTCTTCGCAGGCTTCGGCATCGACGGCTACCGCATGGCGCTGGAGAGGATCGCCGCCACGACGCTGCCGGGCACCACCGGCTCCTGACGCGCGTCGGATCGACTCACGGCCGGGGCCGGCTCGATGGTCACCGCGGCGCCGGTCGCGGGCGGCTCGGGGTCCACCTCAGCGCGTCCGTAGCCGGCCGCGTCCGCCGTCCACGTTCGGCACCCAGCCCGGTCGGCTCAGGTAGCAGGCCCCGCCTGGGCCGGTCGGAGCGCCATGGCGACCGCGGCGAGCACACCGAGCTCGGCGCCGCGGTCCAGCAGCGCCTGCCACTGGTCGCCGAGCCGCTGCCGGCCGGCCGCGACGGACGACGCGACCGCGGCCTCCTGGAAGGCCATCCGCGGGACGCCGACGCCGTCCCGCTCGGCCGCCGCGGCCCCGACCAGCAGGGCTCCCTCGCGATCGCGACCGAGGTCGAACAGGATGCAGGCGAAGTCCTCGCAGCTGGTGAGCACGGTGTCGGGGATGTCGTCGGCGAGGATCTGGGGGAGCACCCCGGCGAACTCGTCGTAGGCCTCGGCGTGGCGGCCGAGGTGGCGCAGCGTGCACGCGCGGTTGTTGCGGACCGCGGTGATGGCCATGCCGTCGCCGAGCCGCTCCGCCATCTCGAGGGCGGCGTCCTCGAAGGCCAGCGCGGCCTCGTGGTCGCCGACGTCGGTGAGGACCAGCGCGTGGTTGACCAGTGACCACAGGTGGGGGATCGAGTCGCCGCCGTGGGTCCAGGCGTGGCTGAGCAGCGGCCGGGCCTCGGCGTGGCGGCCCTCCCAGTAGGCCAGGGCGCCGAGGCAGAAGAAGGCATGGCAGGTGACCGGCGCCAGCGCGTCGACGTCCTCCGGTGACAGCTCGTGGAGCCGGAGCAGGCCGACAGCCTCGTGCACCAGCTCGGCGGAGCGCTCTGGGCGGCCCGTGACCCGGTGCAGCTCGGAGAGGTGCAGCATCAGGTCGGCCCGGCGCAGGAGCGAGCCGTGCCCGCCGAGCTCCAGCGCGCGGTCGCCCCAGGCGCGCGCGTCGTCGTACTCCCCGCGCAGGGTGCCGATCTGGTGCACCACGGCGGTGGTCAGCACGAGCTGGTCATCGACCCAGCCGAGGGGCCGGTCGTCCCAGGTGTGCAGCGCCATCAGCCGGTGCATCACCGTCTCGACGTCGCGGTAGCGCGCCTCGAGCGTGTGGAGGTACGTCGCCCGCTCGGTCACGCTGCCGAACCGCCGCGGGTCGAGGACGAGCGCCTGCGCGCGTTCCAGCTCCCCCGTCACTCCGACAGTGAAGCCCAGGGTGATGATCGGCGCCAGATCCGAAAGAAGGGAAACCAGCCATCTCTGGCTAGACTCGTCCGCTGGTCCACGAGCTCCGAGGTGGGCCGCGACGCACGCCCTTTGACAACTCGACGAGAAGGCTGAACCCCCGCGCCATGGCAACGACGAACGACCTCAAGAACGGCATGGTCCTCAACCTCGACGGCCAGCTCTGGCAGGTCATCTGGTTCCAGCACCACAAGCCCGGCAAGGGCGGCGCCGTCGTGCGCTCCAAGCTGAAGAACGTCGAGTCCGGCAAGACCGTCGACAAGACCTTCAACGCCGACGTCAAGGTCGAGGTCGCGAACGTCGACAAGCGGACGATGCAGTACCTCTACAACGACGGCACGTCCTACGTCTTCATGGACACCGGCACCTACGACCAGGTCGAGATCGCCCCCGAGATCGTGGGCGACGCCTCCAACTTCCTCCTCGAGAACCAGGAGGCGATCGTGGCCAGCAACGATGGCCGGGTCCTCTACATCGAGCTCCCGGCCTCGGTCGAGCTCGAGGTCACCTACACCGAGCCCGGCCTGCAGGGCGACCGCTCCACCGGCGGCACCAAGCCGGCCACCGTCGAGACCGGCGCGACCGTCGCCGTACCCCTGTTCATCACCACGGGTGAGCGGATCAAGGTCGACACCCGGGACAGCTCCTACCTCGGTCGCGTGCAGTCCTAGTGCCCCGCACACGAGGTAGTCTGCCTGCGCGCCGCCGCCTCGCGTCGCGCGCACCGGGAGCACGACTCATCTTGCGACCTTCGCGCGCGGGACGCTAGCGCGTGTCTCCCACCTCGTGGCGGCGCCGGACGCCGCCCAGATCACGCGCTGGCGGCCCCGCCGACCCTTCGACGACGCCCGGTCTGCGCGCGTGCCGGCGCCTGGCCAGCCCGCGCCCGGACGACGCCAGCATCCACCACGAACCGAAGGACACGCCCTAGTGGCAGCCCGCTCCAAGGCGCGCAAGCGCGCGCTCGACGTCCTCTACGCCTCCGAGCTGCGGGGCGAGTCGGCCACCGTGGCCCTCGACCGCGCGATCGACGAGGGCGATGGACCGACCAACGACTACACGTCCGACCTCGTGCGCGGCGTCGCCGAGCACCGGACACGCATCGACGAGGTGCTGACGTCGTACTCCGAGGGCTGGGCCCTCGAGCGGATGCCGGCCGTCGACCGCAATGTCCTGCGACTGGGCATCTACGAGCTGCTCTACGTCGACGACATCCCCGACGCCGTCGCCGTGAGCGAGGCGATGGCGCTGGTCCGCGACCTCTCGACCGACGAGTCGCCGCAGTTCGTCAACGGCGTCCTGGGCGCGGTGGTCCGCAACAAGCCCTCCCTCGTCTGACCCCGACGATCCGGCGGCGGTCCGTCGTGTCGTCCTGACGTCCCGTCCTGACGGGGCAGCACGGACGAGACGTCGTGAGGCAAGGTGTGTCCATGAGCGACGCGCAGCAGGTGGACCTGGTGGTCATCGGGCTCGGGCCCGGGGGAGAGGCGCTGGCGACGGCGACCGCGAAGGCCGGGCTCCGGGTGGTGGCGGTCGACAAGCACCTCGTGGGCGGGGAGTGCCCCTACTACGGCTGCATCCCGACCAAGATGATGGTCCGCGCCGCCGACCTGGTCGCCGAGGCCGGGCGGGCCGACGAGCTGTCGGGCGACGTCACGATGGCGTCGAGCTGGGCGCCGGTCGCCGAGCGGGTCGCCGTCCAGGCGACCGACCACTGGGACGACACCGTGGCCGTCGACCGGCTGGCCGACGCCGGTGCCACGGTCCTGCACGGCGTGGCCCGGCTGGACGGCCCCGGCCGGGTGGTCGTGCGCGCACCCGACGGCAGCGAGACGGCGTACGTCGCTGAGCGGGGCGTGGTCCTCAACCCCGGCACCCGGCCGTCCTGGCCCGACCTCCCGGGCCTGGAGGGCACGCCGTTCTGGACCAACCGCGACGCCGTGCAGGTCACGACGCTGCCCGGCTCGCTCGTCGTCCTGGGTGGAGGACCGATCGGCTGCGAGCTCGCGCAGGTCTTCGCCAGGTTCGGGGTGCAGGTCACCGTGGTCCAGCGGGGACCTCGCCTGCTGCCCGCCAACGAGCCCGAGGCGTCCGCGCTGCTCGAGGAGGTGCTGGCCCACGAGGGCATCAGGGTCCTGACGGGCGCGGAGACGACCCGGGTGTCCTACGAGCACGGCACGTTCACCCTCACGCTCGCGGACGGCCAGGAGCTGACCTCTGACAAGCTGCTCGTCGCCGCCGGCCGGAAGACGAACCTCCAGGACCTCGACCTCTTCACGGTCGGGCTCGACCCGTCTGTGCACACCCTCGAGGTCGACGACCGCATGCGGGTCACCGGAGCGGACAAGCTGTGGGCGATCGGCGACGTCACCGGCAAGGGCGCGTTCACGCACGTGTCGATGTACCAGAACGCCATCGCCCGTCGCGACGTCCTCGGCGAGGACGGCCCGCCCGCGACCTACCACGCGCTCCCGCACGTCACCTTCACCGATCCGGAGGTGGCCGGCGTCGGCCTGACCGAGGCCCAGGCACGCGACGCGGGGCTGAGCGTCCGGACCGGCAGCACGAAGCTGGAGGAGTCCTCGCGCGGCTTCACGCACGGACCCGGCGCCCGCGGGCTGGTCAAGGTGGTCGAGGACGCCGACCGCGGCGTGCTGGTCGGGGCCACCGTGGCCGGCCCGGCCGGTGGCGAGATCGTCGGCTTCCTCGCCGTCGCGGTCCACGCCGCCGTGCCCGTCAGCACCCTGCAGTCGATGATCTACGCCTACCCGACGTTCCACCGAGCCATCGAGAGCGCCCTGGCCGACCTCTCCTGAACGCATGACTCCCGTTGCGTCCGGGTATCTGCTCGGAAGGAGAGGGAGGCACCACCATGAGCAGCATCAGCGCCCAGACCGAGCAGGCGGGCCGCCAGGCACATCAGAGCGAGTGGCTCGACCACGCGGCCCGGATCGGCCTGCTCGCCTACGGACTGGTCCACCTGGTCCTGGCCTGGCTGGCCGTCCAGCTGGCGCTGGGTGACAAGAAGGGCTCGGCCGACTCGCAGGGCGCCGTGCAGCAGCTGGCGGAGCAGCCGTTCGGCCAGGTCCTCGTGTGGGCCGTCGCGATCGGGATGTTCCTGCTCGCCCTCTGGCAGGGGCTCGAGGCCCTGTTCGGCTACCGCGACGAGGAGGGGTTCACCCAGGTCCGCAAGCGGGTCACCGCGGCGGGCAAGGCGGTGATCTACGTCGTCATCGGGATCAGCGCCGTGCACGCCGCCACCGGGTCGTCGGCCTCGAAGAAGGACGGCACCGACTCGACCACCGCCAAGGTCATGCAGTGGCCGGGCGGACAGGCGATCGTCTCGGTGGTCGGGCTGGCGATCATCGGCATCGGTGGCTACCTCGTCTACCGCGCGTGGACCGAGAAGTTCGCCAAGCACATCAACGCCGAGGGCAAGAGCGGCGACTCCGGGACGGCGTACCTGTGGTTCGGCAAGGCCGGCTACACCGCCAAGGGGGTCACCTTCGGCATCGTCGGAGCGCTCTTCCTCTACGCGGGGCTGGCCCACGACCCGAAGAAGTCCGGCGGGCTCGACCAGGCGCTCCACAAGGTCCTCCAGCAGCCGTTCGGACCGGTCCTGCTCGTGCTGATCGCGCTCGGGCTGGGCTGCTACGGGCTGTTCTGCTTCGCCCGCGCCCGCCACTTCAACGACTGACCCGGGCCGGCTTGCCTGACGGCCTCAGCGCGGCGGGCCGTCCGGGGCCTCCCGGGAGTCCAGGACCTCCACCTCGTCACCGACGCGGAGCGTGGCTCCCGGGGTGAGCGGCACGACGTTCATGCCGAACCACACCGCGCCGTCCCAGCGCCGGTGCTTGGCCAGGGTGTAGGTCGGCTCCTTGCCGCGGACCGCGGTCTCCTCGTCGGTGGTCGGGATCGCGCACCGGTCGCAGCCCTTGACCGCCCGGAGCTCCGCCTCGCCCACGCGCAGCCGGAGCCACCCGTCCTCGGCCCATGGCAGGCCGCCGCCGACGACCAGGTTGGGGCGGAAGCGCACCATCGGCAGGGGACCCTCGCCGGACTTCTCACCCGCGGCGATCAGGTCGTTGAGCGCGGCCAGCGACGCCTCGGTGGTGAGCAGGAGCGGGTAGCCGTCGCCGAAGTGCAGGGGCACCCCCGGCCCGGCGTACGTCGGGTTGGCCTGGCGACGGTGGGGGTCATCGGCGTAGACCAGCCGGACCGGAGCGCCGATGGCCCTGCTGAACCACGCGTCCGCCTCGGGCCCGGCGGGCGTCGCCCCGAACGGTGCGCGGCCGAAGACGGTCACGTCGACCAGCCGGCCGCCCGCGGCCGGCCGAGGGACGACCAGGTCGGGCTGGTCAGGAGCAGTGACCTCGAGTCCGCCGTCCGCGCGCAGCCGTGGGTGGATCAGCAGCATCTCCCGGTGCTCGCGCGCGGTGACGGTCTCGCCGGAGTGGTCGACCACCATCCAGCGCCGGTCGCCGGCCAGCCCCCACGGCTCCACGACCGCGGTCTCGAGCTCCTGGCCGCGACAGGACTTCACGGGGTAGCGACGCAGCTCGGTGAGGTGGAGGGGGGCCGGATCACTCACGGGCCCATCGTCTCAGGTGGCCGGCCCCGGGCTGCGGGAGCGGGTGCCAGCCGCCTGATCCCTCAGCGGCGAGGTGGTTGGCTGTCGCCATGAGCGCGACGGAGTCGACCAGCGAGTGTGACGTGGTGGTGCTCGGTGTCGGGCCGGGCGGGGAGTACGCCGCGCGCAAGCTGGCCGAGGCCGGGCTCGACGTGGTCGCGGTCGACCAGGCGCTGGTCGGCGGGGAGTGCCCGTTCTGGGGCTGTACGCCGTCCAAGCTGATGGTCCGGCCCGCCGATCTGGTCGCCGAGGTGCACCGTGCGGACCGGCTGGCCGGCGACGCGCGGATCACGCCGGACTGGTCGCTGGTCGCGGCGCGGATCCGCGAGGCCAACCACGACTGGACCGACAGCCAGCACGTGGAGCCGCTCGAGCACGCCGGCGTGCGCATCGTGCGCGGCCACGGCCGGCTCGACGGTCCGGGCACGGTGCGGGTCGCCCAGGACGGCGGGGCCACGGTGCTGCGGGCCGCCCGTGGGGTGCTCCTCAACACCGGCACCGAGCCGCTGCGGCTCCCCGTCGACGGGCTCGAGCGGACGCCGTACTGGACCAACCGCGAGGCCATGAAGGTGACCCGGATCCCTGACCGGCTGATCGTGGTCGGTGCCGGACCCAACGGACTGGAGCTGGCCCAGGTGTTCGCCCGCTACGGCGCGAAGGTCACGCTCCTGGAGGTGGCCGACCGGATCGCCGCGCACGACGAGCCGGAGGCGGCCGCGGTCCTGGCCGCGGTGCTGAGGGACGAGGGCGTCGACGTCCGGGCCGGGGTCGAGATCGAACGGGTCGACCACGACGGCGAGTTCCACGTGCGGGTCGGTGGCGAGGTGCTCGACTCCGACGCGCTCCTGGTGGTGGCCGGTCGCCGCAACAACCTGACCGAGGTCGGGCTCGAGACGGTCGGGCTCGACCCGGAGGCGGACACCATCGAGATCGACGAGCGCATGCGGGCCGGAGAGAGGCTCTGGGCGGTCGGCGACATCACCGGCAAGGGGGCGTTCACGCACGTCTCGCGCTACCAGGCCGCGGGCGCGGTCAGGGACATCCTGGGGCAGGACGGCCCGGCGGCCGACTACCGCGCCGTCTCGCGGGTGATCTTCAGCGACCCGGAGCTGGCCTCGGTGGGCCTGACCGAGCAGCAGGCGCGTGATGCCGGGCTCTCCGTCAGGGTCGGGCTGGCCCAGATCGAGAAGTCCGCCCGCGGCTGGCTGCACGGCCCGGGCACCACCGGCATCGTCAAGGTGGTCGAGGACGCCGACCGTGGCGTGCTGGTCGGCGCGACCGTGGTGGCGCCGTACGGCGGAGAGGTGATCGGCATGCTGGTGACCGCGGTGCACGGCGAGGTGCCGGTCGCGCGGCTCAAGACCATGCACTACGCCTACCCGACCTTCCACCGCGCCATCGAGGCGGCCCTGAACCGTCTCGGCTGAGTCTGGCCACGTCCTGGGGGTACCGGACCAGACCACCGGCCGCCACGTGTAGAACGGAGGCGGTAGGGGAAGGAAGCCAAGGACCGTGCCCCTGAGAGGACGGCCGCGAGGAGGAGCCATGTCGCAGTCCCACCACACGTCCGACGACACCAGCGACCGGCTCTACACACCCGAGGAGCTCGCGTCCTACGCCGCCGCTGAGGCGGCGCCGGACGGCGAGCCGACCCGGCCGGACCCGCTGACCGACCCGATCTCCGACGTCGAGCACACCGTCATCCGGCCGCGCCCGGTGCTGCCCGAGCCGCCTCCGGCCGCGCCGGTGACCCCGTTGCGCCAGGTGACTCCGGCGCCCACGGCCGGCCGCCGCGGTCCGCCGTCCGGCCCGCCCACCGGCCCGCCGCCTCCTCCGCTGGTGCGTCCGGCGGGCGGCCCGCCCGCCGGGCCTCCACCCGCGGCCCCTCCGGCCGCCCCGCCGGCCGGCGCCGAGCCGCGCCGTTTCATGAGCGCCACCGACTTCCTCGACCGCCGGGCCGACGCGGTCGAGCCCGGCCCGGCCAGCTGGGGCTGGCGCGGGCGGGTCCGCCGCTGGAGCGGCGGCACCATCAAGCCGCGGATGGGTGTCGCCGAACGCGCCTACGAAGCGGACCGGGCGCTGATCCAGAAGGACTTCGACGGCCCGGTCACGATCGCCTTCATCAACCCCAAGGGCGGTGCGGCCAAGACCACCGGCGTGCTGGCCGCCGGCTACACCTTCGGCACCGTCCGCGGCGGTGGCGTGGTCGCCTGGGACAACAACGAGACGCGCGGCACCCTCGGGATCCGGGGCTCGCGCAGCTCGCACACCAAGACCACCAAGGAGCTGCTCGCCGACCTGGGCAAGTTCTCCGACGTCTCGCAGTCGCGGATCGGCGACCTGGGGTCATACGTCCGATCACAGGGCGACGCGCACTTCGACGTGCTCGCCTCCGACGAGAGCGCGAACGTCACCGGCCAGATCCACGCCGAGGACTTCAACTCGATCCACCAGCTGATGATGCGGTTCTACAAGGTGATCCTGGTCGACACCGGCAACAACATGCGCGCCGAGAACTGGCTGGCCGCCGCCGACGCCGCCGACCTGCTGGTGGTCACCTCGACGGTCCGTGAGGACACCGGCTACAGCGGCCTGTGGATGCTCGACGCGCTCCAGGACGCCGGCTACCAGAACCTGAAGTACAAGACCGTCACCGTGCTGTCCGACCCGTCGTCGACGGTGGACGGCAAGCTGGCGGCCGACCTGGTCGACGTCTACCAGCAGCGCACGCGCGGCGTCTATCGCGTCCCCTACGACCCGGCGCTGGTGGCCGGCTCGGTGCTGCCCTACAACCAGCTCTCCCACGGCACCCGGATGTCCTGGCTGCGAGCCTGCGCGGGAATGGCCTCGGCGCTGTAGTCCTTGGCAATCACATGCGCGCCGTCGTCTTCACCGAGCCCGGGTCCTCCTCCGTCCTGACGGTGGTCGACCGCGACCTGCCTGAGCCCGGTCCGGGGGAGGCGCGGGTCCGGCTGCTCCGTGCCGGCGTCAACCCGACCGACTGGAAGCGGCGGCAGAACCCGCTCGACTTCGACGAGGTCACGCCCGGGCAGGACGGCGCGGGGGTGGTCGACGCGGTCGGTGCCGGCGTCGAGGGGCTGACCGTCGGCGACCGGGTCTGGCTGGTGCTGGCCCAGCGGGAGCGGGCGCACGGGACGGCGGCCGAGTTCACCGTGCAGTCCGCCGCGCACGTCGTACCCCTGCCGGAGGGTGCGTCGTTCGACCTCGGCGCGTCGCTGGGCGTCCCGGCGGTCACCGCGCACCGGGCGCTCACCTCGGGCGAGCTCGGCCCGAGCCGGCTCGGACCGGGGGCCATGGCGGGCATGACCGTGCTGGTCGCCGGGGGAGCGGGCGCGGTCGGCAACGCCGCCATCCAGCTCGCCCGGTGGTCGGGAGCCGTGGTGGTCACGACGGTCAGCGGCCCGGAGAAGGCGGCGCTGGCCTCCGCCGCGGGCGCGGACCATGTCGTGAACTACCGCGAGGGCGACACCGAGGCCGCGATCCTGGCGGTGGCGCCCGACGGTGTCGACCTGGTGGTCGAGGTGGCCCCGGCCCAGAACAACGAGCTCGACGTCGCGGTGACGAAGGTGCACGGCACCGTCGCGATCTACGCCAACAACGGAGGCGACGAGTTCACGGTCCCGCTGCGGCCGACGTTCTCGAAGAACCTGCGCTACCAGTTCCTCATCCTCTACACCCTCGACGAGCGGCTCCTGCAGGCCGCGGTGGAGGACGTCTCCGAGGCCGTCCGCACGGGCGCGCTGCGGGTCGGCGAGGACGCCGGCGTGCCGCTCCACCACTACCCGCTCGACCAGACCGCGGCCGCCCACGACGCGGTCGAGGGTGGCGTGGTCGGGAAAGTGCTGCTCGATATTGCCGCCGAATGACCGCACACTGAGCCCGTGACCGTCGTGACCTCCAGCGGGGTGCCGAGGATCGGTACCTACCGCTGGCACCGTCGCTCCTGGCGCCGCTGGTCGGGGCGGAAGTGGGCCGAGGCGACGTACTCCGCGTTCCCGAAGAGGCTGAGCCGGCCGCGCGACTGGGAGACCTACCCCGAGCTCCCCGAGCCCCGCCGCGAGCGGCTCCTCGAGCTGGCCGTCGACATCGAGGTCCTCGCGGGCGGCCGGGTGGTCAACCGCAGCCCGCACGGCGTGACGCTGGCCTACCAGCGCACGGTCACCCACCTCGGACACTTCATCCTCACCCTGCTCACCGGCGGCCTGTGGGGCTTCGTCTGGCTCGCGGTCATCCTCAGCCGCAAGGAGAGCCGGGTCCGCTACGAGGTCGACGCCTGGGGCAACATCTGGCCCGTCGCCGCCCCCTGACCTCGGGTTGGTCCTTGACACGTGTCAATGGAGGCGGCTGAATCGCCCAGATGGTGAGCGAGCGCCCGACGCGGACCCCGATCAGAGTCGTGCAGTGGGCCACCGGAGGCGTGGGGAAGGCGGCGATCGAGGGGGTGCTGAGCCATCCCGAGCTCGACCTGGCCGGCTGCTGGGTGCACTCGGCCGAGAAGCACGGAAAGGACGTCGGGGAGATCCTGGGGGCCGGGCCGCTGGGGGTGGCGGCGACCAGCAGCGCCGAGGAGATCCTGGCGCTGGACGCCGACTGCGTCGTCTACAGCCCGCTGGTGCCCGACGACGGCGAGGTGGCCGCGCTCCTGCGCTCGGGCAAGAACGTCGTGACGCCGGTCGGGTGGATCTACCCCGACCCGGCCAAGGTCGTCGCGCTCGAGGCCGCCTGCGCGGAGGGCGGGTCGACGCTGCACGGCACGGGCATCCACCCGGGCGGGATCACCGAGCGGTTCCCGCTGATGGTGTCCGCGGTGAGCGCCCGGGTCACGCACGTGCGGGCCGAGGAGTTCTCCGACATCCGCACCTACGGCGCCCCCGACGTGATCCGGCACGTGATGGTGTTCGGCGGCACGCCGGAGGAGGCCCTGGCCAGCCCGATGGCCGCCCTCCTCGGAGGCGGCTTCCGTGCCTCGGTGCGGATGGTGGTCGCGGAGCTGGGCTTCGACGCCGACCCGCACATCGAGACGCTCCAGGAGGTCGCCGTGGCGACCGCGCCGATCGAGTCGCCGATCGGCGTGATCGAGCCCGGGCTGGTCGCCGCGAGGCGGTTCCACTGGCGCGCGCTGGTCGACGGCGTACCGGTCGTCACCGCCACCGTGAACTGGCTGATGGGAGAGGAGCACCTCGAGCCGGACTGGAGCTTCGGCCCCGAGGGTGAGCGGTTCGAGGTCGAGGTGACCGGCGACCCGAGCGTGAAGCTGACCTTCAAGGGGCTGCAGCCCGAGACGATCGAGGCCGGCCTGGTCCGCAACCCGGGCATCGTCTCGACGGCCAACCACTGCGTGAACGCGATCCCCTACGTCGTGGCCGCGGAGCCGGGCATCAAGACCTACCTCGACCTGCCGCTGATCGCCGGCCGCGCGGCTCCGCAGGTCGGCAGGAAAGGGTGATCCCCGAGCCGGGATAGTCCCTGACGCAATGGCCTGCGACACGCCGGGCGAGCGGCCAGATCGTCAGGGACTATCCCGGCGGCGGCCACGGAGCACCCGGAGGGCGGTAGGGTCGGCAGCGATCGACATCCTTCAACGGGCCGTCCAGCGAGGCGGACAAGGGGGTCACTGCACAGATGTGTGCCCAGCAGAGCCCTGCAGAGCAGGAAGCGTCGGCCGCGGAGCCGTCACCGCCGGACCGACGGACGGTCCTCGACGACCGTGACATCGCGCGGGCCCTGACCCGCATCTCCCACGAGATCCTCGAGCGCAACCGGGGCGGCCGCGACCTGGTCCTGCTCGGCATCCCCACCCGGGGCGTCCCCCTGGCCCACCGCGTCGCCGAGCGGATCGCCGCCGTCGAGGGGTACGCCGTGCCGGTGGGCTCGCTCGACGTGACCATGTACCGCGACGACCTGCGGCTCAAGCCCGCCCGGACGCTGCTGCCCACCGAGATCCCGCCCGGAGGGATCGACGGCAAGGTGGTCGTCCTCGTCGACGACGTGCTCTTCAGCGGCCGCACCATCCGGTCCGCGCTCGACGCGCTCAACGACGTGGGCCGGCCGAGCGCGGTGCGGCTGGCGGTGCTCGTCGACCGCGGCCACCGCGAGCTCCCGATCCGGGCCGACTTCGTCGGCAAGAACCTCCCCACCTCGCTCGTCGAGAGGGTCCAGGTCAGCATCGCGGACCTCGACGGAGTCGACGCCGTCACCATCGAGCACTCGCCGCGAGGTGAGGCATGAAGCGCCACCTCCTCAGCGCCGGCGACCTGACCCGCGACGACGCGGAGCTGGTGCTCACCACCGCCGACGAGATGCGCTCGTTGGCGGACCGTCCGATCAAGAAGCTGCCCGCCCTGCGCGGCCGTACGGTCGTCAACCTCTTCTTCGAGGACTCCACCCGCACCCGGATCTCCTTCGAGGCCGCGGCGAAGCGGCTCAGCGCCGACGTCATCAACTTCGCGGCCAAGGGCTCCAGCGTCAGCAAGGGCGAGAGCCTCAAGGACACCGCGCTGACCCTCGAGGCGATGGGCGCCGACGCGGTCGTGGTGCGCCACGGCTCCAGCGGAGCACCGCACCGGCTCGCCCACTCGGGCTGGGTGCGCTCCAGCGTGGTGAACGCCGGCGACGGCACCCACGAGCACCCGACCCAGGCGCTGCTCGACGCCTTCACCATGTGGAAGCACCTCGGCGACTCCAAGCCGGGCGGGCTCGAGGGCCGCCGGGTCGCGATCGTCGGCGACGTCCTGCACAGCCGGGTGGCGCGGTCCAACGCACTGCTGCTGCGCACCCTCGGGGCCGAGGTGACGCTCGTGGCGCCGCCGACCCTGCTGCCGGTCGGCATCGAGTCGTGGCCGGTCGAGACGTCCTACGACCTCGACGCGGTGATCCCCAAGGCGGACGCAGTGATGATGCTGCGGGTCCAGCGCGAGCGGATGGGAGCGGCGTTCTTCCCGACCGCCCGCGAGTACAGCCGCCGCTACGGCCTCGACGGCCGGCGGATGGCGACGCTCCAGGACCACACGATCGTCATGCACCCGGGCCCGATGGTCCGCGGCATGGAGATCACCGCCGACGTGGCCGACTCGGCCCGCTCGGTGATCGTCGAGCAGGTCACCAACGGCGTCGCCGTCCGGATGGCCGTGCTCTACCTGCTCTTGAGTGGCGCGGGGCCGGCGGAGGTCTCGACGGGCTCGACCGATGTGGAGGACCAGTGACGACGTACCTGATCAGGGGCGCCGCGATCCTGGGCGGTACGCCGACCGACCTGCTCCTCGACGAGGGGGCGGTCGCAGAGATCGGCACCGGCCTGAGCGCGTCGGGCGCCGAGGTCGTCGACGCCTCCGGGCTGATCGCCCTGCCCGGCCTCGTCGACCTGCACACCCACCTGCGCGAGCCCGGCCGCGAGGACGCCGAGACCGTCGACACGGGCACCCGGGCGGCCGCCCTGGGTGGCTTCACCGCGGTGCACGCGATGGCCAACACCGAGCCGGTCGCCGACACCGCCGGCGTCGTCGAGCAGGTCTGGCGGCTCGGGCGCGAGGCCGGCCACTGCGACGTCTACCCGGTCGGCGCGGTGACCGTCGGCCTGCGGGGCGAGCAGCTGGCCGAGCTGGGGGCGATGGCCGACTCCGCGGCGCGGGTCCGCGTCTTCTCCGACGACGGCAGGTGCGTGAGCGACGCGGTGATGATGCGCCGGGCGCTGGAGTACGTGAAGGCGTTCGACGGCGTCATCGCCCAGCACGCACAGGAGCCGCGGCTCACCGAGGACGCGCAGATGAACGAGGGCGAGCTCTCCGGCCGGCTCGGCCTGGCCGGCTGGCCCGCGGTCGCCGAGGAGGCGATCATCGCCCGCGACTGCCTGCTCGCCGCCCACGTCGGCTCCCGGCTGCACGTCTGCCACGTCTCGACGGCCGGCTCTGTCCGCATCGTCCGCGACGCCAAGGCTCGATCCTCGAGGGAGGGGGGCTGGGACGTCACGGCCGAGGTCTGTCCCCACCACCTGCTGCTCACCGACGACCTGGCCGCGACCTACGACCCGATCTACAAGGTCAACCCGCCGCTGCGCTCGAGCGCCGACGTCGAGGCGCTGCGCGAGGGGCTGGCCGACGGCACCATCGACGCCGTCGCGACGGACCACGCCCCCCATCCGCACGAGGACAAGGACTGCGAGTGGGCGGCGGCGGCGTTCGGGATGCTCGGCCTCGAGACCGCGCTGTCGATCGTCCAGGAGACGATGGTCGACCCCGGGCTGCTCGACTGGGCCGGTGTCGCCGACCGGATGTCCCACGCGCCCGCCCGGATCGGCCGGGTCCCCGACCACGGCCGTCCGCTCGAGGTCGGCCAGCCGGCGAACGTCGTGCTCTACGACCCCGCCGTACGCCGCGTGGTCGACGCCACCGAGTCGGCCAGCCTGAGCCGCAACACGCCCTACGCCGGCATGGAGCTGCCCGGTCGGGTCGTCGCGACGTTCCTCCGCGGCCGCCCCACGGTGCTGGACGGCAAGCTGCAGTGAGGGAGCCACGTCCTACTGACGCGCGGCTCAGTACTGGACTCGGCCCGCAGGGAGGTGCATAGTCCGGCCATGCGCATCCGTCTCTCTGTCTTCGCGGCTCTCGCCGCGCTTCTCGCCCTGCTGCTCACGGCCTGCGGGGGTGACGACAGCAGCGGCAAGGCCACCGACGACGGTGACAAGCCCGCCGCCGCTGCCGGTGACGGAGCCTGCGCCGGCGACACCGACGGCCTCCTGGCCAAGGTCTGCGACAGCGGCACGCTGACGGTCTCGACCGACCCGGCCTACCCGCCGCAGTCCTCGCTCAACGATCAGACGGGTGACTACGAGGGCTTCGACATCGACGTCGCCACCGAGATCGCCAAGCGGCTCGGCGTCGACGTGGCGTGGGAGACCCCCGCGTGGGACGTCATCACGGCCGGCAGCTGGAACGGTCGCTGGGACACCACGGTCGGGTCGATGACACCCACCAACGACCGCCAGCAGGTCCTCTACTTCACCGAGCCGTACAACTACACGCCCGCCGTGGTGGTCGTCGGTGCCGACAACGCGGACGTGAGCGACCTGACGACCGACCTGGACGGCAAGAAGATCGGCGTCTGCTCGGGCTGCACCTACGACCAGTTCCTCCAGCAGGACCTCCAGATCGACGGCTACACCTTCGACTTCGTCATCGACGACGCCGAGATCTCCGGCTACGACACGGACACGACCGCGCTGGAGGACCTCACCAACGGCCGGCTCGACGCGGTGATCACGTCGGTGACGACCGCGCAGGGCTACATCGACGCCGGCAACCCCGTGAAGATCGTGGGCGACCCGGTGTTCTACGAGCCGCTCTCGGTGGGCTTCGACAAGAGCTCCGACCCCGATTCGGAGAGCCTCTACGAGGCCGTGGACGGGATCGTCAAGGAGATGCACGAGGACGGCACACTGACCGCCATGTCGGAGAAGTGGTACGGCCTGGACCTCACCACCCAGCAGTGACGCGTTCACATGGCTGATGCCTGGGAGCGGTTCCAGCTCGCTTCGGCGCGGGTGCCCTTCCGCGTGAAGACCGCGGTGGTCTGGCTGGTCCTGTTCGGGCTGCTCGCGTTCTTCGGCAACGCGGCCGGGTTCGACCTGCAGTGGATCCGCGACAACTTCCGCTACATCCTCGGCGGGCTGCGCTACACGATGGTGATCGCAGTCGGCGGCATCGTGCTGGCGATCGTGCTGGCGCTCCTGGGCGCCCTGGCCCGGATCTCGCGCAACCCGATCCCCTACGCGGTGGCCGGCTTCTACGTCTCGTTCTTCCGCGGCACGCCGCTGATCGTGCAGATGTTCCTGCTCTACCTGGCGCTGCCGCCGGTGGGCCGCAACCTCGCCGAGCAGTACGCCTGGCTGCCGGACGGGTTCGACCAGGTCCTCATCCTCGAGGCCGCCACCGCCGGCACGCTCGCCCTCGGCCTCAACTACGGCGCCTACATGACCGAGATCTTCAGGGCCGGCATCCAGTCGGTCGCCGGCGGCCAGGGTGAGGCCGCCGACGCGCTCGGCATGACCTACGGCCAGAAGATGCGCAAGGTGGTGCTGCCCCAGGCGTTCCGGGTGATCATCCCACCGACCGGCAACGAGTTCATCGCGATGATGAAGGACACCGCGCTGGTCTCCTTCCTCGGCGTCACGGCCGCCAGTGCCGAGATCTTCCGGCGCTCGCAGCTGCTCGGCAAGCGCGACTACAAGAACCTCGAGGCCTACGTGACCGTCGCCCTCGTCTACTGGGGGCTCACTGTCCTGTTCACGATCCTCCAGTCCCGTCTCGAGAAGCGGATCGGCCGCGGCTACGACCGCACACACGTGGCCCGGGCCATGGAGGCCGCCGGTGGAAAGGGGCAGGCCCATGGCGGAGGTGTGACCGGATGAGCGCCGAGAACGAACCGGACGACAGGGAGGTCGTCGTCCGCATCGAGGGGCTGCACAAGAGCTTCGGCCACCTCGAGGTCGTCCGCGGCGTCGACCTCGACGTCCACCGGGGCGAGGTGGTGGTCATCTTCGGGCGCTCCGGCTCGGGCAAGTCGACCGTGCTGCGCTGCGTGAACTTCATCGAGGACCCGACCGAGGGCTCGATCGAGGTCGCCGGCATCAAGCTCGCCGGCGGCTACCGCACCCGACGCAAGCGCGAGCAGATCCGCCAGCTGCGCCTCCACGTGGGCATGGTCTTCCAGCAGTTCAACCTGTTCCCCAACATGACCGTCCTCGACAACGTCCTCTGTGCGCCCCGGTGCGCCGGAGCGAGCACCACGGAGGTCACCAAGCGGGCCAAGGACCTCCTGGACCGGGTCGGCCTGGCCGACAAGGCTGGGGAGCACCCGATCCGGCTGTCCGGGGGCCAGCAGCAGCGGGTCGCCATCGCCCGAGCCCTGGCGATGGAGCCCGACGTGATGCTCTTCGACGAGCCCACCTCGGCGCTCGACCCCGAGCTCACCGGTGAGGTGCTGTCGGTGATGAAGACGCTGTCGGTCGAGCTGCACATGACGATGATGGTGGTGACCCACGAGATGGGCTTCGCCCGCGAGGTGGCCGACCGGATGGCGTTCTTCCACGAGGGCCGGATCCTCGAGCAGGGACCACCGCAGCAGCTCATCGAGACGCCGGCCAACCCCGAGACACGCGCCTTCCTCGACGCGGTCCTATGACCCCCCGCGAGCTCTCGGCCCCCGTGCCGACGCTCGCTGCGCTCTCGCGAAACCTGCCCGTGTGAGCCGTCGGCTGTTGCGGTGGGTGGACTCGCCGCTGGACGACCTCTCGGCGGGCCTCGCGGCGCTGGTAGGGTCGCGGGCAGTTCGGAATCCTTTAACCACCGTCCTGTGAGGCGGGGAAGGAGAAACGGCTTTGCCTGCCGCTGCCCCAGCGATCCTGGTCCTCGAGGACGGTCGCACCTTTCACGGCGACAGCTTCGGCGCCGAGGGCGAGACCTTCGGCGAGGCGGTCTTCAACACCGGCATGACCGGCTACCAGGAGACGCTCACCGACCCGTCCTACCACCGCCAGGTCGTGGTGATGACGGCCCCGCACGTCGGCAACACCGGGATGAACGACGAGGACCCGGAGTCGAGCCGGATCTGGGTGGCCGGCTACGTCGTCCGCGACCCCGCCCGGATGCCGTCCAGCTGGCGCAGCAAGCGCAGCCTCGACGACGCGCTCCGTGACCAGGGCGTGGTCGGCATCTCCGGCATCGACACCCGCGCCCTCACCCGGCACCTGCGCGAGCGCGGCGCGATGCGCGTCGGGATCTCGTCGACCGAGCCCGATCCGGTGGTGCTGCTCGAGCGGGTCCGTGGCCAGGCCGAGATGGCCGGCACCGAGCTCGCCGAGGAGGTGTCGACGGGGGAGTCCTACGTGGTGCCCGCGATCGGCAGGAAGAGGCTGACCGTCGCGGCGCTCGACCTCGGCATCAAGGCGATGACGCCGCACCGGATGGCCGAGCGGGGCATCGAGGTGCACGTGCTGCCGGCCGCGGCCACCTACGACGACCTGAAGGCGACCGGCGCCGATGGGCTGTTCTACTCCAACGGACCGGGAGACCCGGCGGCGACGACCGGCCAGGTCGAGCTGCTCCGGTCGGCGCTGGCCGACGCGATGCCCTACTTCGGGATCTGCTTCGGCAACCAGCTCTTCGGCCGAGCGCTCGGCTTCGGCACCTACAAGCTCAAGTACGGCCACCGCGGCATCAACCAGCCGGTGATGGACCGCACGACGGGCAAGGTCGAGGTGACCGCGCACAACCACGGCTTCGCCGTCGACGCGCCGCTCGACACGCCGACCGACACGGCGTACGGCGTGGCCACGGTCAGCCACGTCTGCCTCAACGACGACGTGGTCGAGGGGCTGGAGCTGCGCGACGCGGACGGGAAGCTGACGGCGTTCTCGGTCCAGTACCACCCCGAGGCCGCCGCCGGTCCGCACGATGCGGCCTACCTCTTCGATCGCTTCGTGGAGCTGATGCATGCCTAAGCGCGACGACATCAAGAGTGTCCTGGTCATCGGCTCGGGGCCGATCATCATCGGCCAGGCGTGCGAGTTCGACTACTCCGGCACCCAGGCCTGCCGGGTGCTGATGGCCGAGGGCATCCGCGTGGTGCTGGTCAACTCCAACCCGGCCACGATCATGACCGACCCGGAGTTCGCCGACGCGACCTACATCGAGCCGATCACCGCGGAGTTCGTGGAGAAGGTGATCGAGAAGGAGCGGCCCGACGCGCTGCTCGCGACCCTGGGCGGCCAGACCGCCCTCAACACCGCCATGGCGCTCGATGCGGCCGGCGTCCTGGAGAAGTACGGCGTGGAGCTGATCGGCGCCTCGATCGAGGCGATCGACCGCGGCGAGAACCGCCAGATCTTCAAGAAGATCGTCGAGGAGCTCGGCGGCCAGGTGGCACGCAGCGTGATCTGCCACTCGATGGACGACTGCCTCGCGGCGGTCGGCGAGCTGGGCTACCCGGTGGTCGTGCGGCCGAGCTTCACCATGGGCGGCACCGGCTCGGGCATGGCCCACGACGAGACCGACCTGCACCGGATCGCCGGTGCCGGGCTCCAGGCCAGCCCGACCACCGAGGTGCTCCTCGAGGAGTCGATCCTCGGCTGGAAGGAGTACGAGCTCGAGGTCATGCGCGACACCTCGGACAACGTGGTGATCGTGTGCTCGATCGAGAACCTCGACCCGATGGGCGTGCACACCGGTGACTCGATCACCGTGGCGCCGGCGATGACGCTCACCGACCGCGAGTACCAGCAGCTGCGAGACCTCTCGATCGGCATCATCCGTTCGGTGGGTGTCGACACGGGCGGCTGCAACATCCAGTTCGCGGTCAACCCGCGCGACGGCCGGATCGTCGTGATCGAGATGAACCCGCGGGTCTCCCGCTCCAGCGCGCTCGCCTCCAAGGCGACCGGCTTCCCGATCGCCAAGATCGCCGCCAAGGTCGCGATCGGCTACACCCTCGACGAGATCCCCAACGACATCACGATCCGGGCCGACGGGTCGAGCACGCCGGCGGCGTTCGAGCCGACGCTCGACTACGTCGTCGTGAAGGTGCCGCGGTTCGCGTTCGAGAAGTTCCCCGGCGCCGACCACGAGCTGACCACCCACATGAAGTCCGTGGGCGAGGCGATGGCGATCGGCCGCAACTTCACCGAGGCGCTGCAGAAGGCGCTGCGATCGCTGGAGAGCAAGGACGCGCCGTTCGACTGGAGCGGGGAGTGGGTCGAGCTCGACAAGGACGCGCTGCTGGAGGAGATCAAGGTCCCGCACGACGGGCGGCTGAAGAAGGTGATGGACGCGCTGCGCGCCGGTGCCACCGCGGAGGAGGTGTTCCTGGCCACCCACATCGACCCGTGGTTCGTCGACCAGCTGCTGCTGATCAACGAGATCGCCGGAGAGGTGATCGCGGCGCCTGAGCTGACCCCGGCGGTGCTGCGCAGGGCCAAGAGACACGGCTTCTCCGACGCCCAGATCGGCAAGATCCGCGGGATGACCGCCGACGTGGTCCGCGGCGTGCGGCACGCGCTCGGCATCCGCCCGGTCTTCAAGACGGTCGACACCTGCGCGGCGGAGTTCGCCGCTGCGACGCCGTACCACTACTCGTCCTACGACGAGGAGTCCGAGGTGCAGCCGCGGGAGAAGCCGGCCGTGATCATCCTCGGCTCCGGACCCAACCGGATCGGCCAGGGCATCGAGTTCGACTACTCCTGCGTGCACGCGTCGATGGCGCTGTCGGAGGCCGGCTACGAGACCGTGATGGTCAACTGCAACCCCGAGACGGTCTCGACCGACTACGACACCTCCGACCGGCTCTACTTCGAGCCGCTGACGCTGGAGGACGTGCTCGAGATCGTGCATGCCGAGGAGCAGGCCGGCCCGATCGCCGGTGTCATCTGCCAGCTCGGAGGACAGACGCCGCTCGGGCTGGCCCAGGGGCTCGAGGACAACGGCGTGCGGATCGTCGGCACGTCTCCTGGGGCCATCCACCTGGCCGAGGAGCGGGGGGCGTTCGGGCGGGTGCTCGCGGAGGCCGGGCTGCCGGCGCCGAAGCACGGCCTCGCCACGTCGTACGCCGAGGCCAAGGCGATCGCGGCCGAGATCGGCTACCCCGTGCTGGTCCGGCCGTCGTACGTCCTCGGCGGCCGCGGCATGGAGATCGTCTATGGCGACGAGGCGCTCGAGGGCTACATCGCCCGGGCGACCCAGGTCAGCCCCGAGCACCCGGTCCTCGTCGACCGCTTCATCGACGACGCGGTCGAGATCGACGTCGACGCGCTCTTCGACGGCGAGGAGCTGTTCCTCGGCGGGGTGATGGAGCACATCGAGGAGGCCGGCATCCACTCCGGTGACTCCTCCTGCGCGCTGCCACCGATCACGCTCGGCGACTCCGAGATCGAGCGGATCCGGGAGGCCACCGAGGCGATCGCGCGGGGCGTCGGGGTGCGTGGGCTGCTGAACATCCAGTACGCCCTCGGCGCCGACATCCTCTACGTGCTCGAGGCCAACCCGCGCGCCTCCCGGACCGTGCCGTTCGTCTCCAAGGCGACCGCCACCCCGCTGGCCAAGGCCGCGGCCCGGATCATGCTCGGCGAGACGGTGGCGGGGCTCCGCGCGGCGGGCGTCCTGCCCGCGACGGGGGACGGCGGCACGCTGCCCGCCGACCAGCCGATCGCGGTGAAGGAGGCGGTGATGCCGTTCAACCGGTTCCGCACGCCCGATGGCCAGCAGGTCGACACGGTGCTCGGACCCGAGATGAAGTCGACCGGCGAGGTGATGGGGCTCGACGCCAACTTCGGCCAGGCGTTCGCGAAGTCGCAGGCCGCGGCCTACGGCTCGCTGCCCACCTCGGGCAGGGTCTTCGTCTCCATGGCCAACCGGGACAAGCGCACGATGATCTTCCCGATCAAGGTCCTCGCCGACATGGGGTTCGAGATCCTCGCGACCCAGGGGACCGCGGAGGCGCTGCGCCGCAACGGCGTGGCCGCCACGGTGGTGCGCAAGCACTTCGAGGGCGCCGGCGAGGGCGACCAGCGCACCACGGTCCAGCGGATCCTGGACGGCGACATCGACCTCGTGGTGAACACGCCGTACGGCTCGGCCGGGGGTGGCGGCACGGCCCGCATCGACGGCTACGAGATCCGGACCGCCGCGGTGATGGCGAACATCCCCTGCATCACCACGGTCCAGGGGCTCGGAGCGGCGGTGCAGGGGATCGAGGCGGCGATCCGCGGGCAGATCGGGGTGCGGTCCCTCCAGGACTGGTTCGGATGAGGGGAGCCCCGGCGTGACGGCGTACTCCTTCCTCTTCGACCACGGCCTCACCCGCATCGACGCGGAGCGGGCACACCAGGTCGGCTTCGGAGCCGTCCGGGCGGCGCGACCGCTCCTGGCGCTGCGCCGTACGCCGGGCCGACCCGTCACGACGATGGGGCTGACCTTTCCCCACGTGCTCGGCCTGGCCGCGGGCTTCGACAAGAACGCCGTCGGCATCGACGCCCTCGGGGCGCTGGGCTTCGGCCACGTCGAGGTCGGGACCGTGACCGGCGAGCCTCAGCCGGGCAACGAGAAGCCGCGACTCTTCCGGCTCACCGCGGACCGGGCCGTGGTCAACCGGATGGGGTTCAACAACGACGGCGCAGAGGTCGTGGCCGACCGCCTGGCACGGCGCCGCTCCCGGCGCGGCGGCAGGTCCGGTCCTGTGCTCGGCGTCAACATCGGCAAGTCGAAGGTCGTCCCCGAGGACGAGGCGGTGCGCGACTACGAGAAGTCCGCCCGGCTGCTGGCCCCGCACGCCGACTACCTGGTCGTGAACGTCAGCTCTCCCAACACGCCCGGGCTGCGCAACCTGCAGGCCGTCGAGAAGCTGGAGCCGATCCTCCGTGCCGTGCGCGCTGTCGCCGGCGAGGTGCCGCTGCTGGTGAAGATCGCGCCGGACCTCTCCGACGACGACGTGCTCGCCGTGGCCGACCTGGCCCTCGCGATCGACCTCGACGGGGTCATCGCCACCAACACCACGGTCTCCCGCGCCGGCCTGGCCTCGACCCCCGAGCAGGTCGACGGCGTCGGAGCCGGCGGCCTGTCGGGTCGCCCGCTGAGCCAACGCTCGCTCACGGTGCTGCGGCTGCTCCGCGACCGGGTCGGTGATCGGCTCACGCTGATCGGGGTCGGCGGGATCACCACCGCCGAGGACGCTCGCGCCAGGCTGGACGCCGGTGCCGACCTGCTCCAGGGCTACACGGCGTTCATCTACGAGGGGCCCGGCTGGCCCCGCCGCATCCTGAAAGGACTCTGGTGACCGCTTTCGGAGCACGCTTCGCCGCCGCCCTCGACGCTCGCGGGCCGCTGTGCGCGGGGATCGACCCGCACTCCGGGTTGCTCGCCGAGTGGGGGCTGCCCGACGACGTGTCGGGGCTGGAGAGGTTCGCACTGACCGCGGTCGAGGGCCTGGCGCCGCACGTCGCGGTCGTCAAGCCGCAGTCGGCGTTCTACGAGCGGTTCGGTAGCCGGGGGGTCGCGGTGCTCGAGCAGGTGATCGCCGGGTCGCGCGCGGCCGGGGCGCTGGTGCTGCTCGACGTGAAGCGCGGCGACATCGGCTCGACCAGCCAGGCCTACGCCGACGCCTACCTCGACCCGTCGTCGCCGCTGGCCGCGGATGCGATCACCGCCTCGCCCTACCTCGGCTTCGGCTCCCTCGACCCGATGGTCGACACCGCCCGCAAGCACGACGCCGGGCTGTTCGTGCTGGCCCTCACGTCGAACAAGGAGGGGCCCGAGGTGCAGCACGCCGTGACCGAGGACGGCGTGACGGTCGCGGGATCGGTGCTGGAGACGCTCAGGCAGCTCAACGCCGAGGCCGAGCCGCTGGGCTCGTTCGGGGCGGTCATCGGCGCGACCATCCACGACGAGCGCGGCCACGACTTCGACTTCAACGGCCCGATCCTCGCGCCCGGCTTCGGCGCCCAGGGCGGCACCGTCGCCGACATCCGGCGCATCTTCGGCTCGGCCGTGGCGGCGGTGACCCCCAGCTCGTCTCGCGAGCTGCTGCGGCGGGGGCCGTCGGTCGAGGCGATGCGCGACGAGGCACTGCGCCTCAACGCCGAGCTTGCCGGCCTCCGCGGCTGACCCGCCGGTTCTGAACGGGCGGGTCAGCGGTCAGGCGGCAACCCGAGATCGGTCATGCTGGCCCCCATGAGGTTGCCTGCTGACCGCTCACGGGGCCGACGCCGACGCCGGCGCCGGGTCGGGCCAACGGTCATCGCGGGGCTGCTGCTCGCCACGGTGCTGGCAGGGTGCAAGGACCAGCAGGAGAAGTACTGCGACGCGGTCCAGGACCACCAGGAGGAGCTCGGCAGGATCCTCGGCGACGGCACGCCCCAGGCGCTGTTCAAGGCCCTCCCGATCTTCCGGGACCTCGCCGACGGGGCCCCCGAGGACCTCCGCGACGAGTGGCGGACGGTGATCGACGCGCTGGAGGGGCTGCAGGACGCACTGGACGACGCCGGGGTCGATCCCGCGACGTATGACCGCGACCACCCGCCGGAGGGGCTCGACCAGCGCGACAAGGACGCGATCGACGCCGCGGCCCGCGCGCTGGCCAGTGAGGCGACCGCCGCGGCCCTCAGCGGGGTCGACCAGCAGGCCAAGGACGTCTGCGGGACACCACTGCAGATCGGCTGACCGCTTGTGGGATGGGCCACGCTCGTCGCCCCGGTGCTCGATTGCCGCGCGTGCACGACGTGGCTATGTTGAGCCCGACGCTCCCTCCCAACTCGCGCACCACTAAGGACCCCGGACCGTGGCTCTGCCCCCGCTCACTCCCGAACAGCGAAAGGCGGCCCTCGAGAAGGCTGCGGCATCTCGACGCGAGCGCGCCGAGGTGAAGAACCGACTGAAGAACGCAGGCGCCTCGATCTCCGACGTGCTCGCGCAGGGCCAGCAGAACGAGGTCATCGGCAAGATGCGGGTCGTCGACCTGCTGCAGTCGATGCCCGGCCTCGGCAAGGTGCGCGCCCGGCAGACCATGGAGCGGCTCGGCATCGCCGAGAGCCGCCGGGTCCGCGGGCTCGGCACCAAGCAGGTCGCTGCCCTCCAGAAGGAGTTCGGTGCCTGACCTCACGCTGGTCGACGAGGGCGCTCCGCGATCGTGCCCTCCGCTGGTCGAGGAGGGTGCCCTGCGCCCGTCTCGAGAGCTGTGCGACGAGGCCGCTGCTGCCCTCGGTCTCCAGCACCCCCGCCGTCGATGACCGAGCCCGAGCGCAACCGTCGTCTCGTCGTGCTCGCCGGGCCCACCGCCGTCGGCAAGGGCAGCGTCGCGGCCGACATCCGCGAGCACCACCCGGAGGTCTGGATCTCGGTGTCGGCGACCACCCGGGCACCGCGACCGGGCGAGCTGAACGGCGTGCACTACTGGTTCGTCTCCGACGACGAGTTCGACCGGATGATCGACGAGGACGACCTCCTCGAGTGGGCGGTCGTGCACGGCCAGAACCGCTACGGCACGCCCCGGCAGCCGGTCGACCTCGCGCTGGCCTCCGGGAGGCCCGCGATGCTCGAGATCGACCTCCAGGGCGCCCGGCAGGTGCGGGAGACGATGCCGGAGGCGCTCTTCGTCTTCCTGGAGCCACCGTCGTGGGAGGAACTGGTCCGTCGGCTGGTCGGCCGGGGCACCGAGGACCAGGCCGAGCGCGACCGGCGGCTGGCCACCGCGCGCGAGGAGCTGGCCGCCCAGCCGGAGTTCGACGAGAGCATCGTCAACCGCGAAGTTCACGCTGCCGCTGAGGAGTTGGTAGCCTTGATGGAACTGGGTCCCGACGAATGACTGCCATGTGACTTTGCTGGTTACTTGCCGGCCGACCCAGTGACGACCGTCCACCGACTGGTCGACCATCGAACTCAACGCCAGCGAGGCTCACGCGTGTCTGCACCCCCCATCGACGCCCAGGGTGTCACCAACCCCTCGATCGACGACCTGCTCACCAAGACCGACAGCAAGTACAAGCTGGTCCTCTACAGCGCCAAGCGCGCCCGCCAGATCAACGCCTACTACTCCCAGCTGGGCGAGGGCCTGCTGGAGTACGTCGGCCCGCTCGTGGACACCCACGTGCAGGAGAAGCCGCTCTCGATCGCGCTCCGCGAGATCAACGACGACCTCCTGACCTGCGAGGACATCGACCCGGCCGAGCTGGCTGCCGAGGAGGCCGCGGCCAAGGCCGCCGCCGCCGACGCGGGCAACTCCTAGTCCCAGGAACTCCCCTGAGCAGCGTCGTCCTCGGGGTCTCCGGCGGCATCGCGGCCTACAAGGCCGCGGAGCTGCTGCGCCGGTTCACCGAGAGCCGGGCACGACGTGACCGTCGTACCGACCGCGGCGGCGCTGCACTTCGTCGGCGCGCCGACCTGGTCGGCACTGTCCGGCAAGCCGGTCTCCACCGAGGTGTGGGAGAGCGTCCACGAGGTGCCGCACGTGCGGATCGGCCAGTCGGCGGACCTGGTGGTGGTCGCGCCGGCCACAGCGGACCTGCTGGCCAAGGCCGCCCACGGCCTGGCCGACGACCTGCTCACCAACACCCTGCTCACCGCCCGGTGCCCCGTGGTGTTCGCGCCCGCCATGCACACCGAGATGTGGGAGCACGCCGCCACGCAGGCGAACGTCGCGACCCTGCGTGGCCGGGGCTGCCTGGTGATCGAGCCCGCCGAGGGCCGCCTGACCGGTGCCGACTCGGGCAAGGGCCGGCTGCCCGAGCCCGCCGAGATCTACGACGTGTGCGTCGACGTGCTCGCCCGCGGCGTGGGCCCGCTCGACCTGGCGGGTCGCCAGGTGGTCGTGTCGGCCGGCGGCACGCGGGAGTACCTCGACCCGGTCCGCTTCCTCGGCAACCGCTCATCGGGGCTGCAGGGCTACGCGCTGGCCCGGGCCGCGGCCTCGCGCGGCGCCGAGGTCACCCTGGTCGCCGCCAACACGGCGCTGCCCGACCCCGCCGGTGTCAAGGTGGTCCGCGTCGAGACCACCGAGCAGCTGCGCACCGAGGTGCTCGCCGCGGCCGCCTCGGCCGACGCCGTCGTCATGGCCGCCGCGCCGGCAGACTTCCGGCCGACCTCGGTCAGCGAGTCGAAGATCAAGAAGACCGACGACGGCTCCGCCCCGCCACTCGAGCTGACCCAGAACCCCGACATCCTCCACGAGCTGAGCACCACCCGGCCGCGGGCCGGTGCCGTGATCGTCGGGTTCGGGGCCGAGACCGGCGACACCTCCGGCTCGGTCCTCGAGCTGGGTCGGGCCAAGCTGGCCCGCAAGGGCTGTGACCTCCTCGTCGTCAACGACGTGAGCGGTGGAGGCGTCTTCGGCAGCCCCGACAACGAAGCCGTCGTCCTCGGCGCCGACGGCTCGTCCACCGAGGTCCCGCGCGGCTCCAAGACCGCCCTGGCCCACGTCATTTGGGACGAAGTGGTGGCGAGGCTGCAGGATTGACCGTACGTGTGACCCCGGCCGGCGTGACGGCCTCCGGGATCGGGCGTTGAGACAGCGATCCCGCACTGCGAGACACCTCCTAGGGTGGGGCCGCCTTCAGGAACGAACCAGGAGAGATACGCCGTGCCAGGACGTCTGTTCACCTCGGAGTCAGTGACCGAGGGTCACCCCGACAAGATCGCCGACCAGATCAGCGACTCGGTCCTCGACGAGATGCTGCGCCAGGACAAGCACAGCCGGGTCGCCGTGGAGACGCTGCTCACCACCGGCCTGGTCGTGGTTGCCGGCGAGGTCACCACCACCGGCTACGTCGACGTCAAGAAGGTCGTGCGCGAGCGGATCCTCGAGATCGGCTACGACTCGTCCGAGAAGGGCTTCGACGGCGAGTCCTGCGGCGTCATGGTCGCGATCGGCGGCCAGTCCGGCGACATCGCCCAGGGCGTCGACACCGGCCACGAGAGCCGCACGGGCTCCGTCGACGCGATGGACAAGCAGGGCGCCGGCGACCAGGGCCTCATGTTCGGCTACGCGTGCGACGACACCGACGTGCTCATGCCGCTGCCGATCGTGATGGCCCAGCGCCTGGCCGAGAAGCTCACCGAGGTGCGCAAGGACGGGACGCTGCCCTACCTCCGCCCGGACGGCAAGACCCAGGTCACGATCGAGTACGACGCCGACAACAGCCCGGTGCGGGTCAACACCGTCGTGCTGTCCTCGCAGCACGCAGAGGACGTCGACCTCGAGACCCTCCAGGCCGACGTCCAGAAGCACGTCATCGACCCGGTGCTCGCGACCTTCGACCTGCCCTCCGACGGCTACCGCCTCCTGGTGAACCCCACCGGCCGCTTCGTGGTCGGTGGCCCGATGGGCGACGCCGGCCTCACCGGCCGCAAGATCATCGTCGACACCTACGGCGGCATGGCCCGCCACGGCGGCGGTGCCTTCTCGGGCAAGGACCCCTCGAAGGTCGACCGCTCCGCGGCCTACGCCATGCGCTGGGTCGCCAAGAACGTCGTGGCCGCCGGACTGGCCCGCCGCTGCGAGGCCCAGGTCGCCTACGCGATCGGCAAGGCCCAGCCGGTCGGCGTGTTCATCGAGACCTTCGGCACCGGCACCGCCTCCGACGAGGCGATCCAGGAGGCCGTGCTCAAGGTCTTCGACCTGCGCCCCGCCGCGATCATCGAGGACCTCGACCTGCTCCGGCCCATCTACGCCAAGACCGCGGCCTACGGCCACTTCGGCCGTGAGCTGCCGGAGTTCACCTGGGAGCGCACCGACCGCGCCGAGGCGCTCAGGGCGGCTGTCGCGGGCTGAACACCCCGGCGAGATTCGACCCGAGTCCGCGGCAGGGCCCGGCGATCGGCCGAGAACACGTGTGGGCGGTCACTGATATCCATGTCGCCGTGACCGGAACGAGCTCACCCCAGGCGCGGGAGCAGGACGACCTGCTCCCGGGGCTGGTGCGCGCCCGGGTCCGGCCGACCCGCGAGACCGCGGCCCCCGAGCCGGTTGCCGAGGTCGACCCGGTGGCGCGGGTCCTGGTCGACGTGGCGCTGGCGCACCTCGACCGGACCTTCGACTACGCCGTTCCAGCGTCGATGGCCGAGGAGGCGCGAGCCGGGGTGCGGGTCAAGGTGCGGTTCGCGGGTCGTGACGTCGACGGCTTCGTGCTCGAGCGGGTGACGGGCACCGACCACGGGGGGTCGCTGACACCGCTGCGGCGTGTGGTCAGCGCCGAGCCGGTGCTGTCGCCCCCCGTGGCGGCGCTCGCCGCAGACCTGGCCGAGCGCTACGCCGGCACGCGGTCCGACGTGCTGAGGCTGGCCGTCCCCAGCCGCCACGCGGCGACCGAGAAGAAGGACTCCGTGGCCGCGGTGCCCATGCCGCCCTACGACTCCGGCGCGGCCGAGGCGGCCTGGGCGGCCCACGGCCCCGCGCCCGCGTTCCTGGCGCACCTCGCCGACGGCGGGTCGCCGCGGGCGGTCTGGAGCGCCGCCCCGGGCACCGACTGGCCCACGCTCGTGGCCCACGCCGTCGCGGCGTCGGTCGCGGGCGGCCGCGGCGCCCTCGTGGTGGTGCCCGACGGCAAGGACGTGGCGCGGGTCGACGCCGCGCTGACCGCGGTGCTCGGCCCCGACCAGCACGTCGTGCTGAGGGCCGACGCGGGTCCGGCGAAGCGCTACCGCGACTACCTGGCCGTCGCGCGGGGTCGGCGTCGAGTCGTGGTCGGCACCCGCGCCGCGGCGTTCGCACCGGTCGCTGGGCTCGGCCTGGTCGTGATCTGGGACGACGGCGACGACCTCCACGCCGAGCCCCGGGCGCCGTACCCCCACGCCCGCGAGACGCTGCTGCTGCGCGCCGAGCGCGAGGGCGCCGCTGCCCTGGTGGGGGGCTTCGCGATGAGCGTCGAGGCCGAGCAGCTGGTCCGCTCGGGCTGGGCACACCTGCTCGGGGCCTCGCGCGACGAGCTGCGGGCCCGGGTCACGGTCGCGGTCGCCGGTGCCGACGAGTTCGCGCTGGCCCGCGACCCGCTCGCGCGGGCCAGCCGGATGCCGGGCGAGGTGCACCAGACGATCCGCGACGCGCTCTCGAGCGGCCCGGTGCTGGTGCAGACCCCGCGCTCCGGCTATGCCGCCGCCCTCGCCTGCGAGCGCTGCCGGACCCCGGCTCGCTGCCGGGTCTGCACCGGCCCGCTCGCGCTCGGCTCGGCCACCGCGCCGCCGACCTGCCGATGGTGCGGCACCGCGGACGAGGCCTGGGCCTGCCCCGAGTGCGGTCACCGGGGCCTGCGGGCGCCGGTCGTGGGGGAGACCCGTACCGCCGAGGAGCTGGGCCGCACCTTCGCCGGCACCGTCGTCCGCACCTCGGGCGGCGACCGGGTGCTGGCGTCCGTCGACGACGAGGCCGCCATCGTGGTCGCCACGCCCGGGGCGGAGCCGGTGGCGACCGGCGGCTATGCGGCCGTCGTGCTCCTCGACACCTGGCTGGTCCTCGGCCTCGCCCACCTCCGCGTCGAGGAGGAGGCGCTGCGCCGCTGGGCCAACGCCGTCGGGCTGGTCCGGTCCGGTGGTCGCGCCATCGTCGTCGGCGACCCCGCCCACCCGGCGATCCAGGCGCTGGTGCGCTGGGACGCGGCCGGCTTCGCGGCCCGCGAGGCCGCCCAGCGCCGAGAGGCGCACCTGCCGCCCGCCTCGCGTCTTGCCACCGTCACCGGCGAGCCGGGCGCCGTCGACGACGCGCTCACGCTGCTCTCCCCGCCGACCGGCTTCGAGCTGCTCGGCCCGGTGCCGTTCGGGGCCGAAGGCGAGTCGCGGGCGGTCCTGCGGGTCCCGCGCAGCCACGGCCTCGACCTGTCCCGCGCCCTCGGGGAGGTGCAGCGGCTGCGCTCGGCCCGCAAGCTCGACGCGGTCCGCATCCAGGTCGACCCGCCCACTCTGTGAGGCTGCTGCGCAAGACCGACCACGCGCCGTTGCGCCGCACCGGTCCTGTCCCACGCGTGCTGCCAGACCGAAGCAGCGCGATGGCGTTGAACAGGTCCCCGGGGACCGGCGTCCGACCGGTTCGCCGACTTCCTAGACTTGCGCGGTGATCCAACCCATCCGACTCTTCGGCGACCCGGTGCTGCGCCAGCGCGCGGTCGAGGTGGTCGACTTCGACAAGGAGCTGCGCAAGCTGGTCGAGGACCTCACCGACACCATGCTCGAGGCGCCCGGGGCCGGGCTCGCGGCCCCGCAGCTCGGTGTCGGGCTCCGCGTGTTCACGTGGAACGTCGACGACGAGGTCGGACACCTGGTCAACCCCGTGCTCGACCTGTCGGCCGACGAGCAGCTCGGGCCGGAGGGGTGCCTCTCGATCCCCGGCCTCACCTTCGACTGCCGGCGCTCGCTGTCCGTGGTCGCGAAGGGTTTCGACATGCACGGTGAGCCCGTGACCATCGAGGGGTCCGAGCTGCTGGCCCGCGCTCTCCAGCACGAGACCGACCACCTCGACGGCGTGCTGTTCATCGACCGCCTCGACGACGAGGCCCGCAAGGAAGCCAAGAAGGCGATCCGCGAGGCGGAGTGGTTCGGGCTCGAGGCCCCCCGGGTGAAGGTCTCACCCCACCCGACCGGCGGGCTCGGGCTGTGACCTGCCCGTGAGGCTGGTCTTCGCCGGTACGCCGGACGTGGCGCTGCCGAGCCTCCGGGCCATCGCCGGCGCCGGGCACGAGCTGGTCGGGGTCGTGACCCGGCCGGACGCACCCTCGGGTCGGGGCCGCAGGCTCACACCGAGCCCGGTGGCCCTGCTGGGCGAGGAGCTCGGCGTACCCGTGCTCAAGCCCGACCACCCCCGCGACCCGGCGTTCCAGGACGATCTGCGTGAGCTGCGGGCCGACTGCTGCCCGGTCGTCGCCTACGGCGCCCTGCTGCCGCAGAGCGCCCTGGACATCCCGCAGCACGGCTGGGTCAACCTCCACTTCTCCTGCCTGCCGGCCTGGCGCGGTGCGGCGCCCGTCCAGCACTCCATCTGGGCGGGCGACGAGGTGACCGGGGCGACGACGTTCCAGATCGTCAAGGAGATGGACGCCGGGCCCACTTTCGGGGTGATGACCGAGCGGGTCCGCGAGACCGACACCGCCGGGGACCTGTTGGCCCGGCTCGCCGAGGGAGGCGCCGGCCTGCTCGTGGCCACCCTCGACGGCATCGCGGACGGCAGCGTGGAGGCGCGGCCACAGCAGGCCGAGGGCACCAGCTACGCGCCCAAGATCACCGTCGACGACGCGCAGGTCGACTGGACCGAGCCCGCCGTCGCGGTCGACCGCAGGATCCGGGCCTGCACGCCGGCCCCCGGCGCCTGGACGACCTACGACGGAGCGCGGGTCAAGCTGGGACCCGTGACCCACTTCGACGGGCAGCTGGAGCCCGGCGAGCTGCGGGTGGGCAAGGCCGACGTCCTGGTCGGCACGGCCACCACCGCGGTCCGCCTCGGCGACGTCAAGGCGTTCGGCGCCCGGCAGATGCCGGCCGCCGACTGGGCGCGCGGGCTCCGGCTGCCGCCCACGGCCCGCTTCGGCGCCGCCGGGCCCCGCACGGAGGGCGAGTAGCCTGCACGCTGTGACCGAGGCTCCGACCAGGGTCGCGACGCCCGACGACGTCGACGACATCTGCATGGGCCTGCCCGAGGTCGAGCTCGGCACCTCGTGGGGAGACAACCCGACCTACAAGGTACGAGGCAAGGGCTTCCTCATGCACCGTCCTCCGGGGCGGACGGCGGTCGACCCCGAGACCGGCGAGTGGTTCGACGACCTGCTGGTCATCACGGTCCCGGGTGAGTCCGAGAAGCGCGCCCTCGTCGACGACGAGCGGCTGCCCTTCTTCACGATCGACCACTTCAACGGCTACAACGCGGTGCTCGTCCAGCAGAGCCGCCTCGGCGAGATGAGCCGCGACGAGCTGGCCGAGATCATCACCGACGCCTGGCTGACCAAGGCTCCCAAGACGCTCGCCAAGCGCTTGCTCGCCGATGGCTGAGCCCCGGTCTCGGGGTCCCCAGCAGCGCGCATCGTCCGGCGCCCAGCCTGCCGCCGCGACGTCCGGACGCAAGATCGTCCTCGACCCCGCGCGCGCCGCCGCGCTCGACGTGCTCAAGGGGGTCAGGGTCGACCGGGCCTACGCCAACCTCCTCCTGCCGGCGGTGATCAGGCACTACCAGCTCGAGGGGCGCGACGCGGCGTTCGCCACCGAGCTGGCCTCGGGGACGATCCGCCGTCGCGGCACCTACGACGCGATCCTCGCGGCCTGCATCGACCGGCCGCTCTCGAAGGTCGAGTCGAAGGTGCTCGACGCACTGAGGGTCGGGACCCACCAGCTGCTGTCGATGCGGGTGCCGGACCACGCCGCGATCAGCACCACGGTCGACCTGGTGCGGGCGAGGGTGAACACCGGTGCCGGCAACTTCGCCAACGCGGTCCTGCGCTCGGTGAGCGAGCGTGACTTCGACGAGTGGATCGAGAAGATCACGCCCGACGAGCGTGCCTCACCGACGAGGTACGCCGCGCTCGCCTTCAGCCATCCGGAATGGGTGGTCGACGAGCTGCGCGACGCGGTCGGTGAGGGTGAGCTGCACCAGCTGCTCGCCGCCGACAACGAGAACCCCCAGGTCACCCTCGTCGCGCGTCCGGGCCGCTCCACCCGAGACGAGCTGCTGGGGGAGCCGACGCCCTACTCGCCGTACGGCGTGCTGCTCGGGGGTGGCGATCCGGGATCGGTGCAGGCGGTGGCCGAGGGCCGCGCCGGCGTCCAGGACGAGGGGTCGCAGCTGGTCGCCATCGCGATGGCCGAGGCGCCGCTCGAGGGGCGCGACGAGCTGTGGCTGGACCTCTGCGCCGGACCGGGCGGCAAGGCCGGGCTGCTGGCCGCGCTGGGCGCCCAGCGCGGCGCGCGGCTGGTCGCCAACGAGCGGCAGCCCGTGCGGGCCGGCCTGGTGCGCCGCACGCTCACCGGTGACGCGGACTTCGTGCCGGGCGTGGTCGGAGTGGTCGCCGCCGACGGGACGCTCGCGCCCTACCGAGCCGGCATCTTCGACCGGGTGCTCGTCGACGCGCCCTGCACGGGCCTGGGCGCGCTGCGCCGCCGCCCCGAGGCCCGGTGGCGGCGCAAGCCCGACGACCTGCTCGCGCTGGTGATGCTGCAGCGCCAGCTGGTCCGTGCTGCGCTCGACCTGGTCCGGCCCGGCGGTGTGGTCCTCTACGCGACCTGCTCGCCGGTGATCTCGGAGACCGCCAACGTCGTCACCTCGGTGCAGGGCGCCCGCATCGACGCCGAGCTCCTTGACCTCGCGCCGCAGTTCGCAGCTGTGCCGCGCTCTGACGGGCCGGTCCCCGGCACCGTCCAGCTGTGGCCGCACCGGCACGGCACCGATGCGATGTTCATGGCCCTCTTCCGCCGTTCCTGAGCGTGGATCGAGGCCAAGAGCTCAGTCGATGATGTGCCGCAGATAGCGGCCGGGTGTCTCCAGGTAGGCCTTCCAGTGCTGGACGAGCTCCAGCTCCTCCCACGTCGTGGGCCGCAAGCCCCACTCGCCGACCTCGAGGATCCTCGCGCCCGGCATCGCGGCGAGCACGGGGGAGTGCGTCGCGCAGAGCACCTGGCCGGCTCCCTGGGCGAGGTCGTGCAGCACGCCGATCAGGGCGAGTGTCGAGCCGAAGGAGAGCGCCGCCTCGGGCTCGTCCAGACAGTAGAAGCCCGGCGAGTCGAACCGGGCTCGCAGGACCTCGAGGAACGACTCGCCGTGGCTCATCTCGTGGAAGCTCGGCCCCTCGTGCTCCTCGGAGAACGTGTACCAGCCGTGCATGGTCTCGGCGCGCAGGAAGAAGCCCCACCGCGAAGCGCCGAGGCCACGCTGCAGCTGCAACACACTGCCCAGGGGTGACTCGGTGGCCCGGGTGGAGTGGTGCCCCTGCGTGGAGCCGCCCTCAGGCGACATCCCGAACGCCATGGCGACGCCCTCGACGATCGTGGACTTCCCCGAGCCGTTCTCGCCGACGAGGAACGTCACGCCCTTGTCGAGCGTGAGCCCCTCCTCGAGCAGCTGCTCCACCGCCGGGACCGTGCGCGGCCACTCGCCGGGCGGTAGCCCCTGTCCCGCGGCCCGGCCCACGCGCAGGACGGGGGGCTGGTCGAAGTCCACGCGGTCACGCTACGGGCCGGCGTCGGCCGGTCCGGATAGCGTGCCGTCATGGCCTCGTCGAAGTCGCCCTCCGTGGAGATCGAGGTCGACCACCGCGTGGTGCGGGTGAGCAACCCGGAGCGGGTCTACTTCCCGGAGAGTGGGGCGACCAAGCTCGACCTGGTGGAGTACTACCTGGCCGTCGGGCCGGGCATCGTCAACGCGCTGCGCGAGCGGCCGTGCATGCTGCACCGGTTCCCGAAGGGGCTGGCCGACAAGAAGGTGCACCAGAAGCGGCTCCCGGCCGGCGCGCCCGACTGGGTCGAGACGGTGCAGCTCTACTTCCCGCGCTGGGGCCGGACCGCCGACGAGCTCTGCGTGACCGAGCTCGGCTCGGTGATCTGGGCGGTGCAGATGTCGACGGTGGAGTTCCACCCGTGGAACAGCCGGCGAGCCGACACCGAGAAGCCCGACGAGTGGCGGATCGACCTCGACCCCGGTGACGAGTGCGACTACGCCACCGTGCAGCGGGTCGCGCACGTCGTGCACGAGGTCCTCGACGAGCTCGGCGCGGTCGGCTTCCCGAAGACCTCCGGCGGCACGGGGCTGCACGTCTATGTGCGCATCCGTCCCGAGCACGGCTTCAAGGACGTCCGCCGCGGGGCCCTGGCGTTCGCCCGCGAGATCGAGCGGCGCACGGACGACGTCACCACCGCCTGGTGGCGCAAGGACCGCGACCCCCGGAAGCTGTTCGTCGACTACAACCAGAACGCGCGCGACCACACCATCGCCGCGGCGTACTCGGTGCGGGGCGTTCCCGAGGCTCGCGTCTCCACGCCGATCGCGTGGGACGAGGTCGACGACGCCGACCCGCGCGACTTCACGATCTTCACCGTGCCCGAGAGGTTCGGCCGCCTTGGTGACCTGCACGAGGAGATCGACGAGCACGTCTTCGACATACGACCCCTCCTCGAGTGGGCCGAGCGCGACGAGGCCGAGGGCAAGGAGACGCCGGACGAGCCCGACGAGGGCTAGCGGGGCTGCAGTGTGTCAGTAGGCTCGATCCCGTGGCTGTCGTCGACCTCACCGAGAAGCTCGCCCTGTTCTCCGAGCACTGGTCGCCCAAAGTGGTCGCGCGGCTCAACGACTACGAGATCAAGGTCGTCAAGCTCAAGGGCGAGTTCGTGTGGCACACCCATGAGGACACCGACGAGCTCTTCCTCGTCATCGACGGCAACCTGACGATCCAGCTGCGCGACGGTGACGTGAGGGTCGGGCCCGGCCAGCTGTACGTCGTGCCGCGCGGCGTCGAGCACTGCCCGATCGCCGAAGGCGACGTCAGCGTGATGCTGATCGAGCCCGAGGGCGTCGTGAACACCGGCGATGCCGGCGGCGTGCTCACCGCCGAGCGCGACGACAGCCTGCTCGACGGCTAGGACGGTCAGCCCTCCACCAGGGCCTTGAGGCCGTCGAGCATCTGCTGCCAGTGCTGGCTGAACTGCTCGGCCTGCTCGTCGCTCTCGTTGCCGTCCTGGGTCAGGTCGAGGTGCGTGAGCGGATCATCGGCGGAGCCGCTGGCCGTCAGCGTGTAGACGAGCGTGTGGTAGTTCTCGGGCTCGTCCGGCTGGCCCATCATCGGGCTGTAGTGGGTGACCGACAAGACGTTCGGCTCGTCGTGGGTGAGCACCTCGCCCTTGTCCTGGTAGGCGCGGCCCTGGTGCTCGCCGTCCCAGGTGATGGGGCTGCCGACCTCCCAGGTCGTGGTGACCTTCGCACCGTCCATGTACTCCGCGATCTGCTCCGGCTCGGTCAGTGCGGCCCACACCCGCTCGGGGGTGGCGGCGACGTCGGTCTGCGCGGTGGCTACGTGCTCGGACATGCGAGTCAGCTCCTAGATTTGTATGAGTCACTCATACAATAACCGGATGGCCACGTCTCTACACCCCCGGCTGGACAACCTGCTGGCGTCCCTGTCGCTGAATCTCGCCGAGGAGAGCCAGACGGCCCTCGAGCGGGCAGCGGGCCTGGCCGGAAGTGCGACCGTCGCGCTGCTCGCTCTGGAGGACGTCATGGGCGAGGCCCACGTTGGCCGGATCGCAGCGATGCTTGGGCTGACCCACTCGGGCGCCGTACGCCTGGTCAGCCAGCTCGAAGGCGCCGGTCTCGCGCAGCGGCGCAAGGGGGCGGACCGGCGCCGGGTCGAGGTGCGGCTCACGCCCGCCGGCCGTCGCCGGGCACGGGAAGCCCGGGGGGCCCGCGACGCGGTGGTCCAGCAGGCGACCGGCCGCCTCACCGCCGAGGAGGCAACGCTGCTCGAGGGGCTGCTGGCCAAGCTGGTCGAGGCGCGGGTGACCAGGCGCATCGAACGCCGCAAGGCGGGCGAGTCCGGCGCCTTCTGGTGCCGCACCTGCGACTTCGAGGCCTGCGGCCGACCGGAGGGCCGGTGCCCCGCGCAAGTCACGGCGGCAGCGCTCGCGATGACCGACAATGCTCGCCATGAGTGAAGTGAGTGTGGCCGGGCGGCCGTTCGAGTGCCTGGTCTGCGCCGGCACCGAGTTCACCTACCGCGAGATCAAGCTGCACACGTCCGGCATGTCGTTCATGGGTCTCGACTGGGCCAACAAGTCGGGGACCGGAGTGATCTGTGACGGGTGCGGCTTCGTCCACACCTTCGCCGGGCGGGTCGAGTGGCACCACGCCGAGCGCACCCAGCGCCCAGCGCTCCTAGCGCCCCTAGTCTGCTGTCGTGGGCATCCAGATCACCCCGAGCATCCTCAACGCCGACTTCGCGCGACTCGGCGACGAGGTCGCGCGGATCGGCGGCGCCGACTGGGTGCACGTCGACGTGATGGACAACCACTTCGTGCCCAACCTGACCTTCGGTCCGGCGATGCTCGAGGCGCTCAGCAAGTGCACCGACCTACCTCTCGACGCGCACCTGATGATCGACGATCCCGACAGCAACGCACTGGAGTACGTCGAGGCCGGCTGCGGGTCGGTCACCTTCCACGTCGAGGCGGCCCAGGCACCGATCCGGCTGGCCCGGGAGATCCGCGCCAAGGGCGCACGGGCCGCCATGGCCCTCAAGCCGGCCACGCCGATCGAGCCCTACGAGGAGCTCCTGGCCGAGCTCGACATGGTGCTGGTGATGACCGTGGAGCCCGGGTTCGGGGGGCAGAAGTTCCTCGACCTGTGCCTGCCCAAGATCCGCACCGCCCGCCAGCTGATCGAGAAGCACGGGGGCGAGACCTGGCTCCAGGTCGACGGCGGCGTCTCCCTGGAGACGATCGAGCGGTGCGCCGAGGCCGGCGCGGACGTCTTCGTGGCCGGCTCGGCGGTCTACTCCGCCGACGACCCCGACAAGATGGTCGCGGAGCTCCGCGCCAGGGCCGAGGAGGCCGTCGCGTGACCCCGGACGCACCCCTCCGCGGGGCCGGCCCACCCGAGAGGTCGTCGGTCGCACCGCGGCACCAGCACTGGCACGGGCAGCGCGGCGAGAGTTGAGCCAGCCCCTTCCGCCGTACGACCTGGTCGGCGACGTCCACGGCTGCCGGTCCGAGCTCGAGACCCTGCTGGCCGAGCTGGGCTGGGTCGACGACCACCACCCTGACGGACGGACCGCGGTCTTCGTCGGCGACCTGGTGGACCGCGGACCGGACACGCCCGGCGTCCTCCGGATCGTGATGCGCATGGCCGCCGCCGGCACCGCGCTGTGCGTCCAGGGCAACCACGAGGCCAAGCTGGTCCGAGCGCTGCACGGCGCTGACGTCCGCGTCGCGCACGGTCTCGCGGAGTCGTTGCGCCAGCTGGACGAGGCGCCGGCGGAGCTGAGGCTGCAGGCCCGCACGTTCATGGCCGAGCTGCCGACCCAGCTGGTCCTCGACGACGGCCGGCTCGTGGTCGCCCACGCCGGACTGGCCGAGGAGCTGCACGGCGTCGACAGTCCGCGAGCGCGCTCCTTCGCGCTCTACGGCAAGACGACCGGGCGCACGGACGAGTACGGCCTTCCAGTGCGACTGCCCTGGCAGGACGACTACCGCGGTGCCGCGACGGTGGTCTACGGCCATACGCCGGTGCGTGAGGCGCGCTGGGTCAACAACACGATCTGCCTCGACACCGCGGTGGTCTTCGGCGGCAGGCTGACCGCCCTGCGCTACCCCGAGGGCGAGCTGGTCTCGGTGGCAGCCGAACGGGAGTGGTGCCCGCCCAGCCGACCGCTGGAGTAGGGCCCGGTGCGGGTCCGCGGCCGCAGCCGACCCTGTGCGACCAGGACACCGAGCACCAGCACCGCCCCGCCGGCCAGCTCGGCCGCCCCCGGCGTCTCGCCGAGGCACAGCCAGGCGCTCACGATCCCCACGGGCGGCACCAGCAGCACCCAGGGCACGACCTGGCTCGACGGGTAGCGCGCCAGCAGCGAGTTCCAGGCGCCGTACCCGACGAAGCTGGCCAGTACGGCGGTGTAGGCGGTGGACACCAGCGCCTTCCAGCCGAAGGCGGAGAGGCCGGCCGACACGCCGTCCGGACCATCGACCAGCAGGGAGAGCAGCAGCAGCGGGACCGGCGCCACCATGGCCGACCAGATGGTGAGCGACAGGCCACCGGAGACCTTCAGGGCGCGCACGACCACGTTGCCGACCGCCCACGAGCACGCCGCGCAGAGGCACAGGAGGAGGGCCGGCAGCGGCACGTGGCCCTCCCGGCCCGCGGCGACCACCACCAGGCCGACCGAGCCCAGCACGACGCCGACCACCTGCGGCCGGGTCGGCACCTCGCGCAGGACCACGGTCGCGGCCAGGATGGTCACGACGACCTGGGCCTGGAGCACCAGCGAGGCCAGCCCCGCGGGCATCCCCGCGTCGATGGAGACGTAGAGGAAGGCGAACTGGCCGAGGCTGAGGAAGGTGCCGACCACGGCGATCTTCCACAGCGCCACCGGTGGGCGGGGTGCGAGGAGCAGCAAGGCCGGCGCGGCCACGACGAGGAAGCGGACGGCCACGAAGAGCAGGGGCGGTACGCCGGCCATGCCCCACTGGATGACCACGAAGTTGAAGCCCCAGATCGCCGCCGTGAGGACGGCGAGGAGGGTGTGCCGGGTGGTCATGGTGCGCAGCCTCGCCGATGTGGCGGAAGCGCACGACCACGGTCGCTGCCCGGGAGCCGCGACTTCCTGCCATCGCCCGCTCACACCCCACGAGAGCCGGCCCGCAGCCGTGTGGGCGGGATCACGCCGACCGCTGCCGGAGCCTGTGGCAAACTCATGGTGACGAGTAGAGATTGCTCGCGTGCTCTGGGGTCGGTGAAATTCCGAACCGGCGGTGACTGTTCGAGGCCCTGCTTCGCTCAGAAGTCCGCGACCCGGTCACAGCCAGTGACCGGTTGACCAGGTGGAACTCCTGGACCGACGGTCAAAAGTCCGGATGGGAAGCGCACGCAGGCGTCCTGGCCCGCTCCATTTCCTGGGGCGGCGCCCGTACGTCGTTCAGCCCCGGAGTCCTGCGAGCCCGGACACGAGGGGCATCAGCCATGGGCTTCACCGCCGCCGAGCACGCCGCGATGGCGCGCGCTCTCGCGCTGGCCGCTTCGCCCGGCGTACCGCTCGGCCCCAACCCGCGGGTCGGCTGCGTCCTGCTCGACGACGACGGCGCCACGGTCGCGGAGGGACACCACCGCGGTGCCGGCAGCCCGCACGCGGAGGCCGATGCGCTGGCGCAGGCGGGGGAGCGGGCGCGGGGCACGACGGCCGTGGTCACCCTCGAGCCCTGCGCGCACACCGGCCGCACCGGTCCCTGCGCCGTGGCGCTGCGCGATGCGGGTGTACGCCGCGTGGTGTTCGCCCAGGGTGACCCCAACCCGGTCGCGGCCGGCGGGGCAGCGCTCCTGCGCGAGGCCGGCCTCGAGGTCGCGTCTGGGTTGATGGTCGACGCGGCCCGGGCCGTCAACCGGGTGTGGACGTTCGCGGTCGAGCACGGGCGGCCGTTCGTGACCTGGAAGTTCGCGACCACGCTCGACGGGCGCAGCGCCGCCGCCGACGGGACCAGCCGCTGGGTCTCCGGCCGGGCGGCGCGGCTCGACACGCACCGGCTCCGGGCGCTCTGCGACGTGATGCTGGTCGGCACCAACACCGTCGCGATCGACGACCCCCGGCTGACCGTCCGTGACGAGCACGACCAGCCGTTGCCGCAGCAGCCGCTCCGGGTCGTCATGGGCGAGCGCGACCTCGACCCCGGCCGCCGGGTGTTCGACGCCCAGGCCGAGAGCCGCCACCTGCGCACGCGCGACCCGGCGGCTGCCCTGCAGACGCTCTTCGAGCAGGACCGCCAGCACGTCTTCCTCGAGGGCGGCCCGACCCTCGCCGCGGCGTTCCTCCGCGCCGGGCTGGTCGACGAGATCGTCGCCTACGTCGCCCCGATGCTGCTCGGCGCGGGTCAGCAGGCCGTGGCCGACCTCGGAATCACCACGATCGCCGACGCGTTCCGTCCCGTGGTCACCGACGTGACCGTGCTCGACGGACTGGACGGCGAGGCACCCGACCTCCGCATCACCATGCACCCAGCGCCGCGCCCAGAAGGAGACCACTGATGTTCACCGGAATCGTCGAGGAGCTCGGCACCGTCGCCGGCATCGAGGACCAGGGCGATGCCCTCCGGCTCACCATCCACGCCGAGCACGTGCTGGCGGATGCGGGGCTGGGCGACTCGATCTCCGTCAACGGCTGCTGCCTGACCGTGGCGCAGCGCGACGGCGACACCTGGACCGCCGACGTCATGCAGGAGACGCTCGACAAGACCAGCCTCGCCGGCGTGCAGCCGGGCGACCGGGTCAACCTCGAGCGGGCGGTCACCCCGACCACCCGGCTGGGCGGCCACATCGTGCAGGGCCATGTCGACGGCGTGGGCACCATCGCCGGGCGGACGCCCAGCGAGCACTGGGAGGTCGTGGACGTCTCGATGCCACCGGAGCTCGCGCGCTATCTCGTCGACAAGGGGTCGATCACGGTCGACGGCGTCAGCCTCACCGTCGTGGAGGCGCGTGACGACGGGTTCTCGGTCAGCCTGATCCCCGAGACCCTCGCCCGCACCACCCTCGGAAGCCGTCAGGTCGGCGACCGGGTCAACCTCGAGGTCGACGTCCTCGCCAAGCACGTCGAGAAGCTGCTCGCCGCCCAGGCGACCGACGGAAAGGACAACTCATGACCGAGCCCCAGCACGTCGGAGTCCGGATGGACTCCATCGAGAGCGCTGTCGCCGACATCGCCGCCGGCAAGGCGGTCGTGGTCGTCGACGACGAGGGTCGCGAGAACGAGGGCGACCTGATCTTCGCGGCCAGCAAGGCGACGCCCGAGCTGATGGCCTTCACGATCCGCTACAGCAGCGGCGTGATCTGCGCGCCGATGCCCGGCGCCATGCTCGACCGGCTCGAGATCCCGCTGATGACGCCGCACAACAAGGACAAGATGCGGACGGCGTACACGATCTCCGTCGACGCCCGCGACGGCGTCACGACCGGCATCTCGGCCGCCGACCGGGCCCACACCGTGAAGGTGCTCGCCGACTCGGCCACCGAGCCCTGGGAGATCACCCGTCCCGGCCACGTGTTCCCGCTGCGCTACCACGAGGGAGGCGTGCTGTCGCGCCGCGGCCACACCGAGGCCGCGGTCGACCTGGCCCGGCTGGCGGGGCTGACCCCGGCCGGCGTGCTGGTCGAGCTGGTCAACGACGACGGCACCATGAAGCGCGCGCCCGAGCTGAGGGAGTTCGCCGACGAGCACGGTCTGAAGATGATCTCGATCGAGGACCTCGTCCGTTGGCGGCGTCGCAACGAGGTGCTGGTCGACCGGGTCGCCGAGACCCGGCTGCCGACCAGCCACGGCGACTTCACGGCCTACGGCTACCAGATCAACTTCGACGAGTCCGAGCACGTCGCGCTCGTCTACGGCGACATCAGCGGAGACGGGCCCGTGCTCACGCGCGTGCACTCGGAGTGCCTCACCGGCGACGTGTTCGGCAGCGACCGCTGCGACTGCGGGCCGCAGCTCAACGAGGCGATGGACACCATCGTGAAGGAGGGCCGCGGCGTGGTCATCTACCTGCGCGGTCACGAGGGCCGGGGGATCGGCCTGGTCGCCAAGCTGCAGGCCTACCAGCTCCAGGACGGCGGCCGCGACACCGTCGACGCCAACCTCGACCTGGGGCTGCCCGCCGATGCCCGCCACTACGGCGCCGCGACCCAGATCCTCAAGGACCTGGGGGTCGGCACGGTCCGGCTGATGACCAACAACCCCGACAAGGTCACCAACCTCCAGGAGTACGGCATCACCGTGGCCGAGCGGGTGCCGCTCACGCCGCACCCCAACGACCACAACCTCGCCTACCTGCTCACCAAGCGGGACCGGATGGGCCACGTGATGCCAGGCCTCGCGGCCGAGGCCGTCGCGCTCGAGGAGGCCCACAGGTCCACCCCACGGAACTCCGCGGATCGGGCGCTTCGCGCCGTGGGAGCGGACTTCCGTGCTGACCCCGGAGAAGCGTTGTGAGCGGTGAGGGAGCCGCGGTGGTCGAGCCGTTCGACGCGAGTGGCCTGCGCGTCGCGGTGGTGGCCGCGAGCTGGCACACCGAGGTGATGGACGGGCTGCTGGCCGGCGCCGCGCGCGCCTGCGCCGACCACCGGGTGGAGCCCACCGTGGTCCGCGTGCCGGGCACCTTCGAGCTCCCTGTCGTCGCGTCGGCGCTCGCACAGCGGGGCTACGACGCGGTCGTCGCGCTCGGCGTGGTCATCCGCGGGGGCACCCCGCACTTCGACTACGTCTGCTCGGCCGCCACCGACGGGCTGACCCGGGTGGCGCTCGACCACACGGTCGCGGTCGGCTTCGGCGTACTCACCTGCGACACCGACCAGCAGGCCCTCGACCGCGCGGGGCTCGAGGGTTCGCGCGAGGACAAGGGCCACGAGGCGACCTCCGCGGCGCTGGCCACCTCGCGGACGCTGAAGGGGCTCAGCGCGAGCTGAGCCACTCCTCCTTGAGCAGGGCGTACATCATCCCGTCCATCCACTCGCCGTTGCGGTGGAGGGAGTCCTGCTTCGTGTGCTGCTCGCGGCGCATGCCGAGCCGCTCCATCAGCCGCCACGACGCGACGTTGTCGGCGAAGCACTGCGCGATGACGCGGCGTACTCCGAGGTCCTCGAAGCAGATCCTCAGCTCCTCACGCACGGCCTCGGTGGCGTACCCCTGCCCGGCGTAGGCCGGGTCGAAGACGTAGCCGATCTCGACGACCGTCCCCGCCGCCTGCTCGCGCACCTCGGCCTGCGACCAGGGATCGTGGACGTGAAGGTAGAGGTCCCCGATCACGACCCCGTCCTTCTCCACCACCAGGGTGCGGTCGGCGCGCTCCTCGAAGCCGGACTCCCATGCCGAGAGGTCCTGCGGGTGGTTGGTCAGCCACTGGGCGATCTCGGGCCGGGTGCGGAACGCGAAGGTGGGCTCCGCGTCGCGCTGCTCGGCGGGGCGGAGCGAGAGCCGCTCGGTGGTCACGGGCCATACGACGTCGGTGATGCTGGGCACGGGACCAATCCTGTCCGGTCCATGCCCGGGTAGGCGAGCGGGTTGTGGACCGAGGGCCAACTAGGCTGACCCGTCGTGAAGACGTTCGAGGAGCTCTGGGCCGAGCTGTCCGAGAAGGCAGGCACCCGGCCCGAGGGCTCCGCCACGGTGGCGCAGCTCGATGCCGGCGTCCATGCGATCGGCAAGAAGCTGGTCGAGGAGGCCGCGGAGTCCTGGATGGCCGCCGAGCACGAGGGCAGGGACCGCACGGCCGAGGAGATCAGCCAGCTGCTCTACCACGCCCAGGTGCTGATGCTGGCCACGGGCCTCACGCTCGACGACGTCTACGCACACCTCTGAGAAGGATCATGTCTCTCCTCCGCATCGCCGTCCCCAACAAGGGCTCGCTGGCCCAGTCCGCGTCCGACATCCTGCGTGAGTCGGGCTACCGGCAGCGCGACGACGCCAAGCAGCTCACGCTCACCGACGAGGAGAACGGCGTCGAGTTCTTCTACCTGCGCCCGCGCGACATCGCGCTCTACGTGGGTGAGGGCACCCTCGACGTCGGCATCACCGGACGCGATCTCCTGCGGGACTCCGGCGCCAAGGCAGACGAGGTGCTGTCGCTGGGGTTCGGGCGCAGCCGGTTCCGGTTCGCGGGGCCGGCCGGCCGGTTCACCGACCTGGGGCAGCTGGCCGGCACCCGCATCGCCACGTCGTACGTCGGGGTGGTGAGCGCGTTCCTCGAGGAGCGGGGCATCGAGGCGGAGGTGGTCCGGCTCGACGGCGCGGTCGAGTCGTCCCTCCAGCTCGGCGTCGCCGACGTGATCGCGGACGTCGTCGAGACCGGGAGCACCCTCCGGGCAGCCGGGCTCGAGGTGTTCGGCGAGACCCTGCTGGAGTCCGAGGCGGTGCTCATCACGCGCTCGGGCGATGTTCCCGCCGACTTCGAGATCTTCCGCCGCCGCGTCGAGGGCGTGCTCGTGGCGCGGAGCTACGTGATGATGGACTACGACATCGAGCAGGCGAACGTCTCCGCGGCGGTCGCCCTCACGCCCGGCATCGAGGGACCGACCATCGCGCCCCTCCATCGCGAGGGCTGGGTCGCCGTACGCGCGATGGTGCCGCGCGACGGTGCCCAGCGGCTGATGGACGAGCTCTACGAGATCGGCGCGCGGGGGATCCTGCTCACGGACATCCATGCCTGCCGTCTCTGAGCCCCCCGCGGTCCCTCCGCTTCCGCGCACGTGGCGGCCCCTCGGCCCCCGCGTGGTCGGTGCGGGCGTCACCTTCGCGCTGGCGGTGGTGGTCTCGGTGGGCTGGTTCGGCTTCGACGCCGAGACGCGCGGGAAGTTCACCCCGTTCCAGCTGGGCACGCTGGTGTTCTTCGGGCTGATCTACCTCACCTTGATGTTCGCCCTGATCCGCTCCCGCGCGGTGGCCTACGACGACCGCCTGGTCGTCGTCAACGGCTACCGCCGCCACGAGTACGAGTGGCCCTTCATCGTCGCCGCCCGGCTGCCACCCGGCGCCCCCTGGGTCACCCTCGACCTCGCCGACGGCGAGACCGCCTCGGTCCTCGCCATCCAGGGCTCCGACGGTCAGCGCGCCCGCCTCGCCCTCCGCGAGCTCAAGTCCCTCGTCGCTGCCGCGTCCACCCCACCTGTGGACACCTGACCGCCGTTCCGGTCCCCTGTGGACACCAACTGGCCCGTCGAGGCGCTCCCACCACGCCGACTCGTCGTTACCGCTCACGAGTAACGACGAGTCGGCGTGAAATTGACGGCGACCCGTCGTTACCGCTCACGAGTAACGACGAGTCGGCGATGAACGATGGGTCGTTTCGTCTGCGGTTCCGGCTCGGCTCTAGTCGAGGACGTGGATGCCCCAGGAGGCGGAGAAGTCCTGACCGGGGGCGAGGTGGACGAGGTCCTCGCCGGAGCGGAAGGCGTCTGCCTGGGCGGTCATGGGTTCGACGGCGACGGCGCGGCGGTGGGCTCCGGGGTTGTCGTCGGAGGTGTAGACCATGAGCCACGGGTGCGCGGCGTCCTGCCAGAGCGCGACCGCGTGGCCGGTGGCCGGGTCGCGGAGCTCGACCGTGGCGCGGCCGGAGTCGTCGCGCGTGAGATCGGTGAAGGCGTGGTCGATCACGGTCTGCCGCAGCGGCCGGGCCACCCGGAAGTCGAACTCCGTGCCGTCCACGGGCTCGCGTCCGGTGGGGAGCTTGCGCTCTGGGTCGGAGAGCGACCGGGTCGCCGCCGGGAGCGTGAGCTCCCAGCCGTCGCACGGGCCGGGGCCGGCGGCGAGGTAGGGGTGGGCGCCCTGGGCGTACGGCGCGGGGTCGGCGGCGAGCGGGTCCTCGCCGGCGTTCGACGCGCTCTGGGTCACGGTCAGCCCGTCCGCGCTCACGTCGTAGACGACATGCAGGTCGAGGGTCCACGGATAGCCGCTCTGCGCCATCAGCCGGTAGCGCAGCGCCACCGATCCGCCGGTGTGCTCCTCGAGGCTCCAGGCCACCCAGCGCACCAGCCCGTGCGAGGCGTTGTGGCGAGCCGGCTCGCTGAGCGGCAGCTGCAGCTGCCGGTCGCCGACGGCGTACTGCCCGTCGCGGATCCGGTTCGGCCACGGCGCCAGCAGCTGTCCCTGGCCGCCGGAGGCCATCACGCTCTCGTCGTAGCCGTGCACCAGCGGGCGGCCCGCGTGCTCGAGCAGCCGCAGCCCGGCTCCGCACTCGGTGACCACGGCCCGGTAGCCACTGCCGGAGATCTCGTACTGCTCGCCGCTGGGTGCCACCACGCGGGTCACCGTACGCCGGAAGGACCCCTGCAGAACGGGACGGCGGCCCCGAGGCCCTGTGCGGCCTCGGTTGACCCGATACCTGTTCCGGCTCGACCCGGTCTCACCGCACGACGGGTGGCCGCGCACCCGTGCCGTCCACGAGGACGTCGGCGCGCTCGCGGGTGCGTTCGCGCGCGAACAGCGCCCGCTCGTCCTCCATGAACGTGAGCCAGTGCCGTCGCATCTCCTCGCCGTCCCGCGCCATGCCGCGGCTGAGCCGGAGCTCGTCGTCGACCTCGACCCACGCCAGCACGGTCGTGTACGCCGCGAGCGCGGCGGCGCCGCTGCCGACCCCCTCGACGACCAGCCACGGTGCGGCCCGGACCGCTACGTCGCGGTCGTAGCGGTGGTGCTGCCAGTCGAAGTGCCGGTAGCTGCCCGGGCGACCGGCGGCCAGGGCCTCGGCGAGGGTGAGGAGCTGGCCGCCCACGGCGTCGAGGCCGCGCCACCCCTCCATCAGGTCGTCGCCGTGGATCAGCTGCGCGCCGGTCCGCTCGGCGAGTGCCGCGCCGAGCGTGGTCTTGCCGGAGCCCGCCGGACCGTCGACGCAGAGCAGCCGTCCCTCACCGAGGGTGGCCGGGCGCGCGGAGGCGAGCTCGAGCACGACCGTGGCTGCGTCAGAAGGCGAGCCCGTGGCCACGGTAGGTCCGGACCTCCTCGGTGAACCGCGAGCCGGCCAGGAGCTGCACCGTGTTCGTGTGCTCGAACGGCTCGCCCGCCTTGGCGTGCCGGAACCACACGAGGTCGCCGACCACCAGCAGCGCGGCCGGGTGGCCGGTGAGCGGCGTCTGCACCTCGCCGGCGCCCTCGAGCCCGGTCAGGTGCAGCCCGGCGGGCGACCAGGGCATCGGCAGCCGGTCCTTGCCGGCGGGGCCCGACGCGACCAGTCCGCCGCCGTGCACCGTGGCGATCTCGGGGGAGGGGCGGCGGGTCACGGGCAGCCCGAAGTACGCCGCCGGCCGCGGGACGAAGGACTGGTAGTGGTCGAACAGGGTCGGCGCGAGCAGCCCGGAGCCTGCGGCCACCTCGGTCACCACCTCATCGGCGACGGTGGCCTCGACCGAGCCGGTGCCGCCGGCGTTCCAGAACTCGAGGGTGACCCCCGCGCCACGGAGAGCGTCGGCCACCTCGCGACGGCGTACCTCCAGCTGGCTCATCGACAGCGCCTTGATCCGGCGTACGACGGCCGAGCGGGCGCGCTGCGTCGGCACCTCGTCCTGGACACCCGCGACCTGGCCCTCGTAGGTCATCGCGCCGACCAGCCGGAAGCCGCGCCGGGACTCGATCTCCTTGGCCAGGAGCACCACGTCGTCGGCGTCGTAGAGCGGCGAGCGCTTGGGCCCGACGTGCTGGCGGCCCATCCGCAGTCCGGCGTCGACGTCGATCGCGACCCTGACCTGCACCGCCTGGGAGGCGCGCACGGAGTCGACCACGTCGAGCTGCGCCACGTCGTCGACCATGAGGGTGATGTGCCCGGCCGCGGCGGGCGAGGCGACCAGGCGGGCAAGGGCGCCGCGGTCGACGGTCGGGTAGGCGACCACGATGTCCTCGCAGATGCCCTGCTCCTCGAGCCACAGTGCCTCGGCGAGCGTGTAGCCGAGCACGCCGTGGAAGCCGTCGCGCGCCAGGACCCTGCTCAGCAGGGCAGGCACCCGCACCGACTTGGAGGCGACCCGGATCGGCGTGCCGCCCGCGCGCCGGACGAGGTCATCGGCGTTGGCGTCGAAGGCGTCGAGGTCGACCACCATCAAGGGGGTCGGCAGCTGCTCCGGATGCGCGGCGACCGCGTCGTTGAGCCGGGCCCAGAGCCGGTTGCGCTCCAGGGTGCCCGAGTCGGTGCTCACGTGATGCCGCGCTTGCGCAGCAGCGCCTCGATCTCGGCCATCTCGGGGTCGACGTCGGACAGCACCGGCTCCTTCTTGCCGCCCCTGCCCTTCGGGAGCTCCTTGCGGCGGGGCTTCTCGCCGGGCTCGGCCACCTTGGCACCGCCCACGCCGCGCTCGGCGAGGAAACCGGCCGCGACGAAGCAGCTCACGGACGCCACGGCCAGGATGATGCCGAGCCAGCTGGCCGGGCTGAAGGCGAAGTTCCCCACCCAGTCGCCGATGGCGCTGCCGATCCTCGTCGCCGTCTCGAGGGTGTCGGTCAGCAGCAGCGCGACAGGGATGATCGTGAACCCGACGCCGCGCAGCCCCGCGACGAAGCCTCGGCTCCGGAAGGCGAACCAGGTGTAGATGCCACCCAGGAGCGTCAGTGAGAGCGTCAGTGCCCCCCAGGCCGCGTTGTCCATGACGCCAGCGTAGTGAGCCCATCGAAGGAGCCCGTCGGAGAAGCCCGTCGGTCGGCCGCGAGGACGACGAGCAGACGTGTGGTGGCTCGAAGGACCTCAGGCAGGCCGGGCGCGCGACGTCAGAGGCCACCCCACCGACCGCCTACCGTGTGAGCCGTGGACAGCATGCGAGCCGGACAGCGGCTGCTGGCGGGTGCGGGGGAGCCTGACGACACCGGCGCCGCCGACCCGGCCCTGAGCGCCGCGCTGGCGGCGTACGCCGCGGACCCGGCGCAGGAGCCGGCGGTGCTGGCCGCCCTGCCCCGGGCCCGGCTGCTGGTGCCCGTCGTCGCCGAGCTCGGCGAGTCGGAGACCGGTCCGGACGGGCTGGTCCGCGACAAGTCCGCCGACATGGCGGCGGTGCTCATGCGCGGCCCCGGTGGCCGCTTGGCGCTCCTGGCCTTCACGAGCCTCGAGGCGATGCGGCGCTGGGACCCGGACGCCCGGCCCGTCCCGGTCCCGGCGGCGACGGCCGCCCTGGCGGCCCTCCAGGACGGCGCGGAGGCGCTGCTGCTCGACGTCTCCGGCCCGGTGCGGTACCTCGCCAGCGTTTCGTCACCGCCGGAATAGTCGGTTATGATCAGGCGTTGACCGATCCGTGCTCCCCGGAGCACAGATCACAAGCGGATGACAGCGGCCCTCGGGTTGCCTGACTCCCACCCGCATCGACCGCCCTGCACCAGAGGTCGTCGGGTTCGGTCCTGGTGGCTCGTCCACGTGTGTCCAGCAGTTCCAGGACGCGCAGGCGGCGGGCACGTCTGGCCTCCGCTTGCGACGCGGAGGCCTTCTGCATTTGCAGCGGTTGGTCGCCGGGCCCAGCCACCAACACGCAGGAGGACACATCAGCACCGAGCTTCGTATCAACGACCGGATCCGGGTACCCGAGGTGCGCCTCGTCGGACCCAACGGCGAGACCGTGGGCATCGTGCCGACGGATCAGGCGCTCAAGCTGGCCCAGGAAGCCGACCTCGACCTCGTCGAGATCGCACCCCAGGGCAAGCCTCCGGTCTGCAAGCTCATGGACTACGGGAAGTTCAAGTACGAGAACGCCCAGAAGGCCCGTGAGGCACGCCGGAACCAGACGAACGTGATCATCAAGGAGATGAAGCTTCGTCCCAAGATCGACTCGCACGACTACGAGACCAAGAAGGGTCACGTCGTGCGGTTCCTGAAGGCCGGTGACAAGGTCAAGATCACGATCATGTTCCGCGGTCGCGAGCAGCACCGCCCCGAGCTCGGGTTCCGGCTGCTGCAGAAGCTCGCGGAGGACGTCACGGACCTGGGGTTCGTGGAGTCGTCGCCCAAGCAGGACGGCCGCAACATGATCATGGTGCTCGGCCCGCACAAGAAGAAGGCCGAGGCCAGGGTGGAGCAGCTGGCTGCCAAGGAGGAGCGCATGGCAGAGCGCGCCGCCGAGGCCGCCGAGGAGGCCGCGGAGCGCGCCACCGCTCGTGCCGCCGGCCCCGTGGCCCAGAAGAAGGAGCATGGCCGCTCCGAGAACCTTGATCCCGAGATCGAAGCGTGAGGAACCAACGCCTCGATCGAGCCCTCCGGGCACAGAGGGCCACGGCCCACTAGGCCGGAGCTCACCACAGACCAGCGCCGTCACTCGGCAGGCACGACGTACGAGGAGAAGCAGATGCCCAAGAACAAGACGCACTCGGGTGCGAGCAAGCGGTTCAAGGTGACCGGCAGCGGCAAGATCATGCGGCTGCAGGCCGGCCGGAAGTCCGGTGCTGCGTTCGCGTCGGCACCCACCACCGGAAGCCGCAAGAAGCACCGCCGCAACGCCGGGATGGTCGAGCTCGAAGCGGCCGACGTCAAGCGCGCGAAGAAGATGCTGGGTCTCTGACCCGCACTGACCCGACCATTACTTAGGAGCAGGACATGGCACGCGTCAAGCGGGCAGTAAACGCGCAGAAGAAGCGCAGGACCACCCTCGAGCGCGCCGCGGGCTACCGCGGCCAGCGCTCGCGTCTCTACCGCAAGGCCAAGGAGCAGGTCACCCACTCCCTGGTCTACAGCTACGCCGACCGCCGCAAGAACAAGGGCAACTTCCGTCGTCTCTGGATCCAGCGGATCAACGCCGGGGCTCGTGCCCAGGGCATGACCTACAACCGCTTCATCCAGGGGCTCAGCCTGGCCGGCGTCGAGGTCGACCGCAAGATCCTGGCCGACCTGGCCGTCAACGACATCGCTGCGTTCAACGCGCTGGTCGACGTGGCCAAGGCCGCCCTTCCCGACGACGTGAACGCTCCCCGCGCCGAGGCCACGGCCTGAGCACCACCCCCCTCAAGGCGAGCAACGCCCGCCTCAAGGAGATACGTCGGCTCAGCCGCCGCTCGGTTCGCTTCGAGCGGCGGCTGTTCCTTGCCGACGGCCCGAAGGCCGTGGAGGCCGCCCTCGAGTCGGGCTGCGTCGACGAGGTCCTCGCCCGTGCGGACTTCGAGCTCCCCGACCTGCCTGGCGGGGTGCTCGTGACCCGGGTCGAGGACCGCGCGCTGGAGCTGCTGTCCGACTCGGTGACGCCAGCAGGGGTCGTCGCTCTGTGCCGCTTCGTCGACGTGCCGGTCGCGGAGGTCGTGGCCGGCGGGCGGCTGGTCGCCATCTGCGCCGACGTGCGCGATCCGGGCAACGCCGGCACCGTCATCCGCTGCGCCGACGCGGCCGGAGCCGACGGCGTGGTGCTCGCGGGCACCTCGGTCGACGCCTACAACGCCAAGACCGTGCGCGCCAGCGTGGGCTCGCTGTTCCACCTGCCGCTGGCGCTCGAGCCGTCGGCCGAGGCCGCCGTCCTGGTGGCGAAGGAGGCGGGCCTGACCGTGCTGGCCGCCGACGGCGCCGGTGAGGTCGGCCTCTACGACGCCCCGCTGGCCGGCCCCACCGCCTGGCTGTTCGGCAACGAGGCCTGGGGCCTCCCGCCCGAGCTGGCCGCCCTGGCCGACCACCGGGTCGCCATCCCGATCCACGGCAGGGCGGAGAGCCTCAACCTCTCCACGGCCGCCGCGCTCTGCCTCTACGAGTCCGCGCGCGCCCAGGGCTGATCGCCGTTCACGCACCGCTGCCCCACGGTGGTCGAGGAGGGCGTGGCGCGCCTGTCTCGACACGTCGTGAGCCGGGCCGGGACCCGACCGGCCCGCGGTCGATCGCCTTCGGGTAGCGGAACTCCCAGGTGTCCCCACGGAGCACGAAGCGCCCCTCCCTGGCGTGGTGTCGCCCCTCGAGGTCCAGCCCGTCGGGGAACACGATCAGTCGACGGCACGGCTCGGCGAACCGGCGTGCCTTCGAGACGGTCCGGAACGCACCGCCCGTGGACACCTGGACCTTGCTCGGCCAGCCGTTGCGCGGCCCGTGCAGCCTGACCAGCTCGCCCGGGCGGCCCGCCTGGACGACGTCGCAGGGGCCGTCCGTCGTGACCGGGAACTCCCGCACGCCGTCCGTGCGCACCACGGTGGTGCCGCTGCGTGCGGGCAGCGCGACACCGCCCTCGGTGACCGTCCAGGGACGACGGCCGACGTCGCGGACGGTCCAGGCCGTCGCGTCGGCGCTGACCAGCACGGCGTGAGCCCTCCCGCAGCGGAGCTCGGCGACGTAGAGGGCCGGACTGCTCGGCAGGTCGAGATGGGCCTCCCGGCAGCGCCGGCCGGTCGCGAGGACCTGGGTCTGCGGCCCCCACGTCTGGCTCGCCTCGTCGAACCGCTGGACCAGGACCCGGTGCCGGTCCGGACTGCCGATGGCGACGATCGGCGACCCGGGCACCGAGGAGTAGAGGAAGTAGGTCGTGATCCTCTTGCGCGAGTAGCCGTAGCGCACCAGACCCGGCGCGTGGGCCGGCGCCACCTTCGTGACCGCCCAGGACGCGCCGACCGCCGCGCGCGCCATCGTGAGCTGGTCGGCCCGCTCGTCACCGCCGCCGAGCACCGTGAGGGCGTCGAGGTTGTGGAACGAGCCCTCCGTGCAGCCCGGATCGGTGCCGGTGAGCTGGACGTGGGTCAGTGCGCCGGTGAGATCACGGGTGTGGATGCCGATCGCGCAGCCGTCGGACCCCTTGTCCGGAGGCTCCGGGCCGATCACGGTCACCGTGCCGGTGTCGTCGACCACGGGGGTCTCGCCGCCGCTGTCGTAGCGGTAGGTCGTGCGGGCCGGCTTCGCGAACCCCGTCGTCGCCGACCACTCGACGAACTGCCCGGTCTGGCCGACCAGCCACGCGGCGTAGGTCCCCGAGGGCGAGACCGCCGGCTCCTGGTAGGCCTCTCCGGGGAGCCGGTTCCGGCTCCAGGTCCGGCCGTCCCGCGAGGCGAGCGCCAGGCTGTGCACGGGCGCCTGGTCCTCGTAGTAGGGCGCGTCGCACTCGACCAGGACGGCGTAGCCACCGTCGGAGGCCCGGCCGTCGATCGCACCGCAGGTCACCCTGCCCTTGGTGTGCACCAAGGGGGAGGGCGCATCCCACTGGCCGGTGGTCGGGTCGAAGTGCTGGATCGACACCGTGCGCGGATCCGGCATGCCGATCGCGACAGCGCCGAAGACCTGGGCCGGGAGGAAGCGGTAGTGCGCGATCCCGACGGCGGCGGCGGGGGAGCCGCCGAGCACGAGCAGGACGGGCGCCGCGAGCGCCAGCACGGACAGGGCCACCGAGACACGTCGCATGTCCCGACGATGCCCACCCGCCGGCCGTCGATCACCTCCGGCCGGGATCCGTTACCCCATCGACACCGGTCGGAGACCCGGGTCGAGCGGCCGGATGCCGTGCTCCGCACGATCGCCACCACCGGCACGACCGGCACGACCGCGGCTCGAACGCCTTCGTCAGCAGCCTCCTAGTCTGTGCCCATGCCCACGCCCATCCGTCCCGCACAGGCCGTCGTCGACGCGCTGCAGGACGGCGTGGTGCTGGCCGGCCCGGACGGCCGGGTGACGATGATCTCCGCGGTCGCGGTCCGGTTGCTCGGTGCACCCGAGGACAGCGTGGGCCGCCCGCTGCACGAGGTGCTGGCCCTGCGCGACCAGGACGACCACGCCTGGGTGCGCCACAACCGGCCCTACGCGGGGCTGGCCACCCGCACCGCGGTGCCCGAGCAGTCCTGGCTGGCGCGCAACGGCGAGGAGGTCCTGGTCGTCGCCCGGATCACCCGGCCCGCGCTCGACCAGCCCGTCCAGGAGGTCGCGATCACGCTGCGGTCGGGCCGGGGCCGCGCCCGGCTCGACCGGGAGCGGTCCGACCTGGTCGCGACGGTGGCGCACGAGCTGCGCTCGCCACTGACCGGGGTCAAGGGGTTCGTGCAGGCGCTGCTCAACCGCTGGGACCGGCTCAACGACGAGCAGAAGAAGCTGATGCTCACGACGGTCGCCGCCGACTCCGACCGCCTGACCCGGCTGATCGCCGAGCTCCTCGACGTGGCCCGCATCGACACCGGCAGGCTCCAGCTGCACCCGCGGCCCAGCGACGCCGGCCTGCTGAGTCGCCGGATCGTCGAGTCGGTGTCGGCGGGCACCGCGCGGCCGATCACCCTCGAGGTCTCCGAGGACCTCCCGGAGATCCACGCCGACCCCGACAAGTTCACCCAGGTGGTCACCAACCTGGTCGAGAACGCCGTCCGGCACGGCGAGGGCACGGTGCGCGTCACGCTCGTCCCGCTCGGCGACGGCGAGCTCGGGGACCAGGCCGGCGTCCGGATCACGGTCGACGACGAGGGTGAGGGCATCCCGGCCGAGATGCGGCGCCGGGTGTTCACGAAGTTCTGGAAGGGTGGCAAGCGCGGCGGCTCCGGGCTGGGCCTCTACCTGGTCAACGGACTGACCAAGGTGCACGGCGGGACGGTGACCATCGACGACGTCCCCGGCGGCGGTGCCCGGATCCAGGTGGCCTGGCCGGCCGCCCTGCCCGACCTCTGAGAGCTGGACAAGCCCTGGCGGCGTCCACCACCGCTAACCCGGTCGCCCGCGGGTCGGGCCGGTTCCTAGACTCGTCCCCGTGTCCGGACCGAACACCGACTTCGACCCCGTGGAGGTGGCCGCGTTGAAGCCCGAGGAGATCGAGGCTGCGCGCGACGCCGCGCTCGCCGCGATCACGGGGGCGGCCGACCTCGAGGCGCTCAAGCAGGTCCGGATCGACCACACGGGGGACCGGTCGCCGCTGGCACTGGCCAACCGCGAGATCGGTGCGCTGCCGCCGCAGGCCCGCAAGGAGGCCGGCCAGCGCGTCGGGCAGGCTCGCGGCGCCGTCCAACAGGCCCTGTCGAAGCGGCACGACGAGCTCGAGGCCGACCACGAGCAGCGGATGCTGGCCGAGGAGACCGTCGACGTCACGCTGCCGACCGACAGAGTGCCCACGGGCGCGCGGCACCCGATCACCACCGGCTCCGAGCTGATCGCCGACATCTTCGTGGCGATGGGCTGGGAGGTCGCCGAGGGTCCGGTCATCGAGGCCGAGTGGCTCAACTTCGATGCCCTCAACCTCGGCCCCGACCACCCGGCCCGCACCATGCAGGACACGTTCTGGACCGACCCCGCCGACAACCACCTGGTGCTGCGCACCCACACCTCGCCGGTCCAGGCGCGCACCATGCTGTCGCGCAAGCCCCCGATCTACGTCATCTGCCCGGGCCGCGTCTTCCGCACCGACGAGTACGACGCGACCCACAGCCCGGTGTTCCACCAGGTGGAGGGGCTGGTCGTCGACGAGGGCATCTCGATGGCCCACCTCAAGGGCACCCTCGACCACTTCGCCGCCGCGATGTTCGGCGAGGGGATCAACACGAGGTTCAGGCCGTCGTACTTCCCGTTCACCGAGCCGAGCGCCGAGGTCGACCTGGTCTGCTTCGTCTGCAGGGGAGTGCACTCGGAGAGCTGCCGCACCTGTCGCGGCGAGGGCTGGATCGAGTGGGGCGGCTGCGGCGTGGTCAACCCGCGGGTGCTCCGTGCCTGCGGCATCGACCCCGACGTCTACTCCGGCTTCGCCTTCGGCATGGGCATCGACCGGACGCTCATGTTCCGCCACGGCATCGAGGACCTGCGCGCGCTCTTCGAGGGCGACGTCCGGTTCACGAGCGCCTTCGGAGCAGAGCTATGACCCCCCCACGAAACCGCACGGGTGCGGCGCTCCGCGCGGAGATCGCGCGCTTTCGCGGGGACCCCGGATGAAGGCGCCGGTCTCCTGGATCCGTGACTACGTCGAGCTTCCCGCTGACGTCACCACGGAGCAGCTCGCAGCGAAGCTGACCGCGCTCGGCCTCAAGCTCGAGGCGATCGAGAAGCCCGGCGAGCAGATCCGCGGCCCGCTCGTGGTCGGCAGGGTGCTCACGATGGAGGCCGAGTCGCAGAAGAACGGCAAGACCATCAACTGGTGCACCGTCGATGTGGGCGACGCCAACGGCTCCGGTGAGCCCCAGGGCATCGTGTGCGGAGCCCACAACTTCGAGCCGGGCGACCTGGTTGTCGTGATCCTCCCGGGCGGCGTCCTGCCCGGCGACTTCGAGATCTCCGCCCGCAAGACCTACGGCCACGTGTCCGCCGGGATGATCTGCTCCTCCCGCGAGCTCGGGATCGGCGAGGACCACGATGGCATCATCGTGCTGCCCGAGGGCGCCGGCGAGCCGGGCCAGGACGCCCGACCGGTGCTCGGCCTCGACCAGGAGGTCATCGAGTTCGAGATCAACCCCGACCGCGCCTACGCCCTGTCGCTGCGCGGCGTGGCCCGCGAGGCGGCGCTGGCCTACGACGCGACGTACGCCGACCCAGCGCTGCGCGACGTCCCCCAGCCGAACGGCGACGGCCACCCGGTGGTCGTCGACGACCCGGCCGGCTGCCCGGTCTTCGTCGCGCGCGTCGTGAGCGGCATCGACCCGACCGCCACAACTCCCGACTGGATGGCCCAGCGGCTCACCCTCTCGGGGATGCGCCCGATCTCGCTGACGGTCGACATCACCAACTACGTGATGCTCGAGCTCGGCCGGCCGATCCACGGCTACGACGCCGACAAGCTGCAGGGCGCCATCCGGGTCCGCAGAGCCGCTGATGGCGAGCGTCTCACCACCCTGGACGGGGCCGACCGCGCCCTCTCCACGGAGGACCTGGTCGTCACCGACGACTCCGGGATCATCGGCCTCGGCGGCGTCATGGGCGGCGAGCTCACCGAGATGTCCGGCACCACGACGCGCGTGCTGGTCGAGGCGGCGCACTGGGACGCCGTCTCGATGTTCCGCACCGGCAAGCGCCACCGGCTGACCTCCGAGGCCGGCAAGCGCAACGAGCGCGGCGTCGACCCGACGATCTGCGAGGCGGCGGCCGACCGGGTGGTCGAGCTGCTGGTCGAGCACGGCGGCGGGACCGCCGAGCCCGGTGTGACCGTCGTCGGCACGGCGCCCACGCCGCCGACCATCACGATCGACTACGACCTCCCGTCCCGCATCTCCGGCATCGACATCGACCCCGAGACGGTGGTCGAGAACCTGGCCGCCATCGGCTGCTGGACCGGTCCGAGCTCCGAGAACGTCGAGCTCGTGCCGCCGCCCTGGCGACCCGACCTCAACGACCCCTACGACCTGGTGGAGGAGGTCGTCCGCATCGTCGGCTACGACCAGGTGCCGTCGGTCCTGCCCCGCGAGGCCGCCGGGCGTGGTCTCTCCCGCGAGCAGCGCCTGCGGCGCCGGATCGGCCGCACCCTGGCCGGCGCCGGCTGCGTCGAGGTCATCAGCTTCCCGTTCGTCGGCGAGGCTGCCTTCGACCAGCTCGGGCTGCCCGCCGACGACGTGCTCCGCAGGACCGTGCGGTTGGCCAACCCGCTGTCGACCGAGGAGCCGTCGTACACCACGACGCTGCTGCCCGGCCTGCTCAAGGCCGCCACCCGCAACCTCGGCCGCGGTACGCCGGGCGTGTCGCTGTTCGAGACCGGCACCGTCGCCTTCCCGGTCGACCGGGGTCCGACCCCGATCTTCGGCGTCGACTGGCGGCCCAGCGAGGCCGACCTGGACAAGCTGTTCGAGGCGCTGCCCGAGCAGCCGCTCCACCTGGCCGTGGTCCTGGCGGGCGAGCGCGAGCGCGCCGGCTGGTGGGGCGATGGCCGCACGGCGGGCTGGGCCGACGCGATCGGGCTGGTCCGCCGCCTCGGGGCCGAGCTCGGCGTCGAGGTCGAGGTGGCCTCGGCCAGCCGGATGCCGTGGCACCCGGGCCGCTGCGCCCAGGCCCTCGTCGGCGGCGTGGAGTTCGGTCACGCCGGCGAGCTGCACCCGCAGGTGTGCGCGGCGTTCGGCCTGCCGACCCGCGCCGCGGCCGTCGAGATCGACCTCGACTTCCTCATGAGGCACGCGGTCGACGTGGTGCCCGGGCCGGCGTTCTCGACCTACCCGGTGGCCAAGGAGGACGTCGCGCTGGTCGTGTCCGACGACGTGACAACAGCTCAGGTCGAGGCGGCGCTGCGCGAGGGAGCGGGGGAGCAGCTGGAGTCGATCCGGCTCTTCGACGTCTACACCGGCGACCAGGTCGCGGCCGGCCACAAGTCGCTCGCCTTCGCGCTGCGGTTCCGCGCCCCCGACCGCACCCTGACCGAGCAGGAGACGGGAGCCGCCCGCGACGCCGCGGTCGCGGTGGCCGCCGAGCGGTGCGGTGCCGTCCAGCGCTGACGCCGGCACCTGGGCGCTCGGTGACCGGACGGTCAACCGGCTGGGCTTCGGCGCGATGCGGCTCACCGGCACGCGGCCGTTCCACGCCGGCGAGCCACGCGACCGCGGCACCTCGATCGCGGTGCTGCGCCGCGCCGTCGAGCTCGGGGTCAACCACGTCGACACCGCCGCGTTCTACTTCTCCCGGACCAGGTCTGCCAACGAGCTGATCAGCGCCGCACTCGCGCCGCTCGGCAGCTCGGTGGCCGACGAGGTCACGATCGTCACCAAGGTCGGGCCGGTCCGCGACGTGCACGGTGGCTGGTCCGACCGGCCCGGCCCGGACGGGCTTCGCGGCCACGTCGAGGAGAACCTGCGGCAGCTCGGCCGCGACCGGATCGACGTCGTGAACTTCCGCAGCGGCGACGACCCCGACATCGCGTCGTACGTCGCGGCGCTGGCCGACCTCGTCACCGAAGGGCTCGTCGGGCACGTGGGCGTCTCGGCCGTCACGCTCGACCAGCTCGAGGCGGCGCGGTCGGTCACCGACATCGTGTGCGTCCAGAACAAGTTCTCCGTCGACTCGCCGGGCGACCTCGCCGTGCTGCGCCGCTGCGGCGAGCTCGGCATCGCGTTCGTGCCGTTCTTCACCGTCGCCGGGCTGGCGCGGCAGGGCGCTCCTGCCGAGGAGCCCGCAGCCGTCCTCGAGGTCGCCGCGGAGCTCGACGCCACCCCCTCCCAGGTCCGGCTGGCGTGGGCCCTGGCCCTGGGCGCACACGTCCTGGTCATCCCCGGCACCGGCTCGGTGGCCCACCTCGAGGAGAACGTGGCTGCGGCGGGCCTCCGCCTCACCGACGACCAGATGGCCAGACTCCGTACGTGACCGACCTCCGGATGCTCGACGAGGTGTCCTGGCAGGGCACCGTGCTGCCGGGCGGCCGGAGCCACGCCCTGCTGGCCGCGCTGGTGGCCGCAGGTGGCCAGGTCAGCGAGGAGCGGCTGGTCGACGAGGTCTGGGGTCCCGACGACCTGCCGGCGAACCCGGCCAAGGCCCTCCAGGTGGTGGTCTCGCGGGTTCGCGGCCTGACCGCGCCGGAGGTGGTCACGCGCACCGACCACGGCTACCGGCTCGGTCTGTCGCCGGACGACGTCGACGCGCTGGTGCTCCGCGACGCCGTGGTGGGGGCCCGCGAGGCGGAGGGTCGGCACGACCTCGTGCGCGCCCGCGACCTGGCCCGGCGGGCGCTGGCCCTCCCGGAGCCCGGGACCGGTGTCGAGGGGCCGCTGGGCGAGCTCCGTCTGGTCGCAGGCAGGCATCGCGCGATCGCGACGGCGGTCCTGGGTCGGGCCCTGTCGGGGCTGGGCGACCACGACGAGGCACTGCCGCTGCTGGAGGGAGCCCCGGGGCGCGAGGCCGGAGACGAGGCGACCGTGGCCGCACTCCTGCGCTCCACCTCGGCGGTGCACGGCGCGCCCGCCGCCCTCGACGCCTACGAGCGGCACCGCAAGGAGCTCGCCGACCGGCTGGGCATCGACCCCGGACCCGGGCTCCAGGCCGTCTACGGCGAGCTGCTGGCCGCCGACCGGCCGGTCCGGGCGGGGCTGCTGTTCGAGTCGACCTCGCTGGTCGGCCGTGAGGAGGACATCCGGGCGCTGCGGGCCGCGGTCCGCGAGGCGCGGGTCACGTCGATCCTCGGGCCCGGCGGCCTGGGCAAGACCCGGCTGGCGCACCTGCTCGGTCGGGAGGCCGAGCAGCCGGTCGTCCACTTCGTCGAGCTGGTCGGTGTGGCCTCGCCAGAAGACGTCGTCGGAGAGGTCGGCTCGGCCCTGGGGGTCCGTGACTCGGTCAGCGGCCGCAGGGTGCTCACCGCCGAGCAGCGCAACGACGTGCGGGCCCGGATCGCGCAGCTGCTCGACCAGGCGCCGACGCTGCTCATCCTCGACAACTGCGAGCACGTGGTCGAGGCGGTCGCCGAGCTGGTCGCGTTCCTGGTCGCCTCGTGCCGGCAGCTCCGCGTGGTCACCACCACCCGCGCTCCGCTCGCCATCGCGGCCGAACGGGTCTTCGCGCTCGGCCAGCTCTCCGAGGACGCCGCGGCCGACCTGTTCGCGCAGCGCGCCTCGGCGGCCCGCCCCGGCCTGCCCCTCGAGGACGAGGCCGTGCGCCGCGTCGTACGCCGCCTCGACGGGCTGCCGCTGGCGATCGAGCTCGCCGCAGCCAAGGTGCGCGCGATGTCGGTCGACGACATCGACCGGCGGCTCGACGACCGGTTCGCGCTGCTCCGAGGGGGTGACCGGAGCGCCCCCGGCCGGCACCAGACCCTGATCGCTGTCATCGACTGGTCGTGGAACCTGCTCACCGAGGCGGAGCGACGCGCGCTGCGCTGGCTGTCGGTCTTCCATGACGGCTTCGCGTTGGCCGGGGCCGGCGAGCTGCTCGACTGCGATGCACTGGAGCTGGTGCAGTCGCTGGTCGACCAGTCGCTGCTGACCGTGATCGAGTCGCGCGCGTCCGTGCGCTACCGGATGCTCGAGACCGTGCGCGAGTTCGGCCGGATGCAGCTGGTCGGCGCGGGCGAGGACGGCGCGGCGCACGCGGCGCAGCTCGCCTGGGCCAGGCACTACGCCTCGACCCAGGGCGCAGAGCTCTGGTCCGCCGGTCAGGTGGCCGCCGTCCACGCCCTCGCCGCCGAGGAGAACAACCTCGCCGATGCCCTGCGCGCCGCGGTGGCGCTGCCCGACCCGGCCGCCACCGCCGACCTCACCGCCGCCCTGGCCGGCTTCTGGACGATCCGGGGCGAGAACACCCGCGTCATCGCGATGGCCGCCGCGGTGGACTCTGCGCTCGCGGGCTGGCACCCGGAGCCGGGCGAGATCGACGCGGCCGTGTCGGCCGCGGCGATGACGGCACTGACCACGGTCGTGGGTGAGATCGGGCACGCCCCGTCGTGCCTGGCGATCCTCGAGCAGTACGGCGCCCGCGCGACCGACCCGCGCACCCTCGGGCTCGTGGCCGTCCTGGCCGCGCAGGTCGGCGACCCCGCACTCATGCTCGACCGGTTGGCGGCGATCGCGGTGACCCACGGCTACCACCGCGAGTCCGCTGCGCTGGCCCGCATGTGGGCCGCCCACTACCTGGAGAACGAGGGCGACCCGGAGCGAGCGCTCGACGAGGTCACCCGGGGGCTGGAGCTCGTCGAGGACTCCGACGGTCCCTGGATCCGGGCGATGATGCACGCCGTCGCGGGCAGCCTGCACGCCCAGCTCGGCAAGCGCGCGCAGGCGGCGGAGCACGCCTGTGCCGCGATCCCGATCCTCGACCAGCTCGAGGCGAACGACGACGCCATCCAGGCCCGCTCCCTGCTGGCCGCCCATGCGGTCGCCGAGGGGCGGTTCGACGAGGCGGAGCGGCTGGTCGTCGAGATCGAGCGGCTCGGCCACGAGCGCAGCGACTTCGGCGGCGCCTTCGTCACCGGCGCCGTGCGGGCCGAGCTGGCACTGGCCCGTGGGGACACCGAGGAGGGGCTGCGCCTCTACCGCGTCGCGGGGCTGGAGATGTCGGGCATCACGTTGCCGGGCCTGGAGCTCACCGGACTCGAGCCCTGGGCGCTCGTCGGCGACGCTGCTGCTGTCACGGCGTACGCCCTGCACGGGGCCGGGGACGAGGGGGCGGACCTCTTCGAGACGCTGCGGGCCAAGACCCCGCAGGTGCTCAACCCGGCGCGGCCGCACATGGACTATCCGGTGGCCGGCATGGTGCTGCACGGCCTGGGGACCTGGGGGCTGTTCAAGGGAGCGATCGGGCCCGAGGACGCCATCCGGCTGCTGGTGCTGGCCGACCTGTTCGCCTACCCGCGGTTCACGGCCACGATGGATCCCGCCCGCACCGACGAGGAGGCCGAGCGCGTCGCTCCCGGCCTGAGCGCACGGCTCCGCGAGGAGTACGCCGACCGCAAGGGCCCCGACCTCCTACCGGAGGCCCGGGCCGTCGCCGAGCGGGTCGTCTGACGCTGACCCGCCCGTACTGAACGGGCGGGTGGGCGTTCACGACGACGCTGACCCGCCTGTACTGAACGGGCGGGTCAGCGTGGTGGTGGAGCTGGCTACTACATCTTGCGGCTGTAGGAACGGACAGAGAGCGGCAGGAAGATCGCGACGACGATCGCGCAGCCGAGGAGGGCAGAGCCGACCTGGGCGGTGACCTGGCCGTCGTTGATGAGGTCCCGGACCGCGGTCACGACGTGGCTGACCGGGTTCACCTGCACGAAGGCGCGGAGCCAGCCCGGGAGCGTGCTCGAGGGGACGAACGCGTTGGACAGGAAGGTCAGCGGGAACATGATCATCATCGAGATGCCCTGCACCGCCTGGGCGCTGCGGGCCACGGTGCCGAGCCAGGTGAAGATCCACGCCAGCGACCAACCGGCGATGAGGGTGAGCAGCCAGCCGGCGAAGACACCGAGGACGCCGCCCCCGGGACGGTAGCCCATGGCGAGCCCGGTCAGGATGGTGAGCGTGGCGGCGGTTCCGTAGCGGAGCAGGTCGGCGATGGCCGGACCCGCGAGCGGCGCGATGCGGGCGATGGGGAGCGACTTGAACCGGTCGAAGACACCCTTGTCCATGTCCTCGCGCAGCTGGATGCCGGTCGCCATGCAGGCGGTCAGCGCGGTCTGGGCGAGGATGCCCGGGATGATGATCGGGAGGTAGTCCGCGACGCTGCCCGAGATCGCGCCGCCGAAGATGTAGGCGAACATCGCCGTGAACAGCAGCGGCTGGATGGTGACGTCGAACCACTGCTCCGGGTTGCGGCGCATCTTCTTCAGCGCGCGCCAGGCCATCGCCAGGCTCTGGCTGACGGTGTCGGCCACGGACGGCCGCGCGGGCAGGTCCTGCGCGCCGACGTGGGTGGTGGCGGTGACGGTCTCGTCGACCGTGGTGGAGAGAAGCGTCATCGGACGGCCTCCATCTCGTCGTGGTGGCTGGAGTCCTCGGCGGCATCGCCGGCGCCATGACCGGTCAGGGTCATGAAGACCTCGTCGAGGGTGGGCTTCTGGACGGTCGCGGACGTGATCAGCAGCTCCTGCTCGCGCAGGCCGATCAGGACGTCGGCCGCCCGGTTGGCGTCCGGGAGAGGGACGTTGATCCCGCCCGCCTCCGGGGTGAGGACCGGCTCGTCGCCGACCACCCGTCGTACGACGTCGACGGCCTGGCTGGTCTGCGCCGGGTCGAGGAGCCGCAGCTGCAGCGTCGAGGAGCCGACCTGGCTCTTCAGCTGGTCGGACGTGCCCTCGGCGACCTTGGCGCCGCGGTCGATGACCGCGATCCGGTCGGCGAGCTGGTCGGCCTCGTCGAGGTACTGCGTGGTGAGCAGCACGGTGCAGCCCTGGGCCACGAGCTCCCGGATGGTGTCCCACATCTGGCCACGGGTGCGCGGGTCGAGGCCGGTGGTCGGCTCGTCCAGGAAGATCAGCGGTGGCCGGTGGATGAGGCTGGCCGCCAGGTCGAGCCGACGCCGCATACCGCCGGAGAACTGCTGGATCTGCTTGTCGCCGGCATCCTCGAGGCCGAAGCGGCCGAGCAGCTCCTCGCCGGTCGCGCGGGCCTGCTTCTTCTCGAGGCCCAGCAGCCGGCCGAAGAGGTAGAGGTTCTCGCGGGCGGTGAGATTCTCGTCGACCGACGCGTACTGGCCGGTCACGCCGACCAGCTGTCGCACCACGTGCGGGTGCTTCTTCACGTCGACGCCGAAGACCTCGGCGCTGCCGCCGTCCATGGGGAGGAGGGTGGCGAGCATCTGGAGCATGGTCGTCTTGCCGGCACCATTGGGGCCCAGCACGCCGAAGACCTCGCCGCGGCGTACCTCCAGGTCGACACCGTCGACGGCCCTCAGGTCGCCGAAGGTCTTCACGAGGCCGTGGGCGGAGACCGCCAGCTCGGTCGTGGGGGAGGAGTCCTTGTTCATGCCCACACTCTCGGGGCGGCGGGTTTCAGTGCGGCTTCACCCCGGTTTCACCCCTCCGGCGCCGCAGAAGTAGCAGTTCCACCCATGAAACCGGTGCGCGGAGCCCGGAGACTCCTTCCATGCCTTCGGTGCTCCTCGCGGGCAGGATCACGCCACGCGGTCGCGTGCACCGCCCGGTCGGGAAGTTCACCGTCTCCAGGCACAGTGCGGGCCGCTACTCGGTCAGCGCGCGCAACAGCGACCTGTCCTTCGGCCGGGTGGTCGCTGTGGTCACCTCCGACGGGGGCACCGTGGCCCGCTATGCGGGAGGCCGGCACCGCGCCGAGATCCACACGGTCAGTGCCGAGGACGGCTCGTACGTCGACGCGAACGTCGAGTTCGTGCTCTACCGGGTCGCCTGAGCTCCGGTCGCCGGCCCCGGCGCTGTCAGCTGAGCGGCTGACCCAGGATCGCCGACAGCTTCTCGTAGGTGATCCGGTCACCGGCGACGTGGATCCGGTCGCCCTCGTCGAACCCGAGCGAGAGCGAGGGGTCGCGCTTCCACAGCCAGGTGTCGAGGTCGGCGGCGGTGCCGCTCACCGTCGCCACCGGCTCGGCACCCCCCTCGACGAGGTCGATGTCGTCCTCGTCCTCATAGCTCTTGCCGCTGTCGGGATCGGTCCCGGAGAACTTCCCGAGCTCGACGAGCAGGTCGGTGCCGGTGTCGGTCATGCGCACCGCGATCGTCTCGCCCGACCCCGTGAAGGTGCCCCACTCAGGCGCGCCGCCGTACATCACCCCGAGCACCTCGGCCACACCGTCGTCGGCGAGGGCGGCGTCGAGCGGGCTGACAGGCAGCCCGGCGGTCAGCTCGGCGTCGATCCGGTGGATCGCCGCCTCGTGCGCCTGGCGGCGGTAGGACGTGCCGACCCTGCGGTCACCCGACCAGTGCCAGGCCTCGGCCTCGGGACCGGCCCGGTCGAGCTCGGTCGCCAGTGCGTGGGAGTAGTCGTCGAAGGCGTCGAGCAGCTCTGCGTAGGACTCCGGCCGCTGGGCGGCGTCCTCCTCGCCGATCTCGGGATCATCCGGTGAGGCCGGGCGGTGGCGGACGACCTTGGCCCAGAACAGCTGGACCTTCGCGAGGTGCCACAGGAGGTCGGCGGCGTCCCAGTCGGGGCAGGTCGGCACCCGCGCGCTCGGGTCGCAGTCGGCCAGCACCGCGCGGAACCGTGCGGACTCGGCACGGATGTGGTCGAGGTAGGTCGGGTACTCGAGTAGGGGCATGTCGGCGACGCTAGTGACCGGCACCGACCGGGCGCACCGGGTTTCGCCGGGAGCCCAGTTCGCATGCCCATACATCTTTCTGTATAGTCATGCATCATGAGCACGAAGGTCGCCGTCGCCGGAGCGAGCGGGTACGCCGGTGGTGAGCTGTTGCGCCTCCTGCTCGCGCACCCCGAGGTCGAGATCGGCGCACTGACCGCCGGCAGCAACGCCGGCGAGCTGCTGGGCACGCTCCAGCCCCACCTGGTCCCGTTGGCGGACCGGGTGCTCGAGCAGACCACCACGGAGACGCTGGCCGGCCACGACGTCGTCTTCCTCGCCCTCCCGCACGGACAGTCCGGCCCGATCGCGGCCGAGCTGGGGGAGCAGGTCCTGGTGATCGACTGCGGTGCCGACTACCGGCTCGCCGACCCGGCGGCCTGGGAGCGGTTCTACGGCGGCACCCACGCCGGCACCTGGCCCTACGGCCTGCCCGAGCTGCCCGGCCAGCGCGCGAGGCTGTCCGGTGCGACCAGGATCGCTGTCCCCGGCTGCTACCCGACCGTCTCCACCCTCGCCCTGGTGCCCGCGATCGCGCAGGGGCTGGTCGAACCCGATGTCGTCGTGGTCGCCGCGTCCGGCACGAGCGGTGCCGGCAAGGGTGCGAAGACCCACCTGCTGGGCAGCGAGGTGATGGGCAGCGCCTCGGCCTACGGCGTCGGCGGCGTCCACCGGCACACACCCGAGATCACGCAGAACCTGTCGGCGCTGGTCGAGGGCACCGTCGCGGTGAGCTTCACGCCGCTCCTCGTCCCGATGCCCCGCGGCATCCTCGCCACCTGCAGCGCCAGGCTGCTCGACGGCGTGACCGGCGACGACGTGCGCGCGGCGTACGAGAAGGCCTACGGCAACGAGCCGTTCGTGCACCTGCTCCCCGAGGGCCAGTGGCCCCAGACCAAGTCGGTGACCGGCAGCAACGCCGTGCACCTCCAGGTGACCGTCGACGACGACGCGCGCCGGCTGGTCGCCGTCGGTGCCGTGGACAACCTCGCCAAGGGCACGGCCGGAGCGGGCGTCCAGTGCATGAACCTCGCCCTGGGCCTCGACGAGGGCACCGGGCTGAGCACCGTGGGGCTGGCCCCATGACCCACCAGCCCCCGAGCCACTACAGCCTCAGCCGCTACCCCGAGACCCTGGCCGTCGTGAGGCTGGGCCCGGGCACCGAGGTCCCTGCGTGGGCCGAGTCCTCCTCGATCTTCTCCGTCACTGCGACCGCCACCGAGACCTCCGTCGTCTGCGCGGCCCGCAGCGTGCCGTCCAAGTCGGTCCACCAGCGGCCGTTCACGGCCTTCGAGGTCCAGGGGCCGCTCGACTTCGCCCTCACGGGCGTGCTGGCCGAGCTGCTGGCGCCACTGGCCGCCGCCGGGATCAGCGTCTTCACGCTGTCGACCTTCGACACCGACTGGATCCTGGTGCCGGGCGACAAGGCCGACGCGGCCGAGGACGAGTGGCGGGGATCGGGCCATGAGGTCGCCGCCGCTGTCCCCGCCAAGCCACCCAGGAAGAAACGCTGATGACCACCTCACGAAACCGCGGGCTTCCCCCGCTTCGCTCCTGCAGCCCGCACTTGCGGGGGGACGCCGCATGAGTGTCACCACCCCCGCCGGCTTCCGCGCCGCCGGCGCCGTCGCCGGGCTGAAGTCCACCGGGGCGAAGGACGTCGCCCTGGTCGTCAACGACGGGCCGACCCACGACTCCGCGACCGTGTTCACCGCCAACCGCTGCAAGGCCAACCCCGTCCTCTGGAGCCAGGAGGTCGTCAAGGACGGCACCGTCCGCGCCGTGGTCCTCAACTCCGGAGGCGCCAACTGCTACACCGGCCCCGACGGCTTCCAGACCACGCATGCGGTCGCCGAGCAGGTCGCCGGCCATCTCGGCATCGGCGCGATCGACGTCGTCGTCTGCTCGACCGGGCTGATCGGCCTCGCCAACGACCGCGCCGCCCTGATCGCCGGCGTCGATGCGGCGTACGCCGCCCTCGCGGCCGACGGGGGACTGGCAGCCGCGGAGGCGATCATGACGACCGACTCGGTGTCCAAGGAGGCCGTGGTCGACGGCGGCGGCTGGTCGATCGGCGGCATGGCCAAGGGCGCGGGCATGCTCGCGCCACAGCTCGCCACGATGCTCGTGGTCGTCACGACCGACGCGGTCGTGCCGGCCACCGAGCTCGACCAGGCCCTGCGGGCAGCGACCCGGGTCTCCTTCGACCGGCTCGACTCCGACGGCTGCATGTCCACCAACGACACGGTCACCGTGATGGCCAGCGGGGCGAGCGGGATCACCCCGTCGCTGCCGGACTTCACCCAGGCCCTGACCCAGCTCTGCACCGACCTCGCGATGCAGCTGCTCCACGACGCCGAGGGCGCCGACCACTCGATCGCCATCACCACCCTCAACGCCGCCTCGGAGGACGAGGCGATCGAGGTGGGCCGAAGCGTGGCGCGCAGCAACCTGTTCAAGGCGGCGGTCTTCGGCAAGGACCCCAACTGGGGCCGGGTGCTGGCCAGCATCGGCACCACGCAGGCGGCGTTCGACCCCGCCGACCTCGACGTCGCCATGAACGGCGTGTGGGTCTGCAGGGCGTCAGAGCCCCACGAGGACCCCGCGAAGGTCGACCTGTCCGGCCGCGAGGTCACCGTGACCATCGACCTCAAGGCCGGCACCGAGCGGGCCACGATCTGGACCAACGACCTGACCCACGCCTACGTCCACGAGAACAGCGCCTACTCCTCATGACCGACGACACCGACAGGCTCGAGACCCAGCGGACCAAGGCGTCCGTGCTGGCCGCCGCGCTGCCGTGGCTCAAGCAGTACCACCAGAAGATCGTGGTCGTGAAGTACGGCGGCAACGCGATGACCGACGAGGTCCTCAAGCGGGCGTTCGCCGAGGACGTGGCGTTCCTCCGGTTCGCCGGGTTCAAGCCGGTGGTGGTGCACGGCGGTGGCCCACAGATCTCGAAGATGCTCGACCGCCTCGGGATCGAGTCGGAGTTCCGCGGCGGGCTGCGCGTCACCACCCCCGAGGCCATGGACGTCGTGCGGATGGTCCTCGTCGGCCAGGTCCAGCGCGAGCTGGTCGGGCTGATCAACGAGCACGGTCCCCTCGCGGTCGGCCTGTCCGGCGAGGACGCCGGCCTGTTCACCGCCAAGCAGACCAACACCGTCGTGGACGGCGAGGAGGTCGACCTCGGGCTGGTGGGCGAGGTCGTCGACGTACGCCCCGAGGCGGTGCTCGACATCATCGAGGCCGGCCGGATCCCGGTGGTCTCGAGCGTCGCGCCCGACGTGGCAGGCACGGTCCACAACGTCAACGCCGACTCGGCGGCGGCCGCCCTCGCGGTCGCGCTGGAGGCCGAGAAGCTGCTCATCCTCACCGACGTCGAAGGGCTCTTCCTCGACTGGCCCGACTCGACCGACGTGGTCGGCGAGATCAGTCCGGAGTCCCTGGCGAAGGTCCTCCCACAGCTCGCGAGCGGGATGATCCCGAAGATGAAGGCGTGCCTCGACGCCGTCCAGGCCGGTGTCTCGCGGGCCACCGTCGTCGACGGTCGGGAGCCGCACGCGGTCCTGCTCGAGCTGTTCACGAAGGAGGGCGTCGGCACCCAGGTGCTGCCCGACGTCGAGACCAAGACCCGCAAGGCGCGGGCGGCGCAGGAGGACTCGCCATGACCCAGGAGCGCTACACCGACCGCTACACGCAGAGCCTCATGAACACCTTCGGTCCGCCCAAGCTGACGCTGGTGCGCGGCGAGGGCGCCCACGTGTGGGACGTCGACGGCAAGGAGTACGTCGACCTGCTGGGCGGCATCGCGGTCAACGCGCTCGGCCACGCCCACCCGGCCCTCGTCGAGGCGGTCACGACCCAGCTCCGCACGCTCGGCCACGTCTCCAACTTCTTCGCCACCGAACCTCAGATCGGGCTGGCGGAGAAGCTCCTCTCCCTGCTCGACGCGGGCCCCGGGAAGGTCTTCTTCACCAACTCCGGTGCGGAGGCCAACGAGGCGGCGTTCAAGCTGACCCGCCGCACCGGCCGCACCCACGTCGTCGCCGCGGAGGGTGGTTTCCACGGACGCACGATGGGCGCGCTGGCGCTGACGTCCAAGGCGTCCTACCGCGAGCCGTTCGAGCCGCTGCCCGGCGACGTCACCTTCGTGCCCTACGGCGACGAGCAGGCGCTCGCCGGCGCGGTCACCGACCGGACCGCCGCGATCCTGCTCGAGCCGCTCCAGGGGGAGGCCGGGGTCGAGGTCCCCCCGGAGGGCTACCTCGTCGCCGCCCGGCGGATCGCCGACGAGCACGGCGCCCTGCTCTGGCTGGACGAGATCCAGACGGGGATGGGCCGGACCGGGCAGTGGTTCGCGCACACCGGTGTCACCCCCGATGTCGTCACCGTCGCCAAGGGGCTGGCCGGAGGCTTCCCGATCGGGGCCTGCCTCGCCCTCGGAGCGGCCGGAGACCTGCTCCAGCCGGGCAACCACGGCACGACCTTCGGAGGCAACCCCGTCGCCTGCGCCGCGGCGCTGGCCGTGATCGACACCATCGAGACCGACGCCCTGCTCGAGCACGTCACCGTCCTGGGACAGAAGCTGCGCGACGGGCTCGCCGCCGAGCCGCGGGTCACCGAGGTGCGCGGCGCCGGACTCCTCATCGGCCTCGACCTGGCCCAGGAGAAGTCCGCCGAGGTCTTCGCGGCCGCCCTCGACGCCGGCTTCATCGTCAACAACCCCACGCCCCGCCGGATCCGGCTCGCGCCGCCGCTGGTGCTCACCGAGGCCGACGCCGCGGCGTTCCTCGACGCGTGGCCCGCGATCCTGGACGCGGCAGGTGTCTCATGACGCGTCACTTCCTCGCAGACGACGACTTCAGCCCGGCCGAGCAGGCCGAGGTCCTCGACCTGGCGGCCAAGCTCAAGGCGTCGCCGTACGACGCCCGCCCCTACGCCGGTCCGCAGTCGGTGGCGATGATCTTCGACAAGCCCACGCTGCGCACGCAGGTGTCCTTCGGCGCCGGCATCGCCGAGCTCGGCGGCAACCCGATGCTCGTCGAGGGCAAGCTGGCAGGGATCGGCATCCGCGAGTCGGTCGAGGACGTCGCCCGCGTGCTCGGCCGGCAGGTCTCGACCATCGTCTGGCGCACCTTCGACCAGTCCGACCTCGAGCTGATGGCCGACCACTCCGGCGTGCCGGTCGTCAACGCCCTGACCGACGAGTTCCACCCCTGCCAGCTGATCGCCGACCTGCTCACCGTCCGCGAGCGCAAGGGCGCGCTGGCCGGGCTCACGGTCACCTACGTCGGCGACGCCGCCAACAACATGGGCAACTCCTGGCTGCTGGCCGGTGTCACGGCCGGGATGCACGTGCGGGTCGCCGGGCCGCTCGGCTACTGGCCGACCGAGGCGATGTTCGAACGGGCCGGGGCCATCGCGCAACGCACCGGTGGGTCGGCCGTCGGCTTCTCCGACCCGGTGGCCGCTGTGCAGGGCGCCGACGTGGTGGTCACCGACACCTGGGTCTCGATGGGCAGGGAGGACGAGGAGGCCGCGCGAGAGATCGTCTTCGCGCCGTACTCGCTGACACCGGAGCTGCTGGCCCTGGCCGGCCCGGACGCGATCGTCCTGCACTGCCTGCCGGCCCACCGGGGCAAGGAGATCGCCCCGGAGGTCATCGACGGACCGCAGAGCGTCGTCTGGGACGAGGCGGAGAACCGCCGTCACGCCCAGAAGGCGGTGCTGGCCTTCCTCATGGACCGGTCGGGGGAGGCGTCGTGACCGAGAGCACCCTGCGCCCCGGCACCAAGAACGCCCGCCACCAGCAGATCGTCGACCTGGTCACCCACCACGAGGTGCACTCGCAGGGCGAGCTCGCCGTGATGCTGGCCGAGCAGGGCGTCAGCGTCACCCAGGCCACGCTCTCGCGTGACCTGCTGGAGCTCGACGCGGTCAAGATCCGGGCCGCCTCCGGCGCGCTGGTCTACGCCGTCCCGGCCGAGGGCGGAGACCGACGACCCGCGGTGCCGGGGGAGACCGCCTCGGGCCAGGCCCGCCTCGCACGCCTGTGCGCGGAGCTGCTGGTCTCGGCCGAGTCGAGCGCCAACCTGGTCGTGCTGCGCACCCCTCCCGGCGCCGCCCAGTACCTCGCCTCCGCCTTCGACAAGGCCGAGCTCCACGAGGTGCTCGGCACCATCGCCGGCGACGACACGGTCCTCGTCATCGGCCGAGAGCCCGCCGGCGGCGACGACCTCGCCCGTCGCTTCCTCGACCTCGCGTCGACCACCCCCGTGACTCCCATCCCCCTGAACGGACACCCATGAGCAAGGTCCTCACCTCCCTCCCGAAGGGCGAGCGCGTCGGCATCGCCTTCTCCGGCGGCCTCGACACCTCCGTCGCCGTCGCGTGGATGCGCGACAAGGGCGCGATCCCGTGCACCTACACCGCCGACATCGGGCAGTACGACGAGCCGGACATCTCCGGGGTGCCGGCCCGGGCCGTCGACTACGGCGCCGAGATCGCCCGCGCCATCGACTGCAAGACCCCGCTGGTGGAGGAGGGGCTGGCCGCGCTCGCGTGCGGCGCCTTCCACATCCGCTCCGGGGGCCGCGCCTACTTCAACACCACCCCGCTCGGCCGGGCCGTCACCGGCACCATGCTGGTGCGCGCCATGCACGAGGACGGCGTGGACATCTGGGGCGACGGTTCGACGTTCAAGGGCAACGACATCGAGCGGTTCTACCGCTACGGGTTGCTGGCCAACCCCGAGCTCCGGATCTACAAGCCGTGGCTCGACGCCGACTTCGTGCACGAGCTCGGTGGCCGCGCGGAGATGAGCCAGTGGCTGACCGAGCACGGGCTGCCCTACCGCGACAGCCAGGAGAAGGCCTACTCCACCGACGCCAACATCTGGGGCGCGACCCACGAGGCCAAGACCCTGGAGCACCTCGACGTGTCGCTGGAGGTGGTCGAGCCGATCATGGGTGTGAAGTTCTGGGACCCGGCCGTCGAGATCGCCCCGGAGGACGTGACGATCGGCTTCCGTCAGGGCCGTCCGGTCTCGATCAACGGCACGACGTACGACGACCCGGTGGCGCTGGTCCACGAGGCCAACACCGTCGGTGGCCGGCACGGGCTCGGCATGTCCGACCAGATCGAGAACCGGATCATCGAGGCCAAGTCGCGCGGCGTCTACGAGGCGCCCGGCATGGCGCTGCTCTGGATCGCCTACGAGCGGCTGCTCAACGCGACCCACAACGAGGACACCATCGCCAACTACCAGGCCGAGGGGCGCCGCCTGGGCCGGCTCCTCTACGAGGGCCGCTGGCTCGACCCGCAGGCGCTGATGATGCGCGAGTCCCTCCAGCGCTGGGTCGCCTCCGTCGTGACGGGTGAGGTGACACTCCGGCTGCGGCGCGGCGAGGACTACACGGTCGTCCGCACCGAGGGCCCGCACTTCTCCTACCACCCCGACAAGCTGTCGATGGAGCGCACCGAGCACGCCGCGTTCGGCCCGACCGACCGGATCGGCCAGCTCACCATGCGCAACCTCGACATCGCCGACTCGCGCTCGATGCTGGAGCTCTACGCCACCCAGCCGCTCGACCAGGGCCAGGTCCTCGTCGAGCACGGCGTCCTGCTCGGCGAGCTGCCCGCCGGCGGCGGCGAGCGCATCACCGCCAACCCCGCGCTCGAGGGCGGCGTCGAGGACGAGGCGCTCGACCACGCGGCGATGGAGTCCGGCACCGACTGATGAACGCACCAAGACACCGGGTCCACCGCACGTCGGCGCGCGTGCTACCGGTCAGCCCCCTGGGCGAGGTCCTCCTGCTGCGCGGCCGCGACCCTGCCTTTCCCGACGACTGGCACTGGATCTCGATCGGCGGTGCGGTCGAGGAGGGGGAGTCGGTCGAGGAGGGAGCGCTGCGCGAGCTCCGCGAGGAGACGGGGATCGTGGTCTCGCCGGTCGCCCTGTCGCCGCCCGTCCACGTCGGCGCCCACGACTTCACGTGGGACGGCGTCGACTACCGCAGCCACTCGACGTTCTTCGCCCTGGCGCTCGACCGCGACGTCGAGGTCCGGCTGGACGGCCTCGAGGAGGCCGAGGTCGGTAACCTCACGGCCGCGGCCTGGTGGTTCCCGGACGACCTCGCCGCCGACGGCACCGCCGCGGCGGAGGACATGCCCGAGATCATGCGCAGGGCCATCGAGGTCGTGAAGGGAGTGGCATGAGCACCGACTCGCCGAACCCCTCCACCGAACCGGCGACCAACACCGGGAAGCTCTGGGGCGGACGGTTCGCGTCCGGGCCCTCGCCCGAGCTGGAGGCCCTTTCGCGCTCCACGCACTTCGACTGGCGGCTCACGCTCTACGACATCGCCGGCTCGCACGCCCACGCGAAGGCCCTGGCCGCCGCGGCGCTGCTCACGGCCGACGACGAGGCCTCCCTGCACGCCGGGCTGGACACGCTGACCCGACGCTACGAGGCCGGGGAGCTCGTGCCCGACCCCTCGGACGAGGACGTGCACGGCGCCCTGGAGCGGCTGCTGCTCGAGGAGGTCGGTCCCGAGCTGGGCGGGCGGCTGCGGGCCGGCCGGTCGCGCAACGACCAGATCGCCACCCTGCTGCGGATGTACCTGCTCGACCACGCCAGGTCGCTCACCGAGCACGTGCTGGGTCTCGTCGACGCGCTCGCGCAGCAGGGCCGCGAGCACCTCGGCGCGGTGCTGCCGGGCCGCACCCACCTGCAGCACGCCCAGCCGGTGCTGCTGACCCACCACCTGCTCGCCCACGCCTGGCCGCTGGTCCGCGACGTCGACAGGCTGGCCGACTGGGTGGCCCGGACCAGCGCCGAGTCGCCGTACGGCGGGGGAGCGCTGGCCGGCAACAGCCTCGGCCTCGACGCCGACCTGGTGGCCCGCGAGCTGGGCTTCGCACGGGGACCGGGCAACTCCGTCGACGCCACTGCGTCGCGCGACTTCGTCGCCGAGTTCGCCTTCGTGTGCGCCCAGATCGGGATCGACCTCAGCCGACTGGCGGAGGAGCTGATCCTCTGGTCGACCCAGGAGTTCGGCTTCGTGCGGCTGCACGACTCGTGGTCGACGGGGTCGAGCATCATGCCGCAGAAGAAGAACCCCGACATCGCCGAGCTCGCCCGCGGCAAGGCCGGGCGGCTGATCGGCAACCTGACCGGGCTGCTCGCGACGCTCAAGGCGCTGCCGCTGGCCTACAACCGCGACCTGCAGGAGGACAAGGAGCCGGTCTTCGACTCCGTCGACACCCTGGAGGTGCTGCTGCCCGCGCTGACCGGGATGGTCGCCACGCTGGAGTTCGACACCGCGCGGATGGCCGAGCTGGCGCCGCAGGGCTTCTCGCTCGCGACCGACGTCGCCGAGTGGCTGGTCCGCGAGGGAGTGCCGTTCCGGGTGGCCCACGAGGCGGCGGGCGCCTGCGTGCGGCGCTGCGAGGAGCTGGGCTGCGGGCTCGACGGCCTCACCGACGAACAGCTGGCAGAGATCTCGCCGCGCCTGACCCCGGCGGTGCGCGAGGTGCTCACCGTGGAGGGCTCGGTCGCCTCGCGCGACGGCCGCGGCGGCACGGCGCCGGTCCGGGTCGCGGAGCAGCTCGACGAGCTCACGGCCGCGGTCGAGCGGGTGCATGGCCGGCTCGCCTAGGAACAGCGACCTGCGAGAGGTCCTGGCGGGGCCGGTCCTGGAGGTCGCGCCGCGGCTGCTGGGAGCGACGCTGCGCCATGGAGCCGTCTCACTGAGGCTGACCGAGGTGGAGGCCTACGACGGTGCGAACGACGCCGGCTCGCACGCCTACCGTGGCCGGACGCCGCGGACCGAGATCATGTTCGGCCCGGCCGGCTACCTCTACTGCTACTTCACCTACGGCATGCACGTCTGCGCCAACGTCGTCACCGGCACCGAGGGCACCGCCAGTGCGGTCCTGATGCGGGCGGGGGAGATCATCGACGGGCTCGAGGTCGCGCGAGCGCGCCGTCCGGGTGCTTCGGACCGCGATCTCGCCCGAGGGCCGGCGCGGCTCTGCAAGGCGCTCGGCATCGAGCTGACCGACAACGGCAACGATCTGGTCACGGGTCCGGTGACCCTGGACCTGGGGGAGCCGGCGCCGGAGGTGTCCACCGGACCCCGGGTGGGGCTGCGCGGGGACCCCGATCTGCCCTGGCGGTTCTGGCTCCCCGGAGAGCGATCGGTGTCGGCCTACCGTCCCGCGGCCGCGCGGCCGCACCGGTCAAAGGGGCTCTGACCTGCGCGTTTGCGCCAAGGGCACCCCCGATTTGGCAGGCGCGGAGGCGTCGTCTAATGTTTCACCTCGCCGCAGGGATGCGGCGGAACCACTCGGGGGCCAAGCCCCAGAAACGAGCGGATCCGCATGCTCCGGCGGCCGGGGTCCACCCCGACTCGCGAGCCAGCTACCAAGTTGACTCGCACGAGGCGGACCGGTAAGTTTTGTCAGGTTGCCCCGGGGCCGGCTGAAGAGCCGGAGCTGGTGCGCGTCTGATCTTTGAGAACTCAACAGTGTGTCATAGTCGACGAATTAGTTTGTAATGCCCTGTCCGTCGATGACTTCGGTTATCGGCGACAGATTTCTTTGGTAAGACAATGATTCTGACAATTTTGTCAGTGATTTGATCCCGCCAGGAGGCATCTCTTCTTTCGTCTTCGGCCCTCGCGGTCGAGGCGGATTTGTTTTTCTACGGAGAGTTTGATCCTGGCTCAGGACGAACGCTGGCGGCGTGCTTAACACATGCAAGTCGAGCGGTAAGGCTCCTTCGGGAGTACACGAGCGGCGAACGGGTGAGTAACACGTGAGTAATCTGCCCTTCACTTCGGGATAAGCACCGGAAACGGTGGCTAATACCGAATACGACGCGCTTTCGCATGAGATGCGCGTGGAAAGTTTTATCGGTGAAGGATGTGCTCGCGGCCTATCAGCTTGTTGGTGAGGTAACGGCTCACCAAGGCTTCGACGGGTAGCCGGCCTGAGAGGGTGACCGGCCACACTGGGACTGAGACACGGCCCAGACTCCTACGGGAGGCAGCAGTGGGGAATATTGGACAATGGGCGAAAGCCTGATCCAGCAACGCCGCGTGAGGGATGACGGCCTTCGGGTTGTAAACCTCTTTCAGTACCGACGAAGCGCCAATAACGGTGGTGACGGTAGGTACAGAAGAAGGACCGGCCAACTACGTGCCAGCAGCCGCGGTAATACGTAGGGTCCGAGCGTTGTCCGGAATTATTGGGCGTAAAGGGCTCGTAGGCGGTTTGTTGCGTCGGGAGTGAAAACTTACAGCTTAACTGTGAGCGTGCTTCCGATACGGGCAGACTTGAGGTATTCAGGGGAGAACGGAATTCCTGGTGTAGCGGTGAAATGCGCAGATATCAGGAGGAACACCGGTGGCGAAGGCGGTTCTCTGGGAATATCCTGACGCTGAGGAGCGAAAGTGTGGGGAGCGAACAGGATTAGATACCCTGGTAGTCCACACCGTAAACGTTGGGCGCTAGGTGTGGGGTCCATTCCACGGATTCCGTGCCGCAGCTAACGCATTAAGCGCCCCGCCTGGGGAGTACGGCCGCAAGGCTAAAACTCAAAGGAATTGACGGGGGCCCGCACAAGCGGCGGAGCATGCGGATTAATTCGATGCAACGCGAAGAACCTTACCTGGGTTTGACATATGCCGGAAAGCTCTAGAGATAGAGCCCCTTTTGTCGGTATACAGGTGGTGCATGGCTGTCGTCAGCTCGTGTCGTGAGATGTTGGGTTAAGTCCCGCAACGAGCGCAACCCTCGTCCTATGTTGCCAGCACGTAATGGTGGGGACTCATAGGAGACTGCCGGGGTCAACTCGGAGGAAGGTGGGGATGACGTCAAGTCATCATGCCCCTTATGTCCAGGGCTTCACGCATGCTACAATGGCCGGTACAAAGGGCTGCGATACCGCAAGGTGGAGCGAATCCCAAAAAGCCGGTCTCAGTTCGGATTGGGGTCTGCAACTCGACCCCATGAAGTCGGAGTCGCTAGTAATCGCAGATCAGCAACGCTGCGGTGAATACGTTCCCGGGCCTTGTACACACCGCCCGTCACGTCACGAAAGTCGGCAACACCCGAAGCCGGTGGCCCAACCCTTGTGGAGGGAGCCGTCGAAGGTGGGGCTGGCGATTGGGACGAAGTCGTAACAAGGTAGCCGTACCGGAAGGTGCGGCTGGATCACCTCCTTTCTAAGGAGTAAGTGGCCATGAATGCCTCAGCCATCAGGGTTGAGGTTGATGGTGCTACTCACTAGTGGAATCGTCGATGAATGACCTCGGTCCGATGGACCGTCTGCTCAGTACTGTCTCTCCTCCGCTTGCGGGGGAGCTGGCGTGGAACCTGCAGCCGGCTCGGAGGCTCGAGGTCCTGGCACACTGTTGAGCTTTGAGAGATCAGGCAACTGAGTCTCAAGCGCCCACGAGTACGCATCCTCCGCGAGAGCGGGAGTGTGGCTCGGCGGGCAGGCACATTGATTCCTTCATAGTGGACGCGAGCATCTTCGCGGCATCTCTCACCATGAGATGTCGCGTTTTCGGTCGCTCTCAATCAACTTCGTTTCCCGATTCGCTGTCGGGGACGCGGGAGAGTGACCGGTCTTTGTAGCAGCAGTAATGAACGAGTTGCTCGACGAACAGCCGGCACCCATGACTTTCAGACGTCCAGGTGTTGTCTTCGTTGAGTGTTTGTGAGACAAGCTACGAAGGGCACATGGTGGATGCCTTGGCATCGAGAGCCGAAGAAGGACGTAGGAGCCTGCGATAAGCCCTGGGGAGTTGGCAACCGAGCTGTGATCCGGGGATGTCCGAATGGGGAAACCCAGCTGGAGTCATGTCCAGTTACCCACGCCTGAATATATAGGGCGTGCGGAGGGAACGTGGGGAAGTGAAACATCTCAGTACCCACAGGAAGAGAAAACAATAGTGATTCCGAGAGTAGTGGCGAGCGAAATCGGAACAGGCCAAACCTCATCTGTGTGATACCCGGCAGGGGTTGCAGGTGGGGGGTTGTGGGACCACTCAGGTTGATCTGCCGGTCAACCAGGAAGTCACAAAATCTGAGCTAAGTTGAATCCCGTTGGAAAGCGGAACCGTAGAGGGTGATAGCCCCGTAAGCGTAAACTCAGATCTTCCGAGTGGTATCCCAAGTAACACGGAACCCCTGAAATTCCGTGTGAATCTGGCGGGACCACCCGTTAAGCCTAAATACTCCTCGATGACCGATAGCGGACAAGTACCGTGAGGGAAAGGTGAAAAGTACCCCTGGCGGGGAGTGAAATAGTACCTGAAACCGTGTGCCTACAATCCGTTGGAGCTCATCCTTGTGATGGGTGACAGCGTGCCTTTTGAAGAATGAGCCTGCGAGTTTGCGTTGTGTTGCGAGGTTAACCCGTGTGGGGAAGCCGTAGCGAAAGCGAGTCCTAATAGGGCGATTGAGTAGCACGATCAAGACCCGAAGCGGAGTGATCTATCCATGGGCAGGTTGAAGCGCGGGTAAGACCGCGTGGAGGACCGAACCCACTTAGGTTGAAAACTGAGGGGATGACCTGTGGATAGGGGTGAAAGGCCAATCAAACTCCGTGATAGCTGGTTCTCCCCGAAATGCATTTAGGTGCAGCGTCACGTGTTTCTTGCCGGAGGTAGAGCACTGGATAGCTAATGGGCCCGACCAGGTTACTGACGTTAGCCAAACTCCGAATGCCGGTAAGTGAGAGCGTGGCAGTGAGACAGTGGGGGATAAGCTCCATTGTCGAAAGGGAAACAGCCCAGACCATCAGCTAAGGCCCCTAAGCGGTGACTAAGTGGAAAAGGATGTGGAGTTGCAGTGACAACCAGGAGGTTGGCTTGGAAGCAGCCACCCTTGAAAGAGTGCGTAATAGCTCACTGGTCAAGTGATTCCGCGCCGACAATGTAGCGGGGCTCAAGTCATCCGCCGAAGCTATGGCATTCAGACAATAGTCAAGCCTTCGTGGTTCAGACGTCTGGATGGGTAGGGGAGCGTCGTGTCGCGAGTGAAGCCTCGGAGTGATCCAGGGGTGGACGCGACACGAGTGAGAATGCAGGCATGAGTAGCGAATGAGGAGTGAGAAACTCCTCCGCCGAATGATCAAGGGTTCCAGGGTCAAGCTAATCTGCCCTGGGTAAGTCGGGACCTAAGGCGAGGCCGACAGGCGTAGTCGATGGACAACGGGTTGATATTCCCGTACCGGCAAAGTAGCGCCCATGACGAACCCGGTGATGCTAACCGCCCGAAATTGTCGGTACTGAACCCTTCGGGGGGATGGCCGGCAAGCTAGCGCGGGACCCAAACCAGTAGTAGTCAAGCGATGGGGTGACGCAGGAAGGTAGCCCAACCGTGGCGATGGTTGTCCACGGGCAAGAGCGTAGGGAGCCACCTAGGCAAATCCGGGTGGCATGATCCTGAGACTTGACGCGGAGTCCGCATGGACGAAGTGGGTAATCCTATGCTGTCGAGAAAAACCTCTAGCGAGCTATGCGCCGCCCGTACCCCAAACCGACTCAGGTGATCAGGTAGAGAATACCAAGGCGATCGAGTGAACCATGGTTAAGGAACTCGGCAAAATGCCCCCGTAACTTCGGGAGAAGGGGGGCCGGATCCGTCAATGCCCTAGCGGCAGGACGCGGTGATGGCCGCAGAGACCAGGCCCAAGCGACTGTTTACTAAAAACACAGGTCCGTGCGAAGTTGTAAGACGATGTATACGGACTGACTCCTGCCCGGTGCTGGAAGGTTAAGGGGACGGGTTAGCCTCACGGCGAAGCTCAGAACTTAAGCCCCAGTAAACGGCGGTGGTAACTATAACCATCCTAAGGTAGCGAAATTCCTTGTCGGGTAAGTTCCGACCTGCACGAATGGAGTAACGACTTGGGCGCTGTCTCAACCGTGGACTCGGCGAAATTGCACTACGAGTAAAGATGCTCGTTACGCGCGGCAGGACGGAAAGACCCCGGGACCTTTACTATAGTTTGGTATTGGTGTTTGGTTCGGCTTGTGTAGGATAGGTGGGAGACTTTGAAGCTTGGACGCCAGTTCAGGTGGAGTCAACGTTGAAATACCACTCTGGTCGTACTAGATGTCTAACCTAGGTCCGTAATCCGGATCAGGGACAGTGCCTGATGGGTAGTTTAACTGGGGCGGTTGCCTCCTAAAATGTAACGGAGGCGCTCAAAGGTTCCCTCAGCCTGGTTGGCAATCAGGTGACGAGTGTAAGTGCACAAGGGAGCTTGACTGTGAGACAGACATGTCGAGCAGGGACGAAAGTCGGAACTAGTGATCTGGCCACGGCACGTGGAAGCGTGGTCACTCAACGGATAAAAGGTACCCCGGGGATAACAGGCTGATCTTCCCCAAGAGTCCATATCGACGGGATGGTTTGGCACCTCGATGTCGGCTCGTCGCATCCTGGGGCTGGAGTAGGTCCCAAGGGTTGGGCTGTTCGCCCATTAAAGCGGCACGCGAGCTGGGTTTAGAACGTCGTGAGACAGTTCGGTCCCTATCCGCCGCGCGCGCAGGAAACTTGAGAAAGGCTGTCCCTAGTACGAGAGGACCGGGATGGACGAACCTCTGGTGTGCCAGTTGTTCCGCCAGGAGCACGGCTGGTTGGCTACGTTCGGAAGTGATAACCGCTGAATGCATCTAAGCGGGAAGCACGTTTCAAGATGAGGTTTCCCACTACATAAGTAGGTAAGGTCCCCAGCAGAACACTGGGTTGATAGGCCAGAGGTGTACAGCAGTAATGCCCAGCCGACTGGTACTAATAGACCGAGGGCTTGTCCCACAAACATTCAACCAAGACAGCACACGGTTGTGTGAACTACCTGCTGCAGCACTGATGTGCTCGCGTCCACATATGAAGGAATCCAGACAACTGGATACCGCCTAGAAGCATAGGCAAAGTAGCTTCGGCTGCTCACGTGTTCATTTCCGTGAGTTGGCCGGCAAGAGTTACGGCGGCCTTAGCGAGAGGGAAATACCCGGTCCCATCCCGAACCCGGAAGTCAAGCCTCTCAGCGCCGATGGTACTGCAGCCGAGGGGTTGTGGGAGAGTAGGACGTCGCCGGACATTCTTTCGAGAAGGCCACCCCGTCAGCGGGGTGGCCTTCTTGCATTTGCCCGGCCCGTGTCGTGTCCAGGTGGTCGGCCTCCCCGCGCTCCGCATCCCGGAACTGTCCACAGGCCGAGTCGCTCGGCGCCTCTTCCACAGGCCGGCGGTCGCGAGGCCGATCCTGTCCGTTGCCGCGGGGAGCGTGGGGCTCGGAGGTGATGTGCATGAGTGCACAGCGGATCGAGGACCCCGACGTGGCGGTTGACCGCGGGGAGGCCGTCAACGAGGTGCGGCTGGTCGGGAGGCTGGCTGCCGACCCCCAGCTGCGGGAGCTGCCCAGCGGGGACACGGTGTGGAGCCTGCGGGTGGTGGTCGAGCGGGCGGTGCCGCCCGGCAAGGAGAAGCCGCGTCAGCGGGTCGACTCGCTCGAGTGCGCCGTCTGGGCGGGACGGCTGAAGAAGCAGGTCGAGAAGTGGGAGGCCGGCGATGTCGTCGAGGTGACCGGGGCGATGCGCCGGCGGTTCTTCCGGGCCGGGGGTGCGACCGCTTCTCGGGTGGAGGTGGAGCTGACGGGAGGGAGGATCATTCGTCGCGCAGCGAGCGGATGAGCACGCCCACGCTGGGCTTCGGCTGGAACGACGTGGCCTTCTCGGGCAGGAGCCGGTCGTCCGCGGCGATCTTGAGGACCAGGTCGACGTCGGGGGCCGGCATGAGCACAGCCACGCTGTCCTTGCGGAGCCGGTTGAGGGTCGCCTCGACCGAGTGGTGGTACTCGATCCGCTGGGGGCCGCGCGGCAGGGCCGGCACCAGGTCGTCGTGCAGCTGCTCGACCGCCGCCCGGTCCTCCGGCAGCTGGAGCTTGAGCGTGGCCCAGCGACGGCCGTCGGTGGCCGCAAGGGTGGCCGGGCCGAGGGCGTGCACGGCGGCCGGGCGGTCCACGACCTCGAGGGCGGCGCCGATCACCTCGGCGGCCGCGGCCAGGTCGTCCAGGCTGACACCGGTGAGGATCCGGTGGATCGGGCCCAGGAAGAGGGGGGTGTCCTCCTGGTCGACGAGCATGGCCAGGCCGCGGTCGGTCGGGCCACCGGGCGAGCGTCGCTGCATGCGCAGGTAGGCCGCGTAGCGGTGGTGACCGTCGGCGATCAGGGCCTGGCTCCGGGCCAGCCCGTCGTCGATGGCGCCGAGGAGCTGCGGATCCCGGATCGCCCAGACCCGGTGGCGCTGCTCGTTGCGGTCCACGAAGTCGTCGACGGGCGGCTCCGCCATCACGAGGTGCACGATCGACCGGATCTCGGCGGGCGCGCGGTGCACGAGGAGGATCGGCGCCGGGTTGAGCGCCAGCTCGGTCATCCGGTCGGCGAGCTCGTCGGCCTGTACGGGGTGGATCCCCTCGTGCGGGAGGACGGCCCGGTCGTCGGCACCGCTGGCGCGGTGCGAGATGTCGAGCGCACCGACCAGGCCACGGACGGTGAGGCCGCCGGTGGTGTACTCGTGGAGGTAGAGGGCGGGCTCCTCGTCGCGGCGCAGCTGCCCGCGTTCCTGCCACTGCGTGAGGCGGGCGGCGACCGCCCGGTACGGTCGGGCGAAGAGACGGCCGGACGCCGGATCGCCCACGCGCCGGGGGTTCAGCCGGACCCCGCGGAACGGCGCCAGGCGCAGCGGTCGCCCCACGTACGGGGGGATGACCACGGCACCGGTGTCCATCGTCAGATTCTAGTTCGGTGCGCGTGAGGAGACTGGCGTTGGCGACGAGTGGCACGACCCCCTGGATGCTGGGGAGCTCGAGTGAGCCCCTGGACCGGCGCTACGACCTGGCGATGCTCGACCTCGACGGGGTGGTCTACGTCGGCCCGGACGCGGTGCCCGGAGCCCCCGACCACGTGGCGACCGCTCGGGCCGCGGGGATGCGGATCGCGTTCATCACCAACAACGCGTCCCGGCCTCCGGGTGCGGTGGCCGAGCACCTGCGCGAGCTGGGCGTCGACGCCGGCCCGGACGACGTCGTGACGTCGGCCCAGGCGGCCGCGCGGGTGCTGGCCGACCGGGTCGGCGCGGGTGGTCGGGTCGTCGTGCTGGGCGGCAAGGGGCTGGCCGACGCGGTGGCCGAGGCCGGTCTGGTGCAGGTCGGCGTCGAGGACGATGCCGAGGCGGTGGTGACCGGCTACGGACCCGAGGTGCTGTGGGGCCAGATCATGCGGGCCGCAGTGCGGATCAAGGACGGGTTGTGGTGGGTGGCGTCCAACACCGACCTCACGTTCCCCACCACCTTCGGGACCGCCCCCGGTCACGGGGTGCTGGTCGAGACGCTGCAGCGGTTCACCGGCATCGAGCCGGTGGTGGCGGGCAAGCCGTCGCGACCACTGCTCGACGAGACGGTGCGCCGGTGCGGCGGCGAACGGCCGCTCATGGTCGGAGACCGGCTCGACACCGACATCGAGGGTGCACACGTGGCGGGCGTCGACTCGCTGCTGGTGCTCACCGGGGTGTCCGGGCTGGCCGAGCTGGTCGCGGCCGGGCCCGAGCTGCGTCCGACGTACGTCTCGGCCGACCTGGCCGGGCTGGACTCCGCGCACGCCGCGCCCGAGGTGACCGAGGACGGACTCTCACTCGGCGGCTGGGTGGGCCGGACGAGCGACGGTGCCTTGGAGCTGTCCGGCAGCGGGGCGGTGGACGACTGGTGGCGGGTGGTGGCCGTGACGGCGTGGCGTCACCTCGACGACACCGGCCGGCCGGTGGGGACCGACGGCGTGGCGCCGCCGGGGTAGCGTTCGAGCATGACGACGCACGACCCGGGGCACGACCCGGAGCACGACGTTCCGGAGCCCGACGAGCAGGCCGGCGACGGCGAGCCCGAGCCGGTGGTGCCGGAGCGCGTGCGCACCGGTTCTGGCCGGGTCGACGACGTGATCCGCTCCGTCGAGGAGCTCGAGGAGCGGCCGATCGAGGAGCACGTGGGCGTCTTCGAGAGCGCCCAGGTGCAGCTGCGCCGCGCCCTCGACGATCACCCGGACGGCGACGACGAGTCCGTCGACGGGGCACCGGGCCACGACGACCACCCCGGCCACCTCTGAGCCGAAGGCAGGACTAGTGGTCATCTCCGGAACGTTGTTCGAGGGTGGCCCGTGCTCCGGGTGCGTGCATGGCACGACGGCGGAGCGATGGCATACCGGGTCGTCTTCCGAGCTTCTCCGACACAGCCAGGTGCGTGCCCGGGGTGCGGGACACCCGAAGAACTTCCGGAGATGACCACTAGTGCCACCACGCCGGCTGCGGCTGGACGCCGAGCTGGTCCGCCGAGGCCTCGCGCGCTCGCGCGAGCATGCCGCCGAGCTCGTGACCGCCGGCCGGGTCACGGTCTCGGGGTCGACCGCGACCAAGCCGGCCACGCAGGTGACCACCGACGTCGCCGTCGTGGTGGCCGACGACCCGGACCGGCCCGACTACGTCTCCCGCGGGGGGCACAAGCTGGCCGGGGCGCTGGCGGTGTTCGAGCCGCTCGGGCTGAGGGTCGCCGGGCGCCGCTGCCTCGATGCCGGCGCGTCGACGGGTGGGTTCACCGACGTGCTGCTGCGGGCCGGCGCCCGCGAGGTCGTCGCGGTGGACGTGGGGTACGGCCAGCTGGCCTGGTCGCTCCGGTCCGATGAACGGGTGCAGGTGCACGACCGCACGAACATCCGCGAAGTCACCGTGGAGCTGATCGGCGGACCGGTGGACCTGGTCGTGGGAGACCTGTCGTTCATCTCGCTGTCGCTCGTGCTGGAGCCGCTGGTGGGCGTGACCGACGGCGACGGAGACCTGGCGCTGATGGTCAAGCCGCAGTTCGAGGTGGGCAAGGACCGGGTCGGCAAGGGTGGCGTGGTGCGCGACCTCGGCCTCCGGGCCGAGGCGGTCGCGTCGGTCGCCGACCGGGCCACCGCGCTCGGCTGGGGAGCGCGTGCGGTGGCCACCAGCCCGCTGCCGGGGCCGTCTGGGAACGTCGAGTTCTTCCTGTGGCTGCGCCGCGGCGCAGCGGAGGTCACCGAGGACGACATCCACACGGCCGTGCGGGGCTGACCCGCACCGGGGGTGCCGTCTGAGAGGGTTGAGATGTGACTGTGAGCGATGAGAGGGAGCCCGCCGCGACCCGGCGCGTCCTGCTGCTGTCGCACACGGGGCGCGACGCGGCCCGTGACGTCACGATGAGCTTCTGCAAGGCCCTCACCGAGCACGGCATCACGGTCCGGCTGCTGGCCGAGGAGGCCGCTGACCTCGGGATCGAGGCGCCGTCCTACGACCCGCCGATCGAGATCGTCCAGGGCGAGACCGACCTCGCCCTCGACTGTGAGCTCGCCGTGGTGGTCGGCGGCGACGGCTCCATCCTGCGCGCCGCCGAGGTGACGTGGGGGAGCGGGACTCCGGTCCTCGGGGTCAACCTCGGGCACGTCGGGTTCCTCGCCGAGGCCGAGGTCGACGACGTCGAGGACGTCATCGAGGCCATCGTCGAGCGGAAGTGGACGCCGGAGGACCGCCTGGCCCTCGACGTTCGCGCCTTCCGCGACGGCGAGCTGGTGACCCACACGTTCGCGCTCAACGAGGCCAGCGTCGAGAAGGCCGCCCGCGAGCGGATGATCGAGGTGGTCGTCGAGATCGACAACCGCCCCCTGTCGCGCTGGGGCTGCGACGGAGTGGTGCTGTCGACCCCGACGGGCTCGACGGCCTACAACTTCAGCGCCGGCGGCCCGATCGTCTGGCCGGGGGTCGAGGCGCTGCTCATCGTGCCGATCAGCGCGCATGCCCTCTTCGCCCGGCCGCTGGTCGTGGCCCCCGACTCGCTGCTCGCCGTCGAGGTGATCGCCCGCACCGACGGCGCCGGCGTGCTGTGGTGCGACGGGCGCCGGGCGGTCGACCTGCCGCCGGGGGCCCGGATCGAGGTCCGCCGAGCCGACCGGCCGGTCCGGCTGGCACGGCTGCACCCCGGACCCTTCACCGACCGGCTGGTGGCCAAGTTCGACCTCCCCGTCCAGGGCTGGCGCGGCTCGGCCGAGCGCCGGCACCGCGCCGAGGAGGGTGCGGGCTGATGCTCGAGGAGATCCGGATCGGCCAGCTCGGCGTGATCGAGTCCTCGCGGCTCGAGCTCGGCCCGGGGCTGACGGTCATCACCGGCGAGACCGGCGCCGGCAAGACGATGGTGGTCACCGCTCTGGGGCTGCTGCTCGGCGGCCGGGCCGACAGCGGCATGGTGCGCACCGGTGCGGGCACGGCGCGGGTCGAGGGCGTGGTCGACGCGACCGGGCTCGAGGCGTTCCGCGCGGCTGTTGACGACGCCGGTGGCGAGGTCGAGGACGACCATGTCGTGCTGGCCCGCAACGTGTCGAGCGAGGGGCGCTCGCGGGCCTGGGTGGGCGGCGCCTCGGTGCCGGTCTCCCGACTGGCCGAGACCGCCGAGCCGCTGGTGGCCGTGCACGGTCAGTCCGACCAGCACCGCCTGCTGCGCCAGCGGGCGCAGCGCGAGGCCCTCGACCGGTTCGGCGGGGAGCCGGTGCTGGCCATGGCCGCGGCCTACAGGGCGTTGCACGCGCGGCTCGAGACGACCGAGAGCGAGCTCGACGAGGTCCTGGCGAGTGCCCGTGAGCGCGCCCGGGAGGCCGACCTGCTGAGGTTCGGACTCGGGGAGATCGAGGCGGTCGGCCCCAAGCCCGGCGAGGATGCCCAGCTGGCGGCCGACGAGGCACGGCTGGGGTTCGCCGACGCGCTCCGCACGGCCGCGGAGCAGGCCCGTGAGGCACTGTCGAGCGAGGCGGGTGATCCCGACGCTCTCGGAGCCGCCTCGGCGGCGCGCACCGTCCTGGAGGGCGTCCGCGAGCACGACCCGGAGGCCGGCGCCCTGGCCGACCGGCTCGCCGAGATCACCTACCTGCTGTCCGACCTGGCCGCCGACGTCGCGTCCTACGCCGCGGGCGTGGACGCCGACCCGACCCGGCTGGCCTCCGTGTCCGAACGCCGAGCGGCGCTGACCTCGCTGACCCGGAAGTACGGCGAGACCGTCGAGGAGGTGCTGGCGTGGTCCGAGACCTCCGCGACCCGGCTGCTCGACCTCGACGGCACCGATGAGCGCATCGAGTCGCTGCGTGCCGAGCAGCAGTCGCTGCGCGCCGAGCTCGGCGAGGTCGCGCAGACCCTGTCAGGCGCGCGGGGCGAGGCCGCCGCGCGGCTCTCCGACGAGGTGACCGCCGAGCTCTCGCTGCTCGCCATGCCCGACGCCCGGCTCCAGATCACGGTCACCCAGCACGACGCCGAGCCGCCCGCGAGCGATCCGCCACCCAGCGGCAGCCCACTCAGGGTCGCCAAGCGCTGGCTCCGCGCGACCGCGAGCGGCGTCGACGAGGTCGAGTTCCTGCTGGCCGCCAACACCGGCTCCGAGCCGCGGCCGCTGCACAAGGGCGCCTCGGGCGGCGAGCTGTCCAGGGTCATGCTCGCCCTGGAGGTGGCCCTGGCCGGCACCAGCCCGGTGCCGACGTTCGTCTTCGACGAGGTCGATGCCGGGGTGGGTGGCACCGCCGCGGTCGAGGTGGGCCGGAGGCTGGCCCAGCTCGCCCGCACCGCGCAGGTGCTGGTGGTGACCCACCTGCCCCAGGTCGCGGCGTTCGCCGACCGCCACGTCCTCGTCGAGAAGGCCAGCGACGGCTCGGTGACCAGCTCCGGGCTGACCTTGCTCGACGACGAGGCCCGCGAGAGGGAGCTCTCCCGGATGCTGGCCGGCATGTCGGAGTCCGACACGGCGCTCGCGCATGCTCGTGAGCTCCTGCAGGTGGCGGCCCCCGCACGGGCGCTGGCCTGACACACTCAGCACAGAATGTTCACGGGGGATCCAGTGGTAGCGCCAGCTCCGCGCGGCTTGCCCTTCCGAGCGCAGACGTTGGGGGTGAGATGAAGTTCAACGCGCGAAAGGCGGCGCTCGCTCGACCCGGTGTCACAGGGATCGCCCGGGTCGGCAAGCCGACCTCGGCGGTGCTCCCGCGTCTGCGCCCCGGTGACATCGCGGTGCTCGACCACGTCGACCTCGACCGCGACACCGCGACCGCGCTCGTCGAGGCCGGGGTCCGCGGCGTGGTGAACGCCGCCCCGATGATCTCGGGCCGCTACGCCAACCTCGGTCCGGAGGTGCTCGCCGAGGCCGGCGTCGTGCTGGTCGACCAGGTCGGCAAGGAGGGCGTCGACCGCATCACGGACAACCTGCCCATCCGGGTCAACGACGGGGTGGTGTTCGCCGTCCTGCCGGACGGCCAGGCAGAGGAGCTCGCCAGGGGCCGCGCCGTCGACCTCGACCAGGTGCACAGCGAGATGGACCAGGCCCGCAGCGGGCTGATCGTCCAGCTCGACACGCTCAGCCACACCACCAGGGAGTTCCTCCGGCGCGAGCACGACCTGTTGCTCAACGGCCGGGGGCTCCCCGAGCTGACCACTCGGATCACCGGCCGAGCGGTCGTCGTCGTGGGGGCGGCCGACCATGCGGACCTGCAGGCGATCGGCCCGTTCGTGCGCGAGCAGGCGCCGGTGGTCATCGCCGTGGGCGTCTCCGCCGACGACCTGATCGGCCGGAGCTGGGCTCCCGACGTCGTGGTGGTCACCGCCGGCGACCCGCGCAGTGTCCCGTCGGCCGATGCCCTCCGGGTGGCCGCCGACGTCGTGCTGGTCGCGCCGCGCGGCTCCAGCCTCGACGAGCAGGCGACCATCGAGGCGGTGGCGGGCCCGCCGCTGATCGTGGACACCGCGGCGAGTGCCGAGGACGTCGGACTGCTGCTGGCCGACCGAGGCGGCGCGACGCTGGTCGTCGGTGTCGGGCTGCACGTCCGGCTCGACCAGTTCCTGGACGGCGAGCGGGCCGTGCGCGCGAGCAGCTTCGCGACCCGGCTCAAGATCGGGGACCGGCTCGTCGACGCCGAGACGGTCCGGACCCTCTACACGGGTCGGCCCGGCGCGCTGCAGGTCTTCCCGGTCCTCCTCGCCGGGCTGGTCGCCCTGCTGGCCGCGATCGCGGTCACGCCGGTGGGCCAGGACTGGGCGCACGACATCGTCCACTACCTGGGGGGACTCACATGAGAACCCCACACAACCGTCTGAGTAGAGCGCTCCGCGCGGCGTTCGCGCGCTTCCGAGGGGACCCCGAAAAGCCATGATCCCGCTGCGCCAGCACGTCGCCTCGCTCGTGGCGGTCTTCCTCGCCCTCGCGGTCGGCATCGCGCTCGGGGGCGGCCTGCTGGCCGGCGACGGCGATGACGACCCGGGCGACGAGCAGCCGAGCGCCTCGGCCACCGAGGAGTCGGCGCCGGTGTCGGACGACCTGGCCGAGTTCGCTGACGCTTTCGCGGGCACGGGTGCCCCGCGCCTCTACGCCGGCGGCCTCGCCGGTCACGCGGCCGCGATCCTGGCGCTGCCCGGAGCCCGGACCGCCCAGATCAAGGAGCTGCAGGCGCAGATCATCTCCGCGGGCGGCGCGATCACCGGCACCTACATCGCGGGCGACAAGCTGGTCGACGCGGCCGAGAAGGCGTCGGTCGACGAGCTCGGCAACCAGCTGACCGCCCAGCTCGTCGACCCCCGGGTCGAGGCGACCGCTCCGACCTACGAGCGGCTGGGGCAGCTCCTCGGCGTCGCGATGTCGACCACCCAGGCCTCCTCGGTGCGGGCCGACCTCGCGGCCGTGTCGGTCCGCGAGAGCCTGGCCGGCGCGGAGCTGCTCACCTCGCCCCAGGACGTCCGCAACGCACCTCTGGTGCTCGTCGTGCTGCCGCCCGGCGAGGAGGGCGAGGAGGTGAGCCTGGCGACCCGCACCGTCCTCTCGGGGCTGACCAGCGGCATCGCGCACAACGCCGCGGGGGTGGTCGTGGTCGGTGACGTGGACTCCGCCGACGGCGGTGAGCTCGCCGCGCTGCGCGAGAGCGAGCTGACCGGGGCCGTCTCGACCGTCGACGGCATCGAGACCACCATCGGCCAGGTGACCGCCGTGCTGGCCATGCAGGCCGTCTTCTCGGGAACGACCGGCTCTTTCGGTGCGTCGGGATCTGACGGCGTCGTACCTCTCGGATAGCATGGAGGTCCATGAAGCCCCCCATGCCGACCAAGCATGTGTTCGTCACCGGAGGCGTCGCCTCCTCGCTCGGCAAGGGGCTCACGGCTTCCAGCCTCGGCCGGCTCCTCCGGTCGCGCGGACTGCACGTCACCATGCAGAAGCTCGACCCCTATCTCAACGTCGACCCGGGGACGATGAACCCGTTCCAGCACGGCGAGGTCTTCGTGACCAACGACGGGGCCGAGACCGATCTCGACATCGGCCACTACGAGCGGTTCCTCGACACCGACCTCGGTCAGATCGCCAACGTCACGACCGGGCAGGTCTACTCCGAGGTGATCGCCAAGGAGCGGCGCGGCGACTATCTCGGTGACACGGTCCAGGTGATCCCGCACATCACCAACGAGATCAAGGAACGCATCCTCGCGATGGGTGGCACCACCTCCGACGGCGAGCACATCGACGTCGTGATCACCGAGGTGGGCGGCACGGTGGGTGACATCGAGTCGCTGCCGTTCCTCGAGGCGGCCCGGCAGGTGCGCCACGACATCGGCCGCGACAACTGCTTCTTCCTGCACATCTCGCTGGTCCCCTACATCGGCCCGTCCGGCGAGCTGAAGACCAAGCCGACCCAGCACTCCGTCGCCGCGCTGCGCCAGGTCGGCATCCAGCCCGACGCCGTCGTCTGCCGCGCCGACCGCGAGCTGCCCGACTCGATCAAGCGCAAGATCTCGCTGATGTGCGACGTCGACGAGGAGGCCGTGGTCACCGCTCCAGACGCGCCGTCGATCTACGACATCCCCAAGGTGCTGCACCGGCAGGGGCTCGACGCCTACCTCGTTCGCCGCCTCGGGCTGCCGTTCCGAGACGTCGACTGGACGGTCTGGGACGACCTGCTCCGGCGGGTGCACCACCCCAAGGAGGAGGTCACGATCGCGCTGGTCGGCAAGTACGTCGACCTCCACGACGCCTACCTGTCGGTGGCCGAGGCCCTGCGGGCCGGCGGCTTCGCGCACGAGGCCGAGGTCGACATCCGCTGGATCCCCTCCGACGAGTGCGAGACCCACGAGGGCGCCTCCCGCCACCTGCACGACGTCGACGCGATCTGCGTCCCGGGCGGCTTCGGCGTGCGCGGCCTCGAGGGCAAGATCGGCGCCCTCAACTACGCCCGCACCAACCGGATCCCGACGCTGGGCCTCTGCCTCGGACTGCAGTGCATGGTGATCGAGTACTCCCGCAACGTCGCCGGCCTCGAGAAGGCCGACTCCACCGAGTTCGACCCCGACAGCCCGGAGCCGGTGATCGCGACGATGGAGGAGCAGCTCGCCTACGTCGAAGGTGCCGGCGACCTGGGCGGCACCATGCGGCTCGGCCTCTACCCGGCCCTGCTCAAGCCCGGATCGATCGCCCGCGAGGTCTACGGCGCCGAGCAGATCGACGAGCGCCACCGGCACCGCTACGAGGTCAACAACGCCTACCGCGACACCCTGGAGGAGTCGGGGCTGGTCTTCTCCGGCACCTCGCCGGACAACAACCTCGTCGAGTTCGTCGAGCTCCCGCGTGGTGAGCACCCCTACTACATCTCGACCCAGGCCCACCCCGAGCTGCGCTCGCGCCCGACCCGGCCGCACCCCCTGTTCAAGGGGCTGGTCGGTGCCGCCATCGAGCGCCAGAAGGAGCTGCGCTTCCCGATCGACGAGACCGGGCTGCGGCGCGTGGTCGTCGAGGTCGAGGACTGAGCACGACGGACGGTGCGCGCGACTGCGGCGCCGACGTGCATCGGTCCAGGCCGGCGTCCTCGGGGGTTGAGTGCCACGTGCGGCGACCCGTCACTTCGTGACGGCGCGGGCCCTTCGGGCGCGGGCATCACGAACTGGCGGGTCACCGATGCCCGCACTACGTGCGGGCGTCGAGGACCCTGGTCAGGTCGTCGAGGGCCAGTCGCAGCACGTTGCGGATGGCCGGCGAGAGGTCGTCACCGTCGACGAGGTCCTGGGCGCGCTCCAGCCACGCCTCGTCGCAGGTCGTCGGCCGCATGTGCCGGACCAGGCCGCTCAGGGCCAGCAGGCCGCCGCCCGAGAGGTTGCTGAGCTCGTCGAGGTAGCGGTGCGCCCAGGGGACCATCAGCTCGTGCTGGACCGGGCGCCAGAAGCACTGCGCGAACTCGACCACCGGGAAGCCGGAGGGCACCGCTCGCTCCACCCAGACATGGGTCCACGCCTCGGCCTTGGCCTCCTCGAGCGGGCGGGCGGCGGACACGCCCCACGCGCGCAGGTGGGCCTCCGGGTCGGGGTCGCGGGCGAGGAGGTCCTCCACGGCGGCCTCGTCGTAGCGTCCGAGCGACGCGCGGCGCACCACGGCCCGCCACGCGAGGTCGATGTCGTCGGCGGCCGCCTCGTCGAGGATCGCGAAGTGCTCCGGCGACGTGGCCGACCAGGCCAGCGTCTGCAGGGCCGGCGTGCGGTGGTCGGGCTCGTCGGCGCGCGCCGCGGCCACCTCGGCCACCCGCGCCAGCCGTCGCGGCACGAGCACGGCAGGGCTCCACTGCTCGGCGGCCTTCAGCGCCAGCGCGAAGAACGGCTCGACCACTCCCGGGCTCGGCTCGGTCGCGAGCATCGTGAGGGCGCAGTCGAGGAAGTCGCCTGTCGAGAGCTCGCCCTTCGCGAGCATGTCCCACGCGGTGGTCACCACGACGGCCCGGTTGACGGGGTCGTCGAGCTGGGCGACGTCGGCGAGCATCACCTGCAGTGACGACTCCTCGGCGCGCAGGGTGGCGAAGGTCCAGTCGCCGTCGTTGAGGAGGTGGAGGTCGGCGACCGGAAGATCCGGGATGAACGTCGTGGTGCCGGTCGTGACGACGTCGAGCAGCGCCTTCCGCTGCAGCCCGCCCTCGCTCTTCACGTACGAGCCGATGCGCAGGGCGTGGCGGCGCGGCTCGCCGCCGTCGGGACTGGAGGTGAGCAGCGCGCCGTTGACCAGGCTGAGCGTGTCGGTGCCGGGGCGGTCCAGCCAGCCGGCCGTCCAGTCGGCGAGGTCCTCGCCCGCCGCCGTCCCGATCGCACTCATCAGGTCACTGAGCTCGGCGTTGCCCCACGCGTGGTCGCGGAAGTAGCTCCGCAGCCCGCTCACGAAGGTCTCCTCCGAGACGTAGGCCATCAGCTGCGCCAGCACCGCCTGGCCCTTGTAGTAGGTGATGGCGTCGAAGCTGGCGAACGCGTGGTCCACGTCGGGCACCGCGGTGCGGATCGGGTGGCTGGCCGGGCTCATGTCCTGCTGGTACGCCGAGCGCTGCTCATCGGCGAGGAAGGTCGCCCAGGCGTCGCTGAACTCCGTCGCAGCGCCCGAGGCCCACGTCGAGGCGAACGACGCGAACGCCTCGTTGAGCCAGAGGTCGTCCCACCAGCGCATGGTCACGAGATCGCCGAACCACATGTGCGCCATCTCGTGGAGCACGCCCAGGGCCCGCCAGGCCCGCTCGGAGTAGGTGGGCGGCCGGCGGTGCAACGCGGCGTCGGTGAAGGTGACGCAGCCCCAGTTCTCCATGGCGCCGCCGAAGTCCGGCACGAAGACCTGGTCGTAGCGCTCCTGGGGGAACGGCATGGCGAACCGCTCGGCGAAGAACGCGAGCCCCTGCTCGGTGACGGTGAACAGCTCCTCGGCGTCGCGCTCGAGGAAGGGTCTCAGCGACTGGCGGCAGTAGAGCCCCAGGCTGTGGTCACCACGCTGCTCTCGGAGCTCGTGGAACGGGCCGGCGTTGACCACCACGACGTACGTCGAGAGGCGCGGGGTGTCCTCGAAGACCCACAGCCGACCACCGTCGTCGCGATCGAGCACGACGTCCGGGGCACAGTTGCTCAGGACGGTCCACTCCGAGGGCGCGCTCACCTGGAAGCCGTGCACCGCCTTGAGGTCGGGCTGGTCGAAGCAGGCCCATGCGCGCCGGGCGCCGTCCGGCTCGAACGAGCTCCAGACGTAGACGAGCTTGTCCTGCGGGTCGACGCTGCGCAGGATCGCGTCTCCGGAAGCGGTCTCGGCCTGCACCGAGGAGATGACCAGCACGTTGTCCTCGGCGAGCGAGGGGAGCGGCAGCCGGCCGGCGACGTGGGTCGAGAGGTCGAGCTCGACGTCGTTGAGGCGCGCCGAGACCAGCTCGCCGACGATGTCGACGAAGGTCGCGGCGCCGGGGGTCCGGCAGCCGAAGGTGATCGAGGAGGTCGCCAGCCAGCGCTGCCCCTCCAGCAGCTCGCGCATGTCGACGTTGATGTCGTAGCGCTCCACCGCGATCAGCGCGGCTCGATCGCGGGCCTCGGTCTCGGTGAGGCTGGCTGGGCCGGCGGCGGGCTCCGGGTCGGACATGTGTGGAACGGTAACCTCCGCCGGGTGGCGCATGAGGTGGCGGATGTCGCGGAGGGCTGGCCGGTCGAGAGCAGCGAGGACCTCTACCGCTCCTCGCTCCCGTTCGCGCTGAGGTCTGACCGGGTGCGGCACCCGGACACGCCCGACGAGGAGCCGTTCACGCGGGTGGTGCTCGAGCACCCCGGCGCCGTGGTGATCCTCGCCGTCGACGAGGACGAGCGGGTGTTCTGCCTGCGCCAGTACCGCCACCCTGCCGGCATGAGGATGCTCGAGCTGCCTGCCGGGCTGCTGGACGTCGAGGGGGAGGAGCCTCAGGCGGCGGCCGAGCGGGAGCTGCTCGAGGAGGCCGGGCTCGCGGCGGGCGACTGGCTGCCGCTGGTCTCGGCGTACAGCTCGCCCGGCATCACCACCGAGCTGATCCACTACTTCCTGGCCCGGGGGCTCCACGAGGCCGATCGGGGCGACTTCACGCCCGCTCACGAGGAGGCGGACATGGAGACGCTCTGGGTGCCGTACGCCGAGCTGCTGGCCGCCTGCCTCGACGGCCGGGTGCGCGACGCGCCGGTGCTCCTCGCGGTGCTCACGGCGTCACAGCGGGGGCTCGTCGGCGGCGACAGACCCAGCCACTAGGGTCGGCATCATGAAGGTGGGTGTCCCGAGCGAAGTCAAGAACCACGAGTACCGCGTCGCCATCACGCCGATCGGCGTGCACGAGCTGGTGGCCCACGGCCACGAGGTCGTCATCCAGAAGGATGCGGGCGTCGGGTCGTCGATCGATGACGGCGAGTACATCGCCGCCGGCGCCACGATGGTCGACACGGCCGAGGAGGCGTGGGGGACCGAGGGCGGCGTCGACATGGTGCTCAAGGTCAAGGAGCCCGTGGCGGAGGAGTACGGCCGGATGCGGGAGGGACTGGTGCTGTTCACCTACCTCCACCTGGCCGCCGACAAGCCGCTCACCGAGGAGCTGATCAACCGCAAGATCACCGGCATCGCCTACGAGACGGTCCAGCTGCCCTCGGGCGGGCTGCCGCTGCTCTACCCGATGTCGGAGGTGGCGGGCTGCCTGGCGCCTCAGGTCGGTGCCTACTCGCTCATGAAGGCGCAGGGCGGCCGCGGTGTGCTGATGGGCGGTGTCGGCGGTGTCGCCAACGCCAAGGTCGTCATCATCGGCGCCGGCGTGAGCGGGCAGAACGCCGCCAACATCGCGCTCGGCATGGGCGCCGACGTCACGCTCCTCGACACCGACCTCGACAAGCTGCGGATGTCCTTCTGGCGCTACAACAACCGGGTGCACGGCCTGGCCAGCAGCAAGCTGGCGCTGGAGCAGCAGGTGATGGAGGCCGACATGGTGATCGGCGCGGTGCTGATCCCCGGCGCGGCCGCCCCCAAGCTGGTCTCCAACGACCTGGTCAGCCGGATGAAGCCCGGCTCGGTGCTGGTCGACATCGCCATCGACCAGGGCGGCTGCTTCGAGGACAGCCACGCCACGACCCACGCCGACCCGACCTACCAGGTGCACAACTCGACGTTCTACTGCGTGGCCAACATGCCCGGCGCCGTGCCCAACACCTCGACGTACGCCCTGACCAACGCCACGCTGCCCTACGCCGTGGCGCTTGCCGACAAGGGCTGGCAGGACGCCTGCCGGGCCGACCGCAGCCTGGCGCTCGGGCTCAACACCCACGCGGGCCGGCTGACCAACAAGCCGGTCGGCGAGGCGGTCGGCATCGATGCGCTGGGCCCCGACGAGGTGCTGGCGTAGCCATCGACACCGCGCCCGCCCCCGTGACTCCCACCTCGGAGCTCGCGCGGGCGGTCCGCACCTATCTCGACCACCTCGCGGTCGAGCGCGGCCTCGCCGCCAACACGCTCACGTCCTACCGCCGCGACCTGCGCCGCTACCTCGAGCACCTCGACCGGGTGGGGGTCGCCGGCCTCGACGACGTCAAGGAGGCAACGGTGACGGGCTTCCTCGTGGCGCTCCGCGAGGGGGACACCGAGCACCCGCCGCTGGGCTCGTCGTCGGCGGCGCGGACCGTGGTCGCCGTGCGGGGGTTCCACAAGTTCGCGCTGGCCGACGGCCTGTCGACGGCGGACCCGGCCAGCGGTGTGAAGCCGCCGGCCCCGGCCAAGCGGCTGCCCAAGGCGCTGCCGCTGGCCGAGGTGGAGGCGATCCTCGAGGCCGCCGGCTCGCCCGGCACCACACTGGCGCTGCGCGACCGAGCGCTGCTGGAGCTGCTCTACGGCACCGGCGCGCGGATCTCGGAGGCGGTCGGCCTCGACGTCGACGACCTCGACACCGTCGACCAGACGGTGCTGCTGCGCGGCAAGGGCGGCAAGCAGCGGATCGTGCCGGTCGGCTCCTACGCGCTGGCCGCCGTCGACGCCTACCTGGTCCGCGGCCGGCCCGAGCTCGTCTCCACCGGCAAGGGGACGCCGGGCATGTTCCTCAACGCGCGTGGTGGCCGGCTCTCCCGGCAGTCGGCCTGGGCGGTCCTGACCAAGGCCGCCGAGCGCGCCGGAGTCACCAAGGACGTCTCGCCGCACACGCTGCGCCACTCGTTCGCGACCCATCTCCTCGACGGTGGTGCCGACGTACGCGTCGTCCAGGAGCTGCTCGGCCACGCGTCGGTGACCACCACGCAGGTCTACACGCTGGTCACCGTCGACAGCCTGCGCGAGGTGTTCGCCAGCGCGCACCCCCGGGCTCGGGAGTGAGCGACCGGTGCAGGAGTCACCGGGGCCCCGGGGACTCCTGCACTTCCCGGGGGAGATCTTGCCCAGGAAGTGACAGAGTCACCGGGGCCCCGGTGACTCCGACACCGGGGCACCGCACCCCATGACACTCCTCAAGGTCACGGCGGGCGACAGCCCTGACGACGTGTACGCCGCGGTCGTGGACTGGGCGACCGAGCAGGGGCTGGAGCTCTACCCCCATCAGGACGAGGCGGTCATCGAGCTGCTGGGCGGGGCCAACGTCGTGCTCGCGACGCCCACCGGGTCGGGCAAGTCGCTCGTCGCGGTGGCGGCGCACGCGGCGGCCCTGGCCCGCGACCAGGTCACCTACTACACCGCACCGATCAAGGCCCTGGTCAACGAGAAGTTCTTCGACCTCTGCTCGGTCTTCGGCGCCGCGGACGTCGGGATGCTGACCGGTGACGCGTCGGTGAACGCCGATGCCCCCATCATCTGCTGCACCGCCGAGATCCTGGCCAACATCGCGTTGCGGGAAGGGGCGAGCGCCGACGTGGGGCTGGTCGTGATGGACGAGTTCCACTACTACGCCGAGCCGGACCGCGGCTGGGCCTGGCAGGTGCCGCTCATCGAGCTGCCGCAGGCGCAGTTCGTCCTGATGTCCGCCACTCTCGGGGACGTCACCGACCTCGCCGCCGACCTGTCGCGCCGCAACGGCCGCGAGACCGCGCTGGTCGCGGACGCCGAGCGACCGGTGCCCCTGACCTTCACCTGGGCGCTCACCCCGCTGCCCGAGACGCTCGAGGAGCTGGTGCTCACCCACCAGGCCCCGGTCTACGTCGTGCACTTCACCCAGAAGGACGCCGTCGAGCACGCGACGGGGCTGCTCAACGCCAAGCTGGGGATCGTCGTGGCCGAGGAGCTGAAGGAGCGGCTGGCCGGGTTCCGGTTCGGGGCCGGCTTCGGCAAGACCCTGGCCAAGCTGCTGCGCCGGGGGATCGGCGTCCACCACGCCGGGTTGCTGCCGCGCTACCGACGCCTCGTCGAGCAGCTCGCCCAGGCCGGGCTGCTGACCGTCATCTGCGGCACCGACACCCTCGGCGTCGGTATCAACGTCCCGATCCGGACCGTGCTGTTCACCGCCCTGGCCAAGTACGACGGCAACCGCAGCCGGGTGCTGCGGATCCGGGAGTTCCACCAGATCGCCGGACGCGCGGGGCGGGCCGGCTTCGACGTCGCCGGCTTCGTCGTGGTCCAGGCGCCCGAGCACACCATCGAGAACGCGAAGGCGAAGGCCAAGGCGGACGCCAAGAACGCCGCCATGAGCGTGGAGAAGCAGGCCAAGCGGAAGAGCAAGGCCCAGCTGCGCAAGCCGCCCGAGGGGACGGTGGTGTGGACCGAGCAGACCTTCGACCGGCTGGTCACGGGAGTGCCCGAGCCCCTGGTCTCGCGGATGCGTGTCGACAACTCGATGCTGATCAACGTCCTTGGCCGCGAGGAGGACGCCTTCCCGGTGCTCCGGCGGATCCTCACCGACAACCACGAGACCGAGCGCGAGCAGCGTCGGCTCGCGCGCCGCGCGCTCCGGCTGGCCCGCAGCCTGCTGCAGTCGGGCACGCTCACCCGTCTCGACGAGCTCGACGAGTTCGGGCGGCGCTACGTCCTGACCGTCGACCTGCCCGAGGACTTCGCCCTCAACCAGGAGCTGGCCCACTTCGCCCTCGCGGCGCTCGACGTGCTGGACCCCGAGGCGGAGGAGCACACCCTCGACATCGTCTCCGTCATCGAGTCGGTCCTCGAGGGACCGCGGCAGATCCTCTTCGCCCAGCAGTACGCCGCCCGCGGCGAGGCCGTCAACGAGATGAAGGCCGACGGCATCGAGTACGAGGAGCGGATGGCGCTCCTCGACCAGATCACGTGGCCGCAGCCGCTGGCCGAGCTGCTCGAGGCGACGTACGCGCTCTACCGCGAGAGCCACCCGTGGCTGCGCGAGGACGCATTGGCACCCAAGTCGATCGTGCGCGAGCTGTACGAGCAGGGGATGAGCTTCACCGACTTCGTCAGCCGCTACCAGCTGGCCCGGTCGGAGGGGCTGGTGCTGCGCTACCTCACCGACGCCTACCGGACCATCCGCCAGACGGTGCCCGAGGCGCATCGCACGCCCGAGCTCGAGGACCTCTCTGAGTGGCTGGGCGAGACGATCCGGCAGACCGACTCCTCGCTCCTCGACGAGTGGGAGGCGCTCACCGACCCCGAGGCGGTCGCCCGGCGGGCCGCCGAGCTCGCGGCCCACGTGCAGCCGACGTCGCCCCGTCCCATCTCCAAGCAGGACCGCGCCTTCAAGGTGATGATCCGCAACGCGATGTGGCGCCGGGTGGACCTCGTCGCCCGCGACGACCTCGACGGGCTCATGGCCTTGGAGCGCGCCGCCGCCGACCGGACCGAACCGCCCGGGGAGGTGAGGATGACCCGGTCGCGGTGGGACGAGGCGATCGAGGCCTACTACGAGGAGCACGACCGGGTCGGCCTCGACGCCGATGCCCGCGGACCGGCCCTGCTGCACGTGGACGTCGAGGGCCGGACGTGGCGGGTCCGGCAGACGCTCAGCGACCCCGAGGGACACCACGACTGGGTGATCGAGGGGGTGGTCGACCTCGACGCCTCGGACGAGGCGGGCGAGCTGGTCCTGGCGACCGAGTCGATGCGGCGTCTGGGTGGCTGACCCGACGCCAGCCCTCCAGCCTCCGGCGAGGCCCGCCCTGAGCGCGCTGACCTGCCTGACAGAACACTAGGCTCGTGGGATGACCGACGTGCAGGTGAGGGACAACGAGGCCGAGAAGCGGTTCGAGGCGCGCGTGGACGGCGAGCTGGCCGGGTCGGCGTACTACGACGCGGCCGACGACCTCATCGTGTTCACCCACACCGAGGTGGACGACGCCTTCGAGGGCAAGGGCGTGGGGTCGGCCCTGGCGAGGGGTGCGCTCGACGCCGTCCGTGCGGACGGCCGTCGCAAGGTGGTCGCACGCTGCGCGTTCATCAAGGGCTGGATCGACCGGCACGCCGACTACCAGGATCTCCTCGAGTAGCTGTTCGCGAGCCCGATCTCTCCACAGGTGAGTGCACAGGGCGGCGGATCCTGTGCAGGCAAGCGCGACGGAAACCACCGCCCCTCCACAGATTTGAGCTGGGCTTGGGGGTATCCCTGGTTCCCCTTGTTCCCATCAAGAGCCGGACCTAGAGTCCGGGCGCGTCGGCCACAAGTCGCTGTGTCGACAAATTAGGTTTGCTCTCGAAGCCAGCAGAGCACAGCACCCAGGGCGGAGGACTTCGATGAGCGATCGCGGGCACCGGTTCGGAGCACGGTTCGGACGAGGCTCGGCGGCGCCGGAGATGCCGCCGATGGTCTCGAACCCACCGCCGCCTCCTCCGCCCCCAGCGCCCGTCGTCGCCGAGCCCGATGCCGCCGAGCCCATCCCGAACCGAGCCCATTGCGGCCGAGCCGACCCCGACCGAGCTCAGCGCCCCCGTGACCGCTCACCCCGCCACATCCCCCGCCACATCCCCCGCCACGTCCCCCGCCACCACTTCCCCCGTGACAGAGAGCCCCGTGACCGAACCCCTTCCCCTGCTGCGGCGCGAGCCCGACCCCGAGCCGCCCGTCGTCCAAGCCACCATCGGCGCCATCGGCCCCACCGGCCGTCCGATGCCGGTGATCCCGGAGCCCAGGCCGCTCACCACCCACGGCAACGCGCGGGTCGTCGCGATGTGCAACCAGAAGGGCGGCGTCGGCAAGACCACGACCACGATCAACCTGGGCGCCTCGATGGCCGAGTACGGCCGGAAGGTGCTGCTGGTCGACTTCGACCCGCAGGGGTCGCTGTCGGTCGGCCTGGGGCTCAACCCCCACGAGATGGACCTCACGGTCTACAACCTGCTGATGCAGGCCGACGTGACGTTGCACGACGTGGTGGTGCCCTCGGGCGTGCCGGGCATGGATCTGCTCCCGTCCAACATCGACCTGTCGGCCGCCGAGGTGCAGCTGGTCCACGAGGTGGGCCGCGAGCAGACCCTGATGCGGGTCCTCGCCCCGGCGCTGGAGGACTACGACGTCGTCCTCATCGACTGCCAGCCCTCGCTGGGCCTGCTCACCGTCAACGCCCTGACCGCCTCTGACGGGGTGATCGTGCCGCTGGAGTGCGAGTACTTCGCGCTGCGCGGCGTCGCCCTCCTCAAGGGCACCATCGACAAGGTCAAGGAGCGGCTCAACCCGCGCCTGCGGATCGACGGCGTGCTCGGCACCATGTTCGACGGGCGCACCCTGCACAGCCGCGAGGTCATGCAGCGGCTGGTGCAGGCGTGGGGTGACACGGTCTTCCACACGGTGATCCGCCGGACCGTGAAGTTCTCCGACTCGACGGTCGCGGGCGAGCCGATCACGACCTACGCCAGCTCGTCCGCCGGTGCCGACGCCTACCGCCAGCTCGCCAAGGAGGTGCTGAGCCGATGGCCCGACGAGTGAGCCTGCCGTCCGCCGACGACCTCTTCCGAGCCACCGAGGAGGAGAAGGCCTCACACGCCCGGGGGGCGCGCGGGCCCGTCCGCGCCGTACCCGACCAGCCCGAGCCCGACGCCCCGCGCAAGCCCAGCGGCCGGGTCAAGCACGACGAGAAGATGACGGTCTACGTCACCGCCCAGGAGCTGCTCGACCTCGAGCACGCCCGGCTGGCGCTGCGAGCCGAGTTCGGCCTGGCCGTTGATCGTGGCCGCGTGGTCCGCGAGGCGCTGCACCTGGTCCTCGCCGACCTCGAGCAGAACGGCGAGTCGAGCGCACTGGTCCGTCGCCTCACCGAGGAATGATCACCCCACGAAAGCGCTCCGAGGGAGCGCTCCGCGCGGAGGCCGAGCGCTTCCGCAGGGACCCCGGAAAGGCATGACGATCACTGAGCTGGAGCCCGCCGAGGCAGCCGAGTCGGCCGGCTTCGAGGTGCGGCTCGACAACTTCGAGGGCCCCTTCGACCTGCTGCTGAGCCTGATCTCCAAGCACAAGCTCGACATCACCGAGGTCGCGCTCGCCACGGTCACGAGCGAGTTCATCGCACACGTGAAGGCGGCCGGTTCGCCCGGACACCCCGCGCGGTGGGACCTCGACCAGACCTCGTCGTTCCTGCTGGTCGCGGCCACCCTGCTCGACCTCAAGGCGGCGCGGCTGGTGCCACAGGGCGACGTCGAGGACGAGGAGGACCTCGCGCTGCTCGAGGCGCGCGACCTGCTCTTCGCCCGGCTGCTCCAGTACCGCGCGTTCAAGGGGATCGCCGCGGTGCTCGAGGAGCGGCTGGCGGGGGAGTCCAAGCGGCACCCGCGCTCGGTCGGGATGGAGGAACGGTTCGCCAACCTGCTGCCGGAGGTGCTCATCGGCATCGGCCTCGAGCAGTTCGCGGGCCTGGCCGCCAAGGCACTCGAGCCCAAGCCGGTGCTGGAGCTCGGTCTCGGGCACATCCATGCGCCGCGGGTGAGCGTCCGCGAGCAGGCCGCGATCGTGGTCGAGCGGCTGCGCCGCCAGGGCGCGATGACCTTCCGCGCACTGTGCGGCGACTCGCCGGACACCCTGACCACGGTGGCGAGGTTCCTGTCGCTGCTCGAGCTGTTCCGCGAGGGCGCGGTCGGCTTCGACCAGGTCTCACCGCTCGGCGAGCTGACCATCCGCTGGACCGGCGACGACGAGGCGGACGTCGACGACCTGGTGACCGACGAGTTCGACGGCGGACCGGTCGAGGCCGAGGTGGCGCCAGAGGCCCAGCCCGAGCCGACGGCCGACTCAGGTGCCGACGCACAGACCCCGGAGGCACAATGACGACCGTGAGCGAGCCGGACACCAGCCAGCACGACGGGGCCGAGAGCCAGGGCACCCTGGTCGACGTACCCCTCGCGGAGCTGCGCGGCTCCTTGGAGGCCGTGCTGATGGTGGCCGACCAGCCCCTCGACGCCGTGTCGCTCGCGACCGCCGTCGGCTACCCGGTCGAGGAGGTCGTCTCCGAGCTGCAGCTGCTCGCGGAGGAGTACGCCGAGCAGGGCCGCGGGTTCGACCTGCGCAACGTCGCAGGCGGCTGGCGCTACTACACACGTGAGGAGTACGCCGGCGTCGTCGAGGCGTTCGTGCTCGAGGGCCAGCAGGCCCGGCTCACCCAGGCGGCCCTGGAGACGCTCGCCGTGGTCGCCTACAAGCAGCCGGTGTCGCGGGCCCGGGTCTCGGCGATCCGCGGCGTCAACGTGGACGGCGTGATGCGGACGCTGCTCACCCGTGGCCTGGTCGAGGAGGCAGGCGACGACGCGACGACGGGCGCTCACCTCTACCGGACCACGAGCTACTTCCTCGAGCGGATCGGCGTCGAGTCGATCGACGAGCTGCCCGAGCTGGCTCCCTACCTCCCCGACCTGGCCGACATGGAGGACCAGCTCGAGGGGCTCGCGAGCCACCCGCACCCGGAGACCCCGGAGCCGGGGCCGAGCAGTGAGCCCGACGGCGGCACCGAGCCCACGTGAGCACCCCGTCGGAGGACATCGCGACCGACGACGACGGGTTGGTCCGGCTCCAGAAGCTGCTCGCCCAGTCCGGGGTGGCCTCGCGCCGCCGCTGTGAGGAGCTGATGCTCGCCGGCGTCGTCACGGTCGACGGCGAGGTCGTCACCCGGCTCGGCACCAAGGTCGACCCGACCACTGCGGTGATCCGGGTCGAGGGCAAACGGCTGCCCCCGGTCTCCCCGCACGTCTACCTCGCGCTCAACAAGCCGCGCGGCGTCGTCTCCACGATGTCCGACCCCGAGGGCCGTCGCACCCTGTCCGACGTGGTGGCTGACCGGCCGGAGCGGCTCTTCCACGTCGGGCGGCTCGACACCGACACCTCCGGGCTGCTGATCCTCACCAACGACGGCGACTTCGCGCAGCGGCTCGCCCACCCGTCCTACGAAGTGGACAAGACCTACATCGCCGAGGTCACCGGTGAGGTCACCAAGGCCACCCTGCGCAACCTGCTCGGCACCGTGACCCTCGACGACGGCCCGGTCACGGTCACTCGCAACCGCATCGTGCAGCACGGCACCGGCAAGACCATCGTCGAGCTGGTCATCCACGAGGGCCGCAACCGCATCGTCAGGCGGCTCCTCGAGCACGTCGGCCACCCCGTCACCCGCCTCACCCGCACCCGCATCGGCCCGGTGCGGCTCGGCCAGCTCAAGTCCGGCGAGCTCCGCGACCTCACCCTCGACGAGCTCGGCATCCTCCTCGACACGACCGAGCTGTGATCCCGGCCACGGGCTGTCGATAGGGTCGAAGCATGTCGGCCGTGCCGAGGGTGCTGGCGGCGTACGTCACCTCCTTCGTGGCCTACGACGTCGACCTGGGTGCGGCGGGGGTGCACCGGGGGTTGCCCGGCACGACGCTCACGGTCGTGCTGCCGGTGGGGGAGCCGCTCGACGTGGGCTGGGGAGACGGTAGGTCGCGCGAGGCCCGGTGGTCGGCGGTGTCGGGGCTGCACGCGGCTCCGGCGTCGATCCACCACGACGGCCGGCAGCGTGGCCTCCAGCTGGGGCTCAGCACGGCGGGCGCGCGGGCCCTGCTCGGTGTGCCGGCGTCCGAGCTGGCCGGCGAGCTGCTCGAGCTGGCTGACGTGGCACCGGACCTGGCCGAGCTGCCGGAGCGGCTGGCGGGCGCGTCCCTGGGCGAGAGTCGGGCCCTCGTGGCGAGGGCGCTCGTCCGGGCGCTGGCGCGGCACGGCGAGGCGAGGCCGCGGGCCGAGGTCGGCCGGGCCCTCGCCAGGCTCACCCGCGGCGAGCGGGTGTCCGACGTGGCCGACGAGGTGGGCTACAGCCGGCGTCGGCTCGGCACGCTGGTGAAGCAGGAGACCGGGCTGGCGCCGAAGGACTACCAGCGCGTGGCGCGGTTCGAGGCCTCCCGCGCGGTGCTGGGCCACCGGCCGTTGGCTCAGGTGGCCGCCGAGTGCGGCTACGCCGACCAGAGCCACCTGACGCGCGACTGGTCGGAGCTCGCAGGCTGCGCTCCGACGACGTGGCTGCGCGAGGAGTTCCCATTCCTCCAAGACCCCGACGTTCCCGACCCGGCAGTCTGAGGCGCATGACCGCAGAAGACACCAGGCTCTGGCACTCGATGTCCTTCAACGACGCCGACCGGATGATCGAGTGGCTGACGGCGATCGGCTTCGTCGAGCACGCCACCTACCGCGACGAGGCCGACCCGTCGGTCGTGATGCACGCCGAGTGGCTGTGGCCCGGCGGCGGAGGGATCATGTTCGGCTCCAGGCGACCGGACGGTGCGATCGACAACGTCGGCGGCTCGGCGGCCTACCTGGTCACCGACGATGTCGACGGCACCTTCGAGCGCGCCGTGGCCGCCGGCGCCACCGTCGAGCGCGACCTCGTCGACCAGGACTACGGCGGCCGCGGCGGCTCGGTGGCCGATCCGGAGGGCAACCACTGGTCGTTCGGGGACTACCAGCCGCGGTAGTCCCCCCAGCGGGTCCGTCCACCGGCTCCGGCGGCCCTGCCGTGCACGCACCAGAACCACGGCCTCGGCGCACGTGGTCCGCTGGGCGGGCACTAGTCTCATCGCCCGTGGCAGTCAGGGCAGTAAGGGGCGCGACCCAGCTGGACCAGGACGACCGCGAGCACATGCTCGAGCGGGTCGCCGAGATGGTGCTCGACGCCATGGACGCCAACGGGCTCGAGGTCGACGACTTCATCTCGGTGATCTTCACCGCCACGTCCGACCTGGTCTCGGAGTTCCCGGCGTACGCCGCCCGGCAGCTCGGCTTCGGCGACGTCCCGCTGCTCTGCGCCCGCGAGCTCGAGATCGAACGGTCGATGCCCCGGGTGGTGCGGATGCTGGCCCACATCGAGACCGACCTGCCGCGGTCCGACGTCACCCACGTCTACCTGCACGGCGCCGCGGCCCTGCGCAGCGACCTGACCCGGGTGCGGGCGATGCCGGATGAGTGAGCTGGTCGGTCCCGTCGAGATCGTGGGCACCGGCCTGCTCGGGACCTCCCTGGGCCTGGCCCTGCGCCGGGCCGGGATCGAGGTCCTGCTCAGCGATGAGTCGTCGGACCACGTCCGGACCGCCTCGGGCATGGGAGCCGGCCGCCCGCGCACCGACGCGGACCGGCCGCAGCTCGTGGTCGTCGCGGTGCCGCCCGCCCACCTCGGCGACGTCATCGCGGCGGCGCTGCGCACCACCGACGCGGTCGTGACCGACGTCGGGAGCGTGAAGTCCGGTCCGCTCGCCGCCGTCGCCGGCGGCCCCGGCCTGGAGAGGTACGTCGGGGGGCACCCGATGGCCGGCAGCGAGCGGTCCGGCCCGCTGGCGGCGAGCGCGGCCCTGTTCGACGGCCGTCCGTGGGCGGTGACCCCCCACGACACGTCCGACCCTGGGGCCGTGGAGCTGGTCGAGGACCTGGTCCGACTCTGTGGCGGCGTGGCGGTGCGGCTGAGCCCCGTCGAGCACGACCGGGCGGTCGCCCGCACCTCACACCTCCCGCACCTGCTCGCCGCGCTGGTCGCCGGCCGGCTCGCCGAGGCACCGACCGACCATCTCGCGCTGTCCGGCCAGGGTGTCCGCGACGTGACCCGGGTCGCGGCGGGGGACCCCGTCCTCTACGGCCAGATCGTGTCGGCCAACTCCGAGGCGGTGCTCGACCTGCTCGCCGAGGTGCGCGAGCGGCTGGACACCATGATCTCGGCGGTCGGCGCGTCCGACCGGGCGGCCCTGGAGGGCGTCCTGCGCGAGGGCGTGGCGGGCACCGAGGCGATCCCGGGCAAGCACGGCGGCCCGACCCGACCGATGAGGTCGGTGTTCGTGTCCGTGCCCGACCACCCGGGAGAGCTTGCCCGGCTGTTCGCCGACGCCGGCGCCAGCGAGGTCAACATCGAGGACGTCCACATCGACCACGACCCCGGCCGCCCCGTCGGCCTGGTGGAGCTCCTGGTCGAGGAGGGCCGCGCCGAGCACCTCCTGGCCTCTCTCGAATCGAAGGGTTGGACCACTCACAGATAGGGTGGTCGGTTGTGAGCAGCGCCAGCCAGGGGATCGTCGTCGCCGTCGACGGCACCTCCGGATCCGGCAAGTCCAGCACGTCGCGCGGGGTCGCCGACCGGCTCGGGCTGCGCTACCTCGACACCGGGGCGATGTACCGCGCGGTGACCTGGTGGATGCTGCGCCAGGGTGTCGACGTCCACGACCCCGAGGCAGTGGCCGCGCGCTCCGGCGAGCCTCGTCTCGACAGCGGCACCGACCCCCTCGCGCCGACGATCACGGTCGACGGCCAGGACGTCGCCGCCGCGATCCGCGAGCCCGACGTCAACGCCGCGGTCTCGCCGGTCAGCGCCGTGGCCGAGGTGCGCGCGCGGATGGTCCAGCTGCAGCGCACCGCCATCGACGAGGCCAGGTCCGGCGCTGGGATCGTGGTCGAGGGTCGCGACATCGGCTCCGTCGTCTGGCCCGAGGCTCCGGTGAAGGTCTACCTGTCGGCCGACGCGTCCGCCCGCGCCACCCGACGGGCCGCCGAGGAGGGTGGCTCGGACGTCGGGACGACCGAGGAGTCGCTCCTGGCCCGCGATCGGATCGACTCCGGCCGGGCGGTCTCGCCGCTGGTCATGGCCGAGGGCGCGGTGCACATCGACACCACGGCGTACTCCCTCGACGAGGTCATCGACCGGGTCGTGGCGCTGGTCGAGCAGCTCGACTCGGTCGGGAGCGACGCGTGAGGACCTCACGCGAGGGGCTCCCCAAGAGCTTCGGCCGCCATCCGGCGCGCTTCCTGCTCTACCCGCTGCGGCCCCTCGCGCGGACGGTGATCCGCCGCCGGGTCAAGGTGCGCGTCGTCAACGGCGAGAAGCTGCCGTCGAAGGGGCCAGTGATCCTCGCCAGCAACCACGTCGGGATCGCCGACGGGCCGCTCCTGGCGATCTTCGCCCCCCGGCCGGTGCACGCACTGACCAAGCAGGAGATGTTCAAGGGGTTCATGAACGGGTTCCTGCTGGGCGCGGGCCAGATCCCGCTCGACCGGTTCCACGCCGACCCGCGCGCGGTGAAGCGGTGCCTGCGGGTGCTGCGCGGCGGCCGGGTCGTCGGCATCTTCCCCGAGGGCGCGCGGGGCCCGGGGGAGTTCGACCGCTTCCACACCGGTGCCGCCTACCTCGCCATGGTCACCGGCGCGCCGATCGTGCCGGTCGTCCAGTTCGGCACCCGCGAGCCCGGCGCGGGCAGCCACTCGCTCCCGGCCAAGGGCGTCGTCGTCGACATGGTCTTCGGAGACCCGTTCACCATTCCGAGCACGCCGTGGCCGCGGCGCAAGCGTGACGTCGCCGCCCGCTCTGTCGAGCTTCGTGAGCACCTGCTCTCCCATCTCGCCGATGCCAAACAGCTCACCGGGCGGACCCTGCCCGGGCCGCTGCCCGGCAAGGAGACCGACCCCGACCCGGCGACGGGCATCACCGACGCCGAGGCCATCTGATGACCGAGACACCCGACCACGACCTCGACGAGCTCACCGGGCCGGTCCCCGTGCTGGCCGTCGTCGGCCGCCCCAACGTCGGCAAGTCGACGCTCGTCAACCGGATCATCGGCCGCCGCGAGGCCGTGGTCGAGGACGTGCCGGGCGTGACCCGTGACCGGGTGTCCTACGACGCCAACTGGTCCGGGCGCGCATTCACCGTCGTCGACACCGGCGGGTGGGACCCCGACGCGCGGGGCATGGCCGCCTCCATCCGCGCCCAGGCCGAGGTCGCGGTGACCCTGGCCGACGCCGTCCTGTTCGTGGTCGACGCGGCCGTCGGGATCACCGACGACGACGAGGCCGTCGTACGCATCCTGCGCAAGTCCGGCAAGCCGGTCATCCTCGCCGCCAACAAGGTCGACGACCAGCGCGCCGAGGCGGAGGCCCATGCCCTCTGGAACCTGGGCCTGGGCGAGCCCTACCCGGTCTCGGCGCTGCACGGCCGCGGCTCGGGCGACCTGCTCGACGCCGTGCTCGAGGCGCTGCCGGAGCCGCCCCCCGAGCGGGACGCCGAGGTCGGTGGCCCGCGCCGGATCGCGATCGTCGGGAAGCCGAACGTCGGCAAGTCCTCCCTGCTCAACAAGGTGGCGGGCTCGGAACGGGTGGTCGTCGACAACGTGGCGGGCACCACGGTCGATCCCGTCGACGAGCTGGTCGAGCTGGGCGACCGCACCTGGCGGTTCATCGACACCGCCGGCATCCGCAAGCGGGTCAAGGAGGCTTCGGGCCACGAGTACTACGCCTCGCTTCGCACCACGACGGCCATCGACCGGGCCGAGGTCGCGGTCCTGGTGCTGGACGCGTCGCAGGCGATCTCGGAGCAGGACCAGCGGATCGTGCAGACCATCCGCGAGGCCGGCCGGGCGCTGGTGATCGCGTTCAACAAGTGGGACCTCGTCGACGAGGAGCGGCAGTACTACCTCGACCGCGAGATCGAGCGCGAGCTCGTGCAGGTGCAGTGGGCGCCGCGGATCAACGTCACCGCCAAGACCGGCTGGCACATCGACCGGCTGGTCCCGGCGCTCGACAAGGCGCTCGAGGGCTGGGAGACCCGGGTCGGCACCGGCGCCCTCAACGCCTTCCTCGGTCGCCTGGTGGCGGAGCACCCGCACCCCGTGCGCAGCGGGAAGCAGCCCAAGATCATGTTCGGGACCCAGCCGTCGACGTCGCCCCCGACGTTCGTGCTCTTCACCAGCGGCAAGCTGGACGCCGGCTACGAGCGCTACATCGAGCGCCGGCTGCGCGAGGAGTTCGGCTTCGTGGGGACGCCGATCGTCCTGCAGCAGCGGGTCCGGGAGAAGCGCAAGCGTTGATCCGCGCGCGGTCGAAACCAACCGGCGGACTGGTGCGTCTGAGACGCATGACCATCCCTCGGAGCCTCACCCTGCCCCTGCTCTCCGCGGCCGTCGCTGCCGCTCTGGCCTCGTCGGCAGTCGCCGCCGCACCGCCCGCCGCCTCCGACGGCACCCTCCTCAGGTGGCACGGCAAGGAGCGGACCGTGCAGCTGCCCGCAGGTCCCGAGGCGATCCCCGGCGCACCACGCTCGTTCCGCAAGTTCGCACGCCACGAGCTGCGCAGGTCGTGGATCGAGGAGCTCGGCCACAAGCCGGCCTGCAAGAAGGCGCCCACGATGACCGTCCGCAGCCTGCGCACCGACGGCTTCGCCATCGGCGGCTTCGGCACCTACCCCCAGCCGGGTTGCGCGACAGGCGGCGGGTACGCCGCCTACTGGGCCGTCCGGAACGGCGAGTGGAAGCTGGCCATCGGCACCCAGGAGCTGCCGTTCTGCGACGCCCTGGAGAAGTTCGGCTTCCCGTCCGAGCTCGGCATCCACAAGTGTTATGACGGCGAGGACGTCGTGGGGTACAGCCACGCGTAGCGGCTCTCAAGCCCTAGGGTCGGGGGATGGCCGTTCCCCCAGACGTCCGTCCGCTGGCTCGCGTGCTCGCCGGAGCCCTGCTCCTGGCGTGCACCGTCGGCTCCGCTCCGGCGTCCGCCGAGCGCCCGGAGCTGACCAAGCCGATCGGCGGCACCCACTGCTCGGAGTTCCCCGCCGACAACTGGTGGCACGCCGACGTGTCGCGGCTGCCGGTGCACGCCCGCTCGGTGGCCTGGCTCTCGCACATGGGGACCGGGGTCGACCTGCACCCCGACTTCGGGCCGTCGTACGGCGACGGACCGAACTACGGCATCCCGATCACCGTCGTGAGGAAGAAGCACGCGAAGTCGAAGGTGTCCTTCGACTACTCCGACGAGAGTGACCACGCGAAGTACCCGGTGGGCAACGACACCAAGATCGAGGGCGGCCGCAACTCCGACGGCGACCGGCACGCGATCATCGTCGACAAGGACAGGTGCAAGCTCTACGAGCTCTACGCCACGTCGTTCAACGGGCGGCGCTGGCACGCCGGCTCCGGCGCGGTCTGGTCGCTGAAGAGGAACAGGCTCCGCCCCGACGGCTGGACGTCGGCCGACGCGGCCGGGCTGCCCATCCTGCCGGGGCTGCTGCGCTGGAACGAGGTCAAGAAGAACAAGATCGACCACGCGATCCGGTTCACGACCCCGACGTCCTCCCGGGCGCACCTGTGGCCCGCCCGCCACGACGCCGGGTCGACCTCTGACCCCGACTACCCGCCGATGGGTGCCCGCTTCCGACTCTCCTCGACCTACGACGCGTCCGGCCTGTCGCCGTACGCCCAGCACGTGGTGGCCGCGATGAAGACCTACGGTCTCGTCCTGGCCGACAACGGCTCCGCGTGGTATTTCCAGGGCGAGCAGAACGCCGCCTGGCCCGACCGGCTGATCGAGGACCTCAAGACGATCCCGGCGTCGGCCTTCGTCGCGGTGGACACGGCGTCGCTCCAGGTGTCACCGAACTCCGCCCAGGTGCACTGACCCTCGACCGGCTCACCCGACTCGGCCCGCCCGCCCGCCCGATTCAGGGCTGCCCCGATGGCTGCGGTAACCTGCTCGTCGGCCTCCCGCGGGGGGTCTTCGGGCTGTGGCGCAGCTTGGTAGCGCACTTGACTGGGGGTCAAGGGGTCGCAGGTTCAAATCCTGTCAGCCCGACCGAAGAACCGCCTCTGAACTGCGGAAACGCAGATCAGAGGCGATTTTCGGTCAGGGCGATGCACGTACTGCGAGCACGCCAACGGTTCAACAACTTCGACCCACGGCGCTAGAGCATGGAGCCGAGGTCGGACCCGACGGTGGGGTACGCCGCTGTGGCGGACTTGAGCTGACGGGTGGTGAGCCCGAGCTTGATGGCCAGACCGAGGGTGTTGATCAGCTCGCCATACTCGGGGCCGAGGAGATGGGCGCCGACGAGCCGGTCGTTCGACCGGTCGACGAGGATCTTCGCGGCCGCGGTCGTTGCCCCGGTCCGGTAGTTGGAGTACCAGCCGCTCGTGTCGGCGTAGCGGACGGCCAGGTCGACGCCGTCGTCGCGGGCTTCGGACTCGAGCTTGCCGACGCGCGCGAGCTCGGGGAGGGTGAAGACCGCGGTGGGGATGCCTGCGTAGTCCGGGGTCGTGGTGCCGCCCTTGGTGATGTTGGAGACGGCGACCTTGGCTTCGGAGACTGCGACCGGGGTGAGGGGCATGCCTGCGCTGTCGGCGGCGTCTCCGGCGGCCCAGACGGCCGGGTTCGTCGTGCTTTGCAGGTGGGCGGCGACCTCGATGCCCTGCTCGCCCCACTCGACGCCGGCGGCGTCGAGGCCCAGCTCGGCCAGCTCGGCGACCCGTCCCGCGCCGTGGACCACGAGGTCGGTCTCGATCTTCTCCTGGGCGCCGCCGTGCTCGAGGGTGACCTGGTAGCCGCCGGCTGACGGCCGCACGTCCACGGGGGTGGTGGTGCGGTGCAGCTCGATGCCGACCTGCCGGCCGCGGTCGACCAGGAGCTCGACGAGGTCGGGGTCGAAGCCCCTGAGCGGGCGCTCGCCGCGGTCGACGATGACCGGTGAGCTCCCGACCCGGGCGGCGATGTGTGCGAACTCGAAGGAGATCAACCCGCCTCCGACGAACAGGATTCGGGAAGGGAGCTCCTCGAGCTCCATGAAGTCGGTGCTGTCGATCAGGTGCTCGTGGCCCGGAACGTCCAGGGGGCGGGGTCGGGCGCCGGTGGCGACCAGGAAGCGGCCCGCGGCGTAGGCGATGCCGTCGATCTCCAGGTCGCGTGGCCCGGTGAACCTGGCGTGGCCGTGCAGGGTGGTGACGCCGGTGCCGGTGAGGCCGTCTTCCATGGACTGGGGGACCCGGTCGGTGAAACCGTGCTTGTGCCTCATCAGGTCGGGCCAGTTGATGGAGAGGTCCGCGTCGTCGACGCCCTTGCCGCGCATCAGGCGAGCACTGTCGATGATCTCGGCGGCGCGGCGCAGGATCTTCTTCGGGTCACAGCCACGCAACGCACAGGTCCCGCCGTAGGGGAGCGCATCGACGATGGCCACCTGCCAGCCCTGGGCCGCGCACTTGTTCGCGGCCGCGACACCGGCCATGCCGGCACCGATGACGATCAGGTCGAAGCGCTGCCTCACGGGTGGTTCTCCTTCTTCGAGTCGCCGGCCTCGGGAGATCCGTGCCCACCCGAGGGCGGCCGGCACCAGCCCGCGACAGCGGAGCCGACCTCGGAGCCCGGCTCGGCGAAGACGTCCACGCCGTCCACGTCGATGCCGGGTGAGCCGTCCCAGTTCGGGCGGTCCTCGGGGTGGAGCAGCGTGGTGTTGATGCCGACGACGCTAAACCTTGATCTGCGGTGCAAGGTCAAGTCGTAGAGTGAAGGTCGTGCGCATCGGAGAGGTGGCCGTCGCGGCTGACGTGTCGATGCAGACCATTCGCTTCTACGAGCGCCGGGGCTACCTTCCCCAGCCGTTGCGGGGCCCCAACGGATACCGCGACTACGACGCCTCGATCCTCACGCGGCTCGCGTTCATCCGCAGCGGGCAGACGGCGGGACTCACCCTGGCCGAGGTGGCCGGCATCCTCGACCTTCGCCGCGAGGGAGCCGTGCCGTGCGCGCATGTCCAGTCGCTGCTCGCGACCAAGCTGGTCGACATCCGGGAGCGGCAACGTGAGCTCGCCGAGCTCGAGACGGAGCTCGAAGGCCTCATCGGCCGCGGTGACCGACTCGACCCCGCCGACTGCTCCGATGCCCAGATCTGTCACATCATCGCGCCGAACTCCTGATCCGGCGGGCGAGGTGTGCCCGACCCGCGACGTTGCCGGAGGACTGGGTCGAGCTCACCGTAGCTCCCCAGGCCCTGTGCGCGGCGTCCCGAAGGCAGCGGTCGCCCGTCCGTGGTCCGGCGGCGTGCTGGTGGCAGGCTCGCTCTCATGAGCATCTGGTTCGTCAACATCCGTGACGCGTTTCGGACCCGGTTGTGGCCGCTGCCCACGATCGCGGTGGTGATCGCGCTGCTGCTCGGGTTGATCGTTCCGGAACTGGACTCGGCGATCGACGACGAGTTGTCGAGCCGGGTGAGCGGCTGGCTGTTCGGTGGCGACGCGGACGCTGCGAGGTCGCTGCTGGGTGCCATCGCCTCGTCGATGATCACGGTGACGGCCCTGACGTTCTCCTTGACGGTGGTGACGCTGCAGCTCGCGAGCAGCCAGTTCTCTCCCCGGCTGTTGCGAACCTTCACCCGCGACCTGTTCGTCCAGGTGACGCTGGCCCTGTTCCTGGCGACGTTCACCTACGTGCTGACGGTGCTTCGGGCCGTACGCGGCGCGGGCGACGAGGGGGATGTCGAGCTCGTGCCCAAGGTTGCAGTGACGCTGGCGTTCGGGCTCGCAGTGGCAAGTGTGCTCGCGCTGGTGCTGTTCCTGGCCCATCTGACCGCACAGATCCGTGTCGAGACCATGCTGCGCACCGTGCACCGCGATGCCGTCACCACGATGCACAAGGTGCTCGTCAAGCGTGACTCCGCCGCTGGTGGTCGGGGGCCCTTCCCCAGCCCGCCGTCGAATGCACTGCCCCTGCTCGTGGAGGAAGACGGCTTCTTGACCCGGGTCGACCAGAACGGATTGCTCGCCATCGCGCTGGAGGAGGAGGTGGTGCTGAGTGTCGAGGCCCACCCGGGGGCCTTCCTGGTTCGAGGCACGCCCCTCGGGAGTGCATGGTCCGCCGAACCGGGCCCGCTGTCGGCTGACGTGGCCGAGCGGATCGCCACCCGGGTCGCCGGGTGCATCCACGTCGACTTCGAACGCACCTCGGCCCAGGACGTCGGCTACGGGCTGCGCCAGCTGACCGATGTCGCGAACAAGGCGCTCTCGCCCGGCATCAACGACCCCACCACGGCCATCCACGCTCTCGGCCACATCTCGGCGTTCCTGTGCGCGCTGAGCGGCTACGACCTGGGCGGGGAGCTGCTGCGGGACGACAACCACAGGGTCAGGGTCGTGCTGCACCGCCCCGACCTTGCCAGCTACCTGGACCTCGGTCTTTCACAACCCCGGCGCTACGGTGCCGCGGACCCCCAGGTCCTGCAGAAGATCTTTCAGGTTCTGCTGGATCTCAGCCACCGGGTGGCCCTTGATCAACGGGCGGTTGTCCGAGGCGAACTGGAGCGGCTGCGTGCGACGGTCGCCGCCCAGCCCTTCGACTCCATGGAGAGGGCGGGACTAGACACGATGGGTGACAAGGTCCAGCACAACCTCGAGCGCTCGAGCCCGCCCGGAAGCATCGCGTGAGCCACGTGCTCACGCGACAGGTACGCCAAGCCGCCGGACTCAGCTCAGCCGGGATCGGTCAGCCGGTGCGCAGGTCACCGTCCGGGTAGGGACCTCGTCTCGTGCTCGCTCTCTTCCTCGGGGAGCGGCTGCTCGTCGGCGTACATCAGGTGCGAGAGCCGGGCGCGCAGGCGTCCCGCGACGCGGTGCGGGGTGGGCACTCCCTCGCCGTCGACCTCCGGGGGCGCAGCCTCGACGGCCTGCGGTGCCCGCTGCCTGAGCGTGGTCGCGCGGTCGGCGCTCACCGGCCGGTGCCGCTCGCGGTAGCCGCCGTCGGGGGAGCGCACGATCACGCCCGTCGCCTCGCCGTGCTCCAACCGGTCGTTGTCGGCCCGCTGGAGACCGAGGCACCACCTCCGGGCGATGACGAACACGAGGGGCGGTACGACGAGGACGCCCACCCGGATCGCGTAGGTGATGCCGTTGAGGCTGAGGTGCAGGCGCGTGGCGAGGATGTCGTTGCCGCCGGCGGCCCAGAGCAGCCCGTAGGCAGCGATCATCGCGGCCATGAAGGCCGTCCGCGTGGGGGCGTCGCGCGGCCGCTGGAGCACGTGGTGCTCGCGCTTGTCGCCGGTGACCCACGCCTCGACGAACGGCCAGGCCAGCACGAGCAGGAACGGCGCCAACGCCAGGACCTGTCCCGGGAGCAGGACGTTCCACGAGATCGTGTGGCCGGCGACGTGCGTCTCCCAGTTGGGGAAGATGCGGAGCAGACCCTCGGCGATGCCCATGTACCAGTCGGGCTGGGAGCCTGCGGTGACCTTCGCCGGGTCATAGGGCCCGTACTTCCAGATCGGGTTGATCGAGAGCAGCCCGCCCATCAGCGCCAGGGTGCCGAAGACCACGAAGAAGAACCCCGTCGACTTGGCCAGGTAGACCGGCAGGAAGGGGTAGCCGACGACGTTGCGCTCGGTGCGCCCGGGCCCGGCCCACTGCGTGTGCTTGTGGTAGACGATCAGGAGCAGGTGGGCGGCGACCAGGGCCAGCAGGAGCGCCGGGATGAGCAGCACGTGCACGATGTAGAGCCGGGGGATGGCGTTGGTGCCGGGGAACTCGCCGCCGAACCCCAGGAACGAGAGGTAGCTGCCGACGACCGGCGTGGCCTTGACGATCCCGTCCGCGATCCGCAGCCCGGTGCCGGAGAGCAGGTCATCGGGCAGGGAGTAGCCCGCGAAACCCTCGAGGACGCCGAGCAGCAGCATCGTCCCGCCGATCAGCCAGGTGATCTCGCGCGGCTTGCGGAAGGCGCCGGTGACGAAGACCCGGATCAGGTGGATGAGCATCCCGGCGATGAACACCATGGCGGCCCAGTGGTGGACCTGGCGCAGCAGCAGCCCGCCACGGACATCGAAGGAGATGTGCAGCGTGGAGGCGTAGGCGTCCGACATCGGGACGCCACGCAGCTGGGCGTAGGAGCCTTCATACGTCGTCTCCGACATGCTCGGCGTGAACCACAGCGACAGGAACACCCCGGTGACCAGGAGCACCACGAAGCTCCACAAGGCGATCTCCCCGAGCATGAACGACCAGTGGTCGGGGAAGACCTTGCGCAGGTACCTCCGCCCCGCCGACGACAGGTTGATGCGCTCGTCCGTCCAGCCGGCGACCCTCGCCACTGCTCGACCGTTGGTTGCCATGTCACGACCCTTCCGAGAGGGATTGCGCCCCTCGACCTCCAGACACCGGAGGGGACGTCGTTGTGACAGGCCCGGATGAGGCGGCCGTCACACGGTGACGAACGCCGGGTGGAAGTGCGCGGCCCCGAGCAGGGGCGCCGCGCGCTCCAGGACGTCGGCGCCGACCGACGGGAAGGCTTCGGACAGCGGCAGGAAGAACGGTCCCTCCGAGTCCGGCAGCGCGGTGACGGTGGCGCCGCCCACGCTCACGGCCTCTGTCGCGAGGCCCGTCACAGGTGCCGGTCGCCGCCCGCCGGTGCCTCGGCCGCCGCGCGGAGGCCCTCGCTCTCGATGGCCAGGAACCGCCTGATCTTGCGCCCGAACAGCAGCCCGATCGGACCGGCCAGCAGCCCGGTCTGCTCGATCGACAGGAGGAGCCCCGCTGTGCCGTCAGGCCGCGGCAGGACCACGTGGCGGCCCGTCGTGCGCACGCCCGCGGACGTGCTCGACCAGGTGAACTCCACGTCCGGGACCAGCGCGGTGATCGTGTACGTCGCCGCGGCCAGGCCGGGCTGCCGCACCCGGGCGGAGCTGCCGATGGTCAGCGGGCCCTTGTCGATCCGCTCCACGGAGTCGTAGCTGGACAGCCAGTCCGGCCAGCGCTCGACGTCGGTGAGGACGGCCCAGACCCGGGCCGGCGATGCATGGGTCTCGGTCTCGATCTCGAAGCGCACGGTGTTCCTCCAGGGCACGGTGGTCTGCCGACGGGTCAGCTACCACTATGACTCGCCCCTGTGGCTGGAAATGCGGCACCCATGGCGGCCACGCGCCTGTCGCCGACGCTGCCGACTGCGCAGGATCGGTGCATGACCAGCGTTGAGCAGCAGGGATCGGTGCGGGCCCTGGACGAGGCTCGGGCCGAGTTCGGCCGGCAGCGCGGCCGGGTCACCCGGGTGGTGGGCAGCCTCTCGCCCACGGCGTTCGACGCCTGGCCACCGGCGAGCGTCACCCGCGCCATCGCGGGACAGGGCCACTTCTCGGCGTACGACGCGGAGGTGGGCTGGTCGGCCCGGGTCGTGGTCGGGCACCTCGGCGACAGCGCGCGGATCTTCGCCGGGCGCATCCAGCGGATACTGACCGAGACCGACCCGCTGCTCGCCGACTTCGTGACCGACGAGCGCGCTCGCATCGACCGCTACACGTCCGCGGACCCGGCCCGGCTCGTCGAGGAGCTGGAGGCCGCGCAGGACTCACTCGAAGCGGCGCTGGCCGGGATCGAACCCGCGGGGCTCGCGCGCACGGCGACCCACGAGGCGGACGGGCCGATGACGCTCGGCGACATCGTCGCGTTCCTGCCCGGTCATCAGCGCGACCACGCGGACCAGCTGGCCATGCTCGCGGAGCTGACTCGTGTGCGGGGCGCGCGACACTAGAACACGTCCCGGGGGACACGTCCGCGCTCACTCGAAGCGGACGGCCCCGCAGTCGACGCACTCGAACCGTCTGATCGAGTGGCCGTCCTCGAACTCCTCCAGGCGCAGCTCCCATCGGTGGTCGATCTCGAGCTGGACGGTCGTCGCGAGTGAGGTCATCGAGCCCTCCGCCGGGTGGCGTCAGTCGGGTGGACAGTCGGGTGAGCCGGAGGATGGAGGCCATCCCATGACTGCCCATGTCCGGCAGCGACCCGGATCTTTCGGGGCCATCGGAACTTTCTCGGCCTCGGGTGTCGGCGTTTCACCTCACGGGTCGGGAACAAGTGGCCCGGCGCGATCGTTGGCGGATCGTGACCGTCCCCAACTCTCTCGAACTCCTCACCCACCGACTCGAGGTCCTCCGCGGCGAGCGCGCCTCCGCTGCGACCGACACCCTCCGCGACGAGACCGGCGACGTGGCCGACCGGGCCACCAACGTCGAGGCGTCGATCCGGCTCCAGCTGCTCGACCAGCGCATCGCGCTGCTCGAGCTCCAGATCGAGGACACCCGACGGCACGTCCACTCCGACGGGCTCGTGTCCGTGGGCGACGTCGTGCGGGTCGACGTGGGCGACGGCTCGGAGGAGTACGTCGTCGGCTCGGTCGAGCAGGCCGCGGCCGGCGTTCCGACCATCACCCCGGGCAGCCCGCTGGGCCGCGCCATCGTCGGTGCGGAGGTCGGCTCGACCGTGACCTACGAGCCGCGGCCCGGCGTCACGCTGCAGGTGCGGATCCTCGAGGCCAGCGCCGGCCTCGCTCCCTCAGCCTGAACAGGTAGCCTCACCGCCGGCGGAAGGGGCCGGGGAATGGACGACTACCAGAAGTACGACGCGGTCGGGCTGGCTGCGCTCGTGCGCGAGAAGACGGTCAGCGCCGAGGAGCTGCTCGACGCGGCTCGCGCCCGGGCCGCCGAGGTCAACGATCGGATCAACGCCGTCGTGGTCGACGTCGAGCCGCCGCGCTCGACCGGCGCCGCGGCCAACGGCACCGGAGCGTTTGCCGGCGTGCCGTTCCTGCTCAAGGATCTGGGCCAGGACCTCGAGGGCTACCCGACCAGCGGCGGCTCGCGTTCGCTGAGCACGACCCCGGTGGCGGAGAACGCCACCGTCGTCCAGCGGTGGCTCGACGCCGGGCTCGTGGTGTTCGGCAAGACCAACACCCCGGAGTTCGGCGCCAAGGGCGTCACCGAGCCCCACCTGTTCGGACCGGCCCGCAACCCGTGGAACACCGACCACACCCCGGGCGGCTCCTCGGGTGGCTCGGCCGCTGCTGTCGCCGCCGGCATCGTGCCGTGCGCGGCGGCGAGCGACGGCGGCGGCTCGATCCGCATTCCGGCCTCGGCGTGCGGGCTGTTCGGCCTCAAGCCCTCACGCGGCCTGGTGCCGTCCGGGCCGCTGGTCCAGGAGGGGCTGGGCGGCACGGCCACCCACGGCGTCATCTCCCGCTCGGTCCGCGACACCGCGGCGATGCTCGACGTGCTGGTCGGCGGGACGCCGGACGGCGCCTACCTCCCGGCCGTGCCCGCGACGCCGTACGCCGACGAGGTGGGTCAGGACCCGGGCACCCTCCGGATCGGTCTGTGCACGGCCAGCTCGATCAATCCCGATCCGGACCGCGAGGCGGTCGCCGCCGCCACCAAGGCGGGCGAGCTGCTCGAGTCGCTGGGCCACCACGTCGAGCGCCTCGACACGGCGCCGTTCGACGACGAAGCGCTCGCCAAGGACTTCCTCACCACCTGGTTCGTCTACGCCGCCGACTCGGTGGCGCAGGCGAAGCTGTTCGGAGGCTCCGACGACAGCGGGTTCGAGCCGGACACGCTGGTCATGGCCGCGCTCGGCCGGGCCACCAATCCCGTCGACCTGGTCCGCGCGATCGAGAACCGCCAGGCGCATGTGCGCCGGCTCGCCACCTTCCACGAGTCCTTCGACCTGCTGCTCACGCCCAGCACGGCGCTGCCGCCGCCGAAGATCGGCGCCCTCGACCTGCCGCCGGTGATGCAGAAGGCGCAGAAGGCGCTGGTGAAGGTGCGCGGGGCCGGGCTGCTCCGCTTCACGCCCGTCGTCGACCAGCTGATCAGCGAGAACCTCGGCTGGGTGCCCTACACCCAGCTGGCCAACCTCACCGGCCGGCCCGCCATGAGCGTGCCGCTGCACTGGACCCCGGACGGGCTTCCGATCGGGGCCCAGCTGGTCGGCCGGCTCGGCTCCGACGGGCTGCTCCTCCGGCTCGCCGCCCAGCTCGAGCGCGCCCAACCGTGGGCGGACAAGCGGCCGAGTCTGTAGCCAGCCGGCCGGCGCCCCGTGACGGCGTGGGCTCCATCGCATCCTGACCGGATCGTGACGTCCGCCTGACGGCCCCCTGACCGGCGTCGTGCCGGAGCGTGACTGCACCGTGATCCCTCCTCGACGGATCGGCCCTGCCTCTGGTCGGCGGCGCCGACGGGGTCGAGAGTCGGGCCGACGCGGCCTGGGGGTCCACCCTCGGCCGGCGGCGGAGGAGGCGACGTGCGCATCTCAGCAACTTCGACAGGTCGGGTGTTCACGGCACTCGTCGCGAGCCTGCTCGGCCTCGCGGTCGTGCCGGCGGCGACGCTGGTCGCGGTGACGACCTCCTCGGGAGCGAGCGCCGTCGCGGCCGCGCCCGCCGGCCCCGGTGCCATCACGCTGACCGTCGAGAGCGCCCGCTCCGTGGCGCCCGGTGGCGGCTTCGTGCAGGAGGGCGACCCTGTCACCTCCTACAAGTGGATGATCAACGTCGACGACTCGGGCGACCCCGGGACGGCGACGAACCCCGGGACCGAGAACTGCCTGCCACCGGGCGCGATCGGCGGCAGCACCGACGCCGACTTCGCCGAGACCTGCCAGTGGCCGTCGATCCGCAACACCCCCGGGTGGACCGACATCGTCGCTCAGGGCGACCAGGACGACCTCGACGGCGACACCGCCCTCGACGGGCTGCCCGCCGGCAAGTACCTCATCTCGGTCACCGGCGACGGCTTCAAGATCGACGGCGCCCACTTCACGGTCTCCGAGGGCGTCACCACGCCGGTGACGGTCCGCATGAACCCGAGCCCGTTGCCGCTGGCCACCATCAGGATCCAGGTCTTCGAGGACCAGGTGCCGGTCGACTCGACGTACGAGGCCGACGCGGAGCGCGGGATCCAGGGCTTCACGGCCCACCTGACCGACGTCATGGGTGAGGTCAGCACCGACTACTACGGCAACTTGATCTGCACGGCCTACCAGCACACCTCCGACGGCACGACGCCGACGAGCGACGCGAGCATGCCCATCCTGTTCGACACCGACGGGCGCCCGGTGGTCGACGCCGCGCACAACACCGGCCGCTGCACCAGCGACGCCACCGGACAGATCGTGATCCCGAACCTGGGGCCGGACCGGTACGCCGCCACGGTGACCCCGCCGGCAAGCCAGGCATCGCAGTGGGTCCAGACGACCACGCTCGAGGGCGCCATGGACTGGGACATCTGGATCCAGGAGGGCGAGACCGGCTACGACAACGAGGTCCTCAAGGGCGGCGAGCTCGTCCCGATGGTGCAGTTCGGCTTCGCGAAGAGGAAGCCGTCCACCGGCTCGACCGCCACCGGCGCGATCACCGGTCGTGTCATGGAGGGTCTGTCCTACATCGGGGGGCCCGGAGGGGCCGCCTACGAGGCCGTGCTGCCAGGGATGAAGAACGGCGCCCCGATCAAGAACCCCTGGGTCTCGATCTCCGACCTCGACGCAGGGGACGCGGCGCTGTACGTCGGCCAGGGAGCCGCAGACGGGTCCTTCACGATCCCGCACGTGCCCGACGGCACCTACCAGCTGTCGCTGTGGGACGAGCCGATCGACCACATCCTGTGGAGCTACAACGTGGTCGTGCGCAACGGCGCCACCACGAACGTCGGCAACGAGCAGATCGTCGGCTGGTTCACGCACCTGCACGGGCACGTGTTCGTGGACAGCAACGAGAACGGCAAGCGCGACGCCGGCGAGGCGGGAGTGCCGCAGTTCCCGCTGACCATCCGTGAGCGCGACAACTCGCTGATGGACCAGTACACCAACACGGCGTCCACCGACACGACCGGAGCCTTCGACATCAAGGAGACCTACCCGCTGAGCAAGTGGCTGGTCTTCGAGGCGTTCAACACCCGCTACCGGACCACCGGCATCAGCTACCGCGGAGACAACGAGAAGAGCTTCACCACCAAGCTCGGTGGCCTGGTCGACCTGGACTTCCTGCCCGTCATCGGGCTCGGGGGAGAGATCGACTGGGGGGTGAAGCCCCTGGCCACAGGGACCAACGGCGGTATCGCCGGCACCGTCACCTACGACACGACGCGCAACGAGCTCGACGCCGCGTCCGCTGCCTCTGAGCCGTACCAGCCCGGGATCCCCGACGTGCCGCTCAACCTCTACATGAGCGTCCCGTGTCCTGTCGGGCTCACGACGACGCAGCGTGCCAACCAGTGCAGCAACAACCGCTCGATCGTGCCGCTCCAGGTGCCCGACCCTGCCAACCCGGGTCAGATGATGACCAACCCCGACCCTCAGCGCGGTGCCTACGTCAAGGCCGCTGACGCTTCGGGAGCACCGGCCGTCCTCAACAGCTACGTGTCCGAGCGCTGGCAGCCCCCGCACGGCTGCACGGCCTACGACTACACCGGTGAGCCCCTCAACGGCCAGCACGCGCTGCCGGAGTTCGGAGAGACCGGGAGCCGGATGTGCCTCGAGGCGCCGATGATGGGTGTGAACTTCGGCCCGAGCGACAAGACGCCGGGGGAGGCGGCGCAGACCGTCAACGGCAACTACGGGTTCGCCACGTCCACGCTCAACCAGTGGCCCGTGGGCAACGTCAACAACCCCGCCCCCGGCCGCGACCTGCCGCTGTGGGCGGACCTGGCCGCCGCCGGCTACCCCGAGCAGCCGCTGCGCGCCAACGACTACATCGTCGAGGTCGAGATCCCGGACAACCCGGTCGGCGGCGGCAAGATGTACGAGGCGACGGGTGAGGAGGACGTCAACGTCTTCGACGGGGACTCCTACCTCCCGCAGGAGAACATGGCCCACCTGACGCCCGCAGAGGCCGCCGACCCGCCCGGCCCGGCGACGCCGCAACCGCACGCGCCCCAGCCCCCGTCGCAGCAGGCCGGGATCGTGAGCGGGTGCGCAGGACCGCTGCACACCGTGCACGTCACGGTGGAGAACAACCCGAACTTCCTCGCCGGTGGCGGCAGCCCCTTCGAGGGCCAGGACCGGGCGAGCTGTGAGGCGAAGCTGATCACGGTGCGGACCGGACAGACGGTTGCGCCCAACTTCAACCTGTTCACGCCGGTCCCGCTCCCGACCCACTTCTGGGGGCTGACCATCAACGACCTCGGGCTCACCCACGACCAGCGCAGCGTCAACTACGGCGAGGCCCAGGGGATCCCCTTCGTCCCCGTCGGGCTCTACGACTACGCGGGCCGGCTGATGGACACCGTGCACACCGACTTCAACGGGATGTATGAGGCCCTCGAGCCCTCGACCAGCACCTACAACTGCCCGCTCCCGGCCGGTCCGTGCCCGAACATGTACAAGTTCGTCGGCAACGACCCCGGTCAGCCGGGTGCGCTCAACCCCGACTACAACCCCAGGTTCCGCACCATTGCGGCCACCTTCCAGGGTTGGCCGGGCCTCTACACCGTCACCGACGAGGCGCCGACCCAGGTCGGCATGATCGGCCTGGCGCCCGATGCGACCAACGCGACACCGGTCATGTGCGACCTCGGCTCCTCCTACCCGCAGCTGTTCGCCGTGGACAAGCCGGTCGTGGCCCTCAACGGCAACGCCGCGGCGCGGACGGTGACCATCAAGGGGAGCAACTTCGGCACCGTGCCGGGACGGATCACCCTGGGCAGCGCCGCCCCGGCCACGGCCGCGTCCTGGTCGGACACCCAGATCACCTACCAGGTGCCGACCAGCGCGGCGACCGGCGCTCAGCCCCTGCGGATCACCCGCGGTGGCAGCGGCGGCCGCACGAGCGTCAACGGGATCACCCTGCAGCTCGTCTCCGGCGCCGGCGGCAACTCGGCGGCGAACCCGCGGGTGATCCAGGTCGGGCCGGGCAAGCCCTACGCCACCGTGCAGGCCGGACTGCAGGCGGCCCAGCCGACCAACGCGAACCGCTACAACGTGGTGGCGGTCTTCCCCGGCACACAGACCGCGCTCAACCCGCGCGGCGAGTACACCGAGAACGTCATCATGCACAGCGCCGTGCACCTGGTCGGCGTGGGACCCGGTGGGTTCCAGGGGACGAGCTTCGTGCGCGGCTCGATCATCGACGGGCTCGGCTTCAACGCCGACAACGACCAGGGAGCGGCGTGGATCTCGCTGCTCAGCAGTCTGAGCTACTCCGGTGAGCCCGACGTGCCCATCGGCGCGGTCGTCACCGTGCTCGACAACCCCGGTGGGCCGACCGTCTCCGGGTGGACGCCGAGCATCAGTGGCTTCACCCTCACCGGCGGCGTCCAGACCGACACCCCGACCAACATCAACGTCACGACCGGCGGCACGAGCACGCCGTACGGCGCCACGGGTGCGCTGGCGACCCAGGGCGGTGGCATCTACGTCCACGCCAATGTCCGTAGCCTCCAGATCACCGACAACGTGATCGTGGGCAACAGCGGCTCCTACGGCGGCGGCATCCGGATCGGGACGCCCTACCTGGCCAACAACCGCAACACGGGCACGGTCATCGCGCGCAACCAGGTCCGGGACAACGGCGGCAGCAACCTCGCCGGCGGGATCGGGCTGTTCCGTGGCAGTGACGGCTACCAGGTGGTCGACAACGCCATCTGCGGCAACTACTCCGCGGAGTACGGCGGCGGCCTGTCCGCCTTCGGCTACATGGGCACCGGCAGCAGCGGCGGCGGGACGGTCAGCCGCAACAAGCTGTGGTTCAACGGCTCCTACGACGAGGGCGGCGCGATCTTCATCGGCGGCGAGCTGCCGGCGGACCCGACCCAGCTCTCGGAAGGCAGCGGGCCGGTCACGATCGAGCACAACACCATCGCGGCCAACATCGCCAACGACGACGGTGCCGGCATCCGGCTGCTGATGACCAGCGGCTCGCACATCTCGCCCAGCCAGCTCGACCGGGCGCGGATCGCCGACAACTCGATCGTCAACAACGTGTCGGCCCACGAGGGCGGCGGCATCGCGCTGGACGACGCGGTGTTCGTGGACGTCGTGAACAACACGATCGCCAAGAACCTGACGACTGCGACTGCCGTGACGAGCGACGGCAGCGCCGCGCCCGCTGGGCTCTCGACCGCCGCGAACAGCGACCCGCTGCAGTCCCGGCTGCAGTCGGTCTTCACGGGCAACGCCTGGAGCACCCTGCGGGCGACGTACTTCAGCAAGCCGGTGCAGTTCAACGACGTCTACTACGACAACCGGGCAGGCAGCTGGAACGGCAGCACGATCTCCGGCATCGGCACCCTGCCGAACGGGTTCGTGGGCGGGATCAACAACTGGGACATGGGCACGGTCGACGTGCCTCCGTCCGGGGTGAGCCCGACACCGCTGCCGTTCGTGCTGGCCCCGACGAACTCGGTCCTGCAGACGACGGCCGGGACGACCACGTCCGGCACCAACACGGTGACGAGCTCGCCCGGGCTGGTCGCGCCGTTCGACCTGAGCGTGGACATCGCCGCCCTGCGCACCAACCCCGTGTTCCGGCAGTCGCTCATCACCGCGGTCCTGCTGCCGCTCCAGCTGCTGGGGGACTACCACCTGACCGGGAGCTCGTCGCCGGCCTACGGCCGGGGCACCCGCACCGCCAAGGCGGCGCCGTGGGGCAGCTACACCGTGACCCCGCCGACGCTCGACATCGACGGCTCCACCCGGCCGACGTCGGGCCACTACGACGCCGGTTCCGACCAGGTGACGCCGTGAAGCGGCTCGCCGACCACGTCCCGACCGCACTCACGGAGGCAGCCATGACCAGAAGCGACCTGCGCCACAGCGTGAGCCGGCGAGCCGTGCTCACCGGTGGCCTCGGAGCCGTGGGCGCGGCGGCGGTGCTGCGGGGGGCGGCACCGTCGCCGGGAACCACGTCCCCGCTGCGCCGGGTGGCCGGAGGCACCGTGCAGCGGCGCCACCTGGTCGGGACCGACGGCTGGGTCTCCATGCCGGGGGGCTCCCCGGCTGACCCGCCCTTCTACCCGGACTCACTCGCGCCGCCGAACGCCGACACCTACGTCTTCGGCTTCCGCAACGTCTCGGACACCGTCGACCACACCTGGAGCGCCGATGAGATCGCGGCGGTCCGGGGGCACGCCCAGATCTCTGCTCCGGCCCTGGTCTTCGACGAGGAGGACGAGGTCTTCATCACCCTCACCAACCTCGGACTGAGCATGCGCCCGGACCTGGCCGACGGGCACACCCTGCACTGGCACGGCTTCGTCAACGCGATCCCGCTCTTCGACGGCGTGCCCGAGCTCTCCCTGGCCGTGCCGATCGGTCGCGACTTCACCTACTACTACAAGCCGCACGACGCCGGCACCTACATGTACCACTGCCACTTCGAGGACGTCGAGCACGTGCAGATGGGCATGACCGGGATGGTGTTCGTCCGGCCCCGGCAGAACGGCGTGACCATCGCTGGCCACCCGGCCGGCACCGCGACCTACGCCTACAACGACGGTGACGGCAGCACGCGCTACGACCGCGAGTCGGCGTTCATGCTCACCGAGCTCTGGTCCGCGGCGCACTACCGGGACGCGCACATCCAGGTCAGCGACTGGACCGACTACGACGCGAGCTTCTGGCTGATGAACGGTCGCGGCTACCCCGACACGCTGGCGCCGAACGGCGACCCCCTGATCCCACCGTCCGACCCGCGGCTCCAGTACCAGCCGATCAGCTCGCTGGTGCACTGCAACTCCGGCGAGCGGGTCCTGCTCCGGTTGGCGAACCTCGGCTTCCAGAACCACGCGATGACCGTCGACAACGTCGACCTGACGATCATCGCCAAGGACGCGAGCCTCCTGCGCGGCCGGGACGGCTCGACGAACTACGTCACCACCAACACGGTCGAGATCGGCCCCGGCGAGAGCCGGGACGTGCTCTTCACCGCGCCAGGACCGGGGGAGTACCTGCTCTACGACCGGACCTACGCCTACGCCAGCAACGGCGGCGGCGCCGGCTACGGCGGGATGGCCACCAAGATCCGGGTCGAGCCCCCAGGGACCCTCGCCCCCCAGACCGCGCCCAACGCCTGAGACCGAGGAGTCCCGATGAAGCTCCGAGCCCATCTGCACCGTCGCCGGGCCGCGGTCCTGCTGCCCGTGGCCGCGCTGGCCCTCGTGGCCCTGGCCGTGACCCCGTCCGACGGCGCCCCTCCCGCCACCTCCGAGGGGATCATCTGCCAGACCGACCCGCACAACACCTTCTCACTCACCGCGAGGGAGGGGTGGGTCACCACCCCGGACGGCAACTCGATCTACATGTGGAGCTACGCGCCCACCGGCGACGCCTTCCAGCTGCCCGGTCCGACCCTGTGCGTGACCGCCGGCCAGCACGTCACGGTGGTCCTCCACAACACCCTGCCCCAGCCCACGTCGATCCTCTTCCCGGGGCAGTCCAACGTGCTGGCGGACGGGAACCCGGCGGTCCCCCAGGTCACGGCAGGCGCGATGAGCTCCCTCGTGCAGCCCGCCGACACCCCGACCGGTCCGGGCGTCGACACCGTCACCTACGAGTTCACCGCGGGCAGCCCGGGCACCTACCTCTACTCCTCGGGGACCGACAACAGCGTGCAGCTCAACATGGGCCTGTACGGCGCCCTGGTGGTCCGGCCCGCCGGACACCCGGACCAGGTCAACGACCGCGGGGACTCGGTGTTCAACCCGGGCCACGAGTACCTCTACCTGCTGTCCGAGATCGACCCGGACCTGCACCTCGCGGTGGAGAGGGGTGAGCCGTTCGACATCACGACCTACAACGCGCGCTACTTCCTCATCAACGGCCGCAGCATGCCGGACACCCTCGCCCCCAACGACGCACCCTGGCTGCCGGCGCAGCCCTACGGCGCCCTGGTCCACATCAAGCCCTACGACGCCGGCACCAACCCGCTGCCGGCGGTGATCCGCTACCTGAACGCCGGTGCCGTCAACTACCCGTTCCACCCGCATGGCAGCGACGAGCGGGTGGTCAACGTCGACGGCCAGCTGACCTCAGGCGCAGACGGCTCTGACCAGTCCTACCTGAAGTTCGACCTCGACGTGCAGCCCGGGCAGAGCGTGGACGCGCTGATGGACTGGCGCGACGTCGAGAACTGGAACGCCGACACCAACCCGCTCCCGGTGGACCTGCCGCCACTGCCCGACCAGATGCTCCCGGGCGCCGACACGTGGTTCAGCGAGAGCGGCTACCTGGGCACGCAGGGTCTCTCCCCGTCGAACATCACCAACAACAACGAGTGCGGCGAGTACTACCACATCGCTCACAGCCACGCGCTCGAGCAGGCCACCAACTACGGAGCAGCCTTCGGCGGCATGATGACGGTCTTCCGCATCGACCCGCCCGCCGGCTGCACCACGAACTGAGGACGGCGCGATGACCAGGAATCGACCGCTCCCGCTGCGCCACGGCGCCCCACTCGTGGCCCTCGTGCTCGCCGCGCTGACGCTGCTGGCGGGCCAGGCGCTGGCCGCGCCGGTGCTCGGCACCTCTGCCGGGTCCGCGACCCGTGGCGCCGCCCCGGTCTCGAGCCTGCCCGCCGCGGCGGCGGCACCGCAGGGGTCACTGACGCCGCGGGGTTGCTCGGTCAGCGGCGCCACCGCGACGTGTGACCTGTGGGCCAAGACCGGGAGCACCACCCTTCTCGGTCAGCCGATGCCGATCTGGGGCTATGCGGCGGACGCCGCGTCGGCGCCGACCGCGCCCGGGCCGCTGCTGGTCGTCGTCGAGGGCCAGACCATCACCGTGCGGCTGCACAACCAGCTGCCGCAGCGCACCGCGCTCACGTTCCCTGGCCAGCCGGCCACGGCCTTCACCGGCTCGACGCCCGGAGGGACGGTGACCGGCGTCGCCAACGGCGGGACCGACACCTACACGTTCACCGCGACCAGTCCCGGCACCTACCTGTACGAGGCCGGCCACACCCCCGACGGTGTCCGCCAGGTCGCACTCGGCCTGGCCGGGGCCCTGGTCGTCCTGCCGGCCAACGGCATCGGCGCCTACGGCACCGCCCAGAGCGGCTACCAGGACGAGGCGGTCCTCGTGCTCGGGGAGATCGACCCCGAACTCAACCAGTCGGCGAACCCCGGCTCCTACGACATGCGACAGTTCCAGGCCCGCTACCGCACGATCAACGGCAAGGTCTACCCGAGCACCGACCCGGTGGCGACCGGCGTGAACCGCACGGTCCTGCTGCGCTACGTGAACGCCGGTGCCGTGCCCCACTCGATGGAGCTCCTCGGCGCGACCCAGCGGCGGCTCGCGCTCGACGGCCACCCGGCTGCACACCCTGTCTCCTCGCTGGTGGCCGACCTGGCGCCCGGCTCGACGATGGACGCCCTCGTCACGATGCCGGCGCGAGCGGGCTCTGAGCTCACCCTCTACGAGGCCGGCGGCCACCTCGACAACAACGGCATGACCGAGGCGGACCCGACCCTGGTCGCGACCGGCGGGATGATCACCTCCCTCGACACCGAGGCGCCGCTGCCCTCGCCCGACGCCGTGGGACCGGTGCCCTCACGGCTGACCGCTGCGCCGAGCCCGTCCGACGGCACCGTCCCCGTCGTCGTCACTGCCGACATCAGCGACGCGACCACGGGCGGAGGAACCGTCGACGCGGCCGAGCTCGTGGTGGACGACGCCACGAGCCAGCAGCCCGGCTTCGGGCTGCCGATGCAGGCCAGCGGCGGCTTCGGCACCACCCTGGTGCACGTCACCGGCACGATCTCCGTGGGGACGGGCAACGACGCTGCCTACTGCACCGCGAACCCGATCACCCTCAGCTGCCTCTCTGCTGGTCGGCACCGGATCTTCGTCCGGGGCCACGACGCGAACGGCAACTGGGGTGTCATCTCCGACGTGCTGTTCAACCTGCCGAAGGTCGGGCCGCTGACCCGGTCCGGCAGCGTCGCACCGAACCCGACCAACGGGGGCACCGGGCTGGACCTGGCCGCGACCGGTGACGACTCGGGAGCCGGAGGCACGATCGACGCCGCAGAGTGGTCGCTCGACACCCTGGCGCCCGCCGGCACCGGCACGATCATGGCCGTGGGTGGTGGTGGCTCGGTGGCCAGCGTCACCGGCCACGTCCCCGCGTCGGCCTTCACGAGCCTCGCCGAGGGCACGCACCACGTCTTCATCCGCAGCCACGACAGCCTGGGGCTGTGGGGGCCCGAGCTCGACCTGGCGTTCACCGTGGACAAGACCGGGCCGACGGTGAACGCCGCGGCGGTCGCGCCGAACCCGACCAACGGCAAGCTCGACGACCCCGGCAACCCCGGCAACCTCGTCGTCTCGGCGAGCATCGCCGACGCAGCCGGCGGCCTCGTGGTCGGGGCCGAGGGATTCCTCGACCCCGGTCCGGCGCCCACGCCGGGGACCGGCTTCGCGCTCAACGCCACGGACGGGAGCCTGGACAGCAGCTCGGAGTCGGTCTACGGGCTGATCCCGCTCGCGGCGCTCAACGGCCTCGCCAACGGCAACCACCGCGTCGTCGTCCGGGGGCGTGACAACGCCGGCAACTGGGGCGAGACGTTCACCGCGCCCCTGGTCATCGACCGCGTCGCGCCGGTCCTCGGTGCGATCTCCGCGGTGCCGAACCCGACGAACGGTGCGGCGACGGTGGCCATCAGCGGCACCACGTCCGAGAGTGGTCTCAACGCCGCCGAGATCTGGCTCGGGGCCAACGACCCCGGCAAGGGCAAGGCGACCCCGGCCACGATCTCGGTCGACGCCGCCGGGACCAGGGTGACCGTGACGGTGGCGGTGCCGCCGTTCATGGTCGGGACCAGGGTGGTCAACGTCCGGATCCAGGACAAGGCCGGCAACTGGAGCAACGCCCGCAGCGTGATCGTGACGGTTCGCGGTGGCAACCCACCGGCCGGCAGCGCGGCGGCGCTGCTCGGCTTCGCCTCCCAGACCGGCAACGTGACCGCATCGACGACCGCTGGCATCCCGCGGTTCGGCGGGAACCAGGGGATGCTCGCCACGGCGGCCAGCAACGCCCCGGCGTACGTCTCCACGACGGTTGCCAACCCGGCGCACGGGGTGCAGCTGGCCTTCGCGATCAACCGGAACACGCTGCGCACCGCCACCAACGGGATCCTGACGCTCCTGGACGGGACGACGGCGGCACCCACCGCCAACGGTGCCTTCGCTGTTCAGATGCGGACCACGTCGGCCACGGGTGCCCAGATCAGGGGCGTCCTCACCAGGTCCAACGGCACGACGATCGAGGGGGCGTGGGTCAACTTCCCGGCCGGTGCCCACATCGTGACCGTGACCTGGGCGGCTGGGCCCGCCGCCGGGGCCGGACGGGGGCAGCTCCGGGTGACCCTGGACACCACGGTGGTGATCAACCAGTTCGCCGACACCTCGGCCCGCGCGATCTCCACGTTGCGGCTCGGTGTGGTGGACGCGACCACCGCCGCGGCCAGAACGGCCATGACGGGTGCGCTCTACATCGACGACTACATGGCGATGGGGGTCCAGTGACCACCGCCGTCCAGCTGCCCACGGCCGCTCCGTGGGCAGCCGCCTGGCCCCGTCGGGTCCTGGTGTCGCTGGCTGTCATCGCCCTCGTCGTCGCGGCGGTGGTGCTCGGGGCGACTCGTCTGCAGACGCCCGACCTGGCCACGGTGGACTCCCCGTTCCCCCACGATGCCGCCATGGAGCGTGCGACCGGGGTGCAGTTCACCCGGGTCGCGATCGTCGCCGACGGCGGGCTGGTGATGGTCGAGTACGTCGTGCAGGACGTCGAGAAGGCGACGGCCTTCCAGGCCGACCGTGCACACGTGCCGACCGTCTCGAGCCAGGCCAGGGACAAGGCGACGAACCGGGTGTCGATCATGAAGCCCGGTCACCTGATCCGGGCAGGGCAGACCTACTACCTCGTCTACCAGAACACCGACGGAGCCCTGCGGCCCGGTGAGTGGGCGAGGCTCACCTACCGCGAGCACGACCTCACCGACGTGCCGGTCCTGTGACGTCCATGACCCCGTGTCGCACGGGCCCGCGAACCTTGGGCAGGGTCACGGCGATGCTCCTCGTCGCCGTGGTCCTGACCCTCGGCCTGCCCGCGCCGGTCTCCGCGCACGCCTACCTCGAGCGCACCAACCCCGCCGACGGGTCGTCCCTGGACCGGGCGCCCGCCAGGCTGGCCCTCTCCTTCAGCGAGCACGTGGTCCTCGAGGCGACCAGGATCGAGCTGGTCGACTCGGCCGGTGTGGTGACGGCGCTGACGAGCCTGGCCCTCGAGACCGACGACGTCGAGGACACCGAGGTGCCCTCGGTGGTGACCGCCTCCCTGCCGGACCTGCCGAGGGATGCCTACCGGGTCCGGTGGTCCACCCTCTCGAGCGATGACCTGCACCGGACGTCCGGGTTCTTCGTCTTCGGTGTGGGCACCAGCGTCCGCGCATCCGGCTTCCACGAGCCCGCGCCCGGCGCGCTCGAGTCCGGGCTGCGCTGGGTGCTGCTGCTCGGCCTGGCGCTGACGCTCGGGTCCCTGCTCGTGGGACGGCTGGTGTCAGACCTTCCTGATGACCGTGCGACTGCCTCGGCGAGGGAGCGTACGCAGGCCCGGTTGCGGCGAGCAGGGGTCACCGGCGCGGCGGTGGCGGTGCTGGTCGCCGTGGCCCTCCTGATCGACCAGTCGCGCACCGCGGGGCTGCCGGCGGCCGACCTGATGTGGTCCGGCTACGGCGCGAGGTGGGCCGTCCGCGAGCTCGGGCTCCTCCTGCTCCTGTGCGGCGTCCTCTTCCCTCCTCGCGGTCGAGGTGCCGGTCGACTCCTCCTGTCCGTGGGCGTCCTCACCGCGGCGCTGGGCAGCGCCCTGCTGGGCCACGCCGGAGCCGACCCGGGCCGGGCCGCAACCCGCGTCATGGTCACCGCGGTGCACCTGGTCGCCGTCCTCGGCTGGGTGGGAGCGGTCGGATGCCTGGCGATCATCCTCGTCCCCGGCGTCGCGGGGCCGCGTGAGGTGCTCGGAACCCGCCGCCTCCTGCGCGCCTTCGGGCGCCCTGCGGCTGCCTGCCTGGGCGTCGGCGTCGCCACCGGGCTCTACCTGACGAGCTCGACCGTGGTGAGCATCGACGCTGCCGTGGCCACGACCTACGGACGGACCCTGCTGCTCAAGCTCGGCCTGGTCGCACTGATGGCGGTGCTGGCCCTGCTCAACCACCGTCGGCTCCGCGGGCCCCATGACCTGGACCTGCCGCGGCGGACCGTACTGCTCGAGGCGTCGGTCGCCGTGCTGGTCCTGGCGGCCACCGGCGTGCTCACCAGCGCCCAACCAGCCACCGAACCGCAGTTCCAGTCCCGGCCCGCCGCCACGGACGGGCCGATCGCGGCCGTGGTCGACGACCTGCGCCTGCAGCTCGATGTCGCACCCGGGGTGGCCGGACTCAACGTGGTGTCGGTCGATGTGCTCGACACCAGGCGTCCAGCGCCCGGCGAGGTGACCGCGGTGTCCTTCGACGTGGGCGGTGGACAGCCGGTGGCCGCGACGCCGCTGGGGGACGGTCGGTGGTCGGCGTCCGGCCTCGACCTGCCTCCTGGCCCGCGTGAGGTTCGCGTCGAGGTGACCAGGCCCGGCCTGCCGGCCTCAGCGGCGACCGAGAGCTGGACCATCGGGGCATCGGTGCCCGCGCGACGCACGATCGTCTCGGCGGCACCGATCTCGACCCTCCTGCGATCGGGGGCGGGCGTCGTGGGCCTGCTCGTCGGGTTCCTCTGGTGGCGCACCCGGAGCCCACGCCGGCGCCGGCGCTTCCAGGAGCCTGAGCCCGACCTCGGGGGTCCGGACGAGGAGCTCGGAGCTTTCGTATCGGCGTCTGCCGACAGGCCGTTCAGGGAATGACCGACTCCGACGGCGGGTCCGACGGCGAGTTCTGCTCGGGGCGGTCCTCCTCCTCGACGTCGAAGCGGGGCGTGCCGTTCAGGCACCGGGCACGGACCTGCACCTCGTCAGAGGGGTGCTCCCGCTCGAAGTGCACCTGCACCACGTCGTCCTCCTGCTCCACCTCGAGCCGGTACCCGTCGGCGGGGGTCGCGCCCAGGAGCCGGACCCGGCCGGGCTCACAGCGCACGGTGACGACGCCGGCGGCGCCCCGCCACGAGTCGACGTTGACCGCCGGTGCTGACGGGGTCGGTGGGGGAGGCGGGCTCACCTCCCCACCGCTGTGCCCGCCGCCTGCCCCGCCGACGTGCCCGCTTCCGTGCCCCGGGACCGACGCGGTCGGAGCAGCGGGACCTGGAGACGGCGCATGATGCGTCGGAGCGTTCGGCCCCGGTGCGGCGGCGGACGGGGTGCCCGAGGACGTGCCACTCGGGGTGGGCGGCGCACCCCCCGGCCGGGCCGGGTGTGTCGAGTCGGCGTGTCCACGTGCCGGTTGCCAGACCTGACCGGCGGTCGGCGTGGGCGATGCGGTGGTGGCCGGCCAGGACGGGTTCACCGCGGCGGAGCTGTCCAGCACGCCCTGGCCAGCGATGTGGATGACCTGCCAGGTGACGGCGGAGGCGCCGACCACGGTGAGGGCCCACACGGCGAGCAGCAGCGCCGCAGAGCGCAGCTTCACCGGGCGCCTCCGGACCCGGTCCGTCGCGAGGAACGTCCACCGTGGTGAGTGTGATCGTGGTCGAGGACGACGCAGAGATCAGGCGTGCCCTGGTGTCCGGCCTCTCGGAGCGCGGCCATGCCGTGGCGTCCTTCGGCACCGGGTTCCCGGTGCTCGAGACGGTCGTCGCCTCTCCTCCGGACGTGGTGCTCCTCGACCTGGGGTTGCCGGACATCGACGGGATCCAGCTGCTCGCGATGGTGCGCGCGGTCTCGGAGGTCCCGGTGGTGGTCGTCACCGCTCGCGACGACGAGGCCAGCATCGTGCAGGCCCTGGACGCGGGTGCCGACGACTACGTGGTGAAGCCCTTCGGCGTCGACCACGCCGCGGCGCGCATCCGCGCGGTGCTTCGACGCGGCCGCGCGCACGACCGTGCCGCGCCCCTCGTCGTGGGCGGGCTCACCGTGCACCCCCGGACGAGGTCCGCCCAGCTGGACGGCCGGGCCCTGGACCTGGCGCGCAAGGAGTTCGACCTCCTGCTGGCGCTCGCGAGCCGCGCCGGGGAGGTGGTGAGCAAGCGTGACCTGCTCGTCGAGGTCTGGCAGCAGCCCTACGGCGGCAAGGACCGGACCATCGATGTCCACCTGTCCTGGTTGCGCCGCAAGCTCGGGGAGACGGCGGCGGCGCCGCGCTACCTGCACACGGTTCGCGGGGTCGGGCTGCTGCTGGTGGACCCGGAGAACCCGCCAGACGTCTCGTGAGCGCGCGTATCGCATGGCTGGTCGCGGCCACGACATCAGCGGTCGTCCTCGCCTTCGTGGTGCCGTTGTGCCTGCTGGTGCGCGAGCTGGCCCAGGAGCGCGCGATGGCCGCCGCAGAGCAGGAGGCGCGGAACGTCGCCATCCTCGTCTCGCAGCTCCAGGGCGCCGCCTCGCTTCCGGCCCTGGTCGCCGACGTCGACGCGGACTCCCCGGCACCAACCAGCCTGCTGACACCTGACGGAGCGACGCTGGGGGCCTCGACTGCCGGCCTCAGCGAGGATCCTGACGTACTCCGGGCCGCCGCGCAGAGACGTGCGTCCACGGTCGTCACGGCAGACGGGGGCAGGATCCTGGTCCCCGTCGTCACCGAGCGCGGCACCTACGTGGTGCGCACCACGGTCTCGCCCGCTCTGCTGCAGAGTGGGGTCCGGACGGCCTGGCTGACCATCGCCTCCCTCGGACTGGCACTGCTGCTGGTGGCGATCGCCATCGCGGTCCGGCTCGGTCGCCGGGTCTCGACGCCCGTGACCGACCTGGCGCTGGTGGCGGCGCGACTCGGCGAGGGCGACCTCGTCGCCCGGGCGCCGGTCACCGGTCCCCCCGAGGTGGCGGCGCTCGCCCGGTCCCTCAACACGCTGGTCGAGAGGGTGCTGGTGCTGCTGCGGGCCGAGCGAGGCCGGGTCGGCGACCTGTCGCACCGGCTGCGGACCCCGGTGACGGCACTTCGCCTGGACGTCGACGCGGTGACCGACCCCCTGCTGGCCGAGCGCCTCGAGCGCCACATCACCACGCTCCAGCTGGCGATCGACTCCATCGTGCACGAGGCCCGACGCCCGCTCGAAGAGGTCCTGGACGCGACCACCGACCTGCGGGTCGTGGTCCACGAGCGCCTGGTCTTCTGGTCTGCGCTCGCGGACGACCAGGGGCGACCGGTCACCGAGAGCCTGCCCGCGGAACCACTGCGCGTCCGGGTGGACCAGGCATCGCTCGACGACGTCGTGGACGTGCTCGTCGACAACGTCTTCGCGCACACCGACGAGAGCGTCGGCTTTCGCGTCGTGCTGGTCAGGGACGGTGACCGCGCGCGCCTGGAGGTCCTCGACGACGGCCCGGGGCCGGCCGGCGCCGCCGCCGACGGTCGGCGTCTCGGGAGCACCGGCCAGGGGCTGCGGATCGCCCGCCGTGTCATCGCAGCGGCCGAGGGGGAGCTCGAGGTGAAGGGTGACGAGGGCGGCACCACCGCGACCGTGTGGTTGCCCCTGGTCGAGCAGCCCTGACCCGAGCGGACGGGCCGGAGGGCGGGCCCTAGTCACCGGTCCCGGCGTTCTCGTGGTCGTCGTGGCCCTCGTGGTCGTCATCGCCGTCGTCATCGCCGTCGCCGTCGTCGTCCTCGCACCCGTTTGCCGGGTGCTCGGCTGAGGCTGAGTCGTGGTCGCCCGATGCCGAGGCACCCACCCACGGCGCCACCCAGGAGAGCGGTGCGCCTGAGGTCGGCACGGCTGCGTCACCATCGCGGTCGTCCTCCTCGACCGGCTCGCACGTGGGGGCAGCGGTGGCCGGTCCGGTGGGTTCCGTGGTGGGCGCGGACCCCGGTCCGCCGGTCGGTCCCGGATGCGCGTGATGGCCCGGCAGCGCGTGCACCGGGTGGGTCGGGGAGGGGACGCTGCTCGGTGCGGCGGACGGGGCCGCCGGCTCCGCGCCCGGCGCAGCCGCAGGTGCCGCGCCGACCAGCGGGTTCGCGACCACCTGCACCTGGTGGGTCACGCAGGTGCCGTGGCGAAGGCGGTCGCCGGTCCGGCACGGGCGGTACCGGACCAGCAGCTCCTCGCCGTGGTCCGCGACGGTCGAGGAGGAGGTCTGGGCATCCACCGCCCGGGGGGAGGGCGGCGCCCAGGACTGGTAGGCCGTGACGGCCGCGACCGGCGCAGCCAGCGAGGCCAGGGCCCCGAGGACCAGGGAGGATCGACGCATTCCGGCACCTTGACGCGCGTCGCCTTGTCCGCGGGTGTGGTGACCGTCAAGTTTGTGTCAAGGCTGGCCCTCCTGAGGAACTCTTAACGGCGCGATGAGGAGCGCTTGCCCTTCGGTCCGCCACCGTGGGCTGACCCACACCGCCCCACGGTGTGCGAGCCCGGAGGACCGCATGCCCTACACCCCTCGCACCCGAGACCGCTTCGACCTGCTCACGGCGAGCCTGACCGGGCTGGCCGTCGTCGGCGTCGTCGCGGCATCGGGTGCGGCGACCGGGCTCGCCGCCAGCCAGACGGCCGAGCGTGATGCGGCACGAGCGCAGGCGGACCAGGGGCAGGCGGGCTCGGCGGCCGGCGTAGGACGCCCGGACGTCATCTGGCGCCAGCGCCGGCACCGGACGGTCGTGAGCACACGGGTCCTCGAGCAGACCAGCGGTCCGGCGGCTGTGGTGCTCGGTGGTCCAGCGCCACAGCCGTCGACCGACGGATCCACCGGAGCGTCCGGCGCCGCCGGGTCCCAGGGCACCGGGTCGTCGGGGTCCTCGGGTTCGTCGGGGTCCTCGGGGTCCTCGGGGTCGTCGGGCACCTCCGGTTCCTCTGGCTCCGGATCTGGGGCGTCAGGCTCATCGGGCTCCTCGGGACCTGGCACCGCGGCCGCCCCGGCACCGACGGCCGGCCCGCCCCCGCCCCCCGCGCCGCCGCCCCCACCCACTCCTCAGCCACCGTCGCCCTCGCCGACCAGCGGGTCATGAGCGCCATCGAGCAGCACGCCTCCGGCCTGGTCTCGGAGTGGTCCATGTGGGGGACCTACGTCCACGTCGCGGTGGACGACCCCGCCGTGCTCCTCGCCGCGGCCAGGCTGACGCGAGTGGTGCTGGAGGAGGTCGACCGGTCCTGCAGCAGGTTCCGGTCCGACTCCGACCTGATCCGGGCGAACCGGTCACCCGGACAGTGGGTCACCGTCGACCCCCTCCTCGCGGCGGCCACCTCGGTGGCCCTGCTCGCCGCCGAGCTGACCGACGGGCTGGTGTCGCCCTGTCTCGGGCGAGCAATGGTCGCCCTCGGCTACGACGCCGACCTCGACCGGGTGCGCCGTCGAGGAGCCAGCCCGGTGCGACGACTTCCGCCCCCCTCGCCCGAGGCGTGGCGCGAAGTGGGCGTGAGGGCGGACGCTGTCCGTGTTCCCGAGGGCTGCGACCTCGACCTGGGGGCCACCGCGAAGGCCTGGGCCGCGGACGTGGCGGTCAGGGTCGTCGTCGAGAGGCTGGGCTGCCGGGTGCTGGTCAGCCTGGGCGGCGACCTCCGGGTCGGCGGAGCGGCCGGACCGCCGTGGCCGGTCGTCGTCACCGAGCGACGCGGGGACCGGGACGGACAGCTGGTCGAGGTGGAACGGGGCGGGCTGGCCACGTCAACGACGACGATCCGGCAGTGGCGCGGCCCGGGCCGCGACGTGCACCACCTGCTCGACCCGCGCACCAACGAACCCGTGGCCGGTCCGGTCCGGACCGTCACCGCCGCAGGCGGCTCGTGCCTCGCGGCGAACATCGCCAGCACGGCGGCGCTGGTCCTCGGCGGTGCGGCCCTGCCCTGGCTGGAGTCGCGCGAGATCAGTGCCCGTCTGGTGCACGCCCAGGGGCTGGTGACGACCACATCGAGCTGGCCGATCGACCGGGGTCGTGGATGAGCGACGGCCCGCTCCTGTGGTACCTCAACCGCGGAACCGGGGTCGTGCTGCTCGGCCTGTTGACGGTCGTCACGGTGCTCGGCGTGCTCGCGAGCCGGTCCAGGGCAGGGGGCAGGCTCCCCGGGTTCGTGGTCCCGGCGGTGCACCGGAACCTGGGGCTGCTGGCTGTGGCGTTGCTGACCGTCCACGCCACGACGTCGGTGCTGGACGAGTACGTCGACATCCGCTGGTGGCAGGCCTACGCGCCGATCGGGCTGTCCTATCGGCCGTGGTGGCTCGGTCTCGGCACCGTGGCCAGTGACCTTGTGCTCGCGGTCGCCGTGTCGAGCGCGGCACGCGGGCGGCTGGGGCTCAACTCGTGGCGGCTGGTCCACCGGTCGTCGTACCTCGCTTGGGCCCTGGGGATCGTCCATGGTCTCGGGACCGGGACGGACGCGGGGGAGCCATGGGCCCGAGTGGTGTACCTGGCCTCCCTGGGTGCCGTGGCGCTCGCCGTGCTGGCGCGGATCGTGGGCGCCAGGCGCCGGGCCCTCGCGCTGCCCGGGGAGCTCGCGGTCCACGCCGACGACGACTGCTCCTGGACCTCTGGCGGGGCCGATGGTCGCTGACCACGTCGGGTCGCTCGAGCCCCAGCCACGGGTCGCGCGGCTGCGGGTCGACTGGCAGGCCTGCCGGGGGCGCGGCCTGTGCCACGAGGTGCTGCCGGAGCTGATCGCGCTGGACGACTGGGGCTACCCCGTCGTCGCCGGTGACGTGCCCGCCGATCTCCTGGGTCTCGCGGGCCGCGCGGCGCGGAGCTGCCCCGAGGCGGCGCTGAGCCTCGAGGCCGGCAGGCGACATCGAGGCCCAGCGCGGTAGAGGACGTGCGGTCACGAGCGGCTCTCCGTCGCTCCTGATCCGTCCTCCTCGCGGCAGGCGACCTGCGCGAGGAGCACGGCCAGGCGCGGGTCGCCGACCGGGAGGTCCAGCTGCTCCTCGAAGCACGCCGCAGCCGAGCCGGGCCCGACCTGCTCCGCGGTGCACACAAGCCACGCCGCGCGTTCCTCGGCGGACAGGCTGTCGGGGAACGCCGCAGCGCCTGCTGGCGGCCGCTCCGGAACGGCCGACGTGCGGAGGGGGACCGTTCGCGGCTGCGTCACCCGCGTCGGCTCAACGCCCTCGGGGTGGGGGCTGGAGGTCGCGGGCGTCGTGGGCTGGACAGACGGTGCGAGAGAACGCGGTGGGGCCCGGGTCGGCTCGCTGGTGGGGCTGCTGGTGGGGCTGCTGGTGGGCCCCGTCGCCGGGCCGATGGTGGGTTGGCTGGTGGGTTCTGTGGTCGGCTCGGGGGTCGGCTCGGAGGTGGGCTCAGGGGTCGGCTCGGAGGTGGGCTCGGCGGTCGGTGGGCTCGTGGGGACGGTGCTCGGCTGGGGCGTCGGGGCCGGGGTCGGCGGCGCCGGGGAGGGCGCCGGTGTGGGTGCCGGGACCCAGCTGACGAGTGGCGGGGAGCTCCAGAACGGGTCAGGAGACTGCGCCGGGACGAGGCCGGGTGCGGTCGAGGCCTGGCCGTCGGCGACGTCCTCGACGGCCGGCGACGCGGTGGCGCTCACCAGGACGGCAGTGATGGCGGTCGCGCCCGCCTCGGCGTAGCCCGACATCAGCTGCACCACGCGCTCGACGTACGCCGTGGACCTGTTGTAGCGGAAGACCGCCGCCCTCAGCCCCGCGTCGGTCGCGAGGTCGTCGTGCCACGCGCACAGGTAGACCCCCGCTGCGAGACTGGCGTCGTCGATGTCCTGCGGGTCGCGGACGCCGTCGGCATCACCGTCGACCGCGACGGCTTCCCACGTGGACGGGATCAGCTGCATCGGTCCGACCGCACGGTCGATCCCGGGGTCCCCGTCGAGGTCTCCGTGGTCGGTGTCGTCGATCCTCGAGGTCGAGCTCGTGCCGTCGAGGGGAGGACCGAGGATCGCGGGGTGGGCGACCCCCGCGTCGTCCAGCGCGCTCCCACCCACCTGCCCGTGGTCGGACTCGACCGCACCGATCGCGGCCAGGAGGGGCCAGGAGAGTCCGCAGGTGGGATCGGCCCGTGCCAGGACCGTGGCCGCACGCCGGTAGGCCTCGAGCGCCCGCGCCGGCGGCAGTCCAGGGCTGACGTCGGTCCCGATGTCGACGACCCCCGTCCCGGCGGAGCCGGGCGACCCGTCGCCGGGGGGCAGTGAGGCGGGGGGCTCGAGCCTTCGGACGAGCGGGGACAGGGTGGGCAGTGCGGGGTCCTGGCGCGGCGCGAGGACCTGGACGTCGCCAGGAGGGGGCTGCAGGCAGGCGGCCACACCGGCGGCCCCGAACAGGGCGGCGGTCAGCAGGGACCCGAGCCGGTGGCGCCGCACCGGCCACCGGCTCGCGTGGGCCACGGTCGACGCCTGCTGCCCTGTCACCACCCGAGAGGGCGACGGGGCTCGCCCGGCAGTGCGGCGCAGGGCATGCGCGAGGACCACGAAAGCCTCCTTCGGTGTCCATGCGCGGCCGGCGGCCACCGGCCACCGTCACACGGTCGGCCGTCGACGATCCGCCCGCCACCGGTGGGACGGATCGGTCCCGCAGACCTCACCCTGCGGTCAGTGCGGGGTGCGCCCGGCGTAAGACGCCCGTCATGCGTTCGTCATCAGTCCGTCAGGTCCCCGCGTGAGGGGGCTCACTTGGGCCAGAACCATGTCCCCCCAACGGGCTATGCCCCTCTTTCCGGGGTGCGCGCATGCTGAGTCCCAGACCCCCGACCTCGGGTTCGGTGTTCGGGGGGCAGCCATCTCTGACCCGGATGGTGGGGGATGTGGGGGAAGCAAGATGAGGGTTCTTGTCGTCGACGACGAGGAGCGGGTGCGCAGCTTCCTCGTGCGAGCCCTGTCGGGGGAGGGCCACGAGGTCGTCGAGGCCAGCAACGGTGACGAAGCGGTGCTGCACCTGGCCAGCCACCGTGTCGACCTGGTGCTCCTCGACCTTGTCATGCCCGGCCGCGACGGGCTCGCGGTGCTCGCGACGATCAACCAGGACCCGGACCCGCCGCCGGTGATCGTGCTCAGCGGCGTCGCCGACGTGGGTGCCAGGGTCGCTGCCCTGGAGCGCGGCGCGGCCGACTTCGTGCCCAAGCCGTTCCACCTCTCCGAGCTCCTGGCCCGCGCGCGGCGCCACCTCCAGGGCCGGGTGGTCGCGATGGTGCCGGTAGGACCGCGGATCCTCGAGGCGGGCCGCGTGCGGCTCGACCTGGATCGGCGCCGGGTGCGCATGGACGACCTCGAGGAGGTCCTCGCCGAGCGGGAGTTCACGCTGCTCGCCCACCTGATGTACCGCCACGGGAGAGTGTGCGGCAAGACCGAGCTCCTGCACGACGTCTGGGGGCTCGACTTCGATCCCGGCAGCAATGTCGTCGAGGTCGCGGTCCGCCGGCTCCGGCACAAGCTGCGCAACCTCCCCATCGAGACGGTCCGCGGCGTCGGCTACTGCTTCGTCGCCGAGGCCTCCTGATGCTGGGTCGGCAGGTCTTCTGGCTCTGGGTGTGCTGGGCCGTCGTGTGCGTCGCTGGGATGGCGGCGAGCCCCGGAGAGGAGACCATCCCCTACCACCTCGGCTACGCCGGGCTGGGCCTGGCCGCAGGGCTCGACGCGTGGTCGCGACGTCGTTCGGTGGCCGCGCTGGGGGGCTACACACTGGCCAGCGGCGCCATCTTGACCTCGCGGGCCGCGGACGGGGTCATCGCCTGGGAGGAGACCTCCGAGATCCCGCTCATGTGCCTGTTGCTGACCTTGGTGCTGTGGCACATCGGGCGGAGGAACGTCGCCCTTGACCGCGTCGGCCGTCTCGTCGAGCGCGACCAGGCCCAGATGGCGCGTCGCGAGAGGCTGGTGCGCACCGTGTCGCACGAGATGCGGACCCCGCTCGCGATCGCGGGTGGGTACGTCGATTTGCTCCGCAAGCAACACCTGTCCGCGCCGGTGCAGGACGACCTCACGGTCGTCCGGGAGGAGCTCGACCGCTCCTCTCGGGCCGTCGATCGGCTGCTACGCCTGATCCGCTCCCACGAGAACCTGCCCCTGATGGAGCTGAACCTCGACGAACTGCTCGTCTCGGTCGTCGAGCGCTGGCGGGTGGTGGCCGAACGGGACTGGCAGGTCGAGGCCCACGCCGGCTGGCAGAAGGCCAATGCCGACCGGGTGCGTGCCTGCATCGACACGCTCGTGGAGAACGCGGTCCGATACACGGCGACCGGTGACGTCGTCCGGGTGTTCGCCACCCTGGACGACGACACGTTCGTCTTCGGCGTGGCCGACTCCGGACCCGGCCTCACCCCGACGCATCGAGACGCCATCAACGCGTCACCTCCGGAGTCCGAGGACGTGCCGCTCGTCAGCGACCCGCGCTCACAGACCGGTCTCGGGCTGTCCTTGGTGCGCGATGCGGTCGAGCTGCGAGGCGGGCGCCTGGTCGCCGGGAGGTCCCGCGAGGGTGGTGCCGAGGTCTTCGTGGTGTGCCCGCGCCACCCGACCTCGCCGGCACCGCGCCTCCGGCGCCCCAGCTCGAGGCCGGCCCCGTCCTCGGCCGACGAGCCAGCCGAGCTGACCGCGTCAGGCAGGTAGGAGCACCCCACTCTCGCGCGGGTTCGCGCTCCCGCCCGGCGCGGACCGACCACCATCTGAGACACCGCCCGGCCGCGAGTGACGGCCGTCACGAAAGGTCGTTGGACAGCCAACCAGGGGAGGGCGCAGCCCTGCCCGCACACCACTCGGGGTGAGTGCATGTCATTGCTGGAGCATGAGGCGAACGACGACACCGTCACGGAGCCGGCGAGTCTCGGGCGGCGTAGCTTCGTGGGCTACGTCCTGGCCGGGACCACACTGGTGGCAGCGGCGGACTTCACGCTGGGCGGCCCGGCCCTGGCAGCGGCTGGGGTGTCCGGTCCGCAGATCGCGGAGCTCTACGACCTCAACGACTTCGTCGACCAGACCTGCCTGCCGACGGCCAACCTGATCACGATCCAGGTCCACCGGGACGGCACCGTCTCGTTCGCGTTGCCGCGCTCGGAGAACGGCCAGGGGATCACCACCTCGACCGCGATGATCATCGCCGAGGAGCTCGAGCTGCCGGTCAGCAAGGTGAAGGTGACCCTGGCCGACGCGCGCCCCGAGCTGCTGTTCAACCAGCTGACCGGCGGCTCCACGACGACGACGTCGACCTACACCCCGATCCGTGTCGCGGCCGCCGCGGCCAAGGGCGCGTTGCTGCAGGCGGCGGCGTCGAGGTTCGGAGCGGAGCCGCACCGGCTCGTGGCCAGGGGAGGCGTCATCCAGGGCCCCGGTGGCCAGAAGGCGACCTACGGCGAGCTCGCCGAGGCCGCTGCCGCGACGCGGGACCGTGCGGTCGAGGTGACGCTCAAGGAGACGGGCACCTTCCGGGTGATCGGCGCCGGCCAGAGCCGCATCGACGCGCACGACGCCGTGACCGGCAAGAAGACCTTCACCACCGACCTGCAGATCAAGGACGCGCTGCCCACCATGGTCTGCCGGGCACCCACTCTCAACGGCACCCCGAAGCGGCTGCTGAACCGGCACCGGGTGATCGGGATGCGCGGCGTCCATGACATCGCGGTCATCGACACCGGAGTGGCGGTGCGGGCAGACACCTTCGGGCAGTGCATCGACGCGATCCGGGCGATGCGGGTCGAATGGGCGCCGGGCACGGTCGCGGGGAGGTCCGACCAGGACATCGTCGACGAGCTGAGGGCTGCCGAGCTGCCCATCGCGGCCGTACCGGACCTGCCCGGGCTCGCCCAGAACGTCGAGAGCAGCTTCACCTTCTACTTCCGAAGCAACTCCGCCATGGACACCAACGCCGCCGTCGCGGACGTCCGGTCCGACCGCGCGGAGGTCTGGTCGGCGCTCAAGACGCCGATCGCGGCCCAGGCCGCGATCGCCGAGGCCTGTGGACTCCCGCAGGACAAGGTGAAGGTGCACGTCATGCAGGGTGGCGGCTCCTTCGGCCGGCGGCTCTTCTTCGACGCCGCGCTCGAGGCCGCCAAGATCAGCAAGGCGATGGGCAAGCCGGTCAAGCTGATGTGGCACCGGGCCGACGACGCGCGGGTCGGGCGCACGCACCCGATGGCGACCAGCAGGGTCCGGGCGACCTACGCCGGCGACCAGCTGCTGGCCTTCCAGATGAGCCACACCAGCGTCGAGACCGACTTCCGGCACGGCCTGGGCGACGCGCTCACCGCAGCCGCCGCCAGCCTGCCGAGCGGGCTCGGGAACCTGACCTTCTCCGAGAGCATCTTCGCGCTGACCACGATCCTGCCCTACGACTTCGCGGTGAAGTCGCAGCAGCTCAGCGAGGTCGAGCAGGGGTTCAACACCGGCAGCATGCGCAACATCTACTCACCCGACGTGCGCACGGCAGGTGAGCTGGTCATCGACCAGCTGGCCGCCCGGATGGGGCTGGATCCCTACCAGTTCCGCAAGAAGCACCTGAGCAACGAGCGGGTCCTCGCGGTGCTCGACAAGGTGGCCGAGGTCGGCAGGTGGGGCCGCCCCATGCCGGCCGGGACCGCGCAGGGCATCTCGATCCACGAGGAGTACAAGGGCGCCACCGCGTGCCTGGTCGAGATCGACTGCCGGCCCAAGACCGTCGGGCGCAAGATCAAGGACGCCGTCACCGGGCCACGAGTCACCCGTGTCACCTTCGCCGTGGACGCCGGGCTGCCGATCAACCCGCGCGGTCTCGAGGCCCAGATGCAGGGCGGCATCAACGACGGGATCGCGCAGGCGCTCACCTCCTCGCTGCACCTCAAGGACGGCCACTTCCTCGAGGCGAGCTGGGACAACTACGCCTACACCCGGCAGTGGAACTCCGCGCCCGAGGTCCAGGTGATCATCATGCCGCCGACCACGGGGGTGCCCGGTGGTGCAGGAGAAGCCGGCGTCGCCGCGACGATGGCGGCCGTGGCCTGCGCCTACGCGCGGGCGACCGGGACGATGCCGACCTACTTCCCGATCAACCACCAGGCGCCGCTCCACTTCAAGCCCAAGCCGTTCGTCCCGCCCATCCCACCGTCGCCGGTCAACGGCCTCAAGAAGACCTACTGAGGAGCCGGACATGCCCAAGCAGACCTTCATCCTCAACGGCAAGCCGGTGACCGTGAACGCCCCGGACGACGTCCGCGTGCTCTGGGTGCTGCGCGACCTGCTCGGGGTCACCGGCCCGAAGTACGGCTGTGGCATCAACGTGTGCAAGGCGTGCACCTCGCACATCAACGGGCGCGCGTTCAACCCGTGCTCGGTGCGGGTCGGCGACCTGGCGAACGATGACCGGGTCACGACCATCGAGGGGCTCCCGCGCGAGCAGCCCGGCCACCGGAAGGGCAGGCTGCACCCGATGCAGCAGGCCTGGCTCGACCACGACGTGGCGCAGTGCGGCTACTGCCAGCCGGGCCAGATCATGGCGGCCGTGGCGCTCGTCAACAAGGTGCGGCGCGAGAAGCGGAGGATCAAGGACAAGGACCTCGACGCGATCCGCAACATCTGCCGCTGCGGGACCTACACGCGCATCCGCGAGGCGATCGAGCAGGGCGCCCGGCACATGAAGTAGGGGTGGCGCTCCCGGCCGCGGGCGGCGCGGGGCGGCCCCTGGCCGGGTGCGTCGCCCCCGGCTTGGTTGGATGGGGGTCGTGACCGCATCCGAGCAACCCGGCGACCTGCCCGGCGACCAGTCCGGCGACTTCACCGGCGAGTTCGTCCGTCACCTCGGGATCGACTTCACCGAGGTGACCGAGGACCGCGTCGTGGCGACGTGGGAGGCGGCGCCCAAGCACCACCAGCCCTACGGCATCGTGCACGGCGGGGTGCACTGCTCGGTCGTCGAGACGCTGGCCAGCTTCGGGGGCGCCACCTGGCTCGGTGACCGCGGCCAGGTCGTGGGCGTCAACAACAGCACCGACTTCTACCGGGCCGCGCGTGAGGGCACCATGACCTCCACGGCCACACCGGTCCACCGCGGCCGGATGCAGCAGGTCTGGGTCGTCGAGACCCTCGACGCCGACGGACGGCTCGTCGCGCGAGGTCAGGTGCGGCTGCAGAACCTCTACCCGCGGGACTGACCCGGGTCTGGGCATGCGGTCAGGTTCCTTGCAGGTTGCGTGAAGCACCCTCGGCGGACCAGGACAGGACCAGCGAGGAGTGCGAGATGGCCAAGGTGGGGCTCTGCGAGGACGACCCGGCGATCCGGCGGGTGGTCAACGACGCGATGCGGCTCGCCGGCCACGACGTCGTGCTGGCTCACACCGGCGCCGAGGCTCTGCAGCTGTTCACCGAGGACGACGACCTGGGCGTGATCATCCTCGACATCGGGCTGCCGGACGCCGACGGGCGCGACGTCTGCCAGGCGCTGCGCACCGGCGGCCAGCCGGCGCCCGTGCTCTTCCTGACCGCGCTCGGCGCGATCCACGACCGGCTGGCGGGGTTCAGCGCCGGGGCGGACGACTACCTGCCCAAGCCCTTCGACGTGAAGGAGCTGATCGCCCGGGTCGAGGCGCTGGCCAAGCGCGGGCGCATCGTGAACGGCCAGGCACCCACCGACCTGGTGCTGGATCCCGCGCGGCACGCGCTGGTCTGCGAGGCCCGAGAGTCGATGCTCACGCCGACGGAGTTCCGGATGCTGGCCGCGATCACGTCGCGTCCGGGTGAGGTCGTACGCCGCCGCGTGGTCGTCGCCGCGGCCTGGCCGAACGGCGGCATGGTCAGCGAGAACACCGTCGACTCCTACATCCGGCGCATCCGCGTGAAGCTCCGGGAGGTCGGCTCGCCGCTGCAGCTGCGGACCGTGAGAGGCGTTGGCTACACACTGAGGTGATGGAGACCGTGCCGCGCCGCGCAGCTCGACGGCTCGGCCCGCGGTCCTTCCGGGGCACCATCGTGGCCTCGACGGTCGGTCTGATGACGGTGTCCATGATCGTCGTCGGCCTGTTCATCCAGCTCCTGCTGAGCCGGGCCGCCGACAACGACGTCGACGAGGTGCTGCACCAGCGGGCCGACATCGCGATCGCGCTGATCAGGGACGCGTCGGCCACGGGCATCTCCGTGCCGGAGGACTCCCTCGAGCCCGGGGTCGTCGTCTACGGCCCCGACGGCGTGGTGCTGGCGGGTTCGGTGGTCGATGACGCCCGCGACCTGGCCGACCGGCTGGCGCACGACCTGGCCGGTGGCACCGACACGGCGCGGACCAGCGACGGTCGTCGTGGGGTGACGCGCCTGCTCGCGGTGCCGTTCGACACCCCGGGGGGCGAGGCCGGCGTGCTGGTCGTCAGCCAGGACACCACGCCGTACGAGCGCTCGGAGCGGTACGCCCTCTACGCCACGGGCATCCTCGCCGTGCTGGTCATCGCCACCACTGCCCTGATCGCGCTGAGGGTGACGCGCAAGGCGCTCGAGCCCGTCGCGCAGATGGCCCAGCGCGCGACGGAGTGGAGCGAGCGGGACCTGACCTCGCGGTTCGCCCTCGGGCCACCCACCAACGAGCTGGCGGCGCTGGGGGAGACCCTTGACCACCTGCTCGACCGGGTGGCCTCAGCCATCCTCTCCGAGCAGCGGCTCACCGCCGAGCTGGCCCACGAGCTGCGCACGCCACTCACCTCGATCCAGGGCTCGGCTGACCTCGCGCTGCTTCGCGGCGTGCCCGATGCGGCCGCCCGCCAGGACCTCGAGCAGATCTCCGCCTCGGCCCACGAGATGTCGGCGGTGATCACCACCCTGCTCGACGTCGCGCGGGACGAGTCGCCCAGCTCACGGCGCCGGACCTGCACGGTGGCGGACCTGTGGCCGGCCCTGGTCGCGGCCGCCGGTGACGCGGTGCCCCTCGAGGACCGCACCGGTCCGTCGTCCGCGAGCATCGCGGCACCCCGGGACCTCGTCGTGCGCGCGATCCTCCCGCTGGTCGACAACGCGGTGCACCACGCAGCCAGCGAGATCGTCCTCACCGCGGTCGACCGCGTGGACGTCGTCGAGCTGACCGTCGCCGACGACGGCCCCGGAGTGCCCGACGAACGGCGCGAGGACCTGTTCGAGCCGGGCGTCACCTACCGGGACGGCGGGGCCGGCCTCGGGCTCGGGATCGCCCGCCGGGTGGCCCGGTCCTTCGGCGGGGAGATCACCCTCGCCGAAGGGCCCGGCGGCGCCTGCTTCGTCGTCACGATGCCAAGGCGCTGAGGGCAGCCCGGGATCAGCTCGTCGACCCGCCGTCGATCACCTCGCCGATGAGGTCGGCGTGGCCTCAGCCGGCCTCGTGCGCCTCGACGTCGATCGGCGGCGGGACCGCGTCGAAGAGCGGCCGGACGTCCCCGCGGGTGCCGACCCAGCCCACCCCCGGTTCGAGCCGGCGCACGACGCGGGCCGGGCTCCCGGCGACGACCGAGTGGTCCTCGATCTCGCCGCGGACCACGGCACCGGCGGCGACGACCACGTTGCGGCCGATGCGGGTGCCCGGGAGGATCACGGCGCCGTGGCCGATCCAGGTGCCCGAGCCGATGACGACCGGCTGATGCGTCCCGAACTGCTTGCCGATCGGTAGGTCCGGGTCCTGGTAGCCGTGGCTGGCGTCGGTGATGAAGACCGACTGGCCGGTGAACACCGAGTCGCCGAGCTCGACGTACTGGTGGGCGGTGATGGTGATCCGCGCGCCGAGGACGCAGCCGTCGCCGATCACCAGCGCCCGGTCGGGGAGGTGGGCGTCGCCGACGCCGTAGCCGGCGGCCAGCGTGGCGTGCCGCCCGACGAGGACGTCCCGTCCGACGTGGATCGAGGCGACGTTCAGCAGCGTCGCGGGCGGGAAGTCGATGCAGCTGCCCTGGCCGAAGCTGCCGAACCGGTCGGCGAGCGCGGTCCCCGGCACCACCTCGCCCCTGCGGTCGACCCACCGCAGGACGGCGTGGACGGCCCGGTTGAGCAGGCGGTGGTGGCGGCGCACCGAGCGACCCTAGCGCGGCAACTGGGATCGAGGGCCCCCTCGGAACGGAGTCGAGTAAGGTGAGGCTTACCTTACTAACCGTGCGTGCGCAGCCGCATGTCGAACCCACACGAGGAGCACCGCCATGAACGACGTACGCCCGAGCCGCCGGCAGCTGCTGGCCGGCCTGTCCGCCCTGGCCCTCGCTCCGGCGCTCGTCGCCTGCGCCGACGACAGCGGCAGCGCATCGGACTCCGCGGTGCCGGCGCACAAGACCGAGCCGGGCGCCTTCCCGGTGACGATCGAGCACAAGTACGGCTCGACCACGCTCGAGAAGGCCCCGGCGCGGGTGGTGTGCGTGGGGCTCACCGAGCAGGACGCGCTGCTCGCGCTCGGCATCGTCCCGGTCGGGGTGACCAAGTGGTTCGGCGAGGCGCCCGGCTACATCTTCCCGTGGGCCGTCGACCGGCTCGGAGGCGCCGCGCTGCCCGAGGTCCTCGAGGACACCAACGGCGTCGAGGTCGAGAAGATCGCGGCCCTGCAGCCCGACCTGATCATCGGGCAGTACGCCGGGCTGAAGAAGAAGGACTACGAGCTGCTCTCGGCGATCGCGCCGACGGTGGCGCAGCCGGGGGACTACGCCGACTACGGCGCCCCGTGGGACGAGATGGCGATGAACATCGCCACCGCCGTCGGCAAGCCCGACCAGATGCAGGCGCTCGTCGACGACGTGAAGAGGCAGATCGCCGACCAGGCCGCCGCCCACCCCGAGTTCAAGGGCATGACCGCGGCCGTGGTGACCGGCTACGAGGGCCTGTTCGTCTATGGCCCCGAGGACCCGCGCTCACGGATGCTCGTCGACCTCGGCTTCACCTTCCCGAGCGAGGTCTTCGGCAGCGACATGGACGAGTTCGGCGAGTCACTGAGCACCGAACGAGTCACCGACCTCGACCGGGTCGGCGTCGCGGTCTGGCTCGACTACGAGTCCGACCCGTCGGCCAGAGAGGTCTTCGAGCAGACCGCGACCGAGCAGGAGGGTCGCTGGTTCGACATCGCCGAGGCCGACGGCGACTACTACGTCGCCCACAGCTTCGTCACGCCGCTGAGCATCCCCTACGTGCTGGAGAGGTACGTCCCCCAGCTCGCTGCCGCAGCGGACGGTGACCCCTCGACCGCGCCTCCGCAGGTCGGTCCCTGAGCTACCTGTGCCCGGCCGGCGCGGGGGCCGAGACTGGTACGACGACGGGGAGGCCGGTGCGGGGGTCCTCGAGGACGTCGGCACGCAGGCCGAACACCTCGGCGAGCAGGTCGACCGTGAACACCTCGCGGGGACCGCCCTGGGTGACGACGACGCCGTCCCTCATCACGACCACGAGGTCGCTGTAGCGGGCGGCCAGGTTGAGGTCGTGCAGGACCATCGCGACCGTGCGGCCGCGCTCGCGGTTGAGCCGGCAGACCAGGTCGAGCACCTCGACCTGGTGGGCGAGGTCGAGGAAGGTCGTGGGCTCGTCGAGGAGCACGAGATCGGTGTCCTGCGCCAGGGTCATCGCGATCCACGCGCGCTGGCGCTGGCCGCCCGACAGCTGGTCGATGGCCCGGTCGCGGAGGTCCCAGGTGTCGGTCACCCGCAGCGAGCGCTCGACCACGTCCTCGTCGTCGGGTGACCACTGCCGGAACCACCGCTGGTGGGGATGCCGCCCGCGGCCGACCAGGTCGCGGACCAGCAGGCCGTCCGGCGCGATGGGGCTCTGGGGGAGCAGCGCGAGCCGGCGCGACACGTCACGGGTCGGCAAGGTCTCGATCGGCTCGCCGTCCAGCCGCACCCGCCCGGACGTCGGCTTGAGCAGCCGGGCCAGGGTGCGCAGCAGGGTGGACTTCCCGCAGCCGTTGGGACCGACGATCGTGGTGACCAGCCCGTCCGGCACGTCGAGGGTGAGGTCGTGGACGACCGGGTCGCCGCCGTACCCCACGGTGACGCCCTCCGCCTCGAGACGACTCATCCGAAGACCTCGCGTGCCGAGCGACGCTCGCCGCTCGCCATCACGATCCCTTCGGACGAATCCTCCAGACGAGTCATGCCGTTCTCCTTCGGTTGGTGCGGACGAGCAGCCAGATGAGGTACGGCGCGCCGATCGCCGCGGTGACGATGCCCGCGGGCAGCGCGAACGGCAGTACGGACCGGGTGACCAGGTCGGCGCCGACGACGAGGACGGCGCCGGCGACCATCGAGGCCAGGACGGGCGGGCGGGAGCCACCGGTCAGCCGGAGCGCCACCTGCGGCACGACGAATGCCACGAACTCGAGGGGACCCACCGCCGCCACGGAGACCGAGGCGAGGCCGACCGCCACGACCAGGACGCCGAGCTGGGTGAGCTGCAGGCGGACTCCGAGGCCGCGGGCGGCGTCGTCGCCGAGCAGCATGGTGTTGAGCGAGCGGACCAGGAGGAGCGCCACGGGCCCGAGCACGGCCAGGGTCACCAGCACCGGCCGGGCGTGCTCCCAGCCGCGGGCGGTCAGCGACCCGCTCAGCCAGACCTGAGCGCTGGCGGCGTCCTGGATCCGCGCGTTGACCAGGAGGTAGGACGTGCCCGCGCTCAGCGCCGCGCCCAGCCCGATGCCGACCAGGACCAGCCGCTGCATGTCGAGCCCGCGGCGCCAGGAGAAGGCGTAGAGGGCCAGGGCTGTGGCGATCGCGCCGCCGAACGCCGCCAGCGGCAGTCCCAGCTCCTGCAGCCGGCCGGCGACCAGCCCCCCGCCGTACCCTCCGGCGCCGGACGCGACGATGACGAAGACCGCGCCGAACGCGGCCCCCTCGGTGATGCCGAGGATGTCGGGGCTGGCCAGCGGGTTCCGGGCCAGCGTCTGGGTGAGCGCACCGGCCAGGCCCAGCGCCGCGCCGACGCCGACCGCGACGGCTGTCTGGGGGAGTCGTAGCTCCATGACGACGAACCGCTGCCCGGCATCCCCGCCACCCAGCAACGTGCGGACCACGTCGCCGAGCGGGATCGGGAAGTCGCCGACCGACAGGTCGACCGCGACCAGCGAGAGGAGCAGGCCGAGCCCGGTGAGCGAGACGAGTGCGGCGCGCACGGGAACCTGCCAGGAGGCGGCCCCGATCCTGAGCGGCGCGGCATGGAGGAGCGCCATCAGATCCGCAACATCCGGGTGCGGCGGACCAGCAGCACGAACACCGGCCCGCCGATCAGCGCCATCACGATGCCGACCTGCAGCTCGGCCGGGCGCAGGACGAGGCGTCCGACGATGTCGGCGAGGGTGAGCAGGATCCCGCCGAGCAGCCCGGCAGCCGGGACCAGCCAGCGGTAGTCGACGCCGCCCAGCCGCCGCGCGAGGTGAGGCACCACCAGGCCCACGAAGACGATCGGGCCGCAGGCCGCCGTAGCGGCGCCGGTCAGGAGCATCACCGCCCCGACGCCGAGCGCCTTCTGCCGCCACGGGCTCAGTCCCAGCGACTCGGCGACGTCGTCCCCGAGCTGCAGCAGGTTGAGCCCGGGCGTGCTCACGGCGGCCAGGACCAGCCCGGCCAGGAGGAAGGGCAGCACCTCCCAGAACACCGTCAGCGAGCGGCCCGACGCCGACCCGACGACCCAGAACCGGTAGTCGTCGAGGGTCCCCGCGTCGCGGACCACGATCGCCTGGGTGACGGCGGCCAGGAGCGCGCTCACCGCCGCACCGGCGAGCACCAGCGTGACCGGGTCGGGCCCGCCCCGGGTGGACCCGATAGCGAACACCGCCACCGAGGCGAGGCCCGCGCCGGCCAGGGCGAACCAGGCGTAGCCGGCCAGCGTGTCGATGTGCAGCGCGTAGATGGCCAGCACGACGGCGCACGACGCGCCGGCCTCGACGCCCAGCAACCCGGGGTCTGCCAGCGGGTTGCGGGTGTGACCCTGCATAAGGGCGCCCGCGACACCGAGCGCGATGCCGACGGCGATCGCGAGCACGGTCCGCGGGATGCGCAGCGCGTGCACGATCGTGGCCGCCTCGGTCCCGTCGTCGTGCCAGAGCACCCGAACGACGGTGCCGGGACCGATCGATCGGCTGCCGAGGGCCAGGCTCAGGAGGGCCATCGCGACGAGCCCGAGGAGCAGGATGAGCAGCAACGTGCCCGACCCGCGGCGTGGCTTCGGCGGGGCCGGAGCCGGACGGCGCTCGGCGATGGGGGTCGACACAGAAGGTTAGGCTAGCCTAAGTATGTGATCGAGCTGACCGTGACCCGTACCGAGCCGGTGACCCCGGTGATCCGCCGCGTGTGGTTCCGCAGCGAGGACCTCTCGGCGTTCGCGGAGAGCGGCTGGACCGACCGCTACGTGAAGCTCCAGTTCCCCGAGGCGGTGCGCACCTACACCGCACTGTTCCCGGACATTGCGGCCGGGACGCTCGCGATCGACTTCGTCACCCACGGTGACGAGGGCGTGGCCGGTCCCTGGGCCACCGGCGCCCGGCCCGGTGACCGGATCGAGGTGCGTGGCCCGGGCGGGGCCTACCGTCCCGACCCCGCGGCGGCCTGGCACCTGCTGGCAGGGGACGAGTCGGCGGTGCCGGCCATCACGGCCGCGCTCGAGGTGCTGCCGGCCGACGCGGTGGCCCGGGTCGTGCTGCTCGTCGAGGACGCCGACCACGAGCCCGCACTGCCTCTTCCCTCCGGCGCCGAGCTGAGCGTCCTGCACCGCGCGACGCTCGCCGAGGGCGACGGGCTCGCGGCCGCCGTCCGTGCGCTCGAGTGGCTGCCCGGCCGGGTGCACGCGTTCGTGCACGGTGAGGCCGCGGAGGTCATGCACGACCTCCGGCCCTACCTGCTCAAGGAGCGCGGGCTGGACCGCGACCAGGTCTCGATCTCCGGCTACTGGCGCCGGGGCCGCTCCGAGGAGGGCTTCCGTCAGTGGAAGGCCGAGCTCAAGGCCGCAGAGGCCACGAGAGACGCGGGGAAGACGCCCAGCCTGGCCTGAACCAGCGGCGGTCGAGGAGGCCCTGCTCAGGTGACGGCCTGGTGACGGCCCTGGTGACGTGTGTCCAGAGGTCCGGCCGAGCCCGGTGGCCCATCCCCGCCGATTTCGTGTTTTGATGCCGGGGCAGACCTCGTCGTTCCGTCTCGGAGGAACCCAGCATGCACGCACCTCGACGCACTCTCCTCGCACTCGCAGCCGGTGGGACCGGCCTGTCGCTGGCGATCTCGCTGGCCCTGGCGCCGCAGGCCGGCTCGGTCGCTCCCCGCGAGCGCACCGCCGGCACCTCGGGCGCCAAGGCCTACCACCAGCTGGCCAGGAAGAAGGACTACGTCAAGCTCGACCTGCTAGCCCTCAACGACTTCCACGGCAACCTCCAGCCGCCGAGCGGCTCGAGTGGGCAGATCAACGCCACCAAGGCGGGCGGCGCGGCCTATCTGGCCAACCTGCTCAACCGCGAGCGGAAGAAGTCCCGTGCCGCCGGCGCCACCCCGCTGACCGTGGCCGCGGGTGACCTCATCGGCGCCAGCCCCCTGCTCTCGGCCGCCTTCCACGACGAGCCGACGATCACGGCGATGAACCAGATGCACCTCGACGTCAGCTCCGTGGGCAACCACGAGTTCGACGAGGGCGTGACCGAGCTGCTGCGCATGCAGAGGGGCGGCTGCCTCCCCGATGGCCCGAACGGCGTCAACGGGCAGAACTCCTGCCCGGGCACCCAGCAGTTCAAGGGTGCGGACTTCAGGTACCTCGGCGCCAACGTCGCGTGGAAGAACCCCTCCGGGCACCCGCGCCCGACACCCTTCCGGCCCTACCAGATCTTCCGGGTCGAGGGTCAGAAGGTCGCCTTCATCGGGATGACGCTCGAGGGCACGCCGTCCATCGTCAGCCAGGCCGGGATCGCGGACGTCCAGTTCAACGACGAGGTCGCGACGGCCAACGCGCTGGTTCCCAAGCTGCGCAAGAAGGGCGTCAGGTCGATCATCGTGCTCCTGCACGAGGGGGTCACCCCGACCGACGCGACGGCCTACAACAGCTGCAGCGGGGTGAGTGGGGCCGGGCTCGCCATCGCCCAGAACCTCTCCCCGCAGATCGACGCGGTGGTCAGCGGCCACACCCACCAGCCCTACAACTGTGTCGTCAAGGACCCGAAGGGCCGCCCGCGGCTGTTCACCAGCGCCTCGTCGTTCGGCCGGATGGTCACCAAGCTGCACCTCCTCATCGACCCGAAGAGCCACGACATCGTCCGGCCGGCCGCCTTCGCGGAGAACATCGTCAACGCGAACGCCGAGGGTCAGAAGCAGTCGGCGAGGGTCAACAGGCTCATCGACACCTTCAACACCCTGGTCCAGCCCATCGCGGACGCCGTGATCGGCCATGTCAACGGCGCCAACCCGACCACCGTCACCAAGACCCAGGAGGCCAACGGCGGTGACTCGCCGCTGGGCAACCTGATCGCGGACAGCCAGAAGGCCGATCCCTCGGTGGTGCGGAACGGCCAGGCGCCGGTGATCGCCCTGATGAACCCGGGTGGGATCCGGGCCGACCTGGTCGAGAACGCCGCCGGCGACGTGACCTACGGCGCGGCGTTCACGGTCCAGCCGTTCAACAACTTCGTGGTCTCGATGGATCTCACCGGCGCGCAGATCAAGGCGCTGCTGAACGAGCAGTGGAACGGCGGCAACGAGGCCTCGGCCACCTCCAACAAGATCCTCCAGGTGTCCGGGATCCAGTACACGTGGGACAAGACCCTGGCCGCCCAGGCCGGCACCGACGCCCTGGTCGGCACCGTGATGGTCGATGCCGACGGCAACCCGGGCACGCCCATGGTGCCGCTGGTCGACGGCACGACCTACCGCGTCGCGGCCAACAGCTTCCTGTCCGACGGTGGCGACAACTTCGGCACCTTCAAGGCGGGCACCAACAAGCTGATCGGTGGCCTCGACATCGACTCGCTGCGGATCTACCTCCAGGCGCACGACCCCTACACGGTGTCGGCGACCGACCGGATCAGCAGCGTGAACTGAGCAGATGCGCTAGAAAGACACCCGACAAACGCACACGCTTCACCACGGGGACGATCGGCCACGGCCGGTCGTCCCTGCACTTTTTTCGGTTCCCCCACACCTCGAGAGCCCATCCCCATGACAGCAACCCCCACGCGTCCGGCCGGTTCCTCGGAACGGTCGGCGGTCCTCCCGCGCCGTAGGGCCACGTTCGGCGCCCTGCTCGCCGCAGCCCTCGCCGGCACCGCCGGCAGCTCCGCCAGGGCCAGCGCGGCAGCTGACCCCGAGGACCCCGACGACCTCGAGGGCTACACGCCCCGGAAGCACGCGGGCACCAGCGAGCTGCTGTCAGCGGCGGACCGCCACCTGGTCAGCCGGTTCTCCTACGGCATCACCCCCAAGCTCGCCAAGGACGTACGCCGCGCGGGGGGCGCCCAGCGCTGGTTCGAGCGACAGCTGAACCCGAAGGCGATCAAGGACAAGCAGGCCGACAAGATCGCGCGCTGGTGGCCGAGCCTGCGCCGCAGCCCCGCAGAGCTCTGGCAGCGCCAGTCCGACGGCGTCGAGGGCGGCTGGGAGGTCATGGACGACTACGCGCGCTGGGTGCTGATGCGCCGGATGACCTCGAAGCGCCAGCTGCTCGAGGTCATGGCCGAGTTCTTCGAGAACCACCTGCACGTGGCCGCGGTGGGTGACCCGCAGTTCGTGCACCGCGTCGACTACGGCAACACCATCCGCAAGCACGCGCTGGGCCGCTTCGACCAGATGCTGCTCGCGACCACGATCCACCCGGCGATGCTCATCTACCTCGACGCGGGGGAGTCGACCAAGGAGCACCCCAACGAGAACCTCGGCCGCGAGCTGCTCGAGCTGCACACGGTCGGCGCCGGCCACTACGACGAGAAGGACGTCCGCGACTCCGCGCGGATCCTGACCGGCTACTCGGTCGACTACTGGAAGACCTGGCGGAAGCAGTACAACGCCGACGACCACTACCGCGGCAAGGTCAAGGTCAAGGGGTTCAAGGACAAGAACCGCAAGATCATCGGCAAGGCGACCACCTCGGCCTACCTGCGCTACCTGGCCCACCACAAGGACACCGCGGAGCACATCGCGTTCAAGCTCTGCGTGAAGTTCATCGGGGACAAGCCGTCCAAGGCGCTGGTGCGGCACCTGGCCAGGGTCTACCTCGAGAACGAGACGGCGATCGTGCCCGTGCTCCGGGCGCTGGTCGCCTCCCCGGCCTTCCAGCACGCGCACGGCAACAAGGTGCGCGACCCCGGCGAGGACCTGGTGGCGACGTACCGCGTCCTGGGTGTGAAGCTGAAGCCGCCGGTCGGCGAGGAGGTCGACGGGTCAGCGCTCCAGTCGCTGGTCTGGCAGGCCGACGCCATGGGCATCGCGCCGTTCTCGTGGGGACCACCCGACGGGCAGCCCATCGACAACGAGTCGTGGTCCTCGCCCGCGCGGCTGATGGCCTCGATGCGCTTCCACATGGGCACAGCGGCCGGGTGGGCCGACGAGGCCACCCACTACCGCGAGCCCGCGAGGTGGCTGCCGGGCAAGCACCCGCGGTTCGACGAGCTCGTCGACCACCTGTCGCGGCAGCTGCTGCACAAGGAGGCAAGCAAGAGGCTGCTCAAGGCCTGTTGCGTGGCCGTCGACGTGAAGCCCTACGACCCGATCGACAAGGACCATGCCCTGGTCAAGTGGCAGTTCCCGCAGCTGCTCACGACCATCCTCGACTCTCCCGACCACCTGAGCCGGTGACCCGATGACCACACCTCCCACCCGCACCGACGGCGCCTGCTGCGACGAGTACGCCGCCATGCGGGCCTCTGTCTCCCGCCGCGGCCTGCTCGGCGGTGCCGTCGCGCTCGCCGGCGCCACGACCATGGTCGGCGGCGCCGTCGTCACCGCGTCGCCGGCCCGGGCCGCGAGCGCGAGCTCGGTCCTGGTCGTGCTGTCCCTGCGCGGCGCGGCCGACGGGCTCTCGCTCGTCGTCCCGCACGGCGACCCCGTCTACTACGCCGCCCGCGGCAAGATCGCGATCCCGAAGGAGTCGTTGCTGGTCGGCGCCACGGACGGCTTCTTCGGGCTGCACCCGGCCATGGCCGACGTGCTGCCGCTCTGGACCGCCGGCAAGATGGCCGCGGTCCACGCCACCGGGCTACCGGTGGCCAACCGCTCGCACTTCGCCGCCATGGAAGAGATGGAGGACGCCGACCCGGGCTCGCGCGAGCGCGTCGGGTGGCTCAACCGGCTGGTCGGCGGCACGCCCGGCACGTCCCCGCTCCAGGGCTTCAGCGCCGGCAGCAGCACCATCCCGACCTCGCTGGTGGGCCCGACCTCCACGATGTCCGCCGGGCGGGTGGGCGACGTCGAGCTCCCCGGGAGCGACGAGCACGGTCGCCGCCAGAAGTCGCTCAGCATCATGTGGCACCGGGAGAAGACGGCCCTGGGCCGCAGCATGCGGACGACGTTCGAGGCCATCAAGGCGTTCGGCCCGGCGCAGGCCGCGGCGGACAACCGCAAGACCTACCCGGGCACCGGCGTGGGGCAGGGGCTGGCCACGGCCGCCCAGATCATCCGGGGCGACGTCGGCGTCGAGGTGATCACCGTCGACCAGGGCGACTGGGACATGCACACCGACATGGGCGGCGTGGGCGGCGGCTGGATGGCCAACAACGCCAGGGACCTCGGCCAGGCGATGGCGGCCTTCTTCGCCGACCTCGGCACCCAGGAGACCAAGGTGACGCTGGTGACGCTGAGCGAGTTCGGCCGCAGGGTCGTGGTCAACGACAGCGGTGGCACGGACCACGGCTACGGCAACGTCATGTTCGTGGCCGGCGCCGGTGTCCGCGGCGGCTTCCACGGCCGCTGGCCGGGGCTGGTCAACAGCTACGGGGCCGACCTCACGGTCACGACCGACTACCGCCAGGTGCTCGCCGACATCGTGTCGAGGCGGTTCAACGCTTCGGTGGCGAAGGTGTTCCCGGGGCTGAAGTGGCAGTCCACGGGGGTCATGCTCTGACGCTCGCGGCGCCGCCCGGTCTGCCAGGAACCTGCCGATGTGGACCTGGGCCGGCCCGTCCTTGGGTACCGGGCTCACCATGGGGGTCGTGGTGGGCGCGGGGGAGACCGACTGGGGCGCGGCTGACGTCGTGGCCAGGTTCGCCACCCGGGGCTACAGCGACGCGGGCGAGGAGCTGGCCCTCGCGGCCGTGGGTGACCGGGCGCGCGGTGACGTCCTGGACCTGGGCGTGGGCGGCGGCCGCACCACCGGGCTGCTCGCGGGACGCGCCCGCTCCTACGTCGGCGTCGACGCCTCGCTCCAGATGCTCGACCGTGCCCGGCGCCGCTTCCCCGGCGTCGACCTGCGGGAGGGCGACGCCGCCGACCTCCGCGGGCACCCCGACGCGGCCTACGACCTGGTGGTGTTCAGCTTCAACGGGCTGGATGCCCTCGACCACGGCGAGCGCGGGGCGGCACTCGCTGCCATGGCCAGGGTGACCCGGCCCGGGGGCCGGGTGCTGTTCTCCAGCCTCAACCTCGACGGCGTCAGCTTCGACGAGCGGCCGTGGCGGGTGGCGGGCGGGCTCCTCAGCCCGCGGTTCCGCTACCACCTCGCCGACGCGGCGCGGCACCCCAGCACGGTGGTCCGCTCGGTGCAGAACTACCGGCGCACCCGCCAGGAGGTCGAGGACGGCCAGGGGTGGAGCCGGAGGCCGCTGCGCGCCCACGAGTTCAGGTTCGTGGTCCACTTCGCGACCATGGAGGAGACCGTCGCCGAGGCGGCCGAGGCCGGTCTCGAGGTGGTCGCGGCGTACGCCGACGACGGCGCCGAGGTCGCCCCCAGCACCGCCCACACCGACGCCGACTACGTGCACTTCGTCTGCCGCCCGGCCTGACCTGGCCGAGCTGACCTGGCTGAGCCCACGCCGAGCTCTGCGTGGGAGGCTGACGACATGGCCGACGCACCGCCGCCCCTGACCCCGCTGGACGAGAGCTGGGAGCGTGCCCTGTGCGTGGTCGCGCACCCCGACGACCTCGAGTTCGGGGCGGCGGCGGCCGTCGCGCGCTGGACCGGGCAGGGCAAGACGGTCGTCTACTGCATGGTCACCAGCGGCGAGGCCGGGATCGACGGCATGGAGCCCGACCAGTGCCGGGTCGTCCGTGAGGAGGAGCAGCGCCGGTCCGCCGAGCTGGTCGGCGTCGACGAGGTGGAGTTCCTCGGGCAGCCCGACGGCGTCCTGGAGTACGGCGTCGCGCTCCGCGCGGTCATCACCGCGTCGGTCCGCAGGCACCGCCCCGACATCGTGGTCACCGGCAACTTCCGGGACACCTGGGGCGGGGCGAACCTCAACCAGGCCGACCACATCGCGACGGGACGGTCCGTCGTGGACGCCGTGCGCGACGCCGGGAACCGCTGGGTCTTCCGCGACCAGGTCGAGACCGGTGGACTCGAGCCCTGGGGCGGCGTGCGGGAGGTCTGGGCGTTCGGCTCGCCCGCCGGCGCACACGGCGTCGACACCACCGACACCTTCGACGCCGGCGTCTCCTCGCTCGAAGCACACCGGGCCTACATCGACGGGCTCGGCTGGGAGCACTTCGACGCCCGGGAGTTTCTCGAGGGCAACGCCCGCCAGACCGGCCAGCGGATGGGGACGACCTTCGCCGCCGGCTTCGAGGTCTTTCCCATGGGCTGGGGTGACTAGCGTGGATCCACGATTCGCGCATGGCGCTACCAGTTACCCGGTAGTTTCGAGGGACGTCCCATGGGGCTGGCGTACGGGCCGCCCGGGCGTCCGTTGACACCGTTCAGGGGCCTCGTCACGATGAGCCCGGACCCGGAAGACACAGGGAGACAGACGTGAAGCGCATCCTCTCCGCCGCCGCCGCGGCGGCTCTCGGACTCTGCCTGCTCACCGCTTGCGGTGACGACGACGGCGGCAGCAAGGCCGGCGGCAGCGGCGGTGACTACTGCAGCGACCTCAAGGCCGCGAAGAAGGAGGTCGACGCGCTCAAGGCCGGCGACTTCAGCGACCTGGAGAAGACCACCGACGCGATGCACAAGCTCGCAGATGAGGCTCCCGACGAGATCAAGGACGACTGGAAGGTCCTGGTCGACGGGGTCGACAAGCTGGTCGACGCACTCAAGGACGCCGGTCTCGACGATGCGGACATGGAGACCCTGCAGAGCGGCCAGATCCCGGACGGTGTCGACATGGCCGCACTCACCGGCCTGATGGAGGAGATCAAGGACCTCAGCACCCAGGAGTTCCAGGACGCGGGCGAGGCCATCAACAAGCACGCCAAGGACGAGTGCAAGGTCGATCTCCAGGCCTGAGCGAGCGGTCGATCGCGAGGAACGCGCGATCGACGTGCGCCGGCGAAGGTCGAGCGAGCGACGGGCGGCGAGACCTCCGCAGCCGGCACTGGCACTCGACCACGGTCGACCGTCGTCGCTGTTTCAGCACCTGATGGCTCGCATGACAGACTTCTGGACACCGTGACGACCTCCCTGTTGCTGCTCGCGCTCGCGTTGGCCCTCGTCGCGGCGTGCGGGGTGTTCGTCGCGGCGGAGTTCTCCTTCGTCACCGTCGACCGCGCCCAGGTCGAACAGGAGGCGTCATCGGGTGACGCCGGAGCGCAGGGGCTGCAACGTGCGCTGCGCAGCCTCTCGACCCAGCTCTCCGGCGCCCAGGTCGGGATCACGGTGACCAACCTCGCGATCGGCTTCCTGGCCGAGCCGGCTGTCTCCGACCTCATCGACGGGCCGCTCGACCGGGCGGGCGTGCCGCCCGGCGGGGTCACGCCGATCGCGGCCGGGCTCGGTCTGGTGTTCGGCACCTTCGCGACCATGATCTTCGGCGAGCTGGTGCCCAAGAACCTCGCGCTCGCCAAACCCATGGCCACCGCCAAGGCGACCCAGCGGTTCCAGCGCGGGTTCACCGCGGTGATGCGCGGGCCCATCCGCGTGCTCAACGGCTCGGCCAACGCCGTCGTACGCCGCCTCGGGATCGAGCCGCAGGAGGAGCTGCGCTCGGCGCGCAGCTCCACCGAGCTGGCCTCGCTGATCGCGCGGTCGGCGTCGGTCGGCACCCTCGACCCCGAGACCGCGGAGCTGATGGAGCGGTCGGTGGAGTTCGGGTCCCGCACCGCCGGCGAGATCATGACGCCCCGGGTGCGCACCCGCTCCCTCGAGGAGAACGACCGCGCGCTCCAGGTCATCGAGCTGGCTCGCGAGTCGGGGCACTCGAGGTTCCCGGTCCTCGACGCCGAGGACACCGTCGTCGGCACCGTGCACGTGAAGAACGCCGTGGCCCTGCCCGTGCACGAGCGGCCGACCACCCGGGTCAAGCACCTCATGGTCAAGCCGATCGTCGTGCCCGACTCACTCCGGCTCGACCCGCTGCTGACCCTGCTCCGCGAGGACGGCTTCCAGCTCGCGGTCGTGCTCGACGAGTACGGCGGCCACGCGGGGATCGTCACCCTCGAGGACGTGATCGAGGAGATCGTCGGGGACATCGCGGACGAGCACGACCGCCTGGGGGCGCAGGTCCAGCCCCGGCGGGACGGGTCCTGGCTGATCTCCGGGCTGCTCCGCCCGGACGAGGTCGAGGACCTCACCGCCGTGGCGCTGCCGGAGAGCGAGGACTACGACACCGTGGCCGGCCTCGTGCTGCAGGTGCTGGGCCGGCTGCCCGCGACCGGTGACATCGCCGAGGTCGCCGTCGCCGACGTCGCCCGCGACGAGGACGACGGCCCGCGAGAGCGGATGGTGTCGCTGACCGTCGAGCACATGGACGGTCTGCGCATCGACCGGCTCACCCTCCGGCTGCTCGAGCCCGACGACCCCACGGACGTCGTGACGTCCGAGGGGGAGGAGCCGTGAGCGGCGGCACCGCGATCGCCGTCGCGCTGCTGCTGCTGTTCGGCAATGCGTTCTTCGTCGGCGCCGAGTTCGCGCTGGTCTCGGCGCGCCGCACGCAGATCGAGCCGCGCGCCGAGGCCGGCTCGCGGATGGCCCGCACGACGCTCAAGGCGATGGAGAACATGTCGCTGGTGATCGGGGTCAACCAGCTCGGCATCACCGTGTGCTCGCTGGTCCTCGGTGCCGTCGGCGAGCCCGCGGTGGCCCACCTGCTCGAGCCGGCGTTCGAGGCCGTGCAGGTGCCGGAGTCGTTCCTCCACCCCGTGTCGTTCGTGGTCGGACTCGGGATCGTGGTCTACCTGCACGTCGTGCTGGGGGAGATGATCCCCAAGAACCTCGCCCTGGCCGGACCGGACCGCGCCGCGCTCGTCCTCGGCCCGCCGATCTGGGGCGTCGTGACCGTGCTGCGGCCGGTGATCGTGGTCATCAACGCGATCGCGTCGGCGATCCTGCGGCTGTGGGGCGTGCGCCTCATGGACGAGGTCTCGTCGTCGTACACCCGTGAGGAGGTCGCCGCCCTGGTCGAGGAGTCGCGGGGCGAGGGGCTGATCAAGCCCGAGGAGTACGACCGGCTGACCGGTGCCCTCGGCTTCACCGGCAAGTCCGTCTCGACCGTGCTCATGGCGCCCGAGACGCTCACGACCGTGCGTCGCGGCTCGACCGCCGCCGACGTCGAGGCGCTCTGCGCCAGCACCGGCTACAGCCGGTTCCCCGTCGAGGGTGACGAGGGGGAGCTGCTCGGCTACCTGCACATCAAGGACGTGCTGGAGACCGACGAGGCCCGCCGCCAGCGCGTCATCGAGGACAAGTGGACGCGTCCGTTCGCGACGGTCGCTTCCGACGACCTGCTCCACGACGCGCTCGAGACGCTCCAACGCCGCGGGGCGCACATGGCCCGGGTGGTCGACGGCGACGGCGCCACCCTGGGGGTGGCGACCCTGGAGGACGTGATCGAGGAGCTGGTCGGCGAGATCCGCGACGCGGCCCACCCGGTGTGACCGCACGAGGAGCGCAGTGCGATCCAATACAGTGACGGAGAGCCCGGGCGTCCGGGCAGGACAGCGAGTGAAGAGCAGGCTCAGGTGACGGGCAGCGACACGACACGCGACACGCGCGTCTGGACGATCCCCAACCTGCTGAGCGGGGCCCGGCTGCTCGGCGTACCGCTCTTCCTCTGGCTGGTCCTCGGCCCGGAGGAGGACGGCTGGGCACTGGTCGTGCTCATGGTCTCGGGTGCCACCGACTACGCCGACGGCTACCTCGCGCGGCGGCTCAACCAGACGACCGTCGTCGGCGCGATCCTCGACCCGGTCGCCGACCGGCTCTACATCCTCGCCGTGGTGATCGGCCTGGCCCTGCGTGACGTGATCCCGTGGTGGCTGGCGGTCTCACTGCCGCTGCGGGACGCGCTGATGTGGGGGCTGGTGCCGCTGCTGCGCACCCGGGGCTACAGCTCGCTGCCGGTGCACTTCCTCGGCAAGGCCGCGACGTTCAACCTGCTCTACGCCTTCCCGCTCCTGCTGCTGGGCGACGGCGAGGGCCTGGTGGCCCGGCTCTCCGAGGTGTTCGGCTGGGCGTTCGCGTTCTGGGGTGTCGGCCTCTACTGGTGGGCCGGGATCCTCTACGCGTGGCAGGTCTACCGCCTGCTCGCCACCACCGAGCCGCGCAAGGCGACGGCCGGGGAGGCGTAGGGGAATGTCGACCACCACGACCACCTCGACCACGACCTCGACCAGGGACCCCGCGCAGCTGCCCGATCGGGTGACGCTGCCACTGCTCGCCCTCGTCACCCGAGAAGCGGTCGACGAGGACTACGTCCACGCCGCCCGGCGACGCGCCGCACGGGGCGTCGAGCCGTCGGCGTCGCACCGCACCCCGCTGCGTGGTGCGGCGGTGACGACGGTGCTGTTCGGCCTGCTGATCGCCATGGCTGCCGTGCAGACCGCGCGCAACGCCGACGTCCGGGAGGCCAGCCGCGACACCCTGATCAACCGGATCGACGAGCGCGAGCAGGAGGTGACCGCGCTGCGTGACCGGATCGGGTCGCTGCGCCGGCAGAACGCCGACCTGCAGTCGACCAGCTCACGGGTCCGCGGCCAGCTCGCCGACGCGACCGTGCAGCTGCGCAGGCTCCAGATCAGCACCGGCTACGTGGCCGTGCACGGGCCCGGGATGCAGGTCAGCGTCGCCGACAACCCGGACGGCAGCTCGGACGGCAGGGTGCGCGCGAGCGACCTGCGCCTCCTGGTCAACGGCCTCTGGCGGGCCGGCGCCGAGGCGATCGCGATCAACGGCCGCCGCCTCACCGCGCTCTCCGCGATCGTCAACTCCAGCATCTCGGTCGTGGTGAACCGCTCGCCGCTCACCCCGCCCTACGTCGTCTCGGCGATCGGCGACGACACGCTGCGCTCCGGGCTGCAGGCCACCACGACTGGAGTGCAGTTCCAGGCGCTGGCCGACCAGTTCGGGTTCGTGGTCGACGTGGTCGACCGGCACAATGAGGACGAGCTGGTCCTCCCGGCGGCGCCCTACACGCTGCTGCAGTTGCGATACTCCGGACAGGGGAGCGGCGGGCCCGACAACCAGGAGGACGTGCCGTGATCGCCGTGCTGGGTCTCGTCGTCGGCATCGTGCTCGGTCTGGTGCTGCGCCCCGACGTGCCCCTGGCCGTCGACCCCTACCTCCCGATCGCGGTCGTCGCCGCCCTCGACGCGGTCTTCGGTGGCCTGCGTGCCTACCTCGACGGGATCTTCGACGACAAGGTCTTCGTGATCTCGTTCGTGAGCAACGTCCTCATCGCGTCCGGCATCGTCTTCCTCGGCGACAAGCTCGGCGTCGGCGGGCAGCTGTCGACGGGTGTGATCGTCGTGCTCGGGATCCGGATCTTCTCCAACGTGGCCGCGATCCGACGGCACCTGTTCCATGCCTGAGGCCGATCCGCCACCGCACCCGGAGAGCCACGCGGAGCGCGACGACGCTCCTGTCGGCGCCGTGGGGGAGCCGCGTGAGGACGGCCGGAGCAGGCTGTGGCGTGCGTTCTCACGGCCCACCCGCGGCCAGGTCGTGGTGGGCGTGCTCCTGGCGCTGGTCGGGTTCGCGGGAGTCACGCAGGTGCGCTCCAACCAGGTGGACGACACCTACGCCGGCCTCCGCCAGCAGGACCTCATCGACATCCTCAACGGGCTGGCCGGCACCACCCAGCGCTCGGAGGACGAGATCCAGCGGCTGGAGGCCACCCGCGACGACCTGCAGTCCGACACGAGTGCGCGGCAGACCGCGCTCGAGCAGGCCCGCAAGCAGGCGCAGGTGCTCAGCATCCTGGCCGGCACCGTCCCGGTCCGTGGGCCGGGCGTCACCATCACCATCAAGGAGGTGTCCGGAGACGTGCGGGTCGGCCCGTTCATCGACATGCTCCAGGCGCTGCGGACCTCGGGCGCCGAGGCGATGCAGATCAACCACGAGGTCCGGGTGGTGGCGCAGACGTCCTTCGAGGTGGGCACCGGAGGACTCCTCGTCGACGGCCGGACCCTCGAGGCGCCGTTCACGCTCGACGTGATCGGGCCGCCCGACAACCTGGTCGACGCCCTGCGGTTCCCCGACGGCCCGCAGGACCAGTTCGCGGAGGACGACCGGGCCGAGCTGACCTTCGAGCGGGTCACGTCGGTGGACGTCGAGACCGTCCGTGAGCCGGGCGAGGCTGACGTGGCCGAGGCCCAGCAGTAACGTTCGATCCGACCCGTCCCGCACCCCGAGGAGACCGTGTGTACCCCGACGACCTGTCCTACACCACCGAGCACGAGTGGCTGCGCCAGCCGGGTGAGCACGACGGCTCGGTCCGCGTCGGGATCACCCACTACGCCCAGGACCAGCTCGGTGACATCGTCTACGTCTCGCTGCCCGAGCTCGGTGACACCGTCGCCGCCGGTTCCACCTGTGGCGAGCTCGAGTCGACGAAGTCGGTGAGCGACATCTACGCGCCGGTCTCGGGCGAGGTCGTCGCCCGCAACGAGTCCCTCGATGCCACCCCCGAGCTGGTCAACAACGACCCGTACGGCGGTGGCTGGCTGTTCGAGGTCGTGCCGAGCGACGCCTCCCAGCTCGAGGGGCTCCTCGACGCCGCGTCGTACGAACGCTCGCTGGAGTGAGCAGTCGCCCGCGAGGATCGAAGCCTCGTCGGGCGCGTCGAAACCACTGCAGCCGAGCCACCGGATCCGCCCCAACCATGAGCGGCCCGAACGCGTCACACGAACTGGGACGAGGGCGAGGTTCGCCCTTGTGCCCGCTGGTTCGGCTGATAGGTTCGGCGGCACTGGCGGCCTCACCCTCAACCTGAGGGTTCGAGCCCAGGTGACCGACCACGACGGAGGGAGACCGCGGTGCCGTTCTGCACCCAGTGCGGGCACGAGAACCCGGACGACGCGCGGTTCTGCTCGCAGTGCGGCGCCCGGGTGGTGGGTGCCGTCGACGATGCGCCGACGACGACCACCCCGGTGGTCCCGAGCGAGCTGAGCGGCGAGACCACCGCGACCATCCAGCTCGGCGGCACCGGCGACCCGAGCAAGACCGAGACCGGCGACCGGGCCCTCAACCCCGTGGACGCCGCCGCGGTCGACGCGCTCCCGACCGGCCACGCGCTGCTCGTGGTGCAGCGGGGCCCCGGCTCGGGGTCACGGTTCCTGCTCGACGAGGACGTCGTACGCGCGGGCCGGCACCCCGACAGCCAGATCTTCCTCGACGACGTGACCGTCTCGCGCCAGCACGCGGAGTTCCACCGCCACGGCGACACCTTCACGGTCTCCGACGTGGGATCCCTCAACGGCACCTACGTCAACCGCGACCGGATCGACACGGTCCAGCTGACCGACAGCGACGAGGTGCAGATCGGCAAGTACCGCCTGGTCTTCTTCTCCGGGCACGAGGGTCACTGAGTCAGAAGTGGTGCCCGAGCCCACCTCGCCCGCGGCCTCGGCCGCGCACTCGTCCAGCAGCGACGTCCGGATGAACATCGGGGAGGTCCTGGAGCTGCTGCACGAGGACTTCCCGACGATCTCCATCCCCAAGATCCGCTTCCTCGAGGAGAAGGGGATCGTGACGCCGGACCGGACGACGTCCGGCTACCGCAAGTTCTCCCACGCCGATGTCGAGCGGCTCCGCTACGCGCTGCTGCTCCAGCGCGACCACCACCAGCCCCTGGCGCGGATCGTCGAGATCCTCGACGCCATCGACCGCGGTCTCGAGCCGCCACCCCTGGTCGACCTCAGCCCGACCGTGCCCGACGTCGCGCTGTCCGCCGACGGGCTGCCGAGCCCGGAGTCGTTCCGGCGCCACGACGACCTGCGGCTCTCGCGCCGCGAGCTGATCAAGATCGCCGAGATCGACGAGGCGCTCCTCGACCAGCTCGAGCAGTACGGCCTGGTGGTCCCGCGGCGCGGCACCGGCCACTTCGACTCCGACGCCCTGGTCATCTGCACCACCGCGCGCGAGCTGGCCGACTTCGGCCTCGAACCGCGACACCTGCGGGCGTTCAAGACCTCCGCAGACCGGGAGATCGGCCTGGTCGAGCAGGTCCTGGCGCCGCAGCACCGCGCGTCCGATCCAGCAGCGTCGGCCCGTCGGGAGGACACCGTCTCCCAGCTCGCCGCCCTCTCCGTGCGGATGCACGCGACGCTGGTGAAGACGGGGCTCCGCAAGCTCTGACGCCTCACCCTTCGGGGGTCGGACCGGGTTGCCGACCCGGGAGTAGGGTGAAGGGGTGCGGGAAGTGGATGTCATGGGCGTCCGGGTCGAGATGCCGTCGAACCAGCCGATCGTGCTCCTCCGTGAGGTGACCGGCGAGCGTTACCTGCCGATCTGGATCGGCGCCGTCGAGGCGACCGCGATCGCCTTCGCCCAGCAGGGCGTCGTCCCACCCCGGCCGCTGACCCACGACCTGCTCAAGGACGTGCTCGAGGCCACCGGCAACGAGCTCGACGAGGTGCGGATCACCGAGGTGAAGGACGGCGTCTTCTTCGCCACGCTGGTCTTCGGCTCCGGCGCCGAGGTGAGCGCCCGCCCGTCCGACTCCATCGCCCTCGCCCTGCGCACCGGCTCGCGCATCTTCTGCGCCGAGGAGGTCCTCGACGAGGCCGGCCTCGCGGTCCCCGCCGAGCAGGAGGACGAGGTCGAGAAGTTCCGCGAGTTCCTCGACCAGGTCACCCCCGAGGACTTCGAGAGCTTGTGAGTTCTCCCCGGCGAGTCGTCGTTACCGCCGCGCAGTAGCGCCGACTCGCCTGAGCACAGGGGTGCGAACCCTCAGGCTCCACGTGAGGGTGAGACACACCGGGTGTCGGTCGTTGACCCACCCCGAGGGTCGCCGTACCGTGAACTGTCCTCGTTGTAACTCCACCGATGTGGTTGTGGCCTCATGGTCGCCCCAGGCGGACTACGCTGAACGAGACCGACCCCGCTGAGGAGAACGCGTGAACGAGCAGGACACACCCGCCGAGCTGCGTGACACCGTCGACGCCGAGCTGGCCGTCGAGGCGGCACAGGAGCAGGGGCTGCTGTTCACCGACGACGTGTCGCCGCTGCCGAGCGACCAGGGCTACCGGGGTCCCACCGCCTGCAACGCGGCCGGCATCACCTACCGCCAGCTCGACTACTGGGCCCGCACCGGCCTCGTCGAGCCCACGGTCCGCGGCGCCTCGGGCTCGGGCTCGCAGCGGCTCTACTCCTTCCGCGACATCCTGATCCTCAAGGTGATCAAGCGCCTGCTCGACGCCGGCATCTCGCTGCAGAACATCCGCACCGCCGTGCAGTTCCTCCGCGAGCGCGGCACCGACGACCTGACCCGCGTGACGCTGATGAGCGACGGCGCCTCGGTCTATGAGTGCACCAGCAACGACGAGGTCATCGACCTGCTCCAGGGCGGTCAGGGCGTCTTCGGCATCGCGATCGGTGGGGTCTGGCGCGAGATCGAGGGCACCCTCGCCGACCTGCCCAGCGAGCGCAGCGTCGACGCCGCCGAGCCGAGCCCGGGCGACGAGCTCGCCGTCCGCCGCGCGGCCCGCACCGCCGGCTGACCGCTTCCCGACATCTCTGGCCGGTCCCAGGTGACCCATCTTGGGTAGGGACCGCGCCGATCCCCGCGAGTCGGGGAGGGGCCGGTAGGCTGAGCGTGCTGAACATCCCGTACGGGAGAGTCTCCGATCGGTACGCCGAGAGGAGCGCCGAAGGGGCAATTCCTCCCCGGAACCTCTCAGGCGCCAGGGACCGCGCGGGTCAGGCAACTCTGAAGCCCCCCATGGCGGTGGGTGACAGAGGGGGAGGGCATCAGACGCACCCGTCCTGAGGAGCCCACCCAGTGTCAGACCACCCTTCGCTCACCGAGCTCGACGCCGCCCTGCCCTTCGTCGACCGGCACATCGGGCTGCGCCCCGAAGACATCCAGGCGATGCTCGAGACCCTGGGCTTCGCCTCGCTCGACGCCCTGATGGACGCCGCGGTCCCCGGCGGCATCCGCGCGAGCGCCGAGCTGGACCTGCCGGCGGGCCAGACCGAGGACGCCGTGGCCCGCGAGCTGCGCGAGATCGCGGCCGAGAACAATCCTGGCGAGCCGATGATCGGGCTCGGCTACCACGCGACCCTCACGCCGCCGGTGATCCGTCGCAACGTGCTGGAGGACCCGAGCTGGTACACCGCCTACACGCCCTACCAGCCGGAGATCTCCCAGGGCCGGCTGGAAGCGCTGATCAACTTCCAGACGGTCATCGGCGACCTGACCGGGCTGCCGACCGCCAACGCGAGCCTGCTCGACGAGGGCACCGCGGCGGCCGAGGCGATGACGCTCGTCCGCCGCGCGAACCGCAGGGCGACCGGTCCGTTCGTCGTGGACAGCGACGCGCTGCCGCAGACCATCGAGGTGCTCCGCACCCGCGCCGAGGCGATGGGCATCGAGGTGCTCGTGGCCGACCTGGCCGACGGCCTTCCCGCCGGCGACGTGTGCGGCGTGCTGCTGCAGTACCCCGGCGCGTCAGGGCGGATCCTCGACCCGCGTGAGCTCGCCGAGGACGTGTCCTCACGCGGCGGGATGCTCGTGGTGGCCGCCGACCTGCTCGCGCTCACGCTGCTCGAGGCGCCCGGAGCGCTCGGCGCCGACGTGGTCGTCGGGTCCAGCCAGCGCTTCGGCGTACCCCTCTTCTACGGCGGTCCGCACGCCGGCTTCATGGCGGTCGCCGCCGGGCTCGAGCGGCACCTGCCGGGCCGGCTGGTCGGGGTGTCCGTGGACGCCGAGGGGCGTCCCGCCTACCGGCTCGCGCTCCAGACCCGCGAGCAGCACATCCGCCGCGACAAGGCGACGTCCAACATCTGCACCGCACAGGTGCTGCTGGCCGTCGTGGCGTCGATGTATGCCGTCTACCACGGCCCCGAGGGGCTCCGGGCGATCGCCGCCCGCACGCACCGCTACGCCGCGGTGCTGGCTGCCGCCCTGCGCGACGCGGGGATCGACGTCCCCCACGAGAAGTACTTCGACACGCTGACCGTCCGGGTGCCGGGCCGGGCTGACGAGGTCGTCGACGCGGCCCGCGCGCGCGGCATCCAGCTCCGGCTCGTCGATGTCGACACCGTCGGGGTCTCGACCTCGGAGGCCACGACGCGCAGCACGCTGACCCGGGTGCTGGAGGCGTTCGGCGTCACCGACGTCGACCTCGACTCGGTCGACCAGGCGACAGCCGACGGGATGCCCGACGAGCTGCGACGCACGACGTCCTACCTCACCCACGAGGTGTTCAGCAGCCACCACAGCGAGACCCAGATGCTGCGCTACCTGCGCAGGCTGTCGGCACGCGACTACGCTCTCGACCGCGGCATGATCCCACTCGGCTCGTGCACGATGAAGCTCAACGCCACCACCGAGATGGAGCCGGTGAGCCTGCCCGGCTTCGCCGATCTGCACCCCTTCGCTCCGGCCGAGGACGCCGCGGGCTACCGGCGCCTGGTCGACCAGCTCGAGGGCTGGCTGGCCGAGGTGACCGGCTACGACCGGGTGTCCATCCAGCCGAACGCCGGATCGCAGGGCGAGCTGGCCGGGTTGCTGGCGATCCGTGCCTACCACCAGGCGAACGGCGACACCGGTCGCGACGTGTGTCTCATCCCGTCCTCGGCGCACGGCACCAACGCGGCCTCCGCGGTGATGGCGGGCATGCGCGTGGTCGTGGTGAAGTCCGGTGACGACGGTGCGGTCGACCTCGACGACCTGCGCGCCCAGTGCGAGGCCCACCGCCAGGACCTCGCGGCGATCATGGTGACCTATCCGTCGACGCACGGCGCCTACGAGGGCACGATCACCGAGCTGTGCCGGATCGTGCACGACCACGGCGGGCAGGTCTACGTCGACGGCGCGAACCTCAACGCGCTGCTCGGCTACGCCCGGCCCGGTGAGTTCGGGGGGGACGTGTCCCACCTCAACCTGCACAAGACGTTCTGCATCCCGCACGGCGGTGGGGGCCCGGGTGTCGGCCCGGTCGCGGTGCGCGCGCACCTGGCGCCGTACCTGCCTTCCCACGGCATGCACCCCGAGGCCGGCAAGCGGGAGGGCATCGGCCCGATCAGCGCGGCGCCGTACGGCTCAGCGGGCATCCTCCCGATCTCGTGGGCCTACATCCGGCTGATGGGCGGTGCCGGGCTGACCAGAGCGACGGCGGCGGCGGTGCTCAGCGCCAACTACGTCGCGACCCGGCTCGGCGAGCACTTCCCGGTGCTCTACCGCGGCCACGGCGGCCTGGTCGCGCACGAGTGCATCCTCGACGTGCGGGGGCTGACCAAGGACACCGGTGTGACCGTGGACGACGTCGCCAAGCGGCTCATCGACTACGGCTTCCACGCCCCGACGATGTCCTTCCCCGTGGCCGGGACGCTCATGGTGGAGCCGACCGAGTCGGAGGACCTTGCCGAGATCGACCGTTTCTGCGACGCCATGATCGCGATCAAGGCCGAGATCGACCGTGTCGGAGCGGGGGAGTGGTCGGCCGAGGACTCCCCGCTGCGCGGCGCCCCGCACACCACCCGGACCCTCGTCGGCGAGTGGGATCGTCCCTACGACCGCGATCTGGCGGCGTTCCCGACGGGACCGGACCCGGACAAGTACTGGCCGCCGGTGGCCCGCATCGACCAGGCGTACGGCGACCGCAACCTGGTCTGCGCCTGCCCGCCGCCGGAGGCGTTCGCCGACTAGGACCCGGGCGGGTCACGCCCTAGTGGCGGATGCCCCGCACGTGGCCGCGGCCCACCTCGTCCGTGCTGCCGGCCGGAGTCTGGACGAACGCGAACCAGTCGATCCGGGTGTAGCGCGAGGAGACGACCCGCGAGCTCCTCTTCGGGACGCGGACGTCGCCCTCGGCGTCGTCCTTCGTGTAGTCGCCGTAGACGAAGCGGATCGGGAACGACGCGCCGTTGGTGACCCGCAGCCGGCCGGGGCGGCCGGCCACCTTGCGGACCGTGATCCGCGGCCGCTTCTCCACCGTCAGGGTGATCGTGCCGGGTGTCGACGAGGTGCCGTCGCAGGCGTAGTAGGTGAACGTGTAGACGCCGGGAGCCGCGGTCCTCCGGACGTTGAGGTAGTAGTCCAGCTGGTCGTCGTAGACGGTGCGGCGGATGCCGTCGTAGCGCTCCGGTCCGAGGGCGCAGATCCGGAGCTTGTCGCCCTCGGCGTCCGTGTCGTTGCGCAGCGGCCGGAGCGCCGTCAGGTTGCCGGTGAAGGTCTGCACGGCATCGGGTGCGGTCACCGGCGCGGTGCCGCCGCGAGGCACCGTCGCGGTGCCGGCCGGGGCGGCGGCGAGGACCAGGCCGACCAGCGCCAGTGCGCCGACGAGGAGACGGATCCGAGGGGTCATCTTCGTGAATCTAGACGAGCCGGGCCGTGCGTGGCAGGGCTCCGGCGGTGCTATTGACAGCTCTTGACAGCCAGTGAGCAGGACCGCCCGGGTCAGGCGGCCGGCGGGGCGGGGCGTCGCCAACGGCCGGCGAACGCCGCGCCGAGGAGCAGCCCTGCCACCGTCGGGTAGAGGACCACGGCCGCACCGACCAGCCCGAAGCTGGTGTGGTTCCACATCTCCGGGATGTCGTTGGCGCGGTCGACGTACGACGCGTGGTCGAGGACGATCCAGGCGCACGGGCCGGCGCCGAGGACCAGCCCGGCGAGCAGCGGCCCGAGCCCCGAGATGCGGCCGGCCGCCGCAGCCACGAACAGACATCCCGCGGCGACCGCGCAGGCGATCATCGCCTGGTTGGAGAGCTCGCCGCCCTGGTAGACGGTGAGGTCGGGACCCAGGGCCCGGTAGAAGCCGTAGTCGACGGCGCCGTAGGCGCCGAGCACCCCGAGGAACGACAGCACCACGCTGCCCAGGTGGCGGTTGCCGCCGAGGCCGCGACCGCGGCGCGTGACGACCGGCTCCGGCTCGGAGTCGGTCGCGCGCTGGATCGGCTGGGTGGGCGGCTCGTCGAGCGGGTGGACCTGCTGCTCGGTGCTCTCGTCCATGGTTGCCTCCATGTCCCGAAAATACGCCGCGAGGCCCGCGGACACGCGGTCCCGCGCCGCCGACACGCGGCCGGATTTCGCCGCCCTGAGTGGCTAGTTGGCCGGCGACACGCTCGACATGTTGAAGTCCGGGATGCGGAGGGCGGGGGTCGCCGTCCGCGAGAAGTAGTCGTCGCCCCACTCGCGGCTGAAGCTCGGCACGGTCTCCGAGGCGTGTGTGAAGCGGCGCAACAGGTCGACGGGGCTCTCGTTCCAGCGGAAGTTGTTGACGGCGGCGCTGATCTCGCCGTTCTCCACCAGGTAGACGCCGTCGCGGGTCAGCCCGGTGAGCAGCGCCGTCTGCGGGTCGACCACGCGGATGTACCACATGCACGTCAGCAGCAGCCCGCGCTCGACGCCCGCGACCAGGTCCTCGATCGAGCCCGAGGCGCCGTCGATGTCCAGCACGAGGTTGTCGATCGCCGGCGTGACCGGCTGGTTGGTCAGGTCGGCGGTGTGCCGGGTCTGGCGGAGCGCGGTCAGCTCACCGCCGCGGATCCAGTCGGTGCGCCCGAGCTCGAGCCCGTTGTCGAAGACCGAGCTCTCGTTGGACGAGACGGCGGAGACCTCGAACGGCGCGCACTCCAGCCCGGCGTACGCCGGGTCGGAGTAGACGGTGACCTCGGGGCGGGTGAGCGTCTCGCCGATCCGGGTGCCCGCTCCGTGCCGGCTGAACACGGACTGGCCGTCCCAGGCGTCGCGGGCGCCGCCGAGCCAGTAGGCGTAGATCATCAGGTCCGACACCGCGGTGGGCGGCATGATCGTGTCGTAGCGGCCGGCCTCGAGGTTGACGCGGTGCTTGCCCCAGGACAGGCGCTGGGCCAGCTCCTCCTCGGCGGCCAGGGGGTCGACGTCGCTGAAGTCGCGGGTCGCGCGGCCGACCCAGGCGCTGTTGGTCAGGTCGGCGGTCTTGCCGGTGCAGGCGAAGTGGCCGGTCGGCTGGACGTGCCGCAGCCGCAGCCCGGTGGTCGAGCCGAGGTAGGTGGTGGTCACCTCGTGGTTCACGAAGCCGTAGAGCACCCGGCCCGCGGCGCCGGACCGGCCGAACGCCTCGCCCAGGGCGGGAGCCACGTCGTCGTAGACCTCGATGCCCGTGCTGGCCGGCTCGTCGGCCCAGTCGGCGCAGGTGCGGTCGGCGACCAGCTCCTGGACGTCCTCGGCCGGCGCCGCCGCGCGGGCAGCCGCGTCGGCGGCCCGGACCAGCTCGTCGACGTGGGCCTGCGTGGTGGCGCTGCCGCTGACCGAGCCGACCGAGACGCCGGCCGCCCGCTTGACGAACGACACGATCGACACGTGCACGCCGTGCATCACGCCGTTGGTGGTGAGGGTGTTGTTGGCCCAGCGCAGGTTGGCGCTGGTGCCGTCGCGGACGATCGCGACGCAGTCGTCGGACATCGACGCGGACAGCGCGTGCTCGACCAGTGACTGCGGGCTGACGCCGTGCCCTCGAGAATGTGCTGCCGCGCTCATCGGCCGGACTCCTGGGTCGTGTTGAGGATGCGTACGTCGCGGAACAGGGCGGTCGGGCAGCCGTGGCTGACGGCCGCGACCTGCCCGGGTTGGGCCTTGCCGCAGTTGGAGGCGCCGCCGAGCTGCCAGGTCTGCGGGCCGCCGACGGCCTCCATGGCGCCCCAGAAGTCGGTGGTGGTGGCCTGGTAGGCGACGTCGCGGACCTGCCCGGTGAGCTCGCCGTTGGTGATCTTGTAGAAGCGCTGGCCCGTGAACTGGAAGTTGAAGCGCTGCATGTCGATGCTCCACGACCGGTCGCCCACGACGTAGAGGCCGTGCTCGACCTGGCCGATCAGCTCCTCGGTGCCGGGGCCGTCCTCGGCGGGCTGCAGCGAGACGTTCGCCATCCGCTGGATCGGGATGTGGCCCGAGGAGTCGGCGAACGCGCAGCCGTTGGAGCGGCCGCCGTTCAGGTCCGGCTTCATGTGGCCCATCGGGCGATCGAGCTGGTAGCCGACCAGGACGCCGTTGCGGACGATGTCCCAGCTCTGCGTCTGCACCCCCTCGTCGTCGTAGCCGATGGTGGCGAGGCCGTGCTCGACGGTGCGGTCGCCGGTGACGTTCATGATGTTGGAGCCGTACTGGAGCGTGTTGAGCTTGTCGTAGGTCGCGAACGACGTGCCGGCGTAGTTGGCCTCGTAGCCGAGGGCGCGGTCGAGCTCGGTGGCGTGGCCGATCGACTCGTGGATGGTCAGCCAGAGGTTCGAGGGGTGGATGACCAGGTCGTAGCGGCCGGCCTCGACGGTCGGAGCCTTGAGCTTCTCGGCGAGGAGCTCGGGCAGCTCGTCGAGCTCGGCGTCCCAGTCGTAGAGGTCGGTGGTGAGGTACTCCCACCCGCGGCCGACGGGGAAGGCGATGGTGCGCATCGAGTCGAAGGTGTCGGCGCCGGCGCCCATCGCCTCCACCTCGGGGTCGACGCGCACCCGCTGCTGGGTGGTCACCGTCCCGGCCAGGTCGGCGTAGTACTTGTTCTCCTGCACCTGGCCGACCGCTGCCGTCGCGTGGTCGACCGCCGCCCCCTGCCGGAGCCGCTCGGTCCAGTCGATGAGCAGCGTCGCCTTCTCGGCGATGGGCACCTCGAACGGGTTCACGTCGTAGGAAGACACCCAGGTGACGTCGGCGTAGACCGGCTCGGGAGCGATCTCGACCGGCGCGATGGTCATCTCGGCGGCCACCTCGGCCACGGTGATCGCCGTCTCCGCGACCCGGCGGGCCTCGTCGGCCGTCAGCACCACCCCGGACGCGAAGCCCCAGGAGCCCCGGTGGATCACCCGTACGGCGAACCCGACGTCGTCGGCGTCGAGCGCGGTCTGGAGCACCCCGTCGCGCACCACCAGCTGCTGGTGCCGGATCCGCTCGAACCGGAAGTCCGCATGGCTCGCCCCCAGCTCTTGGGCCCGGCCGAGGGCGACCGCGCCGAGCTCGCGGTAGGGGAGGGCGGTGAAGGTCGGATCGATCTCCGGCATGGAGCCAACCTAACCGGGCCCTACCCTTGCGCTCATGTCAGGCTCTCGCCTCCCTGAAGGCCCGTCGTGGCTGGGCATCGGCGCCCAGCGCAGCGGGACCACCTGGTTCACCGACCTGCTGACCCAGCACCCGCAGGTCGGGCTCGGCACCAACGCCAAGAAGGAGCAGCACCTCCTGCACAAGGTGGCCGACGGTGTGCTGCCCGCGTCCGACTACCTCGCACTGTTCCCGGGGGACGGGGTACGCCGGGGGGAGTGGACGCCGCAGTACCTGCGCCACGCCTCGGTCCCCGCCGCCGCGGCCCGGCTGGTGCCCGACGCGCCGCTCCTGGTGCTGCTGCGCGACCCGGTCGAGCGGTTCCGCTCCGCGATGCGGCTGGCAGCCACCCGCGCGGCCGCCGGCAACCCGTCGCCGTGGCCCTACCCGGTGCCGATCACGATGCAGACCTTCACCGGCTTCTACGCCGACCAGCTCGCTGCGTGGGCCTCCGCCGCCGGCCGCGAACGGATGGTCGTCATGGTCTACGAGCAGGTCCGGCGCTCGCCCCAGGCCGCCGTCGAGGACGTCTGGGCCCGGCTCGGCCTCGACCCGGTGCCGCTGGCGGGGGTCGACGAGGCGTCCGGCTCCAGCTCGCGCGCCGACTGGGAGTGGCCCGAGGGGCTCCGGGAGTCGCTCCAGGTGATGTACCGCCCCCAGCTCGCCCGCCTCGAGTCCGACTGGGGCCTCGACGTGAGCGACTGGACCGCCACCGTGTGACGCTGACCCGCCGGTTCTGTACGGGCGGGTCGGCGTGGTGGTGGACGCTGACCCGCCGGTTCTGTACGGGCGGGTCAGCGTGATGGTGAGCGGCCGACGGCGGTCCAGGTCCACGCGGTGACCTCGAAGGGGCCCTCGGGGAGCCGTGACCGGAGGAGCTCTCGGAGCTCGGCCACCTGCTCCGGCGTTCGCCCGGCGAGGTAGTCGCCCACCGAGCCTGCGGGCTCCTCGTAGGGGGCCCACCAGTCCTCGAACGACGCCAGCTGGATCGTCACGGACTGCTGGCCGTCCACCTCGACGTCGATCCCGGCCTCGGTCATCAGCCGCGCGAGGTCGCCCTTCTGTGAACCCGGGGACGCGTCGGCCTCGCGTCGCGCCTCAGGGTCGAGTTCCTGAGCGCACTCCCAGAACAGCGAGAGCGGACCGCGTCCGCCGCCGTGGTCCCAGACGCACGCGGCCACCAGACCGCCGCTCGCGACCCGCGCCATCTCGCTGAGCCCGCGGACAGGATCCTTCATGAAGTGGACCACCAGCTGGGCGAACGCCACCTCGTAGCTGCCGTCGGCGTAGGGCAGCTCCTCGGCGCTGCCCAGCCGGACGTCGACCCCCGGCAGCCGCACGCGGGCCGCCTCGACGAATCCTGGAGTCGGGTCGATGGCATCCACGCGCTTGGCGCTGTAGCGGCGCACGAGCACCTCGGTGAGGACGCCCGGGCCGCAGCCCACGTCGAGGACCCGGCCCCTGACGTCGCGCACCGCGAGCGAGAACTCCGCAGCGAGCGGCTCGGAGAAGCGCCCCATGAAGCGGGCGTAGGAGTCGGCGTTCCCGAAGGCCACACTGCTTTTATACCGCGACTCTTATGCCCCGACGGGCCTCGGGGGCCTGGGGGCTCTAGGCCTCCTGCGAGAGGTCGTCGTCGGACCACAGAGCCTCGTGGTCGGCCTCGACGAGCTCGGCCACGCTCGGGACCGGGCGCTCGGTCAGCTCCTGCGCCTGGGCCTGCCGCACGGGGGCCTCGAGGGCCTGGATCGGGGCCAGGTCGCCCTCGCTGACCTGGAGGTCGCGGAAGCGACGCGCAGAGACCATCACCCTGGACTCCACGGTGCCGACGGTCTCGTTGTAGGCGTTGACCGACGAGGCCAGCGCGCGCCCGAGCTTGTCGAACTTGGCGCCCATCTGGCCGAGCCGCTCGTGCAGCTCGCGCCCGAGCTTGAAGACCTCGGCGGCCTTGTCGGCGAGCGCGGCCTGCTTCCAGCCGTAGGAGATGGCGCGCAGCATGCCGATCAGGGTGGTCGGGGTGGCGATGACGACGTCCTTCTTGACGGCGTACTCGTAGAGGTCGGGCATCTGGTCGAGCGCCGCCGAGAAGAACTCCTCGCTCGGGAGGAACAGCACGACGAACTCGGGCGACTCGGCGGCCTTCCAGTACTGCTTGGACGAGAGCTGGTCGACGTGGGTGCGGATGTGGCGGGCGAACTGGAGGAGGTGCGTGGCCTTCTGCGTGTCGTCCTCGCTCCCGGCGGCGTCGAGGAAGGCGCTGAGCGGGACCTTGGAGTCGACGAAGACGTGCTTGCCGTCGGCGAGGTTGACCCGCATGTCGGGGCGCTGCGGGCCGTCGTCGGACTGAGTGGTGACCTGCAGGTCGAAGTCGCAGCGCTCGACCATGCCGGACAGGCGGGCGACGTTCTTGAGCGTGGTCTCGCCCCATGACCCCCGGACCTGCGGCTTGCGCAGGGCGTTGACCAAGGTGGCGGCCTCGCGGCGCATCGCCTCGCCGGCGTCGCGGACGGTCCGGACCTGCGACCGCATCTCGGTGGCGATCTGGACGCGCTCCTTCTCGACGTCGGTGAGCCTGGCCTGGAACTCCTTGAGGCTCGCGGCCACCGGCGCGAGCAGCTGCTCGGTCGCCTGCATCCGCTGCTGCGCCGAGGTGTCGACCGACCTGCGCTGCTGCTCGGCCACCTCGTGGGACAGCAGCCGGAACTGCTCGACCATCGTCTGCCGACCGGCCTCGATCTCCTCTGAGCGGGCCACGGCCGCGTCACGCTGCGCCAGGGCCACGGCGACATCCGCCTCGGCCCTCGCGGCGGCGACGCGGGAGTCGGCGAGCTCCTGGTGCACCTGTGCGAGCTCGTGCGGGTCGGCGCCGTGCGACTGGCGGCGCCCGACCAGCACACCGACCCCGCCGCCCAGAGCCAGGGCGAGCAAGACGAGGAGTGCGGTGGTCATGCACGCATCGTCGCCCAGACCACCGACAGAACCCCGGACCACACGCCCGGGCGCCTCGCATCGCCTACCCTGCCGGGTATGGCCCCCCTCGTTTCCGGCCGTGCCGTCGTCCTGCGCGCCGTGACCTCCGTCGCTGCGTGCGGAGTCGCCTTGATGTTGGCGACGGCGCCGGCACTCGCCGCCGTGACCGCGTTCACCGACGGTGTGGACACTGTCAGCATCTCGAGCGACGCCGACGGCGACGCCCTCACCATGAGCTGCGTGGCCGACCAGGCCGATGTCAACGGTGTGGCGCCCGAGCCCGTGCTGGCCTGCGACGACGTCGTCTTCGTCGACGTCGACGCGAACGGCGGGGCCGACACCGTGAACCTCGGGGCGCTCACCACGCTGGCCTTCCCCGGCCTCAAGGAGACCTCGGTGGACGTCGAGGACGTCGCCGCCGACTCGGTCACGGGCAGCGAGGTCCGCGACGTGGTGCACGCCGACGGAGCCGACGACGTCTCGACCGGCGCCGGCGACGACTGGGTCGAGGGTGCCGGCACCGCCAGCGGCGGCGAGGGCAACGACACGCTGCGCCAGATCCTGGGTGCGGTGCAGGGGGGATCCGGTGACGACCTCATCGTCTCCACCGGAGCAGGTCCCTTCGACGGTGGCACCGGTTTCGACACCCTCGTCATCGACTACTCGAGCTTCACCAGCCAGGTCGGCCTGGGGCTCACCATCACCGACGACTTCATCAACGGCACGACCCCCACCAGCAGCATCGAGGTCTATGACGTCACCGCGTCCGACGGCGTCCGGGCCGATGCCGTGGACAGCAGGTCCTACAGCGGCCGGGTCGCCTTCCACTCCCGAGCGGGCGACGACAGCTTCCTGGGCGGCCCGGGAGCAGATGTGGCCGATCTCGGCGCCGGCAACGACGCGGTCGACCCCGGCCCCGGCTCCGACTTCGTGCTCGCCGGGGAGGGGGACGACTCGATCGCGGTCCGTGACGGGTTCGGCGACGTCGTGGAGTGCGGCCCCGGCAACGACACGGTCGTGGCCGACCGCAGCGATGCGCTCAGCGGGTGCGAGACCGTCGTCCTGCCGCCGCCGGAGACGAGCCGCATCGAGGGGCCCGCGAAGGTCACCAAGGGCGCCAAGGCGACCTTCTTCTTCGCCGCGTCGGTGGCGAGCTCGACCTTCGAGTGCCAGATCGACACCCGCGCGTTCAAGGCGTGCTCCAACCCGCTCACCGTGAGGACCCGGAGGCTCAAGACCGGGAAGCACACCGTGACGGTGCGGGCGGTGCAGCCCGCGGGGAACGCCGATCTGACCCCCTCGTCGTTCACGTTCAAGGTCAAGCACAAGCACCGGCCGAAGCCGCCGGCTCACGCGTAGCGGACGGTCCGCTGCGGTGAGGTGAAGCCGTAGAGCAGGAGCCCGGCCTCCTCGGCCAGCCTGACGGCGAGGCTGGTCGGTGCGCCGACCGCGACCAGCGCGCCGACACCGACTGCCACCGCCTTCTGGACCAGCTCGAACCCGGCCCGGCCACTGACCACGAGCGCGGCCTCACTCGGTGACTGGCCGGTCACCACCCGGGCACCGGTCACCTTGTCCACGGCGTTGTGCCGGCCGACGTCCTCGCGGACGACGAGCAGCTCGCCGTCGGCCGTGGCCAGGCCGGCGGCGTGCACGCCACCCGTGGCGTCGAAGACGCGCTGGCCCTCACGCAGGAGGTCGGGCAGGGTGCGTACGACGTCCGCGCCCGGAAGGGGACCGGTCCACCGGCCCGCGGCCGGCGCCGCGAGCGCCTCGGCGATCGTGTCCTTGCCGCACACCCCGCAGGCCGACGAGCCGGAACCGGCGTGCCGGTGGCCGGGATCTCGGACGGGCTGCTCGTCGAGCGTCACCGTCACGACGTTGAACTCCTGCTCCGGCACCAGGTCGGTGTCGGTGCAGTAGGCGATCGTGCGGGGTGGCGCGGTCACCAGCCCCTCGTGCACCAACCAGCCCGCGGCGAGCTCGAAGTCGTGCCCCGGCGTTCGCATGGTGACCCAGACCCGCCTCGGCGAGGCGCCCGGCCACGCGAGCCGGATCTCCAACGGCTCCTCGGTGGCCAGCCGGTCCTCGTGGCGGCGTTCGCCCGCCACGCCCAGCTCGTGCACCCGGGCCCGGACGGTCGGACCGGGGCGACGCGCCCTCGTGGACGGATCGAGGGGTGCGGTCATGGGTGTGGGTGCGCCTCGAGGACCGCGAGCTTGCGCCGGAGGGTGTCGGCCTCGTCGACCAGTCGGCGCCGGATGGACAGGTCCAGGTCGCCGTCGGAGATCAGCGCCTCGGCGCGGGCCAGCGTGTCGCCGGTCACGGAGGTGCGTGGGAAGAAGTCCTCGGCCGCCTCGGCGAGCACCCAGCCGCTGCGCACCTGGACGGTCTCGGGCAGGTCTGCGAAGTAGCGCTCGACGTAGGGGTCCACGAGCTCCGCCTGCCCACCTCGCCAGAACCCGCGCCCCACCGCTTCCAGCTCGTAGTTGGGCAGGCTGGTCTCGCCGGTGAAGCAGCTCCAGCCCCAGGCCTTGGCCTCCGGGTCGGGCAGTGAGGAGCGGGCGGCAGCGTGGCGCACCCTCGCGACCGCGGTGGGCTCCTCCTCGAGCCGCCGGTCGAGCTCGGCCCGGTCGACCGCCCCGAGCGTGGCCAGCTGCACCAGGGCCCGCCACCGCAGGTCGAGGTCGACCGGCACTCCCTCGGGGAGGTCTCCGTCGACCCAGGCCCGCAGCAGGGCCGGGTCGGAGGCGGTGCCCGTAGCCGCACGGAACGCCGCGATCTGCTCCTCGGACGACGGGGCGGCCGCCGCGAGCTTGGCGCGAGCGGCCTCGTGGAGCCTGGCGAGCGCCGCCGCAGGGTCCGGCTGGAGCGGGACCACCCAGGTGTAGACCCAGGCCATCGTGCGTCGCGCCGTGTCCTCGGTGTCCTCGATGGGCAGGCTCCGGACCGCCACCTCGAGCACGTCGACCGGGTCGACCGCGGCGTTGTGCAGAGCGCTGCGGATGTTGCTCCAGGTGCCGGCGCGCAGCTCGGGGTCCTTCACCTGAGGCAGGAGCGTCGCGAGCGCCTTGATGGTGAGCCCGTCGGGAACGGTCAGTGCCCAGCTGTCGAGGTAGGGGTCGAGCAGCACCGGCCGGTCGCCGGCGTCGAACGCCGTCTCCGGACCGTCGATGTCGAGCACCTGGTCGGTCCAGGTGCCGTCGGGCGCGGCGACCGCGGCCCGGATGCGGTGCGGGCGGTCGGCCGGATGGCCCTCGGGCGGCGTACGACGGATCACTCCGGCCGCGCGGTCCAGCTCGATCCGGTCGGGGCCGGCGGTGCGGAGCCAGTTGTCGGTGAACGACGTCATGTCCATCCCGACGTCGGAAGCGCCGGCGCGCTCCCAGCTGCCGAACAGGTCGTGCATGGTCGCGTTGCCGAAGCGGTGCCGCTCGAAGTGGTCGATGGTGCCCCGGAAGAACACCTCGTCGCCGAGGGTGGCATTGATCTGGCGGAGGATGGCGCTGCCCTTGGCGTAGGAGATCCCGTCGAAGTCCTGGAGGGCCGCGGAGGCGTCCACCGCGCCGTTGCCGGCGACGGGGTGGGTGCTCGGCCGCTGGTCGGCGACCAGCCCCCACTGGCGCCGGGCGTAGGCGTTGTCTACCCAGGTGTCGGCGTACTCCGTGACGTCGGCGGCCACCCGGTTGCCGAGGTACTCGGCGAAGGACTCGTTGAGCCAGAGGTCGTCCCACCACGCGGGGGTCACGAGGTTGCCGAACCACTGGTGCGCCATCTCGTGCGTGATGGTGGTGGCGCGCGCGATCCGCAGGCCGCGGGTCACCCGGCTGGTGAAGACGAGCGGGTCACGAAAGGTGACGCAGCCGGGGTTCTCCATCGCCCCGGCGTTGAACTCCGGCACGAACGCCTGGTGGTAGTCGCCGAACGGGTAGCGGATGCCGAAGAGCCGGTGCAGCTCGTCGAAGCTCTGCCGGGTCAGCGTGAACAGCTCGTCGGCGTCCTTGTCGAGGTCGGCCGCGATGCTCGCGCGCGCGCTCAGGCCGAGGGGGATGCCGTCGTGCTCGTCGCGGACCAGGTGGTAGGGGCCGGCGACGACGGTGACGAAGTAGGTCGAGAGGGGCTGGCTCTGCTCGAACTCCCAGACACCCGGCTCGACCTGCTCCCCGGGCGCGTTGCCGATGACGATCCAGTCCCGCGGCGCCCGGACGTGGAGCGTGTACGGCGCCTTCAGGTCAGGCTGGTCGAAGCAGGCGAAGATGGTCGGCGCCGCGTCCATGAACGACATGCCGTAGACGTAGTGCTTGCCGTCCGCCGGGTCGACGCTGCGGTGCAGCCCCTCACCGTCGTTGCGGAACGGCATCGTCGCCTCGACCACCAGCTCGTGCTCGCCCTCGGACAGCTCGAGCGGGAACCTGCCGCGATCGAGCAGGCCGACGTCGAGCGGGCGGCCGTCGAGGCGCACCACGGTGACGCTGACCGGCTTGAGGTCGAGGAACGTCGTCCCCGCCCTGCTGGTGAACCGCAGGGTCGTGACCGACCCGAAGGTCTCGTCGTCAGAGGCGAGGTCCAGCGCGACGTCGTACGACGTGAGGTCGAGCAGGTCGCGGCGGGCCAGCGCCTCGGTGCGCTGGAGGGAGGCGTAGGGGCTGGGCACGAGGCCAGACTAGATCGACCGGGAATCGCGGTGCCCCGGTCTGGTTCCAGGCAGCCGGTCCGACGTAGGATCGAGGTTCCCACGAGAGGCGGGCCCGGACCTTCAGGTCGGGCCCGCCGTGGCATCTCTGACCGGCTGCGTCTGCTGTCGTCGGATGTCCCCGCTGGTGTCCGAGATCACCCCCGCGTCGCTTTGGTGAGCGTGTCTACCGACCAGTACGATGTAAGAGTCGCATACGCGATCTACCAATTACCAAGATGGCCTCGGAACCGGGGCGCAAGGAGCCAGAAAATCATGTCCGCGCAGCTGTACCTGTCCCGTCTCGTCGAAGAGGGACGTAGCGACCGGGTTCATCACCGAGCCTCGCAGCGGAACGGTGGGCTCTTCCGCCTCGAGCAGCGGATCCGCCGCGCGCTCGAGCTCCGCAAGCACTGATCCTCGCGATCCAGGCCTAGGCCGCCGCCGGGCCGACACCCCCGAGCGGCGCGGCGGCCGGCCGGGACTCCCCACAGGACCGGCCAGCGACGGACCCCGGGCCCGAGGGCTCGGGGTCCGTCGTGTTGCGGGGGAAGGGACCCGCGCCAACCACCATTGCCGATTCGTCCGGCCCGTTCAACCGCTGGACACCCGGACGGCCCTCAGACGAGTCGGGGCCGGGTGGTGGCAGGCTGGCGCCATGGCAGCCGAGGAACAGACCCTGCGCAGCGTGGACCTGCACCAGATCGGGGAGCACCGCTGGAAGGCGACCAACGCACGGGGCGGTGGCGTGTCCATCGGACCGGGTGAGGACCCCGACTTCACGCCGGTCGAGCTGCTGCTGGCCGCCCTGGCGGGGTGCGGCGCCGCCGACCTCGACTACATCGCGGGCAAGCGGGCGCCGTTCGAGACGTTCCGGGCGCGCGCCGAAGGGCACAAGGTCCGTGATGAGGACGGCTCGCACCTGGTGCAGCTGAAGGTCACCCTCGACGTCACCTTCCCGGCGGGCGAGGGCGGCGACGCCGCCCGCGAGATCCTGCCGCGCACCCTCCAGCAGATCCAGGACCGGCTCTGCACCGTGGGCCGGACGGTCAGCCTCGGCGAGCCTGTCGCGTACGTCGAGGGGGCGCTCCCCGGCGAAGACGCGTGAGCACCGAGCCCTGGCGGGAGGTCCCTCGACAGGACGGCCGCAGGTTCGTCGTGACGGGGGCCAGCGCCGGCATCGGCCTCGAGACGGCCAAGGCGCTGGCCGAGCGCGGCGCGCGGGTCGTGCTGGCCGTCCGCAACCTCGAGCGTGGCAAGGCGGCGGCCGACCAGATGCAGGGCGACGTCGAGCTCGGGCTGCTGGACGTCGCCGACCTGTCGTCGGTCCGCGCGTTCGCCGACGAGGTCGGTCCGGTCGACGTACTCGTCAACAACGCCGGTGCGCTGGCACTGCCACGGAGCACCTCGCCCGACGGTGTGGAGCTGCACCTGGCCACCAACCACCTGGGCCACTTCGCGCTCACCAACCTGCTGCTGCCGCGGCTCACCGACCGCGTGGTGGTCGTCGGCTCGCCCTCGCACCGGCACGGCGACCTCGACGTCGAGGACCTGGCGTGGACGAAGCGGCGCTACCGGCCCTACTCGGCCTACGCCGACTCCAAGCTGGCCAACCTGCTCTTCCTGGCCGAGCTGCAGCGGAGGCTGACCGCGGCCGGATCGACGCTGCGCGCCACCGGCGCGCACCCGGGTTCGACCGCCACCGGGATCACCGGGTCGACCGGGAGCCGCCTCAAGTCCTTCGTCGGCAAGCACGGCATCAAGCTGGTCGGCATGCCGGCGTGGCAGGGCGCGCTCCCGACGCTGTACGCCGCGACCATGGACGTGCCCGGCAACACCTACGTCGGCCCGCACCGGCTGCGCGAGATGAACGGCTGGCCGACCGGCGTCGGCCGCAGCCAGCGAGCGCTCGACCCCGACCTGGCCAAGGCGCTGTGGGCCGAGTCGGAGCGGCTGAGCGGGGTCACCTTCCCGATCTAGCTGGTGTCCCGCCGTCTGTCAGCCGAACGTGACGCTCTCGATCTCGACCTCTTCCTTGGGCGCCGTCATGCCGGTGTCGGTCTGCGTGACGCCCTCGGCGGCGAGGTCGCTGATCGCCTGCACCGTGGCGTCGTCCACGGTGCCGAAGACGGTGTAGTCCGGGTCGAGCGGGCTGTCGTCGTAGACGATGAAGAACTGCGAGCCGTTGGTGTCGCCACCGCGGTTGGCCATCGCGAGGACACCGGGACCGTAGGTCTCGGAGCCGTCCACCTCGTCGGCGTAGGTGTAGCCCGGGCCGCCCGAGCCGCTGGCGGTCGGGTCGCCGCACTGAAGGACCGCGATGCCGCCGGTCTCGAGGGTCGTGAGCCGGTGGCAGTGCGAGGCGTTGAAGTAGTTCTGGGTGGCCAGCGAGATGAAGGAGTTCACGGTGCACGGCGCCCGGTCGGCATCGAGGGTGAACTCCATGTCGCCGATCGTGGTCTTGACGATCGCCGTGACCGCTCCTCCGGCGACCGGCTTGCTGGGCGGGGGGTCGTTCTTCTTCGCGGCCGGGATCTGCGGGTCGACCGGGTAGTCGCAGGTGACGTCCTTGGCCGGTGCCGAGCCGGAGACCGGACCCGATGAGGCGTCCGTTGAGTGGTCCGTGGCGGTGTCCTTGGCGGTGTCCTTGGCTTCGCCGCTGTCGTCGCCGCATCCCGCCAGAGCAGCGGTCGCGAGCAGCAGGAGGACCGGGAGGAGGCGCTTCGACATGCGCGCGATCCTACGGAGCGACCTCAGCCGTTCCGCCCACGGGCCGCCACCGGCCAGGGCCGCAGGACGTCGTGCTCCTCGACCCAGAGGTCGTCGGCGAGGTTGACCGCGGCGCAGCAGTGGTTGGGGACGACGTCGAGCTGGTCGCCGACCCGCGGGAGAGGTGCACCTGCCAGGTCGACCACGGCGTGGTGCTCGGAGAGCAGGACGATCCGCGCGTCGGGGTGGTCGAGCAGCCGCCCGGCGCCGGTGCTGTAGGCCGCTCGATCGGCCGCCAGCGCCTTGCTGCCGGAGTCGAGCACGGCCCGGCCCCCGGCCAGGCTGACCACCGTGGCCCGGCAGGTGAGCGCGACGGACTCGGGCGACATGGCGCCGAGCTCCCACTGCTGGGCGTCCCCGAAGACGTAGACGCCGGGCCGGGCCTCGGTGAGGACGTCGGTGTCGAGATGGGCGAGGCTCGGGGTCGAGCCGCCGCTGACCACGGACACCTCCAGTCCCTCCCGCTCGATGGCCGCGCGGGCCGTGGCCAGCGCGCGCGCCTCGTCCGCTGCCGCCGACTCCATGGTGTCTGGCCCGTAGCTGTGCCCCGGGAAGGTGAACACGCCACGGACCGTGAGCCCGGCCCGGGCGGCGGCGACCGCCACCGTGCCCGCCTCGTCGGGCCGGCACCCAGTGCGGTGCTGGCCGCAGTCGACCTCCACGACCACCTCGACGCCGCACGGCGCCAGGTGCCGCCCGGCCAGCGCCGCGCCCTGGACCGAGTCGACGCCGATCGCGAGCCGGCCGCGCTCGGCGAGCGCGCGGAGCCGCTCGACGGCCGGCGCGTCGAGGTGCAGCGGGTAGGCGACGAAGAGGTCGGTGCAGCCGTGCTGGTGGAACACCTCCGCCTCTCCGATGGTGGCCACGGTGAGGCCCGCCGCACCCTGGGCGAGCTGGAGCCGGGCGATCTCGGGCGACTTGTGGGTCTTCACGTGCGGTCGCAGCGCCACCTGGTTGGTCGTGGCCCACTCCGCCGTGCGGCGAACGTTGCGGCGCAGCCGGTCGAGGTCGACGCGAAGGTACGGCGTCGCGGGGGTGGCGGCCGTCAGAACTCCTCGTGGGTGTCGGGGTCGCCGCCGAAGAGCCGACCGTCGGGCCTCGCCAGGCCGGTGATCGCCGCCACCTCCTCGTCGGTGAGCTCGAAGCCGTCGAGGTCGAGGTTCTCGCGCTGGCGCGAGGCGTTGCGGGACAAGGGGATGGGCAGCGTGCCGAGCTGCAGCTGCCAGCGCAGCACCACCTGGCCCGGCGAGACGCCGTGGGCCTCGGCCGCCGCCTGGACGACCGGCTCGGCGAACGGGGCCTGCCGCTTGCCCATGGGGCTCCACGACTCGGTGAGGACGCCGAGCTCCGCGTCGGCCGCGCGCATCTCGGGCTGCGGGAAGTAGGGGTGCAGCTCGATCTGGTTGAGCACCGGCGTCACACCGCTGTCCTCGATGACCCGCTCCAGGTGAGCGCGCGTGAAGTTGGAGACTCCCGGGGAGCGCACCAGCCCGTCGTCGCGCAGCTGCACGAGCGCGCGCCAGGCCTCGTGGTACTTCTCCTGCGCCGGGTTGGGCCAGTGGATGACGTGCACGTCGATCCGGTCCAGCCCCAGCCGCTCCAGCGACTCTCGCGTGCTGGCGATCGCGTCGTCGTAGCCGTGGTGCCGACCAGGGATCTTGCTGGTCACGACGATCTCGTCGCGGGGGAGCCCGGAGCGCCGGATCGCCTCGCCGACCTCGACCTCGTTGCCGTAGTTCACGGCCGTGTCGATGAGCCGGTAGCCGTTCTCGATCGCAGTGGTCACAGCCTCGATCGCCTCGTCACCGCGCAGGCCGGCGGTGCCGAACCCGATCGGAGGCAGCGTGGTGTCGTCGTTCAGCTGGCGTGGGGTGGTCGCAAGGCCCATGCGAGCACGGTATCCATGACGGGTGACCACCCTCGAGCCGGACTGCGCGAGCTGCGTCGGGCTGTGCTGCGTAGCGCTGCCGTTCCGGCCCTCGCACGGCTTCGCCTTCGCCAAGGACGCCGGCGAGCCGTGCCGCCACCTCGACGACGCCTACCGGTGCTCCATCCACACCTCGCTGCGGGAGGCGGGCATGGGCGGCTGCACCTCCTACGAGTGCTTCGGTGCGGGGCAGCACGTCACCCAGGTCGTCTACGCCGGCGCGACCTGGCGGGGGAGGGCCGACGGTGGCGCCGAGATGTTCGCCGTGTTCGCGGTCGTGCAGCGGCTGCACGAGATGCTCGTCCTTCTCGACCAGGCCTCCACCCTCGTCCCTGGTGCTGAGCTGGCGTCGTTGCGGGAGGAGGTCTCCGGCCGCACCTCCGGGCGGCCCGAGGACATCCTCGACACCGACCTCGACCGGCTGGCGGTGCTCGTCGGCGAGGCCCTGCGCGGCGTGAGCCGGACGGTGCGCGGCGACGGTCCGACGTACGCCGGGCGCGACCTGATGGGCCAGGACCTCCGGTCCGAGGACCTGGCGCGCGCCGACCTGCGCGGTGCGGTGCTGATCGCTGCCGACCTGCGCGACGCCGTCCTCGACCGCACCGACCTCCTCGGCGCCGACCTGCGAGACGCCGACCTGTCCGGCGCCGACCTCTCGACCGCGCTCTTCCTCACCCAGCCCCAGCTCAACTCCGCCCGTGGCACTCCCGCCACCCTGCTCCCGCCCCACCTCCGCCGACCGGTGACATGGCTGCTGGGGTCGGGATAGTCCCTGACGTTCTGGCCAGCGACACGCCGGGCGGCCCGCCACTTCGTCAGGGACTATCCCGGCGCGGAGCCTCCCTGCGGCCCCGAGTCGTCGGGTACGGCGGTGTGGTGGGGGTCGCCGGGGGTGCGCTCGCGCTCCTTCATCTCGGCCTCGAAGAGGTGCCGCTTGCCCTCGACGAGCTGCTCGCGGGCCGCACGCTCCAGCTCGCGGAAGGCCGTCCAGTAGCCGTCGTCGTACTCCTCGACGAGCTGGAAGGTCCAGCGGCCCTGGACGACGTTGCGGCCGACCAGCTCGGTGTCGATCCTGTCCGCTTGCTCCTCGTGGCCGGCCTTGCGCAGCAGGTCGACAGCCTCGCCGAGAGTGAGGTCGGCAGTGCCGGAGCGGCGGTGGAACGCGTAGAGGTGACCGCGGCACTCCTCGACGACCTCGAGGGCCTCGGACAGCTTGCCGAGGGCTTCGACGGTCGCGTCGCTGACGCCCTCGGGTCGGGTGTGTTCGGGCAGGGGTCGGTCGCTCATGGGGGAGAGGTACCCGTGGCGCCGCGGTTGCGGGCTGACCGCTCGGGTGGCTGGGGGCTCTCTCGGCGCGACCGAGCCGCGGACGTCAGGCGGCGAGGGCGGCGTAGCGTCCCTCCTCCTCGAGCAGAGCCTCGTGGGTGCCGCGCTCGACGACCCGGCCGTGATCGAGGACGACGATCTGGTCGGCGTCGCGGACCGTGGAGAGCCGGTGGGCGATCGTGATCGTCGTGCGGCCCTCGGACAGGGTGTCGAACGCCTCCTGCACGGCGCGCTCGGTCTCGGTGTCGAGCGCGCTCGTGGCCTCGTCGAGCACCAGCACCCGCGGGTTGCGCAGCAGCGTGCGCGCGATCGCGATGCGCTGCTTCTCACCACCGGAGAACCGGTGGCCGCGCGAGCCGACCATCGTGTCGTAGCCGTCGGGCAGCGACGAGATCAGGTCGTGGATGCGGGCCGCGCGGGCCGCCGCCACGAGCTCGGCGTCGGTGGCGTCGGGGCGGGCGTAGCGGAGGTTCTCACGGACCGTGGTGTGCAGCAGGTAGGTCTCCTGGCTGACGATGCCGACGATCTCGGCCAGGTCCGCGAGGCGGATCCGGCGTACGTCGATGCCGTCGATCGTCACCGCGCCCGAGGTCGGGTCGTGGAGGCGGGCGACCAGCGAGCCGAGCGTGGTCTTTCCGGACCCGGTCTCGCCGACCAGCGCCAGCGTGGTGCCCGCCGGCACGTCGAGGTCGACGTCGGCCAGCGCCGGGGTCTCGGCGTCGTCGTAGGAGAACCCGACTCGCTCGAAGCGCACGTGGCCCCGGACGGCGGCCGGGTCGAGGTCGACCGGGTCGGCCGGCTCATCGATGTCGACGGGCAGGTCGAGGTACTCGAAGACGCGCTGGAACAGCGCCAGCGAGCTGACCACCTGGACACCGGTGTTGAGCAGGCCCATCAGCGGCCGGAACAGCTGGCCCTGCAGCGCGGTGAACGCGATCAGGGTGCCGATCGTCATGGTGCCGCGGGTCATGGGCAGCCCAGCGCTGAGGTAGATCACCGCGGGGATGGCTGCGAACAGCACGCTCATCGAGGCCATCCGCCACCGGCCGGCCAGTGACGAGCGCAGCTCCAGGTCGATCAGCCGGGCCGAGGACTCGGTGAACCGCCGCACCAGCGTCGGGCCGGCGCCCATCGACTTCGCGAGCTGGATCCCGCTGATCGAGAGCCCCTCCTCGATGGTGACGTTGAGGTCGGCCAGCTCGCGCTGCTGCGCGGACGTGATCTCGCGGCGCATCCGCGCGACCCGGCGGCTCAGGTAGACCGCGGGAGGCATCACGACCAGCGAGATCAGGGCCAGGCGCCAGGAGAGGACTGCCATGGCGACCGCGGTGGCCACCGTGGTGGTGAGGTTGGAGGCGATGGAGGTCGCCGTCGACGTGACGACGCTCTGCATGCCGCCGATGTCGTTGGTGATCCGGGACTGCACCTCGCCGGTACGCGTCCGGGTGAAGAACGCGATCGACTGGCGCTGCAGGTGGGCGAAGACGTCGGTCCGCAGCCCGTGCATCACGCGCTGGCCCATCTGGGTGTTGATCCAGGTCTGGAAGACGCCGAGCACCGAGGTGACCGCCGCGATGGCGACCATGCCGGCGGTCAGCAGGACCAGCAGGTGCAGGTCCTGGTCCGGCAGGGCGACGTCGATGATGCCGCGCAGCAGGAACGGCGACGCCAGACCGACGACCGACGACGCGACGATGATCGCGATGACGCCGAGGACGGACCAGCGGTACGGCGTGAACAGCCGCGCGATCCGGCGCAGCGACACCTCACGGGCCTGCTTCTTCTCGGCCGCGGACGGCTTCTCGGGCACGCGGAACCGGCCGCGGCCGGAGGGGGTGTTGGCGGTGGAGTCCATGTGGACCTCCTGGGAAGAGTGTGGGGAGGCAATTACTGAGGTTGCCTCATCATGAGGTTACAACATCAAAGGTTGCTAGTCTGTTCCCGTGAGCCAGGACGAACCGACCGAGTCGCTCGGTGAGGCCTTCGGAGCCGTGGCACGCAGGCTGCGCGTGGCCTCCATGGCCGCCCTTGCGCAGCACGACGTCACGCCGTCTCAGGTGCGAGCGATCCGGGTGCTCACAGGTCAGGACCGCGGGGGAGTGCGGTCCAAGGAACTGGCCGAGCACCTCAAGATCGCGCCTCGGTCAGCGACAGAGGTCGTGGACGCCCTGGAGGACAAGGGGCTGGTCTCGCGCTCGCCCGACCCCGGGGACCGGCGGGCCACCCTGGTCGCCCTCACCGACCAGGGTCGCGCCCTCGCCGAGGAGGTACGCCGGACCAGGGGAGTGGAGTCGGAGCGGATGTTCGATCGGCTGACGAAGTCCGACCGCGACCACCTGGCGCGGATCCTCGGCAAGCTGCAGGAGTGAGGATCCCGCGGCGCGACACTGGCTGGAGCGTGCCCTCTTCTGTCCCTCGGCGCCGTCCTCACCGGGTGTGGTCGGCATGGCTCGAGGCTGGACGGCGCCCGCTCAGCACCGCGACGAGGTCGCCGGCCGCTGCCCGCAGCGGCGTCCCGACGCCGAAGCCCCACGACAGGTCGGTGGCCTCGAGGGCGCGACCGCCGATCTCGATCCCGAACAGGGTCCGGTCACCTGGCGCGACCAGCCCGTCGAGCACCTGCCGGGTCGCCTCGTCGCCGGCCACCCGGCCGAGGCCGAGCGGCAGCGTGACGTCGAGGCCGTGGATGACGACGTGGCTGATCGACCCGGCCCACCCGCCGCCCGGCTGCTCGAACGTGGCCAGCGCGTCGCCGCGCAGGTCGGCCAGGAGCCGCTCGGGCGGGAGCTCCCCGTCGCGTCGGGCGATGCGGTCGGACATCAGCTGGAAGTCGAAGCCGTCGGTCGCGAGCTCGGCACCGAACCGCTGCTCGTCGTACCTCGCCGCCATCGTGAGGTGCGCGACGACGTTCCGGATCGCCCATCCGTCGCAGAGCGACGGCGTCGACCAGCCCGCCTCGTCGAGCGGGGCCAGTGCCGTGGCAAGGCGCCCCAGCTCGGTTGCCAGCAGGGGCTGGAGCCCGCTCATGGCAGCACCTGGGTGAGCCGCACCTGGTTGCCGGACGGGTCACGGAAGCCGGCGTCGATGCCGAACGGTCGCCGTTCCGGCGGCTCGGTGAACTCCACCCCGCGCTGGGTGAGCTCCCGGAAGTCGCGTTCGACGTCGTCGGTGACCAGGAAGACCGGGCCGGCCAGCCCTTGGCCCATCGCCGTGCGTACGACGCCGCTCTGGGCTTCGGTGAGGACCGGCGGCTCGGGCACGGCCTGCAGCACCAGCTCGACGTCGGGCTGGCCGGGTGGGCCGACGGTGAGCCAGCGGAACGAGCCCAGCTCGGGGAAGGAGGCGTCCGACCGCAGCTCGAAGCCCACCTTCACCGTCCAGAAGTCGAGGGCGACGTCCTGGTCGTGCACCCACAGGTTGACGGAGGAGATACGCAGCACGGTGGGAATCTAGGCGAGCGCCGTTGCCGCGTCTTCTCGAAAACTGCGCTTCTGGGGCCGACCGTAGGCGCGGACCACGCACTCAGGCACCGGCACCCGGTCGGCTGCAGCGGGGTGGGCCTCCCGGTAGGCGGTCGGCGAGCGGCCGTAGGTGCGGGTGAACGACGTGGTGAAGCTGCCGAGGCTGGTCAGCCCGACCTCGGCGCAGATCCGCGCGACGGAGTGGTCCGTGTGGCGCAGCAGCGCGGTCGCCCGCTCGAGCCGGCGGGTGAGGAGGTAGCCGTGCGGGGTCACGCCGAAGGCGTCGCGGAACCTGCGGCTGAAGTACGCCGGGCTCAGCCCCGCAGCGCGGGCCAGGTCGGAGACCGCCAGCGGCTCGGCGTAGGCGCGGTCGGCCAGGTCGCGGGCCCGGAGGAGGTGGCGTTCGACCGGTGTCACCGCGGACCCGAGCTCGGAGGCTCCCAGAACTCCGGGATCGCGCCGCTCGGCCGGCCCAGCTCGACCGCCCGGCGTACGACGTCCGGGGTGGCCTTGGAGAGCGCACCGCTGTCGTGGGGCGGTTGGGGGTCGTACTCGATGACCAGCTGGATCGCCTGCGAGGTGGTCACGTCGGTCAACCGCTCGGCGAGCACGAGTGCCATGTCGATGCCCGAGGACACCCCCGCCGCGGTCATCACGTGGTGCTCCTCGTCCACGACGACGCGCTCGTCCGAGCGGGCCGCGTCGAGCTGGGGAAGCAGATCGAGCACCGCGAAGTGCGACGCGGCGGGAGCCCCGGCCAGCAGCCCCGCGTGCGCCAGCAGCAGCGATCCGGAGCAGACCGACGTCGTCCATGCGGTGGCGGGGTGCACCTGCTGCAGCCAGCCGATCAGGGGGCTCCCCAGCGCCTGGGCCGTGCCCGGTCCACCGGGCACCACGACCACGTCCGGAGCCGGGCAGGCGGCGTACGACGACGTGGCGACCAGCTCGAGCACCCCCGAGTCCGTCCGCACCGGCCCCGCCGACTCGGCCACCAGCTCCACGGTCGCTCCGGGCAGGAACCGCAGGACGTCCAGCGGCCCCACCGCGTCGAGCGCGGTCATGCCCTCGTAGAGGACGATCGCGATGCGCAGCTCGCTCATGGCGTCCAGCCTGCCAGAGGTGGCCGGGCTCAGAACGGCCTCACAACGACACGGCGAACCGCTCGCCGAGGTCGCCCAGCCGCTCGACCGGCTCGTTGGCGAAGACGAGGCGGAGGTACTTCTCGCCGGACGGACCCCAGCCGTTCATCGGCGTGGCCGCCACTCGGCCGCGCTCGAAGAGCCGATGCGAGGCCTCGGCGGGGGTCAGCCCGAGCTGACCGGTGTCGATGAGCAGTGACCACCCTCCGTCCGGGCGGATGACGGGGTAGCCGGCGAGCTGCGCGACGACGAGCTCGCTGCGGGCCCGCCAGGTGGCGGTGGCCGCGGCGACGTCCGCCTCGGCGTCGGGCGCGTCGAGGGCGGCGGCGACGGCCTGCTGGGCCAGTCCGACCTGACACACCACATTGGTCATCCCGACCAGCGCGATGTCGGCGAGGATCGGCGCCGGGGCCACGACCCAGCCCACCCGCCAGCCGATCATCCGCAGCTCCTTCGACGCGGAGCCCACGGTGATCACCCGATCGGCGAGCCCGGGGTGCGAGGCGGGATGGACCGGCGGGCGGCCGTCGAAGCGGAGCCGCTCCATCGCCGCGTCGTAGATCACCCACGCGCCGTGGCGTCGTACGGGCTCGGCCAGGGCGTCGAGGTGGGTCTGGTCGAGGACCAGCCCGGTCGGCATCGCCGGCCCCATGAGCAGGACCGCCGCCGTGTTCGGCCCGACCGCGGCCGCGAGCCGCTCCGGGTCGGTGCGCCAGCCGTCGAGCGTGGGTTCTGCGGGCACGTGCACCGGCACCGCTCCGGCCAGTCTCACGCGGTTGACCAGCCCGGCGTAGATCGGGTCGGAGAGGACCACCTCGGAGCCGGGCTCGCAGGTGGCGAGCAGGGCGTTGAGGATGCCGTTGAGGCCGCCGGCCACGCTCACGCACTCGGTGCCGGCGTCGTAGGTTCGCCCGCTGAGCCGGCTGACATGTGCGGCGGCTGCCGACCGCAGCTCGTGATGGCCCTCGAAGGGCAGGTAGCTGTTGGCCTCGTCCTCGCCGATCGCCCGCCGGGTCCGCTCGATCGCCACCTCGGGAGGTCGCAGATCGGTGTCGAGGTTCTCCATCCGGAGCATCGTGGGGTCGGCCTCGGCGTCCGCCCGGTCGCCCATCACGTTGACCCCGATGCCGGGGATGTCTGCCAGCCTGCTCACCACCATGAGGCCACTCTGCCCGGTCAGGGTCGGTCCCGGGAGCCCACGGCTGAGGGCTGTGGATTGTCCACGCGCACTGTCGGTGGTTGGTTCTAGAGTGTTCAGCAACGAGAGACAGAATGCGAAACGGTGGTGGACGTGCGGGATCTCGGGATCGACGGCGCGGCGAAGACGGCAGGTGCGGTCGCCAGCGCGCCGTCGGTGGCCGAGATCGAGTCGTTCGTGAGCCGGCTCGAGCTCGATGCGCTCGGCGTGGACGACGCGGAGCGGATCGACCGGATCGCGGCCTTGGAGTCGCTGACCTGCGCGAGCCAGGCCGCCCAGTCCGAGACGGTGGCCGACTTCGTGGTCTCCCAGCGCTCGGCGGCGGCCGATCGCGGGGTTCCGGCCGCGCGGCGCGACCGCGGGCTGGGGGACCAGGTCGCGCTGGCCCGGCGAGTGGCGCCGCACCGGGGTCTGCAGGACGTGGCGTTGGCGATGGCCCTGCGCACCGACCTTCCGCATACCCGGGCGGCGTTCCGCAGGGGTCGCATCGACGCGTTCAAGGTGTCCTTGGTCGTCCGCGAGACCGCCAGCCTGTCTGCCGAGCACCGCGCATCGATCGACGAGCGGCTCTGGGTCGCCGAGGAGAGTGCGCGGCTGGCACCGCGGCGGCTGGTCGGCCGCCTGCAGAAGGCAGCCGCCGAGCTCGACCCCGCGTCCGTCGTACGCCGCCGTCGCCGCGCGGAGGCCGACCGGCACGTGACCACCCGGCCGGCTCCCGACGTGATGACCTGGCTCGGGGCGCTGTTGCCGGTGAAGGCGGGAGTCGCCGTCCACGCCACCCTCCACCGCGAGGCCGTGGCCGCGAAGGCCGCCGGTGATCCGCGATCCGTCGGCCAGCTGATGGCCGACATCCTGGTCCACCGAGTCCTTCACCCCGGCCTCGCAGCACAGGCCATGGGTCCGATCACGTGGGCGAGTGCTTCAGAGACCGCCACTCCGGCCACCGTGCCGGCCACGGCGAGCGTCCCAGTGGCCGTCAACCTGATCGTCCGCGACAGCGTCCTGCTGGGTGACGAAGAAGGGACAGGATGGGTCGACGGCCACGGACCGGTGCCCAGTGACCTGATCCGGCAGTGGGTCGCGGACAATCTCGACTCGGGTGTTGGCACTTGGCTGCGCCGGGTCTACGAACAACCCGCCACCGGCGCGCTGGTCGCCATGGAATCAAGAGCCTCGCATTTCGACGGCGGGCTCGCCGACTTCATCCGGGTCCGCGACCGCATCTGCCGCACGGTCGGCTGCGGAGCCCCGGTCCGACATACCGACCACGTCGAACCCCGATCCCGAGGCGGACCTACGACGGCCGACAACGGCCAGGGGTTGTGCGAGCACTGCAACTACGCCAAGGAGGCCGCCGGCTGGAGCGCCCAGACCATCCCCGGTCCGCGCCACACCGTCGAGACCACGACTCCCACCGGCCACACCTACACCTCGACCGCCGAACGGCTATGAGCCATGGGCGGGTGAGTGCGACCCCCATGTGCGCGGTCGTGCCGACGTGCGGGCCGAGCCCGACCATGGACCGAGTCTGGCCAGACACCGATCCTGCGGGAAGTGTCCTAGTAGCCGATGGTCGGTCGTCAGGCGGGCCCGCGAAGACTCCGGGCTCGTCGAACGGTCGTCGCAGTCAGTGCAGCGGTGAGCATCACCAGAACGCCGAGGGCAGCGAAGACCACGAGAACGTCGCCGAGGAACGCGGCGGGAGAAACGGTGGTCGGGTGCTCCCAAGGCGAGTTGAAGCTGAGCGCCGAGGGAAATGGCGGGTCCATGCTGCTCTGGTCCTGGTGGACCCACGCGACCGGCCAGCCGAAGTCCACCCGGTGGAGGTCAGCGCGACCGCCGACCGTGACCTTGCCGTTCCAGGCGGACATGACAACCACGACGAGCGAGAACAGGAAGGTGACGGGAACCGCTAGTGCGACGAACCGATGCCTTTCGGAACGCGGGTCCTCGACAACCTCCGCCATCGCCCCAGTCTGCACGCTGCAATGGAACTCCATGCTCCGAATCGCACGACCATGCCGCGCTGCGGGCGGAGCCCGACAAGTAGCCGCCGTCGGCGCCTGCGGGTCATTCGAGAAGGGGTAGGTCGAGGTCGTAGGCCAAGACCACGGCGCGCGCCAGCTGAGTATCTAGTGCGGCGCTGAGGTACCCGACGGTGCGGCCGAGCAGGTTGACCGGGACGGTGATGACGTTGTCGAGGGCGACCACGCAGTCGTGATCCAGCCCGTTGTCGGGTCCGACCAGGATCTCGCTGGACAAGCCCGTGATGACCTGCCACGGCACCACGCAGGGGACTCCGTTGAAGAGCGCGAGAGAGCGAATGGACGTGATCGCCGCCTACCGATATGTAGGCACCTACGGGGGAGCTGCCGAGATCTGCGGTACGACCCACAGGACGGTCCGCCGGAGCCGGCGAAGCCGGCGAGGGCCAGGAACCACGACGCGGTCGCTGAGGTGGTCGCGAAGCGGGGCGGGCGTCAGCCCGCCGGGACCACGAACGACGCGCGCAGCCGCTCCGCGGCACCAGCCGGTGCGTCCACCCGGTCGAGTGCGAGCAGGGCAGCGCCCGCGATCGGCGGGGCCTCGACGACGCGCGCCGTGGCGAGTGGGGCCTGCTCGGCGAGCAGTCGGGTGATCTCGTCCATGAGCAGCGCGTGCCCGGCGGTGAGCACACCCCCGCCGAGCACGACGTCGATCGGCGAGGACGTGGCGCCGAGCCGGCGGATCGCGGTGGCGGCCAGCGCCACCACCTCTTCTGCCTGACGACGTACGACGGACCCGGCGACCGGGTCGCCCGCGTCGGCGACCGTGAACAGCAGAGGGGTCAGCTCCATGCATCGCTCCTCGGGTACGACGCCGAGGTGGACGGCCTCGATCAGCGAAGCCATGGAAGCGAGACCGAAGTGGGTGGGCAGGGCCGTGCGGAGCGTCGTCTCAGGGCCGCGCCCGTCCTCGGCACGCGCTGCCCACCACATCGCCTCCTGCCAGAGCCCGCCGCCGCCGCCCCAGTCGCCGGAGATCTGTCCGACGGCCGCGAACCGCACGGTGGTGCCGTCCGCCAGCACCCCGGTGCAGTTGATCCCCGCCCCGCAGATGACGGCCACGCCCTGGGACTGGTCGAGCCCCGCCCGGAGGAGGGCGAAGGTGTCGTTGACGACCTCGTGGGACGGGGCCCAGCCGGCGTCGGAGATCGCCGCCTCGAGGGCCTCGTGCTCGTGCGGAAGGTCGGCGTTGGCCAGGCAGGCTGCGACGTGGCGGATCATCACCGAACCGGCCCTGGCGATCGCCTCCTCCACCGCCGGCGCGATCCCGGCCACAGCTTCGGCCGCCCCGACCAGATGCGGCCGAAAGGGCCCGCCTCGCGCCGATCCGAGCAGCTCGCCGTCGGCTGAGACCACGCAGACGTCGGTCTTGCTGTTGCCTGCGTCGATGGCGAGCACGCCCTCGACGGCACCCGTGCTCATGCCCATGGCAGGAGCTCGCGGTTGTGGGCGACCAGCCGGTCGGTGAGCCCGTCGGCGAGGTCGATCTGGCCGACCAGCGGATGGGCGAGCAGTGCCTCGAAGACCCGCTGCCGGCCGCCGTGCAGGGCGGCCTCGAGCGCCAGGTGCTCGTAGGCCGTGACGTGGGCGACGAGCCCGGCGTACAACGGCTCGAGCGGATCCAGCTCGGCGGCCCGGACCCCGGACCGGTCGACGGTGGCCGGCACCTCGATGACCGCGTCGTCGGGCAGGAAGGGAAACGTCCCGGCGTTGCGCAGGTTCACCACGTGCGTCGACGCCGGGCCGTCACCGAGCAGCCCAGCGGCCAGCTGCACCGCCGCCTCGGAGTAGAACGCCCCGCCCCGCTCGGCGAGCAGCGCGGGCTTCTCGTCGAGGGTGGGGTCGGCGTACAGCTCCAGCAGCCGACGCTCGATCTCGGCCACCGCCGCGGCCCGGGACGGACCAGAGAGCTGCTCGCGGACCACCTCGTCGTGGGCGTAGAAGTAGCGCAGGTAGTAGGACGGTACGCACCCGAGCGAGACCAGTACCTCGGCCGGCAGCCCGACCGACTCGGCGATGTCCCCGACGTGCGACGCGAGCAGCTCGGGCAGCCGGTCCACGCCGTCGACCCGCGCGGCCCGTTCCCAGGTCAGGTGGTTGAGGCCGACGTGGTCGAGCTCCAGCGACTCGGGAGGTACGCCGAGCGCGGCCGCGAACCGGCGCTGGAAGCCGATCGCCACGTTGCACAGCCCCACCGCGCGGTGACCCGCCTGCAGCAGGGCGCGCGTGACGATTCCGACCGGGTTGGTGAAGTCGATGATCCACGCCTCCGGCGCCGCCCTGGCCACTTGCTCGGCGATGTCGAGCACCACTGGCACGGTCCGCAGCGCCTTCGCGAGCCCGCCCGCGCCGGTCGTCTCCTGACCCACGCAGCCGCACTCGAGCGGCCAGGTCTCGTCCTGGTTCCGCGCGGCCTGCCCGCCCACGCGCAGCTGCAGCAGCACCGCGTCCACACCGTCGAGCGCAGGCTCCAGCGACGTCGACGTCACCAGCCGCGTGGGCGAGCCGAGCCGCGAGAGGATCCGCCGCCCCACGCCCGCGACCAGCTCGAGCCGCTCGGACGACGGGTCGACGAGCATGAGGTCGTCGACCGGCAGCACGTCCTGAAGCCGGCCGAGCCCGTCCACGAGCTCGGGGGTGTACGTCGACCCGCCGCCGACCACTGCGATCTTCATAGCAGCCTCATCCCTTGACCCCCGTCAGCGTGACTCCCTCGATGAAGGCCTTCTGGGCCAGGAAGAACAGTGCGATCACCGGTGCCATCACCAGCAGGGTGGCAGCCATGGTGAAGTTCCAGTTCGTGTGGTGGGCGCTCTTGAACGTGCTCAGCCCGTAGCTGAGCGTCCACGCGCCGGGGTTCTCGCTGGCATAGATCTGCGGCCCGAAGTAGTCGTTCCAGCAGTAGAAGAACTGGAACAGCGCCACCGCGGCGATGGCCGGCCGGCACATCGGCAGCACGACCCGCAGGAGCACCTGGAGCTCGCCGGCCCCGTCGACCTTGGCCGCGTCGAGGTACTCGCGAGGCACCGTCACCAGGAACTGCCGGAGCAGGAAGATCGAGTAGGCGTCTCCGAAGGCCAGCGGCACGACCAGCGGCCACAGCGTGCCGGTCAGGTGCAGCTGCTTGGCCCACACGAGGTACATCGGGATGATCACCACCTGCGGCGGGAGCATCATCGTCGCGATCACCATCATCATCGCGAGCTGTCGTCCGCGGAACCGGAAGTGCGCCAGCGCGTAGGCGACCGGGATGCTCGAGACCAGGGTCAGCACGGTCCCGCCGACGGCGTAGATCAGGGTGTTGCGCCACCAGGTCCCGAAGCCCGGGGTGTGCATGACGTCGGTGATGTTGTGCCACTCGAACGAGTCCGGCCACAGGTCGCGGGTGAGCGACTGGTCGTCGGTCATCACCGCGGTCAGCGCGACGAAGACGAACGGCAGGACGAAGAACAGCGTGCAGGCGACCGCGAAGGTGTGCGTCGCCACCCACTCCAGCCGCTTCCGCGTCGCGACGGACACGGGGGTCACAGGTCACCCCCCAGGAACACGCTGCCGCGGCGCATGAGCACCGCCGCGAAGGCCATGCTGAGCGCGAACAGCACCAGCGCGATGACCGACGCGGCGCCGATGTCGAACCGCTGGAAGCCCAGGTTGTAGACGAGCTGGGGCAGGGTGAGCGTGGACTTGTCCGGATAGCCGGGCTCGAACTGCTGCCCGGAGCCCTGGATGTGCCCGCTGGCGACCTCACCGGCCACGATCGGCTGCGTGTAGTACTGCATCGTCGCGATCACCCCGGTCACCACGGCGAAGCCGATGATCGGGCGCAGGTGGGGCAGGGTCACGTAGCGGAACCTCCCGACCGCGCCGGCCCCGTCGAGGTCGGCCGCCTCGTAGAGCTCCCTGGGCACGTCGAGGAGCGAGGCCATGAAGATGACCATCAGGTCGCCGATGCCCCACAGCGCCAGGAGGGTGAGCGCCGGCTTGGACCACGTCGGGTCGTTGAACCAGCCGGGCTCGGGCAGGCCGAGCCGGCCCAGGATGGTGTTGACCGGCCCGGTGCCGGGGTTGAGCAGGAAGACGAAGGCGAGCGTGCCGGCCACCGGGGGAGCGAGGTACGGCGCGTAGAAGAACGTGCGCAGCAGCCCCGCGCCCCGCTTGATCCGGACGACGAGCATGCCGACCGCGAGGCCGAAGACCACCCGGAGCGTCACCATGACGGCCACGAGCCACAGGGTGTTGCGCAGCGCCGGCCAGAAGAACGGGTAGCTCTGGAAGACGAACCGCCAGTTCTGGAGGCCGTTGAAGGTGGGTGCGCTGAACCCGTTGTAGTGCGTGAACGAGAAGTAGACGGTCGAGAGCAGCGGGTAGAGGAAGAACAGCCCGGTGCCGAGCAGCCAGGGGGAGAGGAACGCGAGGTTGCGCACCGTCTCGCGCCGTCGCCGGCTCCGCGCCGTCGCACTCGGCTCGGCACGGCGTGGTGCAGTCGTGGTGGTCGTGCTCACGGTGGGCTGTGCCTGTCTGCTGGCGGTGGGCTGGCTGTCTGCGGTCAGTTGCTCTGCTCGATGTCGGTGTCGATCTGCCCGGCCGCCTCGCTCAGGCCGGCGGCCAGGTCGGCCTGCTTGCCGGACTCGAAGGCGTAGCCCACGTCCTGCAGCGTGAGCTGGTAGGCGCCGCCGTTCGGGCTGGCCGGCGTGGTGTTGCTGGCGGGGTGGGAGGCGATCTCGATGAAGGTCTGCATCGCCGGGTCCTGGCTGACGTCGGGCGAGGCCAGGGCGTCGAGCGTCGAGGGCACGTTGTGGATCGCGTTGGCGAAGTCGACGACGGCCTGGGTGTCGCTGGTCAGGAACTGGACGAACCGCCAGGCGGCGTTCTGCTTGGTGCTCGTGCTGGCGATGCCGACGATCGTGCCGGTGATGTAGCCCTTGCCGTAGCTGTCGGCCTGGTCGTCGGGCACGGGGAACGGCGCCACGCCGAAGTTCAGCTCGGGTGCGTCGTCCGCGATCATGCCGGCCCGCCACTCGCCGTCGATCGCCATCGCGACCTGACCGGTCATGAACGGGTTCTTGGCGCCGAACTCGTCGCCGAAGCTCGCGCGGTACTTCTCGAGCCTCTCGTAGCCACCGAGCTGGTCCACCAGCCCCTTCTGCCACTGCATGGCCTCCGCGAACGCCGGGTCGCTGCCGACGTTCGACGTGCCGTCCTCGTTGAAGTACGTCGGGGACCACTGGGCGGCGAAGTGCGTGATGCTCGACTCGTAGCCGTGGTAGTCCGGCATGAAGCCGAGCGTCGAATAGCCGTCGCCGTCAGCCTGGGTGAGCTTCACCGCGTCGGCGTCGAACTCCGACATCGTCTTCGGCGGCTCGGTGATGCCGGCCGCGGCGAACGCGTCCTTGTCGTAGTAAAGGCCGTAGGCGTCGCTCAGGAGCGGCAGCGCGCACTGGTTGCCGTCGTACTGCGTGTACTGCAGCTGCGCCGGAGGGAACGTCGCGGCCGGGTCGAGGCCGGACTCCTCCATGAACGGAGCCAGGTCCGCGAAGGCGCCCGAGGTGCAGAACTGGCCGACGTTGTCGGTGGTGAACGACGAGACCACATCGGGAGCGGAGGAGCCACCGGCCCGCAGCGCCTGGTTGATCTTGTCGTCGGTGATGTTGCCGACGACCTTCACGTGGATGTTGGGGTTGGCCTTCTCGAACGCGTCGATGGTCTGCTGGATGGCCGCGACCTCGCTGTCCGCGCTCCAGCCGTGCCAGAAGGTGATCGTCACGTCCGCGTCCGGATCGTCCTTGGTGCCGCCCTCCGAGGAGCCGGTGCAGGCGCTGACCGCGAGCGGCAGGGCGATCGCTGCCGTGAGCGCCGCGACGCGGCGCCGGATGGAAGTGGTCATGGTTCTCTCCTGGTGACGGGCCGGGCCGAGCTCCCGGGTGTGGTGCCGCGCTGGACGGTGTCGAAGACCTCGTTGCGGGTCGCGGCGAGGGCTGTCTGCAGGGCGCCGGCGAGCACCGGGTTGTCGGTGACTCCTGCCAGCTCGAGGCGAGGGCGGGTCAGGGCCAGTGAGCCGACCTCGTCGGCGATCTGGTCACGGAGCCGGGTGCCGCCGGCGGCCAGCACACCGCCCGCGAGGACGACCAGCGACGGGTCGACCACCGAGACCACCGCGCTGATGCCGAGCGCGAACCGCTCCGCGAGCGACGCCAGCAGCTCATCGCCCGGGCCCGGGGTCGTGAGCGCCTTGGCGACGGCCGCCTGCGGAGTGCTCGCGCGCAGCCCGAGCGAGCGCGCCAGCGCGAGCACCGATCGGCCACCGGCCAGCTCCTGGAACCCGCCCGCGTTGCCGCGGCGTACGTCGCGCACGAGGGGCGTGCCGGGGAGCGGCAGGAAGCCGACCTCCCCGGCTCCGCCGGTGGCGCCCCCTCGGACGCGGCCGTCGATGACGACCGCCGCGCCCAACCCTTCGTCCGCCCACAGGAGGACGAAGTCCTGGACCCCTCGGGCCAGGCCCGACCGCATCTCGGCGATCGCAGCGAGGTTCACGTCGTTGGCGACCTCCAGGGGCGTGCCGACCGCGTCCGTGAGCCGCTCGAGCAGGTGCGGGTCGTGCCAGCCGGGCAGGTGCCGGGCGTAGCGGAGCACCCGGTTGGCCGGGTCGAAGGCGCCCGGAGTGCCGATCACGAGGCGGTGCACCCGGTGGCGGTCGATCCCGGCCGAGGCGGCGGCGCCGTCGAGCGCGTGCAGCACGTGGTGGACCGCGTCGGTGCCGGCCTTGCGGGGAGTCCTCAGCTCGTAGTCACCGATGGTGCGGCCGGCGATGTCGGCGACGCCGGCGAGGATCCGGGTCGGGGTGACGTCGAGTGCGGCGACGTAGGCCGCATCCGGGTTGACGGCGTAGAGCTGGGCGCGCGGCCCGGGCCCGCCGCTGGAGTTGCCGCTGGTGATCACGAGCCCGGCCTCGGCGAGCCGGGTGAGCAGCTGCGCGGCCGTGGGCTTGGACAGCCCCGTGAGCTCGCCGACCTGGGTGCGGGAGAGCGGTCCGTGCTCCAGAAGCAGGTCGAGGGCCGCGCGGTCGTTGATGCCGCGCAGCAGGCTGGGGGTGCCGGGGTTCATCTCTTCGCTCCCTGGAGGCTGAGCTGGGCCGCGCCGGCGAGGATCGCGGCCGCGGTCATGTCGAGGGCGGGCTCGTCGGTCTGCCAGGCGCGGACGTCGTCGACGTACCTGCTGCCCTGGCCGTCGTAGGCCGCATAGGCGGGTCGGGAGCAGTGCCGCATCCCGGCCTGGAAGCCACCCAGGCCGCCCCGGAAGTTGCCGGCGCCGTTGGGGCCGTTGACGACCGCACCGAGATCCGGAGCGGTCGCGAGGTTGGCGATCTGGTGCTGCATGCAGCGCGGGTAGGACGAGCCGATCCCGACCATGGCGCTGATGCCCCACGGGTTGCCGCCGAGCAGCCAGGTGCGCACCCGGGTCGCGAACCCTCGGAACCGAGGGCGGCCGGTGAGCCGCTCGTAGAGCGCGGCGGTCGCCACCAGCCCGAAGCTGTGCGAGTTGGCGTCGAACCGGGTGACGTCGACCGGCGCGCCGAACGGGTCGTGCCGGGCCCGCCTCACCCCGGTCCCGAGCTGGCGGGCCACGTCCTTGACCAGCTGCTTCCGGGTGACCTCGAGGGCGCCGTGCGGCACCTCGGCCATGGATTCGGCGAGGCTGGCGTGCGCGAGGGCACCGACGTCGTAGAGGTTGAGTGTGTCGGTCGAACCGACCTTCAGGTACTGCTTCGCCCAGCGCGCGGACTCAGCGAGGTACGGCGCCGAGGCGAGGCCGAGCCGCTGGGCGGCCCGGGCGATCTCGGAGGCGCCGAGCTCCATGTCGTCCTGCCACACCGACTCCGGGTAGAAGGCGTGGGGGAGTGCGGTGACCAGCGGCCTGGGTGGTGCGGTGACCGCAGCGCGGGCATACAGGCCCTGGGCGTTGAGAAGCAGCGCCAGTGCTCTGGCCGGGTCGGTCTCCTGCTGCGACCCGAGCGCGAACGCGGCCGAGACCCGGCCGGCGAGGTTCGGGCTGATCGGCTGCCCGGCGGCCGCGGCGTCGAGAACGGGCCGGTGGGCGACGTACCGGTGCAGCGGGTCGGCGTCGTGGTCGTCGGCCTCGGGCAGGCGCCACCCGTCGTGGTCGCCGATGAAGGTGCCCTGCTCGTTGCCCGAGCCGAGGCCCACCTGCAGGTGCAGCGTGCGGGTCGACTCGTCCCACATCTTGTCGAGCCAGGCGAGTCCGTGGCGGGCCTCGTCCAGCAGTGGCTGCGGCGCACGGGCGCCCAGCAACCTGGCGCTGGTGAACAGCACGACGTCGTTGTACGCCGAGGAATGGGTGAACTTCAGGTAGTCACCGGCGTCGGCCCAGCCACCCTCGACATCGACCGGTCCGCCGATCCTGGTGAGATCCGGGTCGGTGATCTGGTCCTCGCCGCGGATCATGTGCGGCCACGCATACACATCCGCCGCAGCGTCGTTGAGGTGCGCCGGCTTCCGGCCGAGCGGACCGGGGACCTGACGCCCCCCATCGCGCTGGTTCTGGTCGAACCGCACGCCGTAGTCGACGAGCGGTCCGTAGATGTCCCGGGGGCTCGAGATCCGGAAGCGCGGTGAGGTGACGTGGACGGCGCCGCCCGTGACGACGCGGTAGCGGCCCTTGGCCCGCAGTCCGGAGAGGTCCAGGAGGTAGACGTAGGGGAAGCGGCTGCTCCAGCCCCCGGCCGGCGTGCTCGGGACGGTGCCACGGAGGAAGGTGCGGCCACCCTGGCCGACCACGGCGAAGGTCGCCCGGCCGAGGGGCCTCGAGGTCATCAGGGTCGCGGTCTTGGTCTCGCGGGGCGACCAGCCCTGCTGGTTGACCCGGAGCTCGGCGCGGCTGCCCGGCGGGGCCGCCGCAGGAGTCGCGGCCGGCGCCGGGGTGGCCGGCACGAGGCCGAGCAGCGTCGCGACCAGCGCGAGCGCCAGACCCCGAACCTCTTGTGTCATCATCCCCACCAATAGATAGGAAACTTTCCTATTGGTGGGTGATACTGGCAAAGGGGCTCCGGCTCCGCAACCCTCTGATCGAAATCGAGGTACTCGTGGACGTGGTCGTGGTCGACGACGCGGACGCTGTTGGCGCACACGTCGCAGCACTCGTGCTCCGCTCTGTCGAGCGGGATCCGGCTCTCGTGCTGGGTGTGGCGACCGGCGGTACGCCACTGCCTGTCTATCGCGCGCTGGCGCGGGGGAGCGGGGACTGGTCGCGCGTGCGGATCGTGGCGCTGGACGAGTACGTCGGCCTGCCGGTGGGGCATCCGGCCACCTACGCGGCGTACGTCGAGCGCGAGATCGCCGAGCCGCTGGGCATCCCGTTGCACCAGGTCGTGGTTCCGCGTGGCAGCGGCGAGGAGCTCGAACGGGACATCGCCCGGCTGGGCGGCGTCGACCTGCAGCTGCTCGGGATCGGGCGCAACGGCCACCTGGCCTTCAACGAGCCCGGCTCGCCCCTGGACTCGCGGACCCGGGTGGTCGTGCTGTCGGACACGACGCGCGGCGACAACGCGGCGTACGTCGACGGGGTGTCGGTCCCGACCCACGCCGTCACCCAGGGGCTGGGGACGATCCTCGAGGCCCGGCACCTGGTCCTGCTGGCCAGGGGGACTGCCAAGGCCGAGGCGGTCGCCGCCGCTCTCGCCGGGCCGGTGACACCGGCCTGCCCCGCGTCGCTCGTCCAGCGGCATCCACGCGTGACGGTGGTGCTGGACCAGGAGGCGGCCTCAGCCGTCCAGCGGAGGTGGGGCATCGAGCGCGCGGGCCGCGAGCGCGTCCACCATCCACAGCTGTAGCGCCCGGATGCCGGACGCGTCGAGGCCGGCGATGTCGTGCAGCCAGACTCGGGTCTCGATGCCGCAGACGGCCCGCAGGGCGACCGCCAGCCGGTGCACGCCGTCCTCGCCCAGCTGGCCGGCGAGCGGTGCGAGCGCCTCCTCGAACCACGGGATGACGCGCCCCCGCCGCAGCGGAAGGTCGTGCGGAGTGTCTCCGAGCGAGAGCCTGAGCATGGCGCGCTGGAGGTGCTCGGTCTCCTCGATGAGGTCGACGACGGCCGACCCGACGGTCGCGACCCGGGAGGCGGTGTCGGTGGGAGGGGGGTCGGGGAGAGCAGAGTCGCGAACCGTTTCCGGGAAGGCCGCCGCCAGCAGCTCACCCTGCGAGGCGAAGTAGCGGTAGGCGGTGGTGCGCGAGATGCCGGCCGCCTCGGCCGCGTCCTCGACCCGTGGGGTGTCGCCGCTCTCCATCAGCTGCCACGCGGCGGCCAGCAGCTGGTCGCGCGTCCGCTGCTTCTGACGGGTTCGGCCGGCTCCGACGTAGTTGCTTGACACGGCGTTCATGGTATGCCAGTTTCATCATGGGACACAAGTCCCATGAATGAATGAGGTGCGTGATGGCGGGTGTGGGCGCGGAAGCGGTGAGAAGCCGGGCGGTCGTGCGGCGGGCCGGCGAAGGGGAGCAGCTGTGGTTTCTCGGGGGCGGTGTCTGGACGTGGAAGCTGGACGAGACGGACACCGGGGGTGAGCTGAGCGTGGTCGAGGTCGTCATGGACGAGGGGAAGCGAACGCCGCTGCACACCCACCCGATCGCCGAGTCGCACTGGATCCTGGAGGGGGAGGTGCGCTACCGCATCGACGACGAGGATCTCGACGTCGGCGTGGGGGACTTCGTGATGGTCCGGGCCGAGGTCCCACACGCGTTCCTGGTCCTGAGCGAGCGAGCCCGCATGCTGACGATCCAGCCGTCCTGCGTCTGCGAGCCGTTCTACCGCGGCGCCAGCGAGCCGCTCGAAGGGTCGGCGCGCGAGACGGACTTCGGACGGATCGCGGAGAGCGGTCGGTTGAACGGCGGGATAGAGATCGTGGGTCCGCCGCCGTTCTGACCGAAGCCCGCGGCCGGGTGCGAGAGTCATGCCATGGACGACGAGAGGCGCGTGGTGCGCGCGAGCCTGCCGATCAGAGCTCGGGTGGAGACGATCTGGGAGCTGATCGCGGACCCGGCTCTCCAACCCGCGTGGGACGGCAACGACAACCTCGGCTCGGCGGACGACGGCCAGCGCGTGACAGCGGTCGGCGACGTGTTCACGATGACACTGACCAAGGGATCGGTGCGGGAGAACCACGTCGTCGAGCTGGAGGAGGGGAGCCGGATCGCCTGGCGCCCCTCCGAGGTGGGCGCCGAGCCTCCGGGGCACCTCTGGCGCTGGGAGCTCGAGCCGCGGGACGACGGCACCACCGTGGTGACGCACACCTACGACTGGAGCGAGCTCACCGATGGCGCCCGGCTGACCCGGGCGCGAGCGACGGGACGCGACAACCTCCTGGCCTCCTTGGCTCGGCTCGCGGCGGCCGCCGTACGCCGTGAAGACGCGCTGCCGGCCGTGTTCGCCGGGGTCTCGGTGGCCGACTACCCCGCCGCGCAGGAGTGGTACGAACGCCTGTTCGGGCAGCCTCCGACGTTCCACCCCAACGACGTGGAAGCGGTCTGGGAGGTGGCCTCCGGACGGTCGGTCTACGTGGAGGAGCGCCCGGAGCACGCCGGCCACGCGCAGGTGACGTTGTTCGTCGCCGACCTCGCCCGGCGGGTCGCCGGCATCTCAGCGCGGGGGATCGAGCCGCACCTGGACGAGACCTACGACAACGGCGTGCGCAAGGTGACCTACCGCGATCCCGAGGGCAACGAGGTCGGCTTCGGAGGCTGAGCCTCACTCCTCCAGGAAGGGTCGCACCTCGACCTTCCTGTTGCAGGCCTTCGACCCCTCAGCGGCGAGCTCGAGCGCCACCTCGAGCGAGGGGACGTCGATGATCCAGAAGCCGATGAGGTACTCCTTCGTCTCCACGAACGGGCCGTCGGTGAGGATCGCCTCCTCACCCCGGTTGTCGATGACGGTGGCGACCCTGGGCGCCCCGAGGCCCCCGGCGAAGAGCCAGTGGCCATCGGCCCTCAGCCGGTCGTTGAACACGTCGATGGCGGACTGCTCGGCCGGGGTCGCCGGGCCGCCGCTCTCGTCGACGATCACGGAAACGAGGTAGTGCATCTCGGTCTCTCCAGTTGTTCCGGGGCGGGGTCAGGCGTAGGGCATGGGCGTGGCGAAGGACATCACATGCAGGAACAGACCTGGGAGAGCGTGGAAACTCATCCATATTGACATAATGTCGCTTATCGGCGATAGTTAATAATAAAGGAAGTGGAAAGGTAAGGAGAGATGATAAAAAGAATTTAAGAATTAGAGTGCTAGCTACAGTGAGCACTATTCGCCGTGCATTCCAGGCTCGGAAATGGAAGTTGCTGGGGCTCTAGACGAAGCTCTATTTCCCGGTGACAGGATCCGTTGCCGTGAGCACGACTGAGGGCACGCTCGCCAGCTGGCGGATCACCTCGACGGTGCGAGCACTCCAGAGGACGCTGACTGGACCACAGAGACCGCTGCGGCACCTCGAGGACGCACGACACGCCCGAGACGCGATCTTGGAAGCAATCGATCTACTGGCCAAAGCTGCACGACGGGAAGGAGCGACCTACGCCGAGATCGGAAGAGCCCTGGGGATCAGCCGCCAAGCCGCACGACAGGCAACCCTGATGGTCGAGCTCGACCGCGCGACGCGCCGAGGATCAGACCTGGCGCGTGCCGCCACGACCGCGCGACCGGCGACGACGGAGGAGAGAGAAGGAGCCAGTCCGCTCCAAAGCCCGGCACCTACGGGGATCGGTGGCCGAGAGTGGTCGGGGTTCTGCTCAGCCCGGTTGCGCGGCGGGCGCGACGTGGCGCGGGACGTACGGCGCCGGCGTGCGCGGGACTTCGTCCCTTGCGCCGTCGTCGCCGGCCGTCGCCGGGCCAGCGTCGGCGTCCGGCGCGTCATCGGGTCCCAGCACTTCCCAGCGACGACCCACGTAGCCGATCCGGTAGACCTGCGAGCGGTCCAGGTCGGAGAGCCGGACACCACGGCCCGGACGTTGCTGACGGCTCACGCGAACACCCCGAGTTCCCCGCAGCCGCGGCACACCCAGACCTCACCGTTGAGGACCTCGCGCATCGACAGGTGACCGCCTGACGAGGCCACGACGTCAGCGAGCATCGCTCGACCCTCAGCCGTCGTGGCGAACTCCCGACCGCCGAACCAGCGCAGCCCTTCGGAGCCGCAGCTGGTGCACGCGCGCCGGAAGACCTGCGCCAGAGACAGACCGTCAACCTTCACTGAGACCACTCGCTTTCAACTCGCCCGACCATCCAGCCAGCACCGCGAACTGGAGCAGCACCGACCCGGGAACCCACTCAGACATACCTCGCACCGCCGACAGACCACGGTCGTTGCACCGCAGCATCCGACGAGCCCAGGAGACGCGCGCCCAGGCGCGCCTTGCTTCGACCGAGCCCGGCCGAGCCTTCAGCGCAGCAGTACCGAGCATCGGCCACGACGTAGGACGCGGACCAGCCGCCGAACCCGCCGCATCGTCACGTCCGAGATCACCGCTTCGACTGGCTCGACCGGGGGCCACGATGCCGCCCGTGACCCCAGAGCCGACCCGTCTTCGTCCACCCCGCCGGAGTGCCCCGGCGCTGGTAGTGAGCCACCCCCCGCGAAGCGTGCTTGGACAGGTACTGCAGCCAGCCCGACGGACCCGTGATCGGGACGACCGCCTGACCGACCTCAGCCGCGCCGTACTGCCGCAGCGAGGACCCCAACCAGGAGGCGAGTAGACAGCCAGGTGCAGGTGCGGCGTACGCGACGCTGCCACTCCACCACCCAGTGCCAGCGCGACTACCGCGTGGCGCGGAGCCATACACCCCAACATTCCTTGACACGAATATGCGTGTGCGAGAATACTGTTGGCCATGGACGAACTCCTCACCGCGCTGGCCGACCCGGCGCGCTGGCGCCTGGTGACCCTCCTGGCCGAGCGACCCCGCCCGGTCGGGGTGCTCGCGCAGCTGGCCGGGGCACGGCAGCCGCAGACGACCAAGCACCTGCAGACCCTCGAGCGTGCGGGGATCGTCTCCTCGCGACGCTCCGGTCAGCGCCGGATCTACACGCTGCGGGCGGCGCCACTGCGGGAGCTCGCGGGAGCGCTGGGCGGTCTCGCCGACACGGTGGACCAGGCCGGCGGTGCGACGGAGGCCTTCGACCGCCACACGCTCAGCGTGGAGGCCGAGCGCCTCGCCGCTGACGACGCTGGCTGGGCCGACGGCCGGACGTTCGACTTCCAGCGGTCGTTGGCCGCGGACCCCGAGGTGGTCTGGCGACACCTCACCGAGCCGGACCTGCTCGCCGCCTGGTGGACACCCGACGACCTGCGGGTCTCGGACCTCGTCTTCGAGGCCCGACCGGGTGGACGGATCGTGCTGGAGTACCGCGACCGCGAGGACACCGCCGGATCCGGCGAGCTCGTCGGGCGGGCCGAGGGAGTGGTCGACGACGTCCGTCCCGGCCTGAGGCTCTCCTACCGGTCCTCCCCCATGCTCCCCGACGGCAGCGCGGCGTTCACGGCGTACGTCGACCTCGAGCTCCGCCCCACCGCGACCGGCACGGAGCTCGACGTCCGCCACCGCATCACCGGCAGCACGGTCGAGTCCGCCGACTTCATCGCGGGCATCGAGCTCGGCGCCAGCCAGAGCCTCGACAAGCTGGCGGCGGTCCTCGCCGCCCGCCTCGACAAGTCCAGCAGCGACACCAACACAAGGAGCACGAAGTGACGCAGCAGCACACCGGCCGCAGGGTCGTTGCCAACATCGCCCTCTCGCTCGACGGGCGCTACGCCAGGCCGGACAACCCGGTCGACATGAGCTGGGTGGTTCCGTACGCCGTCACCGACGTCGCCCGCGACCACCTGACCAGGCTCTGGGAGCCGGCGACCACCGGCGTGATGGGACGGGTGAACGCCGAGGGGTTCCTCGGCTTCTGGCCCTCCGTCATCGACATGGAGGGCGCCGACCCACGCGACGTGGGCTTCGCGAAGTGGCTGGTCGACGCCGAGAAGGTGGTGTTCTCCTCCACCCTCGCGCAGGCGCCTTGGGAGCGGACCACGATCGTCGACCGGCCGGCCCCCGAGGCCATCGCCGAGCTGAAGGAGACCGAGGGCGGCGACATCTGGGTGCTCTCGAGCGCGAGCGTCATCAAGGCCTTGCTGGCCGCCGACCACGTCGACAGGCTGGCCCTCATCGTTGCCCCGGTCTTCCTGGGCGGAGGCCCGCGACTCTTCGACGACGGCCTCCCTGCCGGCCAGTGGGAGCTGGCCAGCCAGGCCGCCGGCCAGCAGGGCGAGCTGAGCCTCGTCTACGACCGGGTCCGCTGAGCCCAGCACAGGTTCGTGGGACATGGTTCGTCCTTGGTTGACGTGGTGGTCGAGCGAGGACTCTTCAGGCGGCGGGGACGTCGACGAGCCGGCGGTCACAGGTCGAGGCGCAGTCGGTCGGCGAGCGACCCTCACGCCCGAACCCCACGGCGGCGACGACCACCGCCAGGCCGGCCAGGACGCCGATGAAGGCGAACGCCTCGTGGAAGCCGGCCAGGCCGGAGCCGGACACCAACACGGTCGACACCACGGCAACGCCCGCCGCGCCACCGACCTCGCGCATGGTCTCCACGAGGCCGGACGCCAGGCCCGTCGCCGCCTCGTCGACCCCGGACAGGGCGCCGATCTGGAGCGCGGGGCTGCAGAGCCCGAAGCCGATCCCGACGAGCAGGAACGCCGGCAGCAGGTCGACGACGTAGCTCGCTTCAGCGGGCACGCGAGTCAGCCACAGCGTCCCGGCCGTGACGGCCGACAGGCCGGTGACCAGCAGCCACCGCACCTGCACTCGGGTGGCCAGCCGACCACCGATCAGGGCGGTCGGGAACACGGTCATGGTGGTGGCGAGCCATGCGAGGCCGGTGCGCGTCGGTGAGTAGCCCAGGGCCTGCTGCATCAGCAGCGAGCCGATGAAGATGAACGCGAGCAGAGCGGCGAAAGCCAGGAACGCGGCGAGGTTCGCGGCGACGAGCCTGCGGTTCCTCAGGATGGCGGCCGGCACGAGGGGCGCCTCGGAGCGGGCCTCGATCCGCACGAACGCTGCGAGGAGGAAGCCCGCGGCCGCGAACAGCAGCAGGGCGGAGACCGAGGCCAGCCCGTGCTGGGCTGCGTGGTGCAGCGCGTAGACGAGGAGCAGCAGCCCGCCGGTCACGGTGGTCGCACCGCTCAGGTCGAGCCGGGAGGCGCCGTCCTCGGGCCGGTCGGCCGCGAGGAAGGTCAGGGCGAGCACGATCGCCGCGGTCCCGACGGGGATGTTGATGAAGAAGGCCCAGCGCCAGCCGGGGCCGGCGGTGAGCAGCCCGCTGGCGACGACGCCCACCGAGCCCGCCACGCCGCCCACCGCGCCGAAGATGCCGAAGGCGCGGACTCGCTCGCGACCCTCCGCGAAGGTGACGGCCAGCAGGGAGAGCGCCGCGGGTGCCACGAGTGCGGCGCCGAACCCTTGGGCGGCCCGGGCCGCGATCAGCAGCCCGACGCCCTGCGCGGCCCCGGCCACGAGCGAGGCCGCCGTGAAGACGGCCATCCCGGAGACGAAGATGCGCCGACGCCCATGGTGGTCGGTCATCCTCCCGCCGAACAGGAGGAACCCACCGAGCACGAGGCCGTAGGCGACCACGACCCACTGGGAGGCGCTGGGCGTGACCCCGAGGTCGCGCTGGATGGACGGCACGGCGACGTTCACGATGGCCGTGTCGATCCCCACCATCGCCATCGCCGCGCACGCGAGGGCGAGCACCAGGCGCTGCTCGCGGGTCCGGGTGGTGCTCCTGAGGCTTCTGATGCGTGCCATGGGTCGTTCCTCCGTCTGGTCGGTGTGTCCCACCGACGAAGGAGGCAGCCCCGGATCGACACCGCGGACAGAAATCTTCAGGCCTTCTGCCCGACGTCCTCGGATGATGAGTTCACGCAGGTCAGAGCCGGTGCAGGCGGTCGGTGAGATAGCGACGATCGGCGTCGGTCGTCGCGAGCTCGAGCGCCCGTTCGTACGACGTCCTGGCCTCCGCCGACCGGCCGGCCCGGCGCAGCAGGTCGGCGCGCGTGGCGGGCAGCAGGTGGTAGCCGTCCAGCTGGCCGGACTCGTCCAGCTCATCGACCAGCGCGAGGCCGGCCGGGATGCCGTCGGCCATCGCCACGGCGACGGCGCGGTTGAGCTCCACGACCGGCGAGGGCGCGATCCGCGCCAGCTCGCCGTAGAGGAGCGCGATCTGTGGCCAGTCGGTGCGGTCCGCGTCCTCAGCCGTCGCGTGACAGGCGGCGATCGCGGCCTGCACCTGGTAGGGACCGCTGCGTCGGAGGGCGAGCGCCTGGTCGAGCACGGCCACTCCGTCCGCGATCAGCTGACGGTCCCATCGAGACCGGTCCTGGTGCTCCAGCGTGACCAGCACGCCGTCGTCGGTACGCGTGGTGCGCCGGGCCTCGTGGAGCAGCATCAGTGCCAGCAGGCCACGTGGCTCGGGTTCCTGCGGGAGCAGGCTGGCGAGCACCCCGGTGAGGTGGATGGCCTCGGCGGTCAGTGCCCGGGGGCTGTCGTGCTCGTCGTAGCCCTCGTTGAAGATCAGGTAGAGCACCGCCAGGACCGCGGCCAGGCGCTGCGGCATCACCTCGGCGGGCGGGACGCGGTAGGGGATCCCGGCCTCGGCGATCTTGCGCTTGGCCCGCACCAGGCGCTGCGCCATCGTGGCCTCGGTCGACGAGGAACGCCCGGGCGATCTCGGCGGTGCTCAGGCCGGCCAGCGTCCGCAGCGTGAGGGCGACCCGCGCCTCGAACGCCAGCGCCGGGTGGCAGCAGGTGAAGATCAGCCGCAGCCGCTCGTCGGGGATCTCCCCCACCGGCCGCTCGTCCGGCTCGCGCTCGAGTACGGCGAGCTGGCGCAGCTTGGCCCGACCCGTGGCGTCGCGCCGCAGCCGGTCGGTGGCGCGGTTGCGCGCCGTGGTGGTGAGCCAGGCGCCGGGCCGGCCGGGCACCCCGTCGCGGGGCCAGGTCGACAGAGCGGCAGCGAACGCCTCCTGGGTGCACTCCTCCGCAAGGTCCCAGTCGCCGGTGACGCCGATCAGGGTTCCGACCAGCTGGCCCCACTCGTCGCGGTAGGCCGCCTCGACGGCGGCGCGCACCTCGTCATCGGTCGAGGTCACTCCCAGACCGGACGGATCTCGACGACTCCCCGGCGCGCGTAGGGATGCTTGGACGCGATCTCGATCGCGTCGTCGAGGTCCGCGCACTCCAGGATCGTGATGCCTCCGACGAAGTCCTTGGTCTCGGCGAAGGGGCCGTCGGTGACCAGGACCTCGCCCTCCCGGACCCGCACACTGGTCGCATGTGACGAGGGGCGGAGCCGGGCGCCGCCCAAGGGGGTCGCTCGGGCGTCCATGGCCTTCTGGAACTCGTCATGGACGGGGTCGACGGCCAGCTCCTCGTGGCTGGGCGGATCCACCTCGTTGTCACAGATCAGCAGCACGTACTTCATGGTCTGAGTCTGTCAGTCGACGGGTGTCAGGCCGCGACCTTGCGCGGCCGGCCGGGTCCGCGCTTGACGGCCACGATCGCGCCGTCGATGAGGATCTGTCCGCCCCAGACGCCGTGGGGTTCTCTGCGCTCGAGTGCCTCGGCCAGGCAGTCCTGCCGCACCGGACAGGTCGCGCACAGCTCCTTGGCCAGGTCGAGCGCCCGACCGTAGGTGTCGAAGAACAGCTCCGGCCGGCGCTGGCACGGTAACGGCAACACGTCTCTCACTCCCTCGCTCTGCTACCTCAGACATCCTCAGAGTCGGCGTCTGAGGTAGGCAGAGACATCGGGAGAATGGCTTAGATTTCGAGACTTTCGTCGAGGGTCAGCCCCGGACGTACGCCGCCAGGTGCTTGCCGGTGAGCGTCGACGTGTCGGACACGAGATCGGCCGGAGTGCCCTCGAAGACGACCTTGCCACCGTCGTGCCCGGCGCCGGGACCGAGGTCGACGATCCAGTCGGCGTGCGCCATCACGGCCTGGTGGTGCTCGATGACGATCACCGACCTGCCGGAGTCGACCAGCCGGTCGAGCAGGCCGAGCAGCTGCTCGACGTCCGCGAGGTGCAGCCCGGTCGTCGGCTCGTCGAGGACGTAGATCTCGCCCTTCTCTGCCATCTGGGCCGCCAGCTTGAGCCGCTGGCGCTCCCCGCCCGAGAGCGTGGTGAGCGGCTGGCCGAGACTGACATAACCGAGCCCCACGTCGGCCAGTCGGTCGAGCACCTTGTGCGCGGCAGGTATCGCCGCCTCCCCCTCCCCGAAGAACCCCAGGGCCTCGGCGACCGGCATCGCCAGCACCTCGGTGATGTCCTTGCCTGCGAACGTGTACTCCAGCACCGCGGCCTGGAACCGTCGGCCCTCGCACTCCTCGCACGTGGACTCGACGGTGGCCATCACGCCCAGCTCGGTGAAGATCACCCCCGCGCCGTTGCACGCAGGGCAGGCGCCCTCGGAGTTGGCGCTGAAGAGGGCCGGCTTCACGCCGTTGGCCTTGGCGAACGCCTTGCGGATCGGCTCCAGCAGCCCCGTGTAGGTCGCCGGGTTGCTGCGGCGCGAGCCCTTGATCGCGCCCTGGTCGATGACCACGACGCCCTCGCGCCCGGCCACCGACCCCTGCACCAGCGAGCTCTTGCCGGACCCGGCGACGCCGGTGAGCACGCACAGGACGCCGAGCGGGAGGTCGACGTCGACGTCCTGGAGGTTGTGCGTGGACGCCTTGCGGACCTCGAGGGTGCCGTTCGGCGTACGGGTCGAACCCTTGAGCGCCACCCGGTCGTCGAGGTGGCGACCCGTGACCGTCTTGCTCTTGCGCAGCTCGTCGAAGGTGCCCTCGAAGACCACCTCGCCGCCCGCCGTACCTGCCCCGGGACCGAGGTCGACGACGTGGTCGGCGATCGCGATCGTCTCGGGCTTGTGCTCGACCACGAGCACGGTGTTGCCCTTGTCGCGCAGCTGCAGCAGCAGCTGGTTCATCCGCTCGATGTCATGGGGGTGGAGACCGATGGTCGGCTCGTCGAAGACGTAGGTCACGTCGGTGAGCGACGAGCCGAGGTGGCGGATCATCTTCGTCCGCTGCGCCTCTCCCCCGGACAGCGTGCCGGCCGGCCGGTCGAGCGAGAGGTAGCCGAGCCCGATCTCCTCGAACGAGTCGACCAGGTGCTGGAGACCGGCCAGCAGCGGTGCCACGCCCGGCTCCTTCACCGAGCGCAGCCAGCCGGCCAGGTCACTGATCTGCATGGCGCACACGTCGGCGATGTTCTTGCCGTTGACCTTCGAGGACCGAGCCTCCTTGCTGAGCCGCGTGCCGTCGCAGTCGGGGCAGGTCGAGAAGGTCACCGCGCGCTCGACGAAGCGGCGCACGTGGGGCTGCATCGCTTCCACGTCCTTGGTGAGCATCGACTTCTGGACCTTGGTCAGCACTCCCTCGTAGGTGAGGTTGACGCCCTCGACCTTGATCTTCTCCGGCTCGCCGTGGAGCAGCTTCTGGAGCTCCTTCTTCGTGTACTTGGCGATCGGCTTGTCCATGTCGAGGCCGGCGCCGCTGAAGATCCGGCCGTACCAGCCGTCCATGCTGTAGCCCGGCACCAGCAACGCGCCCTCGGCCAGCGACCTGGACTCGTCGTAGATCGCCGTGAGGTCGAAGTCGTTGATCGCGCCCATGCCCTCGCAGGTCGGGCACATGCCACCGAGGTAGACGGCCTTGCGGACGACGTTGCGTTCGGTCCGGCCGCCCTTCTCGGTGGACATCACGCCGCTCGCGACCCGGGTCGGCACGTTGAAGGAGAACGCCGTGGGCCCGCCGATGTGTGGGGTGCCGATCCGGCTGTAGAGGATGCGGAGCATCGCGTAGGCGTCGGTGGCCGTGCCGACCGTCGAGCGCGGGTTGGCGCCCATCCGCTCCTGGTCGACGATGATCGCCGTCGTGAGCCCCTCGAGCAGGTCGACCTCGGGGCGGCTGAGGTTGGGCATGAACCCCTGCACGAACGCGCTGTAGGTCTCGTTGATCAGCCGCTGCGACTCCGCGGCGATCGTGCTGAAGACCAGCGAGCTCTTGCCCGACCCCGAGACCCCGGTGAACGCCGTCAGCCGGCGCTTCGGGAGGTCGACGCTGACGTCCTTGAGGTTGTTCTCTCGGGCGCCCTGGACGCGGATCAGGTCGTGGCGGTCGGCCTCGTGCATGCGGCTGGTCTCTCCTCGGCTCGGATCAGTCGGCGGGAAGCGCGGCGAACGCTCGCTTGGTGTCCTTGTACCAGCCCATGCCCTTGATGGGGTGCTTCCACCGGCCCTTCATGTCGTCGAGGGCGGGCCGGTGCGCGGTGTCGCCGCCGGCGACCGCCTCGCGGAGGTGCTTGTCCTGGGCCTTGATCACGTCGTCGGCGCTCTCGCCCCTGAGCTGCAGATCGCAGGCGCCGCCGAGCTGATGGCAGGTCATCGTCTTCATGTCACTTCACCTCGTCGATGCGGATCGTGTTGCCGGCCGGGTCTCGGAAGGCGCAGTCCCGGCCTCCCCAGTGCTGCTCGGTGGGTTCCTGCATGACCTCCGCGTCGGTCGCCTGCAGCCTCTCGAACAGGGAGTCCAGGTCCTTGGTGGCGAGCGTGAGCATCGCGTAGGTGCCCTTGGCCATCATCTCGGTGATCATGCGGCGCTCGTCGTCGGTGACCCCCGGGTCGGCACCCGGCGGGAACAGCACCAGGTTCACGTCGGGCTGGTCGGGAGGACCGACGGTGAGCCAGTGCACGCCGTTGTAGCCGACGTCGTTGCGCAGCTCGAAGCCGAGCGTGTCGCAGTAGAAGGCGACCGCGGCGTCTCGGTCGTCGTGCGGGAGGAAAGCGTTGTAGATCTTCAGGTCCATGGCGAGAACGCTAGGAGGCGCTCGCCGGCCGTGCTTCTCGATTCCTGACCGATCCGTCCCGGACCGGCCTGGTGACCTGCTTGACCACGCACGACGGGACACCAGCCAGGGCGTCGGCCGCCTGCTGCTTGTAGACGCTGGGCGGCACACCGACCAGCTCCGCGAACCGGGTGCTGAAGCTCCCGAGCGACTGGCAGCCCACCTCGAAGCAGACGTCGGTGACGCTCAGCTCGCCGATGCGCAGCAGCTGCATGGCGCGCTCGATCCGCCGCGTCATCAGGTAGGCGTACGGCGACTCGCCGTACGCCTTCTTGAACTCGCGGCTCAGGTGCCCGGCCGAGAGGTGCACGCCGTGCGCCAGCGCCTCGACGTCCAGCGGCTGCGCGTAGTCGCGGTCGATCCGGTCCTTGACCCGGCGCAGCAGCCGGAGATCCCGCAGCCGCTGCTCGTCCGTCGCGCCGGTCACCACGCCTCAGATCGTGCCACGGCCCACCGACGCCGCCGACTCGTATCTGGATCAGGAGTCGGAGCTCCTGGTAGGTCAACGACGAGCTCAGGCACCGCGAAGGAGGCCCGGCCATGTGGGACACCGTCCAGACCAACGACACACACCTGTCGCACGACCTGCCGTGCCCGCGGTGCGGCCACGCACTTCACACCTACCTGGCCTGCGGCGACGAGTGCCCGTGCGGGCCGGTCGTCATGCCGGGCTCGGTCCCGCTGGCCGCCTAGGCCTGCTGTCCTGGTGCACTGTTGTCCTCGAACGCGGCCAGCCACTTCGTCAGCACCCGCTGGAGGTCTTGGCGGTCGCGTTCGGAGAGCGGCGCCAGCAGCCGGTGCTCGTTGGCCATGTGTGCTGTGAACGCGTCGTCGATGACCCGCTTCCCCGCCGCCGTCAGCGCGATCACGCGGGACCGGGCGTCGTCGTCGCTCACCCGGCGTGAGACCAGTCCGGACGCCTCGAGCCGGTGGATCCGCTTCGTGGCCGCGCCGGTGGTCACCATCGTGTAGCGGGCCAGCTCCCCGGGCGCCAGCTCGTAGGGACTGCCGGCGCGACGCAGCGCCGCCAGCACGTCGAACTCCCCCTCCCCCAGCCCGTGCCGCCGGAACTCGACGTCGAGCTCCTCGCGCAGCCGGTCGGCCAACCGGTGCAGCCGCCCGTACAGCCCCTGAGGGGTGACGTCGAGGTCGGGGCGCTCCCTCCTCCACTGCGCCTGGATGCGGCCCACGTGATCGAGGTCATCCGTCATGCGTGGGAATATATCTTCCTGGGAAGGCATTATGCCTTCCGTGGAAGCAAAATGGCTCGGCATCACCGCCATCGCCCCGGTGGTGTGGGGTGCCAACTACGTGGTCACCCGACAGCTGCTGCCGATGGATGCGCCCCTGTGGGGCTCGGCGCTGCGCGCCCTGCCCGCCGGGCTGGTGCTCCTCGCCGTGGCGCGTGCGCTCCCCCGCGGCGTCTGGTGGTGGCGGTCGGCGGTGCTCGGCACGCTCAACGTCGGCGCCTTCTTCCTGCTCGTCTACGTCGCCGCCCAGCTGCTCCCCTCGAGCATCGCCGCCTCGGTGATGTCACTCGCCCCGCTCACCATGGCCGGCTTCGCCTGGCTGCTCGTGGCCGAGCGGATGAGCAGCCAGGCGGTGGGCGGCGCGGTGGCCGGCATCCTCGGTGTGCTGCTGCTCGTCGGTGGCGCCAGCGGCAGCATCGACCCGAGGGGGGTGGCGGCCTCGGCGGCCGCCCTGCTCCTCTCCTCTGCCGGCGCAGTGCTGGGCAAGCGCTGGAACGACGGCACCCCGCTGGTGGCGCTCACCGCTTGGCAGCTCGTCTTCGGTGGCACGATCCTCGGCGTCGTGGCGCTGGTCGTCGAGGGCGCCCCACCGACCCTCGATGCGCAGGAGACGGCCGGCTTCGCGTTCACCACGCTGGTCGCGACGGCGCTCGCCTACCTGTGCTGGTTCGCAGGCCTGGCCCGGCTGCCCGCGGGCACCGTCGGTGTGGTCGGGCTGCTGAACCCGGTCACCGGCGTGCTCCTCGGCGCCCTGGTCGCCCATGAGACCTTCACGCCGGAGCAGGTGGCCGGCATCGTGCTGGTGCTCGCCGGCATCCTCGCGACGACCCGGGCCCCCGCCCGCAGGGTCCCGGTGCAGCCCGAGCCGGACTTGCTACCGTCCCCGAGCCACGACGAGAAGGTCCTGGCCGGAGCACCTTCCTGAGAGCAGGTCGATGACCACCACCGCGGAGCTGCAGCGTCGGACGCTCCGCGTGCTGGTGGTCGCCCAGGTCCTCAGCGGCGCCGGGCTCGCGGCCGGCATCACGGTGGGCGCGCTGCTGGCCCAGGACATGCTCGGCAGCACCGGTCTCGCGGGGCTGCCCAGCGCTCTGTTCACCGCCGGCAGTGCCCTGGCTGCCGTCGGCGTGGGCCGGCTCTCGCAGCAGCGCGGACGGCGACCGGGGCTCGCCACGGGCTACGCCGTGGGTGCCGTCGGCAGCGCGGGCGTGGTCGTCGCTGCCGTGCTGGACAGCCCGGTGCTGCTGTTCGTGACGCTCTTCGTCTACGGCGCGGGCAGCGCCACCAACCTCCAGGCGAGGTACGCCGGCGCCGACCTGGCGCAGCCCAGCCACCGCGCCCGAGCGATCTCGACCGTGCTCGTCGCCACCACGCTGGGCGGAGTCCTGGGTCCGCTGCTGGCCGCCCCCACCGGCCATCTGGCCCACCTGGTCGGCATCCCGCGACTGGCCGGCCCCTTCGTCCTCGCCGGGGCGGCCTACCTCGCGGCCGCGGCGTTCCTGGCCACCCGGCTGCGGCCGGACCCGCTGCTGCACGCCCGTGAGGTGGCAGCGAGCGAGGCGGCCGCGACGGCGGCGACGCCCGGTCCGGTGCCGGGTCCGGGGCCGGTGGAGGTGACCCACGGGATCGTCGTCGGCACGTCGGTCATGGTCCTGACCCAGATCGTGATGGTCGCGATCATGACGATGACACCGGTGCACATGCACGACCACGGCCACGGCACGGCCGCGTCGGGCACGGTGATCGCGGTGCACGTGGCCGCGATGTACCTGCCCTCGCCCCTGACCGGCCGCCTCGTCGACCGGATCGGGAGGACATGGATGGCCGCAGCGGCGGGCATCACCCTTCTTCTTGCGGGGCTGCTGGCGGCCTCGGCACCCGACGACTCCGTGGGCCTGCTGGCCCTCGCGCTGGGTCTGCTCGGCCTCGGCTGGAACTTCGGGCTGGTCTCGGGCACCGCGATCATCACCGACGCGGTGCCGCTCGAGACGCGCGCCCGCACGCAGGGACTGGTCGACGTCTCGATCGCGATCGCCGGCGCCGGGGGTGGGCTGGCGTCGGGCATCGTGGTCGACGTCGCGAGCTACTCGGCGCTCTCGTTCGTGGGCGGGCTGCTCGCCCTGGCGATCGTGCCGGCGATCGCGGCCAGCGCCCGGACGCGCGCCACTGTCACCGCCTGACAGCCGGACGTCGAACGTCCGCGACCGGTCCTAGTGTGTCCGCCATGGCAGCGGTGCGCGAGGGCAGCAAGGGTGCGTTGGTCGTCGTCGACGTGCAGGTCGGCGTCGTGGACTCCGCCTGGGAGGCCGACCGTGTGGTCGGCAACGTCGCCCGGGCGGTGGAGCGGGCGCGCGAGGCAGGGGTCCCCGTGGTCTGGGTGCAGCACCAGGACGACGAGCTGGTGCGCGACACCCCTGAGTGGCAGTGGGTGCCCGAGCTGGTGCCCCGCGACGGCGAGACGCGGGTGTTCAAGGAGTACAACTCCTCCTTCGAGAAGACCTCGCTGGACGACGAGCTCGCCCGCCTCGAGGTGGCGCACCTCGCGCTGGCCGGCGCGGCCACCAACTGGTGCATCCGGGCGACGGCGTACGCCGCACTCGAGCGCGGCTACGACCTGACCCTCGTCAGCGACGCCCACACCACGGGCAGCGACGAGGCTGCGGCGGTGGTCGACGACCTCAACACCGTGATGACCTGGGTCTCCTACGCCGACGTCAGCAACACGACGGCTGCGGCCGAGGAGCTCGACTTCACCGCTCTGGCGTGACCGCCGTGCGCCTGGTGATCCAGGTTGAGGGGGCGGTCCGGCCCGGTGACCGTCCTCTCCCCAGACGCCGGACATGGCCCGTTCGGACTACTCGGCGGCCCAACGATCAGTCCGAATGTGGAGCGTTCGTCGACCCACGCCGTGGTTCCGCGCCCGAGGAGAGGCGCGAACTGTCACCGTCGAAGCGACGCCACATCCGTCGAGGCAGTCCGGAAGGAGGAGCCATGTGGGACACCGTGCAGACCAGCGACACGCACCTCTCCCATGACATGCCGTGCCAACGCTGCGGCCACGCCCTCCACACCTTCCTCGGGTGCGACGACGGCTGCGAGTGCCGACCGGCCCTGATGCCGGGCGAGCAACACCTCGCCCTCGCCTGACGAGGATCAGCGCCTCGTCGCCACGTCGACCGTGGCGACCGGGTGGAGGGTGGCCCGGTCCGGCCGCCCCTCGCGCACCTCGCCCCGCGACCACCGGAACCGCAGCCTGTCCTCCATCACCTCGAGCACGGCCAGCGAGTTGTCGTACCACGGCCCGCTGGTCAGCTTCCAGCGCAGCGGTGACCGCGGCACCTTGCCGGCCAGCAGTCGACCGGTAGGCCGCGCACTGCCCCGCGCGGCCACGGAGAGGAAGGCCTTCATCCATGCCGGCAGGGGGTTGCGGATGGGCGAGCACGTCGCCTGCACCACGAGGCTGTCGAGCGTCGCGCCCGTGGCCGGGTCGGGCCACGCCTGCGCCACGTAGCTGTGGTGCACGTCGCCGGAGAGGAAGACCACGGACCGCGGAGCCTTCCCGCGGCGGCCGGAGGCCACCTCGAGGGTCATCCGGGCCAGGTCGACGAAGCCGTCCTGGAAGGCGGCCCAGTGCTCGAGGTCGGCGGTCGTGCGCAGCCACTCGCCGAGCCGCCCACCGAGCCGTCCGAACGCCCCCTGGGCCAGGGCCTCGCTCGTCGCCTCGGCGTGGTGCAGCGCCGGCGCCAGCAGCACCGGCAGCGAGGTGCCGACGATCAGGTGGTCGACGTCGCCGCGCATCCGCTCGTCCAGCCAGGCGAGCTCCTCGGCGTCGAGCATCGAGCGCTTCTCGGGCTGCAGCACCCGGGCCGCGCGTGAGTCGACCACCACGAGCCGCGCCTGGGTGTCGAAGTCACGCGAGTAGCTCCAGCGGTAGGTGATCGGCTCCCGATCGGCCCGGTCGGCGAGCCGGTCGAGCTCCTGGGTGATGTCGAGCTCGCCGGGGCCGTCGTGGGCGGCGATGAGCTGCCAGAGGACGTCCTCCTCACGGTCGGCAGGGCCGAGGTTGCCGAGGTGCTGGTGGACCCAGTAGGAGCCGAGGCCGGCGACGATCCGCTCGTGCCACCAGTCGGTGGCCTCCATCGCGCGCCTCCAGTCGAAGCTGGTGTTCCAGTCGTCACGGATGTCGTGGTCGTCGAAGATCATGGCGCTCGGCAGCGTCGAGAGCAGCCACCGGTTGGCCGGGTCGCTCCAGGCGAGCCGGTAGAGGTGCGCGTACTCGTCGTAGTCCTTGAGCTCGGTCCACGGCGGCTTGCTGGGGTCGCGCCGGGCGGCGATGAACTCCTTCATCTTCGGGCTGGTGTCGTCGGCGTAGACCTGGTCGCCGAGGAAGACGACGAGGTCCGGCCACGGTTCGGGCTCGCCGGTCACGCCGGCCATCCGCAGCGCGAAGGCGCGCAGCGCGTCGACGCCGAAGTCCGCGGTCCCTTGCGCGTCGTGGGAGACGCTGACCCGGCAGGACCCGAACGCCACGCGGAGCGGCCGGCTGGGCTCGAGGGTCGCGATCACGGGTGCCGGGAGCCCGGCCAGGTCGGGGTCCTCCGTGGGCCAGACCAGGGCACCATCGACCAGCACGCGGTACGGCGTGCGCGTGCCCGGCGTCAGACCGGTCACCTCGACCAGCGCGTAGTGGTGGCCGTGAGCGGCGAAGGTGTCGCACCGCGCGGTCACGTCACCGGCCTCGACGACCACCTCGGAAGCCGCCTGGGTCTCCACCCACACGGTCGCGCTGGTCGCGTCGACGTACCGGAGCAGCGGCCCCAGCCGCAACGGGCCCTCGGGGAGATCGTTCACCGACGTCGCTCGGCCTCGATCAGCGGCCTCGATCTCGGCGATGGACTCGGGAGTCGATCGGTGCACCACTCCCCGGTACCCCACTGCGCGGGCCACCTCCACATGTCCCTCGGCGTCATCGACGAAGACGATCACCTCCAGGACAGACCCGATGTCGAGCACCACGGCCTTGATCACGGACCCCTCCCTCGCTCGTTCGCGGCTCCATGGCATCCTGTCGAAGCCCGCCGCGCCCGGATGGACCCTGAGTTGTGTTATCTCACATATGAGTTACCGTGGATCGCATGAATGAGGGCTACAAGGGTCGGATCGGGAGCATCATCCGCGACGCGCGCAAGCACCGCGGACTGACCCAGCAGCAGCTCGCCGAACGGCTGAGCACCAGCCAGAGCGCGATCAACCGGATCGAGAAGGGTCACCAGAACCTCTCGCTCGACATGCTGGCTCGCATCGGCTCGGCGCTCGACTCCGAGATCGTCGCGCTCGGCGCCGGCCCCACGCACCTGCGAGTCACCGGACCCACCCGGCTCTCCGGGTCGATCGACGTGAAGACCTCGAAGAACGCCGGGGTCGCGCTGCTGTGCGCGACGCTGCTCAACCGCGGCCGCACCACGCTCCGCAAGGTCGCACGCATCGAGGAGGTCAACCGGCTTCTCGAGGTCCTCAACAGCATCGGCGTGCAGACGCGCTGGCTCAACGACGACAACGACCTCGAGATCGTGCCGCCCAAGGAGCTCAGGCTCGAGTCGATCGACCAGGCCGCCGCGCGCCGTACCCGCTCGATCATCATGTTCCTCGGCCCGCTCCTCCACCGCGAGGACGTCTTCGAGCTGCCCTACGCCGGCGGCTGCAACCTCGGCACCCGCACCGTCGAGCCGCACATGTACGCCCTGCGCCCCTTCGGGCTGGAGGTCAAGGCGACCGATGGCGAGTACCACGCCAACGTCAACCGGGCCATCGAGCCGCAGGCGCCGATCGTGCTCACCGAGCGCGGCGACACCGTCACCGAGAACGCGCTGATGGCGGCGGCCCTGCACCCGGGCACGACGGTCATCCGCAACGCGTCGTCCAACTACATGGTCCAGGACCTCTGCTTCTACCTGCAGAAGCTCGGCGTCACCGTCGACGGCATCGGCACCACGACGCTGACGGTCACCGGTGTCGTGGACATCGACATCGACGTCGACTACGCCCCCAGCGAGGACCCGATCGAGGCGATGTCGCTGCTCGCGGCCGCGATCGTCACCCAGTCCTCCATCACGATCCGCCGGGTGCCGATCGAGTTCCTCGAGATCGAGCTGGCGACCCTCGGCGAGATGGGCTTCCAGCACTCCCGGTCCGAGGAGTACGTCGCCCGCAACGGCCACACCCGTCTGGTCGACCTCACCACGCAGCCCTCCGAGCTGCACGCGCCGCTCGACAAGATCCACCCGATGCCCTTCCCGGGCCTCAACATCGACAACCTTCCGTTCTTCGCGGTGATCGCCGCGGTGGCCGACGGCCAGACCCTGCTCCACGACTGGGTCTACGAGAACCGGGCCATCTACCTCACCGAGCTCAACAAGCTGGGTGGCCAGGTCAAGCTGCTCGACCCCCACCGGGTGATGATCGAGGGCCCGACCCACTTCTCCGGTGCCGAGATCGTCTGCCCCCCTGCGCTGCGCCCCGCGGTCGTGCTCCTGATCGCGATGCTGGCCTCGAAGGGCACCTCGGTGCTCCGCTCGACGTACGTCATCCACCGCGGCTACGAGGACCTGGCCGAGCGGCTCAACGAGCTCGGCGCCAACATCGAGCCCTTCAGGGACATCTAGAGACCTCCGCGAGCTTCGGCCTGGGCGCGCTCGCTCCTGTGAAACCGTTCAGCCGAAGAGGGTCTCGACCCAGGCCTTGGCCGGCGGCTTGGTGGTCGGCGGAGCGGTCATGTCGGCGGTGATCCGCGGCATCGGCATCGTGTGCTGGCCGGCGTGACGGTGCCAGTCCTGCTCGGCCTCGACCAGGCTGCCCAGGTCGGCGCGGCGCAGGAAGACCCCGTGGCCGTCCGGACAGGCGTTGACCTCGCCGTCGCCGAGCGGGCGGGTCTCCATGGTCGTTCCGCACACGGGGCAGTCGAGGGCAGCGTCTCCGTCCATGCCTCGACCGTAGCGCGCCCACGCGCGACAGCTCCGGACGCACGCCGTGAGAGGCGGTCCGGGTACATACTGCTCGCTGTGACGGCGCCGATGACCGGTTTCGCCTACCTCGACGAGGTGGCCAGCGATCCGGGTGGCGTGCTGGCCTTCGCCCACCGCGGCGGCGCCTACCACCCGGAGATCGAGGGGCTCGAGAACACCATGGCGGCGTTCAAGCACGCCGTCGCGCTGGGCTATGACTACCTCGAGACCGACGTGCACGTGACCAGCGACGGCGTGCTGCTGGCCTTCCACGACGCCGTGCTCGACCGGGTGACGGACCTCGAGGGCGTGATCGCCGACCTGTCGTTCGACGAGGTGCGCCAGGCTCTGGTCGGCGGCCGAGAGCAGGTGCCCACCCTCGCCCAGCTCTTCGACGAGTTCCCCCGTGCGCGGTTCAACATCGACCTCAAGTCGGAGGGGGCGGTGCCGGTGCTGGCGGGGTTCATCGAGGAGCGTGAGGCCTGGGACCGGGTGCTCGTGGGCTCGTTCAGCCCGCAGCGGCTCGCCCGGTTCCGCAGGCTCACCGAGCACCGGGTGCCGACCTCCGCCACACCGGTCGAGGTCGCCATCTTCCGCTTCGTGCCCAGTGCACACGTCGCGAACTGGCTCACCCGCAGGCGTGTCGCCGCGCTCCAGATCCCGCACAAGCGGGGACGCTGGACCATCGCCAGTCCCGGTCTCGTACGCCGTGCCCACGCCACGGGCAAGCACGTCCACGTCTGGACCGTCGACGACCCCGAGGAGATGAGGGAGCTCCTCGACCTCGGCGTCGACGGCCTGTTCACCGACCGGACCGATCTGCTCAAGGACGTGCTCACCGAGCGCGGCCAGTGGAGGGAATAGCCCGATGGACGGACACCGCCCATGACGCAGCAGCCCGCCGGCTTCGCGGACCTCGGGCCGCTGCGGGACCAGGCTGAGCGACAGCGCGAGCAGAAGGTCTGGTACTGGTACGACTGGGCCAACTCCGCCTACTACACGACCGTCTTGTCGGTGCTCTTCGCGCCGTACATGATCACGGTCGCCGGCAGGGCCGCCGGCTGCGGCAACAGTGCGGACGACACGTGCGACCGGACCGTGAACGTGCTGGGGCTACACCTGGCCGCCGGGTCCTTGCCCTTCTACCTGACCAGCTTCGCGACCATCCTGAGCGCGGTCATCCTGCCCGTCGTCGGCGCGATGGTGGACCGGTCTCCACGCAAGAAGCTGCACATGGCGGGCTTCGCCTGGGCAGGTGCGTTCTTCGCCTCGCTGCTCTTCTTGATGAAGGACGACCAGTGGCAGCTCGCCGCGTTCGCGATCGTGATGAGCAGCGTGCTGGCGGGCTGCTCGCTGGTGAGCTACTACGCCATCCTCTGCGACATCTCCACCGAGGCGGAGCGCGACCGGGTCTCCTCGCGCGGGTGGGCCTTCGGCTACCTCGGCGGCGGGCTCCTGCTCCTGATCAACCTGGGCATCGTGCTCGGCCATGACGTCGTGGGCGTGGACAAGGAGCTCGCCGTCCGGATCTCGCTGCTCTCGGCGGCGATCTGGTGGGCCGGCTTCACGATCATCCCCTTCCTGAAGCTGCGCAACCGCGAGCCCGTGCACGCCCTGGAGGTGTCCGGCAGCCTGTTCGCGCGCAGCTTCGGGCAGCTGTTCGCGACGCTCAAGGAGCTGCGCAACTACCCGATGACGCTGACGTTCCTGCTCGCCTACGTCTTCTACAACGACGGCATCCAGACGGTCATCTACGCCGCGTCGACGTACGGCTCCAAGGAGCTGAAGTTCGGCGACTCGGTGCTGATCGCGACGATCCTGCTCATCCAGTTCGTGGCCTTCGGCGGCGCCCTCTACTTCGGCCGGCTGGCCGCGAAGTACGGCGCCTACCGCGCGATCCTGTGGGGCACGTTCGCGTGGATGGCCATCGTGGTCATCGCCATGTTCCTGCCGGAGAAGAACGTCGCGCTCTTCCTCGGTGTCGGCGTCGCCATCGGCGTCGTGCTGGGAGGCACCCAGGCACTGTCCCGCTCCTTCTTCAGCCTGCTCATCCCCCGCGGCCGCGAGGGTGAGTACTTCGCCCTCTACAACGCGTTCGAGCGCGGTACGTCGTGGTTCGGCGTGCTCCTCTTCGGCGTGGTCTTCCAGATCAGCGGCTCCTACCGGCCCGCCATCGTCTCGCTGATCGTCTTCTTCGTCCTGGGCGCGTTCTTCCTGCTGCGGCTCGACCCCAAGCGCGGCATCGAGGAGGCCGGCAACTCCGTGCCGGCCACGCTGTAGCCGTCGGCTCCCGGCGGCGTACGCCGCGCCCGGCCTGTCGTCTCCCCCACCGCCCGGGTGCGCCAAGTTACGCTTGGCGAATCATGGCTGGCTGGTCCGTGGCACGCAGGAGCTACCGACGGGTCAACGCGAGGAATGCGGGAATCTTCGCGGGCTGGGTACCGTTATCTGCTCGGACGGGTATTTGTCAACGGGCTCGCAAGCGAACCTTTGACAGGTTCAGACCGTCTCTTCTTTTGTACGGGGAAAACACCATCAGTTTGGAGGTGCCTTCATGGCGGAGCGCACGCTACGCGGGGCGCGGCTGGGAGGCCAGAGCTTCGAGGACGAGCGCGGCATCGAGTTCGCCGCGCGCCAGCAGGTCGGCTATCGCTGCCCGCAGGGTCACGTCTTCGAGATCACCATGTCCATCGAAGCCGACATCCCAGCGGTCTGGGAGTGCCCTCGCTGCGGCGAGGAGGGCGAGAGCACGTCGGGCATCGAGCGTGAGGTGAAGGCCGAGAAGCCGGTCCGCACGCACTGGGACATGCTGCTCGAGCGGCGGTCGGAGAAGGAGCTCGAGGACATCCTCAAGGAGCGCCTCGAGCTGTTGCGCGGCGGCGAGATCGGTCCCGCGCACCTGCACCGAGCGAACGCCAAGAAGCGCAAGGCCTCGGCCTAGGCGCTACTCGTCGACCACTTCGCCCCGGATCACCGGCCCGTCAGGGTCGGAGCCGGGGCGTCGTGCTGCCTGGGGTCCGACCACCACGAGCCGGTTCGCCACGACCACCGTCAGCAGCCGCCGGAACACCGGTCGGGTGAACGGCAGGACCATCAGCACCCCGAGCGCGTCGGTGACGAACCCGGGCGCCAGCATCAGGGTGCCGGCGACCAGGATCAGCGCGCCGTCGGACAGCTCCCTGGCCGGCATCCGGCCGCTGTCGAGCGCCTCGCGCAGGGCCCGCCAGGCGCGTGCCCCCTCGTGCCGGATCAGCCACGAGCCCAGGATGCTGTCGAGGACGAGGAGCAGGATCGTCCACCACGGTCCGATGGCCTGCCCGACCTGGATGATCACGTAGATCTCGACCACGGGGACGACGATGAACAAGACGACCAGCAGCCATCCGATGCCCGACCTTCGACGACCCATCAGCCAGCCCCCGGCCGGCGGCGCAGCGCGCGCCGCACCTGGTCGCGACGCTCGCGCAGCCCCCAGCTGGTGATGCGCCGCAGCGACTCCGTGGCCACCGAGCCGCTCATCTTGGAGTCGCCGCGGACCCGCTCCACGAACTCGATGGGCACCTCGCGCACGGTCAGACCGGCGCGCAGGCACCGCGTGACCAGGTCGGTCTGGAAGACGTAGCCGGTCGACTCCACCGAGGCCAGGTCGATCTTCTCCAGGGCGCTGCGCCGGAAGACCCGGAAGCCGGCGGTGGCATCGCGGATCGAGATGCCGAGCAGCATCCGCACGTAGAGGTTGCCGCCCCGCGAGAGCGCCTCGCGGCGCAGCGGCCAGTTCACGACCGATCCGCCCGGCACCCACCGCGACCCGATGACGAGGTCGGCGTCGAGCAACGCCTCGAGGAGCCGATGCAGCTGCTCGGGCTGGTGCGAGCCGTCGGCGTCCATCTCTCCGACGACGTCGTAGCCCGCCTCGAGCGCCCAGGCGAAGCCGGCGAGGTACGCCGCGCCGAGCCCGCCCTTGCCGGGCCGGTGCAGGACGTGCACGGCGGGGTCGGCGTCCGCCAGCCCGTCGGCCACCGCGCCCGTGCCGTCGGGCGAGTTGTCGTCGACGACGAGGAGGTCGACCGACGGCTGCGCGGCCCGCAGCCGTCCCACCAGCCACTCGAGGTTGTCGGCCTCGTTGTAGGTCGGGACGACCATGACGATGCGGCCCAGTGACTCCGTCATCATCCTCCCGTGGTCGACGGTTCGAGCTCGCGGGCCGGCGTGCCTCCCTTGCCGCGGTCCTGCTGCTGCCCACGACGATACGTGAGCAGGACGAGCATGACGCCGAGCACCGTCAGCCCCATCGCGGCGCGCCCGCTCCACGGACCGATCCGGGTCGCGGGGGTCAGCCGGCTGGTGAGGCCGAGCTGCGCGACGAGCACCGCACGGGTGCGCTTGTCGGCCGTGGCGATCACGTGGCCGTCGGGTGCGATGAGCCCCGAGACGCCGTTCGTCGTGGCGACCGCGACCCAGCGGCCCGCCTCGATCGCGCGCAGCCTGGTGATCGCGAACTGCTGGTCTGTCTGGTCGGTGTGGATGAACGTCGCCTGGCTGCTCTGCACCACCAGGAGCTCGGCGCCGTTGCGGAGCTGGGCTTCGAGCCCGTCGTCGTAGGCGATGTCGAAGCAGATCGCGTCGGCGACCTGCACGTCGCCGACGTCGAGGGGCTCGCGGCGGGTGCCGCTGAGCATGTCGCGCCCCACCTCGCGGAGCCGGTCGAAGAAGTTGTACTTGGTGAAGACCGAGCGGAGCGGGATGTACTCGCCGAACGGCACCGGGTGCCACTTGGTGTAGCGGTCGCCGGCGCCCGTCTGCGGATCCCAGACGATGCCCTGGTTGAGCACCTGCTGACCCTTCCCGTCCACGATCGCGCCGACGAGGATCGGCACGCCGATCGCCGAGCTCGCGGCCCGGATCCCGGCGTTGGTCTCGGCGTCGGCGAAGGGGTCGACCGCCGTGGAGTTCTCCGGCCAGACCACGAGATCCGGTCGCGGGACCTCCCCTGCCTCCACCTGCCGGGCCAGGTCGACCGTGGCGTCCACGTGGTTCTGGGTGACCTCGCGGAAGTCGTAGAGGATGTCGTCGCCGTTGCCCGGCACATCACCTTGCACCGCGGCCACCGTGATCTCGCGGTCGGCCGTGACCGTCCACGGAACCAGCGCCGGGACGGCGAGCAGAGCCACCAGACCGGCCAGGCAGAGCGCCGCCACCCTGCGGCTCCCCTCCCCCACGACCGGCGCGCCGACCGGCCCGCCGACCAGCCACGCGACCAGCGCACCGAGCAGGGCGAGGAGGAAGCTGACGCCCACCGCGCCGGCGTACGGCAGCGCCTCGGCCACAGGGGTGTCGACCACGCCGAACGCGAGCCGGCCCCAGGGCATGCCGCCCAGCGGCCAGCCGCTGCGCAGCACCTCCATGCTGGTCCACGCCGCGGCGAACCACAGCGGCCAGACACGGTGTCGCTGCACGACCGCGGACAGCGCACCCGTCAGGCCGTAGAAGCACGTCTCCAGTGCCGACAGCGCGAGCCAGGCCGGGATCCCGACCGCGCGCATCCAGAAGATGTGGGTCAGGTAGAAGGCGGCGCCGAAGCAGAGGCCGACGACGAACGCGTGCCGCACGGAGAGTGAACGCGTCGTGAGCACGAACCCGGCCACGGCCACGGGGATGAGCCAGGCGAACGCGACGGGCTCGAAGGCCAGCGACAGCGCCAGCCCCGCGCACGCCGCGAGGACGGCCCTGGACCTCAGCACGGGACCAGTGTCCCGCACTGACCTTGCGGTGCGGGCACCAGTGCGAGAGCAGAGGGGTCGGAGGGGTCCCGCAGCACTTCGGTCCAGCCCCGTCCGTGACCGGCTGCCGCGGTCAGGCTGTTGTCTAGGGGGTGCGGGCCCCTCCGTGCCCGGCTCTCACGGAGAGCACCGGAAATAGTGTCGGGTCGTCAGGCGATGGCACGTCGCCCTCCAACCCAGCCACCCGAAGACCGGAGCCCCACCCGTGATCTGCATGAGCGGACTGGCGCATACCCAACTCTTCCGTCGCCCTCTCGTCAACACCCCTCTGACCTGCGACGACTCGAGAAAGTGCAGGTCAGAAGCCATCCGCTGTTCACACAGAGTTCACAAAATTTCTGAGTGCGCTGGCGTGTCGTCCACGACGTGGACCGGAGGACCAGACCAGCGCCCGGCCGTCAGCCCTCGGGAGGCGGGACGACCACGGTCGCGGTCGCGGTGGTGGCGAGCAGCGGTGGATCGACCGGCGCCGCGGCCCCGGGTCGGTCGGCGGTCGGCTCGCCTCGGGCGATGACCCGGACGGCGAGCTCGAGGCCGCGGGACCTGGTGCCGACGCGGGTCACCGCGCAGCTGATCTCGAGGACGTCGCCGGCGCGGATCGGCGCGAGGAACTGCACGTCGGAGTACGACGCGAGCAGCCCCTCGTCCCCGTCCGTGCGGATGCACAGCTCGGTCGCGACGTCGCCGAACAGCTTCATGGAGTAGGCGCCGTCGACCAGGTTGCCGGCGTAGTGCGCGTCGGAGAACGGCACGTAGCGGCGGTGCTCGACGGTGAACCCGACCTCTGCGGTCATGCGGCGGCTCCGGTCTGTGACGGGGCGAGTCGGTGCACGATGAACGACGCGACCTCGCCGGGCGTCGTCCCGCGGGTGAAGATCCGGTCGACGCCGAGCTCGCCGGCCATCGTCTCGTCGAAGCGTGGGCCACCCACGACCAGCAGCGGACGCCGGGCGACCGGGTAGGCCTCGCGGAACGCTGCCGACATCTCGCGCGTGTTGAGCAGGTGCGCGTCGCGCTGGGTGATCACCTGGGACACGAGCACGGCGTCGGCCTTCTCGGCGCGAGCCCGCTCGACGAGCTGGGGCACCGAGACCTGGGCGCCGAGGTTCACGACCTTGAGCTCGCGGTAGTACTCGAGCCCCTTCTCGCCGGCGAACCCCTTGATGTTCAAGATCGCGTCGATGCCGACGGTGTGGGCGTCGGTGCCGATGCAGCCGCCGACCACGACCAGGCGCCGGCGCAGCCCGCGCTTCACTGCGGCGTTGACCTCCTTGGGGGTCAGCAGCGGGTAGTCGCGCTCGACCACCTCGACCTTGCTGGTGTCGACGAGGTGGTTCACGCGGCCGTAGACCACGAAGAAGGTGTAGTCGGGCCCCATCGGCTTGCTGTGCACGACGAGCGCCGGGTCCATGCCCATCTTGTTGGCGAGCTGGACGGCCGCGCCCTCGGCAACCTTCGAGTGCGAGACGGGCAGCGTGAAGCTCAGCTGCACCATCCCGTCGCCGGTGGTGTCGCCGTACGGGCGGACGATGGTCACTGACCCTCCTCGAGAAGCTCCGACGCGGGGTTGTAGTAGACGCTCGACTTCTTCGCGACGCCGTCGAGACCACGACCGGCGTCGGCCGGGCGGCGCATCAGGCCGAAGGTCCCGTCGGCGATGGCGTCGAGGAGGCCGTCGTCCACGATCTTGTCGAGCAGGTCGATGGTCTCCCCCAGCACCTGGTTGGCCCGGTTGACGATGAAGCCGCCGGGCGCCGGGCGGAAGTCCTCGTGCAGGTCGCCGGTGGCGCCGAGCACGTAGCGGACGTTCTGCAGGGCGACGTCGCGGTCGGAGAGCCACGGGGTCACCACGGCCTCGGTCATCATGCCGACGAGCAGGATGCCCTGGCCGGTGAGCGAGCCGATGAGGTTGAAGAAGCCGTCGAGCAGGTTGCCCCGGAAGACGTCACCGGTCATGTGCCGGGTCGGAGGCATCCACTTCAGCGGCGCGGCCGGGAACAGCTCGCGGGCCAGCAGCGCGTGCGCGAGCTCCATGCGGAACGAGTTCGGCAGGTCGGGGTCGATCTCGAAGGCGTGGCCCAGCCCGAGCTGCCAGTCCTCCAGCCCGGCCTCCTTGCCGAAGAACTCGTTGAGCAGCTGGCTGGTCGTCACCGTGTGCGCGGCCTCGACCGCGTCGGCGGTGGTGAGGTAGTTGTCCTCGCCGGTGTTGATGATGATCCCGGCGCGGGCGTGCACCTGGCGGCTGAAGCGCTGGTCGACGAAGGTGCGGATCGGGTTGATGTCGCGGAAGAGGATCCCGTACATCGAGTCGTTCAGCATCATGTCGAGTCTCTCGAGACCGGCCAGGGCGGCGATCTCGGGCATGCACAGACCGGAGGCGTAGTTGGTGAGCCGCACGTAGCGGCCGAGCTCCGCGCTCGACTCGTCGAGCGCGGCCCGCATCAGCCGGAAGTTCTCCTGGGTGGCGTAGGTGCCGGCGAACCCCTCCCTCGTCGCACCCTCGGGCACGTAGTCGAGCAGGCTCTGGCCGGTCGAGCGGATCACCGCGATCACGTCGGCGCCCTCCCGGGCGGCCTGCTGGGCCTGCGGGATGTCCTCCATGATGTCGCCGGTCGCGACGATCAGGTAGATCCAGGGGGTCCGTGGGGCGTCGCCGTGCTTCTTGATCATCCGCTCGCGCTCGCGCCGTCGGGCGTCGATGCGCTTGATGCCGGCGCCGACCTGCCGACGAGCGGCAGCCGTGGCGCGGACGGCGTCACGGCCCTCGGGGACGCGGAAGGTGACCGACCCGGCGCCGGCCTTCTGGGCCAGCGTCGCCAGGTCCTCGGCCTCGTGACGCACCAGGGCGTCCCAGACGGGGAGGGCCACGCCGTGCTCCAGCCCGACGTCCGCGCGTACGACGTCGAGGAGCCGGTTGGCCCACGGGATGCCGTCGCCGTCGGCGCCGGCGAGCCCGGCCATCCGCAGCGTCGCGCGCTCCACGCTGACGGTCGTGTGCTGCTTGGCGAGCTTCACGATCGGTGCGCCGGCCTTGCGGGCCAGCGCCCGGGCCCTGCGGACGGTGACCGGGTCGAGGTCGAGCTTGCCCTTCGGCTTCCGGGCGGCCATCAGCCCACCAACCGACGCTCGAACAGCGCACGAACGCCGGGCTGCTCGCGGAGCAGCTGCATGGCGTAGTCGGCGTGCCCGGGGACGTAGCCGTTGCCGACGAGCATCGTGACGTCGGCGGCCAGCCCCTCGGCCCCGAGCGCGGCGGCGGAGAACGAGGTGGCCATGGAGAAGAAGATGACGGTGCCTTGGGCCGACGTGGTCAGGATGGCACCGCCCTCGCAGCCCGGGACGTCGACGCAGACGACGGTGATGTCGGCCGGCCCACCGGTGGCCGACGCGACCGCATCGCGAAGTGCGATCGGGTCACGCGCATCCGCGACGACGATGTCGTCGGCGAGGCCGGACTCGCGCAGGAGCTCGGCCTCGTGCTCGTGGGGCACCACTCCGACGGTGCGCTGGGCACCGGCGTTGCGCGCGGCGGCCAGGCTCAGCGAGCCGGACTTGCCGGCGCCACCGATGACGGCCACGACGGGCTGCTCGTAGCGCGCGACCACGCGGTGGGTCAGTGCGGGCGCACCGCACACGTCCATCACGGCGAGGCTGAGGTCGGCGGGCAGGTCGTCGGGGATGCGGGCCGCGATCGAGCGGCCGAAGAGGACGGCGTAGCCGTCGCACGGCACCTGCTCGGAGCGGCCGTCCCAGCTGGCCAGGCCGTCCTCGATCACCAGAGGCGTGAGCGTCAGGGAGACGAGGGTGGCCACCCGGTCGCCGACCGAGAGCCCCAACGGGGACTCCGGTCCGACCTCCTCGACGGTGCCGACGAGCATGCCTCCCGACCCCGTCTCGGGGTTCTGCATCTTGCCGCGGGCCGCCACGATGTCGACGACTGCCCCGCGGACCGCCTCTCCCCCGTCATGGGTGCGCTCGAGCTGCCGGAACGACGCTGCGTCGAGGTTGAGCCGCTCGACGCGGATCCGGACCTCGTCGGGCCAGAGCTCCTGACGGGTGTCCAACCGGTCCGCCGCCTGGGGCAGGACGACGCGGTCGTCCAGCACCCTGTGCAGCCCTGTCGGGTCACTGGCACGCACGAACGTTCTCCCTAATATTTGCATCTTCAACAGCATTATTTACGGCACGCTTTTGGACAGGCCGTAGATCCTCCACCTACAGTGGCACAGTGAGCATTGAAACGTCCATCGGGCTCGAGGCCGGTCAGCCCTACCCCTACCAGCGTGTCGAGCTGGTGGAGCCGGACTGGACCCGGTTCCCCGGCTGGAAGGACGTCACCGCGGCCGACTGGGAGTCAGTCCAGTGGCAGCGGGCGCACTGCGTCAAGAACCTCAAGCAGCTGCGTGAGCTGCTCGGCGACCTCGTCGACGAGCGGTTCTACGCCGACCTCGAGCGTGACCAGGCCGAGCGCGCGACCATGTCGATGCTGGTCCCGCCGCAGATGATGAACACGATGGCGCCGCGCACCGAGCCCCACGGGCCGGGCTCCCTGACCGACGCCTTCTACGCGGATCCCGTGCGCCACTACATGCTGCCCGTCTTCAGCGACCGCCGCACCGACTGGCCGTCGCACCCGCACGCCACGCGGGACTCCCTGCACGAGCACGACATGTGGGCGACCGAGGGCCTCACCCACCGCTACCCGACCAAGGTGCTGGCCGAGCTGCTGCCCACCTGTCCGCAGTACTGCGGGCACTGCACCCGGATGGACCTGGTCGGCAACTCCACCGCGGTCATCGACAAGCTGAAGTTCGTCGGCAAGCCCAACGACCGGCTCGGCGACATGCTCGACTACCTCCGCCGCTCCCCCGGCGTTCGCGACGTGGTGGTCTCCGGTGGCGACGTGGCGAACATGCCCTGGCCCCGGCTGGAGTCGTTCCTCACCGACGTCCTCGAGGTCGAGAACATCCGCGACATCCGGCTGGCCACCAAGGCGCTGATGGGTCTGCCGCAGCACTGGCTGCAGCCCGAGGTCGTCGAGGGGATGACCCGGATCGGCACGATGGCCCGGGAGCGCGGGGTCTCCATCGCGATCCACACCCACGTCAACCACGCCAACTCGGTCACGCCGCTGGTGGCGAAGGCCACCCGGGCGATGCTCGACACCGGCATCCGCGACGTCCGCAACCAGGGCGTGATCCTCAACGGCGTCAACGCCGACCCGCACGCGCTGCTCGACCTGTGCTTCGCCCTCCTCGACGGCGCGCAGATCATGCCCTACTACTTCTACATGTGCGACATGATCCCGTTCTCGGAGCACTGGCGAGTCTCGGTCGCCGACGCCCAGCGGCTGCAGCACGCGATCATGGGCTACCTGCCCGGCTTCGCGACGCCGCGGATCGTCTGCGACGTGCCGTTCGTCGGCAAGCGCTGGGTGCACCAGCTCGCGTCCTACGACCACGAGCGGGGCATCTCCCACTGGACCAAGAACTACCGCACCTCGATCGAGGCCACGGACCCCGAGGCGCTGACCCGCACCTACGACTACTACGACCCGATCCACACCCTTCCCACAGAGGGCCAGGCGTGGTGGGCCGATCACGGCTCCCTCGACGAGTCCGCGCTGAAGGCGGCTGAGATGGCCGAGGCCTCGCGTCGCACGGCGGCACTGCAGGCCTACTGAACACCGCCCGCGAGCTTCGCCCCCGGGCTCGCTCCGCTCGCGGGCCTCGACTCGGGTCAGCCCCCGGTCACCGGGCGGTTCTCGTAGTAGGTCGACAGCACGATGGTGGTGCGGGTCGAGACGTTGGCGGCGGCGCGGATCCGGGCCAGCAGGTCCTCGAGGTCGCTGGGCTTGGCCAGCCGGACCTTGAGGATGTAGGACTCGTCGCCCGCGACCGACCAGCACGACTCGATCTCGGGGACCTCCTCGAGCCGGGACGGCGAGTCGTCGGGCTCGGAGGGGTCGATCGGCCGGATCGAGATGAACGCGGTGAGCGGCAGCCCGATCTCGTCGTGGTTGACGGTGGCGCCGTAGCCCAGGATCAGGCCGCGCTGCTCGAGCCGCTTGACCCGCTGGTGGACGGCCGACGTGGACAGCCCGGTGGCCTTCCCGAGATCGGTGAAGGACATCCGGCCGTCGGCGGCCAGCAGCTGGAGGATCTGCCGGTCGGTGGCCTCGAGGGTGGAGGATGTCACGCCGGAAGGTTAGTCGGATCCTCTGACAGGATGCACGGGTGACCAGATCCGGGCCCCGACTGATGCTGTTGGACTCCGCCTCCATGTACTTCCGGGCCTTCTTCGGAGTTCCCGAGATCAAGGCCGATGACGGCACCCCGGTGAACGCCGTGCGGGGATTCATGGACTTCATCTCGCGGCTGGTCGACCAGTACGACCCGGACGAGCTCGTCTGCTGCTGGGACAACGACTGGCGGCCCTCGTGGCGGGTCGAGCTGATCCCGACCTACAAGACCCACCGCGTCGTGGCCGAGCGCGCCTCCGCGCCCGACATCGAGGAGGTGCCCGACCCACTCGAGGTACAGGTGCCGATCATCCTGGAGGTGCTCGAGGCCTTCGGGATCACGGTGCGGGGTGCCGACGGCTTCGAGGCGGACGACGTGATCGGCACGCTCGCGACGGGTGCGGCCGGCCCGGTCGACGTGGTGACCGGAGACCGGGACCTGTTCCAGGTGGTCGACGACGAGGCCGCCGTCCGGGTGCTCTACATCGCGCGCGGCGTCGGCAACCATGAGCGGGTCGACAACGCCTGGGTGCGGGCGAAGTACGGCGTCGACGCCGCCCAGTACGCCGACTTCTCCACCTTGCGCGGGGACGCGTCGGACGGGCTGCCCGGGGTGGCCGGGGTGGGCGAGAAGACCGCCGCCACCCTCCTCAACCGGTTCGGCGACATGGCCGGCATCGTGGCCGCCGCCGAGGACCCCGACTCCGACCTGGGTCCCGGGCCCCGCGGCAAGGTCAAGGCAGCCGCGGACTACCTGGCGGTGGCCCCCAAGGTGGTGGCGGTGGCTCGTGACATCGACCTGGACCGGACGGGTCTGACGCGTCCGATCACCCCCGCGGATCCCGGGCGCGTGACCGACCTCGCCCGGCGCTACAACCTCGAGAGCCCCGCGGCTCGTCTGGTCGAGGCGCTGATGCGATGAGCCACCCGCTGCGGCTCGTGCCCGACTGAGCCCACCCATGGCTCCGTACGGTGGAGGCATGTCTCGCATCGCTGTTGTCGGGGGCCACGGTCAGGTGGCCATTCATCTCCTCGTCGCCCTGCGCCGCTCCGAGCACGAGCCGGTGGCGCTCGTGCGGCGGGAGTCCTACCGCGAGGAGCTCGAGTCCCGCGGCGCCGAGGTGCGGCTGCTCGACATCGAGGGCGAGGAAGCCGCCGCCTTCGCCACGGCCTTCGAAGGCTGCGACGCGGTGGTCTTCGCCGCCGGCGGCGGGCCGGACGGCAACGTGCAGCGGAAGCGATCCGTCGACCTCGAGGGGTCGCTGAAGTCGATCGAGGGCGCGCGGCGGGCCGGGATCGACCGGTTCGTGCAGGTCTCCGCCATCGACGTCGACGAACCGTTGCCGGCCGACACCGGTGAGGTGTGGCGCGCCTATGTCGAGGCCAAGCGCGACGCCGACGCGGCTCTCCGCGCCAGCGACCTGGCCTGGACGATCATCCGGCCGGGCCGGCTGACCGACGACGCTGCCACCGGGCTGGTCTCGCTCGGCCCCGAGGTGCCCCGGGGAGACGTCACCAGGGCCGACGTGGCAGCCGTGCTGGCCGCCGTCCTCGATGAGCCCGGCAGCGTCGGTGGGCAGTGGAACCTGGTGAACGGCGAGACGCCGATCGCCGACGCCGTGCGTCAGTCCTCGCCGAGAGCCGAGTAGGCCACCACCCCGCGGCGTACCGCGGCCACGACCCCGCGGGCCGTGTCGCGCAACTGCCCGTCGCCCGCCGCGTCCGCGACCTGGCCGGCCAGGTCGAGGAGCTGCTTCATCCAGCGGACGAAGTCGCCGGCGGCCAGCTCCACGACGTTGAGGACGTCGTCGAGCTCGTCGCCCTCGGCCCAGCGGTAGGCCGCCCACGCGAAGCCGGCGTCGGGCGGGCGCAGGAAGTCCAGATGGTGTTCGCGCTCGAGCGCGTCGAGCCGGCCCCAGACCCGGACCATCTCCTTGATCACGTCGCGGACCGTGCCGCCGGGCACCCGAGGCGGCGACGCGTCGTCGGGCCGCCTCGCCTCGAAGACCAGCACCGACAGGGCCGCGGCCAGCTCGGGGACGGAGAGCTCGTCCCAGAGCCCGGTGCGGAGGCACTCGGCCGCGACCAGGTCGAGCTCGGAGTAGAGGCGCATGAGGTGGCGGCCCTGGTCGGTGACCCGGACCTCGCCACCGCGACCAGCAGCGCCGTCACCCGCGAGGTAGCCCAGTGCCATCAGCACCTCGCAGACCCGGTCGAACTGCCGGGCCACCGTGTTGGTGCGCGTCTCGACCCGGCGCCGGAGCGTGGCCGCGTCGCGATCGAGCTTGAACCACCTTTGCGCCCACCGGTCGTGCTCCTCGCGGTCGGGGCACTGGTGACAGGGATGCTGGCGCAGCTGGTCGCGGAGCTGCTGGATCTCGCGCTCGACCGCGGGCTCGAGGCCGCCCTTCGAGGCCTGTCGCTTGCCCGGCGGCGGAGGGGCGAGGTCGTGGGTGCGCGAGCGCAGGGCCGCGGCCAGGTCGCGGCGCATCTGCGGGTTGCGGCCGTTGAACGCCTTGGGCACCCGCACGGTCCCCACCGACGCCACGGGGACGGGGAAGTCGATCATCGCGAGCCGCCGCGCCTGCCGGTCGGCCGTCAGCACGTAGGGCCGCGGGTTGGCCGCGTCCCAGCCGTTGTCGATCACCACGGCATACCCGGCGAACTTGCCGGTCGGCACCTCGATCACGTCACCGCGCCGGAGCAGGCGCAGGGACTCGATGGCCTCCTCGCGACGGTCGACCCTCCGGGCCTTGCTGGCGCCCTTCTCGGCGTCGGAGATCCGGCGGCGCAGCCCGGCGTACTCCATGAAGTCGCCCAGGTGGCACCGCGCGGACTCGGCGTAGCCCTCGAGCGCCTCCTCACCCTTGCGCAGCTGCCGGGCCAGCCCGACCACGGCCTTGTCCGCCTGGAACTGCGCGAAGGACTGCTCCAGGAGCTCGCGGGAGGTCTCGCGGCCGTACTGGTCGACGAGGTTGACCGCCATGTTGTAGGACGGGCGGAACGACGACCGGAGCGGGTAGGTGCGCGTCGAGGCGAGGCCGGCGACCTCGCTCGGGTTCATCCCCGGCTGGTAGAGCACGACCCCGTGCCCCTCGACGTCGAGGCCGCGGCGGCCGGCCCGGCCCGTCAGCTGGGTGTACTCCCCCGGGGTGATGTCGGCGTGGGCCTCGCCGTTCCACTTGGTGAGCTTCTCGATGACCACCGTCCGGGCCGGCATGTTGATGCCCAGTGCGAGGGTCTCGGTCGCGAAGACCACCTTGCACAGCCCGCGGACGAACAGCGCCTCGACGACGTGCTTGAAGGCCGGCAGCATCCCGGCATGGTGCGCCGCGACGCCGCGGGTGAGCCCGTCGAGGAAGTCGTGGTAGCCGAGGACGTGCAGGTCCTCCTCGGGCAGGTCGTGGCAGGCCGCCTCGACGTAGTCGTGGATGGTGTCCCGCTCCTCCGGGGACGTGAGCCGCACGCCCGCCTGGAGGCACTGCTTGACCGCCGCGTCGCAGCCGACCCGGCTGAAGACGAAGACGATCGCCGGGAGCAGTCCGTCGCGGTCCAGGCGGTCGACCACGTCGCCTCGGCTGGGGATCCACACCCGGCGGCCGTTGCCGACGTTGCGACCATCCTTGGAGTACTTGGCCTTGGAGGAGCCGGGCTTGCCCTTGCGGGGCGAGCGGCGATCCCGCATCAGGCGGGTGCTGGCCCAGTCGTCGCGGGCGATCTTCATCAGCTCGCCGTTGACCGGGGCACCCTCCTTGACGAAGCCCGCGGCCGCGTCGACGTCCGAGGACGCGAACAGGTCGAGCAGCCGCCTCCCGACCATCACGTGCTGGTAGAGCGGGACGGGCCGGCGCTCCTCGACGATCGTGGTGGTCTCGCCGCGGACGGTCTCCAGCCACTCGCCGAACTCCTCGGCGTTGCTCACCGTGGCGCTCAGCCCCACCACGGTCACCGACTCCGGGAGGTGGATCATGACCTCCTCCCACACGGCGCCGCGAGAGCGGTCGGCGAGGTAGTGCACCTCGTCCATCACGACGAAGCCCAGCCCGAGGAGGGTCCGGCTCCCGGCGTACAGCATGTTGCGGAGCACCTCGGTGGTCATCACGACCACCGGCGCCTCGCTGTTGACGACGTTGTCGCCGGTCAGCAGGCCGACCTCGTCGGGCCCGTAGCGCTCGACGAGGTCGTGGTACTTCTGGTTGCTCAGGGCCTTGATCGGGGTCGTGTAGAAGCACTTGCGGCCGGTCGCGAGTGCCAGGTGGATGGCGAACTCCCCCACCACGGTCTTGCCGGAGCCCGTCGGCGCAGCCACCAGCACGCCGCGGCCGTCCTCGATCTCTCGGCAGGCGCGGAGCTGGAAGTCGTCGAGCGGGAAGTCGTAGAGGGCGCCGAAGTCACGGACCACCGGGTGGTCCTTGTCCCTCATGTGCGCCGCGTACCGCTCCGACGGGGAAAGCTCGTCGGTGCTCACCCCTCCACCCTACGGAACGCCTCCAGCCCCTCAGACGTAGACGGTCAGCGCACCGGGGGCGCACTCGACCGTGAGCGGCAGCTCACCGAACCGCTCGCCGTCGGCGTAGGTCGTGATGCCCGGCGAGGCCACGGTCACCGTGCGGACCAGGTGGTGCTCGTACTGCGGATGCGTGGTGTGCGTGCCCTTGAACAGCTTGGGGTAGGTGCGGACCAGGCTGCCCCGGCTCATCGGCTTGATCACGATGACGTCGAGCATGCCGTCGTCGAGCAGCGCACCCTCGGCGATCCGCAGCCCGCCCCCGAAGCTCGGGCCGTTGCCGACCGACACCATCATCGCCTCGACGCTGACCTGGGTGCCGTCGAGGTCCAGCGTGTAGTGCAGCGGCCGGAAGACCCGCAGCTCTGAGAGCGTGGCAAGGTTGTAGCGCATCTGCCCCTTGGGCCAGGTCATCGTGTTCGCACGCTCGTTGACCAGCGCGTCGAAGCCCGCGCACAACACGGTCGCGAAGTACTTGCTCCCGCTCTTGGCCAGGTCCACCTTCCTGGTCGTGCCCCTGATCACCGCGTCCGCTGCCGTGACCGGGTCCTTGCGGGGAAGGTCGAAGTAGCGCGCCACGTCGTTGCCCGTGCCCACCGGGATGATGCCGAGCGGGGTGGGGGTGTCGGCCACCGCCTGGACACCCAGGTGGACCATGCCGTCCCCGCCGAGGACCACCAGGGCCTCGGCCCCGTCGGCCAGTGCCGCGCGGGCCAGGTCGAGCGCCTCGTCGGCGTCCCGGCCGCTCAGGTCCCGCACCGTCAGCCCGCCGCTCCGCAGCTTCTCCAGCACCGCGGCGCGTGCCTTCGCCCCGCGTCCCTTGCCCGCCGTCGGGTTGGTCAGGAGTGCGATGTCGCGGGCCACGCGCGCAGACTAGGGCACCCGGCCGGACACACGCTGCTGCGACGGCTCGTCGGTCGTCGGTCACGTCGCATGCGACAGGGTGCCGGCCGCGACGCGCAGGCAGACGGGCGTCTTCCTACTAGCTGAGTCCCAGCCTGACCGACCAGCGGCTCGGGTCGGCACCCACCGCCCGGGCGACCCGCGTCAGGGCGACGAGGACCTGATCAGAGGTCCAGTCCGTCCCGGGGGCGGCCACGGTGGCCCGGCCCTCGCAGCTGAGCAGCAGCACCTGGCCGTGTCGCCAGCTCTGGTGGACCCGGGTGCGGGTGGCCTCGTCGAGGACCGGCGCGGGGTAGGCCTGGTCGACGGCGAGCAGGTCGCACACGAGGAGCTGCTCCTGGGCTCCGCTGAGGTGGCCGGCGACGAGGTGACCGTCCAGCCCCTGGTCGGTCGTCCACGCGACGGGCCCCTCCCCCAGCCAGTCGGGCAGGTCGAACGGGTCCAGGTCGGCCACCTGCGACGAGGTCACAGTGTCGAGACCTCGTCGTCCGCCCACTGGTCGGTCGAGCCATGGCCACGACCGCGGGCCCGGTCGACCAGTCGTGCGATCACCTCGGCGAGGAGGAACAGGGCCAGCATCGGCACCGCGAGGAAGAGCATCGAGAACGGATCGGTCGACGGTGTGCCGACGGCGGCGAAGACGAAGGTCCCGACGATGATCCAGGGGCGGTACTTGCCGAGCTGGCGCCCCGAGACCACGCCGGCGAGGTTGAGCATCACGACGAAGAGGGGGATCTCGAAGGAGATGCCGAAGATCAGCAGCATCCGGCTGATGAAGGAGAAGAAGGCGGTGAACTCGACGAGGTTCTTGACGCCTCCGGGGGTGAACCCGATCAGGACGGTGATCGCCTTGGGCAGGACGTAGTAGCCGACCGCGACCCCCGCGAAGAAGAGCGGCCCGGCGATGGCGGCGAAGATCCGTGACCACTTGCGCTCGGTGGCGTGCAGCCCGGGCAGGATGAAGGCCCAGATCTGGTAGAGCCAGTACGGCGAGGAGCCGACCAGCGCCGCCAGGCCGCAGAGCTTGAGCTGGAAGGTCAGTCCGGCCGCCACGCCGCTGAGGACGGCCTCGCTCTCGGTGCCCTTGGGCAGCTGCTCCTTCGCCTGCTCGTAGGGATGCAGGATCAGCTGGTAGAGGTCGTCGTAGAAGTACAGCGCGATGCAGAACCCGACGATCACGACCAGCGTGGACCGGATGATCCGGGCCCGCAGCTCCCGCAGGTGGTCCGACAGAGCCATCCGCCCGTCCGAGCCGACAGGGTGATGCGGGCTCCCCTTGAGGAGCCCCGCGATGCGCTTGATCAACGACGTTCGATGAGAGGGCGCAGGTCAGGCGGTGTCGCCGCGGAGCCGTTCGGCCTCCGCGTCGAGCTGGGCCTGGCGCTGCGCGAGGTCGCGCTGTCGGGCCTCGAGCTCGAGCTGGGCCTGGCTCTGGGCGGGCGTGGCGTGGGAGGCCGACGACGGGGCCTGGTCCGCGGCGGTGGTCTCGTCATCGTCGTCGTCCATCAGGCCCTTGGTCTCGGCCTTGAAGATCCGCAGTGCCCGTCCGCTGCCCCGAGCCAGCTCGGGCAGCTTGGCGGCACCGAAGAGCAGGATGAGGACGGCCAGGATGATGAGCAGCTCGGGGGTGCCGAGCCCTCCGATGAGCAGCGGTGTCATGAGGTCCTCACATGGTCGGTGCAGTGGTCACAAGCGTACTCGCCGTTCAGGCGTACAGGCTGAGCGCCCGCTGTGCGGCGGCCATGAACGTCTCGGCGTAGGCCGGGGGCGACAGGACCGTCGCGTGCGGTGCCAGCCGCAGCATGAGGCGCGTCAGCCAGCGCTCGTCGGCGACGAGCAGCACGACCTCCATTCGGTCCTGACCGACCTCGCGGATTTCCTCGACGGGGTAGTAGGACGTCATCCAGCGCGCCTCGGGCTCCAGGAGCAGCGTGACCGGGGTGACGTCGGTGGACTGGCTGAAGATGCCGTCGCCCAGGTCTCGCGGCCCCTCCTGAGGCGTCTCGACCGGGTCGTCGAGCACCTCCGCCCGGTCGATGCGGTCGAGCCGGAACAGTCGCGGTGCCTCCGCGCTGTGACACCAGGCGTCGAGGTAGAGGTTGCCCTCGGCCGTGACCACCCCGCGCGGGTCGACCACCCGGTCGGACTGCTCGTCGCGGCTCGGGACGTAGTAGCTCAGCCGCACCTGTCGGCCGCGGTCGGCCGCCGTCTGGAGCTGGCTGGCGAGCAGGGCCAGGTCGGTGTCGGCGGCGCCGTCGCCGGGGTCTATCTGGGCCGTGGCCCGGCCCTGTGCCGACCCCTGGGCGGCCGCAGCCTCCAGCTTGGCCAGGGCCCGGTCGACCACCTCGCGGGTGTCGTCCTTGGCGCCGTTGCGGAGTGCCCGCAGCGCCACGATGACCGCGGACGCCTCGGTCGGGCTGAGCCGCAGCGGCCGGGTGAGGTAGTCGGCGTTGGACACCTTGATGACGCCGTCGGCGCGGAGGCCGTCCGGCCCCTCCAGCGCGTCGATGTCCACGTCGATGAGGTCGTCGGGGTAGCCGCCCGGCAGGCCGCACATGAAGAGCACCTTGAGGTCTCCGAACAGCTGGTCCGGGCCGACGCCCAGGGCCCGGGCCGCCTCGTCGAGGCGGACCTCGCCGTGCGCGTGCAGGTAGGGCACCAGGGTCAGCAGCCGCGCCACCTGGTCCTTGGCGCTGGGCGGGGCGCTCACGCGGCCTCCTCCGGGCCGTCGATGGCCGTCCGCAGGCGGCGTACGACGCGGTCGCGGAGCTGGGCGGGCTCCTCGACGTAGACGTCGGCCCCGTAGCCCAGCACCTCATCGGCCAGCCCCACCGAGCCCCGCTCGAGCACGAGCCGGTCCCAGATCGACTCGGTGTCCGGGCCTGCGACGCCCTCCTCGAGCCGGTCGGCGCCGCGCCGGAGCGTGTGGCCGGCTCCCTTGCGCACCAGCAGCACCACTCGCTCGGTCGAGGGCTCGGGAGCGAGCCGCCGAGCCACCTCGCTCACGTCGGTGCCGGCCGGGACCTCGTAGGAGCCGGCAGCCCCCTCCTGGGTCGCGCGGCCCTGCACCCGGGAGAGCCGGAAGATCCGCTCGGCCTCACGGTCGGTGTCGAAGCCGACGACGTACCAGCGGCCGGAGTAGCGCGCCACGCCCCACGGCTGGAGGTGGCGGGTGCGCACCTCGGTGTCTCCGGAACGGATGTAGTCGAAGACCACGGGCGTCCGCTCCTGGGTGGCCTCCCAGAACACGTCGAACGACGGCTCGTCGGCCGTCAGCCGCGGCTCGACGATGTCGAGGGCGGTCAGGTCCACGTCGACGCCCAGAGCGGTGAGCTTGCGGACCGCCTCGGTGGTGGCCTCGGCCAGCCGAGCGTGCTGCCAGACCTTCGTGGCCAGGCCGACCACGGCGGCCTCGTCGGCGGTCAGGCTGATGTCGGGCAGGGCGAACTCGTCGGGCCGGATCCGGTAGCCGGGCTCGTCGTCGAAGAACGCGTCCATCTGGCCCACCTCGATGGGCACACCGAGGCTGCGCAGCTCGTCCTTGTCGCGCTCGAACATCTTCTCGAACGCGTCCTGGGTGGAGTCGGGGTAGAGGATCTCCCGGATCCGCTCCTTGGCGACGTAGTGCCGCTGCACGAGCAGCATGATCAGCAGGTTGAGCAGTCGCTCGCTCTTGCCCGCCGTCATGCCTGTGATCCTGCCATCCCTGAGGCCGACGCCGCCCGAGGTGCGAGCGCCAGCGAGCCTCGAAGCCTCAGAACGCTACGCCGCGGCGAGGATGTCGATCATGAACACCAGCGTGGCGTCCTTGGGGATGCCGCTGTCAGGGCTGCCCTCGGCGCCGTAGCCGAGCTCCGACGGGATCTCCAGGACCACCCGGGAGCCCACCGGCATGCCGTCCAGGCCCTTGTCCCAGCCCTTGATGACGGCGCCGGTGCCGATGCTGAACGTCGTCGGCTCGCCGGTGCCGGTGTCGCCGAAGTTCTGGTCGAAGGGCTTGTCGCCGTCGAAGGCCTGCCCGAGGTAGCGGACCGCGATCGTCTGGCCCTTCTTCACGCGCGGGCCGGTGCCCTTGATCAGCTGGACCTTGCGCAGGTCGCCGGTCGGGTCGGGGGCCTCGCTGAAGTCGAAGCCGCGGATGACGCCGTCCCTGTACTTCGGCTTGGGCATCCAGGACGGGGCCGGAGTCTCCTCGCCCTCCGGCTTCTCCAGCACCTTGGACACGAGGTCGACGAGCACCAGGACCGTGTCCTTGTTGGCGATGCCGAGCTGGGAGTTGCCCGTCGCGCCGAACGCCTCCTCGGCCGAAGCGGTGACGGCCAGCCGTGAGCCGACCTTGGCGTCGGTGATGCCGGCGAGGAACTCGGGCAGCTGATCGTTGACCGTGAGGAGCTCGGCCTTCTTCTCGTCGTAGGTCGAGAACGCCGTCTCCTGGGAGTAGCCGTTGCCGATCCACAGGTGCGCCAGCACGTCGTCGTCGGCCTCGAGCGTCTCGCCGTCGCCCTCGGTGACGGTCTCGGTCTCGACCTTGCCGGCCTTCATCTCGCCCTTCCACTTCACCTCGGGCGCCGAGCCCACGTCGCCGGAGATGGTGACCGCGTCGAGGCGGTCGAGGGTCTTGCCCCCGGTGAGCGGGTCGCCGGACGGGCTGTCGTCGCCACAGGCCGCGAGAAACATCGCGCTGCAGGCGAGCAGCGCAGGGACGATGGTCAGCTTGATGCGGCGACGTCGAGGCACGGGAAGCACGGCGGAACCCTAACGGGCGAGGCTGAGAGTTCTCACATCGCTGGGGACCTGATGCTGGAACGTGACCCAACGCAGATCGAGCCTGTCGAGATCGCGGTGCGGGCACCCGCCTCGGCGGTCACATCCCGTCGATCAGCCTCTGGACCCGCTCGTCGTAGGCGCGGAACGGGTCCTTGCAGAGCACGGTGCGCTGAGCCTGGTCGTTGAGCTTGAGGTGGACCCAGTCGACGGTGAAGTCGCGACGACGCTCCTGCGCGCGGCGGATGAACTCACCGCGCAGCCGGGCCCGGGTGTTCTGCGGCGGCACCGACTTGGCCTCGAAGATCTTCAGGTCCGTCGTGACCCTGGCGACCATCCCGCGGCGCTCGAGCAGGTAGTAGAGGCCCCGGCCGCGGTGGATGTCGTGGTAGGCGAGGTCCAGCTGGGCGATCCGCGCGTGGCCCAGCGGCAGGCCGTGCTTGGCGCGGTAGCGGTCGATCAGCTTCCACTTGATGACCCAGTCGATCTCGCGGTCCACCAGGCCGAGATCGTCGGACTCGACCGCCTTGAGCCCCCGCTCCCACAGGTCGAGCGCCGCCTCGATGGTCGGCGTGCTGATCTGGCGCCGGTCGACGAAGTCGCGGGCCTTGCTGAGGTACTCCCCCTGGATCTCCAGGGCGCTGGCCTCACGGCCGTTGGCGAGTCTCACCTTCCTGCGCCCGGTGACGTCGTGGCTGATCTCGCGGATGGCCCGGATCGGGTTCTCCATCGTGAGGTCGCGCATCACCACGCCCTCCTCGATCATCCGGAGGACCAGGTCGCAGGAGGCCACCTTGAGCATGGTGGTGGTCTCGCTCATGTTGGAGTCGCCGACGATGACGTGCAGGCGGCGGTACTTCTCGGCGTCGGCGTGGGGCTCGTCGCGGGTGTTGATGATCGGCCGCGAGCGGGTGGTCGCGCTGGAGACGCCCTCCCAGATGTGCTCGGCGCGCTGCGAGACGCTGTAGGACGCACCACGCGGCGTCTGGGTGATCTTGCCGGCCCCGACCACGATCTGCCTGGTCACCAGGAACGGGATCAGCACGTCGGCGAGGCGGCTGAACTCGCCGGCCCGCCCGACCAGGTAGTTCTCGTGGCAGCCGTAGGAGTTGCCGGCCGAGTCGGTGTTGTTCTTGAACAGGTAGATCTCGCCGGCGATGCCCTCGTCGTGCAGCCGCTGCTCGGCGTCGAGGAGCAGCCCCTCGAGCACCCGCTCCCCCGCCTTGTCGTGGGTGACCAGCTCGACGACGTCGTCGCACTCCGGGGTGGCGTACTCGGGGTGGCTGCCCACGTCGAGGTAGAGCCGGGCGCCGTTGCGGAGGAAGACGTTGCTGCTCCGGCCCCAGCTCACGACCTTGCGGAACAGGTAGCGGGCGACCTCGTCGGGGCTCAGCCGCCGCTGGCCCTTGAACGTGCACGTGACGCCGTACTCGTTCTCGATGCCGAAGATGCGCCGGTCCACGCCCCCAACCCTACGGGGCGGACGGGTCTGGCGGAGGCGCGACTGGCGGCGGCGCCACCGGGTCCTCGAGCGGCGGCGCGTCGCCGCTGACCTGGTCGGTCGGGTCCGTCGGGTCGTCGGGGTCCGCGTCGGTCGCGGCGGTGCCGGGCGGGTGCTCGGCACCCTCCTCGACCGGGTTGGTCGTGGTCGGCCCACGGTCGCCCAGCATGGACTCGAGCCGGCTGGGACGAAGCCGGCTGAACTTCCGGGGCTGGGCGCGGGTCCGGTCGAGCACCGCGACCTCGAGGTCCTTGACCGGGATCACCCGGTCGTCGGGCTCGCCGCGCTCGTTGGTCGACCGGCCGAGGGCCGCCACCGCGAGGCTCAGTGCCTCGTCGAGCGTGGCGCCGTCCTGGTAGTGCTCGGACAGGTAGCCCGAGACCACGTCGGCGGCGCCGCCGATCACGCCGTAGCCGTGCTCGTCGGCGACCTGCCCGTCGTAGGTGAGCCGGTAGATCTGGTCGTCCGCCGCGGCATCGCCGATCTCGGCGACGAAGATCTCCACCTCGTAGGGCTTCTCGCCACCACTGGAGAAGATCGTGCCGAGCGTCTGGGCGTAGGCGTTGGCCAGCCCGCGGGCGGTGACGTCGCGACGGTCGTAGGCGTAGCCCCGCATGTCGGCGAGGCGCACGCCGGCGATCCGGAGGTTCTCGAACTCGTTGTAGCGGCCGACCGCGGCGAAGGCGATCCGGTCGTAGATCTCGGAGACCTTGTGGAGCGCCTGCGAGACGTTCTCCGAGGCCAGCAGGATGCCGTCGGCGTACTGGACGGCGACCATCGACCGGCCGCGCCCTATGCCCTTGCGCGCGAAGTCGGCCCGGTCCTTCATGAGCTGCTCGGGTGAGACGTAGAACGGCATGCTCACGACGCGTGTCCTCCCGTCAGCGGGGCTCCGGGGCCGTCGGGTCGCGCCATCCGGGCCGCGATCACCCGGTCGGCGACCTGCGCCACCTCGTCGTCGGGGATCCGGCGGCCGCCCTCGACCGTGATCACCTGGATCACCGGGAAGATGCGGCGGGTCAGGTCGGGGCCGCCGGTCGCGGAGTCGTCGTCGGCCGCGTCGTAGAGCGCCTGGATGACGACCTCGACCGCACCCGCGAGGTCGAGGTCCTCGCGGTAGAGCTTCTTGAGCGCGCCGCGGGCGAACATCGAGCCCGAGCCCACGGAGTGGAACGCGGTCTCCTCGTAGCGGCCGCCCGTCACGTCGTAGCTGAAGATCCGGCCGAAGCCGGCGTCGATGTCGTAGCCCGCGAACAGCGGGACGACGGCGAGGCCCTGCATGGCCATGGCCAGGTTGCCGCGGATCAGCGCCGAGAGCCGGTTGGCCTTGCCGTCCATCGAGAGCGTCGTGCCCTCGATCTTCTCGTAGTGCTCGAGCTCGGTCTGGAACAGCCGGACCATCTCGACCGCGATGCCCGCGGTGCCGGCGATGCCGACCGCGGAGAACTCATCGGCCGGGAAGACCTTCTCGATGTCGCGCTGCGCGATGATGTTGCCCATGGTGGCGCGCCGGTCACCGGCCATCACCACGCCGCCGGGGAACGTCGCCGCCACGATCGTGGTGCCGTGAGGGGCGAGGTCGCCCGCCTGCCCTTGCGGCACCGCGCGCCGCGACGGGAGCAGGTCGGGCGCCTGCTCGGCGAGGAAGTCGGCGAACGACGAGACGCCGGGCTGCAGGAACGCGGCCGGAAGTCGGGGGTTGCCCCCACTGTTGGAGGGAGTCACTCCCCGCCCTTCTGGATGAAGGACTTCACGAAGTCCTCGGCGTTGGTCTCCAGCACGTCGTCGATCTCGTCGAGGATGGCGTCGACGTCGTCGTCGAGCGCTTCCTTGCGCTCCGCGACGTCGCTCTCCGTGACGGCCTCGGTGGACTCCTCCACCTCGGACGCCTTGCGCGGCTGCTTCTGCTCCTGGGCCATGGCACGACCCTATCGAGTGAGCAGTGAAGTCCACGAGGAACGAGTGACCTTCGCGTGGCGAAGGAAGGTCGGGCGAGCCCGGCGACGGGACCACAGCAGGGCGCTGGACGCCGACCGCGACCGGTCGACCACGTGCACCGGGCTACCTCGTCAGCTCGGCGACCAGCGCTGCCGCGGTCTCCGAGCGGTCGAGCAGGGCGCCGACGTGGGCCTTGCTCCCGCGGAGCGGGTCGATGGTGGGGACACGCTGGAGCGACTCCCGGCCAGGCAGGTCGAAGATCACCGAGTCCCAGGAGGCCGCGGCCACCTCGGAGGAGAACTTCTCGAGGCACCGTCCCCGGAAGTAGGCGCGGGTGTCCTCCGGCGGGTCGTGCATGGCCGCTTCGACCGAGGCGTCGTCGAGGAGCCGCTCGATCCGGCCGGCCTGCACGAGGCGGTGGTAGAGCCCCTTCTCGGGCCGGATGTCGGAGTACTGGAGGTCGATCAGCTGCAGCTTGGCGTCGTCCCACTCCAGGCCGTCGCGCTGGCGGTACTGCTCCAGGAGCTTCAGCTTGGCCACCCAGTCCAGCTCGCCGGCCAGCAGCATCGGGTCGCGCTCCAGCCGGTCGAGCACCGACTCCCAGCGCGCGAGCACGTCGAGGGTCTGGTCGTCCGCGTCGGCGCCGAGCCTGTCCTCGACGTACTTGCGGGCCAGGTCGAGGTACTCCAGCTGGAGCTGGATGCCGGTCAGGGTGCGGCCGTCGGTCAGGGTCACGGTCTGCTTGAGCGTCGGGTCGTGCGAGATCGCCCGCAGCGCCGAGACCGAGCCGTCGATCGTCAGGTCGCGGGTGATGAACCGCTCCTCGATCATCGTCAGCACCAGGGCGGTCGTGCCGACCTTGAGGTAGGTCGAGATCTCGGCGAGGTTGGCATCGCCGATGATCACGTGCAGGCGGCGGTACTTCTCCGGGTCGGCGTGCGGCTCGTCGCGGGTGTTGATGATCGGCCGCTTGAGCGTGGTCTCGAGCCCCACCTCGACCTCGAAGAAGTCGGCTCGCTGGGTGATCTGGTAGCCGTGCTCGCGGCCGTCCTGGCCCATCCCGACCCGGCCGGCGCCGGTGAAGACCTGCCGGCTCACGAAGAACGGCGTGAGGTGCCGCACGATGTCCGCGAACGGCGTCGAGCGGCGCATCAGGTAGTTCTCGTGGGCGCCGTAGGAGGCGCCCTTGTTGTCGGTGTTGTTCTTGTAGCAGACGATCGGGTTGCCACCCGGGAGCTGTCCGGCCCGGCGGGAGGCGTCGAGCATGACCAGCTCGCCGGCCTTGTCCCAGCGCACGATGTCGAGCGGCGTGGTGACCTCGGGAGTGGAGTACTCCGGGTGCGCGTGGTCGACGTAGAGCCGGGCGCCGTTGGTCAGGATGACGTTGGCCAGGCCGAGGTCCTCGTCGGTGAGCTGGGTCGGGTCCGCGATCTGACGCGACATGTCGAAGCCGCGTGCGTCGCGCAGCGGCGACTCCTCCTCGAAGTCCCAGCGCGCCCGGCGTGCCTTCACCGTCGCCGACGCGTAGGCATTGACCACCTGCGAGGACGCGACCATGGGGTTGGCCAGGGGCTGGCCCACCACCGAGATGCCGTACTCCACCTCGGCCCCCATGACGCGTCGCACAGACATGGTTCCAGCCTACGGGTAGGACACGGCGTCGGTCGTGGCCCGTAGGTTGGGGTGGTGGGCTGGTGGTCAGAGCGCGTCGTCCCCCGCCTGGCCGACAGGAGCCTCTCGTCGCGCCCGGTCATGGCGCTGCGCCGGGAGGTGTGCTCCGGACTGGCCGGCCGGGTGCTGGAGATCGGCTTCGGCAGCGGCCTGAACGCCGGGTCCTACCCCGCCATGGTCACCTCGGTCGAGGCCGTGGAGCCGTCCGACCTCGGATGGGAGCTGTCCGCCGAGCGCCGGTCGCGTGCCTCGGTGCCGATCGACAGGGTGGGCCTGGACGGGCAGCGGCTGGCCGCCGCGGACGCGACGTACGACGCCGCGCTGTCGACGTTCACGCTCTGCACGATCCCCGACGTCGAGACCGCCCTCGCGGAGGTACGCCGCGTGCTGCGCCCCGGTGGCGCCTTCCACGTGCTCGAGCACGGGCTCGCACCGGATCCGACGGTGGCCGCGTGGCAGCGGCGCCTGGACGGGCTCCAGGGACGGGTCGCGGCCGGCTGCCACCTGACCCGCGACGTCCCCTCGCTCCTCGAAGGGGCCGGGTTCACGGTCGAGCGGCTGGATCAGGCCTATCTGCCCGGGCCCGGCGTCGGGAAGCCGTGGACCTTCGTCTCGCTGGCCACGGCAGCACGGCCTTGAACGACGACCACTCGGCCCGCGCCCTTGCGGCAGCCGAAGAGCTGGGGATCGCCCACGAGGTGACCCGTCACGGCCCGGTGCGCTCGCTGGAGGAGGCCGCGGCCGCACGCGGTGTGGAGCCGCACCAGCTGGTCAAGACGATGGTGGTCAGGGTCTCGGAGGGCGAGCACGTGTTCGTGCTGGTGCCCGGCGACCGGGAGATCGCGTGGCCCAAGCTGCGCGCGGTGCTGGGGGTCAACCGGCTGTCCATGGCCTCCGTGGACACGGCGTACGACGTCACGGGCTACGTGCGCGGCACGATCACCCCACTCGGCAGCCTGACCCCGCTGCCGGTGATCGCCGACGCCTCGCTGTCGGGCCGGATCAGCCTCGGCGGTGGCGCCCACGGCGTGGCGTTGACGGTCGACGCGGCCGAGCTGGTCGAGCGGCTCGCCGCGAGCGTCGCCGACGTCACCTGAGAGTCAGAAGAAGGGCCAGACCTCGAAGTCGCCGTTGCTCCGCGGCCCCGCTGGCGGCTTGCGGTCGGGCACGCCGCCCACCAGGAGCGTCCCGACCGCCGCGAGGGCCAGCAGTGTCACCGCACCGGCGATGACCGCGAACACGTCCATGGCTCAGATCGGCCCGCCGCCGCCCGAGATGTCCGTGCCCATCGAGGAGTGGCGGGTGTTGGCCTGCACTCCCGCGTAGCCGTCGGCTCCGGCGCCGGACCGGCTGCGGCGGCCGAGCCCCTTCGAGCGGCCGCTGGACCACCAGGCGAGCCAGAACAGCGCGGCCGCCGCAGCGACCACGACCAGCACGACGACTGCAGTGGGCATCTCTGTCTCCTAGCGTCCGCGACCGGGGTCGCCGAAGCCGGCCTTGTACTGCTCAGAAACCCCCTGCGTGGCCGCCGGCGCTGCCCTCACCCTGGCTCTTGCCAGGCGCGCGGCTCAGCTGGTCGGGGCGGGTGCCTCGGCGCTGGCGCGCGCCCAGCCCCGTCAGTCCGAAGAGGAGGATCAGGACAACTGCTACGCCGATCCAGAACATCTTGCCTCCAGCATTCCGAGTGGTGCCTAGAAGACGGACCGGCGCGTCAGGAAGTTCCCGACAGTCGGAGCTACAGATACTGGCCGGTGTTGGGAACGGTGTCGATCGAGCGGCCGGGCTCGGTGCCGGACTTGCCGGTGATGAGCGTGCGGATGAACACGATCCGCTCGCCCTTCTTGCCGGAGATCCGCGCCCAGTCGTCGGGGTTGGTGGTGTTGGGGAGGTCCTCGTTCTCCTTGAACTCGTCGACACACGCCTGGAGCAGGTGCGAGACGCGGAGACCACGCTGCTGCTCGTCGAGGAACGCCTTGATCGCCATCTTCTTGGCGCGGTCGACGATGTTCTGGATCATCGCGCCGGAGTTGAAGTCCTTGAAGTAGAGGACCTCCTTGTCGCCGTTGGCGTAGGTCACCTCGAGGAACCGGTTCTCCTCGGTCTCGGTGTACATCCGCTCGACCGTGGCCTGGATCATCGCCGCCACGGTCGCGTCGCGGTCGCCGCCGAACTCGCCGAGGTCGTCGGCGTGCAGCGGCAGGGTGACGGTGAGGTACTTGCTGAAGATGTCGCGCGCGGACTCCGCGTCCGGCCGCTCGATCTTGATCTTCACGTCCAGACGGCCGGGGCGCAGGATCGCTGGGTCGATCATGTCCTCGCGGTTGGAGGCGCCGATGACCAGCACGTTCTCGAGCAGCTCGACACCGTCGATCTCGCTGAGCAGCTGGGGGACGATGGTGTTCTCCACGTCGGAGGAGACGCCGGAGCCACGCGTGCGGAACAGCGAGTCCATCTCGTCGAAGAACACGATGACCGGCGTCCCCTCGCTGGCCTTCTCGCGGGCCCGCTGGAAGACGAGCCGGATGTGCCGCTCGGTCTCACCGACGTACTTGTTGAGCAGCTCGGGACCCTTGATGTTGAGGAAGTAGGACTTCCCCTCCTGGCCGGTCTTGGCGGCCACCTTCTTGGCCAGCGAGTTGGCGACCGCCTTGGCGATCAGCGTCTTGCCGCAGCCGGGCGGGCCGTAGAGCAGCACGCCCTTGGGCGGCTTGAGCTCGTGCTCCTTGAACAGCTCGGGGTGGAGGTAGGGCAGCTCGACCGCGTCCTGGATGGTCTCGATCTGTCCCTTGAGCCCGCCGATCGACGAGTAGTCGATGTCGGGGACCTCCTCGAGGACGAGCTCCTCGACCTCCGACTTCGGGACCTTCTCGTAGACGTAGCCGGCTCGGGTGTCGAGCAGCAGCGAGTCGCCGGCCCGGATCGTGTCGTTGCGCAGCGGCTCGGCGAGGCGGACGACGCGCTCCTCGTCCGCGCTGGCGATGACGAGGGCGCGGTCGCCGTCTGCCAGCAGCTCCTTGAACATCACGACCTCGCCGACCTGCTCGTAGTCCAGGGCGGCGACGACGTTGAGGGCCTCGTTGAGCATGACCTCCTGGCCACGGAAGAGGTGGTCGAGGTCGACGCTCGGGCTGACGTTGACCCGCAGCTTGCGGCCGCCGGTGAAGACGTCGATCGAGTCGTCGTCGTTGCGGCTCAGGAAGGTGCCGAAGCCGGCGGGCGGCTGCGCGAGCCGGTCGACCTCCTCCTTGAGCTTCATGATCTGGTCGCGGGCCTCCCGCAGGGTCTGGGCCAGGCGCTCGTTCTGCGAGGTCACGGCGGCGAGCGAGCGCTGGGCGTCCGCCAGGCGCAGCTCGAGGCCGCGGGAGCCGGTCGGCGCGTCGCTGAGACGGCGGCGGAGGTCTCCGACCTCGGCCTCGAGGAAGCGCACCTGGCTCATGAGCTCGTCGGGGGTCCTGCCCCCAGCGGCTCCGCTGGACTTGTCCGGGCTGTCCGAAGTCATGGGCGTCACCTCCTGTGAAAAACGACCCTACTCGTGAACAGCGGTCGTCCAAGGGGATATCCGCGCGGCGTTGATCACGAAATGAAGATGATCTTGTCGCGCGGAGGTTGCGCCGAGGCCTCCGCCCCGGGCTCGCCGCTCAGTCCTCGGCCGGGTCGACGGGTACGCCGGGTGGCCGGGGGCCGAGGTAGTCCGGGCCGTAGGCGCCGGGTGCGGGACGGCGTCGCTTGAGCGGCGGCTTCTGCCCGGGGGCCATCCGCCGGGCGGTCACGAGGAACGCCGTGTGGCCGATCATCGTGTGGCCGGGCCGCACGGCGAGCCCTTCGACGTGCCAGTCGCGGACCAGGCTCTCCCAGGCGGCGGGCTCGGTGAAGCCACCGTGCACCCGCACCGTCTCCACGAAGCGCGAGAGCTGGGTGGTCGTGGCGACGTAGGCGCACAGGATCCCGCCCGGCCGGAGGGCGTCGGCGGCGACGTCGAGGCACTCCCAGGGCGCCAGCATGTCGAGGACGATCCGGTCGCACTGCTCCCCCGTCTGGGCGCCGTGCTGGGGCAACAGCTCGGCCAGGTCGCCCACGTGGAGGGTCCACGCCGGGTGGTCGCCACCGAAGAACTGCGTGACGTTGCTGCGGGCCACGTCGGCGAACTCCTCGCGCCGCTCGTAGGACGTGACGCGCCCACCGGGACCGACGGCACGCAGCAGCGAGCAGGTGAGCGCACCTGACCCGGCGCCCGCCTCGACCACGTGCGCCCCGGGGAAGACGTCGACCAGCGCGACGATCTGCGCGGCGTCCTTGGGGTAGATGACCGCCGCGCCCCGCGGCATGGAGATGACGAACTCGGAGAGCAGCGGCCGGAAGACGAGGTACTCACCCCCGGCCGACGACGTGACCGTGAACCCCTCCTCGCGACCGATCAGGTCGTCGTGCTCGAGGTGGCCCTTGTTGGAGAAGAACCGTTTGCCGGGCTCGAGGCAGAAGTTGTGTCGACGGCCCTTCCCGTCGAGGAGGCGCACCCACTCACCCGCACCCAGCGGGCCGCGGTGCACCCCCGACCACTCGGGGGACTCGCTTCGCTCGGCCATCCCGCGAAACTACAGTCCGGCACGGGGATCGCTCAGTCGGGGACGGACCTGAACGCCAGGTCCACGTCGGTGGTCGTGAGCACGCCGTAGATGGAACCGTCCTCCTCGACCAGGAGGTACTCCGTCGCCGGCGACCGAGTGATGGCCCGGACCAGCTCCTCGCCCGTGATGCTCACCGGCAGCGACAGCCCCTCGTCGACCCCGCGTGCGACCGTCGAGACGGCCAACCAGGGCCGGCGGTCCTCGGGGGTGGCGAGCAGGGCCGCCTCGTTGACCACGCCGACCGGCCGGCCGCTGCCGGTGACGGTCACGATCGCTCCTGCCTGGGCCTCACGCGCGCGGCGTACGGCCTCTGCCAGCGGGAGGTCCTCGGGGACCGCGAGGGTACGGCGGGCGAGGTTGCGCGCGACCAGGTGCGGCAGCCGGCGCCGGACCTTGGCGGCCTGGAGCGAGGCGGTGGCGCCGTTCCAGAGGAAGAAGCCGATGACGAAGGCCAGCAGGAAGTCGAAGAGATCCGGCTCGATGCCGAAGATCTGCTCCTGCGCGACCGGCCACAGCAGCACCGCGAAGGCGGTGACCCGGCCGCCCCAGGCGGCGACGACGGTGCCACGGTGCATGCTGCCGGTGAGCTGCCAGACCGCGGCCTTGAGCACCCGCCCGCCGTCGAGCGGCAGCCCGGGGACCAGGTTGAGGGCGCCGACCAGCAGGTTGCCGAAGGCCAGCCCCTGGACGACCATCAGGAGCAGTCCGCCGGGCACGACGAACCACAGGGCCAGCGCGGCGGCCCCGAGCGCCAGCGACGTGAGCGGGCCGACGACCGCGATCCAGAACTCCTGGCGCGGCTTCTTGGCCTCCGCCTCGATCGCGGTCACGCCCCCGAGGAAGTGCAGGGTGATCGAGGACACCGGGAAGCCGTAGTGGCGCGCCATGTAGGCGTGCGAGGCCTCGTGCAGGAGCACCGAGAGGTAGAGCATGATCGCGAACGCGAGCCCCGCGACGTACTTCCAGAACCCCAGCCCGGGGTGGACGGCCTCCGCGCGCGGTGCGACCACGACCGCGATCAGGGCGGCGACGACGAACCACGACGACGTGACCAGCACGTCGCTGCCCGCGATCGTGCCGATCTTGAACGTGCCCGCCGGTCGAGGCGTGGGAGGGTTCGCCTGATGTCCGGACACGTGGTCACGCTAGCCGACCTGCCCCGGCCGACCGGCGCTGTCGGTGGCCGCGGCTAGCGTGCCTGCCATGGGCTCGATGAGTGCGGCGCCGATCGACCGCAAGGTGCGTGGCGTGCTCTCCCCCAGCCGGGCGGGCGACTTCCTGTCCTGCCCGCTTCTGTTCCGCTACCGCACCATCGACCGCCTGCCCGAGGGCTCGTCCCCAGACGCGGTGCGCGGCACTCTCGTCCATCAGGTCCTCGAGGACATCTTCGACCTGCCCGCCGCTGACCGGACGCCGTCGGCGGCGCACCGCATGGTCGAGCCCACCTGGGAGCGGCTGCAGGAGCGGTCCAGGGAGGCGCGGGAGGTGGCGGTCACCCTCGAGGAGGCGGCCTGGCTCGAGTCCGCGCACACCGTGGTCGACCGGTGGTTCACACTGGAGGATCCGACTCGGCTCGAGCCCGCCGAGCGCGAGACGTACGTCGAGGTGGTGCTGCCCTCGGGGCTGCAGCTGCGTGGCATCGTCGACCGGCTCGATCGCGCTCCCGACGGCGCCCTGCGGGTCGTCGACTACAAGTCCGGGAGCTCGCCCCCGGAGGGTTTCGAGGCCCGCGCGCTGTTCCAGCTGCGGATCTACGCGCTGATCATCTGGCGCAGCCGCGGCGTGGTGCCGACCGTCCTCCAGCTGGTCTACCTCGGCGACGGTCAGATCGTCCGCTACGAGCCCGACGAGGAGGACCTCCTGGCGACCGAGCGCAAGGTCGACGCGCTCTGGGAGGCGATCGAGCAGGCCAAGGCGACCGGCGAGTTCCTGCCCAGCCGCGGCAAGCCGTGCGACTGGTGCGCCTTCAAGACGCACTGCCCCGCCTGGGGCGGCGAGCTGCTCCCGATGCCCGCTCCCCCCTCCCGCTGGGCTCGGCTCAAGCGGGCCGTCCGCCGGCGCTGGCGGCGGGTCCGGCGACACTCGCGCGGTCGCCGCTGAGCTGTGACGGTGCGGGCAGAGCTGCGCGGCGAGATCGGCTCGATCGCGACGTCGAGGCGGTCCTCACACGACTGATGGACGGCCGAGGGCCGCCAGCTCAGGCACGGTCAGACCCTCGAGGCTCTGGCGGAACACTCGGCCCGGACCCTCGAGCACCGGCACGTGGTTCTCCACCACCAGCACGAGACAGCCGGCCTCCTCGGCCGACTTGGCCCCCGTGTTGGAGTCCTCGATCGCGACGCAGTCCTCGGGGGGTACGCCGAGCGCCGCGGCCGCCGTCAGGTAGGGCTCGGGGTGCGGCTTGCCGAACTGCACCTGGTCGCCGGTCACCACCACGCGGAAGCTCTCGGCGGGCAGTCGGGCCAGGATCGGCGCCACGAACCGCTCGTAGGACATCGTGACGAGCCCGCACCGGACACCCGCGTCGGCCAGCGCCGACAGCAGCTCGACCGCCCCCGGCCGCCACGGCACCTCGACCTCGACCTTCGCGACGACGCCGTCGAGCAGCTCCTCGACGATCTGCTCGGGCGAGAGATCGAGCCCCATCGCGTCCTTGATGTAGCGACCGGAGTCGATGAGGTCGCTCCCGACCAGGTGCAGGGCGTCGGCGTGGGTCCACGTCGCGCCGTACTTCTCGGCCATCGCCTGCTCGGTCGCGATCCAGTAGGGCTCGGTGTCGACCAGCGTGCCGTCCATGTCCCACAGGACCGCCTTCATCAGGGCGCCCGCCGCCTCAGTCGTCCGGGTCGTAGCCGAGGTTGGGCGAGAGCCACCTCTCGGCCTCGGCGACGGTCCAGCCCTTGCGCTCGGCGTAGTCCTGGATCTGGTCCCGGGCCAGTCGACCGACGACGAAGTACTGCGACTGCGGGTGGCTGAGGTACCAGCCCGACACGGCGGCGCCCGGCCACATCGCCATGCTCTCGGTGAGCTCGATCCCGGTGTTGGCCTGGACGTCGAGCAGCTCCCAGAGGGTCTGCTTCTCGGTGTGCTCGGGGCACGCGGGATAGCCCGGGGCGGGGCGGATGCCTTGGTACTTCTCGGCGATCAGGTCCTCGTTGGCGAGCTGCTCGTCGGGCACGTGGCCCCAGAACTCGGTGCGGACCCTTTGGTGGAGCCGCTCCGCGAAGGCCTCGGCGAGCCGGTCGGCGAGCGACTCGAGCAAGATCGCGGAGTAGTCGTCGTTGGCCTTCTTGAAGTCGAGGATCCGGTCCTGGGCGCCGAGCCCTGCCGTGACCGCGAAGGCGCCGACGTGGTCGGGCAGACCGGTCTCGCGGGGCGCGACGAAGTCGCCCAGCGACCGGTTGGGGACCCCCTCGCGGTGCTCGCCCTGCTGGCGGAGGTTGTGCAGTGTGGAGAGGACCTCGGAGCGGGACTCGTCGGTGTAGACCTCGATGTCGTCGCCCACCGCGCTCGCGGGGAAGAAGCCGAACACGCCGTTCGCCGTCAGCCACTTCTCGGCGATGACCCGGTCGAGCATGGCCTGCGCGTCGTCGTAGAGCGCGCGGGCGGTCTCACCCGTGGTCGGGTTGTGCAGGATGTCGGGGAACTTGCCCTTCATCTCCCAGGCGTTGAAGAACGGCTGCCAGTCGATGTAGTCGCGCAGCTCGGCCAGGTCGTAGGACTCGAGCACGTGGATGCCCGGCTCCTTGGGCGCCGGCGGCTCGTAGCCGTCCCAGGTGATCGGCGTGCGGTTGTCGCGGGCCTGCTGGAGCGTGATCATCGGCCGGTCGTGCTTGGCGGCGTGCCGCTCGCGCAGGGAGTCGTAGTCCTTCTTCACGTCGGCGAGGAGCTTGGGCCGCTGCGCGTCGCTGAGCAGGGCGGCGAGGGTCGGGACCGAGCGCGAGGCGTCCTTCACCCACACCACCGGGCCGTCGTACTTCCCGTCGACCTTCACCGCGGTGTGCGCGCGCGACGTGGTCGCACCGCCGATCATCAGCGGGACCTCGAAACCGCGTCGCTGCATCTCGGAGGCCACGTTGACCATCTCGTCGAGCGACGGGGTGATCAGGCCGGAGAGGCCGACGGCGTCCGCGCCGATCTCGATCGCGGTGTCCAGGATCTTCTGCGCCGGCACCATGACGCCGAGGTCGACGACCTCGTAGTTGTTGCACTGGAGCACCACCCCGACGATGTTCTTGCCGATGTCGTGGACGTCGCCCTTGACCGTCGCCATGACGATCGTGCCGTTGGTGTCCTTGGCCGTGGCGTACTCCGGGTTGTCGAGCTTCTCCTGCTCGATGAACGGGATGAGGTAGGCGACGGCCTTCTTCATCACCCGGGCCGACTTCACGACCTGCGGCAGGAACATCTTGCCGGCCCCGAACAGGTCGCCGACGACGTTCATGCCGTCCATCAGCGGCCCCTCGATCACCTCGATCGGGCGGCCGCCGCGCTCCGAGATCTCCAGGCGGAGCTCCTCGGTGTCGCTCTCGGCGTGGGCGTCGATGCCCTTGACGAGCGCGTGGGTGATCCGCTCGCCGACGGGCAGGGAGCGCCACTCCTCGGCCTCCGCCTCGGTGACCTCACCCTGCTTGTTGTGTGCCTCGGCGATCTCCAGCAGCCGTTCGGCGGCGTCGGGACGGCGGTTGAGGACGACGTCCTCGATCCGCTCGCGCAGCTCGGGCTCGACCTGGTCGTAGACGACCAGCGCACCGGCGTTGACGATGCCCATGTCGAGGCCGGCCTCGATGGCGTGGTAGAGGAAGACAGCGTGGATGGCCTCGCGGACCGGGTTGTTGCCGCGGAAGGAGAAGCTGACGTTGGAGATGCCACCGGACACCTTGGCGCCCGGCAGGTTCTGCTTGATCCAGCGCGTGGCCTCGATGAAGTCCTGGCCGTAGGTCGCGTGCTCCTCGATGCCCGTCGCGACGGCGAAGACGTTCGGGTCGAAGATGATGTCGTCGGGTGAGAACCCGACCTCGTCGACCAGGATCCGGTAGGCGCGCTCGCAGATGGCCTTGCGGCGCTCGAGGTTGTCGGCCTGGCCGTCCTCGTCGAAGGCCATCACGACCGCGGCGGCGCCGTACTTGAGGCAGAGCCGGGCCTGCTCGCGGAACTTGTCCTCGCCCTCCTTCATGGAGATCGAGTTGACGATCGGCTTGCCCTGCACGTTCTTCAGGCCGGCCTCGATCACCTCCCACTTGGAGGAGTCGACCATGATCGGGACCCGGCTGATGTCGGGCTCGGACGCGATCAGCTTGGTGAAGCGATCCATCGCGGCGACACCGTCGATCATGCCCTCGTCCATGTTGATGTCGATGACCTGCGCGCCGTTCTCGACCTGCTGCAGGGCCACCGCCAGCGCGGTGTCGTAGTCGCCGGCCTTGATGAGGTTGCGGAACTTCGCGGAGCCGGTGATGTTGGTCCGCTCCCCCACGTTCACGAACAGGCTGTCCGCGGTGAGCGTGAACGGCTCGAGGCCGGACAGCCGCATGGCGGGGCTCAGCGCGTGGGTCTCCCGGCGCTGCTTGCCCTCGACGGCGGCGGCGATGGCGGCGATGTGCGCCGGAGTCGTGCCGCAGCAGCCGCCGACCAGGTTGACGTAGCCCGCCTCGGCGAACTCGCCGAGGACCGCGGCGGTCTCCTCCGGGGCCTCGTCGTACTCACCGAAGGCGTTGGGCAGCCCCGCGTTGGGGTAGCAGGAGACGAAGGAGTCGGCGATCCGCGACATCTCGGCGATGTAGGGACGCATCTCCTTGGCGCCGAGGGCGCAGTTGAGGCCCACCGCGATCGGGCTGACGTGGCGGATGGAGTCCCAGAACGCCTCGGTCACCTGGCCGGACAGGGTGCGCCCCGAGGCGTCGGTGATGGTGCCGGAGACGATGACCGGCCAGCGGCGCCCGCACTCCTCGAAGACCGTCTCCACGGCGAAGATCGCCGCCTTGGCGTTGAGGGTGTCGAAGATCGTCTCGATGAAGAGCAGGTCGGAGCCGCCGTCGAGCAGGCCGCGCGTCGACTCCGAGTAGGCCGCCACGAGCTGGTCGAAGGACACGTTGCGGGCGGCGGGGTCGTTGACGTCGGGCGAGATGGACGCCGTGCGGGTCGTCGGCCCGAGCGCGCCCGCGACGTAGCGCGGCCGCTCGGCGCTGCCGGCGCCGTCAGCGGCCTTCCGCGCCAGCCTGGCCGCCTCGAGGTTGAGCTCGTAGGCGAGCGCCTCCATGCCGTAGTCCGCGAGCGAGATCGCGGTGGCGTTGAAGGTGTTGGTCTCGATGATGTCCGCGCCGGCCTCGAGGTACTCGCGGTGGATCCCCGCGATGATCTCGGGCTGGGTCAGCGTGAGCAGGTCGTTGTTGCCCTGCAGGTCGGAGGGCCAGTCGGCGAACCGCTCGCCGCGGTAGCCCGCCTCGGAAGGGCGGTCGCGCTGGATCGCCGTACCCATCGCGCCGTCGATGACGAGGATCCGCGCCTCGAGGGCGGCGGTCAGCGCCTCGGTGGCGTCCGGGCGCCAGTCGGGCTCGCTCACGGTGCCTCCTCTCGCGCCGGTCGGCCTGTACAACGGCCGTGGTGGCGTTGGGTGACAAGCCTAGGAAACAGCGTCCACTGGGTGGACTCCATTCCCGAATGGTGGCACTGGGCCGTCTCACCGTCCGAATCCTCACCGCAGACCTAGACTCGCCTCGTGATTGAGCTCGAGGAGATCGACGGTCTGGTCGACCCCGTCGTCATCGCGGCCTTCGAGGGCTGGAACGACGCTGCCGACGCCGCCTCCTCGGCCGTCGACCACCTGATGCGCGTCTGGAACGCCCGGGTGGTGGGCGCCATCGACCCCGACGAGTTCTACGACTTCCAGGTCAACCGGCCGATCGTCGGCACCGACCCCGCCGGGCACCGCCGCGTCACCTGGCCCGGCACCACGCTGGCGATCGCGTCTCCGCCCGACCTCGACCGCGACATCATCCTGCTGCGGGGCATCGAGCCGAACATGAAGTGGCGCCAGTTCTGCGCCGAGCTGCTCGCGGCGTGCGACGACCTGGGCGGCCAGCTGGTGGTCACGCTCGGCGCGCTGCTCGCGGACACCCCCCACACCCGGCCCATCCCGGTCTCGGGGACGGCCACCGAGCCGGAGCTGGTCGACCGGCTCAAGCTCGAGCAGTCGACCTACGAAGGGCCGACCGGCATCGTCGGGGTGCTCCAGGACGCCTGCGCCAAGCTCGACATCCCTGCGGTGTCCTACTGGGCGGCGGTGCCGCACTACGTGGCCCAGCCGCCCTGCCCCAAGGCGACGCTCGCCCTGCTCGGCCAGCTCGAGGACCTGCTGGAGGCCAGCATCCCGCTCGGCGACCTGCCCGAGGACGCCCGCGCGTGGGAGCGCGGGGTCGACGAGCTCGCCGAGGAGGACGAGGACGTCGCCGACTACGTCCGGTCCCTCGAGGAGACCCGCGACACCACCGAGCTCCCCGAGGCCTCCGGTGAGGCCATCGCCCGCGAGTTCGAGCGCTACCTCAAGCGCCGCAACGGCGGGGAGTAGCCGGCGGCCTGGTCTGGCTCCTGCACTACAGCGCCAGGCCGAGGGCCGCGTCGAGCAGCGAGTGCACGGTGAGCGCGGCGTCCGCGTCAGAGGTGTCGGCGAGGTGGCCGGTGCTGCCGAGGGTCGCGTCGACCCAGGCCTGTACGGCGGCCAGGGCCCGCGGGGCGTCGAGGTCGTCGGCCAGCGCTGCGAGCACCTCGGTGACGACCGGCGCGGCCGGAGCCCCCGCGCCGAGGGACAGGGCGCGGCGCCAGTCGACAAGGGTGTCGACAGCGTCCCAGAGCTCGCTGTCCAGCCACTCCCAGTCGGTGCGGAAGTGATGGCGCAGCAGCGCCAGCCGGATCGCCATCGGGTCGACGTCGCTGTTGCGGAGCGCCGAGACGAAGACCAGGTTGCCGAGCGACTTCGACATCTTCTGGCCGTCGTAGGCGACCATCCCGGTGTGGCTGTAGAGCTTGGCGAACGGGCCGGGCGGCGCGGCCACCTGCGCGTGGCCCGCGCACATCTCGTGATGGGGGAAGATCAGGTCGCTGCCGCCGCCCTGGACGTCGAAACCGAACCCGAGGTACTCACCGGCTATCGCCGCGCACTCGATGTGCCAGCCGGGCCGGCCGGGACCGAGCGGGCTGTCCCAGGACGGCTCGTCGTCGCGTGGGCCGCGCCAGACGACGCAGTCCAGCGGGTCCTTCTTGCCGGGACGGTCGGGGTCGCCCCCGCGCTCGGCGAACAGCGCCAGCATCGTGTCGCGGTCGTAGCCGGACTCCTGGCCGAACGCCGGGTCCGCGGTGACCGAGAAGTAGAGGTCGTCGTCGACCTTGTAGACCGAGCCGGCGTCCTGCAGCCGCTCGATCATCGCCACCGCGAGGGGGATCGACTCGACCGCCCCGATGTAGTGGTCGGGCGGGAGCACCCGGAGGGCCTGCATGTCCTGCCGGAAAAGCTCGGTCTCGCGCTCGGCGAGCTCGGTCCAGTCGACGTTCACCTTGGTGGCCCGCTCGAGCAGCGGGTCGTCGACGTCGGTGACGTTCTCGACGAAGACCACCTCGTGGCCGGCGCTGCGCCAGGCCCGGTTGAGCAGGTCGAAGGCGATGTAGTTGGCCGCGTGGCCCAGGTGCGTGGCGTCGTAGGGCGTGATGCCGCAGACGTAGAGCCGAGCGGGTCCCTCGGGAGCGGTCGTGACCTTGCTCCCGGTGGCCGTGTCGAAGAGCACCACCGGCGGCCCCACCTCGGGCAGCCGGGGCACCTCCGGGGCAGACCACGCACGCATGCCGGAAGCCTAAGGGCTCACCCTCCGGCTCGGTCTGCGGGATGTCCCGATCAGAAGGGCGGCCACGGGATCGCCGGGTAGGACCCGCGGGGGGCCGGCATGACGGCGCGCTCGGAGAGCCGGCGGCACCGGGTGGCCGCGGCGTCGATCTCCGGGTCGGTGAGGTGCACCGCGAGCCGGTCGCCGAGCGGGCCGCCCAGCTCCTTGCCGACGCGCAGCACCTCCGCCAGGTCGTCCTCGGGGACCGGCTCGCCCAGCCAGCCCCACAGGACGGTGCGGAGCTTGTGCTCGACGTGGAAGGTGACGCCGTGGTCCACGCCGTAGCGGTGGCCGCCGTTCATCTCCAGCACGTGGCCGCCCTTGCGGTCGGCGTTGTTGACGAGCACGTCGAAGACCGCCATCCGCCGCAGCGGCTCGGAGTCCTCGTGCACGAGCGACACCGGCAGGTCGCGGCCGTCGACGCCGTCGAAGACGTGCTTCCAACCGGACGGCATGCGGCCCTCCTCGACCAGGGTCACCGCCTCCTGCTCAGGGTCCGGCTCCTGCCAGACCTGGACCATCCCGGGGCCGTGCGGCCCGTCGCGCAGCCAGGTGGGAGGTACGACGTCCCAGCCGAGCGCCTCGGAGACGAGCCGGGCCGCCACCTCGCGGTCGGCGAGGGTGCCGTCGGGGAAGTCCCAGAGCGGCCGCTCCCCCGAGACCGGCTTGTAGACGACGCGGACCTCGCCGATCTGGCCCAGGAAGGTGGCGTTGGAGGCCGGCATGATCCGGCCGTGGAGGACGAGCTCGCCCAGCTCGAGCTCAGCGGTGGGGGCTGCGCTCATCTGCCGCGGCTCACTGACCCTCGGGGTCCCGCCGCCGGAAGCCGTTGGCGCGGACGCAGAGGTGACCCTCCGGGTCGATCGGGTTGCCGCAGAACGGGCAGGTCGGCCGACCCGCCTCGAGGACCTGCTCGGCCCTCTTGACGAACGCCCTGGCGCTGCCCGCGTCGATGCGGATCAGGAACACCTCGTCGGGCTCCGGCTCGGTGAGCTCCTCGTCGAGCTGGTCGGGGCTGACCACGGCGGCCTCGGTGTAGGGAAACACCTCGATGACCACCCGCTCGTCGTCGGGGTCCCACGACAGCGTCATGGTGCCGGCGCGGAACTCCTCCTCGATGGGCTGCTCCAGCGGTGCGGAGTCCTCCAGGCCGAGGGGAGCGACCGCCGGCACCACCGTCTGGGTGGTGTCGCTGGTCATGACCTCGTCGAGGAGCTGGTCGATCCGCTCGCTGAGCGCGGCCACCTGCTGCTTCTCCAGGGAGACGCTGGTGATGCGCGCGCCGCTGCGGGCCTGCAGGAAGAACGTGCGCGCCCCGGGCTCGCCGACCGTGCCGGTGACGAAGCGCTCCGGCGGGTCGAAACCGTGGATCAGCGGCATGCCCACACCTTAGGCACGCGCCCTAGGAGCGCACGGACGGCCCGGCCCCGCCGCCGACCGCCGCGTCGTCGGCCTTCGACCGGCGCCGGGTCTTCTTCGTGGGCTCGGGCCTGAGCCACGAGAGGTCGCCGGCGTGGGTGTTGGTCGCGAGGACGTAGGGGCGGGTGCCGGTGTAGCGCACGATCGAGACCGACGCGGGGTCCACCTGCAGCCGCTGGAACAGGTCGAGGTGCATGCCCAGGGCGTCCGCGAGCACCGACTTGATGATGTCGCCGTGGCTGACCGCGACCCATACCGCGCCGGGGCCGTGCTCGGCCTCGTAGAGCGCGTCGAGCCGGCGTACGGCGGCGACCGAGCGGGCCTGCATCGTCGCCATCGACTCCCCGTCCGGGAAGACCGCCGCGGACGGCTGGGTCTGCACGACCTTCCAGAGCGGCTCCTTGGCCAGGTCGCGCAGCGCCCTGCCCTGCCAGGTCCCGTAGTCGCACTCGGTGATGCCGCGCTCGGTGGCCCTCGCGGGCGCGCCCTGCTGCTCCTCGAGGATCGCCTTGGCCGTCTGCCGGCACCGCTCCAGCGGACTGGTCACGACCGCGACGAGGGGGACGACCGAGAGCCGCTCGGCGGCCCGCGCCGCCTGCGCCACGCCGGTGTCGTCGAGCCGGACCCCCGTCGTACGACCCGCGAGCACACCCGAGCTGTTGGCCGTCGTCCGGCCGTGTCGCACGAGGATCACTGTTGCCACGTCGGAGAGCCTAGGCGTGCCCCGGGGACTACCGTCGTGCCCGTGATCGTCGACAGCGCGCTCTACCGCAAGGGCCAGCGCATCGAGGTCGACTGCTTCCCCCACGAGTTCGAGAAGCTGAGGGCCGAGGCGACCGAGGACGGCGACTTCGTGTGGGTGGGCCTCTACAAGCCCAGCGAGGGCGAGCTCAACGACGTCGCGGACTCGTTCGGGCTGCACCGGCTCGCGGTCGAGGACGCCCTCAAGGCCCACCAGCGCCCCAAGCTCGAGCGCTACGAGGACAGCCTGTTCCTGACCCTCAAGACGCTCTGGTACGTCGACGCGGAAGATGCCGTCGAGACCGGCGAGATCAACCTCTTCGCGGGTCACGACTTCGTGATCACCGTGCGCCACGGGAGAGGCTCCGAGCTGCACTCGGCTCGGTCCCGGCTCGAGTCCGACACGGCGATCCTCACCCATGGCCCCGGCGCGGTGGTCTACGCCGTGTGCGACACCGTGGTCGACGCCTACGGCGACGTGCTCAACGAGCTCCAGACCGACGTCGACGAGATCGAGACGTCGGTCTTCTCCACCGCGCGCACCGACGACTCCAGCCGCATCTACGTGCTCAAGCGCGAGATCGCCGAGGCGCGCCGCGCCGTGCTCCCGCTGCGCGAGCCGATGCGCAAGTTCGCCGAGGGACTGGTCGAGCGGGTCGACCCCCAGGCCGGGCCCTACTTTCGCGACGTCCTCGACCACCTCAACCAGGACACAGACCTCATCGACACCCTCGACTCGCTGCTCTCGACGGCCTTCGACGCCCACCTGGCGCGGATCACCGTCCAGCAGAACGACGACATGCGCAAGATCTCGGCCGGCGTCGCGCTGGCTGCCGCGCCGACGCTGATCGCCGGCGTCTACGGCATGAACTTCGAGCACATGCCCGAGCTGAGCTGGACGGTCGGCTACCCGCTCGCGGTGGGGCTCATGGTCGCGATCTCTGCCGGGCTGTGGGTGCTGTTCAAGAGGTCGGGCTGGCTGTAGCTGTCCCCGCGAGCTTCGGCCCCGGCAGCCACTACGTCGCGCTGAGGGCTCCGCTGCTCAGCAGGATCAGGAGCAGGACGCCGAGGCCGAGCCGGTAGGGCACGAACCACGCGATGGAGTGGTTGGCGACGAACTTCAGCAGCCAGGCGATCGAGGCGTAGGCGACCACGAACGCCACCACGATGCCCACGATCGCCTGACCGGCGCCGATGTCGCCCGAGAACGCGTCCTTGAGCTCATAGACCCCGGCGGCGAGCAGCGCCGGGATCGCCATGAAGAAGCTGAGCCGGGTGGCGGTGACCCGGTCGAGCCCCCGGAAGAGGCCGACGGAGATCGTGGCCCCCGAGCGGGAGATGCCCGGGATCAGCGCGATGGCCTGCGCCAGGCCGATCGAGACCGCATCTCGCCAGCCCAGGTCGCGCTCCGGGCGGGTCTGGGTGCCCATCCGCTCGGCCAGCCACATGACGCCGCTCCAGGCGATGAGGGCGACGGCGACCACCCACAGCGACCGCAGCTCGCCGGTGATGAGGTCCTTGGCGAGCAGCCCCACGACGCCGACCGGGATGGTGGCGATGATGACGTACCAGCCCATCCGGTGGTCGAGGTGGCCGCGGTACTCCGACCTGACCAGCCCCAGGGTCCACGTCCGGATGATGCTCCAGATGTCGCGCACGAAGTAGACGATCACCGCGGCGATCGCCCCCATCTGGATCACCGCCGTGTAGCCGGTCACCGCCGGATCGTCGACGTCGAGGCCGAGCAGCTTCTCGGCGATGGTCAGGTGACCGGTGCTCGAGACGGGGAGGAACTCGGTCACTCCCTCGACGACGCCGAGCACCACGGCATCCCAGTAGTCCACGTCGCCGGAGCCTACGAGGTCGCGCCAGCCGCGAGCCGTTGCCCCGCCGGGCGTGGTCGGGCGGCTACCTTGTGACCGTGCAGCAGAGGTCCCTGGGTCGCTCCGGTCTCTCGGTGTCCCGCCTGGGCCTCGGACTGATGACCTGGGGCAACCAGACCGACGAGCACGAGGCGCGCGAGCAGCTGACCGCCTTCATGGACGCCGGCGGCACCCTGCTCGACACCGCGCACACCTACGCCGGCGGTGCCTCCGAGGAGCTGCTCGGCAAGCTGCTGGCCGAGCAGGTCTCGCGCAGCGACGTCGTCGTGGCGACCAAGGCCGGGGTCGGCATGCGCCGCGGAGCACGGGTGATGGACACCTCGCGCGGCTACCTGCTGCGCTGCCTCGACCTCTCGCTGAAGCGCCTGGGCGTCGACTCCGTGGACCTCTGGCAGGTGCACGTCTGGTCCGACACAACGCCGATCGAGGAGACCCTGTCGGCCCTGGACACCGCGGTCACGACCGGTCGGGCGGCCTACGTCGGCGTGTCGAACTGGTCTGGCTGGCGCACCGCGCAGGCGGCCACCTGGCAGAAGGCCGCACCTGGTCGGGCGCCGTTGGTCTCGACGCAGGTGGAGTACTCCCTGCTCAACCGGCGCATCGAGAGCGACGTCGTCCCGGCGTCGGTCGAGCTGGGCCTCGGGATCCTCCCCTGGTCGCCGCTGGGCCGCGGTGTGCTCACCGGCAAGTACCGCACCGGCACCCCGGCCGACTCCCGCGGCGCCTCTGACATGTCGCAGTGGGTCGACGGCTACCGCGACGAGCCCTCCTCGGCCGTGGTCGAGGCGGTGGTCAAGGCCGCCGAAGGGCTGGGCTGGAAGCCGCTCGAGGTCGCGCTCGCCTGGGTCCGCGACCAGCCGGGCGTCACCGCCCCGATCCTCGGCGCCCGCACGGCCGCCCAGCTCAAGCAGGCGCTGGCCGTCGAGCAGCGCACCCTCCCACCTGAGCTGATGGAGGCCCTCGACGACGTCTCCTCGGAGCGAACGTGACGTCGACGCGGGTGAACGGGACACGGCTGGGCCGCGCCGTCGAGTGGGAGTTCGACCGGGTGACGTTCTCGCGGGAGTTCCCGCGGAACGTCGTCACCAAGGCGCTGGTCGAGCGGGCCGAGCACGGCGGCTGGGAGCTCGACCGGGTCCGGATCGCGGCGGACGGCACCCGCCGCATCATCCTGCGCCGCAAGATCATCCGGGCGACCCGCACCGCCTGACCGCCCGGACGGGCGACCCTAGATGTCGTCGAGGAACCGGTCCATGACCCGCACGCCGAACTCCAGGGCGTCGGTCGGGACCCGCTCGTCGACGCCGTGGAAGAGCGCGGTGAAGTCGAGGTCGGCCGGCAGTCGCAGGGGCGCGAACCCGTAGGAGCGCATGCCGAGCTGGCGGAAGTGCTTGGCGTCGGTGCCGCCGCTCATGAGGTACGGCGCGACGATGCCGTCGGGGTCCTCGGCCAGGAGGCTGCGCTGCATCGCGTCGACCAGCCGGCCGTCGTACGGCGTCTCCCACGGCTCCTGGTTGGACAGGTAGCTGACCTCGATCTCCTCGCCGATCAGCTCGCGCAGGGTGTCGAAGAACTCCTCCTCGTAGCCGGGGAGGGACCGGGCGTCCACGTGCGCGGTGGCCTCGGTCGGAATCACGTTCACCTTGTAGCCGGCCGAGAGCATGGTGGGGTTGACGGTGTTGCTGATCACCGCGCCGAGCATCCGTGAGGCGCCGCCGAACTCGTCGACGAGGCTGCGGGCGTTCTCCGGCGTCACCTCGGTCCCGGCGAGCTCGGCGACGACCCCGAGCAGCACCTCCATGGTCGGCGTCAGCCGGACCGGCCACTCATGGGCGGCCAGCCGCGCGACCGCGGCGCTCAGCCGGGCCACCGCGTTGTCGTCGTTGATCATCGACCCGTGGCCGGCGCGGCCCCGGGCGGTCAGCTTCATCCAGGCCATGCCCTTCTCGGCGGCCTCGATGAGGTAGATCCGCTGTCCGCGCACCGTGGTGCTGAAGCCACCGACCTCTCCGACCGCGTCCGTGACCCCCTCGAACTCCTCGGGGTGCTCGTTGACCAGCACCTCGGCACCGCGGTGCCCGCCGGCCTCCTCGTCGGCGGTGAAGCAGAGGGTGATCGGCCGCTCGGGGACCCGGCCCTCCCGCTGGCGCTGCCGGACCACGGCCAGGAGCATCGCGTCGAAGTCCTTCATGTCGACGGCGCCGCGGCCCCAGAGGTAGCCGTCCTCGATCTCCCCGGAGAACGGGTCGATCCGCCAGTCGCTGGCCTCGGCCGGGACGACGTCGAGGTGGCCGTGCAGCAGCAGCCCGTCGCCCTCCTGGCCACCCCAGCGCGCCATGACCGACGTCCGGCCGGGCTCGGACTCGAAGAGCCGGGACTCGATCCCGACCTCGTCGAGCAGCCCGGCGACGTACTCGGCGGCCTTGCGCTCCCCTGGTCCGGAGTCGTCCCCGAAGTTGCTGGTGTCGATCCTGATCAGGTCGCGACACAGGTCCACGACCTCGGTCGGGTTCCCGTTTTCAGACTGAGCCTCGGCCATGTCCCCGAGCATGTCACGGACCGTTTCCGCGGGTCCTCCCGCGATGCGGAGACAGGGGTGCTTCTTTGCTAACGTTTCCGGGCACACTCGTCCGGGTGGCGGAATTGGCAGACGCGCTAGCTTGAGGTGCTAGTGCCCTTTATCGGGCGTGGGGGTTCAAGTCCCCCCTCGGACACAGAATCGACACCGGCGCCGACCTCGGCGGACGCTCCGCGCCGCCGCTCCTCGCGAGTCTTGAATGATTCAAGTAAATGCGGTTGGGTGAGCACCATGACCTCGGCCGCCGGCGAAGACCAGCACGACCAGGTGCTGCGCGAGGCCGGCCTCCGGGTCACCCAGCAGCGGGTGGCCGTGCTCGACGCCGTACGCCGCCTGCCGCACGCCGACACCGACTCACTCATCCACGCCGTGCGCGCAGCCACCGGTGACATCAGCCACCAGGCGGTCTACGACGTCCTCAGGGTGCTCACCGAGGCCCGGCTGGTGCGCAAGATCCAGCCGCTGGGGCAGGTGGCGCGCTACGAGGGCCGGGTCGGCGACAACCACCACCACGTGGTCTGCCGCGGCTGCGGCGCGATCGCCGACGTCGACTGCGCGGTCGGCGACGTGCCCTGCCTGACGGCGTCCGACAGCAACGGCTTCGTGATCGACGAGGCCGAGGTCACCTACTGGGGCACCTGCCCCTCGTGTGCCGCAACACCCGCAACCTGACCATCAGTCGTCCACGACAGGAGAAGGACTCACCATGTCCGAGAGCGAGAACCCGGCAATCGACGCCCCCACCGCCAAGGGTGGCCGGCCGCACACCAACCAGGACTGGTGGCCCAACCAGCTCAACCTCACCCCGCTGCACCAGCACTCGCCCCGCGGGAACCCCCTCGGCGAGGGCTTCAGCTACGCCGAGAAGTTCGCGGAGCTGGACATCGAGGAGCTCACGCAGGACATCAAGCAGGTCCTCAACACCTCGCAGGACTGGTGGCCGGCCGACTTCGGGCACTACGGCGGCCTGATGATCCGGCTCAGCTGGCACGCCGCCGGCACCTACCGCATCGAGGACGGTCGCGGTGGCGCCGGTGACGGCAGCCAGCGGTTCGCGCCCCTCAACAGCTGGCCCGACAACGCCAACCTCGACAAGGCCCGCCGGCTGCTCTGGCCGGTCAAGCAGAAGCACGGCCAGAAGATCTCGTGGGCCGACCTGCTCGTCCTCGCCGGCAACGTCGCGCTGGAGGACATGGGCTTCGAGACCTTCGGCTTCGGCTTCGGTCGCGAGGACATCTGGGAGCCCGAGGAGATCTTCTGGGGACCTGAGGACACCTGGCTGGGCGACGAGCGCTACTCCGGTGAGCGCGAGCTCGCCGAGGTCGTCGGCGCGGTCCAGATGGGACTCATCTACGTCAACCCCGAGGGCCCGAACGGCGAGCCCGACCCGCTCAAGGCGGCCCACGACATCCGCGAGACGTTCAGGCGGATGGCGATGAACGACGAGGAGACGGTCGCGCTGATCGCCGGTGGTCACTCGTTCGGCAAGACGCACGGCGCCGCGTCCGGCGACTACGTCGGCCTGGAGCCGGAAGGCTGCCCGGTCATCGGGCAGGGGCTCGGCTGGCAGAGCACCTACGGCTCCGGCAAGGGCGCCGATGCGATCACGTCCGGTCTCGAGGTCACGTGGACCAGCACCCCCACCCAGTGGGGCAACGGCTTCTTCGACAACCTCTTCGGCCACGAGTGGGAGCTCGAGGAGAGCCCCGCCGGTGCCCACCAGTGGGTGGCCAAGGACGCGGAGACGACGATCCCCGACCCGGACGGCACACCCAACAAGCGCAAGCCCACGATGCTGACCACCGACCTCGCGCTGCGCATGGACCCGGCGTACGAGAAGATCTCGCGCCGCTTCCACGAGGACCTCGACACGTTCCGGCTCGCCTTCGCGAAGGCCTGGTACAAGCTGCTGCACCGCGACATGGGCCCGATCACGCGCTACCTCGGTCCCCAGGTCGCCGAGCCGCAGCTGTGGCAGGACCCTGTGCCGGCCCACGAGGGTGCCCTCGTCTCGGACCAGGACGTCGCCGACCTCAAGGCCAAGGTGCTGGAGTCCGGCCTGTCCGTCGACCAGCTGGTCCGCACGGCGTGGGCGTCGGCCTCCAGCTTCCGGGTCACCGACAAGCGGGGCGGCGCCAACGGCGCCCGCATCCGTCTCGCCCCTCAGAAGGACTGGGAGGCCAACCAGCCGACCGAGCTCGCCTCCGTGCTCGCGAAGCTCGGTGAGGTCCAGACCGCGTTCAACGCCGCGGGCGGCGCGCAGGTGTCCCTCGCGGACCTCATCGTTCTCGCGGGCTCGGCAGCGGTCGAGAAGGCGGCGAGGGACGCCGGCCACGACGTGACCGTGCCGTTCACCGCGGGGCGCACCGACGCCAGCCAGGAGCAGACCGACGTCGAGTCGTTCGAGGTCCTCGAGCCGCGGGCCGACGGCTTCCGCAACTACCTGCGGGCCGGCGAGAAGCAGCAGCCCGAGACGCTGCTGGTCGACAAGGCCTACACGCTCGGCCTCTCCGCCCCGGAGATGACCGTCCTCGTCGGGGGCCTCCGGGCGCTGGGCGCCAACGTCGGCGGCGCGCAGCACGGCGTCCTCACCGACAGGGTCGGGACGCTCACCAACGACTTCTTCGTCAACCTCCTGGCCCCCGGCACGGAGTGGAAGACCTCGGAGTCGACCGAGAACGTCTACGAGATCCGCGACCTCGCCAGCGGTGAGGTGAAGTGGACCGCGACCGACGTCGACCTCGTGTTCGGCTCCAACTCCCAGCTGCGGGCCATCTCCGAGGTCTACGCCAGCGCGGACGCCGGGCCGAAGTTCGTCGGCGACTTCGTGGCCGCGTGGGCCAAGGTGATGGACGTGGACCGGTTCGACGTCCAGTCGTGACGGTGTGACCTTCCGCCTCGGCTTCGTCACCGGCGCGACGCCGGACAAGTGGGCCGGCACCTGGCGCGACCGGCAGCGCGAGCCGATCGAGCTGGTGCCGGTCACCGAGGACCTCCAGGAGGACGGCGTCCGCAGCGGTGAGGTCGACATGGCCCTCGTCCGGCTGCCCGTGGATCGCGACGGGTTGCACCTCATCCCGCTCTACGACGAGCTGCCGGTGGCGGTGCTGAACGTCGACAACGAGCTCACGCTGCTCGACGAGGTGACCACCGAGGACCTCGCGGGCGAGCACCAGGACTGGACCGGGGTCACGACGAAGGACGCCGTCGAGGCGGTGGCCGCCGGCACCGGCGTCGTCGTCTTGCCGATGTCGATCGCCCGGCTGCACCACCGCAAGGACGTCACCCACCGCCCCGTGACGGACCTGCCGTCCACGTCCATCGGGCTGACCTGGCTGGTCGACAACGACGATCCGCGGGTCCAGATGTTCATCGGCATCGTCCGCGGCCGCAGCGAGCGAAGCTCGCGAGGCTGAGCCCGGTTCCACGCGTGCCTGGACCCACGTCAGGTCGCGGACGAGTCGACGGCTACCAGCTGGTGGCGAGTGGGCGACCCTCGGTGAACCCGGCTGCCGACTGGACGCCGACCAGCGCCCGCTCGCGCAGCTCCGCGAGCGACGCGGCGCCGGCGTACGTGCAGGCCGACCGCACGCCCGAGCAGATCTCGTCGATGAGGTCCTCGACCCCCGGGCGGGCAGGGTCGAGGTACATCCGGGCCGAGGAGATGCCCTCCTCGTAGAGGCCCTTGCGGGCCTGGTCGTAGGCCGACTCGGTGGCGGTCCGGTGGGCGACCGCACGGGCCGACGCCATCCCGAACGAGACCTTGTAGGCCCGGCCGTGGGAGTCCTCGACCAGGTCGCCGGGCGACTCGTGGGTCCCGGCGAACCAGGAGCCGATCATCACCGACGAGGCGCCGGCCGCCAGCGCCAGCGCCACGTCGCGCGGATGCCGCACTCCCCCGTCGGCCCAGACGTGCTTGCCCAGCTCGGCGGCCGCCTCCGCACACTCCAGGACGGCCGAGAACTGCGGCCGGCCGACTCCGGTCATCATCCGGGTGGTGCACATGGCGCCGGGTCCCACGCCCACCTTCACGATGTCTGCGCCCGCCTCGACCAGGTCGCGCGTCCCCGCCGCGGAGACCACGTTGCCGGCCGCGATCGGCACCGTGGGAGACAGTGCGCGAATGGCACCCAGTGCCTCGACCATCCGGTCCTGGTGGCCGTGCGCGGTGTCGACGACCAGGCAGTCGACGCCGGCATCGAGCAGCCGGCCCGCCTTGTCGGCCACTTCGCCGTTCACGCCCACGGCGGCGGCGACCCGGAGCCCGCCGCCCGCGCCCATCGCCGGCTCGTAGAGCGTGGCCCGGAGCGCGCCGGTGCGGGTGAGCACGCCGACCAGCCGGCCCTCTGCGTCGACGCCGATCGCGATGCCGGCGTGCACGGCGTCGAGCCTGTCGAAGACCTCGCGGGGATCGGAGTCCGCCGGCACCGTCACCTCGGCCGGGCGCATCACGTCCTTGGCCTGGGCGAACCGGTCCACCTCCGCGCAGTCGGACGCCGTCACGAGCCCGAGGGGGCGGCCGTCCTGGACGACCACCGCGCACCGGTGGGCGCGCTTCGGCATCAGGGCCAGTGCCTCGGCCACCGTCTGGGTCGGAGCCAGCTCGATCGCGGTGTCGAAGACGTGATGGCGCTGCTTCACCCACGCGACGACGTCGGCCACCACGGGGATCGGGATGTCCTGGGGGATGACGACGAGCCCGCCGCGCCTGGCGACGGTCTCCGCCATCCGCCGGCCGGCGATCGCGGTCATGTTCGAGACCACCAGCGGGATGGTGGCGCCGGTGCCGTCGGACGTGGCCAGGTCGACGTCGTAACGGCTGCTGAGCGTGGAGTGCCGCGGCACCATGAACACGTCGTCGTAGGTCAGCTCGTGGGCGGGCACGCGGTCGTCGAGGAATCGCACGTGCCGGGAGCCTACGACCCCGGCGCCTGGCGAGGCACGACACTAGGTTTGGATCCGTGGCATTCGTCGACCCCGGTGACCCGGCAGCCCTGACCTCCTCGACGCGGGCTGGGTTCGCGGACCGCTACGGCGAGCCGCCGATCACCGTCGGTCGTGCCCCCGGACGGGTCAACCTGATCGGCGAGCACACCGACTACAACGCCGGCCTGGTGCTGCCCGTGGCGCTCCCCCATGCGACGTACGCCGCGGCCCGGGCCCGCGCCGACGAGCTGGTCCGCGTGGCCAGCCGGCAGCAGGAGGAGGCCTGGGAGGGCACGCTGGACGAGCTGGGCCCGGGGGCCGTCGAGGGGTGGGCCGGCTACGCGGCCGGCGTCGTCTGGGCGCTGCGCGAGGCGGGCTACGACGTGCCGGGCGTGGACCTGCTCGTCGACAGCCGGGTGCCGGTGGGTGCCGGGCTGTCCTCGTCGGCGGCTCTCGAGTGCTCGGTGGGCACAGCGGTGCTGGACCTCGTCGGCGTCGAGCTGACCGACGACGTGCGCGAGCAGCTGGTGGCGGCATCGATCCGGGCCGAGACGGAGGTCGTGGGTGCCCCGACGGGCGGAATGGACCAGACGGTCGCGGTGCACGCGCGCGAGGGTGCGGCCCTGCTCATCGACTTCGACTCCCAGGCGCGTATCCCGGTGCCGCTCGACCTGGCCGGGCACACCCTCCTGGTCACGGACACCCGCGTCAGCCACGCCCTCACCGACGGCGGCTACGGCTCCCGTCGCGCCGACTGCGAGGCCGCGGCCACCGCTCTGGGTGTCCCGAGCCTGCGCGAGGCCACTCTCGACGCCGTGGAGCGCCTCTCGGACGACCGGGTCCGGCGCCGGGCCCGCCACGTCGTGAGCGAGATCGCGCGCGTGACCGCCACCGTCGCGGCGCTGGGTGAGGGGCGCTGGGACGAGGTGGGGCGGCTCTTCGACTCCTCCCACCGCTCGATGCGCGACGACTTCGAGATCTCCTGCCCCGAGCTCGACTGCGCCGTGGCCATCGCCGTCCAGGCGGGCGCGGTGGCTGCCCGGATGACCGGCGGAGGCTTTGGCGGCTCCAGTGTCGCGGTGGTCCCGGACGAGCGGGTCGAGGCGGTCATGCGGGCCGTGGACGCGGCCTTCGTGCTGGAGGGGTTCCGGTCCCCTGCGCACCTGCGTGCGGTGCCGTCGGCAGGTGCGAAGGCGATCTCGGGCTGAGTGGGCGTACTCAGCGAGAGTCGGGTACGCGTCCCGGTGTCTGCACGTGGCCCACGCCGCGACAGTTCTCGCCATGACGAACACTCCGAACTCCGCCCGCAACACCGCCGCGTTCTTCGCCCAGGCCGGACTCTCCTTCGCCATCGCCCTCTGCGCGATGCTCTTCGCGATCCTCTACCTCCCCGTCGACCCGTGGATCCGGGCGTTCCTCGGCCTCGGCACCCTGTTCCTGACCACCTCGTCCTTCACGCTCGCCAAGTGCGTCCGCGACGCCCAGGAGACGCAGTCCGTGGTGACCCGCCTCGACCAGGCCCGCGTCGACAAGCTCCTGGCTGAGCACGACCCGTTTCGGACGGTCTCTTGACGCCTTGTCCGTGCATGGTTGACTCGGCTGGACCCGCCGATCCCCCGCCGGAAGGACGCGCACGTGGCCAAGAAGAGCCAGCTCGACAAGATCAAGGAAGCCGCCACTGACGCGGCCGTCAGCGTGGTCGGCACGGGCCAGCGGGTGGTCGGGACCGCAGTGGGACAGGCCGTCGCCGTCGCCGGCGCGGTCGGCGCCAAGGTCCCCAATCGGCGCCGGGCCAAGGCACCGTCAGCGCCCGCCAGACCGGTCGCCGAGGCAGAACCGCAGAGTGAGCCTCGCAAGACCCAGGGAGACCCGTTGAGGTCGCCCGCGAAGAAGGCCAGCACCAAGAAGACCGCCACCAAGAAGACCGCTACCAAGAAGGCTCCGGCCAAGAAGGTCCCCGAGCCAAGAAGGCTCCTTCCGCGAAGGCAGCCGTGACGGCGCCCGCCAGGTCCGCAGCGAAGAAGGCGGCCAAGAAGGCTCCGGCGAAGAAGGTGGCCAAGAAGGTGGCCAAGAAGACCCCGGCGAAGAAGACCTCCACCGGGAAGGGCTGACCAGATGGACCCACGCACGATCCTGACCCGCGGTCTGACGACCGGGCTGCGACTCGGACGCGGCACCGCCGACCGGGTGATCACCCTGGCCGGCCCGCCGCTCGGTCGGCTCACCGACAACGTCGTGGCGAAGCTGCGGCGCTCCGAGCAGCACGGCCCGACGACGACGTTCACTCCGTCGAAGCGCGACGACGCGGCCGAGCCGGCGGCTCCGCCGCCCGCGAAGGGCCCGTCGCCGGCCGTGGTGGCGCGCAACATCGGGCCGGAGCGGCCGACGGCCAAGCCCGCGCGTCCCGCCCGCGCCAAGAGCGTGCCCGGCGCCAAGCTGCCACCGCCCCGTCCCAGCACGTCATAGTCATCCGGTGAACCTGCCCGACCCGGCCGTCCTGGTCCTCGTCGGGCCGTCGGGCTCCGGCAAGTCCACCTGGGCCTCCGCCCACTACCGCCGCGACGAGGTCGTCTCCTCGGACGCGCTCCGCGGAGTGGTCGGCAGCGGGCCGCACGACCTCGATGCGACGACGGACGCGTTCGACCTGCTGGAGCGCGTGGTGTCCGCCCGCACCGGCCGCGGGCTGACCACGGTCATCGACACGCTCGGCACCGACGAGGAGCGGCGCCGGCGCTGGCTGGCCGCGGGCTCGAGAGGTCGGGCTGCCCGCGGTGGTCGTGGTCATGGACACGCCGGACGCCGAGTGCCGGCGTCGCAACGCCGCCCGGGACCGGCCCGTGCCCGCGCCGACACTGGCCGGTCAGCTGAGGCGTCACCACACGCTGGTCCCGCAGCTCGAGCTCGAGGGCTGGGACGTCGTGCACAGCGTGCGCGCGGACCAGCCACCTGAGCCGGCAACCGCTCCCGACTCGCGCCCCGCGGTCGAGGAGCGGCGTTCGGCACAGGGGCTGAAGGTGGTGCTCCAGGTCAGCCGGTTCCCCTGGGCGGAGGATCCGCTGGCCTGGCTGACCGGCGTCGCTCGGGCTGCCGACGAGGCGGGGTTCGCGGGCCTGTCGGTGATGGACCACCTCATCCAGATCCCCCAGGTGGACCGGGCGTGGGCCTCGATCCCGGAGCCGTGGGTGACGCTCGGTGCGGTCGCCGGCCTCGGCACCGGACTCGAGCTGGGCACCCTGGTCACGCCGATCACCTTCCGCGCGCCGGGGATCACCGCCAAGGCAGCCGCCACTCTGGACGTGCTCACCGGCGGTCGCGCCTTCGTGGGCGTCGGCGCGGGCTGGTGGGAGCGCGAGCACGCGGCGTACGGCCTTGACTTCCCCGGCCCGAGGCAGCGGCTCGACCACCTCGAGCGCGGCATCGAGACGATGAAGGCACTGTGGGCAGCCGGCACCAAGGCCTACGACGGCACACAGGTCAGCCTCCCGGAGACGACCTGCTACCCGCGACCGGTGGGTGACGTCCCGGTGATCGTGGGCGGGACCGGGCCGCGCACCCTCCGGATCGCGGCGACCCTCGGTGACGCGGCCAACGTCCCGTCCGCCCGGCCGAGGCTCGACGAGCACGTGGCCACGCTGCGCCGGCACTCCGAAACGGTCCGGATCACCGTCCTCGACCTCCCCACGATCGGCACCGACCGCGAGGACGCCTGGGCGCGGGTCGAGCGGCTGCGCGGCAGGACCGCCGCCGCGGCGTACGCCGAACGCACCCATGCCGGCACCGTCACCGATCAGCGCGACCGGTGGGGCGGCCTCGCCGACCTCGGCGTCGACACCGTCTTCGTGGGCGTTGCGGACCTCGATGGCCCCGAGGACGTGGCACGGCTGGCGCCTCTGACCGCGTGAACGGCCGGCCGTGCGACCGATGCGGCTCGAGCAGGCGCGTTCGGCGGCCTACTTCAGCTCCGTGCTGGAGAGACCCAGCACGCGACGGGCCACGATCAGCTGCTGGATCTGCTGGGTGCCCTCGAAGATGTCGAGGATCTTGGAGTCGCGGGCCCACTTCTCCAGCAGCTCCGCCTCGCTGAAGCCGACAGCACCGCACAGCTCGACGCAGGAGAGAGTGACGTCGGAGCCGACCCTGCCGGCCTTCGCCTTGGCCATCGAGGCCTCGAGCGAGTTGGGCTTGCGGTTGTCGGCCATCCACGCCGCCTGGAGCATCAGCAGGCGGGCGCCCTCGAGATCGGACTCGAGCTGGAGGAACTTCGCGGCTGCCGCCGGCTGGGAGTACGCCGGACGGTCGTAGTCGACCTCCACCCCGGCGCCCTCGAGCAGCTCACGGGTCAGGTCGAGCGCCGCCGCGGCACAGCCGATCGCCATCGCGGCGACGAGGGGCCTGGTGTTGTCGAAGGTCGCCATGGCGCCCGCGAAGCCCTGCTTGGGGTCGACCTCGGCCGAGCCGAGCAGGTCTGCCTTCGGCACCCGGCAGTTCTCGAAGATGATCGTCGCGGTGTCGGAGGCCCGGATGCCGAGCTTGTGCTCGAGCCGCTCGACGCGCATGCCCGGGTTGTCCTTGGCGACCACGAACGACTTGATCGCCGCGCGGCCGAGCTCCTTGTCGAGGGTCGCCCACACGACGACGTGGTCGGCACGGTCGCCCGAGGTGACGAAGATCTTCTCCCCGTTGATGACGTACTCGTCGCCGTCGAGGACCGCTGTCGTCTTGATGTTGGCCGAGTCGGAGCCGGTGCCCGGCTCGGTGATCGCCATCCCTGCCCACACGCCGTCGAGGCGGGCGAGCTGCTCGTCGTCGGCCACGCTGGCGATGGCGGAGTTGCCCAGGCCCTGCCGGGGCATGGAGAGCAGCAGGCCGACGTCGCCCCAGCACATCTCCTGGATCGACATGACCGACGCGAGGTTCGCGCCGTTCTTGTTCGAGGTGTCCTCGTCCTGCTCGTCGCGACGGACGCCGGCCGCGCCGGCTCCCTCGGACGCGCCGGACTCCGCCAGCCCGTCGATCATCGCCGCGAGCATGTCGAGCTCCTTGGGGTACTCGTGCTCGGCGAGGTCGTACTTGCGCGAGATCGGGCGCAGCATGTTCATCGCGACCTGGTGGGCCTGGCCCGCCAGCGTCCGGAACTTCTTCGGGTCGTCCAGATTGATCGGCATTACACCAGCACCGCGCCTTCCATGACACCGACGGCCCGGAGGTCGCGGTACCACCGCTCCACCGGGTGCTCCTTGACGAACCCGTGGCCGCCGAGCAGCTGCACGCCGTCGAGGCCGATCCGCATGCCGTGGTCGGCACACGCCTTGCGGGCCAGCGCGACCTCCTTGGCGAAGTCCTTGCCCGCGGCGGCGCGGCCGGCGGCCTTGTAGGTCAGCAGCCGCATCGCCTGGAGCTCGATCGCGATGTTGGCGACCATGAACGCGACCGACTGGCGGTGCGCGACCGGCTCCCCGAACGCCTCCCGCTCCTTGACGTAGGGCGTGACGTAGTCGAGCACCGCCTGGCCGGTGCCGACCGCCAGCGCGCACCAGGCCAGCCGCGCGAGCCGCACGCACTCGGCGTACGTCGACCCGTCGGCGGCTCCCAGGACGGCGCCCTCGTCGACCTTCACGTCGGTGAGCGTCAGCCGGGTCAGTCCGGCGGCGCGCACGCCCATCGACGGGTCACCCTCCAGCGCCAGCCCCTCGGTCGAGGACTCGACGAGGAACAGCACCGGCTCGCCGTCGAGCTGGGCGCCGACCACGAACAGCTCGGCGTCGGCCCCTCGCGGCACGAGCGACTTCACGCCGTTGAGGACGAAGCCGTCGCCCTGGCGCACCGCGGTGGTCGAAGGAGTGAGCACGTCGAAGAGCACCTGCGGCTCGGTGAGGGCCAGGGCCGCGGCCGGCACGTCGTCGCCGGCGAACGCCGGGAGGTAGGTCTGCTGCTGCTCGTCGCTCCCCCACAGGCCGATCGCGGTGGCCACGGAGCCCGGCGCCAGGGTGGCGACCGCCAGCCCCATGTCGCCCTGCGCGAGCGCCTCGGCGACCAGGGTGCCGGCCATGGCCGAGCGCTCCTCGGCGACCCCGCCCAACGACTCCGGCAGCCCGAGGATGGGCAGTCCGATCTCGAGGCTGGCCTCGAGGAGCTCCTTCGGCGCCGCGCACTCGACGTCCGCCTCCGCGGCGGCCGGGCGCACCACCTCGGTCGCGAACTCGGTCACCACGTCGACGAGCAGCTGCTCGTCCTCGGTGGGCGTGAGGTCGAACTGGCCGGTCGCCCTGGTCGCAGGTGCGCGCACGCCGTCCTTGCCGCGCGAGCCCGCCCGGGAGAAGGTGCGGCCGGCTCGGGTCATGGTGCTGAACCCGCTGCGGGTCACCGTGAAGACGGCCTGCTCGGCCTGCTTGCGCAGCCCCAGCCGGTCGAGGAGGTCGGTCTGGGCGAGCCGGCTCAGGCCGGCGACGAGATAGCCGATCGGGTCTCGCGTCTCGGTCGACGCGACCCCGTGCCGACCGCCGGGGCGGAGGTTGCCTAGCAAGGACATGCACCCAAATGTAACTTCGAGTTACACATCGGGCTACAGCCACAAGCGTGCCTCCGGTCACACCGCCGCAGGGCCTCGGAGCAGCCTCTAGGATTTGGGCATGGCGAACCTGTCACCCGAGACCGAGCACGCGCCGTACGGCCCGCTGCCACGGGGCGGGATCGTGCGCCCGATCACCCGCTGGGGCGAGGACGTCATGCACCGGGCGCAGCAGCCCGTGACGGCCTACGACGACGAGCTGGCCCGGCTCGTCGCCGACATGGTCGAGACGATGTACGCCGCCGACGGGGTCGGGCTGGCGGCGTGCCAGATCGGTGTCGACCTTGCCGTCTTCGTCTTCGACTGCCCCGACGACGACGGCCGGCACACCGTCGGCGTGGTCTGCAACCCCGTCCTCCTGCTCCCGGAGGGCAAGGACCGCAAGCTCGACGAGGGTGACGAGGGCTGCCTGTCCTACCCCGGCGCGTTCGTCGAGTGCGCGCGGCCGGACTTCGCCACCGTCACGGGCTTCGGCATCGACGGCTCGCCCGTGGAGTTCAGCGGCGACGGCATGCTGGCTCGTTGCCTCCAGCACGAGACCGACCACACCCAGGGCACCGTGTTCGGCGACCGGCTCCCCACCAAGCAGCGCAAGCGGCTCCAGAAGGCGATGGAGCGCGCGGCCGACGACTTCCCGCTCGACTGGCCGGCCGGGTAGGAGTGGGGGGACGCGACCTTATGACCACACCGCTGGTCCGCATCGTCGACCGCTCAGCCGAGGCGCTGGCGGGCGCCGACCTCGAGACCGGCGTCGAGACGATCCTCGAGCTGCCCGTCTGGTGAACGCGGTTGCTCAGTCGACCTTGATGGCCGACCAGGTCGCGTTGCCCCGGAACGACACTCCTTCCGGGTTGCCTCCCGTGTTGAAGGACGGCACGAACGTCGCGTTGACGAGGTCGCACGAGGCGTCCACGACCTTCAGGTACTCCTGACCGCTGCCCGAGGTGGAGATCGGCGCGGCCACCGAGTTGCTGCCGACGCCCACGAGGACGCCTCCCTCGATGCTCCAGTTGTCGTGGAGGCTCGGCTGCTTGGCCGAGCCCTTCGAGGTGCCGGACACCTTGCCGTCGACGAGGACCTTCACCTTGACTCCGTGGTCGACGATCGTGCCGCGGCTGCGCCACGTCACCTTCCAGGGGCCGTGCACCTTGCCGTTCTTCACGGTCAGCGTCATCTCGCCCTTGCCGGTCGAGGCGATCTGACCGGTCGCTCCCTCGCCGGTGCCGACGACGTCCAGCACGATCGGGCCCTGCCACTTCCCGTCGGGGATCGTGCGGGGCGCGCCGACGGCGCACGAGCCGGGAGTCGGCTCGGTGCCCGGCGAGGCGGTCGGGTCCGGAGGCAGGTGGGTGATCGTGAAGACCGAGGCGACCGGGCCCTCGACCGAGGCCAGCTGAGCCAGCTCGGCCCGGGTCTTGCTCTCGAGCGGGCCCAGCAACGTCTGGACGACCGTCAGCACCGGCTCGGGGAGGCTGCTGACGAGGAGGCCGTCGATCAGGTCGACGAGCTGGCCGACCTGGGCGCGGTCCACCTTCACGCCGAACCCCACGTAGTGCAGCAGCTCCGCACCGCCCGCCAGTGCCGGGTCCTCGGGCGCCGTGGCGAACGACAGCTTCGCTCGCTGGTCGGCGTCGACGGCGGTCTCGGTGCTGCCGTAGGTCACCGTCCCTGCCGCGTCCGCGACCGTCCACGTCGCCTTGCTGCCCGAGGCGTCGCCGAGCTCGGGGAGGGCGATGCCGAGCAGGACGTTCGCGCAGTCGGTCAGGTCCGAGGGCCAGCTCACCGGGCCGGGGTCGATGGTCGCGGTCGCCTCACCGTCGGTGCCCGGCTGCAGGTTGCCGGTGGGCGTGACCTCGGTCTCGACCTGCCACGGGACCAGGAGCGAGCTCGCGGCGCTCAGGAGTGCGATCACGCCGGCGATCTGCTTGATCGGCGCCATCAGGGCCGACGTGACGGCCCCGAGGGCGATCTGGGCGGCGCTGGCGGCAATGTCGATCACGGTGTTCCAGATGGTGGCGAGCACACCGGTGACGCCGCCGTCGGCCTCGAACTTGAGGATCTGCACGACGTTCTTGAACGAGTCCTGGATGAAGCTGCTCACCGTCGAGCAGGTGCCCGCGGCCGGCGGCTGCACGTAGGCCGCAGGGCTGGCGGACTCCCCGGGCAGGTCGCTGGAGCCGGCGGCGGTCTCCGCGGTGAGGTCCGCCGTGAAGAGGGTCAGGACCGCATCCGGGTAGGTCAGGTCGAGGGCGTCGTGGGCGTAGTCCCGCTCCCCCATCAGCGCCCGGCCGGCTTCGGCACCCGGCGCGTCGGCCGCCTGGAGCCACGCGGCCAGCACCACCGAGATCGGCACCGGCGGTGCCCCCGCCCCGGTCTCCGACGTGAGGCTGTCGAGGTCCCGGCCGAGGTAGCCACGGCCGCTGTTGAGCTGGCGCTGCATGTTCTGGAGCTGCCACCCGGTCACCTTCACGACACCAGGAGCGGCGACCGGCTGGACCGGCTCGGCATCGCTGGGCTCGGCGTAGGTCGCCACACCCGCCCCGGCGAAGAGAGCCACCAGCTCGACGTCCGTGATGTCGGCGGCCTCGCCGGGCGCCCCCACCTCGCCGAAGGTCCCATGGCTGACCAGCGGTTCGCCGGGGGCCGTCGCGGTGGTCGCGGTGGCCGGTGCGGCACTGGAGGAGCTGTCCTCGCCCTTGTCGTTGCAGCCCGAGACGGCCAGTGTGAGGGCAAGCAGGCAGGCGACAAGGCCGGGAGCACGACGCATGCGACCAGTGTCCGGCCCACCCTGACCGCCGGGACATGGCTAGATCGGGTTGGGTGTTCCTGCTACTTCGCGCGCCGGGCCGCCACGTAGCAGGCGACGGCACTGGCGGCGGCGACGTTGAGCGAGTCGATGCCGGCGGTCATGGGGATGACCGCGCGCCGGTCCGCCGAGCTCTCCCAGCGGTGGGAGAGCCCGTGACCCTCCGAGCCGAGCACCAGGGCCAGCCGGTCGACCCCGGACACGGCCTCCTCGACCGGGACGGCGTCGTCGGCCAGCGTCAGCGCCACCGTGGTGAAGCCGCGCCGGCCCAGGTCCGGCAGCGCATCGTGCCAGTCCGGCAGTCGGGTCCACGGCAGCGCGAACACCGCGCCCATGGCGACCTTGACCGACCGGCGGTAGAGCGGGTCGGCGCAGCGAGGAGCGAGCAGGACGGCGTCGAAGCCGAGCGCCGCTCCCGACCTGAAGATCGCGCCGACGTTGGTGTGGTCGACGATCTCCTCCAGCACCAGGACGGAGCGAGCCCCGGAGAGCACGTCGTCGACCGACGGCAGCGAACGGCGCTCGAGCGACGCCAGCGCCCCGCGGTGCACGTGGAACCCGGTCACCTCCTCGGCCATCGCCTCGGACACCACGAAGCAGGGCACCTGCGTGGTCGCCAGCACGTCGGCCAGGCCGTCGAGCCAGCGTCGCGCCATGAGGAAGGAGCGGGGCCGGTGGCCCGCCTCGACCGCCCGGCGCACGACCTTCTCGCCCTCGGCCAGGAACAGCCCGTGCTCGGCCTCCAGGTGCTTGCGGAGCTCGACGTCACGCAGGTCGCGGTAGTCGGCCAGCCGCGGGTCGCCGGCGTCCGCGATCTCGACCAGCTCAGCCATGCCGACCGGACTGCCGACCGGACTGCCGACCGGACTGCCGACCGGACTGATGGTCGGGGTAGTGCTCGGGCCGGGCCACTGCCACCACGTCGCCGACCACGATGATCGCCGGCGGCTGCACCGCCTCCCGGGCCAGGTCGGCCGCGAGCGAGCCCAGCGTGGACAGGACCGTCCGCTCCCCCGGCATGCCGCCCTCGCAGATGACCGCGACCGGGGTGCCCGGATCGCGCCCGCCGGCCAGCAACGCCTCCGCGATCGCGGGCGCGTTCTCGACGGCCATCATCAGGAGCAGCGTGCCGTGCAGACGGGCAACGGCGTGCCACTCGGTGAGCGAGTCGGTGTGGCCGGGCGGAAGGTGCCCGGAGATCACCGTGAAGTCGTGCGCCACTCCGCGGTGGGTGACCGGGATGCCGGCCAGGCCCGGCACGGCGACGGGGCTGGTGAGTCCGGGGATCACGGTGACCGGTACGCCGGCCGCCCGGCACGCCTGCACCTCCTCGAAGCCCCGACCGAAGACGAAGCTGTCGCCGCCCTTGAACCGGACCACGCGCTGCCCCGCCCGAGCGCGCTCGACCAGGATGCGGTTGATCTCCTCCTGCTGGGCGGCGCGGCCGCGCGGCAGCTTCGCGACGTCGACCAGCTCGACATCGGCGGGCAGCTCGCCCAGCAGCTCGCGCGGGGCCAGCCGGTCGGCCACCACCACGTCGGCCTCCATCAGGGCCTTGCGCCCGGCCACCGAGATCAGCTCGGGGTCACCGGGGCCGCCACCGACCAGCACCACGCCGGGCGAGCGGTCGCGCTGGTGCCGCGCCACGATCGTGCCCTCGCGCAACCCCTCGAGGATCTCGTCGCGCACCGCAGCACTGCGTCGTGGCTCGCGGTTGCCCAGCACCGCGACGGTCACGCCGGCGTGCCGCCCGACCGCCGGTGTCCAGGCGCTGGCCCGGGTCGCGTCGTCCGCGCGCACGCAGAAGATGCGGCGCCGCTCCGCCCCCTCGGTCACCGCCTCGTTGACCTCGGTGTCGTCGGTGGCCGCGACGACGTACCAGGTGCCGTCCAGGTCCGCGTCCTCGAAGCCCCGCTGGTGCCAGGTGATCTCGCCCGCGGTAGCCAGGCCCTCGACGGCCGGCGTCACGTCAGGAGACACGAGCACGACATCCGCTCCCGCCGCGATCAGCTGCGGCACCCGGCGCTGGGCGACGTGCCCGCCGCCGACCATCAGCACCCGGCGACCGGTCAGGATCAGCCCGGCGGGGTACGGCGGCGACTGGTCCACGTGCCCATCATCGCGGAGGGGTACCGCACCCGTGACGCCCGCCAGAGCGCGGACTACGTTCGGACCCGTCCGTCCTCATGCGAACCCTGATGCGAAGGAGCCTCGATGACCCTCGACCGCCCGGTGAGCCCCGACCCCTACGACCTGCTGCCCTCCGTCCCGTCGTTCACGGTGACCAGCGACGACGTCGCCGATGGCCGGCCGCTGAAGGACGACCAGGTCCACGAGTTCGGCGACGTGTCACCCCAGCTGTCGTGGTCCGGCTTCCCCGAGGAGACCAAGAGCTTCACGGTCACCTGCTTCGACCCCGACGCCCCGACGCCGAGCGGCTTCTGGCACTGGGTGCTGGTCGACCTGCCCGCCGACTGCACCTCCCTCGACGCGGGTGCCGGCGCCGAGGGGGCCGACCTGCCGGGCAACGCGTTCATGTGCCGCAACGACGGCGGCGTCCAGGGGTTCATGGGCGCAGCGCCGCCCGAGGGCGACCAGGTGCACCGCTACTACTTCGTCGTGCACGCGGTGAAGGAGGAGTCGCTGGGCGTGGATGCCGATGCCTCCCCCGCGGTGGTGTCCTTCAACCTGGCGTTCAAGACCGCCGCCCGCGCGATCGTGATGGGCACCTACCAGCACTGACTGGATCCGCGTCGCGGGCAACAGTCCCTGACGAAATGGCCGCCGACACGCGCGCGAGCCGGCCCGAACGTCAGGGACTATCGGGTCGGGCACCGGCATGATGCAGCCGTGGAACGCTCCCGGCACGGCCTGATCTGGTTGCCCGCGCTGGTGCTCGTGGCCACCATCGCGCAGCTCGCCGTCGCCACGTGGGTGCCGGGGATCGAGCGGTTCGCCGACAAGGCGTTCGGCGCGCGGCTGGCGGCCTACCCGGTGATGATGCTCTTCGTCCCGGCCATCTGGTGGCTCGCGGTGAAGCGGCGCCGACCCGACGCCACGCCGCCGTACGTCGCGTTCGCGCTGATCATGCTCGGCTTCCTCGTCGACACCACCGGCAACAGCCTCGACTTCTACGACAGCATCACGTGGTGGGACGACATGAACCACTTCGTGAACTGGTTCTTCCTGCTGTCCGGCATCGGGCTCATCATCGCCCGCGACCTGAAGCCCCGATGGGCGCAGCTGCTGCTCATCGCCGGCCTGGGCTGCCTGCTCGCGCTCGGCTGGGAGATCGGTGAGTGGTACACCTTCATCCGGCACGGCACCGAGCTCGACACGGCCTACGAGGACACCCTCGGTGACATGACCCTCGGCTCCTGCGGTGCCTTCCTGGCTGCCCTCCTCGTCGCCCGGGTAGCCTCGCGTCAGTGACTCGAGGCCTCCACCTGGCCGTGGCGACACGGGCCTTCCGGAGGTACTCCACCTACCGAGCCGCCACCCTGGCGGGGATCTTCACCAACTCGGTCTTCGGTGTCATCTACTCCTACGCCTACCTCGCGCTGTGGGAGGCCGCTCCGCACGCGGGCGGCTACGACTCGACCGACGCGGTGACCTACGTGTGGCTCGGACAGGCGCTGCTGATGACCGTGGCGCTGTGGGGTGGGGGCACGACGGACGACCTGATGGAGCGGATCAGGTCGGGCGACGTGGCCATCGACCTCTATCGCCCCGTCGGCCTGGTCGGCTGGTTCCTGGCCGGCGACCTCGGCCGCGCGGCCTACCACCTGCTCACCCGCGGGCTGGCGCCGACCCTGGTGGGACTGGCGCTGTTCGACATCGACCTCCCGGCCACGCCGGTCCACGCGCTGGCCTTCGTCGTCTCGCTCCCGCTCGCGGTCACGGTGAGCTTCGGGCTCCGCTTCCTGGTCGCGGCGAGCGCGTTCTGGATCCTCGACGCCTCCGGCCTGCGGGTGCTCTCCGGCGCCCTGGCGATCTTCTTCAGCGGGATGATGCTTCCGCTGGTCCTGTTCCCCGGGTGGCTCGGCACCCTGGCCGAGGCCCTGCCCTGGTCGGCCTTCATCCAGGTCCCGATCGACATCTGGCTCGGTCGGCACGACGGGCTCGGGTTGCTCGGAGCGCTCGGCTTCCAGCTGGGCTGGACGGTGATCCTGCTCGGCTGCTGCCGGCTCGTGCTGCGCGCCGCCACCCGCAAGGTCGTGGTCCAGGGTGGCTGAGCCTCTCGTCCTGACCCGCAGGTACGTCGACATCGCCTCGCTGTGGGTGCGAGCAGCGTGGGTCTACCGGACGTCGTTCATCACCCTCGTCGTGGCCAACGGCCTGATCACCGGGCTGGACGCGGTGGCCATCTGGATCACGTTCGGGCACCTGGACCTGCTGGGCGGCTTCGAGCTGCACGAGGTGGCGCTGCTCTACGGCGCCTCGTCGATGGGTCTCGGCATCGCAGACACCCTGATCGGAAGCGTGGAGCGGGTCGGCGAGTACGTCCGGACCGGCCGGCTCGACCAGATGCTGACCAAGCCGCTCCCGCTGCTGCTCCAGGTCTGCGCGGACCAGTTCACGTTGCGGCGGCTGGGCCGGATCACGCAGGCGACGGCCGTCTTCGCCTGGGCCGCGACCTTCGTGGACTGGACGCCGGCCCGAGTGGGAGTGGCGGCGATGATGATCGTGTCCGGGGGCGCTGTGTTCTTCGGCCTGTTCGTGGCCTTCTCGTGCATCCAGTTCTGGACCAAGGACGCCACGGAGTTCGCGAACGCGTTCACCTACGGCGGGGCGACCCTCACGCAGTACCCGCTGACGATCTTCCCGAAGGAACTCATGCGCTCGCTCACCTTCGTCCTGCCGGTGGCGTTCGTGAACTGGTATCCCTGCCTGTTCCTGCTCGGGAGGGACGACCCGTTCGGCATGCCGGCGTGGCTCCAGTTCTGCTCCCCCCTGGCGGGGGTGGCGATGATCGGGCTGGCACTGCTCGTCTGGCGGACCGGCGTCGACCGCTACACCTCGACGGGCTCCTGACGTGGCGCTCATCGACGTACGGCAGCTGGAGCGCACGTTCGTGCTGCGCAAGCGGGCGGGCGGGCTGCGCCGGGTCACGACCACGCTGGCGGCCGTGCACGACCTGACCTTCGCAGTCGAGGCGGGCGAGATGGTCGGCTACATCGGACCGAACGGCGCCGGGAAGTCGACGACCATCAAGATGCTGACCGGCATCCTGGTGCCGACGGGCGGCCACATCCGCGTCGGCGGGCTCGAGCCGCGCCGCGACCGGATCGAGCTGGCCCGCCGCATCGGCGTCGTCTTCGGCCAGCGCACGACGCTGTGGTGGGACCTGCCACTGCGCGACTCGTTCGACCTGCTCCAGAAGATCTACCGGACCGACCCGGCGCGGCACCGCAGCAACCTCGCGGAGTTCGTCGAGCTGCTCGCCCTGGGAGACCTGCTCGACACCCCGGTGCGGCAGCTGAGCCTCGGCCAGCGGATGCGGGGCGACATCACGGCCGCACTGCTCCATGACCCGGAGATCCTCTACCTCGACGAGCCCACCATCGGCCTCGACGTGGTGAGCAAGGGCCGGCTGCGCGAGTTCCTCCGCACGCTCAACACCGAGCGCGGGACGACCCTGATGCTCACCACCCACGACCTCCAGGACATCGAGGCGCTCTGCCGGCGCGTGATCGTCATCGATCACGGGACGTCGGTCTACGACGGGTCCCTCGCGGGGCTGCACCAGCAGGGTGGGTCCACGCGCACCCTGGTGGTCGACCTGGTCGACGAGCGGCCGCCGATCTCGGTCGAGGGAGCGAGCGTGCGCCGGGTCGAGGGCCCCCGTCAGTGGCTGAGCTTCCCAGCCGACGCGTCGGCGGCGCCGATCGTGGCCGCCGTGGTGGCGGCGTACGACGTGGCGGACCTGTCCGTGCAGGAGCCGGACATCGAGGACGTGATCCGCGAGCTCTACTCGCGCTAGGGAGCCGGCTCCGTGGCCGGGACGGCGGTCCGGCTCAGGATCAGCACCGCGCGGTCGTCGTCACCGCTCTCGACCTGACCGATGATCCGGGTCGCCGCGCCGCCGAACCCTCCGCCGACCGCCTCCCGCGCCACCCGCTGCAGCCAGGCGATGCCGACGTCGATGTGCGCCGCGCGGGCCTCGACCACGCCGTCGGTGTAGAAGAGCAGCGCCTCGCCCGGGAAGAGCCGCCCGTGGCTGACGTGCAGCTCGGGGTCCGGCATCACGCCGAGCGCCGTGCCGCGCGCGTTGTCGATCAGCCACTCACCGCTGGGCAGGTCCAGGCGCAGCGCGGGCGGGTGTCCGGCGCTGGTGATCTGGTAGCTGCCGTCGGTGAGGTCGACGAGCAGGTGCACGGCCGTGGCGAACGACTCGTCGTCGTGCTGACGCAGCAGGAACGCGTTCGCGGCGCGGAACAGGTCCTCGGGCGGCAGTGAGCCGATCAGCCCACCCAGGGCACCGGAGAACTGCAGCGCGGCCGGCCCGGCCTCGAGCCCCTTGCCGCAGACGTCGACCAGGATCACCTCGAGCTGCCGGTCCTCGCGCAGGTCGGCGACCAGGAAGTCACCGGCGTAGCCGACGCCTTCGGACGTGAGCATCGCGCTCTGCGAGTGCCAGCCGGCAGGCAGCGGCGGGACGCGTCCTTGGGCCTGCAGCCGGCCCTTGAGGTCGCCCAGGAGCGTCTCGCTGAGGGTCGAGGGCAGGCTGCTGCGGGCTCGGCGGGCGACGTAGAGCACCAGCAGCACCGCCAGGAGGAACTCGGTGACGGCGACCCACTGGATGGCGGACATCTCCTCCTGGAGGAGCAGGGACAGCGATCCCGCGAGCCCGTCGACGGCCGCGACCACCACGAGCGGGCGGAAGCTCAGCAGGATCCGGGCCACGAGCAGCCAGAGGAAGAACGCCGTCAGCGGCATCCAGCCACGGTGGAACAGCGAGACGACGAACGACGCGCTGACCAGCACGACGATGACCCCGGCGACCCGCCACTGGGTGCGGACGGAGCCGCTGCGCCACGCGGCCACGCGCCCGCGCAGGAAGGGCGCGACCCGGATCGGCATCCCTCCACACTAGGACGTCCATAGACTCGCGGCATGAGCGAACCGCGGCCGCGCGTCAGGATGGCCGAGGGCGGCGACGTGGAGTCCTACCTCACGGTGGCCACCGGCCTCTGGAACGAGGACGCAGGCACGCACGACCCCGAGGTGATGAACACCGACTGGCCGGTGCAGCACGGCCGCGAGTGGTTCGAGGCCTTGCTCGGGGATCCCGACCGGGTCGGCCTCTTCGCCGAGGTGGACGGTGCGCTGGCCGGCGGGCTGATGGGCTCCTACCCGGAGCTGACGCCGTTCGTCCGCCAGCGCGAGGCGCGGCTCAACAGCCTGTGGGTGCTGCCCGAGCACCGCGGGCTCGGCGTTGGCGGCCTCCTGATCGAGGCGTTCCTCGACTGGGCGCGCGAGCGCGGCGCGGCGTACGCCGTGGTCACCGCCTTCGCGGCCAACCCCTCAGCGATCCGGCTCTACGAGCGCCACGGCTTCGGTCCCCACACGGTGACCTTGCGCAACACGCTCTAGTGCTCGGCCAGGAACCGCGCCGCCACCTCGTCTGAGAGAGCGGCCTCGATCCGCTGCGTCAGCCAGGGACCCATCGCAGGCAGCTCCGCGACCGGGCACCAGCGCACGTCGACCGACTCGTCGTCGGCGACGTGGGCCTCACCGAACAGCCAGGTGCAGGCGAAGGTGAGGTCGAGGTAGCGAGCCCGGTCGCCGTTGGGGTAGATCACCTCGTCACTCACGCTGGTCATGGCCAGCCGGTCCACGCGGACCTCGACGCCGGTCTCCTCCATCGCCTCGCGGGCCGCGCAGACCGCCGGCTCCTCCCCCGGGTCGATGATCCCGGTGACCGGAGTCCACCGGTGGTTGTCGGCGCGCTGGACGAGCAGGATCTCCTCGTCGCGGCGGATCACCGCCGTCACGCCGGGCAGCCAGAGAGGGTCGCGGCCGATCTTCGCGCGCAGGTCCAGGACGAACTCGGGGACGGGCACCGGGCCAATGCTGCCCGAGTCGCTCCGCAACCACCCACCTGGGTTCTCCCGGTAGGCCGCCAGCAGACGGGAGGGTCACCCCGACGCCGCGGACCGCGTCGGTGGGCACGGCCCCGGCCAGAGGGTTCACGAAGGGTGCGGTGAAGAAGATCGCGGCCAAGGTCATCAAGAAGCAGGCAGGCCACCTGCACGTGGCCGACGCCGACACCGTCGGCGGGCTCTCTGCCTCCGCGCTCCAGGAGCGGCGGACGGTCTACACCGTGCCGGTCCCTTCTGCGCGCCGCCGGCCAGTCGGTCCGGCTGGGCTGTCAGGGTGACCAGCCATCCACCACGACCGCGATCGAGCCCGGACAGGTGGTGGTCACCCCGCTGGCCGGTGTGACCGCGCAGACCCTGACAGCCGTGGTCGGCCCCTGACTCAGGGGGAAGCTTGAGCAGTCAGACGGGGTAGATGTCGACGCCGGGTGGGGCGTCGAGGATCATCCGGGCGTGCTTGGGGCTGACGGATCGGGTGCCGCGGTGGTCGACGACGAAGCCGAGCCCGTGGGGGGTCAGCCAGACGTAGCGGCCCTGTCCGCATTGTCTGGAGCGGTAGCCGGCGTGGGTCTTGTAGCGGTGATGTCGACGGCCCAGGGGGCCGGAGTTGTGGGTGCCGGTCTGGCCCGGTGGGCCGGTGTCGTCATGAGGGACCGGATGGTCGTAGTCGAGGTTCCTGGCGGTCGAGGTGGCGTAGGGCCAGTAGTCCCCGCCGCTGACCAGGTGGACCCGTTCCTTGAGCGTCTCGGGGTGCTCGTAGGCGGTGGTCCGGACCCGGTCGGAGAGGTCGAGCACCGGCTTGATCGTCAACTGCGTCCGCGCGAGAAGGGACTGCAGTCCGGTCAGGGTGCACGGCCCGAGGCCCTCGACCCGGGCGATCCCACCGGCGCCGGTGATGGCTGCTTCGTGGAGGTGGACGTAGAGGACCGCCTTCGGCGCGAGCGGCGAGAGATCGGCCTCGCGGAGCGCGTCGAGCAGGTCGGCCGGGAACGCCGTGGCCCTGCTGGGCTCGAGATCGAGCACTTCCTGGGCGTCGCGGTGCTCCAGCAACAGGGCGAGCAGCTCGGCGGGGCGGGCGAGCCAGCCGAACGCGATCGACCGGACCTCGTCCGCGGTGGCATCGGGGTGACGCGGGGCGATGATCTCGGCGACCCGGGCCACGATCGCCTCGACCCAGACCGCGTCACCCGCCTCCACGCGGGCGATCACGGTGCGCAGCCCGAACTCGTCGGTCCGGGAGGAGGAGACGTAGCGGCGGCGGCGTTCGGCCTCGACCCGCTCCTCGTGCAACCCCGGGTCGGCCTCGATGATCTTCGCCTCCGCGACCGCGAGGACCCGGCCACCAGCCTCGTGGCCGATGATCCGCGCCACCGCCCGGTCCACGACACCGACCCGGTCGGCCGGCAGGTGGCGGGACAGCTTCGCGACCCGGCGGGCGATCTGGATCTCCGCCTCACCCCGCAGGCAGGCACCCCAGGTGTCCGGGAGCCGGTAGACCAGATCCAACGTGTCCGCGGTCGCGTTGAGGGTCGCGGTCACCCCGGTGCCGCGCGCCAGGGCGATCTCACCGAGGCAGAACTCCTGGACCAGCGGCGTGCCTTCACCGCCGAGCTGAACGAGCGCCTCCCGGGGATGGGTTGGCTCCTCGGAGTGCACCGCCGCCCACTGCGCGAGCACCTCCAGATCCCGCACCTCAGCCGCCCGACGAGCCCGCACCGCCCCGGTCGCGGCAGCCAACAGCCCCGCGGCGTCGAGGTCGGACAGGTCATCGTTCACGAGACACACGCTAGACGCGACCACCGACAGCGGTCAGCACGCGGCGATCGTCAGTCGATGGTGCGTGCAGACAGCGACCACCGCGACCGACGACGAGACGCGCATCCGCACGGATCAGCCGATGGTCGGGCGCTACCTTTGCGCCACTGAGACCTTTCAGCCGCTGCCCGACCGAGCGACCAGGCCGTTGCGCGTGCGGGGCAGCCTACGGAAGTGCCACGGTGAGGGCTGGTGCTCTCGCTCGGGGTGGCTACGGCTCGGTCATCTCGATCGTCGCCCACCCTGCGTCAGTGCCGACGAACCAACGGTGATAGGCAGGACGAGTAGGCATCGTGCCGTCCATCATGCCCTCGAGCGCGTCCGCCACTTCGAGGACCCGAGACAACTCGACCACCTCGCCGGTTCGGGAGAAGCCACCCGATACGGGCCACCCGTCGAATGCCTCGAACGTCCAGCGCCGCAACGCCTCTCGGCTGACATCGCCACCGGCGACTGCCGCATCACGCGCCCGGCCAACAGCCCGACGGATCAACGAGCGTTGCTCTTGGGAAGCAGGCTCAAAAATCATGGAGTGGTCGCTGAGGACTGAGGATCGCTGCAAGGACACCACGAGCTCTTGCACCCACGCTTCGTCGGTTGCCGGACTGGTCACCAACGCATCGGCCAGATAAGCAAGGTAGACGCTGAAAGCGTCATCGAGAGCCCAGACCCAGTCGCCGTCATACTCCAATGGCACGGTCCTGCTCACGGCCCGAGCGTAGTAGCGGGCGGCCCGCCGTGACCGTGAATCGCGTCGTGGCGCCCGCAGACCAGCGCCCAAGCCGATCATGCCGCGAGTCGGCTGCAAACACGGCGGCTGCACCACCTCCTGACGCGGCCATTGCGGCGCGGCTACGCCGAGGTCAGGCAAAACGGGTGACCTGCAGGGTCGAGAAGAACACGGTGGCGATCCCCGCCCGGATGATGTTCGGGTCCAGTCGCGCCCAGGGCCAGCACCACGTCTGTCGCGGCGTCCAGATCCTTTACGGCAAAGTCGAGGTGAAGCTGTTGGGGAATCTGCTGGTCGGGCCACTGAGGAGCCCGGTAGTTGTCGACCCGCTGGAACCCGAGAGCCGGACCGGGCCCACCGGTGAGCGCGACGTACCCGTCACTACTGAAGCCCACGGTCATCCCCGTCAGCTCGTGGTAGAACCGGGCCAGCGACTCGGGGTCATCGCAGTCGAGAGTGACACCCCGCAGTTCGGCAAGAACCATGTAGCCATCCCGCTTTCGTTTGTGAGGGAGCGGGCGGCGCCCGCTCGATGCGTCCGCCCATCCGCCCTGACAAGCCCGGCTCGATGATCGCCGCCTGACTCCCCCGGCACCGTAGAGCGGCTCCGCGCTCGGGTGTACAGGTTTTCCGGCTGAGCGATCGCAGCGCATAGCCATGAGCCGAATGGCTGGTCGCTGCGCCGCTACTGATGGCGATCCAAGTTTCAGGTTTTGTCGAAGCGCCCGGATCCGCTGTCCGCACGCTTGCCGACGACCGCGCGTCGCGGTTCAGCCCGGGTCATCCTGCATCGCGCTCACCAGAGCCGTGCGCATGTTGGCGTGGACAGGCGGAGGCAGCTCCTCGAGGCCGAACCAAGCGAGGTCGTCGTGTTCCTCGGGAGCCACGTTGGCCGGCGTGCCGTGCCAGTCACGCACGATCCACGCCCTGAGGAGGGCCGGATCTTCCGCCGATCCTGCGGTCCATCGACACAGATGGGACGCCGAGCCTGGCGCTATCCGGACCCCCAGCTCCTCGTGCAGCTCCCGCGTGAGCGCGCCCAGCTCGGACTCGCCCGCCTCCATGAGCCCACCGGGTAGGTCCCACACTCCCGGATACGCGCGCTTGTCCGGACGACGGTGCACGAGGAGGACCCTGCCCCCGCGGACCAGCGCGCCGAGGACGACCTTGTGCATACGCGGAGTAGAGCACGGGCATCCGACACCGAGCGTTCAGCCCAGCGGCGCCTTGAGTGACAGGCGTACGCCGAACCGCTCCCCCGCGACGTCCGCCTCGAACCGTCCGCCCGCCAACGAGTCGGTGGTCACCGGCCCCTCGGCGCGGAGGTAGGCCAGGCCGACCGAGGCGCCGACCGTCTCGCCCCAGGCAGCGCTGGTCACCTGACCGGCCGGGTGGCCGTCGCGGAGCAGCAGCTCACCGCCCCAGAGCATCGGGGCCGGGTCGTCGAGCACGAACGACACCAGCCGGCGACGCGCGCCACCGGCAGCGAGCCGGTCCCGCTGGGCCTCGAGCGCCTCCCGGCCGAGGAACGGCTTGCCGGACTTGAGGGCGGTCGCGAAGACGAGCCCGGCCTCGACGGGCGTGTAGTCCGGCGACAGCTCGCGCGGGAAGGCCCGGAACCCCTTCTCCAGACGGAGCGAGTCGATCGCGTAGTAGCCGGCGTTCCTGATGCCCAGCTCCGCGCCCTCGCCGAACAGCGCGTCGTGGACCGCGCCCGCCGCACCGACCGGGATCGTCAGCTCCCAGCCGACCTCGCCGACGTAGGTCATCCGGGTGGCGCGCAGTGGGACGCCCGCCACCGTGACTGTCCTGCTGGTGGCGAACGGGAAGCCGTCGTCGGACCAGTCGTCGGACGAGAGACGGCCCAGGAGGCGGCGCGAGGCCGGACCCATCACGCCGAGCACGGCGAACGCGTCGGTCACGTCGCCGGCCTCCACACCCCCCTGTCGGCGCAGCCAGTCCAGGTCGCGCACGGTGGTGGCGGACGAGGAGACGACCCAGAACGAGTCCGGCCCGTCCCGCGTGACCGTGAGATCGGCCTCGTAGGTGCCGCGCGCGTTCAGCCAGGGTGTGTAGACGCAGTGCCCGACCGGTACGTCGACGTCCGCCGCACAGACCCACTGGAGTGCTTCGAGCGCTCGCGGCCCCGCCACGACGTACTTCGAGAACGACGTCTGGTCGAAGACCGCGACCGCCTCGCGGGTGGCCCGCTGCTCGGCGGCCGACCAGGGCAGCCAGGCCGGCTTGCCCCACGAGTAGTCGAGGTCGGCGCCGGGCGACGGCGCGAAGACGTTGGGGCGCTCCCAGCCCATCTTCGAGCCGAAGACCGCCCCCGCCGCGGCCACCCGCTCGTGGACCGGTGATCGGCGGACGTCGCGAGCGGTGACCGGCTCGCGGTTGGGCCACGGCAGGGCGTAGTGCAGCCCCAGGATCTCTGCGACCCTGGCCCGCAGCCACCCGTTGTCGCCGTTGAACGCGGCGAACCGGCGTAGGTCCACACCCGTCTGGTCGGACGTCGGCTCGCCGTCGACCACCCACTCGGCCAGGGCCCGGCCCGCCCCGCCGGCCGAGGCGATCCCGACCGAGTTGAAGCCGGCGCCGACGAAGCAGTTGTCGACCTCGGGTGCCCGCCCCAGCAGGAACTGGTTGTCCGGTGTGAACGACTCCGGGCCGTTGTAGAACTTCCGGATCCCGGTCTCGGCCAGTGCCGGGATGCGGTGCACGGCCTCGTCCATCAGCACCGCGAAGTGCTCCCAGTCCTCGTCGAGGAGCTGGAACTCGAACGGGTGGGGCAGGTCGTCGGGCGAGCGCCACGGCTTGGCGTCCGGCTCGAAGCCGCCGACGACCAGGCCTCCGACCTCCTCCTTGAAGTAGGTCCACCCGTCGGGGTCGCGCATGATCGGCAGGTCGGGGTGGGTGCCCTCGACCGCCTCGGTGACGACGTAGAAGTGCTCGCACGAGTGCAGGGGAAGAATGGCGCCGACCGGCTCCCCGAGCGCCTTGGCCCACTGGCCGCCGCAGTTGACCACCACGTCGCACTCGACCGAGCCACGTTCGGTCTCGACCGCCGTGATCCGCCGGCCGTCCATGGCGAAGCCCGTCACCCGGGCCTTCTCGACCACCGTCGCGCCGCCCATGCGGGCGCCCTTGGCCAGCGACTGGGTGAGGTCGGTCGGGTTGACCTTGCCGTCGCCCGGCAGCCAGAGCGCGCCGAGCAGGTCGTCGACCTGCATCACCGGCCACAGCTCCTGGGCGCGCTCGGGTGAGACGAGCTCGCACTCCATGTCGTAGGCCGCAGCGTTCGCCGCGGTGCGCTTGAGCTGGATCATCCGGTCCTCGGTGCGCGCCACGACCACGCCTCCGACGTTCCGGTAGCCCGTGGCCAGCCCGGTCTCCGCCTCGAGCGAGGCGTAGAGCTCGGCGGAGTACTGCACCAGACGGGTGCCGCTCTCCGACGCCCGGAGCGGCCCGACCAGCCCGGCGGCGTGCCACGTCGTACCGCCCGAGAGGTGGCCCTGCTCCAGCAGGAGCACGTCGGCCTTCCCGAGCTTCGTGAGGTGGTAGGCCACCGACGCGCCGATCACACCCCCGCCCACGATCACGATCTCCGCGCGGGAGGGCAGATCAGCCATGTCGACCTCGCTGGCCGAGGCGGGTGCGCTGCGCCCGTCCCAGAACCCCGCCACCCGGGGCTCGGGCAGGGTCGAGCTCACCCACGGTCGTTGGCCACATCACTCAGCAACCGGGCCAGCTCCGGCCCTCGGAACGTCGCCTCGGCCTTCTCGAACCGGTGCAGCCCCCACCCGTGGAAGTCGAAGTCCATCGGGCTGGTGGCGGCCTGGATGAAGCCCCAGAGCGCCCAGCCGTACTGGCTGCACAGGGCCTGCAACCGGACCCGGGCGAGATCGGCGGCAGCCGGGCTGACGAAGTAGGCCTCGGCCCAGGCCTCGGTCTGCTCCGGTGTGAAGTCGCACTCGGTCGAGGTGTTGCCGAGCTCGAAGCAGGCGTCGTTGTTGCCGCTGTACTCGTAGTCGATGAGCCGCACCACCTCCCCGTCGTCGAGGTAGTTCGCGGCCAGCAGGTCGTTGTTGCAGGGCACCGTGGGCCGCGGTGCCGCCGCGAGCGCGCGCTGCACGTCGGCCCAGAGCTCCGCGTGGTCGTCGTAGGACGCGGGCACCGCGAAGCCACGCTCACGGACCGTCTCGAGGTAGCCGGCCTGCCGGGCGAACATGTCGAAGTCGTTCACGAACCGGGGGCCGGCGTGCAGCCGCCGGCACGCATCGGCGGCACGCGCCATCACCCCTTCATCGGCGAAGTCCGCGTCCTCCAGGGCGTGTCCGGGGAGGAAGCCGATGACCAGCATCCCGAGGTCGGGGCGGTACTCCACGACCGGGGCGCCCACCCCCGCCACGGCCGCGGCCGCGGTGTTGGCGTGCTCGGCGTCGCGGTCGATGCCGAGCAGGCCGGCGTCGCTCGAGGAGCAGCGCACCACGAGGTCGAGCGGCGGTCCGTCGTCGTCACTCACCACGTGGACGTTGTGGTTCGTCAGGCCCCCCGGGAGGTCCGTGGCGCGCCAGGACCGCCCCGCCAGGACGGCGAGGCGGTCCAGGTTCTCCGCCACGGGGGGGATCGGAGCTCAGTCGTCGAACGCCTCGACGACAGCTGTGTCGATGGTGTTCTTGGGCCCGGTGAACCACTTGTGGGCCGACGCCTTCCACCAGATCGCCAAGATGGCGAGGGTTCCGAACGTGAGCACCGGTGCGTAGTTCACGCTGGACCAGGTGAACTCGTCGTTCCACGGCACGCCGGCAGGCGTGAAGGGAAGCACGAAGTAGACGGAGATGATGGCGATCTCCGCCACCGCGATGAGGTTCATCCACTTGTACTTCGGCCCGTTGGTCCACTCGCCCTGCTCGAACGCGTCTCCCATCCGCCATCGCAACCAGATCGGGATCAGGAAGGCCAGGTAGAGCCCGATGACGGCGACCGACACCACCGCGTAGAACGCGATCGGCACGCCGCCGATGCTCTTGAGGGCCGGCAGGGTGATGATGACGCCGATCACGCCGACGAAGACCACGGCGTTGGCCGGGATCTTCCGGACGTTGACCTTCGACAGCCAGGCCGACCCCGGGATGGCCCCGTCGCGGCTGAACGCGAAGGTCATCCGCGACGCGCTCGTCAGGCACGCGGTGGTGCAGAACAGCTGTCCCGCGGTCGAGATGAGCAGGATCAGGAAGTGCCATCGTTCAGGCAGCGCTTGACCGAAGATCACGTCCACGGCCCCGAAGCCGTCACTGACGCCCTGCGGGTCCTGGACGGCGAACAGGAACGCGAGCAGCAGGAGGTAGCCGCCGACGGCCGAGTAGAAGATCGAGCGCCAGATGCCCTTGGCCGCACCCATGGCCGCGCCCTGGGTCTCCTCCGACAGGTGTGCCGAGGCGTCGAAGCCGGTGATCGTGTACTGCGTGAGCAGGAAGCCCAGCGGAAGCACGAGGAACCAGTAGGCGCCGCTGCTGAACCCGGAGTTGTTGATCCGCTCTGTGAAGACGAAGTCCGCGCTCTGGTGGGTGTCGGGGACGATGATCAGGATCAGGATCACGATGGTGGCCCCGGCGACGTGCCACCACACCGAGATGTTGTTGACGACCGCGAGCAGGTGGCCGCTGAAGATGTTCGCGAGGGACGCCAGGACCACGATCCCGATGAAGAGGATGAACACCCGGCTCAACGAGTAGCTGTCGGCCCACCCCGAGGAGATCGTGCTGATCGTCAGGTCGAGGAACGTGGCCGCGCCATAGGCCACCGACGCGGTGACGGCCAAGAGGCCGATCAGGTTGAGCCAGCCCGTGAAGAAGCCGGCGGCGGGACCGCCCATCTTGGACGCCCACCAGTAGATGCCACCGGACGTCGGATACGCGGACACCAGCTCACTGAGCGTGAAGCCGATGATGAGGATGAACGCCGAGATGATCGGCCAACCCCAGGAGATGGCCACCGGCCCGCCGTTGTTCCACGCCTGGCCGAACGTGGTGAAGCAGCCCGCCAGGATCGAGATGATCGAGAACGAGATCGCGAAGTTGGAGAAGCTGGACCACGAACGGCCCAGCTCCTGCTTGTAGCCGAGACGAGCCAGGTGGGCCTCGTCGTCGTTGTGGATCTGCGGGTCGTCGACCGCCATGCCGCCCCCTCGGTGCGTGCTGACGGATCCCGTCAAGGGATCCGGAGTTGGCCAGAAACTAGACCCGAGCCGCGCAGGGTGTAAACACTCCAGTGGAAAAAGGTATGAACTCAGACCAAAGTTGCGCGAGAAGATTGACAGTCACGTGAGCCGGAACCGAGCATGACCGCCATGACCGCGAGTCCGGAGCATCACCTCCCCGGGGCTGTGCTCCGGCCGGTGCGCGGGCATCACGCGTTCGAGGCGTGCGTCGAGCAGCTCGCCACCGCGATCCGGCTCGGCGTCTACCCCCGCGGCAGCGCACTGCCCGCCGAGCGCGACCTCGCCGACCGGCTCCAGGTCTCCCGGGCCACGCTGCGCGAGGCGATGGCTGCCCTGCGCCAGGCCGGGCTCGTCGAGACCACCCGTGGACGCGGTGGAGGCACGGTCGTGACGCTCAAGCCCGGCCTGCCCGCCGCCCGGGCCGCGGCGCGGACCACCGCGGCCCGCCGCGCCGAGTGGCTCGACTCCCTGGACTTCCGGCGGATCGTCGAGCCCGGGGCGGCCGCGCTCGCGGCGTCCCGTGGGCTGGACGACGCACGGCTGGCGCAGCTCGAGCAGGCCCACGCCGAGGTCGCCTCGGCCCGCAAGCCCGCCGAGCACCGGCAGGCGGACTCGCGGTTCCACCTGACCGTGGCCGCCCTGACCGACTCTGCGCGCACCATCGAGGCGGTCACCTCGGTGCAGGCGGTCCTGCACGAGATGCTGCTGGCGATTCCGGTCCTGGGCACCAACATCGCCCACTCGGACCGGCAGCACGCCGCGCTGGTCCGGGCGATCAAGGCACGCCGGCCCGACCGGGCCCGCAAGGTCATGGAAGAGCACTGCGACGACACGGCCGCACTCCTGCGCGGTCTGGTCGGCTGAGGAGGACTCATGGAGAAGCGCAACGACCGGCACCTGAGCATGGCCGAGCTGGTCGAGCGGATCGACTCCGGCTCGATCGACACGGTGGTCGTCGCGTTCACCGACATGCAGGGGCGGCTGCAGGGCAAGCGGCTGCACGGGCGCTACTTCGCCGACATCGTGGTCGACCACGGGACCGAGGGCTGCAACTACCTCCTCGCCGTCGACGTGGACATGAACACCGTCGGTGGCTACTCGATCTCGTCGTGGGAGCGCGGGTACGGCGACATGGAGTTCGTCCTCGACGAGCGCACCATCCGGGTGCTGCCCCACCTGCCGTCGACCGCGATGGTCCAGTGCGACCTGGTCTGGCTCGACCACTCCCCTGTGGTCCAGTCGCCCCGCACGATCCTCTCGACCCAGCTGCAGAAGGCCGCTGACAAGGGCTGGGACGCCCTGGCCGGCACCGAGCTGGAGTTCATCGCCTTCGACACGAGCTACGAGGCGGCCGCGGACGCGGCCTACCGCGACCTGACGCCGGTCAACCAGTACAACGTCGACTACTCGGTCCTGGGCACCACCCGGGTCGAGCCGCTGCTGCGGGCGATCCGCAACACGATGTACGACGCCGGGCTGGACGTCGAGGGCGCCAAGGGCGAGTGCAACTTCGGTCAGCACGAGATCGGGTTCCTCTACGCCGACGCTCTCACCACCGCCGACAACCACAGCGTCTACAAGACCGTCGCCAAGGAGATCGCCGCCCAGCAGGGCAAGGCGATCACCTTCATGGCCAAGTACAACGAGCGCGAGGGCAGCTCGTGCCACATCCACCTCTCGCTGCGGGGCCATGACGGCTCGCTGGTCTTCTGGGACGCGGACCAGAAGGACCGCTCAAAGCTCTACGACCACTTCGTGGCCGGCATCCTCGCCACGGTCGCGGACTTCACGCTCTTCTACGCACCCAACATCAACTCCTACAAGCGGTTCGCGGCCGGCTCGTTCGCACCCACGGCGATCGCGTGGGGCACGGACAACCGCACCTGCGCGGTCCGGCTGGTCGGGCACGGCGCGGGCGCCCGGATGGAGAACCGGGTGCCGGGCGCCGACGCCAACCCCTACCTCGCGCTCGCGGCCATGCTGGCCGGCGGACTGCACGGGATCGAGCACGAGCTGCCGCTCGAGCCCGAGCTCGTCGGCAACGCCTACGACTCCGACGCCGAGCACGTGCCCTCGTCGCTGGCGGCCGCCCGCGACCGGTTCGCCTCCTCGGAGCTGGCCCGGTCCTGCTTCGGCGACGAGGTCGTCGACCACTACACCAACATGGCCGATGTCGAGCTCGCGGCGTACGGCGCCGCCGTCACCGACTGGGAACTGAAGAGAGGCTTCGAGCGCCTGTGAGCACCGTCTCCGACACCAGCTTCACCGTCATCAACCCGGCCACGGAGCAGCCGGTTGTCGACGTACCCCTGACCGACCTGGGCGGCGCCGACGCCGCGATCGCTGCCTCGCACGAGGCGTTCCAGTCGTGGCGCAGGATGGCACCCGGCGAGCGAGCGACGCTGCTGCGCCGGTTCGCGTCCGTGGTCGACGCCCACATCGAGGAGCTGGCCGAGCTCGAGGTCCGGAACTCCGGCCACACCTGGAGCAACGCGCGCTGGGAGGCCGGCAACGTCCGTGACTGCCTCAACTACTACTCGGGCTCACCGGAGCGGCTCTTCGGCAAGCAGATCCCCGTCGCGGGCGGCACCGACATCACGTTCTACGAGCCGCTGGGCGTCGTCGGCGTCATCGTGCCGTGGAACTTCCCGATGCCCATCGCCGGCTGGGGACTCGCTCCCGCGCTGGCCGCCGGCAACACGGTGGTGCTCAAGCCGGCGGAGATCACGCCCCTGACGGCGATCCGGATCGGTGAGCTGGCGCTGGAGGCCGGGCTCCCCGAGCACGTGCTGACCGTGCTGCCCGGGAAGGGCTCGGTCGTCGGTGAGCGGTTCGTGACCCACGAGCTGGTCCGGAAGGTCGTCTTCACGGGCTCCACCGAGGTGGGCAAGCGGGTGATGGCCGGCTGCGCCGAGCAGGTCAAGGCGGTCACCCTCGAGCTGGGCGGCAAGAGCTCCAACATCGTCTTCGCCGATGCCGACATCGCCGCCGCGGCCGCCTCGGCGCCGTACGCAGTCTTCGACAACGCCGGCCAGGACTGCTGTGCCCGCTCGCGGATCCTGGTCGAGCGGTCGGCGTACGACGAGTTCCTCGCCGGCCTCGAGAAGTCGGTCCGGGCGCTGCGCGTCCTCGATCCGTCCGACGAGTCGTCGGAGATGGGACCGCTGGTCTCGTCGGGCCACCGGGCGTCGGTGCAGGGCTATCTGGACGAGGTCGAGGTCGCCTTCACCGGGTCGAGGCCCGACGGCGCCGGCTGGTGGGTGGCGCCCAGCGTGGTGACCGTCGACGACCCGGCGACGCGGATCTGGCGCGAGGAGGTGTTCGGTCCGGTCGTGGCGGTGATGCCGTTCGACGACGAGGCCGACGCGGTGGCGAAGGCCAACGACTCCGAGTACGGCCTGTCCGGCTCGATCTACACCAACGACCTCGGCCGCGGGCTGCGCGTGTCCCGCGCGGTGGACGCCGGCAACCTGTCGGTCAACAGCCACGCGTCGGTGCGCTACTGGACGCCGTTCGGCGGCTACAAGCAGTCCGGGCTCGGCCGGGAGCTCGGTCCGGACGCCCCGATGGCGTTCACCGAGGAGAAGAACGTCTTCATCGCTCATTAGTCGGTGGTTGAGGAGGGCGTTCTCGCCCGACTCGAAACCTCGTACGGGAAGGCTGGTACGCAACCAGTGGCAGGACGCATCCAGGACCGCGTGGCGGTCGTCACCGGCGGCTGCTCGGGCATCGGCCTGGCGACCGTGCGTCGGTTCGTCGCAGAAGGGGCCAAGGTCGTCATCGGCGACCTCTCCGACGAGCGCGGGGCGGAGATCGTCGCCGAGCTGGGCGGGGCCGACGTGGCGACGTACGTCCATGTCGACGTCACCGACAAGGACCAGGTCGACGCGCTCTTCCGGGCCGCGAACGACACCTACGGGTCGGTCGACATCGCCTTCAACAACGCGGGGATCAGCCCGCCCGAGGACGACTCGATCCTCGACACCGACCTCGAGGCCTGGCGACGGGTGCAGGAGGTCAACCTCACCTCGGTCTACCTCTGCTGCAAGGCCGCGCTCCCCTACATGCTCGAGCAGGGCAAGGGGTCGATCATCAACACCGCCTCGTTCGTCGCGGTCATGGGTGCGGCCACGTCGCAGATCTCCTACTCGGCGTCCAAGGGCGGGGTGCTCTCGATGACTCGCGAGCTGGGAGTCCAGTTCGCCCGCGAGGGAGTGCGGGTCAACGCACTCTGTCCCGGGCCGGTCAACACCCCGCTGCTCCGGGAGCTGTTCGCGAGCGACCCCGAGCGGGCCGCGCGCCGGCTGGTGCACGTGCCGATGGGACGGTTCGGCGAGCCCGACGAGATGGCCTCGGCGGTGCTGTTCCTCGCCTCCGACGACTCCTCGTTCATGACCGCGAGCACGTTCCTCGTCGACGGCGGCATCAGCGGGGCCTACGTCACGCCCCTCTGAGCCACGGCCTCGCCATGACCACACCACTGATCGGCCTCACCACCTACCGGGAACAGACCCGGTGGGGGGTGTGGGACCAGCGCGCCGACGTGCTGCCAGCGCAGTACGCCGAGGCGGTGGTCGCGTGCGGCGGCGTGCCCGTGCTGCTGCCCCCGATCGACGGCGCCGGGGCGGCTGACACCGTGGTCGCCCGTCTCGACGGGCTGGTGATCAGTGGCGGTGCGGACGTCGACCCGACGCAGTACGACGCCGATCCGCACCCCCGCACCGCGAACTGGCGGCCCGACCGCGACGCCTGGGAGCTCGCCCTCCTCGACGCGGCCGAGGCCGCCGCCCTCCCGGTGCTGGGCGTGTGCCGCGGCATGCAGGTGATGGCGGTGCACGCCGGCGGCAGCCTCGACCAGCACACGCCCGACCTGGTGGGGCACGACGAGCACAGCCCGGGCGGTGACGTGTTCGGTGCGGTGGCCGTCTCGACGGAGGCAGGCAGCAGGCTCGCGCGCCTGGTCGGGTCGTCGCTCACCGTGAACTGCCACCACCACCAGAGCGTCCGTGACCACCCGGGGTTCGTCCCCTCGGCGCATGCCGCCGACGGCACGCTGGAGGCGATGGAGGCCGCGGACGAGGACCGGTTCTGCGTGGCCGTGCAGTGGCACCCCGAGACGGCTGCCGACGTGGGCCTGCTGGCCGGGCTGGTGCGCGCCGCGGCGGCGTACCGGTCGTGAGGCTGGGCCGCGGGCGAGAGCCGGTGCTGATCAGCGCGCACCGGTTCGGCGCCGGGAGCAACCGCACCATGGAGAACTCGCTGCCGGCCCTGGACCGCTCGCTGGAGCTGGGCGTGGACTACGTCGAGTTCGACGTCCAGCGGTGCAACGACGGGAGCTTCGTGGTGGCCCACGACAGCCACATCATCGTCGGTGACCACCACCTGCCGATCTCGTCGCTGACGCCGGCTCAGGTGGCGGTGCTGGCGGGCACCGTCGTCGGCTACGACGACGTGCTCGCCCGGATCACGGGACGCGCCAAGGCGCACATCGACCTGAAGTTCACCTCACCGGACGAGGCCTACGCCTCCCCCGGCGACACCCACGAGGTCGCGGTCGTACGACGGGCGGTCGACATCCTCGGCGAGGCCGGCCTGATCGTGACCAGCCAGGACGACCGCACGGTGCGGGCGGTCAGGGAGTGGGCCGATGCCGAGGGTCACCACCTGTTGGTGGGGCTCTCGCTGGGCCGCTCCGTCCGCAGGCTGCCGTGGCCGGAGAAGGTGCGGGTGCGGGTCTCCGAGCTGCGACCCCGGCACCGGTTCACCGAGTCACGGGCCAACCTGGTGGTCGCCAAGCACACGCTCGCGCGGCTCGGGGTGGCGGCGTTCGCGCGACGACGGCGGCTGCCGCTGCTGGTCTGGACGGTCGACTCCGAGGACGCGCTCCGCTACTGGCTGCGGCCGGGGCGGGCGTGGCTCGTGACCACCAACGAGCCCGGCCTGGCGATGAAGGTGAGGGCCGGCGTCGGCCGGTGATGCGAACAGACGCACGGACCGGGCGCGGAGGTCGGAACCATCCGCGCCCGGCCCGGGGCCGTGGCTAGGCTTCGAACGTCAGGGCGTGGCGCACTTCGCCATGTCGGTGGTGATCTCAGCCATCGCCTTCGCGTCGTCGGACTTGGCGCCGTAGTCCGAGTCGCCGTCGACGATCGCCTGGAGCGCGTCGTCAGAGAGGTCGGACTCGTGCAGCACCTTGGCGATGCAGTCGATGATGTCGTCGGCGGCGTCCGGGAGGCTGGCTCCGATCGGGTTGCCCTTGTCCTTCAGCGCCTTGGCGATGTCGTCCTCGGAAGGGCGTCCGCCACCACCACAGGCGGTGAGAACGACCATCAGCGTGAACAGTGCGACGATCTTCTTCATCATGCGTCCTCTGGTTGGGGCAGCCGGCCTGACCGGCTGCCGTCCGGGTCCGTGAGGACCCTGTCGGGTCGGGCCCTCTCGGTCAAGAGACGTGCCGATGAGCGTCTGCGTTCCGTCGCCGGGCGGGCTGAGAGGATGTGACCATGACCACGGATGCGGACGTGGAGATCGTCACCGACGTCCTCGGGGAGCCCTATCTCGCCGAGACCATCCCACTGCCGCCCGACGACGAGGGCGAGGTCGTCGCCACGCTGGTCCGTCGGGCCGCCGGGGTCCCGACCACCAAGGCGGTGCTGCACCTGCACGGCTTCGCCGACTACTTCTTCCAGACCGGCTACGCCGACTGGTGGGCCGAGCGCGGCTACGACTTCTACGCCCTCGACCTGCGCAAGTACGGCCGCTCGCTGCGGCCCCACCAGACGCCCACCTACGTCGATGACCTGAGCGAGTACTACCCCGAGCTCGACGAGGCCTGGCGGCGCATCACCCAACGCGACGAGCACACCGAGGTCGTGGTCTCGGCGCACTCCACCGGCGGGCTCGTCGTCGGGCTGTGGGCCGAGGACCGCAGGCCCGAGCACCTGGTCGGCGCCGTCATGAACTCGCCCTGGTTCGACCTGCAGGGCAGCGCGGTGCTCCGGGCGATCAGCCGACCCGCCCTCAAGGCGATCGCGTCGCGTCAGCCCCGGCGCGAGATCAAGCGCCACGTGACCGGCCACTACACCCGCAGCCTCCACAAGGACCACGACGGCGAGTGGGAGTTCGACCTGCTCTGGAAGCCCGTCGAGTCGTTCACCGTCTACGCCGGCTGGCTGCGCGCGATCCGCGAGGGGCACGCCCGCCTGCACCGCGGTCTCACGCTCCCCTGCCCGGTGCTCGTGCTGTCGTCCGGACGCTCGACCGTGCCCCAGGAGATGGGCGAGGACGTGCACGGCACCGACATCGTCCTCGACGTCTCCCAGATCCGCCGCTGGGCGACCGCCCTGGGCTCGCACGTCACCTACGTCGCGATCGACGGCGCCCGCCACGACGTCGTCCTCTCGCGTGAGAAGCCGCGCCAGGCGGCGTACGACGCCATCAGCACCTGGATGACCGCCTGGGTCGACCCGCCGAGGCGTTCGCTCCTCTAGGTCGCGGGGTGGGGGTTGGTCCGCCGAACCGCGGGCAGGGCTCAGCCGAGCTGGCCGAGGAGCCCCTGGACGCGGTCGTACGTCGCCCGGTCGCCGGCGCCGACCAGTCCCCGAGGCGGGTCGTCCTGGGGTCGGTAGCCCGCACCGTCGAAGGTGCCCAGGTAGGCGCCCGACTCCTCGAGGAGCAGGGATCCGGGCGCGTGGTCCCACGGCTGGGTGCCGGAGTAGATCAGGTAGTCGGCGGCACCCTCCGCCAGCTTCGGGTAGTCGACGCCGCAGCAGACCCACGTCAGCTCGAGCGGCGCCAAGCCGTCCAGCGACTGCCCGATCCAGCGGCGCCGAGAGGTGACGCCGCGAGGCTCCCTGCCGACGGGCGGGCGGACCAGCCGCTCACCGTTGCGCCAGGCGCCGCCGCCACGCTCGGCGACGTACGCCGTCTCGAGCTGCGGCTGCCAGATCCAGCTGCGCACCACCTCTCCGCCGCGGAGCTCGGCGGCCATGACGGCGTGGTTCGGTGAGCCGTTGACGAAGTTCTTCGTGCCGTCGACCGGGTCCACCGTGAACGCGTGGTCGGCGTCCCGGAAACGGCCCAGCAGGGTGTCGTCGGCGGCCGTCGCCTCCTCGCCGAGAACAAGGGCGCCGGGGTAGGCCTCGGACAGGGCGGCCACGATCCGCACCTCGGCCTCGCGGTCGGCCACGGTGACCAGGTCGCCCGGGTTCTTCTCCGCGATCTGGTCGTCCCTCAGCGAGCGGAACCGCGGGTTGATCACCTCCTCGGCGACCGTCCGCAGCAGCTCGAGGACCTCCTCGGTCCTCACGAGGAGAAGGCCGCGCCGTCGAAGCGCTCCCAGGTCACGAACTCCTCGACCGGCTGGCGCCGGAGCCTCGTGGGCTGCCTGACCGGCTTGCCGATCGGCACCACCGCCGCGATGGCGAACCGCTCAGGGATCCCGAGCAGCTCCCTGACCAGCGGCTCCTGCGCCACGGCCATCGTCGTGAAGGTGCCGCCGTACCCCTCCTGGCGAGCGGCGAGCAGCATGTTCCACGCGAGCGGGTAGACCGAGGCGCCGCTCACGACTCCGACCCGGTCGAGGTCCTGGTCGGTGGCGGCCACCATGCCGAGGTCGACGCAGACCACCACCACGACCGCGGCGGTGAGCACCGGGGTCAGGAAGTACGCCGGCGGCTCGGTCGCCGCGATCTCCTCGGCCGAGGCGCCGGGTGGGTGGAGCGGGTTCCACGGGACCTCGCCGGCCGCGGACTGGGCGGCGTAACGGCGGACCGCGGGCTTGTTGAGCTCCGCGAGCGCCTCCCGGGTGGCCCGGTCGGTGACCAGCACGAGATGGGCGCCCTGCCGGTTGCCCCCGCTCGGGGCGAATCGGGCGTGGTCGAGGATCCGGGCCAGCACCTCGTCGGGCAGCGGGTCGTCGGTGAACTCCCGGATCGCCGCGGTCGTCCGCATCACGTCGTAGAGCTCCATGGCTCTAGTGTCCTCCCATGAATCCCGTGACCGGACTCTCCCTCGGCCGCATCGCGGTCGGGCTCCTCTCGTTCGCCAGGCCCGCACTCGCCGCGAAGCTGTTCGGCATCGACATCGAGAACAACCCGCAAGGCCCCTACCTGGCCCGGCTGTTCGGGTCGCGCGAGATCGCGATCGGATCGGCGACCCTGCTGGCCCGCGGCACGACCCGGCGCAACCTGGTGCTCGCCGGCATCGGCGTCGACCTCGCCGACGCGGCCACCGGCGCGCTGGGCATCCAGGACAAGAGCGTCCCGAAGCGCACCGGCGCCATGCTGATCGGGCCCGCGCTGGGTGCCGTTGTGGCCGGGATCGCCGGGCTCCGCGGCAAGAGCTGAGCTCAGCCGAGCAGGAAGACGGCCAGCGCCACCACGCCGACCACCACGATCGTCGCGCGCAGCACCGGCCCAGGCAGGCGGCGGCCGACGGTGGCGCCGATCTGTCCGCCGATCACCGATCCGATCCCGATGAGGGCCACGATCCTCCAGTCGACGTCGGCGACGATCGCGAACAGCAGCCCGGCCACGGCGTTCACGATCGCCGCGAGCACGTTCTTCAGCGCGTTGAGCCGCTGGAGCGACTCGGCGATGCCGACGCCCATGATCCCCATCAGCAGGACGCCCTGGGCGGCGCCGAAGTAGCCGCCGTAGACGCCCGCGCCGAGCACCCCGGGCCAGACCCACCAGGCGCCCACGACGGGGTCGCGAGCCGGGGCGTCGGCGCGGTCGTGGCGCGCCTCGACCCAGGCCGAGATGCGCTTCTGGAAGACCACCAGCAGGATCCCTAGGCCGACCAGGACGGGCACGATCGCCGAGAAGGCCTCGTCCGGGAGCACGAGCAGCAGCACCCCGCCGAGCACACCGCCGACGAGCGACGCGGCGCCGATGCGCAGGACCCGCGACCGCTGGCCCTCCAGCTCGCGCCGGTAGCCGACGACGCCGGACACCGAGCCGGGCACCAGCCCGATGGTGTTGGAGACGTTGGCGGTGACGGGAGGTACGCCGAAGGCCAGCAGGGTCGGGAACGTGATCAGCGTTCCCGACCCCACCACGGTGTTGATCGTCCCCGCCGCCAGCCCGGCCAGGCCGATGGCGATGGCTTCGAGCGGGGACACACCAGGAGGCTACGAGGCAGGCGGCGCCGGTGGTGCAGGCGGGGGCGGCGGGTCGTCCGAGCCCGCGGGCGGGGGCGGGGGCGCCGCCGGAGGGGGAAGCCCGGGATCGGAGACGCCCGGGTTCGCGGCCTGGGCAGCTTCGGCGATCGCGGCCTGCACGGCCTCGTTCGCCTTGCTGACCTCGGCGTCGGCGAGGGCACCGCTGCCGACCAGCTTCGCCGGCTCGTAGCTGCCCATGTCGACCCGGTTGCGAGGCCCACCGGAGTCCTTCGGGATCCCGGCGATCTCGTGGATCGAGGAGCCGAGCCCCTCGAGGGCCTTGGTGATCTCCGACGGGATGACCCACACCTTGTTGGCGTCGCCCTGGGCGAGCTTGGGCATCATCTGGAGGTACTGGTAGGCCAGCAGCCCCTGGTCGGGCTGACCGTCGTGGATGGCCTGGAAGACCATCTGGATGGCCTGACCCTCACCCTGGGCCCGCAGGATCGCGGACTCCCGGTCGGCCTGGGCGCGCAGGATCTGCGACTCGCGGTCACCCTCGGCGTTCAGGATCGAGGACTGCTTGTTGCCCTCCGCGGTGAGGATCGACGACTGCCGCTGACCCTCGGCGGAGAGGATGAGCGCCCGCTTGTCGCGGTCGGCGCGCATCTGCTTCTCCATCGCGTCCTTGATCGACGGCGGCGGGTCGATGCCCTTGATCTCGACGCGGTTGACTCGGATGCCCCACTTGCCGGTCGCCTCGTCGAGGACGCCACGCAGGCCGTGGTTGATCTCCTCACGGCTGGTCAGGGTCTGCTCGAGGTCCATGCCGCCCACGATGTTGCGCAGCGTGGTCATCGTGAGCTGCTCGACGGCCTGGATGTAGTTGGCGATCTCGTAGGTCGCCGCGATCGGGTCGGTCACCTGGAAGTAGATGACCGTGTCGATCGAGACCACCAGGTTGTCCTCGGTGATCACGGGCTGCGGTGGGAAGCTCACGACCTGCTCGCGCAGGTCGATCAGGTAGCGGACCTTGTCGATGAACGGCAAGACGATGTTGAGGCCGGCCGGGAGGGTCTGCTTGTACTTCCCGAAGCGCTCGACGATGCCGGCCCGCGCCTGCGGAACGATCCGCACCGTCTTGGCCAGCAGCGTGATGACGAACAGGAACAGCAGAACCAGCAGGATCAGCACGATGAGTGCGCCCATGGGTACTCCTTCAGATCTGTCGGCCAGAGGTTCTGGCCCGGAATTCTGGCTAGAGCTTCTGGCTAGGACTCGATGCTCGGTAAAGGATGGACGTACACGGTGGCTCCGCGGATCTCCAGGACCTCCACAGTGCTGCCCGGATCGATGGCGAGCGTCTCGTCGTACGGCTTCGCGGACCAGATCTCGCCGCCCACCTTGACCCGCCCTGGCTCGAGCCCGGTGATCCGCTCGGTCACCATGCCCTGCTGACCGACGAGCTTGCCGTGACCGAGCGAGAGCTCGGGGCCGGTGTGCAGCCGCTTCACGAGCGCCGGGCGGAGCAGCGCCAGGCAGGCGACCGACGCGACCGCTGCGGCGATGGCCGAGACGGCGAAGCCGGCTCCCAGCGAGACGAGCATCCCGACCAGCGCTCCGACCGCCAGCATCAGCAGGATCAGGTCCATGCTCGCCAGCTCGGCGACGCCGAGCATGATGGCGATGGCGAGCCACACTGCGGCGAGGTGGTCACTGAGCCAGTCCATGCCGGGGACCCTAGTAGACCCGGCGGCCGTCCGTCGGATGTCCCTCGCTCCAGGACACCTCGACCAACGTCGCTGGCTCCACTAGTGGGTCACGGTGCGGCGTTGGCGTCGACGGGCCGACCAGCGTCCGGCGGCGTGCTGGAGGACCAGCGGCATCCCGAAGGTCTCCGAGAGGTTCGCCTCGGTCAGCACGTGGTCGAGGAGGCCGGCTGCCACCACCTTGGCGTCGCGCATCAGCAGGACATGGGTGAACCCTGGCGGGATCTCCTCCACGTGGTGGCTGACCAGGACGGTGGCCGGGGAGTCGGCGTCCATCGCCAGCACGGTCAGCGTCGACACGAGGTCCTCGCGGCCGCCGAGGTCGAGGCCGGCCGCCGGCTCGTCGAGGAGCAGCAGCTCGGGGTCGGTCATCAGCGCCCGCGCGATCTGCACCCTCTTCCGCTCCCCCTCGCTGAGGGTGCCGAACGTGCGGTCGGCCAGGTGCTTGACCCCGAGCTCCTCCAGCAGCTCCTCGGCCCGGCCGTGGTCGAGGTCGTCGTACTCCTCGCGCCAGCGGCCCACCACGCCGTAGGACGCCGAGACGACCACGTCGCGCACCGACTCGCCTCGCGGGATGCGCTCGGCCAGCGCGGCGCTCGTCAGCCCGATCCGGGGCCGCAGGTCGAACACGTCGACGGTGCCGAGCACCTCCTCGAGGATCCCGGCCACGCCCGTCGTGGGGTGCAGCTGCGCGGACGCGACCTGGAGCAGGGTGGTCTTGCCGGCGCCGTTGGGCCCGAGGATCACCCAGCGCTCGTCCTCCTCGACCGTCCAGTCGATGTCGTCGAGCAGCGTCGCCCGCCCCTTGCGCACCGTCACTCCAGCGAACTCGAGGACGGCGGCCATGGCCGCCACCCTACTGACCGGATCCGGCCGATCCGGGCGTAGCCTCGCCCGTCGTGCGCGACCCATCGATCTCACTGCCCGCCTCGGTGCGGCTGGCGTGGTGGGGAACGGCCTGGCTGCGCGGCCACGTGGTCGCCGACCACCTGATCGACGCGGTCGTCGACCAGGACGCGACACACCTGCTGGCCTTTGCAGACTCTGGCCCGGAGCCCCTGGTCACCGGCCTCGGCCGGCTTCGTGCGGACGGTGCCGACGCGCTCGGAGCCGCCCTGCCCGCCGAGGGTGACCCGGTCGGGCTCGGCGGGCCGGCGGCCTTCAACGCGGCGGCCCTCGAGGCCGGCGAGGCGGTGGTCGTGCTCGACGCCGCCGGCTTCGGACTGCAGGGGCTGGTGCCGGACCGGGTGGGCGCCGCGGTCACGTGGTCGGCCATGGCCGCCGAACGCCGCCAGCTGCCCGACGTCGGCGAGGCCGACCGGGGGCTCAGAGCGGCGCTGCCCGAGGCGGCGGACGCGCTCGCAGCCCTCGGCGTGGCGCGCTGGCGGCCCGAGGTGGCCGACCGGCTGATGAACCTGCGCCACCGGCCCCGCGCCGCGGCGCCTCCCGGCGTGCCCCAGCGCTGCGTGGAGCTCGCCGAGCGGGGCCGCCAGGCCCTCGAGATCGTGAGCCTGGCCCTCGAGGACGACGGCGCGGCACAGAGCGCGGAGGACGCAGCCGCCCGGCGCGCGGCGCTGCTGCCGCTGGGACGAGCAGCGCGGCGGGCGCTCGTCGCCGCGGCATCGCCCGAGGTCTGGCCACCGGACTCCCCCTGACTCAGCTGTCGGACGGCTGGTAGGAGCCCAGCTTGTTGCCGTCGGGGTCGGCAAGGATGAAGCGCCTGCCGCCCGGGTAGTCGTAGGGCGGCTCCAGGACGGTGCCTCCGGCCGACTCGACGGCGGCGAGGGTGGCATCGAGGTCGTCGGAGCGGACCAGCGCGAGCACGCCACCGGGGCCGGTGTCGCGCCCGACCCCGAGGCCACCGACCTCGGAGTCGCCGTCGGCCGCCTGGATGCCGGCGTAGTCGGGGCCGTAGTCGTTGAACCGCCAGCCGAAGGCCTGCCCGTAGAACTCACGAGCGCGGGCCAGATCGGTGACGCTGATCTCGACGTAGTCGAGGGGGTGGTGTGGATTGCTCATCTCTCCACCATGGACCGGGCCACCGACAGCCTCTGCGCGGCGCTACCGTGACGGGCGATGAACCACGATCGGGGCCCGCGGCCGGAGACGCTGCTCATCACGCTCTCCGGCAAGGACCGGCCCGGCGTCACGTCGGCGATCTTCGCCACGCTGTCGCGGGCCGGGGTCGAGGTCGTGGACATCGAGCAGATCGTGCTCCGGCGCCGGCTGATCCTCGGCGTGCTCGTCACGATCCCACGCGACTGGAAGCAGCTCCGCGACGCCGTCGAGGCCACCGCGCGCGAGCTGGACATGAGCGTCGAGATCGACCGCGGCACCGGTGACAACAAGTCACGGCGGGGTGGGCGCTCGCACGTCACGGTGATCGGTACGCCGCTCAAGGCCACCCAGATGGCCGCCATGGCGGGGCGGATCGCCGACAGCGGAGGCAACATCGACCGCATCGAGCGGATGGCGCGCTACCCCGTGACCGCGATCGACCTGCACGTCTCCGGCATCGACACGGACACCCTCCGCACCACGCTGGTCTCCGAGGCGGCGGCGCAGGGCATCGACGTCGCCGTCCAGCCCGCGAACCTGCAGCGCCGCGGCATGCGGCTGATCGTCATGGACGTCGACTCCACGCTCATCCAGGGCGAGGTGATCGAGATGCTCGCCGAGCACGCCGGCTACGGCAACGAGGTCGCTGAGGTCACCGAGGCGGCGATGCGCGGCGACCTCGACTTCGAGGCGTCGCTTGCGCGCGCGGGTCAAGCTGCTGGAGGGGGTCCCCGCGACGGCGTTCGACGCGGTCTACGAGGCGATCGTGCTCACGCCCGGAGCGCGGACCCTCGTCCGGATCCTGCGCCGGCTCGGTTACCGGTTCGCGCTCGTCTCGGGAGGCTTCAGCCAGATCACCGAGCGGCTCGCCGAGGACCTCGGCATCCACTTCTCCCGCGCCAACGAGCTCGAGGTCGTCGACGGCAAGCTCACCGGCGAGATCGTCGGCGACGTGGTCGACCGCGCCGGCAAGGCCCGCGCGCTGCGCGAGTTCGCTGCCGAGCTCGGCCTCACCGAGGCGTCCGTCATCGCCATCGGCGACGGTGCCAACGACCTCGACATGCTGAACGCCGCGGGGCTGGGCATCGCCTACAACGCCAAGCCCGTCGTGCGCGACGCGGCCGACACCGCGGTCAACGTGCCCTACCTCGACACCATCCTCTACCTGCTCGGCATCTCCCGCGAGGAGATCGAGGCCGCCGACGCCGCTGAAGGCATCGTCACACCAGCTCCCCCTGTCTAGGGCTGCACCAGGGATCGGTGTCCCGTCAGAGATTGAAGGAGGCGGCTTGTCCGGTTTCGAGGAGACCACTCGCGGTGTTGCGATACCCCGGCGAGCTTCGGCCTGGATGTCCCCGACGACGCTCGCTTCGCTCGCACACGCCCCGGTCGCTCGCTGACGCTCGCGCCCGGGGCTGTCGTCGGGGCCACCAGGCCGATCGCCGGGCGCCGCGCTGCGCGCGGAAGGACCGGGTCGCTTCGCTCCCGTCACCCAATCATGGCTGACTGCAGTTGGTGCGTTGGTTCACCCAGGTCGCCAGCGAGTGGATGGGAGCGCAGCGACCCGGTCTGTCGCGCGCAGCGCGCGCCCGGCGATCGGTCCCATGGCCGTGACGACCGCGCCGTGGCGAGCGCAGCGAGCCAGGTGCCGCGAGCGCAGCGAGCTGTCGTCGCGGGCCGACTGGGGCCGAAGCTCGCCGGGGTAGAGAGTCAGCCACGCCCCACGTGGTAGGCCACCACGCTCGCCGAGGCCTCGTCGAGGTCGCTCCAGTCGCCGTCGAAGGTGAAGACGGCCAGCGCACAGGTCGGGAAGCCGAGGGCCAGCTCGTTGCCGGCCTCCTCGTCACCGTCACCGTCGTCCAGCAGGGCAGCCACCGACGCCATGGTCGGGTTGTGGCCGACCACCACGAGCGTGCGGATGACGTCCTCGGTCTCGCGGATCAGGTCGAGGGCGCTCTCGGTGCCGGCCTCGTAGAGCGAGTCCTCCGGGGTGCCCTCGAGGTCCCAGCCGCCGGCCTCGTTGACCGCCTCCCAGGTCTGCTGGGTCCGGACCGCCGCCGAGACGATGGCCTGGTCGGGCTCGACGCCTCGGTTGGCCAGCCACTGCCCCGCCTCGGTCGCGTCCACGATGCCGCGGTCGGTGAGCTGGCGCTCGAAGTCGCTCTGCCCTGACTGCTCCGACTTGGCGTGCCGCATCACCACCAGGGTCTTCACGAGCGAGAGTCTGGCACGTCCTCGCGCGGCCGGGCCGAGGGGCAAGCCCTAGGGTGGCACCCATGCCCCGGGGACCCCTCATGATCATCGGCGGCGCGGAGGACAAGCTCCGCAAGCGCCGCATCCTGAAGGAGTTCGTGGCGGCCAGCGGCGGCCCGGAGGCCCGGATCGCGGTCATCCCGACCGCGTCGAGCCTCGGCGACGAGATCGTCGACGTCTACGACGCCCTGTTCCGCGTCGAGGGTGCCGCCGAGGTGAGGATGGTGCGGCCGGAGAGCCGCGAGCAGGCGAAGGACGCCGACCTGGTCGGCGTGCTCGAGAAGGCCACCGGCATCTTCATGACCGGCGGCAACCAGCTCAAGCTCAGCTCGATCGTCTGCGGCACCCCGGTGGGCGCCGCCATCATCGCGGCCCACGAGCGCGGCGCCGTCGTGGCCGGTACGTCGGCGGGGGCGTCCATCCAGTCGAGCCACATGGTCGCGTTCGGGGTCGCCGGCAGCACCCCCAAGCAGCGGATGACGCAGGTGGCGGCCGGGCTCGGCCTGCTGCCCAACTCGGTGATCGACCAGCACTTCGAGCAGCGCAACCGCTACGGCCGGCTGCTGATGATCGTCGCCCAGTCGCCACAGCTGCTCGGGATCGGAGTCGACGAGGACACGGCCGCCGTGGTCAAGGACAACGTGCTGACCGTGGTCGGCCGGGGCGCCGTCACCGTCCTCGACCCGACCCACATCACCACCAACGCGTTCGACGCCAAGCGCTCCGCGCCGCTCCTGGCCAGCGGGGTGGTGCTGCACGTGCTTCCGCAAGGGGCCGGCTTCGACCTCGCCACCCGGACGCTGCTGCCCTTCGAGACCCACGTCGATCCGCTCGAGGCCGCCGAGATCGAGGAGGCCGGGCTCGACCTGCGCCGGATGGCGCGCAACATCGCCGCCGGCGACGCCTCGCCGAGCGTGCTGCGCCGGCGGCTGCGGCGTACGAGGAACCCTCATGCCCGCCCCGACGCGGCCCACCCGGACGAACTTCACCAGGACGGAGACGACGCATGACAGAGCGGCCCACGCCCGACCTCACCATCCTCGAGACGAGGGTCTACCGCGGCGCCAACATCTGGTCCTACGAGCGTGCGATCCACCTCGTCGTCGACCTCGGCTCACTGGAGAAGTTCCCGACCAACACCATCCCGGGCTTCACCGACAACCTGCTCGAGATGCTGCCCGGGCTGCGCGAGCACTCGTGCTCCCGCGGCAAGCGGGGTGGTTTCGTGGAGCGGCTCCACGAGGGCACCTGGCTCGGCCACGTCGCCGAGCACACCGCGCTGGCCCTCCAGCAGGTCGTCGGCCACGACATCCGCCGGGGCAAGACCCGCCAGGTCAAGGGCCAGCCCGGCCACTACAACGTCGTCTTCGGGTACGCCGACGAGCAGGTCGGCCTCGCTGCCGCCAAGCTCGCCGTCCGCCTGGTCAACCACCTCGTGCAGGCCGACCCGGAGTTCGACTGGGACCAGGAGCTCGAGGACTTCATCCTGCGCGCCGAGCGCACGGCGTTCGGCCCCTCGACCCAGGCGATCCTCGACGAGGCGGTCTCGCGCGACATCCCCTGGATCCGGCTCAACCAGTACTCCCTGGTCCAGCTCGGTCAGGGCGTCCACGCCAAGCGGATCCGCGCCACGATGACCTCGGCGACCTCCGCGATCGCGGTCGACATCGCCTCCGACAAGGACCTCACGACCCGGCTGCTCGGGGCCGCCGGACTCCCGGTCCCCAAGCAGGACACCGTCCGCACCGCCGACCAGGCCGTGCGCGCCGCGGAGCGGATCGGCTATCCGGTCGTCGTGAAGCCGCTGGACGGCAACCACGGGCGTGGCGTCTGCCTCGACCTGCAGAGCGAGGAGGACGTCCGGGCGGCGTTCCCGATCGCGGAGGAGCAGTCCCGGCGCGGCGTGATCGTGGTGGAGTCGCTGATCATCGGCAAGGACTACCGCTGCCTGGTCATCGACGGCCGGATCGCCGCGATCGCCGAGCGGGTGCCGGCCTCCGTCACCGGCGACGGCGTCGCGACCGTCGAGCAGCTCGTCGACACCGCGAACGCCGACCCGCGCCGCGGCGTGGGCCACGAGAAGGTGCTGACCCGGATCAAGGTCGACGACGCCGCGGTCGAGCTGGTGCGCGAGCAGGGCTACGCGATGACCGACGTACCTCCCGAAGGCCAGATGGTGAAGCTCGCGCTCACCGGCAACATGTCGACCGGCGGCATCTCCATCGACCGCACCTTCGAGGCGCACCCGGAGAACGTCGAGATCGCCGAGGAGGCCGCCCGGATGGTCGGCCTCGACATCGCGGGCATCGACTTCATCTGCCCAGACATCACCGAGCCGGTCCGCGAGACCGGCGGCGCGATCTGCGAGATCAACGCCGCCCCGGGCTTCCGGATGCACACGCACCCGACGATCGGTGAGCCGCAGTTCATCGCCAAGCCGGTCGTCGACATGCTCTTCCCGCCCGGCGCGACCTCGCGGATCCCGATCGTGGCCGTGACCGGCACCAACGGCAAGACGACCACCTCGCGGATGATCAGCCACATCTTCAAGGGCATGGGCCGCAAGGTCGGCATGACCTCCACCGACGGCGTCGTGATCGACGAGCGGCTGGTGATCCGGGCCGACGCGTCCGGCCCCCGCTCGGCGCGGATGGTGCTGCAGAACCCGCGCGTCGACTTCGCGGTCTTCGAGGTCGCCCGCGGCGGCATCCTGCGCGAGGGCCTCGGCTACGAGCGCAACGACGTCGCCGTCGTGCTCAACGTCCAGCCCGACCACCTCGGCCTGCGCGGCATCGACACGGTCGAGCAGCTGGCCGACGTGAAGGCGGTGCTGGTCGAGGCGGTGCCCCGCGACGGGCACGCCGTCCTCAACGCCGACGACCCGCTGGTCCGCGAGATGCGCCGGCGGTGCTCGGGCCAAGTCGTGTGGTTCTCGATGGAGGAGCCGGGCACCGAGACCCGCGACATGATCGACGCCCACTGCCGTCGCGGCGGCAAGGCGCTCGTGCTGAACCCCTCCGAGCGCGGCGAGATGATCGTCGTCAAGCACGGCCCGCGCGAGATGCAGCTCGCCTGGACCCACCTGCTGCCGGCGACGTTCGGCGGGCGGGCCCGGATGAACGTCCAGAACTCGCTGGCGGCCGCGGCCGCGGCGTTCGCCGCCGGTGCCCCGCTCCACGACATCCGTCAGGGGCTGCGGTCGTTCTCGACGAACTACTACCTCTCCCCCGGCCGCCTCAACGAGGTCGAGGTCAACGGCGTCAACGTCATCGTCGACTACTGCCACAACGCGCCCGGCATGAAGATGCTCGGCGACTTCGTGGACCGGGTCGGCGAGACCCTCGAGTCGTCCCACGAGCTGGCCCGGCCGTCGCGGATCGGCGTCATCGCCACCGCGGGCGACCGTCGCGACGAGGACATGCGCGAGCTCGGCCACATCGCCGCCCAGCACTTCGACGTCGTGATCGTGCGCGAGGACGTCTCGCTGCGCGGCCGCGAGCGGGGCGCCGTCGCCGACCTGGTCGCCGAGGGGGTCCGGACCGCGATGGCCGAGGGTGCCCGCTGCAAGCAGGTCGAGGTCGACCTCGACGAGATCGAGGCGGTCCGCCACGCGATGACCCGCGCCAACAAGGGTGACCTGGTCGTCATCTGCGTCGACAAGCACGCCGAGGTGATGACCGAGCTCGAGAACTGGTCGCCCCAGGCCCAGGCGGGCTCCGGTGTCTCCTCCGACGCCCCCGCCGCCGACCCCGACTACGTCCCCGCCGAGCCGGTGCCCGCCGACGCCTGAGGCTCTCCCAGCCCGGGTCGGCGGGATAGTAGTCGGGGCGCGGCGTCCACCCGCGCGCCCCGCACCTTCTCACGCAGGGTGTCCGGGCTGTCCGGCGTGCCGCCGTGGCCGGCGATCCAGGCGTAGGCCTCCTCACGCTCGGCGTGGCACATCAGCCCGACCACGTCGCCGGGCTCCGCCTGGTCGACGAGCGCGGCGAGGCAGTCGACCTCGGTGTCGTAGGCCGGCACGTCGGTGACGCCGACCCGCTCGGCGCCTGCGCGCATGAGCGCCTCGAGCTCGTCGGTGGTGCGGCCGCGCAGGTAGCGCAGCTTGTGGCCGATCGCGATCACGTCGCTGTCGCGGGCGCCGATCTCGCCGAGCAGCTCGATGAGGTCGTCGGTGCGGTCGCCGACCACGCCGAGGCCGAGGAGCAGCCGGCTGCCGGGCCGGCGGACGCCGTTCATGATCTCGAGCAGCGCCTCGAGTCCGGCCTCGTTGTGGGCGAGGTCCATGACGACGGAGACGTCCCTGGGCATCGAGAAGAAGTTCATCCGGCCAGGGTTGTGCTCGGCGTCGGGCAGGAAGGTGCGCAGCCCCTCGACCACCATCTCGCGCGGGATGCCGATCGCCAGCGCGGCCGAGGCTGCGGCCAGGCCGTTCTCGACGTTGAAGCGGGACAGGCCGGCGAGGGTCATCGGCACGTCGACGAGCTCGATCAGGGGGTCGGGGTCGCGGTTCGGCATGAGCACCGAGATCCAGCCGTCGATGACCGTCGTGGCCCGGCCGCCGTCCGACAGCACCTCGCGGATCGTCGGAGAGTCCGGGTCGCGGGAGAACACCCAGGGGTGCGCCTTGATCGTCGCCCGCATCGCGAAGACCCGGGGGTCGTCGCCGTTGAGGACCGCCCAGCCGTCCTTGCGGGTGATGTGGGGTACGACGCCCTTGACCTCGGCGAGCTGGTCGAGGGTGTCGATGCCCTGGAGGCCGAGGTGGTCGGCGGAGACGTTGGTGACCACCGAGACGTCGTTGCGGGTCAGCCCGATCCCCTTGAGCAGGATGCCGCCGCGCGCGGTCTCGGTGACCGCGAGCTGCACCTGAGGGTGCGCCAGCACCCGCCCTGCGCCGGACGGTCCCGAGTAGTCGCCGCCCTCCACCAGCTCGCCGTCGATGTAGATGCCGTCGGTGTTCGACCAGCCGACGAGCCGGCCCGAGGTGCGAGCGATGTGCGCGATCATCCGCGACGTCGTGGTCTTGCCGTTGGTGCCGGTGACGGCGACGACCGGCACCCTGGGCGTGATCGTCGTGGGCCCCGCGCCCAGCTCCGACCCCGCCACGCGTGCTGCGGCCCGGCTGACCACCGCGTCGACCTCGCCACCGGGCACGGCGTCGAGCACCGCGGCGACCGCCGTACCCATCACCTGTGCGCGGGTGCGGTGCCGCCACGGGAACGCCACGACGATCTGGTGCTGGTCGCTCGTGGGTCGCACGCGTACGGCGAGCCGGGTCGCCCCGGACTCGTTCGCGATCGCCCGGACCAGCCGGCCCACGGCCCGCAGGGCGAACCGCTGCCGGAAGCCGGTGTCGGGCTTCCCCGGGCGTGCGTTGCGCAGGCCGATCCGCTGCGCGAACCGCTTCGCCGTCTCCTCGGGCACCGCCGCCAGACCCCCGATGTCGAGGGTCAGCTTGATCGCAGCGCGGGGGAAGTAGAGGTTCGGGCCTTCGAGGACCCGCAGCTCGACCAGGGACGCGGGTTCGTCGGGCACGCCCGGGACGTTACCCAAATGGGTGGTCCGGGGAGTCCTCAGGCACCCGTCGCGTGGAAGCCGCCGTCGACGTGGACGATCTCGCCGGTGGTCGCGGGGAACAGATCCGAGAGCAGCGCACAGATCGCCTTGGCGGTCGGCTCGTGGTCGGCGTTGTCCCAGCCGAGGGGCGCCCGCGTGCTCCACATGTCCTCGAGGTCGCTGAACCCGGGGATCGCCTTGGCGGCCAGGGTGCGCAGCGGTCCGGCAGAGACCAGGTTGACGCGGACGCCGTGCTCGCCCAGGTTGCGGGCGAGGTAGCGCGAGGTCGACTCGAGGGCAGCCTTGGAGACGCCCATCCAGTCGTAGGCCGGCCAGGCGACGGTGGCGTCGAAGGTGAGCCCGACCACCGAGCCGCCCGACGACATCAGCGGCCGGCAGGCCTCGGTCAGCGACATCAGCGAGTACGCCGAGACCTGGACCGCCTGCGCGACGTCGGGCCACGGGCCGGTGAGGAACTTGCCGCCGAGCAGCGTCTCCGGGTTGCCGTAGGCGATCGAGTGCACCACCCCGTCGAGCCCGTCGACATGCTCGCGGACCTGGTCGGCCAGCCCCGCGAGGTGCTCGTCGTCGGTCACGTCGAGCTCGAGCACCGGAGGCTCGCTCGGGAGCCGCTTGGCGATGCGCCGGGTGATGCCGAGCGCGCGGCCGAAGTTGGAGATGAGCACCGTGGCGCCCTGCTCCTGGGCATACTTCGCGGCGGCGAAGCCGATCGAGCTGTCCATCGTCACGCCCGCGACGAGGATGCGCTTGCCGTCCAGGATCCCTGACATCAGTGCCCCATTCCGAGTCCGCCGTCGACCGGGATCACTGCCCCGGTGACGTACGCCGCTCCGTCGCCGGCCAGCCAGGTCACCGCGGCGGCGACCTCCTCGGGCGCGGCGTACCGCCCCAGAGGGACCTGCGTCTTGATCAGTGCCTTCTGCTCGTCGGTGAGCACACCGGTCATGTCGGTCTCGACGAACCCGGGTGCCACGACGTTGGCGGTGATCGACCGGGAGCCGAGCTCGCGAGCGATCGAGCGGGCCATGCCGACCAGCCCCGACTTGGAGGCGGCGTAGTTGACCTGGCCGGCCGAGCCGAGCAGGCCGACCACCGAGGAGACGAAGACGATCCGCCCGCGCTTGAGCCGCAGCATGCCCTTCGACGCGCGCTTGGCGAGGCGGTAGGAGCCGGTCAGGTTGGTCTCGATCACCGAGGCCCAGTCGTCCTCGGACATGCGCAGGAGCAGCGTGTCCTTGGTGATGCCGGCGTTGGCCACCAGGACCTCGACCGGTCCGTGCGCCTCCTCGACCTGCGCGAACGCCGCCTCCACCTGCTCGGGGTCGGTCACGTCGCAGCGCACGTCGAGGGTGCCGTCGGGCGCTCCGCCGTTGCGCGTGGTCACGGCGACCTTGTCGCCCTGGGCCACGAACGCCTCGGCGATCGCCCTGCCGATCCCCCGGTTGCCGCCGGTGACCAGCACCGATCGTCCCCCGGCGGTGTCGCTGCTCTCGCTCTCCTCGGTCACCCCGGCGACGCTATCGACTACCCGGGAGTACGCCGAAACCACCCCCGCCACCGGCGCCGGGCCGGTGAGGGGGCCGAGGCGACGATGCTCGGCGCGAGGTCGGACCGCTCTCCGGCGTACATCGCCTCCCACCAGCGGGCGCCCTCGGAGACGAACGCCTCGACGCCGAGCCGGTGGCCGTCGCTGCCGAGCACGGCGAGGTCAGCGAACCAGACGCGAAGGTCGAGCTGGGCCTTGCCGTGCAGCTCCTGGAACAGGTCGAGGTGGTGGCCGCCCCCACCGCCCAGTCGCAGATCGATGCTGAGCCGCTCCCGCCAGTCGGCCCAGGAGGGCCACTCCGCGTCGATGAACTCCCAGCCGTAGATCGGCCCGCCGCCGCTGCGGCGCAGCAGCTCACGCAGACCCGCGACGTCGAGCGGGATCAGCTCGGCCTCACCAGCGCCCTCGGTCGGCTGGACGCGACATGACGCGGCCAGCCGCGAGACCCCGGTCAGGACGAGCGTGCGCCGCGGGTCGGCCGTCTCGCGGCCGCTCGCGTCGCGAGCCAGGACGGTCAGCAGCACCGTGACCGTGGCCGCCGGCTCGTCGACGGTCAGGTCGTGCCAGTCGGCCTCGTTGAGCGCGACCCCGAGTCCGGCGACCTGCTCAGGACTGAGCGCCGTGGCTACTCCTCGTCCTCGAGCCGGAAGCCGACCTTGATCCCGACCTGGAAGTGCTCGACCTTGCCGTCCTTGATCTGGCCGCGCACCTCGGTGACCTCGAACCAGTCGCAGTGACGCAGGGTCTTGGCGGCCCGCTCCACACCGTTGTGGATCGCCGCCTCGAGCCCCTCGTTGGAGGTGCCGACGATCTCGGTGACGCGGTACGTGCGATTGGTCATAGAACGACTCTACCGACGCTCTGGGCTGCCCGGGCCCGGCGTACAGTGGGGGCATGACCCGGGAGCGTGTCCGCGAGCCCGAGGCGGTCCGGATCACCTCGGCAGCGGCCAGCCGCAACGACGACATCGCCACGCGCCAGAAGCGCTACCTGTTCTCGATGGCCGTCCGCACGCTGTGCTTCGTCGGCGCGATCATCGCCTCCCTCGCCGGGGTCCACTGGCTCTGGCCGATCCTGATCGTCGGGGCCGTCCTGCTGCCCTACGTCGCCGTGGTCATGGCCAACGCCGTCACCACCAAGGACGACGGCTTCGCCCTCGTCGACCAGGCATCCCGCCGCCCCGAGCTCGGGGCCGGGGGCCGGGGTCGCTGAGAAATCCGGCCCCTGCGGTTTGATTCCCGGCGCGGACGTGGAACACTTCAAGGGCCGCGTGGGCTTGCTCGGGCGGTGTGGTGCCGGACAGCTCTCCCCGTGGTTGGCCGGCACCACTTTTTCATGTCTAGGACGTTGATGACCGACATCTGCTCGGCCCGCGGCTGCACCGCACCGGCCATCTGGGCGCTGCGCTGGAACAACCCCAAGCTGCACACCCCGGAGCGTCGCAAGGTCTGGCTCGCGTGCGAGGACCACCAGGGCTCGCTGTCGGACTTCCTGGGCGCCCGTGGCTTCCTCAAGGAGACCGTCGAGCACGTCGACGGGTCCGACGAGAGCATCTGAGGTCCAGACCAGCCCGGGTCGCGTTCCTCCCAGCAGAACGCCGGACGGTCAGCCGCCGATGGCCGACATCGGCCGGTCGGGCTGGAGGAACGTCGGGTCGTCGATGCCGTGGCCGGGCAGCTTGCCGGCCATGGCGGTGACCCACCGCTCGGCCAGCTCGGCGTCGCTCGCCCCGGCCCGCAGCGCGGTGCGCAGGTCGGACTCCTCGCGGGCGAACAGGCAGTTGCGGACCTGCCCGTCGGCGGTGAGCCGCACCCGGTCGCAGGCGCCGCAGAACGGGCGCGTGACGGACGCGATGATCCCGACCGTCGCCGGACCACCGTCGACCAGGAACAGCTCCGCCGGGGCGCTGCCGCGCGGCTCCTCGGCCGGCACCAGGACGAAGTGCTGCTCGAGGGCGGCCAGGATCTCGTCGGCCGTGACCATCCCCTCACGGCTCCAGCCGTGCTGCGCGTCCAGCGGCATCTGCTCGATGAAGCGCAGCGCGTAGTCGCGCTCGAGGCACCACTCGAGCAGGTCGGGGGCCTGGTCGTCGTTGACGCCGCGCAGCAGCACGGCATTGACCTTCACCGGGCCCAGCCCGGCGGCGTGCGCGGCCTCGAGCCCGGCCACCACGTCGGCGAACCTGTCGCGCCGCGTGATCTCGTGGAACGTGTCGGAGCGCACCGTGTCGAGGCTGACGTTGACCCGGTCGAGCCCGGCGTCCTTGAGCGCCTGAGCGGTCTTGGCCAGGCCCAGCGCGTTGGTGGTCAATGAGGTCTCGGGGCGCGGCTCGAGGGCCGACGTACGCCGCACGATGTCGACCAGCCCGCGCCGCACCAGCGGCTCACCACCGGTGAACCGCACCTCGCGCACCCCCAGCCGCTCCACCGCGACCGTGATCAGCCGGACCACCTCGTCATCGCTGAGCTGCGACTCGAGCGGCAGCCAGTCGAGCCCCTCGGCGGGCATGCAGTAGGTGCAGCGCAGGTTGCACCGGTCGGTCAGGCTGACGCGCAGGTCGGTGGCGATCCGGCCGTAGGCGTCACTGAGTGGCTGCACTCTGGCGAGTCTACGTTTCGGGCGGTTGCCGCAGGCTCGGTAGCGTGTCGAGGTGCGCTCGTTCGGGTTCCTGGTGAGCCGGCGCTGGATCGTGTTCGCGCTGGTCGTCGTGGTGCTGGCGTACGCCGCCTGGTGGCTGGGCGGCTGGCAGTTCCGCCGGCTCGACGACCGCAAGGCGGAGAACACCGTCGTCCGCACCAACGAGCACCTCGCGGTCGCCCCGGTCGACGACGTGCTGAGCCCTGACCAGGACCCGTCCGAGCAGGACGAGTGGCGGGTGGTCAGCGCGACCGGCACCTACGACCCCGCGCGGACGGTCGTGATCCGCTACCGCAACCGGGGCGGCGTGCAGGGGGTCGACGTCGTCGTGCCTCTCATCACGGCCACCGGCACCGCACTCCTGGTCGACCGCGGGTGGCTCGAGACCGATCCCAGCGGCGCGGACCGCGACGACATCCCCGACCCGCCGGCCGGCGAGGTCGACGTGACGGGCTACGTCCGGGCCAACGGCAGTGGCGACAGCACCCGTGTCGCCGACCTGTCCGCCCGTGCGATCAGCAGCGACGCGATCGGCCCGGCGATCGGGCACGCGGTCTACGGCGGCTTCGTGGAGCTGAGGTCGGAGGACCCCGAGCCGGACAGCGGGCTCGAGCCGGTGGAGCTGCCGGAGCTCGACAACGGGCCGCACTTCTTCTACGGCCTGCAGTGGTGGTTCTTCGGGGTCCTGGCGATCTTCGGCTTCTGCTACCTGCTCTACGACGAGTGGCGCAACGGCCCGCGCGGCGAGCGCCTGGTGCGGGCCCAGAAGGAGCCGAGGCCGAAGTCCAGGGCCCGGCTCCAGGCCGAGGCGGCCAAGGCCCAGATCGCCCGCGAGAAGGCCGAACGCGAGAAGGCCGAGCGCTGAGTCACCAGCGCGCGTGCACGACCTCCCGGATCCGGTCGTCGTACAGCTGCCGGACGCCGTCGAGGAACGCCGTGCCCAGGGGCTGCACCCCACCCGCCCCGGCGTTGGCCACCGCCTGCTCGCGATTGCGAGCTCCAGGGATCACGGTGGTCGCTCCGGGCTGCTGCCAGCACCACGCCAGCGCCGCCTGCGCGGGCGTGGGCGCACCCGGCAGCCCCGCGGCCAGCTCGCTGAAGGTCTGGGCCGCGGCCAGGCCGGTCTCCCAGGGCACGCCCGAGAACGTCTCGCCGACGTCGAAGGCGCTGCCGTCGCGGTTGAAGCTGCGATGGTCGTCGGGCGCGAACGTGGTCGAGGCGGCGTAGCGGCCCGACAGCAGCCCCGAGGCGAGCGGCACCCGCGCGATGATGCCGACACCGGCCTCGGCGGCCGCCGGGAGCACCTCGTCGAGCGGCTTGAGCCGGAACGCGTTGAGGATGATCTGGACCGAGGCCACCCCGGGCCGCGCGATGGCGGCCAGGGCCTGGTCGCAGGTCTCGACCGAGACGCCGTAGGCCGCGATCGAGCCGTCGCCGACGAGGGCGTCCAGGGCGTCGTAGGTCGCGTCGGAGTCGATCACCGCGGACGGCGGGCAGTGCAGCTGGACGAGGTCGAGCCGTTCGGTGCCGAGGTTCCGCCGCGAGCGGTCCACCCAGGCCCGGAAGTGCTCGGGCGTGTAGTTCTCCGGCAGCTGGTCCACGCGCCGGCCCATCTTGGTGGCCACCGTGAAGCCCTCGTCCGGGTGGGCGGCCGCGAAGGCGCCGACGATCCGCTCGCTGCGGCCGTCGCCGTAGACGTCGGCGGTGTCGAAGAAGGTGACGCCGTGCTCGGCGGCCGCCTCGAGCACGTCGCGGGCGGCCTCCTCGGAGACGTCACCCCAGTCCGCACCCAGCTGCCAGGTGCCGAGCCCGACGACGGACACGGGTCGGCCGGTGCGACCGAGAGTTCGCTGCTCCATGCAGGCAGCCTGTCAGAGGGCTCGCAATGCTCCGCCGTCGACGGGCAGCATCACGCCGGACACGTAGGACGCCGCGGGCGAGAGCAGGAAGGCCGCGGCCCGGCCGAACTCCGCGGGCTCGCCGTAGCGCCCCACCGGCTCCGGCGGGGGTGACCCGAGCTCCGCCAGCCGCTCGGTCCGGATCGCACCGGGGAGCAGCCCGTTGACGCGCACCCCGCTCGGCGCCAGCTCGTCGGCCAGGGTCTTGGCGATCATCGCGAGCCCTGGCCGGAGCCCGTTGGAGACGGCCAGGTCCGGCAAGGGTGACCGCACGCTCGTCGACAGGACGAACGCGATCGAGCCGCCCTCTCCCAGCTCGCCCGCCAGGACCCGGCCCAGCCGGACCGCCCCGAGGAAGACCGCGTCGAAGGCCGAGGACCACTGCTCGTCCGTGATGTCCATGACGCCACCGAGCGGCGGGCCGCCCACGCTCACCAGCGCACCGTCCAGCCGGCCCCACCGATCCCGGGCGGCGGCCACCAGCCGCGCCGGCGTACCGGGGTCCGCGTTGTCCGCGGCCACGCCCACCGCCCGCTCGCCGAGCTCGCCGACTGCGGCGTCGACGGCCTCCTGCGACCGCCCGGACAGCACCACCCGGGCACCTTCGGCGACGAGCACGTCCGCGGTGGCGCGCCCCAGCCCGCGGGAGGCGCCGGTGACGAGGTAGACGCGGTCGGTCAGGCCCAGGTCCATGGGTCGACCCTAGGTGCGCGACAGGTTGCGAGCGAGCGAAGTCACGAGGGCATCAGACCTGCATCACCACGGCCTTGGGCTCGGTGAAGAACTCCCGGCTGAAGGTGCCTCCCTCGCGCCCCAGCCCCGAGTCGCCCACGCCGCCGAACGGCGCGCGCAGGTCGCGGATGAAGAAGCAGTTCACCCACACGGTCCCCGCCTTGAGCGCGGCCGAGACGCGGTGCGCCCGGGAGAGGTTCTCGGTGAAGACCATCGCGTTGAGGCCGTACGGCGAGTCGTTGGCGATCCGGACCGCCTCCTCCTCGGTGTCGAACGGGTGCACGGTCACGAGCGGGCCGAAGACCTCCTCGCAGACCAGACGGGAGTCCAGGGGCGCGTCGACCACGATCGTCGGCCGGACGAACCAGCCCTCGGCCGGCCCACCGGTGAGCATCCGGCCGGTCCCGGCCGAGATGTCGTCGAGGTAGCCGGTCACCTTCTTCCAGTGCTCCTCGGACGCGAGCGGACCGAGGTCCGTGTCGGCGTCCTTCGGGTCACCCATCGTCAGCGCCTCGGCCGCGGCGACGAAGCGGGCCAGGAACTCGTCGTAGACCCCGCGCTGGACGAACAGCCGCGAGCCGGCGAGGCAGACCTGCCCGGCGTTGCTGAAGATCGCCTTGATCGACCATGAGACCGCGTTGTCGAGCTCAGCGTCGTCGAAGACCAGGTTGGCGCCCTTGCCGCCCAGCTCGAAGCTGACCGGCGTCAGGTTGGCCGCCGCGGCCTGGCCGATCGCGCGGCCGGTCCCGGACTCGCCGGTGAAGGTGATCCGGTCGACGCCGCGGTGCTGGGTGAGCGCCGAGCCCGCCGAGTCGGGCCCGAAGCCGTGCACGACGTTGAGGACACCGGGCGGCAGGCCCGCCTCGGTCGCCAGCCGCGCGAGCAGGGTGCCCGACTTCGGGGTGTCCTCGGCGGGCTTCAGCACGACGGTGTTGCCCCAGGCGAGGGCGGGCGCGATCTTCCAGGACTCGAGCATCATCGGGAAGTTCCACGGCGAGATCGCGGCGACCACGCCGGCCGGCTGGAACAGCGAGTAGGCGTGGTGGCCGCTGTCCATCGGGAAGGTCTCCCCCGATGCCAGCCGCGCGTGGTCGGCGAAGAACCGGATGTTCTGGGCCGTGCGTGGCACGTCGCGGGTGCGCGCGTCGCTGATCGGCTTGCCCATGTCGACCACGTCGGCCAGGGCGAGCTCCTCGCCGTGCTCGCCGACCAGGTCCGCGAGCCTGTGGAGCAGGGCGCCGCGCTCGGCGTACCCCATCCGCGGCCACGGTCCCTCGTCGAAGGCCTTCCGGGCCGAGGCGACCGCGCGGTCGACCTCGGTCTGGCCGCCCAGCGCGACCTCGGCGTACGCCGCGCGCGTGTAGGGGTCGACCGAGTCGAACCTCGCGCCCGACTCCGACTCGACGTCCTCGCCGTCGATGTGGTGCGTGATCAGCTCCATTGCCACATTCCTTTCAACCAGCCGCTCACCGGGCGCCCACCGCTCCGAGGTCGCGCTCCTGTGCGAGCTGGAGTGCGAGGTCGATCAACATGTCCTCCTGGCCGCCGACGTAGCCGGCTTCGCCGGCGCGCTGGAGGATCTCGTGGGCCGCGACGCCATAGCGCTCGGCCGCGTGCTGCGCGTGCAGCAGGAACGAGGAGTAGACGCCGGCCCAGCCCTGCACGATCGCGGTCCGGTCCGCCTTCGGCCAGGTCGGCAGGAAGGGCCGGACCACCTCCTCGGCCGCGTCGAGGACACCGCCGACGTCCACGCCGGTCTCGATGCCGAGGTGGTCGAACGTCGCGGCGAGCACCTCGGTCGGCGAGTTGCCGGCGCCCGCACCCAGCGCGCACAGCGACCCGTCGATCTGGCGGGCACCCGACTCGAAGGCCAGCACCGAGTTGGCCACCCCGAGCGACAGGTTCTGGTGGCCGTGGAAGCCGACCTGCGCCTCGCGGCCGACGGCGGCGACCAGGGCGGCGACCCGCGCCTTGGCCTCGGTGAGCACCAGGGCGCCCGCCGAGTCGACGGCGTAGACGCACTCGCAACCGGCGTCGACCATGATCCGGCCCTGTCTGGCCAGCTCCTCGGGCGAGGTGCGGTGGCTCATCATGAGGAAGCCGATGGTCTCCATGCCCAGCGACCGGGCCAGCCCGAAGTGCTGGATCGAGACGTCCGCCTCGGTGCAGTGGGTGGCGATCCTGGCCACGGAGGCGCCGGCCTCGCGGGCGTTGCGAAGATCGTCCATGGTGCCGATGCCGGGCACGAGGAGCACGGCGATCTTGGCGCGGGTGGCCTCCTCGAAGGCGGCACGGACGAGGGTGATGTCCTCTACCTTCGAGAAGCCGTAGTTGAACGACGAGCCGCCGATGCCGTCGCCGTGGCTGACCTCGATGACCTCGACGCCGGCGCCGTCCAGCGCGTGCACGGTGGCGCGCACCTGGGCCTCGGTGAACTCGTGCGACATCGCGTGGCTGCCGTCGCGCAGCGTGGTGTCGGTGATGCGGACGGGCCGCTCGGTGCCGGTCACACCGTCGCTCCCGCGAAGCGGGTCGTGGCCACCAGCTCGCCGACCCGGGCGGCCGCCGCGGTCATGATGTCGAGGTTGCCGGCGTAGGTCGGCAGGTAGTCGCCGGCGCCGAGCACCTCGATGAAGACCGTGACCCGGCCGTTGCCGTCCCACTTCTCGCGCGGGTCGTCGTACTGCGGCTCGGCGCGGAGGGTGTAGCCGGGCACGTACTCCTGGACCTCGGCCACGCGCGCCTTCACCGACGCGGTGATCGCGTCCTGGTCGGCATCGGCCGGGATCGCGCAGAAGATCGTGTCGCGCATGATCATCGGCGGCTCGACCGGGTTGAGCACGATGATCGCCTTGCCGCGCGGCGTCCCGCCGAGCTCGCGGACCGCCCGGCTCGTGGTGTGCGTGAACTCGTCGATGTTGGCGCGGGTGCCCGGGCCGGCCGACTTCGACGCCACGGACGCCACGATCTCGGCGTAGGCCACAGGCACGACGGACGAGACCGCGTGCACGATCGGGACCGTCGCCTGGGCCCCGCAGCTGATCATGTTGATGTTCATGGCGTCGACGTGGTCACCGAAGTTGACCGGCGGCGAGACGAGCGGCCCGACCGCGGCCGGCGTGAGGTCGACGGCGACGATCCCGGCCTCCTCGAGCCGGGGCGCCGCCTCGCGGTGCGCCTTCGCGGAGGTCGCGTCGAAGACGATGTGTGGCAGCTCGTCCCGAGCCAGCAGCCAGTCCAGCCCCTCGGCCGACGCGTCGATCCCCATCGAGCGGGCTCGCTGCAGCCCGTCCGACTCGACCACGCCGACGACGTACTGCACCTCGATCGACTCGCTGCGCTGCAGCTTGGCCAGCAGGTCGGTGCCGATGTTGCCCGGTCCGATGATCGCCGCTCTTGCCTTCATGCATCCCACCTCGGGATCTCGTCGACCGGAGGCACGTTCACCTCGGTGACCCGGTTGCGGTAGCTCACGGTGGCGGTCCGGCCGCCCTTCTTGATCCGGACCACGACCTCCTCGGTGTTGACCGGCTCGCCCGGGTCGTAGCCGTGCGCCCACGTCGCGAACGCCCGGATCGGGCCGGAGTGGGTCGCGGCGATGATCCGCTGGCCGGGCGACTCGGCGATGAGCCGGTTGAAGCCCTTCCAGAAGCGGCGGACGCAGGCCTGGGGCGACTCGAAGTACATCAGCGGGATCGTCAGCCACTGCTGGATCGGGTCGGCGCCCCCGAGCTGGGTCCGGTAGAAGCGGTCGATCTCGACCAGCCAGCGCGGCCGGTCACCGACCGCCATCCGCTCCATCTTCTCCATCTCGGCCTGGTACTTCCGGAACGACGCCGTGATGTCGCGGACGCCGTCGGGCGTCCACACCTGGAAGTTCTTCAGCTCGTCGATCGTCTCCGGTGCCCCGATCTCCGCCTCCCGGCCGTACTGGTCGATCCCGTCGAGCAGACCGCGATGGATCTGCTCGGCGGTCTGCCGGGCGCGGTTGGTGTCGGCGCAGACGATCCGCATCCTCGGCCACTCGCGCAGGGTGCGGGCCAGGGCCTGGCCGCGCTGGTGTGCCTGCCAGGCACCCATCGGGGTCAGGCCCGCGTCGGTCGAGTAGCCCTGGGTGATCCCGTGCCGGATGATCCGGATCTCGGTGACGTAGCCGTCGGCCTCGCGGCGCTCCTCCGGGATGATCTCGTGGCTGCGGGTCACGCCGGCGTACTCCGGGCTGAACCGCTCGCCCTCGAACTCCAGCGGCACCGACCGAGTCGGCGTCGTCGCGCCGGGGGCGCGGTCGCGGAACCTGCGCAGGTAGAGCGGCGTGTCCGCGGTGTCCGGGTCACCGGGCTCCACGACGGCGGGCCGACCGGACGACGGCATCACGGTGGTCGACCGGCGCTCGGCGTAGCGAGCCAGGTAGAGCGGTGCGTCGGTCCGGTCGGTCCGCCGGAACGTCCTGCCGGTCGGCTCCTCGGCGTCGGGGCGATCGGTCATGAGTGCACCGTGAAGAACCGTTCGTTCACCTCGCGGGCGTAGTAGAACATCGCCCGTCCCATCTCCTCCTCGGTCCAGGTGATCGGCTCGAAGTCGGGGTCGACCCAGTAGCCGCCGGTGAACATCTCGTTGCGGTTGCCGACCGGGTCGAAGAAGTAGACGGTGTAGCCGCGGGTGACGCCGTGCCTGGTGGGCGCGACGTCGATGGTCACGCCGTTGTAGGCGAGGGTGTCGGCCGCCTCGCGGACGGCGTTCCAGTCGTCGAGCCAGAAGGCGAAGTGGTGCAGCGCGCCGTTGGGCCCGGTGACGATCGCGAGGTCGTGCGGGGTGTGCGAGCGCTCCATCCAGGTGGCGATCTGGTGGCCGTCGTTGCCGATGATCTGCTCGGTGAGCCGGAACTCCAGCACCTCGGTGTAGAACGCCGTGGCCGCCTCGACGTCCTCGGCCATGATGAAGATGTGGTCGAGCCGCGGGGGTGCGATGCCGACCAGGTTGCCGGGCCGCGGCGGCGGGTTGAAGAGCGGCAGCATGTTGCCGACCTTCTCCATGCCCCAGCCGAGCTCGACGGTGTGCCCGGACGGTGCCTCGAACCGGATCGCGTCGCCCCAGCCGGGCCCGAGCTCACCGGCGCCGTACCTCTTGACCGGGATGCCGACTCCCTCGACGCGCTCGGTGTAGTAGTCGAGGTCCTCGAGCTCGGTCACCTTGAAGCTCATGTGGTCGAGGCCGTAGGTCGGAGCCTGGCGCAGGACGACCGAGTGGTGCTCGTGCTCGTCCCAGCACTTGAGGAAGACCCGGTTCTCCTCGTGCGCGGTCTCGATCAGGCCGAGCACCTCGGTGTAGTAGGCGGTGCACAGCTCGAGGTCCGGGACCCGGATCTGGACGTGCTGCAGGCGGAGGATGCGGTCGGACACGGGTGGCCTCTCTGGTGACTGGGTCTCAGGTGTGGAAGCGCAGGAACCGCTGCGCCACGACGTTCTCGTAGTAGAAGAGCCCGCGGCCGAACTGGTCCTCGGACCACGTGATCTGCGGGAAGTCGGGGTCCGGGCTGTAGCCGCCGGTGAAGACCTCGTTGCGGATGCCCAGCGGGTCGAAGAAGTAGATGGTGTTGCCGCGGGTGACCCCGTGCCGGGTCGGGCCCTGGTCGATCTGGACCCCGTTGTAGGCCAGGATGTCGGCCGACTTGCGGACGTGGTCCCAGTCGTCGAGCCAGAACGCGAAGTGGTGCAGCGCGCCGTTGGGGCCGTTGACGATCGCGATGTCGTGCGGCGAGTGCGAGCGCTCCAGCCAGACGCCGAGCTGGTGACCGTTGGCGTCGAGGACCTGCTCGGTCATCCGGAAGCCGAGCACCTGGTTGAAGAACGCGTAGGACTCGCCGACCTCCTCGGCGTTGATGAGCATGTGGTCGAGCCGCGGTGGCGCGATGCCGGGCAGGTCCGGTGGCGGCACCGGCGACGGGTTGCGCTTGCCCAGGATGTTGCCGACCTTCTCGAGGTCCCAGACCAGCTCCATGGTCTGCCCGCTGGGGATCTCGAACTGGATCGACTCCCCCTGGCCGACCTGCTCGCCGCGGCTGATCCGGCGCACGTCGCAGCCGGCGTTGGCCAGCCGGATCTCGAGCTCGCCGAGGTCGTCCTCGCGCTCGACCCGGAAGGAGAACTTGTCCATCCCGATGCGGGAGTCGGTCCTCAGCCGGAGCGAGTGGTGGTCCTCCTCGTCCCAGCACTTGAGGTAGACCGAGTCGTCGGTGCGCTCGGTGACGCTGAGCCCCAGCACCTCGGTGTAGTAGGCCGTGGACAGCTCCAGATCGGGGGTCCGGACGTCGACGTGGGCCAGGCGGAGAACTCCCATGGGCGGCCTTCCAGTCTCGGAACGAGGACTTCTTGACTCCCGAACGTAGGGACGGCTAGCGTTCCGTGTAAAGGAAGGGTGTTCCATATGCCGGAACGCAAGACCGAGAGTGGGCTGCCGGGTCCCGAAGCGATGCGGGCGGCGGTGGCCGGCTACGTCCAGGAGATCCATCGCGCCTACGTCGACCAGGCCGCCACGTTCTCCCCCGGCGTGCGCGGCCGGATGCCCCTGATGGCCGCGGGCCGGGTCACGGTGGCGGCCGTTGCCGCGCGCAACCTGCACCTGCTCGCGACCACCGAGGAGCTCGGCCCCCTCAGCGGTCCCGAGGTCGCGCTGGACGCCGACTACGGAGGCCTGGCCTGGAGCCTGCGCTTCTACGACCCCGTCGTGCTCCCGGACCTCGGCCTGCTCGAGGAGAGGGACGAGCCGGCGTTCGAGGAGGTCAAGCGCGCGCTCGGCGTCGCGACCGTGATCTACCACGTGGTCGCCCAGCCCGGGGCCGGCCTGTCCGGCCACCACGCCACGCACGTCGGCACCGGTCTGGCCAACGGCCACTCGGCCGCAGCGCGAGACTTCGAGACGATCCGCTCGCGGGTGCGCGGCCGCGAGGCGCTGGTCGACGAGCTGGCGGGTGCGGCGAGCGCCGGCCTGCCGCACGCCCAGGCGCTGCTGGCCCGAGCGATCTCGCCCCACGACGAGGGCGTGCGCGAGGCCTGCGAGCCGACTGCTGGCGACAGCCTCGACCCCGACGCGATCCGCAAGGCGGTGCTCACCGCGGTGGGCGGTCGGACCCAGTGGCAGCCAGCTGGGGAGGGCTCATGACCGACGGTGGCCTCTCGTCGGTCGGCAACGCCGCCCGGCTCCTCAAGGCGTTCCTGTCCCGCGAGAAGGAGATCGGCGTCTCCGAGCTGGCCCGCCGACTCGACCTCGGCAAGAGCACCGTGCACCGGCTGCTCACCACGCTGGTCCAGGAGGGGCTGGTCGAGAAGACCCAGAGCGGCGCCTACCGGCTGGGCCTCACGATGTTCGAGCTCGGCCAGGTCGTGCAGTCGCACATGGACCTGCACGGCGCGGTCGGCCCGGTGCTGGCGGCGCTCCGCGAGGAGACCCACGAGGGCTGCCAGGTCGGCGTGCTCGACGGCCACGAGGTCGTCTACATCGACCGGCTCGAGAGCTCGCAGACGCTCCGGCTCTTCAACGAGACCGGCCGTCGGGTGCCCGTGCACACGACGTCGTCCGGCAAGACCCTGCTCGCGCACCTGACCGAGGCGGAGCTCGAGGCGGTGCTGGCCGCTGCCTCGCCACTGGCCCAGATGACGCCGAAGTCGGTCACCGACCCGGCCGTGCTCCGCGCCGAGCTCGCCCGGATCCGGGCGCGCGGCTGGTCCGAGGCCGTCGAGGAGCGCGAGGTCGGGGTCGCCTCGATCGCCGCCCCGATCCGCGACACGTCCGGCCGCGTGGTCGCGGCCATCAGCATCGGCGGCCCCGCCGCGCGGATGGGCGCCCAGCAGCGCCGCCGGCTGGCCGAGGTGGTCGTGGAGGCCGGCGAGGCCGCCTCCCGCCGGCTCGGCTGGTCCCCCGAGACCCGACACCTCAGAGAGGGCTGACCCACACGATGCCGCCGCCCATCACCGACGCCCCGGGCAAGGCCCGGGCGCTCTACGAGGCCCGGCGCGACCGGGTCCAGATCAAGCCGTTCACCGACGACGACCCGACCCTCGACATGAGCGACGGCTACGCCGTCCAGCAGGAGCTCGTGCAGCTGATCCTGGCCGACGGTGACGCGATCGTCGGCTACAAGGTCGGGCTCACCTCGAAGCCGATGCAGAAGATGATCGGCGTCGACTCCCCCGACTTCGCGCCCATCCTGGCATCGACGGTCTACGGGGACGGCGACACCGTCTCGATGTCGACCCTCATCCAGCCGAAGATGGAGGCCGAGGTCATCGCGGTCATGGGCTCCCGTCTCCAGGGTCCGGGCGTCAAGGTGACCGACGCCGCGGCCGCGGTCGCGGGGGTGTGCGCGTCGGTGGAGATCGTCGACTCCCGGTTCGAGGACTGGCGGATCAAGCTCGCGGACACGGTCGCCGACCTTGCGTCCAACGGCGCCTTCGCCGTCTCTTCACGGGTGGTGCCGCTCTCCGAGGTCGACACCCGGCTGGTCGGCATGACACTGACCCGCAACGGCGACCTGGTCGACACCGGCGCCGGGGCCGCTGCGCTGGGCGATCCCCTCGCGGTGGTCGCCTGGCTGGCGAACGTGCTCGGCGAGAACGGCATCGCCCTCGAGCCCGGCCACCTCGTGATGACCGGCGCCCTGCACGCCGCCGTACCGATGGCCGCCGGCGACGTCTTCCGGGCCGACTTCGACCGGCTCGGCCCCGTCACGCTGAGGGTGGTGGAGTGAGTGGCCATCGCAACCGGACTGGCCATCGAGCTGGCTGAGCGGCTCGACGGCGCTCGTTCGTCGAGGACGGCGATCCCTCAGCTGAGCGACGACGTGCCGGGGCTCGACCTCGAGACCGGCTACGCCGTCCAGCGGCTGCTGCGCGAGGGCCGCGGCGACCTGGTCGGCTGGAAGCTCGGCGTCACCAGCCGGGCCAAGCAGCAGCAGGTCGGCGTCGACTCCCCCATCTACGGCTTCCTGGCCACCGACCACGTCCTCGATCTCGGGGAGCCGCTGGAGACGGCCGAGCACATCAGCCCGCGCTGCGAGCCGGAGATCGTCTTCGTGATGGGCCGCGACCTGGCCGGCGCGCACGTCACCTCGACCGAGGTGCTGGCCGCCACCGCCGGGGTCGCGGTCGGCATCGAGGTGCTCGACTCGCGCTACACCGACTACAGGTTCACGATGCCCGACGTGGTGGCCGACGACGCCTCCGCGGGCCGCTTCGTCGTCGGGGCGCCGGTCCCGCCCGCCGGCATCGACCTGCGGCTGGTCGGTGTGGTGCTGCAGCACAACGGCGAGGTGGTCGCGACGGCGTCGGGAGCGGCGTCGCTGGGCCACCCGGCTGCAGCCGTCGCCTGGCTGGTCCGCTCGCTCGCGGGCTCCGACGAGGGGCTCCGCGCCGGCGAGGTGGTCCTGTCCGGAGGACTCACCGCCGCGGTCCCCGTCTCCTCGGGTGACGTGGTGGTGGCCACCATCGACCGGATCGGCTCGGTGGAGCTCGCGTGCCACTGAGCCACGCCGCCCGGGTCGCGCTCGGCGTTCGCGACGGTCGCGAGCGCTGGACGGTCTCGCACGAGGGCCGCTCCTACCTGGTCCTCGACCTCGGCGACCGGCTCGTCGTCACCGATGCGCTCTGCCCGCACAAGCAGAGCCCGCTGGCCGAGGGGGTGCTCCGGGACGGCTGCCTGGTCTGCCCCGGCCACTGGTACACCTTCGACCTCGAGACCGGCGCCTGCCGCAACGCCGCCGAGACCGCGCTCCCCCTGCACCCGGTCGTGGAGGAGGACGGCATGCTCTATGCGGAAGTCACCGTCGAGCCGCAGCTCTCCTGGTCGGAGCGGCTGCAGGCGCACGCGAGAGGGAGTTCATGACCGCCTACTGGATCGCGACCTACGACGAGCTCACCGACCCGGACAAGGTGGCGGCCTACGCCGCGATCGCCGGCCCGGCCCTCGTCGCCGCCGGAGGGACCTTCCTGGCCCGCGGCACCCCCGAGCAGGTCTACGAGCTCGGCGAGCAGACCCGGACGGTGCTGATCGAGTTCCCCTCGGTCGATGCCGCCCGGGCGGCCCACGACACCCCGGCGTACGCCGAGGCGCTGGCCGCGCTCGGCGACGGGGCCCGCCGCGACATCCGGATCGTCCCGGGCGTCGAGTAGAGCTGCCCTCTGGGGGTCAGCCGGCTGCGTGCTTTCCGGCGTCCCACCCGCGGTCGCCGAGCAGCTCCTCCGCGCGCGCGGTCGGGAGCTCTTCGAGGGGCGTCGCCATCGAGTCGTTCCACCGGTTGAAGACCCCGAACATGCAGACGACCCCCAGCAGCTCCACGATCTGGCTCTCGCTCCAGTGCTCGGCCAGCGCCGCGTAGGACTCATCCGTGACGGCGTTCGGCACGGAAGCGGCCTCCATCGCGAAGTCGAGGGCGACCCGCTCCGCGGGCGTGAAGAGAGGGCTGGTCGCGTAGTCGTAGATCGCGGCCATCTTCTCGTCGGAGACGCCATGGCGGGTGGCGCTGACCGTCGTGTGCGCCTTGCAGTACTGACAACCGGACGCCGTGCTGGCCACGTGGGCCACCAGCCGCTTCAGGCCGAGCTCGACCTCGCCGTCAGGGGCGAAGACCGCGCGGTTGAGCCCGATCACCGCCTTGGCGATGGCGGGCACCCGTTGCATCGTCAGGATGCTGTTGGGGACGAAGCCGAGGGTCTTCGAGAAGTGGCCCATCGCGTCGGCCAGGTCGGGGTCGGTGCACCGCTCAGCGGGGAGGGGTTCCATGCGTGCCATGGCGGCGATGATCCGCGCTGGTCGAGGGCGGGCCCGGTTCCGTCCCTCTCCGCGGGACGCCGCCGTGCCGCCCGGCGGAACGCTCAGAGCCCCAGGACGAGTCGACTCCCGCAGGCCCGGGACACGCACACCATCATGCAGCCGTTCGCTGCTCGCTCGGGCTCGCTGAGCACGTGGTCGCGGTGGTCGACCTCTCCTTCGATCACCTTCACCTCGCAGCTGCCGCAGATGCCCTCCTGGCAGTCGTGGAGCACGTCCACGCCCTCCTCGAGCAGCACGTCGAGCACCGAGCGGTCCGGCGGCACCACCAGGGTCCGCCCCGACTCGGCCAGGACGACCTCGACGGCGTCGTCGTCGTCGTCGACACGATCCCGCCCGACCACCGGCGCCGAGAACCGCTCCAGGTGCAGCGCGGCTGGTGGCCAGCCGGCCATCCGCTCCTCCACCGCGGCCAGCAGTGGCTCCGGCCCGCAGGCGTAGACCAGGGTGTCGGGGCGCGGGGCACCGAGGAGCCCGTCGAGGTCGAGCAGGCCGCGGGTGTCCTGCGGCCAGAGCGTGACCCGGTCGCCGTAGGCCGCCAGCTCGGCGGTGAAGGCCATGGACGCCGCCGTGCGGCCGCCGTACAGAAGAGTCCACGCGGCACCCGCCGCGGTGGCCCGCGCGAGCATCGGCAGGATCGGGGTGATGCCGATGCCGCCGGCCACGAAGACGTAGGCCGGAGCGGGATCGAGCCGGAAGTGGTTGCGCGGGCCACCGACGTCCACGCGGTGGCCCGGCCGCAGCTCGTCGTGGACGTAGGCCGAGCCGCCGCGCCCGGACTCCTCGCGCAGCACGCCCAGCCGGTAGCGGGAACGGTCGGCGGGGTCGCCGGACAGGGAGTACTGCCGCGAGAGCCCTCCGGGCAGCTGCAGGTCGAGGTGTGCCCCCGGCTCCCAGGGCTCGAGCTCGAGTCCGTCCGGGTCGACCAGCTCGACCGACGAGCACCCCGGCGGACTCGTGGGTCATGGAGCGGACCAGCAGCGACATGCGCACGATGGTGGGAGGACGCCGGTCGGCCACGAGAGGGCTGTCCCGCGGAACAGGACGCGGCGTTCCCCGTACCGGAACGCCGGTCCTTGTGCAGGAACGCCGTCGGCAGCAGGCTGGCGGCATGCGATCCGCCCGCGCCCTGGTCCTCGACCTCGGTGGAGTCGTGCTTCGCAACGGCCGCGAGCTGATGCACGGCAGCGTGGTCGCCGGGCACCCGGAGCTGGCCGCCTTCGTCGAGGACACCGACTTCGCAGGCGACGGCGACGAGCTCTGGCAGGCCATGCTGCGCCAGGAGGTCACCGAGCGTGCCTACTGGGCGCAGCGCTCGGCCGAGGCGGGCGCTGCGCTGGGTGAGGAGGGCTGGACGACCAAGGACTTCATCACCCTCCTCTACGACTGCCCGGAGTCGGAGTACGTCAACACCGAACTGGTCGAGCTGATGGTCGACGCCAGGGCCGCCGGTCTGCCCGTCGTCGCGCTGACCAACGACCTGGCCGACTTCCACGGCCAGGACTGGGTGGACGCTCAGGCGTGGGTCAAGCACTTCGACACCGTGGTCGACGCCTCCGAGACCGGCGTGCTGAAGCCTGCGCCGGAGGCTTACGCAGCGGCGGTGGCCGCGACCGGCGTGCCGGCCGCTGAAACCGTCTACCTCGACGACATGCCGGTCAACGTGGCGGGTGGGGTGGCCGCCGGGCTCCAGACCATCGAGGTGGCCTACGACGACCGGCACTCCGCCATCGCCGAGGCCCGGCGCCGCCTCGGTCTCACCCGCATCGAGAGCTGAAGGGAACCGTCATGCCGCTGGTCCGTGTCGACATCATGGAGGGCCGCCCGCCGGAGATGATCGAGGAGCTGCACCGCAGGCTCGCCGAGCTCGTGGCCGAGACCCTCGACACCCCCATCGACCGGGTCCGGACCTACATCACCCAGTTCCCGCCCGAGGCATGGGGCATCGGCGGCGTGCCGGCGAGCGTGGCCCGTCGCGAGGACGTCGAGGCCCGTGCAGCCGCGCAGGCCGAGCGCGAAGCGGCCGCCGATGGCTGAGCCCTCTCCCACCGACTACGAGGCGCTGATGCGCCGCTACTTCGACGCCTGCAACGCTGCCGACTTCGACGCCCTGGTCGCCTGCTTCACCCCGGACGCCGTGCACTACTTCCCTCCGGGGCTCGTCGGAGTGCCGTGGCGCTCGGCCGAGACCATCGCCCGCAACTGGCAGGAGTGCGTCGCCACCCTCGGCTCGCAGTGGACGGTGGACCGGCTGATCGTCAGCCACGACTCCCCCGAGGCCGTCATGGAGTGGACGCACTGGAAGAACGCGAGCGGTACGGCGCTGCGCGGCGCCGAGTGGTACGCCTTCGACCCCGGCTCGCTGCGCATCTCGGAGATCCGCGCCTACTACGCCGCTCCCGCCGACCGTGAGGTGACCATCAACGAGCTCGTCGGCTTCGACTACGCCGGCCGCGACTACCCGCTGGCCAGCGCGTGAGCGTCAGGCACGTGGTCCTGCTCCGGCGGCGCCCCGAGGTCGAGCCCCAACCGGAGCTGGCCGGGGAGCTGGCGCGACGTCTCGCCGACCTCCCCGTGCGGGTCCCGGGGCTCGGCCGCTGGGTCGTCGCAGCGAACGAGCACGACCGCCCGCTCTGCTGGGACTACGTGCTCGAGGCCGAGCTCGAGGACACCGAGGCGCTCAGCGCCTATCTCACCCACCCGGTGCACCAGGCGCTGCTCCCCGAGCTGCGCGCCTACTTCGAGCTCGCGGTGGTCGACTACGACCCTGGGAGGTCAGGTGGCTGAGGTCAGCGTGGTCGTCGGGGCCACCGGTTCGTTCGGCCGGGCGGTGACCGAGCGGCTGGTGGCGCGCGGCCAGCGCGTGCTCGGTGTCGGGCGTCACGAGGCCGACCTGGCCGTGCTGGCCGCCGAGGTGCCGGGGGTGACGCCCTGTGTCGCGGACATCGCCGACGACAGCGCGATGGAGGTGATCTCCGACGCCCTGGACGGGCCGGTCCGGATGGCGGTCTTCGCCGCCGGGCTCCCGATCGCCGGCTCGGTCGAGACCGTTGCCCCCTCGGACCTGGCCCGCGGCGCCGACATCAAGCTCGGCGGCCTGCTCCGGCTGGTCCGGGCCGTCGACCCCCGGCTGGTCCCGGGCTCGCGGATCGTGATGTTCGCCGGGTCACTCGGCTTCGAGCCCAAGCCGTCGAGCGCCGGCCCCGGTGCGATCAACGCCGGGGTCTTCAACCTGATGCGCCAGCTCGGCGACGTCTACGGCCCCCGCGGCATCACCACCCACACCCTGAGCCCCGGGCCGGCGGACACCCCGCGCCTGCACGCACTGGTCGAGCGCGCCGCCGAGGAGAAGGGCATCACCGTCGAGGAGCAGTGGGCGTCGTACGCCGCCGGCACCTCGCTGGGCCGCCTCCCCACCCCCGCCGAGATCGCCTGGGCCGTGACGATGCTGCTCGACCCCGAGGCCGATGTGCTCCACGGCGGCGTCCTCCACCTCGACGCCGGCGGCCACCGCTCGATCCACTAGCCGCGGACGCGCTGGCCGCTGGTGCCGGGACGCGGCACCTGCGACTGATGGATCGTCGTCTTCCGGCTGCCAACGTGGCTGGGTGACCGACAACCCCTCCCGCCTCCCACTGGTCGCGACCCTTCTTGTCGTCGCCGTCGCGTCGTTCGCGTGCAGTGACGACGAGCCGACGTCCGAACGCCTCGCCCAGGTGAGGTCGGGACCCGGGTCACCGGCCCACGAGGCTCCCGGCCCGCCGCCCTCGAGCGACGAGCGACCCACGGTCGCCCACCTCGACCCCGACCTCCTCGACGCCGTCCGGGCCGCAACGCGCGACGCGCACGACGACGGGGTCGAGCTGGGCATCACCAGCGGCTGGCGCAGCCGGGACCACCAGCAGCGTCTGTTCGACGAGGCGGTGGCCAAGTACGGCAGCGAGGAGGAAGCGCGCCGCTACGTCTCGACCCCCGACGCGTCGGCGCACGTCACGGGTGACGCCGTCGACATCGGCCCGACCGAGGCCGACGACTGGCTCAACCAGCACGGGTCGGCATACGGCCTCTGCCAGGTCTTCGCCAACGAGATCTGGCACTTCGAGCTGGCCACGGACCCCGGCGGCGACTGCCCCGACCTGCTGCCCGACAGCAGCTACAGGGGCTAGTGGAGCCGGCCTCGGTAGCCGAGCCTCCGGCTGATCACGGCGGCGGCCTCGAGGACCGCGGCGCGGTAGCGGCGCAGCGAGTCGGTGTGGATGCGGTCGCTGCTGCCCACGACCGTCACCGCAGCGATCACCTTGCCGTCCCCGCCGCGCAGCGGCGCGCCGATCGAGCTGACGCCGAGCTCGCCCTCCTCGAAGTTCGACGCCCACCCCTGCTTGGCCACGCCCTCGAGCTCGCGCACCAGCGCGTGGTGGTCGGTGATGGTGTGGGAGGTGCGGGCGTCGAGCTCGGCGCCCTTGAGCCGCCGCTCGAGCTCGGGCCGGGGCAGCGCCGCGAGAAGGACCTTGCCCGAGCTGGTCCAGTGCGCCGGGAGCCGGTGACCGACCCGGCGGAAGACCGGGAGCATGTAGGGGCTCTCCAGCCGCTCGACGTACACCGCCTCCAGGCCGTCGAGCACGGCGACGTGCACCATCTCGCCGGTCCGGTGCCGCAAGGTCGTCAGCACCGGCAGCGAGGCCTGGTGCAGGTCGACGTGCTCCGTGACGGTGGTGCCGAGCTCGTAGAGGGCGAGGCCGAGGCGGTACTTGCCGGTGGCTGGGTCCTGCTCCAGGAGCCGCTCGGCCTCGAGCGTCGCCACCAGCCGGTGCGTCGTGCTCTTGCCGAGCCCCAGCCGACGGCTCAGCTCGGTCACGCCCAGCTCCTGGTCGGCGTGCGAGAAGGCCCGGAGGACGCGGGCCGCGTTGCGCACCGACGAGAGCAGCGGTGATCGGGTCGTCTCCACGGCGGCCACGGTGCACTCCCTCCACGGATCGGGCGCTGATGTCCCGCTCCGCGGGACATTCTTCCCCTTGGGGGTGACGGTGGCCACAGGATGCGGCTGTGGAGATCGCCTGGTTCGACCGGCACGACCCCGCCCTCGAGCCCGTGCTCGGTGGCAAGAACACCAGCCTCGGGATCATGACGATGGCCGGCCTGCCCGTGCCACCGGGGTTCGCCGTGACCGCGAACGCCTACCGCCGGGCGCTCTGCGACACCGGCATCGATGCGGACCTCGGCCGGATGGTCACCGAGCTCGACACCGACGACGCCGTCGCCCTCGAGCGGGTGGCGACCGAGTCTCGCGCGACGATCACCGGCACCCCGCTCCCCCAGTGGCTGGTCGAGGAGATCGACGCGGCGTACGCCACCCTCTCCGAGCGCGCCGGCCAGACAGACCTGCCGGTGGCGGTCCGGTCCTCCGCCACCTGCGAGGACCAGCCGGACGCGAGCTTCGCCGGCGAGCACGACACCTACCTGTGGGTCCGTTCGGCCGAGAGCGTCCGCGAGCACCTGCTCCGCTGCTGGGCCAGCCTCTACACCGAGCGCGCGATCTGCTACCGCCGCCAGATGAACTACGGCGAGGACGGTGCCGCGATGAGCGTGGGCGTCCAGCAGATGGTGATGCCGCGCACCTCCGGGGTCGCCTTCACCCTCAACCCGATCAACGGCGACCGCTCCCAGGTCGCGATCGACGCGTCGTGGGGGCTCGGCGAGGCGGTGGTCAGCGGCTCGGTGACGCCCGACAACTTCCTGGTCGACAAGGTGATGGGCGCCATCACCTCGCGGGTCATCTCGGACAAGACCGTCGAGCACGTCCTCGACGACAGCGACCACGTCGTCGAGCGCGAGGTCGAGGCGGAGCGGCGTACGTCGCCCTCGCTGTCCGACGAGGAGGTCCACGCGGTTGCGGCCCTGGCCCGCCGCGCGGAGAAGCACTACGGCAAGCCTCAGGACGTCGAGTGGGCCATCGACCCGCAGCTCCCCGCGGACGCGAGCGTCGTACTCCTGCAGTCTCGGCCGGAGACCGTCTGGAGCCGCAAGAAGCTCGTCGTCGACGAGGTCGCCAAGGACACCTACAGCTCGATCGTGCACAACCTGCTGAACCCCTCGGGAAACCAGATCCCTCACCTGCACACGCACTGACCCGCAGCCACAGAGCAGACGAAAGAGGAGCCAGCCATGCCGGACCGTTTCCCGAGCCCGTTCGAGATCCCCGCGCCCACCGGAGCCGAGGGCTGGGAGGAGCTCTACGGCTACTCCACCGTCTTCAGCGAGGACCGCCGGGAGATGGAAGAGTCCATGTTCTGGTTCATGGACGGCGTGCACACGCCCGAGGTGATCGAGCCCTGGGACGCGACCGTCCTCGACTACGCGATCACCTTCCTGAGCCAGTACACCACCCGGCACTACGTGATCCCGCCGGCGCTGGGCGTCGACATCCGCTACCTCAACGGACACATGTACCTCTCCCCGGTCGGCGTCACCGACCCCGCCGAGATCGAGTCGCGGGTGCCGGAGTTCATGGAGCGGGCCGGCCACTACTTCGCCAACTGGGACACGCTCTACGACGCGTGGATGGACAAGATCAAGGGCGTCATCCACGAGCTCGAGGCGATCGACTTCCAGCCGCTGCCTCATCGCGAGGACATGGCCGTCCTCACCGAGGGGCGCGGCATCGGCAGCGGACAGCTGATGCTGGCCGAGTACGACAGGCTCGTGCAGCTCACGGGCAAGCTCTGGGCGCACCACTTCGAGTTCCTCAACCTCGGCTACGCGGCGTACCTCGACTTCTTCGGCTTCTGCAAGAGCCTGTGGCCCTCGATCCCGGACCAGGCCATCGCCAAGATGGTGGCCGGCATCGACGTCGACCTGTTCCGCCCCGACGAGGAGCTGAAGAAGCTCGCGCAGCTCGCCGTCGACCTCGGGGTGGGTGACCGGATCAGCAGCAGCGCCGCGGACACGATCGCCGCCATGGGTGCCGACGACGACGGGAAGAAGTGGCTCGACCAGTGGCAGGAGGCGCACCACCCGTGGTTCAACTTCTCCGCCGGCTCGGGTTTCTACCACTCGGACAAGATCTGGGCGGAGTACCCCGACATCCCGATGAACTTCATCGAGTCCTACGTCGCCAAGCTCGGGCGCGGTGAGACGCTGGCCCGCCCGATCGAGGCCGTCGAGACCGAGCGCGACCGGATCGTCGCGGAGTACTCCGAGCTGATCGACGACGACGAGGCGAAGGCGACCTTCGAGGGGAAGCTCGGGCTGGCCCGCGTGGTCTTCCCGTACGTCGAGAACCACAACTTCTACGTCGAGCACTGGGGCATGTCGCAGGTGTGGGGCAAGATGCGCCAGCTCGGCCAGCTGCTGGCCGACCAGGGCTTCTGGGCGAAGGCCGACGACATCTTCCTGCTGCGTCGCCACGAGGTGCCGGACGCGATCTTCGACTACTTCCACGGCTGGGCGGTCGGCGTGCCCGCCCGCGGCCCGAAGTACTGGGGCCGCGAGATCCCGCGCCGCCACGGGATCATGCAGGCCCTCCGGACCTGGTCGGCGCCGCCGGCCCTGGGCGTCCCTCCCGAGGTCATCACCGAGCCGTTCAGCGTGATGCTCTGGGGCGTCACGTCCGACTCGGTCAGGGCCTGGCTCGGTGGCTCCGACAACCCCGACGGCGTGCTGTCCGGCTTCGCGGCCTCACCCGGGGTCGCCGAGGGGCCCGCCCGGGTGATCCTGTCGGCGGACGGCATCGCCGACCTCCAGCAGGGCGAGATCCTGGTCGCCCCGCTGACCGCACCGTCGTGGGCGCCGGTCTTCGGCAAGATCGGGGCGACGGTCACGGACGTCGGCGGCATCATGAGCCACGCCGCGATCGTGTGCCGCGAGTACGGCCTCCCTGCCGTCACCGGCACGGCGTACGGCACCAAGAACATCAAGACCGGCCAGATGGTCCGCGTCGACGGCAACGCCGGGACCGTCACGATCCTCGACTGACCCCCGCACGTCCACCACTCCCCCGAAGCCGAGGAGATCCCTGTGCTCACCGCTGAGCAGAACGACGAGCTGACCGACATCGCGCCGGGCACGCCGATGGGCGAGCTGCTGCGTCGCTACTGGTACCCCGTCGCCTTCACCCGCGAGCTCGAGGAGTTCCCGGTCAAGCACGCCAAGCTGCTGGGCGAGGACTGGGCGGTCTACAAGACCGTCTCGGGCCGCTACGGCATCGTGCCGGAGGCCTGCCCGCACCGGCGGGCGTCCTTGGCGTACGGCGTCGTGGAGTCCAACGGCATCCGCTGCCCCTACCACGGCTGGCTCTTCGGCCTGGACGGCGAGTGCCTCGAGCAGCCGGCCGAGCGCGACGAGACCAACTTCCGCGACCGGGTGCGCGTGAAGGCCGGCTCGGCGCAGGAGATGGGCGGTCTCGTCTGGGCCTACGTCGGCCCGCAGCCGGCGCCCGAGCTGCCGAAGTTCGACGTCTTCGTGATGGACGGCGTCCGCGACATCGGCTGGGCCGACCTGCCCTGCAACTTCGTCCAGATCATGGAGAACGCGGTCGACCCGCACCACGTGGAGTTCCTGCACGGCCGCTACTTCCAGTTCATGGGGCAGCAGCAGGGGTTCGAGGCGCCGGCGTCGTTCGCCAAGAAGCACGTCAAGGTCGGCTTCGACGCCTTCGAGTGGGGCATCATCAAGCGCCGCGTGGTCGAGGGCGCCTCCGAGGAGGACGACGACTGGGCGGTCGGCCACCCGCTGGTCTTCCCCTACAACATGCGGGTCGGCGGCGCGAACATCGAGCAGATGCAGATCCGGGTGCCGATCGACAGGACGACCACCCGCTTCATGCTCTACTCCGTGCACGCACCGGAGGGGATCGAGTTCCCCGACCAGCCGGTGGTCCCCGACTACGAGATCCCGGTGTTCACCGAGGAGGGCCGGCACCGGACCGACTACGTCGAGGGCCAGGACATCATGGCCTGGGTGACTCAGGGGCAGATCACGGACCGCACGGTCGAGCACCTCGGCCGCTCGGACGTCGGCGTGACGATGCTGCGCCGGATGTTCAAGGCCGAGATGTCCAAGGTCGAGCACGGCGAGGACCCGCTCGGCACCATCCGCGAGGAGCACGACCGGATCGACCTGCCGTGCGAGAAGAACAAGTTCGACGCCGGGCCGCAGTTCGCGCTCGACTTCATCGACATGGCCTCGAGCCGGTTCAGCCCGCAGGCCGACGCGCTCAAGAAGCTGCACATCACCGCCTGGGAGAGCCGGCAGAAGACATGACCCTCGCGGACCGTGGGATCGACCCGGCGTTCGGGCTGGACGTCGGCCGGGGCTGGTTCCCGGCCGACGCGGAGTCGCACCGCCGGGACGCGCCCAGGTTCTGCCCTGCCTGTGCGGCCCCGCTCGGGCTGGCCGAGGGCGGGCGCGGGCTCGCCACGGAGTACTGGCTCGGCGGCGACCGGGTCTTCGTCTGCTTCTGCGCCGCCTGCGACTGGAGCGGCGACATCGTGCTGACCGAGCGGGTGCTGGGGCACGAGGCCGAGGAGTAGCCGACAGGACTCCTACGCCGGGACGTCGTCGATGAACTGCGTGCGGTAGAGGTCGGCGTAGAGCCCTCCGGAGTGCAGCAGCTGGGCGTGGGTGCCGGACTGGACGATCCGGCCGCCGTCGACGACGAGGATCAGGTCGGCGTTGCGGATCGTCGACAGCCGGTGCGCGATGACCACCGAGGTGCGGCCCTCCAGCGCCGCGTCGAGGGCGCGCTGCACGGCGGCCTCGGACTCGGAGTCGAGGTGGGCGGTGGCTTCGTCGAGCACGACGACCGCGGGGGCCTTGAGCAGCAGGCGGGCGATGGCCAGCCGCTGCCGCTCGCCACCCGAGAGCCGGTAGCCACGGTCGCCGACCACGGTGTCGAGCCCGTCGGGCAGGGCCCGGATCAGGGTCGCGATCTGGGCGGCCTCGAGGGCGGCCCAGACCTCGCGGTCACCGGCGCCCGGGTTGGCGTAGAGCAGGTTGGTGCGGATCGTGTCGTGGAACATGTGGGCGTCCTGGGTGACGTAGCCGACGACGTCCTCCAGCGACTGGAGGGTCACGTCGCGCACGTCGTGGCCGCCGACCCGCACGGCGCCCTCGTCGACGTCGTAGAGACGCGCGACGAGGTGGGTGATCGTGGTCTTGCCCGCGCCGGACGGGCCCACCAGGGCGACCATCTCGCCCGGCTCGGCTGCGAAGGACACGTCGTGGAGCACCTGGACGTGGTCGCGGGAGTCGATGCGCGCCACCGCCTCGAGCGAGGCCAGCGAGACCTCGTCGGCCTTGGGGTAGGTGAACGCGACGTGCTCGAACTCGAGCCGGCCGGCGTCCCTGGGGAGGGTGGCCGCGTCGGGCTTCTCCTCGATCAGGCTCGGCAGGTCGAGGACCTCGAAGACCCGCTCGAAGCTGACCAGGGCCGTCATCACGTCGATCCGGACGTTGGAGAGCCCCTGGAGTGGCCCGAGCAGTCGCAGCAGCAGGGTGGCCAGGGCGAGCATGGTGCCGACCGTGAGCGTGTTGCTGATCGCGAGCTGGCCGCCGACGCCGTAGACGAGGGCGGTCGCCAGCGCCGGGACGAGCATCATCGCCGCGCCGAAGATGCGGGTGACCAGCGAGATCCGGACCCCGAGGTCACGGACGACCGCCGCCTTGTCGGCGAAGAGCGCGTCCTCCTCGCCGCGGCGGCCGAACAGCTTGAGCAGCATCGCCCCACCGACGTTGAACCGCTCGGTCATGACGTTGCCGAGGTCTGCGTTGCCGTCCATCTGGCGGCGGGTCAGGCCGGCCAGCCGGCCGCTGACGAACCGGCTGACGAGGAAGAGCAGCGGGAACAGCGCCAGGCAGAGCAGGGTGACCTGCCAGCTGAGCGCCAGCATCGTGATCCCGACGACCACGACCGCGATGGTGTTGGCCACGGTGCTGGAGAGCGTCGAGGTGAACGCCCGCTGGGCGCCGATGACGTCGTTGTTGAGCCGGGAGACGAGCGCGCCGGTCTGGGTGCGGGTGAAGAAGGCGAGCGACTGGCGCTGCACGTGTCCGAACACCTTGGTGCGCAGGTCGAAGATCAGCCCCTCGCCGATCCGGCTCGACAGCCAGCCGCCCAGGACCGCGAGCACCGCACTGAGGACGGCCACGCCGGCCATGCCGAACGCCAGCCAGGTGACCAGCTCACGGTCGCCCTTGAGGATGCCGTCATCGACGATCCGCTGCACCAGCAGCGGGATGACGACCACCATGGCCGCGTCGATGACGGTGATGACCAGGAAGCCGGCGATCAGCGCCCTGTGGGGACCCGCGAACCGGAACACCCGGCCCACCGTCCGCCGGTCGATGCGGTTGTTGACCACCGAGCGGTCGGAACGCAGGTGACGCCAGGCCGCGCCCGCACCCGCACCGTGCATCCCGGACATCTGGCCTACTCCTGACTCTGCATGAGGGCGGCGAGCTCGCGGAACCGACGCACCTGCGCCTCCCGCTCGCTCCGCCGCTGGGTCTCGAGGTCCTGCTCCGTCGCCGACTGCAGCAGCGCCTTGGTCTCCGCCACAGCGCCGGCGACGTGGGTCGTGAGCGCCTGGGCGAGATCTGCGACGGTGCCGTCCAGCCGGTCGACGGGTACGGCGGCCAGTGCCAGCCCGATGCTCACGGCCTCCTCGGCCCCGACCGTCCGGGTGGTCGCGCAGATCTCCAGCGCTCGTTGATAGCCAACCGCCTCGACCAGCGGCTTTGTTCCCGTCAGGTCGGGGACCAGGCCCAGCGCCGGCTCCTTCATGGAGAACTGCACGTCGTCAGTCACCACCCGCAGGTCGCAGCTGAGCGCCAGCTGGAACCCGGCCCCGACGGCGTGCCCCTGCACGGCGGCGATGCTCACGAACCGCGGGGTCACGCAGCCACGTGAACCCCTGCTGGTAGCCGTCGATCGCCTTGCTGATCGCCTCGTCGTCGAGCTGCAGGAGCCGCGCGACGTCGCCCGTCGCAGGGTCGAGCATCGCCCGGTCGAGCCCGGCGCTGAAGCTCTGCCCGGCTCCCCTGACCACCACGACGCGAGTCGTGCCCGGCAGCTGCTCCCCCACGGCCGCCAGCGCGTGCCACATCGCCGGCGTCTGCGCGTTGCGCACCTCGGGCCGGCTCAACGTCACCGTCGCCACCGCGTCGGCGATGTCGAGGTGCAGCCCCGCGGCGGTGATCTCGTCGGCAGTCAGGGTCATGCGTCGAGCGTAGGTGGTGCCGCCGACCGCGCGGACGTCAGGCGAGAGCGACCAGGTCGGCGTAGTCGTCGTTCCAGAGGTCCTCGTCGCCGTCAGGCAGCAGGAGCACCCGGTCGGGCTCCAGCGCGCGTACGGCGCCCTCGTCGTGCGTCACGAGGACGATCGCGCCCTCGTAGCTGCGGATGGCGGCCAGCACCTCCTCACGGGAGGCGGGGTCGAGGTTGTTGGTGGGCTCGTCGAGGAGCAGCACGTTGGCGCTGGACACGACCAGCGAGGCCAGGGCCAGCCGGGTCTTCTCGCCGCCGGAGAGGACCTTGGCGGGCTTGTGGGCGTCGTCGCCGGAGAAGAGGAACGACCCGAGCACGCTGCGCGCCTCGCTGTCGGTCAGCTGCGGCGCTGCGCTCTGCATGTTCTCCAGCACGGTGCGGGTCGTGTCGAGGGTCTCGTGCTCCTGGGCGTAGTAGCCGATCTTCAGACCGTGGCCGGGCACGACGTCACCCGTGTCGGGCGCGTCCACGCCGGCCAGGATCCGGAGCATGGTCGTCTTCCCGGCGCCGTTGAGGCCGAGGATCACCACCCGGCTGCCCTTGTCGATGGCCAGGTCGACATCGGTGAAGACCTCGAGCGACCCGTAGGACTTCGACAGCTCGGCCGCGGTCAGCGGCGTCTTGCCGCACGGAGCCGGCGACGGGAACTTGATGCGGGCCACCTTGTCGCTCTGCCGCTCGCCCTCCAGCCCGGCCATCATCTTCTCGGCCCGCTTGAGCATCGACTGCGCAGCCTGCGCCTTGGTGGCCTTGGCGCGCATCCGGTTCGCCTGGTCGGTGAGGGTCTTCGCCTTGTTCTCGGTGTTCATCCGCTCGCGCTTGCGGCGGCGCTCGTCGGTCTCCCGCTGGAGGAGGTACGCCGTCCAGCCCAGGTTGTAGACGTCGACCTCGGCGCGGTTGGCGTCGAGGTGCAGCACCCGGTTGACCGTGGCGTCCAGCAGGGCGGTGTCGTGAGAGATCACCACGAGCCCGCCGCGGAAGGAGCGCAGGAAGTCGCGCAGCCAGACGATCGAGTCGGCGTCGAGGTGGTTGGTCGGCTCGTCCAGCAGCAGCGTCTCGGCGCCGGAGAACAGGATCCGGGCCAGCTCCACCCGGCGCCGCTGACCGCCGGACAGGGTCCGCAGCGGCTGGGGCATCAAGCGGTCGGCGATGCCCAGCGACTGCGCGATCTGGGCGGCTTCCGCCTCGGCGGCGTACCCACCACTGGCGTGCAGCTCGTTGTCGGCGGCCGAGTAGCGCCTCATCCCCCGGTCGCTGACCGCCGGATCGGCCGAGGCCATCTCCAGCTCGGCGGAGCGCAGCCGGCGGACGACGTCGTCGAGCCCGCGGGCGGAGAGGATCCGCTCGCGGACGGGCATGTCGAGGTCGCCGGTGCGGGGGTCCTGCGGCAGGTAGCCCACCTGGCCGGTCGTCTCGACCCGGCCGGCGGCCGGCAGCCCCTCGCCCGCGAGGATCTTGGTCAGGGTGGTCTTCCCGGCGCCGTTGCGCCCGACCAGCCCCACCTTGTCCCCCGACGCGACCCGGAAGCTGACCTCTGCCATCAGGAGCCTCGCCCCAGCGCGAACTTCCAGCTGATGGGCGGTGATCATGGCTTGATCAAGGGTACGGGTCCACGGCCCGGAGCGAGCCATCGGCGCAACCCCTACCACTAGGGTGAGCGCGTGCGTTTCAACCCGAAGGCTGACATCAGTGGTGGCCGGGTCACCGACGTCCGTGGAGGCGGCGGTGGCGGCGCGATGGGCAACCTCCCCATCGGCGGCATCACCGGCGGCGGCATCGGCACGACCATCATCGTGATCATCATCTTCGTCATCACGCAGGTCGCCGGCGGCGGCGGCAGCGGTGCGGGCGGCCCGGCCGAGACGACCGACCGCTACGAGAAGTGCCTCAGCGGTGCCGACGCCAACAAGAGCGCCGACTGCGCGCGCAAGGCGGTCGAGCTCTCCCTCGAGGGCTACTGGGCCAAGGTGCTGCCCGGCCAGACCGGCAAGCAGCTCCAGCCCACCCAGATCATCACCTTCACCGGCGGTACGTCGACCGGTTGCGGGAGCGCCAGCGCCGACGTCGGGCCGTTCTACTGCCCGACCGACCAGACCATCTACCTCGACACCACGTTCTTCAAGGACGTCCTCGAGGGACAGCTCGGCGGCAAGGGCGGCGACTTCGTCGAGCCCTACGTCCTCGCGCACGAGTTCGGCCACCACCTCCAGAACCTGCTCGGCACCATGGGCCGGGTCCGCACCCAGTCCGGACCGACCAGCGACTCGGTGCGGCTCGAGCTCCAGGCCGACTGCTACGCCGGCATGTGGACCCGCGGCGCCACAGGCACCACCGACAGCAGCGGCGTCCAGATCTTCGAGGCCATCGACGAGGCCGACATCACCGAGGCGCTCGACTCGGCCAAGGCCGTGGGTGACGACCGGATCCAGAAGATGGGCGGCGGCGACGTCAACCCCGAGCAGTGGACGCACGGCTCCTCCGCTGAGCGGATGAAGTGGTTCACCGCCGGCTACAACGCCACCAGCATCAAGCAGTGCGACACCTTCGCGACCAACGCCCTCTGACCTGCTGCCCTCAGGAGCCGACGAGCTCCTCGATCTGGGGGAACTGCCGCTGCAGTGATCGCAGATACGGCGCCACCGCCGGGTGTCGGTACTTCCCTGCCAGCGCACCCTCCCCGCCCGCGACCCGTGCCAGCGCCCACTCCGCGCGGCTGAGCGCGGTCACCACGGCGGTCACCCGGGCGCCGTGAGCGGCCTGCTCACGGGTCGCCAACCCCTCGGGCAGGCCGAGGAGGTAGGCGTCGAGCAGCGGCTCGAACTCCTCGCGGGCACCCAGCATGAACAACCCCAGGTCGGCGCCCACCGGCCCGTGGCCGAGGCTGCCCCAGTCGATCGCGAGCACGTCGTCCCCGTCGCGGCCCGGGAGGTTCACCGGGGCCGGGTCGCCGTGCTGGGCCACCTGTGGCAGCGCGTCGAGCTCGTCGAGCAGCGGGGCCCGACGCCGCCAGAGATGGTCGGCGACATCGGCGACGGTGGTCCTGGCCAGGGTCGGCCAGCCGCCCCGCCGCTCGACCCGCCCGAGCCGGTCCCGGAGCTGTCCCTGGGCCAGCCACGCGTGGTCGCCCAGATCGGCGCCCGCGAACCGGCCGAGGCAGACCGCGGAGAACAGACCGCTGTTGGCGGCGTCCTCGACCCAGTCCGCGACCAGGGTGATGCCTTCCTCGTCCTCCTCGACCGACGTCAGCCGCGGCGCGCGCAGCCCCGGGGTGGCGTCGAGGCCGACGCGGGCGGTGACCACGTCGGCGGCCCGTCGCCAGTAGGCGAAGTGGCGTGGGTCGCTGAGCTCTCGGGGATCGTCCTCGGAGGGCGCGCCGAGCCGCTTGACGACGACCGGCCGGCCACCCAGCACGGTCCGCCACACGCCCACGGTCGAGGTCCCGGTGCCGCTCCGCAGTGCGAGCCACCCGGGCTCGGGCTGCCACATGGCTCGAAGTTAGCCGATCTCGCGGCCGCGGAAGCGCCACCACGCTGCGACCGGGGACGACGGACGGAGCGGCTCACCCCGGTCAGTCAGCCCGGGTCAGCCCCGGTCAGCGGAGGTCGCGCCTGCGAAAGGCCAGCTGGCCGGCGGCGCTCAGGGCGACCGCAACCAGCGAGAGCACCAGGAACGGCGCCGGCCTGAAGTCCTGGAGGGGCATCAGGGCCAGGTGCTCGAACGGCGAGATGTCCTGCAGCCACTGGGGCAGGCCGAACGCGTCGCCGAAGAGCATGACCACCCAGGTCACGAGCAGCCCCAGCCAGGCCAGGACCGTGGCGCGCGGAGCGACGCCGTGCAGGAGCCGTGCGAGCCCGCTCAGCACGAGGACCGCTGGTGCGAGCGCCACGGCCGGCACCGACAGCCGGACCACCGCGCCGGCGTCGCCGGTGACCGCCGCGTAGGTGGCGCCGAGACCCAGCCCGGCAGCGGCGAGAACGACGAGCGTGCCCAGCACCGTGACCGCCGTGTGGCCTGCCAGCCAGGTCGACCGGGGCATCGCCGTGGCCAGCAGTGCCTCCACCCGGCCGGCCTCCTCCTCGCTGTGCGGCCGCAGCGCCGACGAGATCGAGAACCCCGCGGTCAGCAGGGCGAGCATCAGGATCAGGGTCGCATAGAAGCCGTCCACGACATGGGTGCTGCCCTGGAGGATCACGTCGCGGGAGTAGGACGAGTCGCCGACGATGTCCTTCACGCCGTCACCCATCGTGCCGAAGCTCAGGCCGAAGAGCAGCAGCCCGAGAGCCCACCCCGTGAGGGTCGGTCGCTGGAGCCGCCAGGCCAGCCCCACGCCACTCGACAAGCCGGTTCCCGCGCGCGCCGGGCCGGGTCGCGCTGGCAGCACCCCAGAGCCGAAGTCACGCCGGTCGAAGACCACCCGACCCAGCGCCACCACGATCAGCGTGCCTGCCAAGGGCAGCAGGGCCGGCCACCACCGCAGGCCGGAGAAGGCGTGCATGGCTTGGTACCACCCGATCGGCGAGAGCCAGCTCAGCACCGGGGAGCTGACGTCGCCGATGGCGCGCAAGGCGTAGGCGATGCCGATCACCCCACCGGCCAGACCGTAGGCGGCTCGGGTGCTCGTGGTGAGCTGCATCGCGATCAGGGCGGTGCCGGTGAAGAACCAGCCCGTGATGGTCAGTCCGACCCCCAGTGCCAGCGAGTCCGGGACGGCGAGCCCGTAGGCCGCCAGGCCTCCGAAGACGAGCAGCCCCAGCACGACGTTGGCGATCACCGCGTCGAGGACGGCCGCCGCCATCGGTGCGTAGCGGCCCACCGGCGCGGCCCGCAACAGCTCGTCGCGCCCGCTCTCCTCCTCCGCACGGGTGTGCCGGCCCAACACGAACATGCTCATCAGGCCGGCGCAGATCACGCCGAACGCTGCCGCCTGCCAGGTGACCTGGCCACCGGTGGAGTTCAGGGCTCGAGCCGGGCCGGTCATCGCGATGAGGGAGGCGTTGCCCTCCATGCTCGCTGCGGCCCTGTCGAACTCCGCCTGGGTCTTGTACAGGCCGTCCACGCTCCATGCCTGGCTCACGTAGAGCAACGCGACGCCGACTCCCCACCACAGGTACAGCCACCGATCACGCCGGACGAAGGCGCGCAGGAAGATCCAGGTGCCGGTCACGTGGCCGCGACCTCCTCCTGCTCAGCCTCGATCCGGTCGCCGTAGTGACGCAGGAAGAGGTCCTCCAGGGTGGGCGGCTGGCTCAGCAGCGAGCGGACCCCGCCGGTCTGAAGCGCGTCGAGCACGGGGGCGAGGCGGGTGGTGTCGACCTCGAGCTGGACCCGGTGCCCCTCGATCTGCACGTTGTGCACGCCCGGGAGCCCTGCGAGGTCCGCGGGCACCGACTCGAGGTCGGCGGTGATCGACGTACGCGTCAGGTGACGGAGCTCGGCGAGCGAGCCCGACTCCACGCACTTCCCGGACCGGATGATGCTCACCCGGTCACACAGGTGCTCCACCTCCGCGAGGATGTGGCTGGAGAGCAGGACGGCGTGCCCGTCGGTGCGGAACTCGTCGACACAGTCCCGGAACACCGACTCCATGAGCGGGTCCAGCCCGGACGTGGGCTCGTCGAGCACGAGGAGCTCCACGTCGGAGGCGAGCGCAGCCACCAGCGCCACCTTCTGGCGGTTGCCCTTGGAGTAGCCGCGGCCCTTCTTCGTGGGGTCCAGCTCGAACCTCTCGAGCAGGTCCGCCCGGCGGCGTTCGTCGAGCCCACCCCTGAGCCGGCCGAGGAGGTCGATCACCTCGCCGCCGGTCAGGTTGGGCCACAGGTTGACGTCGCCCGGCACGTAGGCCAGTCGGCGGTGCAGCTCGGCGGCGTCTCGCCACGGGTCCTTGCCGAAGAGTCGGACGTCACCGGCGTCCTTGCGCATCAGACCGAGCAGCACCCGGATGGTCGTCGACTTCCCGGCACCGTTCGGACCGAGGAAGCCGTGCACCTCCCCCTTCCGCACCGCGAGGTCGAGCCCGTCGAGGGCCCGGTGGGGACCGAAGGTCTTGACCAGTTCGCGTACGTCGATCACTGCGTCTGTCACGCTCCCGACGATACGCAACTTTTCGATATTTCTGAAACCTGTAGAATGTGATCCGTGACGCCCGCCCAGCAGAGCTCCATCGAGCGGATCGGTGGTGCGCTCACCCAGGCCGGCCTGGCCCGGCTGCCGTCGCGGGTCTTCGCGGCGCTCCTGGTCCACGCTGAGGGTCGGATGACCTCGGTCGAGCTGGCGGAGGCGCTGGGTGTGAGCGCGGCCGGTATCTCGGGAGCCGTCGGCTACCTCGAGCAGCTCGGCATGCTGCGTCGCGAGCGGGAGCGCGGCTCGCGCAGAGACGTCTACGTCGTCGACGACGACGCCTGGCACGACGCGATGATGTCCCACGACCAGATCTACGGTCCGATCCGGGCCTCGCTCGAGCACGCACTGGCGGCGCTGGGCCCGGACGCGCCGGCCCACCTGCGCCTCACCCTGACCCACGAGTTCCTGGTCTTCATCGAGGGCGAGATGGACGCGATCGCCGAGAGGTGGGAGAAGCACAAGGCCGAGCTCGGCTACTAGAGCGATTCCCTGGACCGCAGCCTCGACGCGTTGAAAGAATCCTGAAAGGTCGCCGGGTCAGGCTGGCGTCATGGCCACGCCCCGCTCCGCTCCTGACGTCGTCACCCTCGCGGTACCACCCCCCGGCAGCGTCGTGGGGCTCGCCGCCGGCAGCCGGCTGCGCCTGCGGCTGCGCTCGGGGCTCAGCCGCGGCTGTTGGCAGCTCGTCGCCCACCCCGGGAACCTGTTGCCCCTGGTGCGCGAGGAGTCGGAGCTGTCGTTCCTGGTCTTCGAGGGCGCCCCGGCCACCCTGCGCCTCGAGCGGCGACACGCGCTCAGCGGTGTCCGCGAGGTGCGCGAGCTGCGGATCGAGGTCGTCGAGGCCGAAGAGCTCGGCGAGGCCGCGCGCCGGAGCGCGTGAGGCTCAGCCGCCCGCCAGCTCGTCCCAGCTCTTCGCGGGCACCCCTAGCTCGTCCATGCGCAGCACGTAGGTGCGGTGGTGTCGCTTCGCCTCGCCGTAGCGACCGAGGCTGACCAGGAGCACCACCAGGGCGCCGTACGTGGCCTCGTCGTACGGGTCGTGGGCCAGCAGGCGGGCATACCAGTGCAAGGCCTCGGCGGGCTCGCTCCCGGCGGCCAGCAGCCCGGCCAGCGTGTGCAGGACCTCCCGGCCCAGGAGCGCGACCTCCTCGCGCTCGGCCAGCGCCCAGTCGACCCTGTCGACACCGTCGGCGTCCTCCAGCAGCTCGCCGGTGTGCATCGCGGCCGCTCCCTCCAGCAGCGGCACGGCGCGAGGCGAACCCACCTTGGCCGCCCCCAGGGCCGCCCGGGCGGCCTCGGTGAAGTCGACGAGGTCGACCGAGACGTGGCGCAGGTCGAGCCGGACGAGCCCGCCGTCACTGACCACGACGGGGCCGGCCAGGCGGCGCCCGGGGTCGAGCACCGAGCGGACGTGCGACAGCGCCACGGAGAGCCGGTTGCCCACCGCGTCGGCGTTCGGCCAGACCAGCGCGCCGAGCCGCTCGCGTCCGATGCCGCGGTCACCGCGACACGCAAGCACCCGCAGGACGTCGCGAGCCTTGCGCGACGGCCACGCCGAGGCGGGCACCGCCTGGCCGCCGAGCTGGACGCCGAACTGGCCCAGCACGTGCACGCGGATCTCGTCGGCGTCGGGCACGCGCGCGACAGCGCGCAGCGGACCACCCACCCGCCAGATGTCGTCGTGCACGCCCAGCGAGCGCAGCTCGTCGCGGGCCACGGTCTCGGTCAGCCGGTCGCGCCGCCGGTGGGCGACGACGATCTCGTTCACCAGCACCCGCAGCGGGTTGCCGAGGTCGCGCCAGATGTCGCCGGCCTCCCTGAGCTGCGCGTCGACCCGCTGGTCATCGCCGCGGGCGTCGGCGCCGGCGCGGGCCAGCGCCCCCAGCTCGAGGGCGTCGGCGAGGTGTGGCAGGTCGCGATGCTGGGTGGCCAGCTCGACCGCCCGCTCGGCGAGCGCCGAGGCACCGTCGACGTCGGAGGCGGCGAGCCGGACCCAGCCGGCGGCGACCACCGGCATGGCGTGCCCGACGGGCGGGGAGATCCGCAGGGCCTCCTCGGCCAGGGTGGCCGCCCGGGCCGGGTCGGTGCCGACGAGCGAGACGGCCTCACCGGCCATCGCTCCGGCGTGGAACTGAGCGATGTGCTCGCTGGCCGCGAGCCGCGTGGCGTGGGCGAAGGCCATCGCTGCCTGCGTGGCGTTCCCGCGCGCGAGCTGCACGTCGCCGCGCAGCTGCCAGGAGACCGAGGCGCTGGGGGCCTCCAGTGAGGTCCACAGGTCACGGGCGATGTCGGACTCGATCAGCGCCTCGTCGAGGCGGCCGTGGCCGAGCAGCGCCTCGGACACGTTGTGGCGCAGGATGGCGAGACCCGAGAGGTGTCGGGTGTGCTCGTTGGCGTCCAGCCCGCGCTGGAGGTGCTCGAGGGCCTCGGTGTAGCGGCCCTCGTCGAGGGAGCGGGAGCCCAGGTTGTTCAAGGTGCGCTCCAGAGTCTGGAGGTCACCCACCTCCTCGGCCAGCGCCAGCGCCCGCTGGTAGGAGTGGAGGTTCAGGTCACGGTCGCCGTCGAAGGCGGCAAGCATGGCGCTCGCCACCCACGCGCTGGCCTCGGCCCCGAGGTCGCCGGACACCCGTGCGTACTTGAGCGCCTCCTCGACGCTGGAACGGCAGCTCTCGAGGTCTCCGCGAGACCACGCGAGGGAGGCGCGAACTCCGGCCAGCCGGGCCCAGTCAGCCTCGCCGGACCGGCCCGGGTCCGCGTAGCCGACGACCCGGAGGGCGTCGCCGAGGTGGCCGAGGTGGTGCAACGCGTAGCCGGCGCGCCACGCGACACCGACCGGCGCCGTGCCGTCGTCGTCCAGCACGTGATGGACCAGCGACATCCAGTCGCGACCGAGCAGCGTGGCTGTCAGCTCCAGGTGTCGCTCGACGACGGCATCGGTCGCCTCGGCCGCAGGCATCGCGAGAAGCGAGCCCAGCAGCGCCGAGGAACGCCCCGCGACGCCCCCGGTCGCCGTACCCCCCACGGTCGCCACACCGACGATCGTAAGCGGAGACTGGACATCGCAACTGATGTCTCCGCCACGAGGACAACCCGACTCCCCCGCTCGAGGGCTGCCGAGCGGGGTGCGGGGCGCGGTGGTCAGGGTTCGCCGAAGTGGTGGCGGAACTCGCGGGCAAACCTGCGGCGTTCTGCATTTGGGGTGACGTCGAGGGTGCCGGAGGGGTCTTTGAGGAACTCATAGCCCAGCGGACTCCGCCACAGGTGGACCCCCGGCTCGACGGTCACGTAGGACCAGGCGCCGGTGGTCTTCGCGCGATGGTGGCCACGACAGGCCGGCGTCAGGTTGCAGCTGCAGGTCGGCCCGTCGTCCGCGTGCGGGACACGGTGTTCGCAGTCGCAGCGCTCGGCAGGTCGGAAGCAGAAGGGGAAGGCGCAGACCAGGTCACGGGGCTGGGTCTGGGCCTTGAGCCGGGCGGAGGCTTCGTAGGCGGTGACGTGGAGGTGCTCGGCCAGGTCGAGCACCGGTTGGACAGTGATCTGGGCGTCGGGGTGGCCGCACCACTCACGAACCTGCTCGGCCGTGACCGGTCCGCGGGTCTCCTGCACCCGGGCGATCCCCCCGGTGCCGGTGAGTGGCGGGCGAGGTTGCCGACGGCCTTGGCGCGGCGTACGTCGAGAGAATCACTGGAGCCGAGCAGCAGCTGCTCGTGGGCGTCCGCGGCGAGGGCGGCCTCGAGGTCGAGGGCATCGGCGAGGTCGACGTCGCCCTCGACCCGGACCCGGCCGTCGACACCTACTTTGTCGAGGGCGATGTCGAAGTGGCCCTGCTCGGCGGCCGCTTGCCGTTCTGCTTCTGTCTGCTCGGGGTCGAACCTGGCCTTGGCCTCCTGGATCAGCCGGTCGAGCTGGGCGGGGCCGATCGTGTGCGCGAACGGCGCGACCGCGCCGTCGACGAAGGCCGCCGCCTCCGGCGGCAGGCACAGGGTCTGTTCGGCGATGGCAGCGAGCAGGGGTTGCGGAAAGAATCTTCAGAAGGTTTCGCAGCGGGATCCGGTCGGCTCCCAGCCATCGCTGCGGAGGTCTCGACATGCTCGACCAACGACGGTTCGACCAGGTGCCGACCCGGCATACCCGACCCGCAGTCAGCCTGCCGACATACCCGGCAGGTTCATCGGTCCTCGACGTTGATGACCTGCACCTGGGCGGCGGCGGCGTCGAGGATCGCCTGCTCGAGCACGCCGCGCTTGGGGTCCTGCACAGGCAGCCAGCGCTCGTCGACGACGAGTCGCTTGAGCCGCGGGTCGGTCAGCACCTCCTCGACCGCCGCGTGGTCGCCGCCGGTCACCACCCGGGGCGCGCCCTCGCCGAGGAGCCGGGCGGCGTGGTCTGCGGCGGCTTCGTAGGCCTGGCGGGCCTGGTTGCCGCGGCGCCGGGCGAACCGCTGCTGGCTCTGCCCGCCCGCCTTGGTGCGGCCCTGCACGTGTCGCTGCCCGACCTTCGAGTCCACCAGCCGCTCCCCCGTCAGCCGTGCGACGGCGAACCCGCCCTTGCGCACGAGCAGCAGCCCCCAGTCCGCCGGCAGGGCGACCGCGTCGGCAAACGAGATGGCGTCCGCCGGGCCGTCGTACTGCAGGTCGAAGGGCAGCCGGGCATGGAACGTCGAGCCGTCCTGCGCCATCCCGAAGATCCCGCCGGCCTCCGTCACGATGCCGGGGCCACCGCCGTGCCGCTCCGCGAAGTTGGCCACCCACCGCTCGAACCGCTCGCGAGGGACGAGGACGGTGCGCACGCGAGAGACGTTAGGCCATGTCTCTGACGGAACCGACCCGTCGCGGCGGGCGTCAGACGGAGCATGCGTGTCCGCGCCGCTGCGCTCGTCTGCCTGCTCGCGGGCACAGTCGCGCTCACCGCCTGCGGGTCTGCGGGCTCCTCCTCCACCGCCCGGGCTCCGGACAGCTCACGCACTGCCTCACGGTCCACGTCGACACCAGCACCGCCCGACAACGTCCCACGCACACCTCCCCCCATCACCGTGGTCGCTGGGGACCACTCGATCGGAGCCCAAGGAGGTTCCTACTGCTGGAGCGTCCCCAGTGGGGACACCGTCGCAGGAGCGTGCGCAGACGCCGTCGCCACCGACCCGGCGAAGCTGCCGGTGGTCGAGGGGGTCGCGTCGGTGGAACTCACCTTCCCCGTCGAGGGATGGACCTTCCAGGCCTCGCTCACGCGCGCCGACGAGCTGCTCACCCGGTGTCACCACACCTACACCGTGGCCGTCGACGAGACCGCCTCCGGCAGCTTCCACCTGCCCGCCAGTGGCCCGGCCGGCGACTACGTGGTCAACCTGTTCGGCTCCGGACCGCAGGGCGACTACTCCGCCAGCTTCCGGTGGCGCACCCCGTCGGACGGGGTGCGGCCCGAACCGACGGCGTACGTCGGCATCCTGTGGACCCTTCACGGCCAGGTCGACGGCACGCACGGGCTCAACCTCTCGGTCAGTGGGCTGGCCGAGACGCCCACGCGGGCCGAGGCGACGGTGACGGCGACCGCTGCGGACGGTCACACCCTCACCGTCGACGCAGGGACGCCACAGCTGGGCTGCCCGGCCGAGGGCCAGGTCGACTGGTGGGAGACGGATCCGCAGCGGAGTGCCAAGATCTTCGCGCTCGGACCGGCGCCGTTCACCTACGACGTGACCCTCGTCCTCGATGGCGTCGAGCACCATGCGACCGCGACGTGGCCGGACGACCACGTCGACGACCCGTTCAACGACGACCCCGCACCGGTGCCGCTGTCCTTCGACCCGCCGTTGAGCTGAACCTCAGACGTTGAAGCCGAGCGCCCGCAGCTGCTCGCGGCCGTCGGGGGTGATCTTGTCGGGGCCCCACGGGGGCATCCAGACCCAGTTGATCGCGACGTCGTTGACCAGGCCCTCGAGGGCGCTGTTGGTCTGGTCCTGGATGACGTCGGTCAGGGGGCAGGCCGCCGAGGTGAGCGTCATGTCGATGACGCAGTTGGTGCCCTCGTCGAGGTGCAGGCCGTAGACCAGGCCCAGGTCGACGACGTTGATCCCGAGCTCGGGGTCGACGACGTCCTTCATCGCCTCGGTGACGTCCTCGAGGCTGACCGAGGGCGAGAGGTTGCTCGACCCCGCGGGCGCGGCCTCGGGAACCTCGGGCAGGTCACCGTGGTCCACGGTGGTCGGTGCGGTGGTGGTGTCGGGCTCAGCCATTGCTTGCCTCCAGGGATTGTGCGGTGGCGTCTTTCCAGGCCATCCACGACAGTAGTGCGCACTTCACGCGCGCCGGGAACTTCGCGACACCCGCGAATGCGATGCCGTCCTCCAGCACGTCCTCGTCGGGCTCGACGGTCCCCTTGCCCTGCATCAGGGCCAGGAACTCGCCGTGGATCCTCATCGCCTCGTCGACGGACTTCCCGATGACGAGGTCGGTCATCACCGAGGTGGAAGCCTGCGAGATCGAGCAGCCCAGGGCGTCGTAGGAGACGTCCTCGACGACGCCGTCGGCCACGTGGACGCGCAGGGTCACCTCGTCACCGCAGGTGGGGTTGACGTGGTGCACCTCCGCCTCGAAGGGCTCGCGCAGGCCCTTGTGGTGGGGGTTCTTGTAGTGGTCCAGGAGGATCTCCTGGTAGAGGTTGTCGAGGTCCATGTCTCTCAACTCAACTTGAAGTACGAGCGGGTGTATTCCAGCCCCTCGACGAGGGCGTCGATCTCGGCCGGCGTCGTGTAGAGGTAGGACGACATCCTGGTCGAGCTCTGCACGCCGAACCGCGCGTGGGCAGGCTTCGCGCAGTGGTGGCCGGCGCGCACCGCGATGCCGCGGGTGTCGAGGACGGTGGCGATGTCGTGCGGGTGGGCGCCGGCGAGCTCGAAGGAGATCGCTCCCCCGCGCTCCGCGGCCGCCAGCGGACCCAGGATGGTCAGCCCGGGCACGGTCTGCAGCGCCTCGAGCGCGTAACCCGTGATCGCCTGCTCGTGCGCATGGACGGCGTCCATGCCGAGGTGGCCGAGGTAGTCGAGCGCGGCACCGAGCCCGATCGCCTCGACGATCGGCGGGGTGCCGGCCTCGAAGCGGTGCGGTGCCCTGGCGTAGGTCGAGCCGGCCATCGTCACCGTCTCGATCATCTCGCCGCCACCGTGGAAGGGCGGGAGCTCGTTGAGCAGCTCCTCGCGGCCCCAGAGGACGCCGATGCCGGTCGGACCGACGGTCTTGTGGCCGGTGAAGACCAGGAAGTCGCAGCCCGTCGCGGCCACGTCGACCGGCAGCTGCGGGACGGCCTGCGACGCGTCGACCACCGAGTAGGCGCCGACCGCCTTCGCGCGCGCCGCGAGGTCGGCGACGGGGTTGATGGTCCCGAGCATGTTGGAGACCCAGGTGAAGGCCACGACCTTGGTGTGCTCGTCGACCAGCTGGTCGACGTTCGACAGGTCCAGCTGTCCGTCGTCGGTGAGGCCGAACCAGCGCAGCTCCGCACCAGTTCGCTCGCAGGCCAGCTGCCACGACACGATGTTGGAGTGGTGCTCCATCTCGGTGATCACGACGTTGTCGCCCGGGCCGAGGTCGATGGTGCGGGCCAGGAGGTTGAGCGCCTCGGTGGCGTTCTTGGTGAAGACCACCTCGTTGCGAGAGGGCGCATTCAGGAACGTGGCCACCCTGTCCCGGGCCGCCTCATAGGCCTCGGTCGACTCGGCGCCCAGCTGGTGCATCGCCCGGGCGATGTTGGCGTTGTGCCGCTCGAGGTGGTCGACCATCGCGTCGATGACGACCTGGGGCTTCTGGCTGGTGTTGGCGCTGTCGAGGTAGACCAGCGGCATCCCGCCCGCGAGCGTGCGCTCGAGGATGGGGAAGTCCTTGCGGACGACTTCTAGCTCTGGAAGCAGTCCATCCATGGTCTCAATCCTTATCAGCGGTGCGAGAAGTGGTGCTGGGCAAGGCGGAGGAGCGAAGGCGGCCTGGGCGCGAAGCGGCCGTCGAGCGACGAGAACGCCGCCCAGTGCCACTTATCGCGCCGCTGAGAGGTACTTGTCGTAGCCCTCGGCCTCAAGCGCCTCGGCCAGCTCGGGGCCGCCCTGCTCGGCGATCCTGCCGTCGACGAAGACGTGCACGAAGTCGGGCTCGATGTAGCGCAGGATGCGGGTGTAGTGGGTGATCAGCAGGACGCCCTTGCCCTCCTGCGCGCGGAACCGGTTGACGCCGGCGGCGACGATCTTGAGGGCGTCGATGTCGAGACCGGAGTCGGTCTCGTCGAGGACGGCGACCCGCGGGTTCAGCAGCTCGAGCTGGGCGATCTCGTGGCGCTTCTTCTCACCTCCGGAGAAGCCCTCGTTGACCGAGCGGGTGCCGAACGACGGGTCGAGGTTGAGGTCCTCGAGCGCCTTGTTGACGTCCTTGACCCAGGTGCGGAGCTTGGGCGCCTCGCCGTCGAGCGCGGTCTTGGCGGTGCGCAGGAAGTTGGAGACCGACACGCCGGGGACCTCGACGGGGTACTGCATCGCGAGGAACAGCCCGGCCCGCGCGCGCTCGTCGACCGACATCGCGAGGACGTCCTCGCCGTCGAGGGTGACCGTGCCGCCGGTGACGTCGTACTTCGGGTGGCCCGCGATCGAGTAGGCCAGGGTCGACTTGCCGGACCCGTTGGGCCCCATGATCGCGTGCGTCTCGCCGTCGTTGATGGTCAGCGTGACGCCCTTGAGGATCTCCTTCGGGCCGTCCTCGGTCGCGACGGAGACCTGCAGGTCCTTGATCTCGAGCTTGGTCATTGGGGGGTGACTCCGTTCAGGGTGGTGGTGATGTCGATGTAGACGTCGGCGCCCCGGACCTCGACCGGGAACGTCGCCACCGGCTCGGTGGCGGGCAGCCCGGTGGGCTTGCCGGTGCGGAGGTCGAACCTCGAGCCGTGCAGCCAGCACTCGAGCGTGCAGCCTCCCCCGAGCTCTGGCAGGACCTCGCCCTCGGAGAGCGCGACCGCGGCGTGGGAGCAGATGTCCTCGACGGCGTAGAGCTCGTCGCCGTTGCGGGCGACGGCGACGTCCTGGGCGCCCGATGGTCCGTCGAGGGTCACCGCGAACGCCTCGTCCTCGGGGACGTCGGTCAGGGCGCAGGCTCGCTCGAAGCTCACGGGGCCGCCTGCAGGACGTTCTTGCTCAGCTCCGCCTCGACCGTCTCGAGGAGCTCGTCCTCGAGCGCGGGTACGCCGATCTTGCGGATCAGGTCGTTGAAGAACCCGTGCACGACCAGCCGTCGGGCCTCGTCCTCGGGGACGCCGCGCGAGCGGAGGTAGAACAGCTGCTCGTCGTCGAACCGGCCGGTGGCCGACGCATGGCCGGCGCCCTCGATCTCGCCGGTCTCGATCTCGAGGTTGGGGACCGAGTCGGCCTGGCAGCCGTCGGTGAGCACGAGGTTGCGGTTCTCCTCGTAGGTCGAGATGCCCTCCGCCGCCTGGCGGATCAGGACGTTGCCGATCCAGACCGTGTGCGCGCCCTCGCCCTGCAGCGCGCCCTTGTAGACGACGTTGCTGGAGGTCTTGGGCTCGTTGTGGTCGACGAACAGCCGGTGCTCGATGAACTGGCCGGCGTCGGCGAAGTAGAGGCCGAGCATCTCGACCGAGCCGCCCGGCCCGGCGTAGGTCGTCGTGGCGTCGTGGCGCACCAGGTTGCCGCCGAAGGTCACGGCGACGTGCTTGAGCGAGGCGTCGCGACCCACGAGGGCGTGCTGGTTGCTGTGGTGGACCGCGTCGTCGTCCCAGTCCTGGATCGACACGTAGGTCAGCTGGGCGCCGTCGCCGACCACGATCTCGACGTTGTCGGCGAAGGTGGCGGAGCCCTTGAACCGCACCACCACGGTGGCCCGCGCGTGCGCGCCGACCTTGACGAGGAGCTGGCGGGCGATGGCCTCGGGGCCTCCGTGGCCGGTGACCGTCACGAAGACCGGATCGAGGATGTCGGCATCTGACGGGACCTCGACGGTGAAGACCGACGTCGCAGCCTGCCAGGCGCGCGCGCTGACCCGGTCGTGGGGCACGTAGCCGGAGAGGCCGCGCTCGGAGTCGGCGACCGCCACCTGCTCGGCGGTGACGCCCTCCGGCGCCTCGACCTTGACGTCGAAGTCCTCACCCGTGAGCGGGGCGTCGTCGTGAAGGCCCTTGAGCCGCTTGAGCGGCGTGAACCGCCAGACCTCCTCACGCCCGGTCGGGACGGGGTGATCGGACAGATCGAAGGAGCCCACCGGGTGGAGGTGGGAGGAGACGTTGCAGGCCCATCAGCCGACGGCGCCTTCCATCTGGAGCTCGATCAGCCGGTTGAGCTCGAGGGCGTACTCCATCGGGAGCTCCTTGGCGATCGGCTCGATGAAGCCGCGCACGATCATCGCCATCGCCTCGTCCTGCTCCATGCCTCGCGACATGAGGTAGAAGAGCTGGTCGTCGGAGACCTTGGAGACCGACGCCTCGTGGCCCATCGACACGTCGTCCTCGCGGATGTCGACGTAGGGATAGGTGTCGGACCGGCTGATCTGGTCGACCAGGAGCGCGTCGCACAGCACGTTGGACTTGGAGCCGTGCGCACCCTCGTTGATCTGGATCAGGCCGCGGTAGGACGTCCGGCCGCCGCCGCGCGCCACCGACTTGCTCAGGATCGAGCTGGAGGTGTTGGGCGCGGCGTGCACCATCTTGGCGCCGGCGTCCTGGTGCTGGCCCTCGCCCGCGAACGCGACCGACAGCGTCTCGCCCTTGGCGTGCTCGCCCATGAGGTAGATGGCGGGGTACTTCATCGTCACCTTGGAGCCGATGTTGCCGTCGACCCACTCCATCGTCGCGCCGGCCTCGCAGGTCGCGCGCTTGGTGACGAGGTTGTAGACGTTGTTGGACCAGTTCTGGATGGTCGTGTAGCGGCAGCGACCGCCCTTCTTCACGATGATCTCGACGACCGCCGAGTGCAGCGAGTCGGAGGAGTAGATCGGCGCGGTGCAGCCCTCGACGTAGTGCACGTAGGCGTCCTCGTCGACGATGATCAGCGTCCGCTCGAACTGGCCCATGTTCTCCGTGTTGATCCGGAAGTAGGCCTGCAGCGGGATGTCGACGTGCACGCCCTTCGGCACGTAGATGAAGGAGCCGCCGGACCAGACCGAGGTGTTGAGCGCGGCGAACTTGTTGTCGCCGACCGGGATGACCGTGCCGAAGTACTCGCGGAACAGCTCCGGCTGCTCGCGCAGCGCGGTGTCGGTGTCGAGGAAGAGGACGCCCTGCTCCTCGAGGTCCTCGCGGATCGAGTGGTAGACGACCTCGGACTCGTACTGAGCCGCGACGCCGGAGACCAGGCGCTGCTTCTCCGCCTCGGGGATGCCGAGCTTGTCGTAGGTGTTCTTGATGTCCTCGGGAAGGTCGTCCCAGGTCGCGGCCTGCTTCTCGCTGGACCGGACGAAGTACTTGATGTTCTCGAAGTCGATCCCCGACAGGTCGGAGCCCCACGTCGGCATCGGCTTGCGGTGGAAGAGCTTGAGCCCCTTCAGGCGCAGGTCGAGCATCCACTGCGGCTCGCTCTTGAGCCCCGAGATGTTGCGGACGACCTCTTCGCTCAGGCCGCGCTTGGCGTCGGCGCCGGCGACATCGCTGTCGGCCCAGCCGAACTGGTAGCGACCCAGTCCCTCGAGCTCGGGGTTGCGCTCCTCGATGGAGGTCATGTGGTGACGTTCTCCTTCTTCGTAGTGAGGCTCTGCTGATCGATGGGGGCAGGGATGCAGGTCGTGCACACGCCGTCGCCGTGGGCGATGGTGGCCAGCCGCTGGACGTGACGGCCCAGCACCCGGCTGATCGCCTCGGTCTCGGCCTCGCACAGCTGCGGGAACTCGTGGGCGACGTGGGAGACCGGGCAGTGCTGCTGGCACAGCTGCTCCCCCGCGCTCTGCCCGTTGCTGGGCAGCTCCTTGACCCCGGCGGCGTAGCCCTCGTCGGTGAGGACGCTGGCCAGCACCTCCGCGGGGCTGAGCTCCGGGTGGGCCAGAGCCACACCCGCGAACCGCTCCTCGATGAAGGCGACCCGACGGTCGGCGAACGCCTTGACGGCGTCGTCGCCCCCGGTCTCGGCGACGAAGCGGAGCGCCTGGACGGCCAGGTCGTCGTACTGCTGGTCGAACCCGTCACGCCCGTGCTCGGTGAGCGCGAACACCTTGGCGGGACGTCCACGGCCACGATGGGCCTGCGGGCGCGGCTGGCGCGGCTCGATGGAGCCGTCCTCGACCAGCTGGTCGAGGTGGCGGCGCACGGCGGCGGGCGTCAGCTCGAGCCGCTCGCCGAGTGCGGCCGCCGTGGAGGGCCCCTCGACGAGGATCGACCGCACCACGCGCTGCCGCGTCGACTGGTCGTCCTCGAATATCACAACACCAGTGTGCCGTTAATGGTAGCGACGCTTCAAGGAAGGTGACCCTTACCTCGATGGGACCCGCCGGCCGATGTGGCCGACCTAACCGGGGATAGTCTCCGGTTCATGGTCGGATCGATCCTCGGCAACCGAGTCCGCCGGGTCGAGGACCCCGAGCTCATCGACGGGCGCAGCACCTACGTCGACGACCTGCGGGTCCCCGGCACCGCCCACGCGGTCTTCGTCCGGAGCCCCCTGGCGCACGCGCGGGTCACCGCGATCGACACGGCCGGCGCCGAGCGCTCTCCCGGTGTCCTGGCCGTGCACACCGCCGCCACCCTCGGCCGCGACTGGGTGCCGTCCTTCGCGGAGGTGCACGAGCTGGTCGGGCACGGCCCGCTGGCCGACGGCGTCGTGCGCTACGTCGGCGACCCCGTCGCCCTCGTGGTCGCGGAGACGCGGGCGCAGGCGGTCGACGCGGCCGAGCTCGTGGACGTCGACTACGACCTGCTCGACGTCGTCGTCGACATGGAGGAGGCGCTCGCGCCGGGAGCTCCGCTGCAGTTCCCCGAGGTCGGCAGCAACATCGCCGAGTCGGTGCGCAAGGTCTACCCGCCGGGCAGCGGCGACGCCCTGGCCGACGCCGAGGTCGTGGTGCGCGCCCGGATCGAGAACCAGCGGATCGCCACGGCACCGATCGAGGGCAACGCGATCCTCGTCGACCCGCGGCCCGACGGCGACACCCTCCTCACGGCGTACGTCGCCACGCAGCACCCGCACCTGACCCGCGACCTGCTGGCCAGGTACACCGGGCTGACGAAGCAGCAGCTGCGCGTGGTCGCACCCCACGTGGGCGGTGCCTTCGGGGGCAAGGCCGGGATCTCGTTCCACCACGGCGCCGTCGTCGCCGCCGCCCGGGCGCTGGGGCGGCCGGTGGCCTGGACCGAGACCCGCAGCGAGGCGATGCTCTCGATGCACGGCCGGGCCGCGGTCCAGTTCGCCGAGCTCGGGCTCACCCGCGACGGCCGGATCACCGGGCTGCGCGCCCGCAACGTCGGCGACTGCGGCGCCTACGCCGGCTTCGGCGGCACCCTCGTGGTCGGGCCCGGCCACATCATGGCGCAGGGTCCTTACGAGATCCCGAAGATCGACTACTCCGGCATCGCGGCCATGACCAACACCGCGCCGAACGGCGCCTTCCGCGGGGCCGGACGGCCCGAGGCGGCCGCCCTGCTCGAGCGGTTGATGGACCTCGCCGCCGTCGAGCTCGGTCTCACCCCCGAGGAGATCCGGCTGCGCAACCTGATCCCCGAAGACGCCTTCCCCTACACCACCCGCACCGGGCAGGTCTACGACGTCGGCGACTACCGGGCCGCCCTCCACGAGGCGCTCCGGCTGGCCGACGTCGACGCGCTGCGGGCCGAGCAGGCCCGCCGCATCGAGGCCGGCGAGGAGAGGTTGCTGGGCATCGGTGTGTCGACGTACGTCGAGATCACCGGGTTCGGCGGCAAGGAGCTCGGCAGCGTCCGGATCGAGCCAGACGGCTCGGCCACCGTGATGTCAGGGACGTCCGCGCACGGCCAGGGCCACGCGACGTCGTTCGCGATGATCGTGGCCGACCGGCTCGGCCTCCCGATGGAGAACATCCGCTACGTGCAGTCCGACACCCGCGCCGTGCCGACCGGCGGCGGCACCGGCGGCTCCCGATCGCTCCAGCTCGGGGGCAGCGCGGTCGCGGCCGCGGCGACAGCGGTCCGTGACCAGGCGCGCGAGCTCGCGGCCGCGCTGCTCGAGGCGGCCCCGGAGGACCTCGAGCTGACCGACGCCGGCTTCAGCGTCTCCGGAGTCCCCGGAGCGGTGGTCGACTGGCCGGCCCTCGCCGCCGCGGCCGAGGAGCGCGCCACCCCGCTGCACGCGCAGCTGGACGTGCCGCAGCAAGGTGCGACGTTCCCGTTCGGCGCCCACGTGTCCGTGGTCGAGGTCGACACCGACACCGGCCGGGTGGTGCCGCTGCGGCACATCGCCGTCGACGACTGCGGCCGGATCCTGAGCCCCGTCATCGTCGAGGGGCAGCAGCACGGCGGCATCGCACAGGGCATCTCGCAGGCGCTCTGGGAGCAGTTCGTCTACTCGGAGGACGGCCAGCCACTCACGTCGACCTTCGCCGACTACCAGATGCCGACCGCGGCCGACACGATCTCGTTCGAGACCGCCAACACCGAGACGCCCACGCCGCTCAACGAGCTCGGGGCCAAGGGGATCGGCGAGTCGGGGACGATCGGCTCCACACCCGCGGTCCAGAGCGCGGTGGTCGACGCCCTGCGCCACCTCGGCGTGCGCCACATCGACATCCCGTGCACGCCCGAGCGCGTGTGGCGGGCCGTCCAGGACGCCCGGGCCGGGACCCTGCCCGACCCGTGGCGCGAGCCGCCGGCGGCCTTCGACACGCTGGAGATCGGGACCGGCGAGGCCGACGGCGGAGTGGAAGTCTGACGCACATGGACATCAGCATCCTGATCAGCAGCGCCCGCCCCTGGGACGAGATCGTGCGGATCGCGCAGACGCTCGACGAGGCCGGGGCGCACGCCGTCTACGTGCCCGACCACTTCATGCCCGACACCGAGGACGACTCGATCGTCGAAGGGGCGCGGCTCGAGGCGTGGACCCTGCTCCCCGCGCTCTCCCAGCAGACCTCGACCTGCCGGCTGGGCGCGCTCGTCCTGGGCGGCACCTACCGGCACCCCGCGGTCGTCGCCAACATGGTCGCCTCGCTCGACGTGGTGAGCGGCGGGCGCGCGATCGCCGGGCTCGGTGCGGGTTGGCAGGTCAACGAGCACGCGGCCTACGGCATCGACCTGCTGTCGGTGCGCGACCGGTCCGACCGGTTCGAGGAGTCGGTCCACGTCGTCGCGTCGCTGCTGCGCGAGCCGCGCACCACGTTCGAGGGCCGGTTCTTCCAGCTCCACGACGCCCCCAACCAGCCGGCGCCGCTGCAGGAGCGGCTGCCGGTGCTCGTGGCCGGCAAGGGCGAGCAGCGGACCCTGCGCACGGCCGCGAGGCACGCCGACGTGTGGCACACCTGGGGCACCCCGGAGTCGTTCGCAGCCAAGAGCGCGGTGCTCGACGAGCGGTGCGCGGAGATCGGCCGCGACCCGGGATCGGTGAAGCGGGCGTCCGGCTACTTCGTCGACGACGTCTCCGACGGCTCGGCCACCGTCGCGCCCTGGCGGGGCGTCTGTGACGAGTTCGTCTTCGGCGACGTCGGCCACCCGGCCGACCAGCTGATCGACGCGGTCGTCACAGCCATCGGCTGAGCCTCTGTCCACCGACGCCCGGCCGAAGCGACGGCCCGATCCAGCCCTCGTCGTCGTGCCCGGCCGACCACGCCGGACGTGGCGATACCTAGACTCGCCCCCGTGTCAGAGCCCGCGGTCGTCGTCGACGGGCTCGTCATGCAGTACGCCGCCACCACCGCTGTCGACCACCTGTCGCTGACCGTCGACCGCGGCACCATCACCGCGGTGCTCGGGCCGAACGGAGCCGGCAAGACGACCACCCTCGAGACCTGCGAGGGCTACCGGGTGCCGCAGCACGGCACGGTCCGCGTGCTCGGCCTCGACCCGCGCCGCCAGGCGCGCGAGCTGCTTCCCCGGATCGGCGTGATGCTGCAGGACGGCGGTGCGTGGAGCGGGGCCCGGGCGCCCGAGATGCTGCGCCACATCGCGGCCCTGCACGCGCACCCGGTCGACCCGCTCGTCCTCGAGGAGCGGCTCGGGCTCGGGGAGTGCGGCCGGACGCCGTACCGCCGGCTCTCGGGCGGGCAGAAGCAGCGGCTCGGCCTGGCCATGGCGCTGATCGGCCGTCCCGAGGTGGTCTTCGTCGACGAGCCGACCGCGGGGCTCGACCCTGCGGTGCGGCGCACCGTCTGGGAGCTCTTCACCGAGCTCCGCCAGGACGGGGTGACCGTGGTGCTGACCACGCACTACATGGACGAGGCCGAGCGGCTGGCCGACCGCATCCACATCATCGACCACGGCCGGCTGATCGCCTCCGGCACGCCGATCGAGCTGACCCGCGGCGGCTCACTGTCGACCATCCGGCTGGTGGTGACCAAGCCGTTCCCGGCCGGCGCCCCCGAGTCCCTGAAGGTCGCGCTGGGTCCGCAGATCGACGTCGTCCTGCTCGACGAGCTGAGCCTGATCGTCACCGGCCCCGCCGACGCCTCGACGCTGGCCAAGGTGTCGAAGTGGTGTGAGGACAACGCCGTGCTCCCCGAGTCGCTGACCCTGGGCACCCGCAACCTCGAGGACGTCTTCCTCGAGCTGACCGGTCGGGGGCTGACCCCGTGACCACCTTCACCCCCGCGCCCGGCGCCGCGCCCCTCCCGCGCATGGTGCTGGCGCAGGCGCGCATGGAGTCGAAGCTGATGCTCCGCAACGGCGAGCAGCTGCTGCTGGCGGTGGTGATCCCGGTGATCGTCCTCGTCGGCATGGTCCGGGGGGCCAACCGGCTGGGGCTCGACTACGACCACCCGGTCGTCGACGTGGTGTCGCCCGGGGTGCTGGCGCTCGCGGTGATGTCGACGGCCTTCACGTCGCTCGCGATCGCGACCGCCTTCGAGCGCCGCTACGGCGTCCTCAAGCGGCTGGGCGCCTCGCCGCTCCCCCGCTCGGGACTCCTGCTCGGCAAGGTCGGCGCGCTGCTCATGGTCGAGCTGCTGCAGCTCGTGGTGCTGTCCCTGGTCGCGCAGCTGCTCGGCTGGGACCCCGTCTTCTCGGCCGCGTCCCTGCTCGGCGCCGTGCTCGCGGTGCTGCTCGGCACCGCCGCGTTCGCCTCGCTGGGGCTGCTGATGGCGGGCGCACTCCGCGCCGAGGCCACCCTGGCGGCCGCCAACCTCGTCTACCTGCTGCTGCTCGCGGCCGGCGCCGTCATCCTTCCAGCGTCGGCCTACGGCGCCTTCGGTGACGTGGCCCAGTGGCTCCCCTCCGGTGCGCTCGGCGAGGCGATGCGCGACGCCTTGCTCGACGGGACCGTCGCCTGGCGAGACCTCGCCGTGCTGCTCGGCTGGGCCGTCGTCGGGACGGCCGCGACGGCCAGGACGTTCTCGTGGGAGTGACGCTGCTGGACAGGGCCGGTGACCGGTGGGTGCGCCCCCTCGCGTGGGCCACCCTGATCGCCAACGTCACGCTCGTCGTCACCGGCGGCGCGGTCCGGCTCACCGGCTCCGGCCTGGGCTGCCCGACCTGGCCGCGCTGCACCGACCGGTCCTTCCGTCCGCACGGCGAGCTGTCGCTGCACGAGGCGATCGAGTTCGGCAACCGCACTCTCACGTTCGTCCTGGTGGCCGTCGCGGTCGCGACGTACGTCGTGATGTGGCGCACCGGACGCCGCGACCTGCGCGCGATGGCGCTGATCGTCGCGCTCGGCATCCCGGCGCAGGCGATCATCGGCGGCGTCACCGTGCTGACCGACCTGAACCCGTGGGTGGTCTCCTTCCACCTGCTCTGCTCGCTCGCGATCATCGGGGTCGCCGTCCGCCTGCTGCTGTCCGTCGACGAGCCGCTGCCGGAGGCTCGCCGGGGACCGCAGGTCGGCCTGGCCTGGGCGACGTTCGCCGCCGCGTGGGCCGTCCTCTACGTGGGCACGGTCGTCACCGGCTCCGGCCCGCACGCCGGCGACGCCGAGACCGAGCGCAACGGCATCTCACCGCTCCAGGTGAGCCAGCTCCACGCTGACCTGGTCTTCCTGTTCGTCGGGCTCACCCTCGGTCTCCTCTTCCTGCTCATGGCGGTCGGCGGCACACCGGGAGCCCGGCGCGCTGTCACCGTGCTGCTCGGCGTCGAGGTCGCGCAGGGCTCCATCGGCTTCGTCCAGTACTTCACCGACCTGCCCGTCGTGCTGGTCGGCTTGCACATGCTCGGCGCCGCCGTCGTGTCGGCCTGCGTGACCTGGGTGCTGCTCCGGGTACGGCGCCCGGTGTCGTCGGTCTCGTAGCCTGCGGGCATGGCCACCCTCGTCCTCACGATCCTCGGCGACGACCGACCTGGGCTCGTGTCGGCCGTCTCGGCGCCGATCAGCGCCCACGGCGCGAGCTGGGAGCGCAGTGAGATGTCGCGGCTCGCGGGCAAGTTCGCCGGCATCGTGGTCGTGTCCGCTCCGGCCGCCCGCGTGGACGCGCTGACCGCCGAGCTCACCGCGCTCGAGACGCAGGGGCTGCAGGTGCTCGTCGAGCGGACCGACGAGCCGGCGCTGCCCGGGTCCGTCCGCGTCTCCGACCGTCTCCAGCTCGACCTGCTCGGCGCCGACCGGCCGGGCATCGTGGCCGAGATCTCCGCCGCCCTCGCCGAGGCCCACGTCAGCATCGAGGAGCTGAGCACCGACGTCCGCGACGCCCCCATGGCCGGCGGGACGCTCTTCGAGGCGCGCGCCGTGCTCAACGCCCCGCCCCACAGCGACACCGACGCACTCCGGAAGGTGCTCGAGGCGCTCGCCGACGAGCTGATGGTCGAGGTCCGGCTCTCCGACTGAGGGCAGGGTCAGGGCGCCGTGGCCGAGCCAGCCGACGGTCGCGTGCGACATCTGCATCTTCGGAACCTGTCGACTGTCGTGGCTGCGCTGCGCCCATCGGGGTACCGGTCTCGAACCGAGACGGCGCCGCGTTCGCTGCGCCATCTCATCCACCGAAGGGAGCTACATCATGTTGTGGACCATTCTCATCGTCCTGGCGATCATTGCGCTCGCCCTGTTCATCCTCAGCCAGGTGCGCGGCCGGCGCGGCCTCTGAGCCGCTCGACGTAGGACATCCCGGTGACGCCGGCGACGTCGAGCAGGCCGTAGACCGCTAGCACGACGACGATCCGGTCCCAGCCCAGGAGCGCCGCGATCCAGCCCGCGAGGGGCTGGTCGCGGCGTACTCCTGCGTCCACACCCGGCGGGTTCGGCACACGTCATGGTGTGAGCAGCTGCCTGGGCATCACCGCTAGCGGGAGCCCAGCGACACGTAGATCTCCTCGAAGTCGGCCGCGACCCGGCTCTGCAGGTAGCGCCGCACCTCGCCCCGTGCCTGCGCGGCGAGCCGTGGGCCGAGGGCGTCGTCCGTGGTGATGCGGGCGAGCGCCGCGGCCGTGGCGGCGACGTCACCGGGGGGTACGACGAGCGCGGACTCGTCGTCGCTGACCATGTCGGCGATGCCGCCCATGTGGGTGGTCACCAACGGTGCCTCGAGCGCCATCGCCTCGAGCACCGTGGTCGGGCACGGGTCCGGCCACTGCGAGGGCAGGACGGCGGCGCGGGCGTGCGCGAAGCCCGAGACGACCCGCTCGTGGTCCCACTTCTCCTCGACCCGGGCGCCCCCGGGCAGCGACGACAGGTCCATGGCCGGACGGCCGACGAGCAAGAGCTCGGGGCGGGTGGCGAGGTCCAGGCGCGCGTACGCCGCCAGGAGCGTGCCCACCCCCTTCTGCTCGGACAGGTCACCGGCGAAGAACAGGTAGTCGCCCGACGGCAGCGCCGGGTCGCGCGCGACGTCCGACAGGGAGAGCAGCGAGTCCGGCACGAAGTTCGGCACCACCTGCCACCGGACGCCCTGCTCGGTCAGCTGGTTGGCGCGGCCCACGAAGGTCGACACGGGCGTGAACACGTCCACGACCCGGTTGCGGATCGGCCGTCCCGTCCGCACCATCGACTGGATCACCGGACCGCGGCCGGCGCCGTACCAGTCGGTCGTGCAGGTGAAGCACTTCCGCAGCCCGGGACCGGAGCAGAGCCCCTCGTCGAGGTACATCAGCCGCTTGGTCGGGCACACGTGGCTGTAGTCGTGGAGCGAGTAGACCAGCGGCAGCCGCCGGGCGGCGGGGAGCGGCAGGTAGGAGTTGATGATCCAGTTGTGCGCGTGGACCACGTCCGGGCGCACCGAGGAGACCAGCCGCGAGAGCCCTCGGGTCACGACCGGGTCCGGGAGGGGCAGCGCCAGCGGTCGGTCGGCGGTGGGGTAGAGCGCGGGTACCTTCGCGCCCACGTTGGACAGCAGGTGCACGGTGACACCCGGGTCGACGACCGGCGGCCGGCCGATGTCGAAGCACGCGACGTGCACGTCGTGGCCGCGGGCGGCCAGCTCGACGGACAGGTTGCGGACGTGCCGCTCCTCCCCGCCGATGACCGGCGGGTAGAACTGCGCGAGCATGAGGACCCTCACGACAGCGCTCGGTCGCGGCGGTGCGCCGCGACCTTCGCCACCCGGGCCCGGTGGCCCATCCTCCCCCGCAGGTAGCCCAACCCGGTGAGCCAGAGGGCCGTCACGATGCCGGCGGCACCCCTGAAGCCGGAGACGCGCCCGCGGAGACCGCGGCCGAGCTCCCTCGCGAAGCCACGGGTGAGCACGCGCTTGACGTAGTCGGTCTCGACCGAGATCGCGTCGTGCGGGCCGACCAGCGCGCCGATCGCCGCCTTGGAGACACCCTCGGCGTTGGACCGGGTGCGCAGGTAGGACCACGTGGTCCGCGCCGGGGTGACCCGGTGGTGGACCACCGCGCGCGGCTCGAAGACCACCCGGGCCCCGGGGACCTGCTGCCCGATCCGGATGCAGAGCTCGGTCTCCTCGCAGCCGATGGGGATCAGCCCGATCCGGCCGATCTCCTCGTCGAAGGTGCCGACGAGGTCGAACGCCTCGCGCCGCACCGACATGTTGCAGCCCCACAGGTTGCGCACGTCGGCGCGCTCGGTGGGCTGGCCCTGGTAGGTGCAACCGACGATCCAGTCCAGCTCGGGCGGCAGGTGGTCGGGGCGGCGCGAGGGCCAGACCGGCGTGGCCACCCCGCCGACGGCCATCACCGACGGGTCGTCGTACGCCGCGAGCAGCTGCTCGAGCCAGTCCGGCTCCGCCCGAGCGTCGTCGTCGATGAACGCGACGATCGAGCCCTTGGCCTCGGCGATGCCGGTGTTGCGAGCGCCCGACGCGCCACCTGTGCGCGGGTTGTCGAGCACGAGGACGTCGGGGAACTCCTCACGAGCGCGGGCCAGCAGCCGCTCGTTGTGGTCGACGACCAGGATCGTCTCCAGCGGAGGCATCGTCTGGTGCGCGAGCGCGCGCATGCCCGCCACGATGTCGTCCCAGCGGTCCATGGTGTGAGCGGCGACGACGACGGACAGGTCAGGCTGCGCGTGCCTGTTCACTGCGGTCGTCCCGCCCGGCGCCCCGGGGTGCAGCCTTGGCGGCCGACCCGGCGCGGAACTTCGGGCAGCTGCACAGGGCGCAGTCGGTGCCGCGTCGGTAGTGCTCGTGCGCGTGGGCCGCGTGGCCGCACGTGCAGCCCCTGGGTCCACGGGACGTCAGGCGGAGCAGGCGTGCTAGCTGCACCCGGCACCTCCGATTCCTCGCCCGCGATGGTCGTCCCGAGTTCGAACACGGCGAGTCTGGCAGCGCAACCGCGGCCGTGGGGATCGTTTCGAGGATTTGTTACCGAGGGCGCGTGTCCTGGCGACGCTCTCACCCGCCGGCACCCGCCTCGGCGACCTTGCGGCCCCACGCGGCCAGGGCGTCGTAGCTCTTGTTGGGCCGGTTCTTCCGGTCCAGCAGTGTGTACTCCTGCGGGTCCCAGGGCGTCGGGTGCAGGGCGTACCACGACAGGACCGGCACGTAGTGGACGCAGGTCGTCTGCTTGAGCGCCTGGGTGAGGTACTGGGCGCGGAGCGCGTCCGGCACCGCCTTGCGGCCCTCGGCCGCCCGGGTGCTGTAGCCGAACTGCGTGATGTAGACGGGCTTCGCCTCGTCGCCGTGGTCGACCAGCACCTGGTGCAGCCCCATGAAGCCGGTGAAGTTCTCGTCGTAGAGGCCGAACGGGTCGCGGTCGTAGCGCTTGGCCGGGTCGACCGAGTCGGGCGCGTGATCTCCGGAGAAGGGGTGGGCGCCGAGCATGTCGAACGGCGTGACCTTGAGCTTGAGCTGCTTGAAAGCCTTGTAGACCGACCGGAGGTAGCCGATGTCGTTGCTTGCCAGGCCGCCGCTGACGACCTGGGTGGTCGGCGAGACGGCGTGCACCGCGGAGTAGGTGGTGGCGAGCAGCCGCGCGAACTCGGTGGGGTCCGGCCCGGTGGGCCAGCCCTTGTCGACGTTGGGCTCGTTCCAGACCTCGAGGTAGTCGATCTTGTCACCGACGTGCTCCATCAGGGTGGTGACCAGGCCGGTCCAGGTCTCGAGCTCGCCGTCGGTGCGCGGCGGCTGGCCCGCGTGGGTCGGCTCCTCGAGCGCCCAGCGCGGCATCCCCATGACCTGGAGGCGGACCTTCAGGCCGGCCTCGTGCGCCGCGGCGATGGTCCGGTCGATGTAGCCGAACCGCATCGCGCGCAGCGGGAACGGCTGCATGGTCCTGAACGACGTCGAGGTGGAGATCACCTGGGCGCCCGCGGCCTGGGCCAGGCTCACGAGGCCGCGGACGTCGGCGTAGGACCGGATCGGGCGGGAGGGGTCGCCGGTGGCGGACTGCACGTTGAGATCGATCTTGGGCCCGCGGTAGGACGTGCTCGGCTCGCACGTCGCGACCGGAGCGCCCGGCTCGGGCAGGCCCGTTCCGGACGTGCCGGGGGTGCCGGACTCGCCGCGGGTGGTGGTCCAGACACCCACGCCACCGATGGCCAGCACCAGGGCGGCACCGACCGCGACCTGCGCGCTGGCCCGGCCGACCTCGGAGCGGCGGCGCGCGGGCAGCGGCGAGCGCCAGTGCAGGCCACCGAAGGCCCGGCGCAGCCAGGGCAGCCCCAGCGTCATCTCGACTCCCATCGCGATCAACCACCCGATGCAGAGACCACGGGCTCCGCCGATGATCCCACCTGTCATGGCCCCGGCGATCTCCAGGATCAGCGCGGCGCCGGCCAGTCGCGTCGCGAGCGCGAACTGCCGCTGCGAGCGCCACAGGGTCACCAGGTGGTCCTTGAGCACCATCCAGAGCCCCGCTGGCACCAACAACGCCAGAATCGCCCAGGAGTGACGGGAGTAGTCGCCGCCGAAGATGAGGAGGACGGGTTCGCCCAGCACCCAGGCGCCCACGCAGAGCAGTGCGCTGAGCGAGAGCGCGGCCGGGATGGTGCGCTCCATGCTGCGGCGGAACTCCTCCGTCGAGACGTTGGCCCCGTGCGCGAACAGCGCCGTGGCGAGGAGGTAGGGCGGCAGGAAGACGAACGTCGCCATCAACCAGGCGATCGCGAACTCGGCGTTCTCCACCGAGCCCAGGGTGAGGGCCGCGACCACCGGCACCATCTGTGAGCCGGCGGCGAGCGCGAGGCTCAGCGCGTGGTTGCGCAGCGCGAGGCCGAGGAAGCCGCGGAGGTCGGCCAGGAGCGGCGGGCTGCTCCGATCCGCTCGCGGGAGGCGCAGCCGCCACAGGGTGAAGGGGATCGAGGCGAGCAGGGGCAGCACCCAGCACACCTGGAGCACGTGCGCGTCCGTGAAGCCGAGGGCGAGCAGCGCCACCGTGATCGGGAACCGGAGGCTGGACGCCACCAGGTTGCGCCAGACCTGCAGCCCCGAGCGCTTCATGCCGAGGCAGGCGTCGTCGACCACCAGCGCCCAGGCGAACCCCGCGGTGCCGAGCACGAACGTCGCGGCGCCGATGGGGTTGCCCAGCGCCAGCTCGAGGTTGGACGAGAGCAGCGGCGAGAACGCGACGACGACGCCGGACACCACCGCCGACGACACGAACACCACCAGGAGGCAGCGCAGCAGCATGGTGCGCTGGCGAGCCGGCGCCTCCTTGGGCAGCTCCGAGATCAGCATCGTGCTGCAGCCCAGGACGGTGACGATCCCGAGCAGGGTCTGCGCGCTGATCCCGGCCGCCGCGACACCCACGTCGTGGGCGTCGACCACCCGGGCGACGATGACCCAGAAGACCAGCCCGAGCGCCGCGGACAGCACCTGTGCGGTGAGCAGGGAGCGGAACGGCGACCAGATGCCGGTCGACACGGCGTCGGCGGTGGCCACTACGCCCCGATCGCGGGCGCTGGGAGCACCGGGTGGTCGAGGAGCCCGTGCCAGGCGCTCCAGATCGCGAGGGCGATCGAGGCGCCTGCGACCAGCGCGATGGGGATGCCCCACACCCAGCTGCTCCCCTGGGGCCGCCCGAGCGGTTCCGGGCGCGGGCTGAGCTGGATCAAGGTGTAGAGCAGCACCGAGGCCGCGATCAGCCCGCCCAGCGGGTTGAAGCCGGCCAGGACGCCGCCGGCGCCGAAGAGCATGGCGATCGGCAGGGTCACCGCCGGCCGCCAGACGTCGCGGGCGCGGAACCGGCGCGGGTCGAGGAGCCGGCCACGCGCGAGCAGCCCGATCATGAGGAGCATCCCCGTCGCGAGCACCTGCCACCGCGTCCAGCCGCCGGGGAGGCCCGGTGGGGCACGGTGCTCGAACGTCTGCTCGGCGTGCCGCAGCGGGCGTACGTCGTAGACCTTGACGGGCCCGTCGAGGACGAGGTCGAAGTCGGGGTTGTCCGCGAACTTCTGGACCTGGTCGCGCTGGATCGTCTGGGCGTCCGGGCCGTAGCCGGTGCTGCCCTCGAAGAAGCCGCCGGACCGCACGGTCTGCCCGACCAGCCGGGTGTCGACCACGATGAAGTCGACGTCGTTCTGGAGGATCAGCCGCAGCACCTCCTGGTCGACCGTGTGCGCGATGAAGAGCGGCGTCATGCTGTCGAAGCCGGCCGGCTGGGTGATCGTGAGGACCGGCGCGAAGTTGGGCAGCAGCCGGATGAACGTCGAGTCGGCCGCCACCCGCGAGCCGGCGGGCAGGTAGGTCCCGGCCCACTGCGCGACCGCTACCGACTCGGAGTCGATCGAGCGCTGCTCGGCGCCGGCGAGGTAGGGCCCCGGCACCCGCTGCCAGTCCGGGCCGCCACCGATCAGGGTGCCGCCCAGGATCAGCATGACCAGGGCTGGCACGACGAGGGCGGCGAAGGTCTGGATCCGAGGGGCCAGCCACGCCGCCACGACCAGCGCCATCGCCAGCGTCACGAACGTCGAGGCGCGGTCGGAGATCTCGGCGGCCGAGGGCACGAAGCGGGCCAGCTGCAGGGCAGGGTAGGCCACCGCGATGAGCAGCGGGATGTAGCGCGCCTTGGTCGGTCCGAGGCTGCCGCGTCGCCAGGCCCGCCACGCGGAGGGAAGCAGCATCAGCCCCCACAGCATGATCGAGCCGGCCATCACCATCAGCTCCCACGTCGGCGTGGGGGTGCCTGGCGCGCCACCGATGTCGCGGGTGCCGCCCTGTCCGTCGAGGGCGGTGAGGATCTGGCTCCTGGCGACGTCGAAGATCGGCCCGAGGTAGCTGATGAGCAGCGGCGCGATGATCGCGGTCCACGCGAGCACCACCACCGTGGCCAGCTCGGCGGTGATCAGGGTCAGCCGCGCCCGCCGCTCCTCACCACCACGCCAGAAGAAGAGGGCGAGCAGCCAGAGCAGCACCAACATCAGCCAGCTGGTGAGGTGGTGGGTGATGGCCAGGCCGCCGAGGCAGACCTGGACGGCGATCAGCAGCCTCCAGGGGCGCTCCTCCTCGGAGTCGAAGGCGCGCACCAGCAGGTAGAGCGCCGCCATCAGCATCGCGATGGCGACGGTCTGGTAGCTGAACTGGGAGTTGAAGAAGTAGAACTGCGCGCTCCCGGCGTAGAGGAGCACCGTCGCCGCCCCCACCTGGGTGGAGCGACCGATCCGGCTGGCCAGCAGGAAGAGCGCCAGGATGAACGTCGACCGGGCGACCACCACGACCAGCACCTGGCAGACGATCAGCGGGAGCCCGGTCAGCCAGTGCACCCCGGCGGTGGCGAACTCCAGCCCGGGGTAGTGCGGCGAGACCGGCAGCGTGGAGTTGGGGTAGAAGAACGAGTGCTCGTCGACCATGTCGACGAGGGTCGTGACGTGGAGGGTCTCGTCGAACCGAGTGGCCATGATCGGGTTGGTGAGGAACCACGAGGCGTACATGATCAGGCCGAAGGCGAGGGCGCCCCCGAGTCGCTGGTGGCCGGTGCGGCTGGGGGCGAGGAGCAGCCAGGCGAACGGCACGACGATGCCGACGAAGCCGATGTACCAGAGCCCGATCGCCGTGGTCTCGTCTCCGTGCCAGCCCCAGGCATAGCCGATCACCTGGATCAGCAGGCCCGTGCACGACATCAGCGTGGCCACGGCCTCGAGGCGGCGCCCAGCGGGGGCGGCGTCCTCGGGCGCGGCCACGCGTGCGTCGACTGCGGTGGCCATGCCTGTCTCCTGGACTGTCGGACCCGACGTCAGCGAGCCGTGATCGATTCGTAAGTATCGACCACACCAGTCACACACGTCTCCCAGGTGGGCAATCCCGCGGGGTCCGGCAGCAGCGGGTGGTCGAGCTGGCGCTCGATCGCGCGGGCGGTCTCCTCCGCGGTGGCGTGCTGGTCGACACCCACCGCCCAACCGAGCTCGGCGAGCTCGGTGAGCCCCGACGTACGGCTGATCACGGCGGGCAGGCCGGCCGTCAGCGCCTCCATGACGACGACCGGGTGCGCCTCGTAGTCGCTGAGCAGGGTCATCACCGACGCCCGGGCCAGGGTCTCCCCCATCAGCGCGCGGTCCACCGGAGGGATGAGCCGGATGCTGACCCTGTCGGCGACGCCCAGCTCCTTGGCCAGGGCCCACAGCTGGTCCTCGTAGGGACCGGAGCCCAGGATGTCCACCCGGGCCTCGGGCCTCGTCTTGAGCAGGTAGGGCAGCGCCTCGATGAGCCGGTGGTGGCCCTTGTACCGCTCCAGCCGGCCGACGCTGACGACCAGCCCGGGCTCGCGTGTGACGGCCTTCTCGACGGGGGGCAGCGAGCCACCGTTGCGGATCACGGTGATCGCCCCCTCGGGCAGCCCCATGATCTCCTCGAAGCGGCGCGCCTCGTAGATCGAGACGCCGACCAGGGTGTGGGCGCGGCGCAGGAGCGGCGACAGGATCCTGAACTGGGTCCGCCGGGCCTTCTCGCGGAACGCGCTGCTGTTCCCCCCGGTGTGGAAGGTCAGCAGGAACGGCGTACGCCGCAGGATGGCCGCGATCATCGCCAGCGGGGGCACCAGCGTGTGGATGCCCTGCACGTGGACCACGTCGTACTTCGTGCGCAGCGCGGCCCAGAACAGCCCGGGGCTGAGGTACCAGTCGCGACCGGCTGGGAACGCCCGGAACCTGCGGATCGTGTAGCCCTCGATCCGCTCGCGCTTCGGGAGCTTGCCGCTGCGGTCGGTCGTGAGCACCTCGAGGTCGTAGCCGAGCGCCGCGATCCGGCCGGCCACCTCGACCACGTGTGACTCGATGCCACCGATCTCGGGCTGGCTCCTGGTCGTGATCATCCCCACGCGTGTCCCCACGGGGCAATCGTCCCAGAGGGACCTAGTCCGCTGCGGGCGATTGGTCGAGCAAGGCGTCGTCGAGCGCCGTGTTCTGCCTCACCCTGGCCCGCTCGGCGCGCAGCGTGCGCAGCACCCGCAGCCCGTCGGAGACGGCGTGCAGGTTGGACTCGCCGTGCAGCCGCTGCCGCTCGACGCTGGGCACCTCGGTGATGGTGAGCCCGGCGCTGGCGAAGCGGCAGTTGATCAGCGTCTCGATCTCGAAGCCGTCGCCCCACAGCATCGCGGACCCGGCCGGGGTGACCAGCTCGTGGTCGGGCAGGTCGAGGAGCGGGATCAGGTCGGCCCAGAACGCGTTGTAGCCGTAGCAGAGGTCGGTGAACCGGGTGCGGAACGAGACGTTCATCCAGGTGTGGAGGAACCTGTTGCCGAGGCGGCGCACGGGGGTGATGTCGGCGCTGCCGCCGCCCGGCCCGAACCTCGACCCCTTGGCGAAGTCGGCCCCCTCGACCAGGGCCGCGACGAACCGTGGGATCTCCTCGGGGTCGGCCGACCCGTCCGCGTCGAACATCACGACCGCATCGCCGGTGACCTTCGCGAAGCCGGCCGCGAGGGCGTTGCCCTTGCCCCGGCGCATCTGGGTGACGGTGACGATGCCCGGGAGCATCTCCCGCGCGGTGTCGACGGTGCCGTCGATGGACCCGCCGTCGACGAGGATCACCTCGTGCACCTCTGGCAGGCCCGGGAGCACCTCGCGGAGGTTGGCAGCCTCGTTGAGGGCCGGCACGACCACGCTGACCCGCGGCTCGCGCGGGCGCGCGAGCGACGCCACGTCGGTGGTCGTGATCTCCATCGGCCTGCTGGCCATGCTGTCGAACCCCCCAGTTCGACCAGGGAGCGCAACCACCACCGCGTCGCGCGGCAGGACCCCCCAGTCCGGGGCCAATCTAACCGGCCGGCACCCCGTCCGACCAGCCGCGGCCTAGCGCGTGAGCAGCGGGTCGAGCGCCACCGCGACGAAGAGCAGCGAGAGGTAGAGGTTGGACGCGTGGAACAGCCGCATCGGCTGGATCCGGGTGAGGTCCTCGGTGTCTCGCGCCCGACCCCACAGACGGTGCGCCTCGAGCAGGAACCCGGCGCCGAGGACGGCGGCCGCGACGGGGTAGACGACACCGGTGCCGGCGACCGGCCACAGGGCCAGCGAGACCGCCACCATCACCCAGCTGTAGATGACCACCTGCCGTCCGACCTCGCGTGCGGGCGCGACCACGGGCAGCATGGGGACGTCGACGTTGGCGTAGTCCTCGCGGTAGCGCAGCGCCAGGGCCCAGGTGTGCGGCGGCGTCCAGAAGAACACCACGGCGAACAGCACGACCGGGACCCACGAGAGGGAGCCGGTCACGGCGGTCCAGCCGATGAGGGCCGGGAAGCAGCCGGCCAGCCCGCCCCAGACGATGTTCTGGGTGGTCCGGCGCTTGAGCAGCATCGTGTAGCCGAAGACGTAGAACGCGTTGGCGGTCAGGGACAGCGCCGCTGACAGCGGGTTGACCCAGACCAGCAGCACCACGGTCGACAGCGCCGCGAGCACGAAGCCGAAGACCAGCGCGGCCGGAGGCGACACGAGGTGGCGCGGCAGCGCCCGGCGCCGGGTGCGGCGCATCTGCTCGTCGATGTCGCGGTCGTAGACGCAGTTGAAGACGGAGGCCGAGCCGGCCGAGAAGCTCCCGCCGACCACGGTCGCGGCGACCAGCCCGAGCGCCGGCACGCCCTGCGCGGCGAAGAACATGACCGGCACGGTCGTGAGGAGCAGCAGCTCGATGACGCGCGGCTTGGTCAGTCCGACGTACGCCGCCAGCACGTCGCGGAAGGTGGGCTGCCCAGGGGATGTCACGACACCGGTGTGCGCGGAGCGCGGGACCGACTGTCCGACGTAGGTCACTGAACCTCGGAGGGTGTGCGGAGGGGTGAGTTCCAACTGGTGGATTGGGCACTGAGCCGGTGTGAGTCTAACCGTGGCGCTGAGTAGTGTCGGAGTCGCCCGTAGGCCGTCGATAGGAGCGCAGTGAGCACCACACCAGAGCTGGACTGGACCGAGCTCGACGACAAGGCCGTGGACACCGCCCGCGTGCTGGCCATGGACGCCGTGCAGAAGGTCGGCAACGGCCACCCGGGCACGGCGATGAGCCTGGCGCCCGCGGCGTACCTGCTCTTCCAGAAGGTCATGCGCCACGACCCCGCCCATCCCGAGTGGGTCGCACGCGACCGGTTCGTGCTGTCGTGCGGTCACTCGAGCATCACCCTCTACACCCAGCTCTACCTCGGCGGCTTCGGCCTCGAGCTCGAGGACCTCCAGGCCCTGAGGACCTGGGGGTCCAAGACGCCCGGTCACCCGGAGCTCCACCACACCCCCGGCGTCGAGGTCACCACCGGCCCGCTCGGCCAGGGTGTCGCCAACGCGGTCGGCATGGCCATGTCGGGCCGCCGGGTGCACGGGCTGCTCGATCCTGAGGCGGCGCCGGGCCAGAGCCTCTTCGACCACCACGTCTACGTCATCTGTTCCGACGGCGACCTGGAGGAGGGCATCAGTGGTGAGGCGAGCTCGATCGCCGGCACCCAGGAGCTCGGCAACCTCACGATGATCTATGACCGCAACCGGATCTCGATCGAGGGCGACACGGACATCGCCTTCACCGAGGACGTCGCCCAGCGCTACGAGGCCTACGGCTGGCACGTGCAGGTCGTCGACTGGACCAACGGCGGCACCGAGTACAAGGAGGACGTGCCCGAGCTGCACGCCGCGGTCGTCGCGGCCGGCGAGGTGACCGACAAGCCCTCGCTCATCGTCCTCGACACGATCATCGCCTGGCCCGCACCGAACGCCCAGGGCACGGAGAAGGCGCACGGGAGTGCGCTCGGTGACGAGGAGGTCGCCGCCACCAAGAAGATCCTCGGCTGGGACCCCGACCAGACCTTCCAGGTGCCACCGGAGGTGATCGCCCACACCCGCACCCTGCGCGAGCGGGGCGCGGCCTGGGGAGCTGAGTGGGACGAGCAGTACGACGCCTGGTCCTCCGCGCACCCCGAGTCGGCGACGCTCCTGCACCGGCTCAAGGAGCGCGGTCTGCCCGAAGGGTTCGCCGACGCCCTCCCTGCGTTCGAGGCCAGCGAGAAGGGCGTGGCCACCCGCGCCGCCTCCGGCAAGGTGATCAACGCGATCGCACCCTTGATGCCCGAGCTCTGGGGCGGTTCGGCCGACCTGGCCGGCTCCAACAACACCACCATCGAGTCGGTGCCGTCGTTCCTCCCGCTGAGCCGGGACACCGAGGAGTGGAAGGCCGACCCCTACCAGGGCCGGGTGCTGCACTTCGGCATCCGCGAGCACGGCATGGGCGGGATCATGAACGGCATCGCGGCCGACGGCCTGACCCGGGTCTTCGGCGGCACCTTCCTGACCTTCTCCGACTACATGCGCGGCGCGGTCCGCGTCGCGGCGCTCAGCCAGCTGCCGGTGACCTACGTCTGGACGCATGACTCCATCGGCCTGGGCGAGGACGGACCGACCCACCAGCCGGTCGAGCACCTCGCCGCCCTGCGGGCGATGCCCGGGCTCGACGTCGTCCGCCCGGCGGACGCCAACGAGACGGCCGCGGCCTGGCAGACGATCCTCGAGCGCGCCGACCGGCCGGCCGCGCTGGTGCTGACCCGTCAGAACGTGCCGACGTTCCCCCGCGGCACCGACGGCTATGCCGACACCCGCGACGTGCGGCGCGGCGGCTACGTGCTGCTCGAGGCTCCGAGCGGCACCCCGGACGTCATCCTCGTGGGCACCGGCTCCGAGGTGCAGCTCGCCGTCGAGGCGCGCGCGCTCCTCGCCGAGGAAGACGTCAACGCCCGGGTCGTGTCGCTCCCCTGCCTCGAGTGGTTCGAGGAGCAGGACCAGGCCTACCGCGACATGGTGCTGCCGCCGATCGTGAAGGCCCGGGTCTCCGTGGAGGCCGGGGTGCGGCAGGGCTGGCGCGAGCTGGTCGGCGACCACGGCCGGATCGTCTCGATCGACCACTACGGCGCCTCGGCGGACTTCGCCCGCATCTACCAGGAGTTCGGCATCACCGCGGTGGCCGTGGCCGACGCGGCCCGCGACAGCATCCGAAATGAAGGGACCACCTCATGACCGACCGTGCTGATTCCGACAGGCTGGGGACACTCTCAGACGCAGGTGTCTCCATCTGGCTCGACGACCTCTCCCGGGAGCGGATCGAGACCGGCAACCTGGCCGACCTGATCAGGGACAAGCACGTGGTGGGTGTCACCACGAACCCGACGATCTTCGCCGGCGCCATCGGCAACGGCGAGCGCTACGACGAGCAGGTGCGCAAGCTGGTCGCCGAGGGGGCTGACGTCAACCGGGTGATCTTCGAGCTCACCACGGAGGACGTGCGCAACGGCTGCGAGATCATGGCGCCGGTCTTCGAGTCCACCCAGGCCGACGGGCGGGTCTCCATCGAGGTCGAGCCCGACCTGGCCAACGACACCGGGGGCACCATCGCCTCGGCGCAGCAGCTGTGGCAGGCGGTCGACCGGCCCAACGTCTACATCAAGATCCCGGCCACCGAGGAGGGGCTGCCGGCCATCACCGCCGCGATCGCGCAGGGCATCAACGTCAACGTGACGCTGATCTTCAGCGTGGAGCGCTACCGCGGGGTCATGGATGCCTACCTGAGCGGGCTGGAGGCGGCCCGCGACGGCGGTCTCGACCTCGAGCGCATCTTCTCCGTGGCGTCGTTCTTCGTCTCCCGCGTCGACTCCGAGGTGGACGGGCGGCTCGACGCCCTGTCCGACCAGCAGGGCGGGTCCGACGAGGTCAAGGCCCTGCGGGGCAAGGCGGCGGTCGCCAACGCCGTCCTCGCCTACGCGGCCTACGAAGAGGTGATCGCCAGCGATCGCTGGAAGCAGCTCGCGGACGACGGTGCCAACCCGCAGCGGCCGCTGTGGGCCTCCACCGGCGTGAAGAACCCCGACTACTCCGACACCCTCTACGTCACCGACCTGGTGGTCGCCGACACCGTGAACACGATGCCGGAGAAGACGCTCGACGCCTTCGCCGACCACGGCGAGGTGCGGGGCGACCTGGTGTCCGGCAAGGGCGAGGAGGCGCAGGCGCTGTTCGACCAGCTGGACGCCGTGGGCATCGACCTGCCCGATGTCTTCCGGGTGCTCGAGGAGGAGGGTGTCGACAAGTTCAAGAAGTCGTGGCAGGAGCTCGTCGAGACCGTCAAGAAGCAGATGGAGCAGGCGGCCCAGTGATCACCCCCGAAAGAGCATGATCCCCGCCCCGGTCGACGCCACCGCGACCGAGGCGTGGCGCAGTCTCGGTGAGCTCGCAGCGGGGTTCCGGCCGGACCTGCGCGCGTGGTTCGCCGAGGACTCCGAGCGCGCGTCGGCCCTGACCTTCACCGCGGCGGACCTGCTCGTCGACCTGTCCAAGGGGCTGGTCACCGACGACGTGCTGGCCGCGCTGCTGGGGCTGGCGGAACAGGTCGGCGTCGCGGACCGACGCGACGCGATGTTCAGGGGCGAGCACGTCAACGCCACCGAGGACCGCGCCGTCCTGCACACCGCCCTGCGCCTCCCCGAGGACGCCACCCTCGAGGTGGACGGGCAGGACGTCGTGCGCGACGTGCACGAGGTGCTGCGCCGGGTCTACGACTTCGCGGAGCGGGTCCGCAGCGGCGCCTGGACGGGTGTCACGGGTGAGCGGATCCGGACGGTGGTCAACATCGGCATCGGCGGGTCCGACCTGGGGCCGGTGATGGCCTACGAGGCGCTCGAGCCGTACCACCAGGCCGGGCTGGAGTGCCGGTTCATCAGCAACATCGACCCGACCGACGCCGCGACCACGCTCGCCGGGCTCGACCCGGCGAGCACGCTGTTCATCGTCTCCAGCAAGACCTTCGGCACCCTCGAGACGCTGACCAACGCCCGCCTGTGCAAGGCGTGGCTGCTCGACGGCCTGGCTCGGTCGGGGGGAGGGCCGGACGAGAAGGAAGCCGTCGCCCGTCACTTCGTCGCGGTCTCCACGGCCCTGGACAAGGTCGCCGACTTCGGGATCGACCCCGAGAACGCCTTCGGCTTCTGGGACTGGGTCGGCGGCCGCTACTCGATGGACTCCGCGATCGGCACGTCGCTCGTGGTGGCGATCGGGCCGGAGCGGTTCGCCGAGCTGCTGGCCGGGATGCATGCGATGGACCAGCACTTCCACACGGCCGAGCCGGCGCGCAACGTGCCGCTGCTGATGGGGCTGCTCAACGTCTGGTACACCAACTTCCTCGACGCGCAGACCCACGCGGTGCTCCCCTACTCCCAGCTGCTGCACCGCTTCCCGGCCTACCTCCAGCAGCTGACCATGGAGTCCAACGGCAAGGGCGTCCGCTGGGACGGCACCGCCGTGACCACCGACACCGGCGAGGTGTTCTGGGGCGAGCCCGGCACCAACGGGCAGCACGCGTTCTACCAGCTGATCCACCAGGGCACCCGCCTCGTGCCCGCCGACTTCATCGCCTTCGCCAACCCGGCCTACCCGCTCCGCGACGCCATCGACGGTCAGAGCGCGGACGTGCACGAGCTGTTCCTGGCCAACTTCTTCGCCCAGACGCGCGCGCTGGCCTTCGGCAAGTCCGCCGACGAGGTGCGGGCAGAAGGTGCCGACGAAGCCGTCGTACCCGCACGGACCTTCCCGGGCAACCGCCCGACGGCGTCGATCATGGCGCCGGAGCTGACGCCGTCGGTGCTGGGCCAGCTGATCGCGCTCTACGAGCACATCACCTTCACCGAGGGCGCGGTCTGGGGCATCGACAGCTTCGACCAGTGGGGGGTCGAGCTCGGCAAGCAGCTCGCGCAACAGCTCGCCCCGGCCGTGGCCGGCGACGAGTCCGTCGCGGCCGAGCAGGACTCCTCCACGCAGTCCCTCATCGCCTACTACAGGAAGCAGCGCCGCTGATGGTCATCCGATGGTGAGGCCCAACCCGCTGCGGGACCCGCAGGACCGCAGGCTGCCCCGGATCGCTGGGCCGTGCGGCATGGTGCTCTTCGGGGTCACGGGCGACCTGTCCCGCAAGAAGGTGATGCCGGCGATCTACGACCTGGCCAACCGCGGGCTCCTGCCGCCGGGCTTCAGCCTGACCGGGTTCGCGCGCCGCGACTGGGCCGACGAGGACTTCGCCAAGATCGTCCACGACTCGGTGAAGCAGCACGCCCGCACGGAGTTCCGCGAGGAGACCTGGAAGCAGCTGGCCGAGGGGTTCCGGTTCGTCTCCGGAGACTTCGACGACGACGTCGCCTTCGACCGGCTGCGCCGCACCATCGAGGAGCTCGACGAGGTCCGCGGCACCGACGGCAACCACGCCTTCTACATGGCCATCCCGCCGGCGTTCTTCGGCACCGTCGCCGACCAGCTCAAGGAGCACGGGCTCGCCCACGTCGACGGCGACTCGTGGCGGCGCGTGGTGATCGAGAAGCCGTTCGGGCACGACCTCGAGTCGGCGCGCGAGCTCAACCACGCGCTGATGGCGGTCTTCGCGCCCAACGAGATCTTCCGGATCGACCACTACCTCGGCAAGGAGACGGTCCAGAACATCCTCGCCATGCGCTTCGCCAACGAGATGTTCGAGCCGCTCTGGAACAGCAACTACGTCGACCACGTGCAGATCACCATGGCCGAGGACGGTGGCATCGAGGGTCGGGCCGGCTACTACGACGGCATCGGCGCGGCCCGCGACGTGATCCAGAACCACCTCCTCCAGCTGATGGCGCTGGTCGCGATGGAGGAGCCCCGGGCCTTCGACGCCGACTCCCTGCGCCACGAGAAGCAGAAGCTGCTCGCCTCCGTGCGGCTCCCGTCGCGGCTGGATCTCACCACCTCGCGCGGGCAGTACGCCGCGGGCTGGTCGGGCGGGCGCAAGGTCCGGGGGTTCCTCGAGGAGGAGGGCGTCCGCAAGACGTCGCCGACCGAGTCCTACGCCGCGGTCACCCTGCACGTCGACAACCGGCGCTGGGCCGGGGTGCCGTTCTACCTGCGCACCGGCAAGCGGCTCGGCCGCCGCGTCACCGAGGTGGCGGTCGTCTTCAAGAAGTCGCCGCACCAGCCGTTCAGCGACTCCGCGGTCGAGGAGCTCACCCAGAACGCGTTCGTGATCCGGGTCCAGCCCGACGAGGGCGTCACGCTGCGGTTCGGCTCCAAGGTGCCCGGCGCCGGCATGGAGATCCGCGACGTCAACATGGACTTCGTCTACGGCGGCTCGTTCACGGAGTCCTCGCCGGAGGCCTACGAGCGGCTGATCCTCGACGTACTCCTGGGTGACCCGCCGCTCTTCCCCCGGCACGAGGAGGTCGAGCTGTCCTGGCAGATCCTCGACCCGATCCTCGAGTTCTGGGCGAAGAAGGGGAGGCCCGAGCCCTACGCCTCCGGCGGCTGGGGACCCGAGGGCGCCGACAAGATGCTCGCACGCGACGGACGTACCTGGAGGCGACCCTAGCCATGATGATCGCTCTCTCAGACACCGACTCGGCGAGCATCGCCGCCGAGTTCCTGCGGGCCCGCAGCCGGGCCGGCAGCCCCGCGATGGGCATGGTGATGACCATGGTCGTCGTGGCCGACGAGGACGAGGCCGACCGGGCCATGGAGATGGCCCGCGAGGCGTCCCACGAGCACCCCGCGCGGGTGCTCGGCGTGATCCTCGGAGACGGCCGCGGTGAGTCGCAGGTGGACGCCCAGGTCGGCAGCGGCTCCGGCTGGACCGGCGAGACCGCACTGATCAAGCTCAGCGGTGAGGTCACCAAGCATCCCGACTCCGTCGTGCTCCCGCTGCTGCTGCCCGACTCCCCCGTCGCGGTCTGGTGGCCGACCGACCCGCCCGCCGACCCCGCCGGCGACCCGCTCGGCCTGCTCGCCCAGCGTCGGATCACCGACTCGGCCAACGTCTCCCGCGGCAGGTCCAAGGCGCTGCACGCGCAGTGCAAGGCCTACACGCCCGGCAACACCGATCTGGCCTGGACCCGGCTCACCCCCTGGCGGGCACTGCTCGCGGCCGCTCTCGACCAGCACCCGGTCAAGGTGACCGGTGGCTTCGTGAGCGCCGAGCGGGTCAACCCGTCGGCGGACCTGCTGGTGGCGTGGCTGCGCAACCGGCTGAAGGTCGACATCGCCCGCAAGGGCTCCGGTGGGCCCGGCATCACCGTGGTCGAGCTCGAGACCAGGCAGGGTCCCATCCGGATCTCCCGGCCCGACGGACGGCTGGCGACGTACACCTCCCCCGGCCACCCCGACCGGCCGATCGCCCTGCGCCGTCGCGGGGTCGACGAGCTGCTGGCCGAGGAGCTGCGCCGCCTCGACGAGGACGACGTCTACGCAGCGGTCGCCAAGACGCTGACCAGGAGCAGGTCGCTGTGAGCACTCCCGACACCCCGCCCCGGATCGAGGTCCACGAGTCCGCCGACGCGCTTGCCACCGCGATCGCCGGCGAGCTGCTGGCCCGGCTGACCGACGCCCAGAGCAGCGGCCACGAGCCCCAGATCGCCCTCACCGGCGGCACCATCGCCGACGCCGTCCACCAGGAGCTGGCCCGGCTCGCCCCGTCCACGGAGGTGGACTGGTCGCGGGTCGTGATCTGGTGGGGCGACGAACGGTTCGTCGAGCCGGCCTCCGACGACCGCAACGAGCGCCAGGCTCGTGAGGCCTTCCTCGACCAGGTCGACGTCGACCCGGCCAAGATCCACCCGATGCCGTCGACCGAGTCGGCCGCGAGCGTCGAGGAGGGCGCCTCGGCGTACGCCGACGAGCTGCGCACCTACGGCAGCGGTGCCTTCGACGTGCTGATGCTCGGCATCGGACCCGACGGCCACATCGCCTCGCTGTTCCCCGGCTTCCCCCAGCTCGACGCCGACGACGAGGTCGCCGTCCCCGTCACCGGCTCGCCCAAGCCCCCGCCCGAGCGGATCAGCCTCACCCTCGCGGCCCTCAACCGCTCCAAGGCCGTGTGGTTCCTCGTCAGCGGCGAGGAGAAGTCCGGTGCCGTCGCCCGCGCGCTGGCCGAGGGCACCGACCTCCACGACATCCCCGCTGCCGGTGTCCAGGGCAGCGACGAGACCATCTGGTTCATCGACCGCGCCGCCGCCTCCCAGCTCTGACCCCCCGCGAGTCGGCGTTCCCGCTCACGAGTAACAAGCCGAGTCGGCGCTACCGCTCAGCGGTAGCGCCGACTCGGCGCCTTGGATGTCCCGGAACTGTCCACAGGCATCATGCGCGTCGGACATTTCCACAGGTCGCGGAGAGCGCTGATCGTGCCGCCCACCTGCGGCGCAGAAGTCAGGCATGGATCTCACACGATGGGCCCACGAGCCCTACCTTGACGAACGTTGTCCACTGCCGCTCGACGTACCGTTCACCGCGCCGGTCGCCAAGGCACTCGGAGTTCGGAAACACCATCTGACCTGGCTGTGTCGGCAGGGCTTGCTCCGCCAGGTCCTGCCCGGCGTCTACGTCGCCGCACAGCTCCCCGACGGCATCCTGATGCGCGCGGAGGCTCTGGGACTCGTCGTTCCGGATGACTGCGTCATCGTGGATCGGCACGCCGGATGGCTGCACGGCGCCGAGATGGTCCTCGCACCCAACGAACACATCCACGTGGCGCCGATCCGGGTGTTCAGGCCCTCGGGCCACGGACGGCTTCGTAACGGCCTCACCGAGAGCGGCGAGCGCAACCTGCGCCCCCTCGACATCATGGAGGTCCGCGGCTTGGCCGTGACGACCCCGATCCGCACGGCATGGGATCTCGGTCGCGTCCGCTGGCCGGAGCGCGCCCTCGCCGCGCTTGACGCGATGCTGAGGCTGGGACGCTTCTCGCACGAGGAGCTGCTGGCCGGCATCGAGCGCTTCCGCGGCCAGCGCTGGGTCACCACTCTTCGGGCGCTCGCCCCGTTGGCCGACGGCCGGGCCGCCTCACCCGGCGAGTCGGTCCTGCGACTCCGGTGGCTGGACACCGGGCTGCCTCGACCGACACCGCAGTTCGAAGTGTGGGTCGACGGTGTCCTCATCGCGATCCTGGATCTCGCGAACCCAGAACTCGGGTACGCAGCCGAGTACGACGGTGAGGAGTGGCACACCGCCCCGGAGCAGCGCGAGCACGACAGGCGACGCCGCGAGGCGGTGGAGCAGCACGGCTGGGTCGTGGACCCGTTCACCAAGAAGAACGTGTTCGGCCGCGAGGCCGACGCACCCCAACTGCTGGTGGCCGGAGCCGCTCGGGCGCGCGACCTGCGACGTACCCGCGTCTACCTCTGACGCCGGCGAGTCGGCGTTACTGCTCAGCGGTAACGCCGACTCGGCAAGCTACTCGTCAGCAGCAACGCCGACTCGGCAAGAAGGAGAGCCGTCAGAAGATGATGTCGCCGGACTTGCGGCGGGAGCGCAGGAGGTCGAGAGCCTCTTCGAGGATGGTGGCCGCCTCGGCGTCGGAGCGGCGCTCCTTCACGTAGGCGAGGTGGGTCTTGTAGGGCTCGATCTTGGGCGCCGGCGGAGGATTCTCGGAGTCGAGGCTGGCGGGCAGCCCGCAGCGCGGGCAGTCCCATGACTCGGGGACTGCGGCTTCGACGGCGAAGGTCACCACGGAGCGGTGTGAGTGCGAACAGAAATAGGTGACTGCCTGACGGGGTGCGGCCTCGCCGCGCTCCGCCTCGCCCATGGGACCAGCCCCGACCCTGCTCCCGCGAATGGCGTTTCCTCCACCTGCCATCTCGGGTCCTTCCTCAGCCCTGGTAGGCCAGCAACAGGCCCATCCCGATCACGGTGGCGAACCAGATCACACCGATACCGACGGTGAGCCGGTCCAGGTTCCGCTCGGCCACCGAGGAGCCGCCCAGGGAGCTCGAGACTCCCCCTCCGAACATGTCGGAGAGGCCGCCACCGCGACCCTTGTGCAGCAGCACGAGCATGATCATCAGAAGACTGGCCGTGATCAGGATGATCGTGAAGATGAGGTTCAGGTCCACGCCGGGGATCCTACGTCACGTATCCGGATCGCCCGAAAGGGTGATCACAGCGTCGGCATGTCGTAGTAGCGGCAGATCCCGCCGAACTCGTCCGCCTGCAGGCTCGCCCCACCGACCAGGCAGCCGTCGACGTCTGCCTCGGCCATGATCCCCGCGACGTTGGCGGCCTTCACCGACCCGCCGTAGAGGATGCGTACGCCGTCGGCGGCCGCGTCGCCGTAGGCCTCACGGACCTGTCCGCGGATGGCCTGACAGACCTCCTGGGCGTCCGCCGGGGTCGCCACCTCGCCGGTGCCGATCGCCCAGACCGGCTCGTAGGCGATGACCAGGTCGGCCACCTGCTCGGCCGTGAGCCCGGCCAGCGAGCCCTCGACCTGCGACATGCAGTGCGTGACGTGCTCCTCGGCCTGCCGGACCTCGAGCCCCTCGCCGACGCAGACGATGGGCGTCATGTCCGCCCCGAGCGCCTGGTGCGCCTTCGTGTTGACGACCTCGTCGGTCTCGCCGTGGTGCTCGCGCCGTTCGCTGTGCCCCACGACGACGTAGGAGCAGCCGAGCTTGGCCAGCATCGCAGCGGAGATCTCGCCGGTGTAGGCGCCGCCGTCGTGCTCCGAGACGTCTTGGGCGCCGTAGCGGATGGAGAGCCGATCGCCGTCCACCAGCGTCTGCACGGAGCGGATGTCGGTGAACGGCGGGACCACGACCACCTCGACGCGCGCGAAGTCGTGCTTCTTGTCGTCGAGGGTCCACGCCAGCTTCTGGACGAGGACCACCGCCTCCTGGTGGTTGAGGTTCGACTTCCAGTTCCCCGCCATCAGCGGGGTGCGGGTGTCTGCCATGGGGTCAGCCTTCCAGTACGACGAGTCCGGGCAGCTCCTTGCCCTCGAGGTACTCGAGGCTGGCACCGCCTCCGGTGGAGATGTGGCCGAACGCGTCCTCGTCGAACCCGAGGGTGCGTACGGCGGCCGCGGAGTCCCCGCCGCCGACCACGGAGAGCCCGTCGACCTTCGTGAGGGCCTCGGCGACGACGCGGGTGCCCTCGGCGAACGCCGGGGTCTCGAAGACGCCCATCGGGCCGTTCCAGAAGACCGTGTGCGCGCCGGCGACCGCCTCGGCGAAGACCCGGGCCGAGTCGGGGCCGATGTCGAGCCCCAGCGCGTCGGACGGGATCGCGTCGGCCGCGACGACCCGCGGCTCGGGCTCCCTGTCGTCGGAGGGGAACGCGGTGTCCACCACGATGTCGGTGGGCAGCACGATGCGCACGCCGGTGTCCTCGGCGCGCTGGAGGTACTCGCCGCACACTCCGACCTGGTCCTCCTCCAGGAGGCTCTTGCCGACGTCGTGGCCCTGGGCCTTGAGGAAGGTGAAGACCATGCCGCCGCCGATGAGCAGCGTGTCGGCCTGCCCCAGGAGGCTGTCGATGACGCCGAGCTTGTCGGAGACCTTGGAGCCGCCGAGCACGACGACGTAGGGCCGCTCGGGGTCCTGGGTGAGCCGCTTCATCACGTCGAGCTCGGCCGCGACCAGCCCACCCATGGCGTGCGGGAGCCGCTGCGCGACGTCGTAGACCGACGCGTGCTTGCGGTGCACGGCGCCGAACCCGTCGGACACGTAGGCATCCGCAAGCTCGGCCAGCCGGTCCGCGAACTCGCCGCGCTCAGCGTCGTCCTTGCTGGTCTCGCCCGGGTTGAAGCGGACGTTCTCCAGCACCGCGACCTGGCCGTCCGCGAGCGCGGCCACCACGTCGCGGGCCGAGTCACCGACGGTGTCGGTCGCGAACGCGACCTCGACGTCGAGCAGCTCTCCCAGTCGCTGGGCCACGGGACGCAGCGAGAAGCGGTCCTCCGGCTCGCCCTTGGGCCGGCCGAGGTGCGCCGTCACGACCACCCGGGCGCCCGCGTCGACGAGGGCCTTGATGGTCGGGACGCTCGCCCTGATCCGGCCGTCGTCGGTGATGCGGGTGCCGTCGAGCGGCACGTTGAGGTCCGACCGGACGAGGACCCTCCTGCCTGAGACCTCGCCCAGCCCGGCGAACTCCCCCATGCCTAAAGCGTCTCGCCGACGTAGTTGACGAGGTCGACGAGCCGGTTGGAGTAGCCCCACTCGTTGTCGTACCAGCCGACCACCTTGACCTGGTTGCCGATCACCTTGGTGAGCGGCGCGTCGAAGATGCAGGACGCGGGGTCGGTGGTGATGTCGCTGGAGACGATCGGGTCCTCGCTGTAGCGCAGGATGCGGCCGTCGGCCGCCGCCTTCACCACGGCGTTGACCTCCTCGACGGTGGTCTCGCGGCCGGCCTCGAAGGTCAGGTCGGTGGCCGAGCCGGTCGGCACGGGCACGCGCAGCGCGTAGCCGTCGAGCTTGCCCTTGAGCTCGGGCAGGACCAGGCCGATGGCCTTGGCGGCACCGGTCGAGGTCGGGACGATGTTGGTCGCCGCCGCGCGGGCCCGGCGCAGGTCCTTGTGGGGGCCGTCGAGCAGGTTCTGGTCGCCGGTGTAGGCGTGCACGGTGGTCATCAGCCCCTTGACGATGCCGAACTCGTCGTTCAGCACCTTGGCCATCGGCCCGAGGCAGTTGGTCGTGCACGAGGCGTTGGAGATGATCGTGTGCGTCGCCGGGTCGTAGTCGCCCTCGTTGACGCCCATCACGATGGTGACGTCCTCGTTCTTCGCGGGCGCGGAGATGATGACCTTCTTGGCGCCACCACCGATGTGGGCCTTGGCCTGCTCGGCGTCGGTGAAGAAGCCCGTGGACTCGATGACGACGTCGGCGCCGACCGAGGCCCAGTCGAGCTTCGCCGGGTCGCGCTCCTCGAAGACCTTGAACGTGTGGCCCGCGGCGGTGATCTCGGTGTCGGTGTGGGTCACCTCGCCGTCGAGCCGACCCAGGATCGAGTCGTACTTCACGAGCGTGGCGAGAGTCTTGTTGTCCGTCAGGTCGTTGACGGCGACGATCTCGATGTCTGCACCGGAGGCCACGACGGCCCTGAAGAAGTTGCGGCCGATGCGGCCGAAGCCGTTGATGCCGACGCGAACGGTCACTGCGGTAGCTCCTGTGGTCGTTGGAACGATCAAGTCGACCCTACCGAGCCAGCTGGACGACGCCATAGCGGCGTCCGGCGTACGTGCGAGTAACCGGGAGCGGCTACTCCTCGGCGAGCATCTCCGGGGTCAGCGACGACTCGGTGTCGGGGATGCCGAGATCCTCGGCCCGCTTGTCGGCCATCGCCAGCAGCCGGCGGATCCGGCCGGCGATGGCGTCCTTGGTGAGCACCGGGTCGTGGAGCTGGCCGAGCTCCTCCAGAGAGGCCTGCTTGTGCTCGAGGCGGAGCGCGCCCGCCATCTTGAGGTGGTCGGGGATCTCGTCGCCCAGGATCTCCAGGGCCCGCTCGACGCGCGCGCCCGCCGCGACGGCGGCGCGCGCGGAACGGCGCAGGTTGGCGTCGTCGAAGTTCGCGAGCCGGTTGGCGGTGGCGCGGACCTCGCGCCGCATCCGCCGCTCCTCCCAGGCCATGAGCGACTCGTGCGCGCCGAGCCGGGTGAGGAGCTGCCCGATCGCGTCGCCGTCGCGCATGACGACTCGGTCGATGCCCCTGACCTCGCGGGCCTTGGCCTGGATCCCGAGCCGCCGGGCCACGCCGACGAGGGCCAACGCCGCCTCGGGGCCGGGGCAGGTGACCTCGAGCGAGGAGGAGCGACCGGGCTCGGTCAGGGACCCGTGGGCCAGGAACGCACCGCGCCACGCGGCCACCGCGTCGCAGCCACCACCAGACACGACGGCCGGCGGCAGCCCGCGGACGGGTCGGCCTCGCTGGTCGAGGAGGCCGGTCTGACGAGCGAGCGCCTCACCCTGCTTGCTGATCCGGACGATGTAGCGGCTGCCCTTGCGGATCCCGTTGCCCTGCACCATCACCACGTCCGACTCGTGGCCGTAGACCTCGGACACGTCGGTGCGCAGCCGACGGGCAGCGGCGCCGGTGTCGAGCTCGGCCTCGACGACGATCTTGCCGTTGACGATGTGGAGCCCGCCCGCGAACCGGAGCATCGAGGCGACCTCGGCCTTGCGGCAGCAAGTCTTGGTGATCTGCGTGTTGGCCAGCTCGGACTTCACCTGTGCCGTCATCGCCATGAGGCGATCCTTGCACGCGCGTCAACAACCCTCCGACTCGACCATTTCTCCTTGTTTTCAGCCCGATCCGCTCATGATCCTGGAGTACGCCGCGGCCAGTTTGATGGGGTCGTGACGCGGCGACCCGGGCGCCTCGGCGACGTCGTCGAAGACCAGCTGCGCGCCGTAGGCCGCGACCGTCTCCTCGAGCTCGGCGCGCTCCTCGGTGCCGACGTTCTGGTCGGCGAGGACGGTGTGGACGCCCAGGTCAGGAGCGTGCTCGGCGAGCACCCGGAGGTGGTCGGCCGGGCCGAAGCCGGGTGTCTCGCCCGCCTCCGCCGTGAGGTTGAGCACGACCACGATCTTGGCGTCGGTGCTGACCAGGGCGGTCCGCAAAGCGGGCACCATCAGGTGCGGGATGACCGAGGTGAACCACGAGCCCGGCCCGAGCACGATCCACTCCGCCGCCTCGATCGCCTTCAGCGCCTCGGGCGCCGCCGGCGGGTCGGGCGGGACCAGCGCGATCGAGTCGATCACCCCGTCGGTGGTCGCGACCTCGACCTGACCGCTGACGCTGGTGAGGGCGTCGGGGTCACCGGGCACCAGGCCGCGCACCTCCGCTGTGATGTCCATCGGCACCAGGGCCATCGGCAGCACCCGGCCGGTCGCGCCGAGCAGCCGGCCGACGTAGTCGAGGGCGTCGACGTGGTCACCGAGCAGCTCCCAGAGGCTGACGATGAGCAGGTTGCCGACCACGTGGTCGCGCATCTCGCCCTCGCCGGCGAAGCGGTGCTGCAGCACCCGCGACCAGGTGACGCCCCACTCGTTGCGGCCACACAGGGCGGCCAGCGCCATCCGCAGGTCACCGGGCGGGAGGACGCCGAACTCCCCGCGCAGCCGGCCCGACGAGCCTCCGTTGTCGGCGACCGTGACGACCGCGGTCAGGTCATCGACCACGAGCTCGTCGACCAGCAGGCGCAGCGCCGACAGCGACGCGTGCAGCCCGTGGCCACCGCCGAAGGCCACCACGGCCACCGCTCTGTCCATCATGGGGCGATCACCCGGCCATCACCTGGTCATCACGTGGTCGTCACTCCCGCCCCAGGTCGCGGTGGTAGGCGCGGGCCTCGATGCCGCGGGCCTGCAGGCGGCGGACGACCTCCTCGGTCACCGTGACGCTGCGGTGCTTGCCGCCCGTGCAACCCATCGCCACCTGCGCGAACCGCTTGCCCTGGCCGAGGTAGCCGTCCGCGACGCCGGAGATCAGCTCGACCCAGCGCTCCACGAACTCGGCGGCACCCTGCTGCGCGAGCACGTAGTCGGCGACCTCCGGGTCGAGGCCGGTCCGCTGTCTCAGCTCGGGGATCCAGTGCGGGTTGGGCAGGAAGCGCATGTCAGCCATGAAGTCGGTGTCGACCGGGATGCCGTACTTGAAGCCGAAGCTGACGACGCTCACCTTCAGGCGCACGGTCAACGGCGTGCCGAACTCGTCTGCGATCCGGTCGGTGAGCTGGTGCACGTTGAAGTTGGAGGTGTCGATGACCAGGTCGGCGTCGCCGCGCAGCCCGGCCAGCACCTCGCGCTCGCGCTGGAGCCCGTCGAGCAGCCGGCCGTCGCCCTGCAGCGGGTGGGGGCGCCGTGCGGCCTCCTGACGCCGGACGAGGACCTCGTCGCTGGCCTCGAGGAAGACGAGCGTCGCGTGCCGTCCGGTCGCGCCGTGCGCGAGGTTCTCGGTGAGCGAGTCGAAGAACGCACCGGACCGGACGTCGATCACCAGGGCCACGGGCTGGGCAGGGCCCTTGCTCTGGTCGACCAGCCGGACGACGTCCTTGAGCAGCCCCGGCGGCAGGTTGTCGATGACGTAGTAGCCGAGGTCCTCGAGCTCCTTGGCGGCGGTGCTGCGGCCGGCTCCGGTCATGCCGGTCACCACCACCAGCTCACCGGGCTTGGCCGTGGCGTCCTCGGTCGTCACAGCGTGGTCACTCCTCGATCTCGCCCGTGGCGGTGTTCACGGAGACAGTCTGTCGAGTGGCGTTGGCCGCGGCCACCGCGTCCTTGATCGCGGCTGCCGTCGTGGGGCCGATCCCCGGCACCAGCGCGATGTCGGCGAGCTCGGCCTCGCGCAGCTTCTTGAGCGATCCGAAGTGCTTGAGCAGCGTCCTGCGTCGTACCTCGCCGAGGCCCGGCACGTCGTCGAGCATGCTCTCGACCATCGACTTCGAACGCCGCGAGCGGTGGTGGGTGATCGCGAAGCGGTGTGCCTCGTCGCGGATCCGCTGGAGGAGGTAGAGGCCCTCGGACGAGCGGCGCAGGATGACGGGGTCCTCCTGGCCGGGCACCCAGACCTCTTCCAGCCGCTTGGCCAGCCCGACGACCGGGATGTCGACGACGCCGAGCTCGTCGAGGGCGCGCTGGGCCGCCGCCACCTGCGGCGGGCCGCCGTCGACGACCACCAGGCCCGGCGCATAGGCGAACTTGCGCGGTCGACCGGTCTCCGGATCGACGAGCATCGGACCGCTCTGGTCGTCGCCGGGCCTCAGCTCCGACCTGGCCTGCTCGTCGAGGAGCCGGCGGAAGCGGCGGGTGATCACCTCGTGCATCGAGGCGACGTCGTTCTGGCCGTCGACGCCCTTGATCACGAAGCGGCGGTACTCGCCCTTGCGGGCCAGGCCGTCCTCGAAGACGACCATCGAGGCCACCACCTCGGTGCCCTGGAGGTTGGAGACGTCGTAGCACTCGATGCGCAAGGGGACGTCGTCGAGCTCGAGGGCCTTCTGGATCTCCTCGAGCGCGCGGTTGCGGGTGGTGAGGTCGCTGGCGCGCTTGGTCTTGTGGAGGGCCAGCGCCTGACGGGCGTTGCTGGCCACCGTCTCCTGGAGGGTCTTCTTGTCGCCGCGCTGGGGCACCCGGATCTGCACCCGACTCCCCCGGTGGTCGCCGAGGAGCTGCTCGAACGTCTCGACGTCCGGGGGCAGCTCGGGGACGAGGATCTCCCTCGGGATCGAGTCGGCGGCCTCGTCGGTTCCGGGACCGGCGTAGAGCTGGAGGAGGAAGTCCTCGACCAGCTCGGGCGTGCCGCCCTCCTCGACGCGGTCGGCCACCCAGCCGCGCTGGCCGCGGATCCGTCCGCCCCGCACGTAGAAGACCTGCACGGCGACTTCGAGGGGATCCTCCGCGAGCGCGATCACGTCGACGTCGGAGCCGTCGCCCAGCACGACGGCCTGCTTCTCGAGCGCGCGCTCCATCGCGCCGAGGTCGTCACGGAGCCGGGCGGCCTTCTCGAAGTCCTCCCGGTCGGACGCGGCGTACATCTCGCGCTCGATCCGCCTGATGAACGGCCGGGTCTGGCCGCCCATGAAGTCGCAGAAGTCGTCGACGATCTCGCGGTGGTCGTCGGCCGAGATGTTGCCGACGCACGGCGCCGAGCACTTGTCGATGTAGCCGAGCAGGCATGGCCGCCCGATCTGGCCGGAGCGCTTGAAGACGCCGTTGGAGCAGCTCCGCATCGGGAAGACCCTGAGCAGGATGTCGACGGTCTCGCGGATCGCCCACGCGTGGCTGTAGGGGCCGAAGTAGCGGGTGCCCTTGCGCTTGGCGCCCCGGCCGACCATCACCCTCGGGAACTCGTCGCCGACCGTCACGGCCAGCCAGGGGTAGGACTTGTCGTCGCGGTACTTCACGTTGAACCGCGGGTCGAACTCCTTGATCCAGGAGTACTCCAGCTGCAGCGCCTCGACCTCGGTGTTGACCACTGTCCAGTCGACACCGGCGGCCGTCGTCACCATGGTCGCGGTGCGCGCGTGGAGGTTGCCGATGTCCTGGAAGTAGGACGACAGGCGGGACCGCAGGTTCTTCGCCTTGCCGACGTAGATCACCCGGCCGCGCGCGTCGCGGAACCGGTAGACCCCGGGCTGGGTCGGGATCGACCCGGTCGCGGGACGGAACGACGCGGCAGGCACGGATCAACCCTACGAGCCCACGCCGACAGACCCCTGCTCCCGGGCACTCGCCGAGGGATCGGACGTGTCGAAGTCGGTCAGGCCAGGCTGATCGAGTCGCCTGAGACCGTGATCGGGACCTCCGCGAGCGGGAACGTCGCGGGTCCTTCCTCCACCTCGCCGTCCTCGATGGAGAACTGGCTGCCGTGGCAGTCGCAGTTGATCGTGCCGTCGGACACGCTGCTCACGAGGCAGCCCTGATGGGTGCAGACCGCCGTGAAGCACTTGAACTCACCCTCACTGGGCTGGGTGACGACGACCTCCGCGTCGGGAAAGATCGCGCCGCCGCCGACCTCGATGGCCGAGGCCGGGGTGAGCACCTCACCACCGCCGGCGGGCGCGCTCCCGGTGGAGCCCGCCGCGGACGACCTGGAGCCGGTCGGGTCGGAGGCGGTCTCCGGGTCGTCGCTGCCGCAGGCGGCCAGGAGGGGTAGGCCGACACCCGCGGCCGCCAGGCCGCCGAGCGAACGGCGAGAGATCTTGTCGGTGCTCATGAGGGCGGTCCTCGCATTGTCGAGTCGAACGGGTCGCTGAACGGGACACTAGCTGCGGTCTACGAGACCAACATGAACAGGCGCTGTGAGTCGGATGAGACCTCTCTCATCCACGATCGAGCCGGTCTGGGAGTTCAGCGCCGGGGTTCAGGCGGACTTGCGAGCGGCCCGCTTGGTGGCGGTCGCCTTGCGGGCCGGTGCCTTCCTGCGCGGCTTGGGCGGCGGCGCCGAGGCCGCAGGCTTCTTGCGGGCCGGCTGCTTGGCCTCCTTGCCGTGCAGCAGCGGCTTGAGGAAGGCCCCGGTGAAGCTGTCGTTGTTGTCGGCCACCTGCTCCGGAGTGCCCTCCGCGACCACCATGCCGCCGCGCGAGCCGCCCTCGGGACCCATGTCGATCAGCCAGTCGGCGGTCTTGATGACGTCGAGGTTGTGCTCGATGACCAGGACGCTGTTGCCCTGGTCGACGAGCCGGCCGAGGACCAGCAGCAGCTTGCGGATGTCCTCGAAGTGCAGCCCGGTGGTCGGCTCGTCGAGGACGTAGACGGTGCCGCCGGTGGAGCGCTTCTGCAGCTCGGAGGAGAGCTTGACCCGCTGCGCCTCACCGCCGGAGAGGGTCGTGGCGGGCTGCCCGAGCCGGACGTAGCCCAGACCGACCTCGACCAGCGTCTTCATGTGCCGGTTGATCGCCGGGACGGCGGCGAAGAAGTCGACGGCCTCCTCGATCGGCATGTCGAGGACCTCGGCGATCGTCTTGCCCTTGTAGTGGACCTCGAGCGTCTCGCGGTTGTAGCGGGCGCCGTGGCACACCTCGCACGGGACGTAGACGTCCGGGAGGAAGTTCATCTCGATCTTGATGGTGCCGTCGCCGGCGCACGCCTCACAGCGACCGCCCTTGACGTTGAAGGAGAACCGGCCCTGCTGGTAGCCGCGCATCTTGGCCTCGGGGGTCGCGGCGAACAGCTTGCGGATGTGGTCGAAGACCCCGGTGTAGGTCGCCGGGTTGCTCCGCGGCGTGCGGCCGATCGGCGACTGGTCGACGTGGATCACCTTGTCGACGTGCTCGAGCCCGGTGATCCGCTGGTGCCGGCCGGGGATCGCCCTGGATCGGTAGATCTGCTTGGCCAGCGAGGTGTAGAGGATGTCGTTGACCAGCGTGGACTTGCCCGAGCCGGAGACGCCGGTGACGGCGACGAACAGTCCGAGGGGGAAGGTCACGTCGATGTTGCGCAGGTTGTGCTCACGGGCGTCGACGACCGTCAGCTCGCGCCCGGTCGTGCGGGGGCGGCGGATCGGCGGGACCGGGATCTCGCGGCGGCCGGAGAGGTATTGGCCGGTGATCGAGTCGGGGTGCTCGAGCAGCTCCTTGACGGTGCCGCTGTGGACGACCTGGCCGCCGTGCTCGCCGGCGCCCGGGCCGATGTCGACGACCCAGTCGGCGTTCTCGATGGTGTCCTCGTCGTGCTCGACGACGATCAGCGTGTTGCCGAGGTCCTTGAGCCGGAGCAGGGTCTCGATCAGCCGCTGGTTGTCGCGCTGGTGGAGGCCGATCGAGGGCTCGTCGAGGACGTAGAGGACACCGACCAGGCCGGCCCCGATCTGGGTCGCGAGCCGGATCCGCTGCGCCTCGCCGCCCGACAGCGACCCGGAGGGCCGGTCGAGGGAGAGGTAGTCGAGGCCGACGTCGAGCAGGAAGTTGAGCCGCTCCTGGATCTCCTTGAGCACCCGCTCGCCGATCTGGCGCTCGCGGACGGACAGCTCGACCTCGCGGAGGAACCGCGCGGTCTCGTTGATCGGCATCGCGCAGACCTCGGCGATGTTGAGGCCGCCCTGGCCCGAGTCGTGGAGGGCGATGTCGCCGAGCGTGACCGCCATCGAGACCGGCTTGAGCCGGCTCCCCTGGCAGGCGGGGCAGGGCACCTCGCGCATGAATCCCTCGAACCGCTCGCGGCTCGTGTCGGACTCGGCCTCGCGGTGGCGCCTCTCGATATAGGTGCGGACCCCCTCGAACTCTGCCCAGTAGGCGCGCTCGCGGCCGTAGCGGTTGCGCGTCACGACGTGGACCTTGGTCGAGTGGCCGTCGAGGATCGACTTCTGCGCCTTGGCCGGGAGGTCCTCCCACGGCGTGTTGAGGTCGAAGCCGAGCTCGTCGCCCAGCGCGCCCATCAGCCGCAGGAAGTAGTCGGCGACGTGCGCCTGGCTCCAGGGCTGGATCGCGCCCTCGCCCAGGGTCGCCTGCGCGTCGGGGACCACCAGCTCGGGGTCGACCTCCATGCGGGTCCCGAGGCCGCTGCACTCCGGGCAGGCGCCGAACGGGCTGTTGAACGAGAACGACCGCGGCTCGAGCTCGTCGGTGTCGATCGGGTGGTCGTTGGGGCAGGCCATCCGCTCGCTGAACTTCAGCTCACGACCGGGGTCCTTCGCGGGCAGGTCGACGAGGTCGAAGACGACCAGGCCACCGGCGAGGTTGAGCGCGGTCTCGACCGAGTCGGTGAGCCGGCGCTTGCTCGACGCCTTGACCGCGAGCCGGTCGACCACCACCTCGATGGTGTGCTTCTTCTGCTTGTCGAGCTTGGGAGGTTCCTCCAGCGAGTGGGTCTCGCCGTTGACGCGCGCTCGCGAGAAGCCCTGGGTCTGCAGCTGCTTGAACAGCTCGACGTATTCGCCCTTGCGGCCCCGGATCACCGGCGCCAGCACCTGGAAGCGGGTGCCGTCCTCGAGCGCCATCACCCGGTCGACGATCTGCTGCGGCGTCTGCCGCTCGATCGGGCTGTGGCAGACCGGGCAGTGCGGCCGGCCGGCACGCGCGTAGAGCAGGCGCAGGTAGTCGTAGACCTCGGTGATGGTGCCGACGGTCGAGCGGGGGTTCTTGCTCGTCGACTTCTGGTCGATCGACACCGCCGGGCTGAGCCCCTCGATGAAGTCGACGTCGGGCTTGTCCATCTGGCCCAGGAACTGGCGGGCGTAGGCCGACAGCGACTCGACGTAGCGCCGCTGTCCCTCCGCGAAGATCGTGTCGAAGGCCAGGCTGGACTTGCCGGAGCCCGACAGCCCCGTGAAGACGATCAGGGAGTCGCGCGGCAGGTCGAGGGAGATGTCCTTGAGGTTGTGCTCCCGGGCGCCCCGAATGATGAGCTTTTCCTGCACCAGCGAGTCCTCGATCTCTCGTCGTGTCTGTTCGAACAAACGTTCGCAAGCCTACCGTCCGCGAGCAAGCCGCCGCGCCGCCGTTCTTGCTCATTTGGCAGCCTCTCACGGGCCACCGACAGTGCCCCACCGCAACCCAGGGAGCCGGCATGCTGCCGATCCGCCGCGTGCGCGGTACCCGTGCGTCGTCGCGAACCACGTCAGGGCCGGGCAGGATGAGCCCATGTCCGAACCCCAGCTCGTGGAGCTGCTCGACTCCGGCACCCGACGGCTCGTGCGCTCGATCGACACGATGACCGAGGGCCAGTGGGCGCAGCCGAGCCTGCTGCCCGGCTGGACCCGCGCGCACGTGGTGGCGCACCTGACGCTGAACGCCGAGGGGCTGTCCGCGGCACTGGAAGGCGTGCACGAGGGGCAGCCGGTCCCGATGTATGCCTCTGACGAGGCGCGCGACCGCGACATCGCCGCGCTGTCCTCCGCCCCGCCCTCGGTGTTGCGCAGCAGGTTCCTCGGCTCGACGACCGTGATCGGCGAGTGGGTGGAGGAGCTGGCCGACAACCTGGCCGAGCTGATGATCGACCGGACGCCGGGCGGGCGGAAGTTCCCGGCCCGCCTGGTCGGCACCATGCGGGTCCGCGAGGTCGAGATCCACCACGCCGACCTCGCCCTCGACTACACCGCGGCCGACTGGCCGCCGGACTTCGTCGACCTGCTCATGGGTTCCCGCGCCGGCGTGCACGACGGCCCACCGTTCGTCGCGCACGCCACCGACCTCGACCGCACGTGGCAGTTCGGGACGGGCGGTCCCACCGTGTCGGGCGTGGGCAGCGCCCTGGCATGGTGGATCACGGGCCGGGGCACCGGCGACGGACTGAACAGCGACGACGGCCGCGTGCCGAGGATGGAGCCGTGGTGAGCTACACAGGAGCGGTCACGCCGGGCGGTCCGGCAGGCACCCGTGAGCTCGACTCGCTCACGATCACCAAGGTCGCGGTGGACGAGAAGATGTCCAACAACTGCTACCTGCTCACCTGCAAGCACACCGGCGAGGCGGTGCTGATCGACGCCGCCGACAGGTCCGACGTGCTCCTCCCCCTGATCGGCAGCACTCCCCTGACCCACGTCGTCACCACCCACCAGCACTGGGACCACCACCGTGCCCTCGCCGATGTCGTGGGCGCCACCGAGGCGGCCACGGTCGCCGGCGACCCGGACGCGGAGGCGATCACGGAGCAGACGGGCATCCCCATCGCCCTTCAGGTCAGGCACGGCGACAACGTCCCGGTCGGCGACTGCACCCTCGAGGTCATCGCCCTCGCCGGCCACACCCCCGGCTCGATCGCTCTGCTGTACGACGACCCAGCCGGGCACCCGCACCTCTTCACCGGCGACTCACTCTTCCCAGGGGGCGTCGGGAACACCTTCGGCGACGCCGACGCCTTCGCCCAGCTGCTCGACGAGGTCTCCACCAAGATCTTCGACCGGCTGCCCGACGACACCTGGTTCTACCCCGGCCACGGCAACGACTCGACCCTCGGCGCCGAGCGACCCCACCTCGCGGAGTGGCGCGAGCGCGGCTGGTGACAGGGTCGGGCGCGCCAGCGAACGAGGGCGAGCTCGCGCGGTTCGGGCAGGCGGCCCGCGAGCGGGGCGAGCCCTGGCTCGAGGCGGTGCACGAGCTCGTGGATCAGGCGCCGGCCGACCAGCTGCGCGCCTACGCCGAGGCCGCCTACACAGCGCTGGTGGCGGCGGTGGGCTGACGGCTCGGTAGCCTTCCGCCCGTGCCTGACGCCCCGACCACGCCCTGGCGGCGCCGGATCGGGACCGCGCCGAAGAGCTGGGTCATCGCCATGGCGGCGGCGGTCTTCGTGGCCTGGCTGCCGTTCGTGGGCCGCTCGCTGAGCCCCGACGAGGCCGGCTTCCTGATCGTGGGCGGCCAGTGGTCCGACGGCAGCAGCCTGTACGGCGACTTCTGGGTCGACCGGCCGCCGGTGCTCATCGCGATCTTCGAGGGAGCCGACGCGCTGGGTGGGGCGACGCCGCTGCGGCTGATCGGCGCGCTGGCGGCCGTCCTGACCGTCATCCTGTCCGGCGTGCTGGGGAGGATCGCCGCACCCGAACGGCGGTCCGCTCCCCTGCTGACCGCCGGTACGGCGGCAGTCTGCGTGGCCACACCGCTCTTCGGCGCAACCGTCGTCAACGGCGAGCTGCTCGGGCTGCCGTTCCTGGTCGTCGGGATCCTGGCGTACGTCGCGGCGGCGGCCAGCCGGCACCAGTACCGAGGGTTCCTCCTCAGCCTGGCCTCCGGGGTGGCCGGGGCGCTCGGGCTGCTCATCAAGCAGAGCCTGGTCGATGTGTTCGTGGTCGCCGTCGTGCTGCTGTTCAGCAGCGGCGCGGCGCGCAAGAAGTTCCCGGGGATGCTGGCCGGAGCGCTCATCACGGTCGCGATCGTGGTGGCGGTCGCCCAGGCGCGCGGCACGGTGCCCGCCGACCTCTGGGACGCGGTCGTGGGCTTCCGGGTCGACGCCGCCCGCGAGCTGGCCGGCGACAGCGGCAACGCCCCGGCCCGGCTGGCCGGGCTGCTGGGCGCGCTGGCGGCCAGCGGAGTGCCACTCGTGGTCGCCGCGTTCGCCTGGAAGGGCGGCGGCGCGCGGTCCAGGCAGGGCCCGTGGACCGCGCCCGACCTGCGGGTGGCGGCGTACGCGCTGCTCACCACCGAGCTGCTCGTCGCCTTCCTGGGCGGCAGCTACTGGCTGCACTACCTCATGGGGCTGGTGCCGGGAGCCGTCCTGCTCGCGGCGGCGTTCGCGCAGCGGCCGGCACCGGTGACCCGGAGCATCGGCATCTCGCTCGCCCTGGCGGGCCTCAGCTCGGCGGTCGCGCTCGGCTGGGTCGCCACGCACCCGATCGAGCGGCCCGAGGAGCAGGCCATCGCCTACCTCGACGACCACGCGCGGAGCGGCGACAGCGCCGTGGTGGTGCTCGGGGCGGCCAACGTCGTCCGCGACTCCCGCCTCGAGTCGTCCTACCCCTACCTCTGGAGCCTCCCCGCCCGCGTGCGCGACGCCGACCTGGCCACCCTCGACGGCCTGCTCGAGCACGACGATGGGCCGACCTGGGTGATCGTCGCCCACAGGTCCGTCGACGACTGGGAGCTGGACTTCACCAAGGCGCAGGCGGCCCTCGACGCCCGCTACGACGAGGTCGACAGGGCCGGCAAGTTCACCATCTACCGGCGGCGCTCTTGAAGCGCGTCCTCGCGGTGACGGCGTACGCCGTCGCACTGTTCCTCTGGTGCTGGCTGGTCGGCGTCCCCAACGACCCCATCGGCGTCGCCCTCTGGCTGTGGCTGCTCGCGATCTGCTGGCGGCTGGACTGGTCGTGGCAGTTCCCGCGGGACTGGTGGCCGTGGCTGGCCGCGCTCGCGTTCTACGGACTGGCCAGAGGGGTGACCGACGACTGGGGGTTCACCCCGCACGAGGTCTGGCCGATCCAGGCCGACGAGTGGCTCGCGCGACTCTGGGGTGGCGACGTCGTCCCGACCGTGAGCCTGCAGCACCACCTCTGCGCCGACCACTGCGCCGGCTACGAGGAGCTGCGCTGGTACGACTACCTCGCCAGCGCGACCTACGCCTCGCACTTCGTCGCCGGACTGACCATCGCCGGCGTGCTGTGGATCCGCGACCGCGGCGAGTGGCTCCGCTGGATCCGCCGCTACGTGACCATCAGCTATCTCGCCCTGGCCGGCTACATCGTCTTCCCGATGGCGCCGCCGTGGATGGCGGCGCAGGACGGCCTGCTGCCGCCACTGGTCCGGATGTCGAGCCGGGCCTTCCACGACCTCGGCATCCAGCGGACCACCATGGTCTTCGGGGGGCTGGCCAACCGGACCGCGGCGATGCCGTCACTGCACTGCGGCTTCGCCTTCCTCATCGCGTTCTACGCAGTGATGAGGCTCCGCGGCTGGTGGCGCTGGGTGCTGCTGCTCTACCCCGTCGCCATGGCGTGGACCCTGGTCTACTCCGCGGAGCACTACGTCATCGACACGATCATGGGTGCGGTGATCGCCGCGCTCGCGCTGGCGATCGGCACCCTCTGGGACCGGTGGCGGCCCCCGAGGTTCAGCCCTGGCTGACCCAGTCGGTCCACTGGCGCTTCTTGCCCAGGAAGTCGAGGACCGGCTTCGGGTACTCGACGTAGGGCTCCAGGTCGCCGGTGTTCATCGTCGACACCGACACCCGCACGGCGCCGGCGGTGAAGCAGCCGGGGCGCTTCCGGACGACGTACTGGAACCACTTGAGGTGATGGCCCTTGTCGTGCATCAGGCCGGCGTCCGCCACACACCGACCCTCGGGGTCGTGGCCCCACGCCGGGGTGGGCTGCTCTCGCCACTTCGACACCTCGGCGAACCGGTAGTCGGACCAGAACTCCATGAAGTGGCCGTACTCGGCACCGGGACGGGAGGCGTCGGTGTCGATGAAGACCGACACGTTGCCGGTCGGGAAGTCGAAGACCCGCGGGTTGCCGGGGAAGGTCACCCGCACGACGAGCTTCTTCGCGGAGTTCTTGACCCGGACGTTCCGGATGTCGAGCTTGGTGTTCGACACGTCGCCGGAGGCGTCGGTGAACGTCGCCGGGCTCGCCACGTCCGCGCGTGCGGGGGCGTCCAGGGCGATCAGGGGCAGCAGCAGGGCGGCGGCCACGGGGATCAGTCGCTTCATGCCGACAAGGATGCTGGCCGGGGAGTCCCCCGTCGAAGGGATATCCGTCCCGAGGTTGTCCCTCAGTGGTACGTCGCCCGCACCACGTCGGTGACGGGGAGCGACTGGCAGGCCAGCCGGATGCCCTCGGCCAGGTCCTCCTCGTCGAGGACGTCGTTGTTGAGCATCTTCACATCGCCCTCGAGCAGCCGGACCGCACACGCGGAGCACTCGCCCTCGCGGCAGGAGTAGGGCGCCTTCACGCCCTTCGACTCCAGGTGCTCGAGCAGCCTGGTGGTCGGCGCCCAGTCGTCGTAGGAGTAGGTCTCGCCGTCGAGCTCGACCTCGAGGCGGACGTTGCCCTGGTGCGGCGCGAGAGGCTCGAAGTCCGCGTCCGACTCCGCCTCCTCGATCTCGTGCTCGGCCTCCTCCGCCTCGAGCACGTCACCGAAGGGGTTGCCGCCGAGCGAGATGAACTTCTCCTGGTGGCGCCGCTCGCGCGGGAACTCCAGCTCGCGCAGGGCCGCGATCGTCAGCTTCATGAACGGCGCCGGCCCGCAGACGAACGCGTCGTAGGTCGCGAACGGCTCGGTGAACGCCTTCATCTGCTCCTGGTTCGGCAGCCCCTGCACCGACTCGAGCCAGTGCACGACGACCAGCCGGTGCGGGTGCTCGGCGGCCAGGTCCGCCAGCTCGGCGGCGAAGATGACCGAGGTCTCGTCGCGGTTGGCGTAGAACAGCATGATCTTGCCGCTGCCGTGCGCGATCGCCGTCCGCGTGATCGACATGATCGGCGTGATCCCGCTGCCGCCGGCGAAGAGCAGCAGGTCGGCGTCGAGCGAGGCCGGCGTGAAGATGCCGGACGGGGGCAGCACCCGGATGGTCGAGCCCTCGCGCAGGTTGTCGCAGACCCAGTTCGACGCGTAGCCGTCCGCGGTGCGCTTGACGGTGACGGTCAGCGGCCCGCCGTCGTGGGGCGAGGACGAGAGCGAGTAGCAGCGCGCCGCGACGCCGGTCTGGTCGCTCGGCACGGCGAGGGTCAGGAACTGGCCGGGCTTGTAGTCGAACTCCGCCTCGGCGCCCTCGGGCACCGCGAACGACACCGAGTGCGCGTCCGCGGTCTCCTCCACGACCCCGACGACCTGCAGCTCGTAGGAGCTCTCCCCCACCTCAGTAGCCGTCCTCGGCACCGATCGGCACCTGGCCCTCGCGCGCCGCGCTCTCGATGCTGGCCAGCAGCCGCGAGCAGCCCGCGTGCACCGGCCGGCCGCCGGGCCGGCGGTCCATCCGTGAGAACTCCGGGCAGTGCCGCAGCGCCTCGTCGTTCCACTGGATCGACGTGTGGTGCTCGCTGTTCTTCTTCACGCCGACGGTCGCCAGGCAGTCGAGGCAGGAGACCTCGGTGAGCCGTGCGGTCGTGTAGAGACGCTGGTCCTCCAGCGTCTCGGCGCTGGTCGGGACGAACGAGGCCATGTCCTAGGTGCCCGTCATCGCCGAGTCGGCCTCCGCCTTGCGGCGCAGGTTCTCCTCGACCTCGGCGTGCCAGTACTCGTTGGCCTTGGTGGTGTCGACCTCGAACTCGAAGCGGTCGGTCATCTCGGCGCTGACGTCGGCCTGGTCGACGTAGAACTGCTCATACCAGCGGCGCAGCTGGTAGACCGGGCCGTCCTCCTCGCACAGGAGCGGGTTCTGGACGGGCGCCTTGTTGAGCCAGATGTGCACGTCCTGCTCGAACCCCTCCTTGAAGGTCTCCGAGTAGCGACGGCCGATGTACTGCGCCGTCTCCTCGTCCACGCCCTCCGGCTTCTTCACGCACACGCCGTACTGCAGCTTGAACGAGTTGTTGCTCGTCGGCACGTGGCAGTTGATCAGGATGACCTCGGTCTCGAAGCCCTTGTAGTCGACCCAGAGCCAGTTGATCATGTAGGACGGCCCGTAGTAGGACGCCTCGGACCTGAGCACCAGGTCGGCGTCGCCGTAGCCGCTGCCGCCCTTGTCGGGACGGCCCTTCGACTCCATGAACTGGGTCGCGACGTGCCCCTCGAAGACGTTGCGGAACGACGTCGGGAACGCGAAGTGGATGTAGAAGAAGTGCGCCATGTCGACGACGTTGTCGATGATCTCGCGGCAGTGCGCGGTCGGGACGTCGAGGACCTCCCACGTCCAGTCGGTGTAGGCGTCGGTGCCGACGCCGTCGAGCACCGGCGGCAGGATGTCCATGTCGGGCTCGGAGCCCTCGACGTCGTGCCAGATCATCACCTGACCGTTGCGGATGGCCACGGGGTACTTCTGGGTGCGCGCCCGCAGCGGGACCCGCCGCGCGTAGGGGATCGCCTTGCACTTGCCGTCGCCGCCCCAGCGCCAGTCGTGGAACGGGCAGGCGATCTCGTCGCCCTTGACGCTGCCCTGGGTGAGGTCGCCGCCCATGTGCCGGCAGTAACCGTCGAGCACGTTGACCTGACCCTGGGAGTCGGCCCAGGCGACCAGCTTGCCGCCGAACGCCTCGATGGCGTGTGGCTGGCCGTCGGTGAACATCGACTCCAGCCCCAAGCAGTGCCAGCCCCGGGCGAACCGCTCGGGTGGCGCGCCGTGGTCCAGTGCGCGGGTGCTGTTCTCCACCATGGACTCCAGACTAGAACACGTTATAGTTTTGCGCCATGCGCATCGCCCTCGATCCCGAGCAGGTCGCCCTCAAGGAGGAGCTCCAAGGCTACTTCTCCGACCTCGTCACCCCGGAGGTCAAGGCGGGGCTCGCGTCGGCCACGGGTGAGTTCGGCGAGGCGGGCGTCTACAAGGCCGTGATCAAGCAGCTCGGCACCGACGGGTGGCTCGGCATCGGGTGGCCGCAGGAGTACGGCGGCCGGGCCCGCTCGATGGTCGACCAGCTGATCTTCACCGACGTGGCGGCGGACTTCGGCGTACCGATCCCCTACCTCACCCTCAACACCGTCGGGCCGACGATCATGCGCTACGGCACCGAAGAGCAGAAGGCGGCGTTCCTCCCCAAGATCCTCGCGGGCGACCTGCACTTCTCGATCGGCTACTCCGAGCCCGGATCCGGCACCGACCTCGCCTCGCTGAAGACCAGGGCCGTCCGCGAGGGTGACGAGTGGGTCATCAACGGACAGAAGATGTGGACCTCGCTCATCCAGTACGCCGACTGGATCTGGCTGGCCTGTCGCACCGACCCCGACCTGCCCCGTCACAAGGGGCTCTCGATGATCCTGGTGCCGACCGACGCCGACGGCTTCTCCTACACGCCGGTGCACACGGTCGCGGGCGTCTCCACGAGCGCGACCTACTACGAGGACGTGCGGGTCCCGGCGTCCAACCTGGTCGGCGAGCTGAACGGCGGCTGGCCGCTGATCACCAACCAGCTCAACCACGAGCGGGTCTCGCTCACGTCGTCCGCGCCGCTGACCATGTCGCTCGCGCTGGTCCGCGAGTGGGCCCAGCAGACCAAGACCCCGAACGGGAGCCGCGTGATCGACACCGAGTGGGTGCAGATCGCGCTGGGCAGGGCGCACGCCAGGATCCAGGCCCTCACGCTGATCAACTGGAAGCTCGCCTCCGACGCCGACCAGAAGACGGCGCTCTCCCCCGCCGAGGCGTCGGCCACCAAGATCTACGGCTCCGAGCTGGCCACCGAGGTCTACCGGTCGCTGATGGAGGTGATCGGGCCCAACGCCGGCCTCACCGGTGCCTCCGACGGCGCGGTGCTGGCCGGCCGCATCGAGCGCTACTACCGCAGTGCGCTGGTCATGACCTTCGGCGGCGGCACCAACGAGATCCAGCGCGACATCATCGGCTACGTGGGCCTCGGCCTGCCGGCAGCGAAGAGGTAACCGCCCATGGACTTCACCTTCAGCCCCGAGCAGGACGAGGCAGCCGAGCTGGCCGCCAAGATCCTCGCGGACCGGGCCACCAACGAGCGGATGAAGACCGTCGAGGCAGACGGCTCGCGCTTCGACCGCGAGCTGTGGGCCGAGCTCGGCTCGGCCGGGCTGCTCGGGCTCGCGCTCCCGGAGGAGTACGACGGCGCGGGGCTCGGCCTCGTCGAGCTCTGCCGCGTCCTGGTCGAGGTCGGCCGCACGGTCGCACCCGTGCCCCTGGCCGCCCACGGTCCGGCCACCCGCCTCCTGGCCGAGCACGGCAGCGACGCCCAGAAGCAGCAGTGGCTGCCCGGCGCGGCCACCGGCGCGAACGTCCTGACCGCGGCGGTGGCCGAGGAGCGGGCCTTCTCCCCCGAACGGCCCACCACGACGGCCACCGCGTCCGAGGGTGGCCACACCCTCTCCGGCAGCAAGGCGATCGTCCAGGCCGGCCCCTACGCCGACGCGTTCCTGGTGCCGGCGGAGACTCCGTCCGGGGTCGGCGTCTTCCTGGTCCTGCCCGGCGACCCGGGTGTGGCCGTGACGGGACAGGCCTTCTCCGACCGCGACGCGGTGGCCCGGGTCGACCTCGACGACGTGGCCCTCGGGGCCGACCGGCTCGTCGGCGCGGCCGACGGGGCGGCGTACAGACGGCTGCGGCACCTGCTGCTCCTCGCCGGCTCGGCCGAGCAGCTCGGGATCTGCGAAGGGGCGCTGGCCCTCACGGCGTCCTACGCCAAGACGCGCGAGCAGTTCGGCCGTCCGATCGGCACCTTCCAGGCGGTCTCGCAGCGGCTGGCCGACGGCTACATCGACACGCTGGGGCAGCGGCTCACCCTGTGGCAGGCCGCCTGGCGGATGGACGAGGGGCTGCCCGCCGACACCGAGGTCGCGATCGCCAAGCTGTGGGCGGCCGACGCCGGCCACCGGATCGCGCACACGACCGTGCACGTGCACGGCGGCGTCGGCATCGACCTCGACGGCGAGGCCCACCGCTACTTCACCTCCGCCAAGCGCTATGAGTTCCTGCACGGAGGTGCGACCGAGCAGGCGCTGCACCTCGGGCGGACCCTCGCGGCCGAGCCGGCCTGACGTGGCCCCGCACTGATGGCGGAGACCGTCCAACAGCTCCTGCGGGAGCGTGCCGACGACGACACCGTCGGGCTCAGGCACGGCGACCGCACGTGGACCTGGCGCGAGCACCTGGCCGAGGCGGCCGGTGAGGCCTCGGCGGTCATCGCGCTCGCCGACCCGGACCGCCCGCTGCACGTCGGCGTGCTCCTCGGGAACTCCCCGGACATGCTCCGGTCGATGGCCGCCGCGGCGCTGGGCGGCTACGTGCTGGTCGGGCTCAACACCACCCGACAGGGGCCGGCCCTCCTCGCCGATGTCCGCCGATCCGACTGCCAGCTGCTGCTGGTCAACGACGAGCACGCCCACCTGGTCGACGGGCTCGGTCTCGACGGCGTCCGCGTGGTCGACGTGACCGAGCTCGAGCCGGCCGCCGGAGAGCTGGTCCCGCACGCCGAGGTCGGCGCGATGGACACCTTCATGATGATCTTCACCTCGGGCACCAGCGGCGAGCCCAAGGCGGTGCAGGTGGCCCACCTGATGGTGCTCTTCTCCGGCCTGAACCTGGTCGAGCGGTTCTCGGTGACCGCCCGACGACGTCTGCTACATCTCGATGCCGCTCTTCCACTCCAACGCGGTCGTCGCCGGCTGGGCGGTCGCCCTGGGCTCGGGCGCGGCGATGGTCCCGGCGCGGTTCTCGGCCACCCGGTTCCTCTCCGACGTGCGGCGCTACGGCGCGACGTACATGAACTACGTCGGCAAGCCGCTCGCCTACATCCTGGCCACGCCCGAGCAGCCCGACGACGCCGACAACCCGCTGCGGGTGGCGTTCGGCAACGAGGCCAGCGACCGCGACATCGAGGAGTTCGCGCGCCGCTTCGACGCGCACGTGATGGACGGGTTCGGCTCCACCGAGCTCGCGATCATCATCACGCGCGCCCCCGGCACCCCGCCCGGGTCGATCGGCCAGGGGGTCGGCGCGGTGGCGATCTACGACTCCGAGACCCTCACCGAGTGTGCGGTCGCCGAGTTCGACGCGACCGGGGCCCTGGCCAACGCCGACGAGGCGGTCGGCGAGCTCGTCAACACCGAGGGCGCCGGCTACTTCCAGGGCTACTACAACGACCAGGCCGCGAACGACGAGCGGATGCGGGACGGCATGTACTGGTCCGGCGACCTGGCCTACCGCGACGCCGATGGCTGGATCTACCTGGCGGGCCGCACCGCCGACTGGATGCGCGTGGACGGCGAGAACCTCGCCGCCGCCCCGATCGAGCGGATCCTGCAGCGGCTCCCCGGGATCGCGCTGGGAGCGGTGTACGCCGTGCCGGACGCCGAGCACAGCGTCGGGGACCAGGTGATGGCCGCGATCGTGCTCCAGGACGACGCCACGCTGACCCCGGCCGAGCTCTCGTCGTTCCTGGCCGACCAGGCCGACCTGCCGACCAAGGGCTGGCCGCGCTACGTCCGTGTCGCGCCCTCGCTGCCGTCGACCGCGACCAACAAGGTGCTCAAGCGGGACCTGATCGCGCAGGGCGCCTCGGCGGGCAACGGAGTGCTGTGGGTGCGCGAGGAGCGCGGGACGGCGTACGCCGAAGTCGACTGATCGAGCCGCCTGCAGATCGTCGGTGGATGGGGCAAGACAGGCGGCTTCTCCGAGTCCTCGGACGGCGGGCTTCAGTCCCCCGCCCGGCCGGTGTCATAGGCCCACATCGCGATCTCGACCCTGTTGCGGGCGCCGATCTTGGCCAGCAGGCTGGCGACGTGGGTCTTGGCGGTCGTCAGGCCGATGAAGAGATCCGCGGCGATCTCGGCGTTCGTGCGGCCACGGGCGACCAGCGCCAGCACCTCCTCCTCGCGGTCGGTGAGCGGCTCGATCGGCTGGGCACGTCGGCTCGACGGTTGCCTGGCGGCCAGGGTGGACAGCAGCCGCCGGGTGATGTTCGGCGCGATCAGGGCATCGCCGACGGCGGCGGCATGCACGGCCTGGACGAGCAGCTCCGGCCCGGCGTCCTTGAGCAGGAAGCCTCGGGCGCCGGCCACGAGCGCGCCGTGGATGTACTCGTCGAGGTCGAAGGTCGTGATCACCACCACCGCGATCGGGTCCGGGACACCCCGCCCTGCGAGGAGCTCGGTCACCTCGATGCCGTCGAGCCCGGGCATCCGGATGTCGACCAGGCACACGTCGGGGTGGAGCCGGCGAGCCAGCTCGACCGCGGCGTGGCCGTCGGCGGCCTGGCCGACGACCTCGATGCCGGGCTGGGCGTCAAGGATCATGGAGAGACCGGTCCGCACCAGGTCCTGGTCGTCGGCCACCAGCACGCGCACCGTCATCGGAGCACCGTCGTGGGCAGCTCGGCGTCGACCGTCCACCCGCCCTCGGGAGCCGGCCCGGCACGGAGCGTGCCGCCGAGCAGCTGCACGCGCTCGGTCATCCCCAGCAGCCCGAAGCCGTGACTTGCCGACCGCGCCGGGTCGATCTGTCCGTCGTCGGTCACGCGTAGTCGCAGCCTTCCCGCGCCCTCGACGACCCGGATCTCCACGCGCGAGGCGTTGCGGGCGTGCCGCAGCGCGTTGGTCAGCGCCTCCTGCGCCAGCCGGTAGACCGCCGTGTCGACCTGGAGCGGAAGCTCGGCCAGGTCAGCTGGCAGCTCCACGTCGACGACCGGGACCGGGTCGCGGCGGGCCAGCGACACCATGTCGGCGACGCCGGGCTGGGGGGTGTACTCCGCCGGCGCTCCGTCGCGCAGCACCCGGACCATCGCCCGCATCTCCGCGAGCGTCCGCGACGCCTCCCCTTCGATGACCGCCAGCGCCTCGAGCCCCGCCTCGGGTCGCTGCCCGGCCATCGCCCGGCCCGCCTGCGCCTGCACAGCGATCGCCGAGACGTGGTGGGCGACCATGTCGTGCAGCTCGCGCGCGAGGCCGACCCGCTCCTGGCTGCGGATCTGGTCCAGCGCCCGGCGCCAGCTCTCGGCGCGGTAGCGGAACGCCGCTCCGACCGCTGCCGCCGCCGCCAGGATGGCGAACCCACCAATGACCTCGGCGGGCCCGGTGGAGTCGGCGACCGTACCGATCACCGCAGCGGCCAGCACCACCGCCAGACCGATCACGATCTCGCGGCCCGAGCCCCAGCGGACCAGCGCGTAGACGAGCACCAGGACGTAGATCATCGTGTCGAGGCCGACACTGGGGGGCCCGCCCGCCAGGGTCGTCAGCCCCAACACCATCGCGGTGCCGAAGGCCACCACGACACAGGCCAGCGGCCGGGTGCGCCGCCACAGCAGCACCGGCGCGAGTCCGGCCGCCACGATCGTCGCGAACGGCCGCCAGGCGACGTCGTCCCGCAGGACTCCCTCGAGCAGTGCCGTCACCATCAGCACTCCGACCAGCACCCAGTCGCGCGACACGCGTGGGGGAGCGTCGGCCGCGCGGGGCTCGGCCCACAGCGAGCGCAGGGCGGCGGTGATCACGCATCCAGCCTAGGGACCGCCGAGGCGTCGGGGACCGACCGAGAGGACGAGACGCCTCTCCTCCCAACGGCCGAGGAGGGTCCGGCTTCGACGCCGATGTGGCCGGGCCTGCGGCCCGCGAGCGTGGAGCCACCGGGCGGAGAGGCCGGACCACGAAGCAAGGAGAAGCTCCATGTCACGGTTGCTGTACCGCTGGGGACGCTGGTCGGCCACCCGCCCCTGGATCGCCATCGGGGCCTGGGTGCTCCTCTCGGTCCTGGTCGTCGCCGCCTCGGCCGGTTTCGGGAAGCAGCTGGACGACTCGCTGGCGGCGCCCGGGACCGACTCCCAGGCCGCCGCCGACCTGCTGGCGCGCGCCGACAGCGGCGCTGGTGGGCTCACGGCCTACGTCGTGGCGACATCGAGCCAGGACGGCGAGACCTTCGTGGACTCCCGGCAGGCCAGGGTCGACCTGGACCGGCTTGAGTCGGCCGTGGGTGACCTGCCGAAGGTGCTGGGCACGACCGAGGAGGTGTCGCCGGACGGCCGGGTGGCGATGCTGCGGGTGCAGTACCCCGAGATCGGTGAGCTCGGCGTCTCCGACCTCGACGCACTCAAGACCGTCCTGGCGGAGTCGAGGGCTTCGTCGTCGCTGCGGCTCGAGGCCGGCGGCGACCTCTTCTTCAGCTTCGAGCAGCCGCCCGCCAACGTGGGCGAGGTCCTCGGTCTGGTGGTCGCGGCGCTGATCCTGGTGGTGGCCTTCGGGTCGCTGCTGGCCGCAGGGCTGCCGCTCGCGGTGGCACTGTTCGGGCTGCTGGTGGGCGCCAGCTCACTGCCGCTGCTCGGACTGCTGATCGACATCCCGGTGTGGGCGCCGGTCATGGCCGCCATGGTCGGGCTGGGTGTGGGCATCGACTACGCGCTGTTCCTGCTCTCCCGTCACCGGGAGTACCTCGCCGCGGGCGTCCACGTCGCGGAGTCCGTGGGCCGCTCCCTGGCCACCGCCGGGCAGGCCGTCGTCTTCGCCGGCGGCACCGTCGTCGTGGCGATCCTCGGGCTGGCCTTCGCCGGGCTCCCGTTCGTCTCCGCGGCTGGTGTGGGCATCTCCGCGGTGGTGTTCGTGATGGTGCTCGCGGCGATCACCCTGCTGCCGGCCCTGCTCGGGCTGGCCGGTCATCGGCTCCAGACGCGCGGGCTGCTGCTGCGGCTCCGGTCGAGGCGCGGGCGCGGGCGACACGACGGGACCGACGCCGCGGTGCTGCGGTGGTCGCGCTGGGGCGCCCACGTCTCGCGGCACGCCGCGGCGTACGCCGTCGCCGGCACGATGCTGCTCCTCGCACTCGCCGCGCCCGTCCTCGCCATGCGGCTGGGGCTGCCTGACCAGGGCAGCTACCCGCAGGCGCGGACCGAGCGGCGGGCCTACGACCTGGTCGCCGAGGGGTTCGGGCCCGGCGCCACCGGGCCGATGGTCGTGGCCGTCGACGTCTCCAGGGACCGGTCGGTGGTGGAGCCGTTGGTGTCGGCGCTGGTTGCCGACCCGGGCATCGCGTCGGCCGAAGCCGCCCCTGTGGATGCGACGTCCGACGTGGCCGTCGTCATCGCCCGGCCGACGACGACTCCACAGGATGCCGCGACGGCACGCACGCTCGACCGGGTGCGCAGCGAGGTGCTGCCCGCCGCGTTGGCCGACAGCCCGGCGACCGCGCACGTCGGTGGCTACACCGCCACCATGTCCGACCTCAGCCAGCGCGTCGAGGAACGGCTGCCGATCTTCCTGGTCGCGGTCGTGGGGATGTCGTACCTGCTGCTGATGGTGCTGTTCCGCTCCATCCTGGTGCCGCTCAAGGCGGCGGTGCTGAACCTGTTGAGCGTCGCCGCGGCGTACGGCGTGCTGGTGATGGTCTTCCAGTGGGGCTGGGCAGCGAGCCTGATCGGGTTGGAGTCGACGGTGCCGATCATCTCGTTCATCCCGCTGTTCATGTTCGCGATCCTCTTCGGGCTGTCCATGGACTACGAGGTCTTCCTGCTCTCGCGGGTGCGCGAGGAGTATCTGCGCACGGGCGACAACGGCTACGCGGTGGTGCGAGGGATCGGCGTCACGGCGCGGACGATCTCGTGCGGTGCCGCGATCATGGTGTCGGTCTTCGTCGGCTTCGGGTTCGGCGATGATCCCGTTCTCAAGATGCTCGGCCTCGGCCTCGCGACAGCGGTCTTCCTCGACGCGACGCTGGTGCGCCTCGTGCTGGTGCCCGCGACGATGAAGCTGCTGGGCGATGCCAACTGGTGGCTCCCTGCGTGGCTGGACCGGCTGTTGCCGAAGCGGGACCTGGACGTCGCGGCTGACGACCTTCCCGTCATGAGGGGTCATCGAGTCCGCGCCGCACCACGCGCCGCCGCAGAGTAGGCGAGGCCACCACCGCATAGCCGGCCTCGAGGAAGACCTGCACCAAGCCGACCGACGCCTCGTCCCAGATCACGGACTTGCCTGGCGGCGGCTCGATCGGATAGCCCTCGAGGACGCGGGCGCCGACCTGCCGTCCGTACTCGACAGTGGCGGCGGCGAGCTCGTAGGTCAGCCCCGACTGCCGCCAACCCTTGCGCACGACGAAGCAGGTGACCGACCAGACCCCCTCCAGGTCGGGGTCCATCCGCATCCACGCCTGCTTCCGGCTCCATAGCCTGGGGTAGTTCTCGCGCTGCTCCACCGCCACCCAGCCTGCTGCCTCGCCGTCGACGTAGCCGATCAGCCCGGACGTCGGTCCGCCGGTGCCGCAGGCGGTCTGCGCAACGAGCGCGGCGTCTCTCTCCTCCTGGGTGGTGTCGCGCCAGATCCAGCCCGGCACCTTCAGCGCCTGACAGCGGCACTTGTGGGCACCCCCGGCGGCGAACACCGCCTCGACGTCCTCGGCCGCTGCTCGGTTGGCGGGGAGCCAGGTGAACTCAGGCATGCTGCGACCCTAGAGTCCGCCGGAGACCGCCGGCGCGTCCCTGGTCGGGGAAACGGTCCAGTGTGGTCGGTCAGAGCTCAGCGACGACGCCGGTGTAGGTCGTGAACGTCGTGCCGCAGCCCTCCGCGTGGTTGCGGACCTCGGCCCTTTCGGGCGTCGCGACCCAGGCCTTGAAGGCGTCCTCACTGTGCCAGAACAGCTCGGCAACGAGGTACGGTGTGCCGCCCTGCGGGTGACTGAGCTGGAAGCGGACCAGCCCGGGCGAGGCCTTGACGAGAGGGACGTGCTCGTCGGTGTAGCGGCGGTCAAAGGCCTCCTTGTCGGCAGGCTCGTCATAGACCACGGTCAGTCGGTACATCGGGCGGTCGCCTCCTTCAGCGGGTTGTCGAAGCTCTCGGGGTCGAGGGGGACGGCGTGCTGGACACTCACGCGGTTCATGTCAGCTGCCCGAGGGCGGGGGTGCCCGGCTCGGATGGCAGGCGCAGCGCGTTCACGGCGAACGAGATCGCGTGATACCAGCCGCAGAGCAGGAGCAGGTCGACCGCGGCGTCCTCGCCAACCGCGTCCAGCAGCGTCTGCCACTCGGCGTCGTCGAGATCGGCGCGGTGGTGCAGAGCGTCTGCGGTCGCGAGGACGGCCCGGTCTGCAGGGTCGCTCCAGCAGGCGTCAGCTGCGTCCCCGGTGGCCAACGAGGCGACCTGTTCGTCGGTCAGGCCGGCCTTTCCGGCATAGACAGCGATGTGGATGCCCCACTCGTATCCCGCGCCGCAGAGTGCCGTCGTGCGGTCGATCGCCAGCTCGCGCTGCCGTAGTGACAGCGCGCCGCGCCGAGACAGGTAGTAGCGCCCCCAGCCTGCGATGGCGTGCGCGCGGTCGGGACGGCGGGCGAACACACCGAACAGCGCGATCGGCGGCCCGAGGATGTCGAGCGCCGCGCGCGTGTCGTCGTCGAAAGGCGGTGCCGCCGGAGCAATCCTCGGATGCTTCGGAATCAGAGGCATGACTCGAGGGTGGCATGCTTTGTTTTCAGAAGCAATACTCCTTGCATGGCCAGCACTCCGATCCCCGGTCGCCCGGTACGCGGCTCGACCACCGGACGTCCGATCATGGCGCTGTTCGATCTCGTCGGACGCCGGTGGGCGCTGCGCATCGTCTGGGAGCTCCGCGAGGGCGACGCCACTTTCCGCGACCTTGCGCGCCGCTGCGACGACGTGTCGTCGAGCGTGTTGCGCGACCGGTTGCGCGACCTCACGGTGGCCGGGATCGTCGAGCGGGGCGACGGGGGCTACTGCCTCACCGCCGACGGCCGCGAGCTCACCGAGTTGCTTCGTCCACTCGGGCAGTGGTCACAGCGGTGGGCAGAGCGCGAAGGCGCAGCCGAGCGACAAGACGCATCTGGGCGGTGAGTGGTTGAGGCGGTTCACGGCCCTGGGCGGTTGACGGTCGGCTGTGGCAGTGCGGGGAAGCCGCGGAACGGGATCTAGGTGATCGCCTCGCGGTGCACCCAGTCGATGAGCTCGTCGGAGGCGAGAGCCCGCACGCGGGATGCATACCGGGCGAGGTCGGCGTCGTCGAGGACGTCGCGCCACTGGCCACTTGTGCCGCGGCTGAAGAACCCGGCGGGTTCGATCCAGTGCCGAGCCCCGCCGGGGACGGTCGTGTCGGCCCTCCTGCGCATCGCGTCGAACGTCGCCGCTCGGACCAGGCGGGGCCATCGGTGCTCGTCGACATGGATGCCGACGCGGGCGGCCAGCTGCCGCATCTGGCCCTGCAGGTCGTCCAACAGGTCGTCGTAGTGCAGGTGGACGACGTCGAGCCCGTCGGCGGCGTCGCGGAAGGTCTGCAGGTGCTCGACGGTTCGCCGCAGCGAGGACCCGATCTGCGTCGACGGCGTGTCGTCGTCGACCCATTGCCAGAAGCGGTTCCGCTCGCCGTCGGGCCGAGGCGGCTGTCGTCGCAGTGGTCCAAGCTCGATTCCGTCGATCGCTGCCGCCCGCTCGCGGGCTCTGAGGAACGCGTCGATGTCCATGTTGTCGATGTGGTGGTCGATCGACAACGCGACGTCGCGGGGGTCACGCCCGACGCAGATGTAGGTGACGGTCGGATCGTTGGGTATCCCGTCGAGCGGCGTATGGGTCTTGATGAACCGGCGGTGCGACTGGGCTTGCAGGTCCGCGAACACCTCCGTGCGGGCCCGGGTCACCATGTCGATCCACGGCGAAAGCGTGTCCAGTGGGCGCGTGAGCTCCGGCTCCTGCAGGATGAGCAGCGCGCAGATCATCTGCGTCCATGTCGTCCCGCACTTCGGCGGCGCAGCGATGACGATGTCGCCGGCGCGAAGTTCGAAGCCGTCCCAGCGGTTGCTGTCGTAGACGGTCCCCTCGTAGCGGCGCACGGCGGCCATCCTCGCAGCGGCTCCGATCCGATGAGACCCCCTCGCAAGGCCCGGTAGGGTCGGGAGGGCTGTCGGCGGTCGGGTCTAGCGTGGTCGCATCATGTTGGTGGACGTGCAGCTCTCGGGGTCGCCGGTCGTCGTGGACGAGGTGGATGACGACTTCGTGCTGCACCTGGTCCGGGAGTCCGAGCAGCAGGCCCGCGAGGCCGGCAGGCGCAAGCTGCGGCTGGCGCTGCACTGGGCCGAGCGTCACGTCGTCACCGAGGTCCTCGACGCGGCGCACTGGTCGGATGCGGACCTGCGTGACCTGGAGGAGACCATCGGCGGCGAGGGCACGCCGATGGTCGCGGCCGGGTGTGTGGAGGAGTTCGCCGCAGCGCTCGGTGTCGGGGCCCGGACCGCGATGCAGCTGATGTCCGACGGCCTCGATCTTCGCTACCGACTCCCCAGGATCGACACCGGCGTGGAGGAGCTCCGCATCGCGCCGTGGCGCGCGCAACGCATCGCCCGCCTCACCCACAGCCTGTCCGCGGAGGCTGCGGCCTACGTCGACGCCCAGCTCGCGCCGGTCGCCGACTCGTGCGGCGTGACGCGGATCGAGCGTCTGGTCGTCGAGGCCGCTGCGCTGTTCGACCCGGTCGAGCAGGCCGAGGCGGAGGACGAGGCCCAGGCTGCCTGGGGTGTGCGGCTCGAGCACCACTCGGGACCGATCTGGGCCGGCACGTCCACGCTGGAGATCACCGGTGACACCCCGACGCTCACCCGCTTCCACGACCTGATCGGCGTCAAGGCCCACGAGCTGCTCGACGCCACTCAGCCCGCCGACGCCCAGCCCAGCCTCGAGCTCCGCAAGGTCGCCGCGCTCGGTCTGATCGCCGACGGTGCCGGGGCCACCACCAAGACCAAGCTCTACCTGCATCTCGACGTCACGTCGCTCGCAGACCTGCCCGACCCGCTGGTCAAGGTCGGCGTCGTCGAGAGGTTCGGACCACTCACGGCCGCCAGGATCAGCGACTGGCTGACCACGAGCCGGTTCACTCTCCAGCCGGTGCTCGACCTGGCCCGCAGCGACGCCGTCGACCAGCACGATCCGCCGGCGTGGATGCGCGAGCTGGTCATCCTGCGCGACCGCACCTGTGTCCACCCCCACTGCGACCGGTCCTCGCGTGACTGCGACCTCGACCACATCGAGGCCTACGTCGAGATGGACGACGGCGGACCGCCCGGCCAGACCCGCCCCGACAATCTCGCGCCGCTGTGTCGAAGACACCACCGGGCCAAGACCCACCACGGCTGGACCTACCAGCGCAACACCGACGGCAGCTACACCTGGACGACCCCGCGCGGCCAGCGGCTGACCGTCGACCCTCGCGGAATCGTCACCCGGCACTGAGCCTGAGCCGACGTCACAGGACTCGGTCGAGGAAGGCGTTGCCGAACTTCCGGGCGGGGTCGCTCCGGTCACGGAGCCGTCTGAAGTGTCCGAACATCGGGTAGGCGTCAGCGAGCTCCGCACCGGTGGCGGAGAAGCACTTCCCCCAGTGGGGTCGTGCTCCGAGCGGCAGCAGCAGGCGCTCGAGCTCGGGGAGCACGGCGTGGACCCCCGTCCAGTCGGGGTGCCAGGTGAAGTGCAGCGCGACCACATCGGCAGCGAAGGCTCCGGAGAGCCACAGGTCATCGGCTGCCACGGTGCGGATCTCGCTCACCTGAAGGAGCGGTCGGAGGACGTCCGCGCGAGCCCTCAGCCCGGCGATCGCCGCACCGGCGTGGGCGATCGGGACGAGGTACTCGCTCTGCAGCTCCGCCCCACTGCTGGGTGTGAACGACGGCCGGAAGTGGGGAAGCCGCTCGTGCCACGGTCCCACCGACCCGAGCTGTCCCGTCACAGCCTCGACCGGCATCCCCGGGATCATGTGGACCGTCTCCCCCGCCCTCCTTGCGGGCCGGAGGTCGGGCGGCTCGCCGTCGGACGTCCCCTTGACCCACACCTGCGCGACGGTGCTGCCCGTCCAGGTGGTGAAGAGGCTCACGCTGTAGCCGCGGCCCAGCACCGAGCCAACGTCCGGCATCACCTCCTCCCAGGGCAGGTCCAACCAGACCTCCTGCCACATGTCGAACGTCGGCACGAGGTCCAGGCTCACGTCCGTCACGACCCCTAGGGCGCCCAGGCCCACGACCGAGCCCTCGAAGTCGGGGTCGCCGCGCTGGATGCGGACCAGCTCGCCGTCCGCCCCGACCCGCTCGAGCGCGCTCACCAGGGCGGCCAGCCCCTTCACCTGCCTGCCGGAGCCGTGCGTGCCGGTGGCGATCGCGCCGGCCACCGAGATGTGGGGCAGGGACGCCATGGTGGCGAGCCCCCAGCCCTGCCGCTGCAGCTCCTCGCTCAGTGTGTGGAACGTGACCGCGCCGCTCACCGAGACCGTCTGTCGAGCCTCGTCGATCCGGACGGTGGGTGGCAGGTCTTCGAGGGAGACGAGGACGCCATCGGTGTCGGCGATGTCCGTGAACGAGTGACGCGTGCCGAGTGCTCTGACCTGGTCATGCCCGGCGACCAGGGTCTGCAGCTCGTCGACCGAGCCGGGGCGCACGACTCGTCCCCGGTAGGTGTAGCTACCTGCCCAGTTCCGCTCCACAACCCGAGCCTAGGTTCAGCGTCGCATTCTCACTCGTGTCGTATCGGTGCGCGTGCGTTCGTGGAAGGAGTGGGGGGCGGCACCGGCCGCCTCACGATCGCGAGGAGCACCCGATGTCGACACCCCCGAGGCGACCCACGTGCGCTACCGCGTGCGGGACTAGAGGTCTAGCGTGCCAGGAGGAGCGGCTCGGGCGCGCCCACGACCCGACCCCGAGGAGTCACGATGCTCAACAACAGCGCAGTCACCGCCAATGTCCCCGCCTCGGACCTCGACCGTGCTCGACGGTTCTACGAGGACACGCTCGGCCTGACCCCGGTCTCGGAGAACCCGGGTGGCCTCGTCTACACGACCGCCGGCGGCACGACCTTCTTCCTCTACGAGACCGCGTTCGCCGGGCAGGCCGGCCACACGATCGCCCAGTGGCACGTCGCCGACGTGGCGGCCGAGGTCGCCGAGCTGAAGGCCAAGGGCCTGGGGTTCGAGCACTACGACCTGCCCGGGATCACCTGGGAAGGCGACGTCGCGTCCATGGGCGAGATGGGCAGCGCCGCCTGGTTCACCGACAGCGAGGGCAACATCATGTGCATCGACGACGTGACGGTCGCCTGAGAGTCAGTCGTCCAGCGTCGAGGAGTGCACCGGCCGCACCTCGAGGCGGCCGTAGTAGGCCGCCGGGTTGCGTGCGGCGATCTCCAGGGCGTCGTCCATCGACTCACACTCGAGGATGGCGAACCCGGCGATCCACTCCCGGGCCTCGGCGAACGGTCCGTCGGTCACCAGCAGCTCTCCCCCACGCTGTGCGACCGTCTTCGACCCCGGCGGGTCGAGCAGCCGTACGCCGTGGACGAAGGCGCCCTTGCTCCGGACCTGGTCGAGCCACTCGTCAAGATCCGGTGCCGCCGCTTGGTCCTCGGGGGTGACGCTGTCGTCACCGTGGACGATGAACATGGCGAACTTCATCGGTAGCTCCTCGCTGTCGTGGTCATTCTGGAGGGCGACGAACGGCCACCGGCGGATCCGACAGGGTGGTCAGGCAAGGCGGCCGTCGCGCAGGGCGGTCGCGAGAGTCGGCGAGAGCGGGAGCCGCGGGATCAACGTGGCCTGGAAAGCGTGGTCGGTGTCGGGCTTGCCCGACCAGGTGAGGCTGCTGGGCTGGTTGGTGGGCGACAGCTCGTGGTGCCACGACCCGCGCCCGGTGTCGAGGAAGCAGTCGGCGACGTGCCGCCACCAGGTGGCATACCAGTCGACGTACGCCGCTTCGCCGGTCGCGGGCACGTCGGGCCGCGGCGTACCGGTCTCGGACAGCCACGCGAAGCCGGCGTCCGACGTCGCCGCCGGTCTCCCGAAGGCCAGCAGCCGATCTCCCTCGGCCTCGAGCCAGCGGGCATGCGCCGGGTTGCTCGGCCAGGGGGTCATCGCGGGGTCCGATGGTCGTGGGTCGAGGGCCTCCGCCACGGATGCGTCAGCTATTTGCGGTAGCTCTCCAGGCGGTCGACGGCGTCCTCGTACTCTGCCACGAGGGCGGCGACCACCTCGGCGACCGGCCGGACCTCGTTCATGCGTCCGACGATCTGGCCGATCGGCATCGAGATCACGTCGGGGTCGTTGGCCGCGCTGATCCGGTTGTGCGCCTCGGCGACCAGCAGGTTCTGCAGCGGCATCGGGAGCGGCTCGGGAGCGCCCTCCTCGGCCCAGGCCTCGGTCCACTTCGTCTTGAGCAGCCGGGCCGGCTTGCCGGTGTAGACCCGGGTGCGGACGGTGTCGCTCGACGTGGCCCGCGTGAACGCGGTCTCCCACGCCTCGCTGTTCGCGCCCATGCCGCGGTACTCCTCCGTGCCCAGCCAGATCGAGCCCATCCAGACGCCCTGGGCGCCGAGCGCCAGCGACGCCGCGACCTGGCGGCCGGAGCCGATGCCGCCCGCACCGAGCACGGGTACGTCGGGCCCGACCGCGTCCACGATGTCGGGGGTCAGCACCATCGAGGCGACCTCGCCGGTGTGGCCGCCGGCCTCGTAGCCCTGGGCCACGATGATGTCGACGCCGTTCTGCACGTGTGAGAGCGCGTGCTTGGCGGCCCCGGCCAGGGCGGCCACCTTGATGCCGTGCTCGTGGCACTTCTCGATGACGTCGACCGGCGGCGAGCCGAGCGCGTTGGCGATCAGCACCGGCCGGTGCTTCAGCGAGACGTCGAGGTGCGAGCGCGCCACCGAGTGCAGCCAGCCGAGGACCCCCTCCCGGCCCTCGCCCTCCGGCAGCGGGGGTACGCCGAGCTTGAGCAACGTCTCGTCGACGAACCTGCGGTGCTCCTCCGGGATCATCGCGCCGAGGTCGAGCGAGGTGCCCTCGGTCGGGATCTTCATCGGCATGACGATGTCGACGCCGTAGGGCTTGCCGTCGGTGTTGTCGTCGAGCCAGGTGAGGACCCGCTCGAGCTCCTCGGTGTCGTTGAACCGCACGCAGCCGAGCACGCCGAGCCCACCGGCCCGCGAGACCGCCGCGGCGACGTGCTCGGACGGCGTGAAGGCGAAGATCGGGTAGTCGATCCCGAACTCGTCGCAGAGGGCGGTCCTCACGCGGGCACCTCGCGCGCCGAGAGCGCCATCTCCTTGGCGGCGACGTACTGGGCCTTGCCCGTCGCGTTGCGCGGGATCTGGGGGACGACGGTCAGCGAGCGCGGCAGCTTGTAGCCCGACAGGTGCGCGCGCAGGAAGTCGCGCAGCTCCTCCAGCTCGAGCGAGGTCCCCTCGCGCAGCTCCACGACCGCGGCGACGGCCTGGCCGTACTTCTCGTCGGGGATGCCGACGACGAGGCAGTCGTAGACGGCCGGATGCGCCTTGACCGCCATCTCGACCTCCTCGGGGTAGACCTTCTCCCCGCCCGTGTTGACGCAGTTGGAGCCGCGGCCGAGCAGCGTGATGCGGTTGCCCTCCTCGATCCGGGCCATGTCGCCGGGCACCGAGTAGCGCTCGCCGCCGATCTCCAGGAACGTCTTGGCTGACTTCTCGGGGTCCTTGTAGTAGCCCACCGGCACGTGGCCGCCGCGAGCCAACCGACCGGTCACACCGACGTCCGTGGCCGGGTCGAGCACCCGTCCGTCGTCGCCCAGGACGACGGTGCCGGGTCCGATGCCGACGAGCGGGCCGTCGGTGGAGATCTGCTCCTTGTCCTGCATCCCCATCCCGTGGAAGCCGGTCTCGGTCGCGCCCACCGAGTCGGTGAAGATCGCGTCCGGGAAGACCGCGATCCAGCGCTTCTTGACGTCCGGGCTGAAGATCGCGGCGCTGCTGGAGATGAGGAACAGGCTGGTGGCGTCGTACGGCGAGCCGGTGGCCGCCTTCCGCTCGAACTCCTCGATCAGCGGCCGCGCCATGGCGTCGCCGGTCATGAAGATGAGCTGGACCTTGTCGCGCTCGATGATCTCCCACGTCCGCCGCGCGTCGAACTTCGGCTCGAGCACCGTCAGGTGGCCGGCGAAGAGGTGCATCAGCAGCCCGGCCTGCGCGCCGCCGTGCATCAGGGGGCTGAGCGGGAAGGTGGTCATCCGCGGCTCGGCCGCCTGCTTCGACTGCGCGAACTCCTCCATCGGCTCACCGGTGTAGAAGTCGATGCCGCCGCCGAGCACCCGCCAGAAGTCCTCGTGGCGCCACATCACTCCCTTGGGGAAGCCGGTGGTGCCGCCGGTGTAGATGATGTGGATGTCGTCGGGGCTGCGCTCCTCGAAGTCGCGCTCCGCGCTCTGGCCCTCGTAGGCCTCGCCGAGCGTGACGCCGTCGAAGGACGAGATGTCGTCCGCGTTGTCCGGGTCGCTCACGTCGGGCAGCGCCACGAACGTCTGCAGCTGGGCGTGCTTGGGCGCGCATCTCGCGACCAGGTCGGCGTAGGTGCGCTCGAAGAGCAGGGCGACCACGTCGGCGTTCTCGAAGAGGTAGTCGAGCTCGCCCTCGACGTAGCGGTAGTTGACGTTGATGGTCGTCGCGCGCAGCTTCACGGTCGCGAGGACGGCGATGACGTGCTCGATCGAGTTCTTCGAGTAGATCGCGACGTGATCACCCGGCTTGACCCCGCGCGAAGCCAGGTAGTGCGCCAGCCTGTTGCTGTCGCGCTCCAGGTCGGCGTACGTCGCGACCCGGTCTCCGACCTTCAGGGCCGGGTTGTCCGGGACGACGTCGACGGCGTGCTCGAAGAGATCTGCGATGTTCAGCGCCACGGCGCAAGACTAGAACACGTTCTCGTTTCGGTCTACGATCCCCCGTGTGACCAGCGAGGATGTCGATCCGGGGAGCCACTGCCTCGTCGAGCAGGACGGCCACAAGCTCGTCGTGACGATGAACCGGCCCGAGGCGCGCAACGCGCTCTCCGGCGAGATGCTCGCGATCATGTCTGGGGCCTGGGACCGGGTGAACGACGATCCGGAGATCCGGGTCTGCATCCTCACCGGCGCCGGCGGCTACTTCTGCGCGGGGATGGACCTCAAGGCGGCGAACGAGAAGCCGCCGAGCGAGAGCTTCGAGTCCGGCGCCTACGACCCGACGATCATCAAGCCGCTCCTCAAGGGGTTCCGGCTCACCAAGCCCCTGATCGCGGCGGTCGAGGGACCCGCGATCGCGGGTGGCACCGAGATCCTGCAGGGCACCGACATCCGGGTGGCCGGCGAGTCCGCGAAGTTCGGCGTCGCCGAGGCCCGGTGGTCGCTCTACCCGATGGGCGGCTCGGCCGTCCGGCTGCCGAGGCAGATCCCCTACACGGTCGCGGCCGAGCTGCTGCTGACCGGCCGGACGATCCTCGCGCCCGAGGCCAAGGAGCTCGGCCTGATCGGCCACGTCGTGCCCGACGGCCAGGCGCTCACCAAGGCGCACGAGCTCGCCGACCTGGTCGCCGCCAACGGCCCCCTCGCCGTCCAGGCCATCCTGAAGACGATGCGCGACTCCGAGGGCAAGCACGAGGAGGACTGCTGGGCCGACGACGCCCGCGTCGGAGCGGCCGTGTTCTCGTCGGAGGACGCCAAGGAGGGCCCGCGCGCCTTCAGCGAGAAGCGACCGGCGCAGTTCCGGGGAAACTGACCCGACCGGGCCCTAAGGTGTCCGCGTGGCTTCCGGCGTCGTACTGATCTTCGCCGCGTTCCTGGCCCTCGCGGTCGTCGTCGTCTACCTCAGCTACCTGGCCGCGAAGCAGCGCCGCGAGGCGATGGCGACCTACGCCGCCGGGCGCGGCTGGCGGTTCGAGGTGGAGCAGCCGCTGCTGGTCGACCGGTTCACCGGACCGCCCTTCGGGCTGGGCTTCGGGCGCCGGGCCTACAACGTGCTCTACGGCAGCCACGAGGGTCGAGACCTGGTGTCCTTCGACTACGAGTACAAGACCCAGACGTCCGACGGGAAGCAGACCACCACCCACGTGCACCGGTTCTCGGTGCTGGGGCTCTCGATGGGCATCTTCATGCCGGCGCTGAGCGTGGACCCGGAGAACTTCCTCGACCGGTTCGTCGGCCGGCTCACCGGCAACGACATCGACCTCGAGTCGGAGGACTTCAACCGCGCGTTCACGGTGAGCTGCCCGGACCGGAAGTTCGCCTCCGACGTGCTGCACCCGCAGATGATGGAGTTCCTGCTCCAGCACCGGCAGGTCGGCTGGAGGTTCGAGCAGGACTCGATGCTGATGGTCGCTCGGGGGCAGCGCACGCCGGAGCAGATCGACGCGACGATCCAGGTGATGGACGGCATCACCGACCGGGTGCCGGAGTTCGTCTGGCTCAGGCTGAAGGGACAGGGATGACTCCCGCCGCATGGTGGGCGGTCGGCATCGCCGTACTGCTCGTGAGCAGCCTGGTCGTGAGCTACAACCGGTTCGTCCGGCAGCTCGCGCTCATCGACGAGTCGTGGGGAGACATCGACGTCGAGCTGTCGCGGCGCCACGACCTGATCCCCAACCTGGTCCGGACCGTCGAGGGGTACGCCGACCACGAGCGCGAGGTGCTCGAGACGCTGGTCCGGGCCCGCGAGGACGCCGCCGCCCACCGTGGCGACCGCCCGGCCGCCCGCGAGGGGCTCGAGGAGACGCTGGGCCGGGCGCTGCTGTCGGTGCTGGCGCGGGTCGAGGCCTACCCGGACCTCAAGGCGAGCGCGAACTTCCTGGACCTGCAGCGCCAGCTCACCCTCACCGAGGACCGGATCGCGGCGGCACGGCGCTTCTACAACGCCAACGTGCGCTCCTACAACCAGCGGGTCGGCACCTTCCCGTCGAACCTCGTCGCGGGGGCTTTCCGCTTCAGGGCTCGCGACTTCTTCGAGCTCGGCGACGCCTCGCAGGCATCCGTCAGACGGGCGTGATCGGCAGCGACCTGCGTGGCTCGAACGCGAACCTCGCGCCGGTGCTGAACCTGGTGACCGCGACCTCGTCGGCGTCACGGGCCGCCTCGGTGCGGCGTACGACGGTGGCGGTCCAGTCCGTCGCGGTGCCGGCGACCTCCACGTCGAGGTGCGGGTCGACGGCGCGGAGCGCGGCCTGGAGAGGGCGGACGGATCCGGGTCCGCACAGGGTGATCCAGCCGCCGTCGTCGTGGGCGGCCGAGGCGCAGACCGCGACCGACGTCTCGGTGAACGATGCGTCGACGTACGCCGCCGGGTTGAGCAGCGGATGCAGCCGCAGCGTCTGCAGGGCGTCGGTGCTGAGCGCCCGGTGGATCCGCTCGGCGGCCACCCCGGCGATGCCCACCAGCTGCTTGGTGGCGATCTCTGCAGCCTGCTCGGGCGAGGAGGTGCGGGCGCGGACCGCGACGAGGAAGCCGAGGTTCAGCAGGTGCATCTGCAGGCAGACCTCGTCGGCGATCCGCACCAGGGCGGAGTGGGAGAACGCCGAGAAGTCCAGGTCGGAGACGAGCGGTCCCGAGTAGTCGGGCAGGCCGGCGCCGGACGGGTCGATCGGATCGAGCTCGAGCGAGGCGGCCCGGGACGCGGCCACGGTGGCCAAGGCAGGGATCGGCGCGACCTCCGGGTGGGACTCGTCGATGATCACCGTCCACGCACAGTGCGGCCTCCGGTCGGCAGCCCGGTCGGCCGAGGCCCGTGGGGGCCGGTGGATCGGCCGCACCTGTGCGCGCGGGTTCGAGGCCACGGCGGTGGCGTCGAAGGTCGGGTCCTCGATGTCGTGGCACATCGAGCGGACGTAGTCCGGCCCCATCGGCTCGACGTCCATCAAGGCACCGCAGTGGTCGAGGTGGAACTCGCCGTGCCACGGGTCGTGCACGGTGTAGCGGAAGTCCATGAACTGCGGGGGTGCTCCGATGTCGAGCTGGAGCCCCTTGAAGATCGTGATGACGTCACCCCGACCCGGGGCCTCCGGCGCGTAGCCGAGAGCCCTCTGCATCCGCCGGGTGTAGACCGGCGAGGACGAGGCCCACTCCGCGATGGCGATGTTCGCCATCTCCTCGCGGCCGAACGCCGAGATGCACCACGCCATGCCGGAGCGGTCGATCAGCTGCCCGATCAGCAGCAGCTCCGGGACCAGGGTCGCCAGCTGCTCCCGGGAGAGGTCGGCGTAGCGGCTGCTAGCCAACCGACCTGTCGCCCGTCCAGTACTGAGCTCGCAGCGCCTTCTTGTCGGGCTTGCCGAGCCCGGTCAGCGGCAGCGCCGCGGTGGCGATGATCTGCTTCGGCGACTGCACCGAGCCCTTGCGCTCCTTGACCATGTCCTGGATCTCGTGGATCACGTCGTCGGTGAGCGCGTGACCCTCGCGCAGCACGACGATGGCGGTCACCGCCTCGCCCCACTTCTCGTCCGGAGTCCCGATGACGCCGACCTGGGCGATCGCCGGGTGCTGGGCGACGACGTCCTCGACCTCGCGCGGAAAGACGTTGAAGCCGCCGGTGACGATCATGTCCTTGGTGCGGTCGACGATGTACCAGAAGCCGTCCTCGTCCTCCCGGGCCACGTCACCGGTGTGCATCCAGCCGTCGCGGAAGGTCTCGGCCGTCGCCTCCGGCAGCTTCCAGTAGCCGCCGCACAGCAGCGGGCCGGCCACGCAGATCTCACCCGGCTCGCCCTGTGGCACCGGGTTGCCGTCCTCGCCGAGCAGCGCGGTGCGGAGGAACGCCGACGGCTTGCCACAGCTGGACAGCCGCTCGTCCCCACCCGTGACGTGGTCCTCCTTGGCGAAGTAGGTGATCACCATCGGGGCCTCGGACTGGCCGTAGTACTGCGCGAAGATCGGCCCGAACCGGTCGATCGCCTCCTTGAGCCGCACCGGGTTGATCGCGCTCGCGCCGTAGTAGACGGTCTCGAGGCTGCTCAGGTCGCGGGTGCGCGAGTCGGGATGGTCCATCAGCGCGTAGAGCATCGAGGGCACCAGCATCGTGGCGGTGATCCTCTCCCGCTCGATGAACTCCAGGACCTCGGCAGGGTTGAAGCTGCTCAGCACGTGGAGCGACCCGCCCTTGATCACGGTGGGTGCGAAGAATGCCGCGCCGGCGTGCGAGAGCGGCGTGCACATCAGGAACCGCGGGCTCTCGGGCCACTCCCACTCGGCGAGCTGGATCTGGGTCATCGTGCTGAACGCCTGGGTCAGCCCGATGACGCCCTTGGGGTTGCCGGTGGTGCCGCCGGTGTAGGTGATCGAGGTCATGTGATCGGGGGGCAGCACGACGGCCTCGAGCGGCTGGGCGTCGTACTTCGCGGCCTCGGCGACCAGGTCCTTGCCCACGTGGGCGAGCGCCTCGGGCACCGGGCCGATGGTGAGCACCTGCTTGAGGCCGGGGCACTTCTCGAGCAGTCCCGTCGCCCGCTCCACGAAGACCGGATCCACGATCAGCGTCGTGATCTCGGCGTCGTTGATGACGTAGGCGTGGTCGTCGAGCGAGCCGAGAGGGTGCAGCGACGTCCGCCGGTAGCCCTGGGTCTGGCTGGCGCCCAGGATGAAGAGCACCTCGGGCCGGTTCAGCGCGAGCAGGGCGCCCGCCGCACCGGTGCCGGCGTCGAGCGCCTCGAAGGCCTGGACGTACTGGCTGATCCGCTGCGAGACCTCACCGCCGGTGAGGGTCGTCTCGCCGAGATGGATGACCGGCTTGTCGCGGTGCCGCTTGAGCGCGGCCACCATCAGGTGTCCGTTGTGGGTGCCGACCCGCATCGGGTCGTCGAGGTCCGAGGGGCTGCCGGTCATGGCCCGAGACTAGAACGTGTTCCAGTTCTGGGCAATCAGGTGGCCAGTCGCCGCAGGGCACCGTCGAGCGCCGTCGCGAGCGTGTCGAACGCTCCGGCCTGCCGCAGCTCTCGGGCCACCTGCTCGTTGACGCCGCCTGGCGTGGCGTACTCGGCGGAGAGCTCCGCGAAGTCGGGCGCCTCGACACGGCTCAGCGAGGCCAGCGCGCCGGCGAACGTCGCCGCGACGTAGCGACGGGCGTCCGCGGCGCCGATGCCCCTCCCCTCCAGCCAGTCGGTCTGCGTGGACAGGTACTCGAAGAAGCCCGCGAGCGTCGCCGAGGTCGCGGACAGCGCCTCGTAGGCCACGACGTCCGGCACCTCGAGGGTGCTGCCCAGCAGGTCGAACAGCGCCCGCGCCTCCGCGAGCGGCGGGTGCACGGCGGTGAGCCCGGCCCGGACCGCCACCGGCGGCATCGGCACCGACCGGCACGCGCGGGTGGCCGGCGCCACCAGGTCGAGGAGGCGCGGCATCCCGAGCCCGGCGACGGCGCTGACGACCACGTGGTCCTCACGCCAGGTCAGGTCGCCGAGCAGCGGCGCGTCGACGTTGCGCAGGCAGACGATCACGAGCTGGGCCCCGTCGACCACCGCCTGGTTGTCGGCGGCCACGTCGACCGTCGGGTAGCGGCCCGCCAGCTCGCCCGAGACGGCCGCTCCCCGGGGCGAGAGCAGCACGCGCGGCGGGTGGGCGCCGCCCTCGCACAGGCCGGTGACGATCGCGCGGGCGATCGAGCCGACACCCAGGACGCCGTACGTCAGCCGCTCATCGCTCATGTCGTGGAGCCTAGGGTCACCTCATGACGCGCCCGTGCAAGATCGGTGTCCAGCTGCCAGAGGTGGAGCGCTTCGTGCCGTGGCCGGACTACCTCGACCTGGCCAGGCGGGCCGAGGCGGTCGGCTTCGACTCGATCTGGGTGGGCGACCACCTGCTCTACGACCTCCCCGGAGGGGTGACCCGTGGGCCCTACGAGGCGTGGACGACCCTCGCCGCCATCGCCGCGGTGACCGAGCGGGTGGAGATCGGGCCGCTCGTCGCGTCGACCGCCTTCCACGCTCCGGCGATGCTGGCGAAGCAGGCCGCGACGGTCGACGCCATCTCGCAGGGCCGGCTCATCGTGGCGCTGGGGGCCGGCTGGAACCGCCGCGAGTTCGATGCGTTCGGCTTCCCCTACGACCGCCGGGTGTCGCGCTTCGAGGAGGCGCTGGCGATCATCGCCCCGCTGCTGCGCGAGGGGCGGACGACGTTCCACGGCGAGTTCTACGACGTCGACGACTGCGTGCTCGACCCGCGGCCGGTCCGCGAGGGCGGCCCGCCGATCATGCTCGGCTCCAACAGCCCGCGGATGCTGAGCATCGGCCTGCCCGTCGTGAGCTCGTGGAACGTCTGGTGGAGCATCTACGACAACTCGGTCGAGCGGTTCGCGGAGGTGAAGGCCGAGGTCGATGCGGCCACGCCGGACGGGCGCGCCGTGGAGGCCACCGCCGCCGTCCTCGTGACGCTGCCCGGCGGCCAGGGCCGGGTGATGGGCGAGAGCTACGCCGCACGCGTCACGACCGTCACTCCCGAGGACCTGGGCGACCACGTGCGCGGCCTCGCGGACGCCGGCGCCACCCACCTGCAGCTCGTGCTCGACCCCATCACCGCCGAGTCGATCCAAGTGGTGGGCGAGGTCCTGGCGGACAGGTGGCACTAGCCTCCGGACGAGTCGGTGAGCCGAGGCCCTACGCCAGCACGTCCGCGATCCGGCGTACCTCGTCGGCCGAGCTCGCGCTCAGCATCAACGTGGTGACGCCGGTGCCCTCCCAGGCCTGGACGGTGTCCTTGACCTCGGCGGCGGTGCCGATGATGTGCATGTCGTCGACGAGCTCGTCGGGGATCAGGGCGGTCGCGGCGTCGCGGTCGCCCGCGAGGAACAGCTCCTGGACGCGGCCGGAGATCGCCTCGTAGCCCATCCTGTCGAAGACCTGCTTGTGGAAGTTCTGGTCCTTGGCGCCCATGCCGCCCATGTAGAGGGCGACGACCGGCTTCATGGCCTCGAGGACCGCCTGCTTCTCGTCGGCGTCGGCCACGATCTGGACGTGGCAGGTGGCCGCGATCTCGAAGTCCGCGCGGGTGCGGCGGGCGCCGGCCCGGGCGAACCCCTCGTCGAGCCACGGGCCGTACATGCCGGCCGACTTCGGCGTGTAGAAGATCGGGATCCAGCCGTCGGCGATCTCTGCGGTCTGAGCGACGTTCCTGGGTCCCTCGGCACCGAGCCAGATCGGGATGTCGGCGCGCAGTGGGTGCACGATCGGCTTGAGCGGCTTGCCCAGCCCGACCGAGCCCTCGCCGGTGAAGGGCAGTGGGTAGTGCGGCCCGTCGTTCGTGACCGGCCCCTCGCGGGCGAGCACCTTGCGGATGATGTCGACGACCTCACGGGTGCGGGCCAGCGGCTTGCCGAACGGTGCGCCGTACCAGCCCTCGACCACCTGTGGACCACTCACGCCCATGCCGAGGACGACGCGACCCCGCGACAGGTGGTCGAGCGTCAGTGCGTGCATCGCGATCGAGGTGGGCGATCGGCCCGACATCTGCACGATCGAGGTGCCCAGCCTGACCCGCTCGGTCTCGCGACCCCACCACGCCAGCGGGGTGAAGGCGTCGGAGCCCCAGGCCTCGGCGGTGAAGATCGCGTCGAAGCCGGACTCCTCCGCGGCCCGAACGAGCTCGGCGTGGTTGGCGGGCGGCTGAGCGCCCCAGTAGCCGAGCTGCAATCCCAGTTTCATCCGAACACCTCTCGAGAGACCTTGCCTCAGATTAGAACGTGTTCTACTTTTGCGTCCATGCCTCGAACTCTCTCGGCGCCCGTCACCGTAGCGTTCGACTACACCCGCTCGACCGGCCCGGTGCTCGGCCGTTTCCTCTCCGGGCTGAGGGACGGCGTGGTGGTCGCCGGCCGTACGTCGCAGGGCACGGTCGTCGTGCCTCCTCCGGAGTTCGACCCGGTCACCCACCTCGCCGTCGACGACTTCGTCGAGGTCGCCGACACCGGCACCGTCACGTCGTGGACGTGGGTGCCCGAACCGGTCAAGGGTCAGCCCCTGGACCGGCCCTTCGCGTTCGCACTGGTCACGCTCGACGGTGCGGACGTCCCCCTGCTCCACGCGCTGGACGTCGGTTCCCCCAGCGAGGTCTCCACCGGGATGCGAGTTCGTGTGCGGTGGCGCGTGGAGCGGGTCGGGGCGATCACCGACATCGAGTGCTTCGAAGCGCTGCCGGAGGGAGGCAGCGGTTCGACGCCGGGACCGCGGGAGACGGTCGACCCGGTCACCGGGATCGTGGTGCCGATCGAGCTCGACTACCTCTACGCCGCCTCCCCGGAGGAGTCGCTCTTCTACACCTCGCTGTCGGAGGGCAAGCTGGTCGGCCAGCGCTGCCCCACCTGCGGCAAGGTCTACATCCCACCGCGCAGCGCCTGCCCCGCCGACGGGACACCGACGGCGGAAGAGATCGAGCTGCCGGACACCGGCACCGTGACGACGTTCTGCATCGTCAACGTGCCGTTCCTGGGCCAGCGGATCACGCCGCCCTACGTGTCGGCCTACGTCCTGCTCGACGGTGCCGACATCGCCTTCCTGCACCTGATCCTCGACATCCCGGCCGAGGAGGTCCGGATGGGGATGAGGGTCAAGGCGGTCTGGAAGCCCGAGGACGAGTGGGGCACCACCATCGAGAACATCAGCCACTTCGCGCCGGTCGACGAGCCGGACGCCGCCTACGAGACCTACCGGGTGCACCTGTGAGAGACGTGGCGGTGGTGGGCTTCGCCCAGCGGCAGATGGCCGAGTTCGACGGGTCGCCGACCTGCGTCGAGCTCCTGGTCCCGCTGTTCGCCGAGTGCTACGAGCAGACGGGCTGGAGCCGCAAGGACGTCGGCTTCTGGTGCTCGGGCTCCTCCGACTACCTCGCCGGCCGGTCGTTCTCGTTCGTGCAGGCCGTCGACGCGATCGGCGTGATCCCGCCGGTCAACGAGTCGCACGTCGAGATGGACCTCGCGTGGGCGATGTACGAGGCCTGGCTCAAGATCCAGACCGGCGAGGTCGACACCGCGCTCGTCTACGCCTTCGGCAAGAGCTCGGCCGGCGTGCTGCGTCGCACGCTCTCCCTGCAGCTCGATCCCTACACGATGACCCCGCTCTGGCCCGACACCGTGTCGCTGGCCGGGCTGCAGGCCCGCGCGGGCATCGACGCCGGCCTGTGGGACGAGCAGGCGATGGCCGGGGTCGCGAACCGGTCGCTCACCGACGCGGAGAAGAACGACTACTCGATCCGCAAGGGCGGGTCGTCGATCGAGGAGCTGCTCGCCCGCCCGATGTACGCCGACCCGTTGCGCAAGCACGACTGCGCGCCGGTCACCGACGGGGCGGCCGCGCTGGTGCTGGCCGCCGGAGACAGGGCTCGCGAGGTGTGCGACCGGCCCGCGTGGATCCGGTCGCTCACCCACTTCGTGGACCCGATGAGCATGGGCACCCGCGACCTGACCCGCTCCCCCAGCGCCGAGCGCGCCGGTGCCGCCGCGGACCTCGACGGGGTCGAGGTGGCAGAGCTGCACGCGCCGTTCAGCCACCAGGAGCTGATCCTGCGCTCGGAGCTGGGGCTGGGCGACGACGTACGCATCAACCCCTCGGGCGGCGCCCTGACCAGCAACCCCATGTTCTCCGCCGGAGGCATCAGGGTCGGCGAGGCCGCGAAGCAGATCTGGTCGGGCGAGGCGTCGAAGACACTCGGCCACGCGACCTCCGGGCCCGCGCTCCAGCAGAACCTCGTGTGCGTCATGGCCAGTGAAGGGACCGACGTCTGATGCCCAAGCAGCCGGCCGCCGTGATCGGCGTGGGCCAGACCCACCATCGGGCCAAGCGTGAGGACGTCTCGATGCCGGGGCTGCTCCGCGAGGCGATCGACCGCGCCCTCGACGACGCCGAGATGACCCTCGACGAGATCGACGCGATCGTGGTCGGCAAGGCGCCGGACCTGTTCGAGGGCGTGATGATGCCCGAGCTGTTCCTTGCCGACTCGATCGGCGCTGCGGGCAAGCCGCTGCTCCGGGTGCACACCGCCGGCTCGGTCGGCGGCTCGACCGCGATCGTCGCCGCATCGCTCGTGCAGGCAGGGGTGCACAAGAAGGTGCTGACGGTCGCCTACGAGAAGCAGTCGGAGTCCAACGCGATGTGGGCGCTGTCGGTGCCGATCCCCTTCAACATGCCGGTGCACGCCGGCGCCGGTGGCTACTTCGCGCCGCACGTGCGCTCCTACATCCGGCGGTCCGACGCGCCCGACGCACATCGGCGCGATCGTGGCGGCGAAGGACCGGCAGAACGCGCTCAAGAACCCCTACGCCCACCTGAAGAACCCCGACACGACCGTCGAGTCGGTGCTGGCCTCGCAGATGCTGTGGGACCCGATCCGCTACGACGAGACCTGCCCGTCGTCCGACGGCGCCTGCGCGCTGGTGATCGTCTCCGAGGACGAGGCGGCCAGGTCCTCCAACCCGGCCTGGATCCACGGCACCGTGATGCGCTCCGAGGCCACCTCGGCGGCCGAGCGCGACCAGGTCAACCCGCAGGCCTCCCGCGACGCCGCCGCGGCGCTCTGGAAGCAGGCCGGCATCACCAGCCCGATCGACGAGATCGACATGGCCGAGATCTATGTGCCGTTCTCGTGGTTCGAGCCGATGTGGCTGGAGTCCCTCGGCTTCGCCGAGGCCAACGGCGGCGGCTGGCGGCTCACCGAGTCGGGCGGCACGGCCATGGACGGCGTCCTCCCCGTCAACTGCTCGGGCGGCGTCCTCTCGTCGAACCCGATCGGCGCCTCCGGCATGCTCCGCTTCGGTGAGGCGGCCCTGCAGGTCCGCGGCGCCGCCGGCGAGCACCAGGTCGACGGCGCCCGCAAGGCGCTCGGCCACGCCTACGGCGGCGGCTCGCAGTTCTTCGCGATGTGGGTCGTGGGTTCGGAGAAGCCGACCACCTAGGGCGTGTCCGGGCGTTGCCAGACAAGGCCTAGTGCCGCTGCGGTTCCCGCGGCCCACTCGGCGAGCTGGTCCACTGCCCGGGCCGGGTCCTGCAGGAGCAGGTCGAGGACGAGGCCGCAGCGGTCCCGCGAGGCGGTCACCCACTCCCGATCCTCATCGGCCTCGTGCTCGCGCTGGCGATCCAGCTGCTCGGCTGCCGCGACGTACTGACCCAGCAGCAGCTGGGAGTAGCCGACCTCCTCGGCGCGCCAGAACACGCCTCGATCCGCCAGCACGCTGGTCTGGTTCTCCAGGACGCGGTCCCGGAAGCCCTCGAGGGTGCCCACGCGCTCCAGGTGATCGCAGCCGACGCGGTTGAACGCCTCGGCCACGGCTTCAGCGGCTGCCTCATCTCTCGACCGGCCGGAGTCGCGAACCCGCGGCCGGTGCTGGCTGACGACAGCTGTAGTGACCAGGACAGATTCACGTGGGGAAACGGTTCGAACAGCGGGGCCACCCACGCATACGCGCTGAAGGTCTCCTTCGACCGGTTGCGCGAGTATGCGACGCCCTGGGCGAGCCATCCGGAAGGCGCCACGGCGAGCACCCCGTTCGTGACTTCCCAGCCTGCTCCGGCTGCGGCCGTGGCAGGGGCGCCAGACGGGTCCAGGGGCCCGCTGCGCCACGCGCGCGGCTGCACCGTCAGCTCCGCGGTGCATGGGCAGAACGGATGACCTCCGGGTCGTAGAAGACGCGGACTCGTCCTGCGGCTCGAACTCGCCCACGCACCGCTCCGTGCTCGAGGGCGTACGCCGTGGCCTCGGCCAGATCGTCGACCTCGAAGTCGAGGTGCATCATCATCTGCTGCTCCCCCGGCGTGTTCGGCCAGACCGGGCGGACGTAGTCCTCCTTCAGGTGGAACTGCCCGTGATCCCCTCGCCGGAGTCGTCGCGGCCTCGCCCGGGTCCATTTCGTCCGGCTTCCACGCTCCCACCCCAGGAGCTGGGATGAACCGCGCCAGCGCCTCGGGTCCGGGCTGCGACGACCAGCGCCACCAGTCGCTGCGCTCCCAGCGCCTGCCCCGGGCTTTGCGGCGTCCTCGCATCTGGGCACCCAGCGTCGTCCGTTGGGAGAGACATGGCCGAGCTGATCCGCACCAACGACGTTGCCCTGATCTCCGTGGTGGAGGCGCTGCTCCAGGAGGCCGAGATCCCGGCCAGGTCGCGGACCGCCACTCCAGCGCCCTGGAGGGCACGCTCAACTTCCTGCAGATGCGGGTCGCTGGTCCCCGACGAGCACGAGAGCCGAGGCGCGCCAGCTCCTGACCGATGCCGAGCTGGGTGAGTGGCTGCGGACGCTGACGTTCGCCCTGCGCGAACGGTCCCTCTCGCCGCGCCGCGTCGTCCGCCGTCCGGGCGTAGCCTCCGACCATGGGTGAGCTGATTCCGTTCCCGGCGCCGGACCTCGAGCCGGAGACCCCCGTGCGAGAGCCACTGTGGCGGGAGGCCGTGGGGCAGGAGCTCCGCGACGAGCGGCAGGACGTCGGGCGGACGCTCGCCGACGTCGCGACGGACGCGGGGGTCTCGACGCAGTACCTCTCCGAGATCGAGCGGGGCCGCAAGGAGCCGAGCTCGGAGGTGCTGCAGGCGGTGGCCGGGGCGCTCGGGCTCCGGTTGGTCGACCTGACCATCCGCGTCGCCCGCCGGCTCACCCAGGTGCGCGGTCCGGTCTGCCTCGCGGCGTAGCGCCTCAGTAGCCCGGGAACACCCGCCGCAGGTCGTCGAGGGTGACGTTGCCGGTCACCGCGACGCCGTCCGGCGTGTGCTCGGGCGACAGCCGCCCGGCCATCAGCCTGATGCCGGCCTCGAGCGGGCCCTCGAACGTCGCCGTCGTGGCCTCGGTGCCTGCCTCGAGCCGGACGCCCTCGCGTCGACCACGATCGTGTAGTCACCCAGCGCGACCCGGGCCGGTCGGCGCGCCCTCGGGCTTGCCGACGAAGCCGAGCAGGAACGTCATGGTCTCGGCGAAGTGCGCGGGCGAGCAGCGCCGCGGACTCCTCGCTGAGCGCCGCGGCTGGGTCGAGGCCGACCTCGACGTCCCAGCCGTGCAGCGCCGACCTCGTTGAGCCGCATGCCGAGCACGGTCGCGAGCGGGAGCGGCTGCGGCATGAAGCCGAGGTCGATCTGTGATCGACTCGCGCTGCTCCGGGCTGAGCGCCTCGAACGTCGCGACCAGCTGCTCCTCGCTCTCGACGAAGACGGCGGCCTGGTCGGCCGGGGCCAGCGCGTTCCAGCGGTCCCACACGTCCTGGTTCTCGGGCGCGTCCTCGCCGGTCCGCCGGCCGCCGCGGGCACGCGGGTAGCGGCTGATCTCGGAGCCGCTGCCCAGGTGGGAGAGCACGTCGGCGACCTGCCAGTCCTCGGCACCGCTCCGGGCGGTCAGCTGGTCAGCGGACAGCCCGGCCACCAGCGCGGCCAGCCGGTCGTGGATGGCGCGGAGCTCCGCGATCGGTCGCCGGTCGAGCGAGTTCGGTCACTCAGCCATCTAACCGGACCGCCGTCCGCTTTCAACGGCAGGGTCTCACGGCAGCAGCAGCATCGAGTCGCCGAACTCGTGCCACAGGTAGTGCGGCGCGTCCGGCTCGGTGATGTCGGCGTACGCCCGGTCGACCAGCGCCCGCCCGGCCACCGCCTCGAGGAGGTCGAGGTGGCTGGCCTCCGGCTCGTGCAGCCCGGTGACCAGTCCGCTCACCACGCGGGCCGGCCGCGCCGAGGAGAGGACCAGCGACGTCCAGCCGTCGTAGGCCGACACGGCGCCGTCGACGGAGGCGGCGGTCTCGAGCGCCCGGACGACCGTGGTGCCGACCGCGACGACCCTGCCGCCGGCCGCGCGGGTGACGTTGACGAGCCTGGCCGTCGCCTCGGGGACCGAGCGCCCACTCGGGCTGCGGCGGCTCGTGCGACTCCTGGCTCGCCACGCCGGTGTGCAGCACCAGCGGCGCCACCACGACGCCCGCGGACATCAGGTCGACCAGCACCTCGCGCGACAGCGGCCGCCCGGCGCTCGGCATCTCCGCGCTGCCGGGGACGGCGGCGTAGACGTTCTGCAGGTCCTCGATCGGCCACTCGCCGTGCAGGTAGGGGTAGCGGATCGGCGCGCCGTGGCGGCGCAGGTAGGCGACCCGGTCGACGACCGGCAGCGTCGTCGCCCGCCACAGCCGGGTCTGGCCGGCCGGGTGCGGAGCCGCGATCCGCAGCCGTACGCCGCCGGGCAGCCGCAGCACCTCACCCGGCTCGGGCACCCCCGGCCCGGCGCCATCGGGTCGCCGCAGCTCGACCACCCAGGCGCCGTCGTCCAGCTCCGCGGAGACGTGCAGCCCCCACGTGCAGCCGTGCCGCTGCACCTCGAGGGCCGACGGCAGCGTCGCGCTGGTGTTCACGACCAGCAGGTCGCCGGGCTCCAGCCACATCGGCAGCTCGCGCGCCTGCCGGTGGTGGGTCCGCTCCTGGGTGACCACCGCCATCCGGACCTCGTCGCGGGCCAGTCCGCGGGCCTCGGGCGGCGCGGTCGCCTCGCTGCCGGGCGGCAGCACGAACCTCGCCTCGGCGGCCGCGGTGGTCATGCCGAGGCCAGCTCGGTGTCGTCGGCAGCAGCTCGGAGGCGCGGTAGCGGCCGCTGGGCAACGAGCCCTCGAGCAGCCGGAGCAGCGCCGGCACGGCGGCCGCCGGCTCCGGCCGGTCGGAGATGTCCTCGCCGGGGAAGGCGTCCTGGTGCATCTGGGTGCGCATGTCGCCCGGGTCGACGGCGTACACCCGCAGCGCGGGCTCCTCGGCCGCCAGCACCCGGGTCGCGTGGTCGAGGCCGGCCTTGGACGAGCCGTAGCCGCCCCAGGTCTCGTAGGCCTCGACCGAGGCGTCGGAGGACAGGTTGAGCACCACACCGCCGTGCGGGCGCAGCTGGGGCAGCAGGGCCGCGGTGAGCGCCATCGGCGCGACGAGGTTGACCTGGAGGATGCGGAGGTACGTCGCGGTGTCGAGCTCGGCGAACGTCGGCAGCGGGCTGGACCCGAGCGTGCTGGCGTTGTTGACCAGTGCGGTGGCGCCGCCCAGCTCGGCGGCCACGTCGACGAGGTCGCGGCGGTGCGCGGGGTCGGCGACGTCCCCGGCGATCGCCGGGTGCGGGCCACCGGGCAGCCCGCGCACGGCCGCGGTCAGCGCGGCCTCGTGGCGGGCGTCGAGGACGAGGGACCAGCCGCGGCTCGCCAGCTCGTGGGCGAGGGCGCGGCCGAGCCCCTGGGAGGCACCGGTGATGACGGCAACGGGAGAGGTCATGCCTTCATCATGAAACTTAAAGTTAGGTTGAGTTCAAGGGCGAGAGAGCGCAGTTTCCGGCTGTCGAGGATCGCGTCGGCCATCCCGTAGTCGACCGCCTCCTGAGCGGACAGCACCAGGTCACGGTCGGTGTCCTCCCGGATCTGCTCCGTGGTCCGGCCGGTGTGCAGGGCCAGGATCTCCTCCATCTGGCCGCGCAGCCGGACGATCTCCTTGGCGTGCAGCTCGAGGTCGGGCAGCGTGCCCTGCCCCCCGCCGGAGGGCTGGTGGAGCACGACCCGCGAGTGCGGCAGCACCAGCCGCCGACCCGGCTCCCCCGCGGCCAGCAGCACCGCGGCCGAGGAGCCGGCCTGGCCGATCGCCGTCGTACCGACCGGAGAGCTGATGAACTGCAGCGTGTCGTAGACCGCGAGCATCGCGGTGACCGAGCCGCCCGGGGAGTTGAGGTAGAGCTCGATCGGCGACTCCGGGCTGTCCGACTCCAGGTGCAGCAGCTGCGCGATGACCACGTTGGCGACGCCGTCGTCGATCTCGGTGCCGATGTAGACGATCCGGTCGGTGAGCAGCCGGCTGTAGATGTCGACCGCTCGCTCGCCCCGGACGGTCTTCTCGATGACGCTGGGGATCGTGTAGCTGGTCATCGAGGCGCTCCGCTCGTCGACCGGGCCGAAGGACGCGCTGGGCGCCCGGTAGGGCGTCACCGACGACACGTCGGAGAGCACCTGGTCGACGAAGCCGTAGTCGCGCGCCTCCTCGGCGGTGAACCACCGGTCGCGGCGCGAGTCCTGCTCGATCTTCTCGAGCGGCTGGCCGGTGTGCTCGGAGATGAGCCGCAGCATCACGCCCTTGGTGTGCTCGAGGTTCTCGGCCTGGATCTCGATGTCGATCGCGGTGCCGCCGATGCCGGCCGAGCCCTGGTGCATCAGGATCCGGCTGTGCGGCAGCGCGAACCGCTTGCCCGGCGTGCCGGCGGACAGCAGGAACTGCCCCATGCTCGCGGCCAGCCCCATCGACAGCGTCGCCACGTCGTTCGGGATCAGCCGCATGGTGTCGTAGATCGCCAGGCCGGCCGAGACCGAGCCGCCGGGCGAGTTGATGTAGAGCGCGATGTCGCGCCGCGGGTCCTCGGCTGAGAGCAGGAGCAGCTCCGCGCAGAGCTTGTTGGCGATCGGGTCGTCGACCTCCTGGCCGAGGACGATGATGCGCTGGTGCAGCAGCCGGTCGGCCGCGGAGAGGCCGGCGAGGTTCGGTCCTGCGTTCATGGAGGGGGTCATGGTCTGGTTCATGTCCTCGAGCCTGCGCCGGGGTCGTCCGCCGTTCCAGTGGATCCGCTCAGGGCGGTTCTGCCCTGGGCAGAGGACGCGCCGGTCACCGCGGGGTGTCG
>CAWHLI010000012.1:0-15903 GCA_963830145.1 uncultured Actinomycetota bacterium
CGTCACCGTCGGCTCGGCCGTCGGCCTCCACGCCCGCCCCGCCTCGATCATCACCGAGGCCGCCGCCGACCTTGACTCCGAGGTCACCCTCGGCTCAGCCGCGCGAGGAGCCCGTCGATGCCGGGTCCTCGCTGCTGATCATGACCCTCGGTGCGGGCCCCGGCGAGACGGTCGAGGTCTCCGGGGACGTCCAGGCCGACGTCGACCTGGGGTGGCCGACCTGGTCGCCCAGGGACCTCGACGCCGAGTGACCTCCGCGCTGACCTGGCACGCGGCCGGCGCCGAGGGCGTGCCGCGACCGAGGGGCTTGAAACCCGAGTCCTACACCGTCGCCGGTCCTACATGACCGAGGTCGACGACGACGTAGCGCGTGCGACCGCGCCGTCCCCCCCGCGTCGGCGCGGTCGCGGGTGGCGTCTGGGTCCGGCGTCGGCCTGGTGCTCGGCCGGGCTCGCGGTCCTCGGCTGGATCGCCTGGCAGCTCTACGGCACCAACATGGTGTCGAAGAGCGGCACGAGCGAGACGTCCCGCCAGCGCGAGCATGGGCCCGGCGGCGGCGGACGGACGGTCGCACCGACCACGGCAGGGCCACCGCGATCCTGCGGGTGCCGGCCTTCGGGGACGACTTCGCCGTGCCGGTGATCGAGGGCGTCGACGACGACGCCCTCGCCTCGGGCGTCGGGCACTTCGCGGAGTCCGCCGGCCCGGGCCAGGACGGGAACTTCGCGCTCGCGGGGCACCGCGTCACCCACGGCGAGCCGCTGCGCGACATGCCCGACTCCAGGCCGGCGACGAGGTCGTCGTCGAGACCCGCGACACGGTCTACACCTACGTCCTCGATACCGGCGGCGACGACCTGCGGGTGCCGTTCACCGCGGGCTGGGTGGTCGACCCGCGCCGGTGAACCCCGACGGCGGCGTCGGGCCCGCCGCCGGGCAAGACCACGGCTGATCACCCTGACCACCTGCGCCGAGCTGTTCCACACCGACGACCGCCTGGTCGCGTTCGGCCACCTCCATCGGCCGCCCCCGTCACGCTGAGGCCGGTGGCCTTCGCCGCCCCGTCGTACTGACGGCGCCGCAGCTCGCGGTAGACGACCCGGACCCCGACCGCGCGCGCGAGCTCGTCCATCACCGCGCTGAAGAACTCCTTGCGGTAGAGGTCGTCGGTGATGGCCACCACGGTGAAGTAGAGGCCGGAGAAGCCGGCGAGGAACACCGAGACGTGCAGCAGCTCGACGCTGACGAAGTCGGGCCGAAGAACGGGTGGCTCGTGGCCGAGCCAGCCCTGATCACCGCGTCGTCGATCGCGACGCGCCGAAGACGATGAAGAACACGAACACGGCCAGCGAGCAGCAGCACCTGGACCGCCTGCGCCACGACGAGCACGATCACCAGGTTGACCATCTGCAGGCCGGTGACCTGCGCCTCCTCCGGCAGGTCGACGTCGGAGTCGACGACCTCGCGGGCAACCGTGGCCAGCGGGGTCCCGTCGGCCGCGCGCAAGACGTCGTCGGCGTTGATGGCGTCGTCGAAGGGTCGAGCTCCTCGGCCAGGCGCGGCACCAGGAAGCCGAGGCCGCGGCCCCGAAGAACAGCACCGACCCCCAGAGCACCCCGCCCTGCAAGGCGGAGGCGACCTGCCAGACCTCGGTGTTGATGAACAGGAAGGTGATGAAGAGCAGCAGCATCGGCAGGGCCCGCGTCGCCAGCGGCAACAGCAGCCCCAGGCTGCCGAAGGCGCGGCGCAGCGCCCAGCCCGCGATCACCGATGCCTTCAGGGCCCGCAGCGCGTAGAGGACCAGGACGACGCCGGCGACGCTCGCGCCCGCGGCCGGGCCCAGCGACGCGTCGGTGACGGTGGCCAGACGCATCCCGGTCGCGACGCCGAGCACCAGGGCGACGGCCAGCGACGGCGATCACGCGGGCTCGGCTGAGCCGGTGCGCGCACCGTGCCCGGATGTCGTCGACGAAGTAGGGCAGGCCGTGTCGCTGGAACCAGGCCTCGGCCGCGGCCGCCGCGCTCGACGGGGCGTCAGGCACCGAGGAGCTCGCGCGCCGGTCGTACGTCGTCGGCCATCTGCGCGACCAGGGAGCGGGTCGATGCCGTCGAAGGCGACCATGCCGCGCAGCCGCTCGACGAACTCGACCTCGACCTCGACGCCGTAGAGCTCGAGGTCGGTGCGGTCGAGGACGTAGCTCTCGACGCGGCGGTCGCGGACGCCGTCGAAGGTCGGGTTGGTGCCGACGCTGATCGCGGCCGGGAGGCGTCTCGCCGGTGTCGAGGCGGCGCAGGCGGCCGGCGTAGACGCCGTCGGCCGGGGCCGCGGTCATGCCGTCGGTCGGCACGTTGGCGGTCGGGTAGCCGAGCTCGCGGCCGCGCTGGTCGCCCTGGACGACGACGCCGCGGACGGCGAACGGGCGGCCGAGCGCCTCGGCGGCCCCGGCGACGTCGCCGGCGGCCAGGCAGGTGCGGACGTAGGTCGACGACCAGACCTGGGGCCGCCGTCGAGCGCGACGCCCTCGGCGGTGAAGCCGGCCTCGGCGCCGGCCTGCGCGAGGAAGGCGACGTCGCCGGCAGGCCCGGTGGCCGAAGCGGAAGTTGGCGCCGACGACGACGGCCCGGCGTGCAGCGCGTCGACCAGCACCCGGTCGACGAACTCCTGCGGGCGTCCACGACGCGATGTCGAGGTCGAACGGCAGCGCGAACACGTGGTCGACGCCCGCCTCGGCCAGCAGCGCGGCCCGCTGCTCGAGGTGGTGAGCATGGACGGCGCGTGCTCGGGGCGCAGCACCGCCATCGGGTGCGGGTCGAAGGTCACGGCCACCAGCGGCACGTCCGAGCTCGTCGGCCGCGCGCCCGGGCCCGCGCGATCACGGCGCGGTGTCCGCGGTGGACGCCGTCGAAGTTGCCGATGGTCACGACCGTGCCGCCGAGGTCGGTCGGCACCTCGGCGAGCGAACGCCAGATCTCCACGGCGGAGACTCTAAGGGGCGGTGCGGGGGCATGTGCATCACACGAACACGGCCACCGGGCGGGCGCGCCCGTCGCGAGGCTCGTAGAGGGCGAGGAAGGTCGCCGTCCGGCGCGAACACGGCCGTCAGCCCGTCGAGTGCGAGGTCGAGCGGGCGTCCTACCCGGACGTCACCGGCCGCGCTGTCGTCGAGGTCGAGGGTCGGGAAGGCGGCGCGGGCGGCCGCGGCGATGGGCAGCAGCTCGAAGGAGTCGGCGAGCTGGTCGAGGGTGTGGGCGACGTCGAGGGTGTAGGGGCCGACGGCGGTGCGCCGCAGGGCGCTCAGGTGGCCGCCGACGCCGAGCCGGGCACCGGCGTCGCGGGCGATCGCGCGGACGTAGGTGCCGCTGGTGCAGCGCAGCGACACATCCGCGTCCACCACGTCGCCGTCGTGGCGCACGTCGTGGACCACGAGCTCGTGGACGGTCACCGGGCGCGCAGCCAGCTCGACCTGCTCGCCGTCGCGGACCCGCTGATAGGCGCGCCTGCCGTCGACCTTGATCGCGGACACCGCCGTGGGCACCTGGAGCAGGTCGCCGGTGAACTCGGCCAGGGTGGCCCGCACCGCCGCCTCGTCGAGCCCTGCAGCGGAGACGGTCGCGACGACCTCGCCCTCGGCGTCGTCGGTCGTGGTGGCGACACCGAGCCGCACCGTGGCGTCGTACGCCTTGTCGGTCAGCATCAGGTGGCCGAGCAGCCGGGTGGCACGGTCGACCCCGAGCACCAGCACGCCGGTGGCCATCGGGTCGAGGGTGCCCGCGTGGCCGACCTTGCGGGTGCCGGCCAGCCGCCGGACCCGGGCCACCACGTCGTGGGAGGTGATGCCGGCCGGCTTGTCGACGACGACGAGACCAGGCTCAGTCATCCTCGGCTGGAACGTCCTGCGCCGGGTCGTCCTCGTCCGCGGCGACCTCGCGCGGCTTCTTGTAGGGATCCTCGTCGCCGGCGTACGCCGAGCCGCGCTGGGCCGCGACCTCCTCGTCGAGCAGGCGGGCACGCTCGAGGAGCTCGTCGAGGTGGCGAGCCGACTCCGGCAGGGCATCCGCGACGAACGTCAGCGACGGGGTGATCCGCATGCCGAGCTGCTTGGCCACCTCGGAGCGGATGAGCCCCTTGGCCGACTCCAGCGCCGCTGCCGTCGCCGCGAGTGCGGCCTCGTCGCTCTGCTCCCCAGCAGCACCCGCGAGGACGGTGTAGAAGACCGTCGCCTGCTGGCTGTCACCGGTGAGCCGGACGTCGGTGATGGTGACGAACCCGAGCCTCGGGTCCTTGACCCGACGCTCGAGCATCTCGGCCACGATCACCTGGATGCGGTCCGCGATCTTGCGGACCCGTGGGCTGGCCATGGTTCCTCCTGAGACCTGCGTCGTGGGACCTGGACGCTGACCCGCCCGAACAGTACGGGCGGGTCAGCGTGTGACTCAGGCGCGCGGGATCTCCTTCATCTCGAAGGCCTCGACGATGTCGCCCTCCTTGACGTCCTGGAAGTTGCGCAGGACCAGACCGCACTCGAAGCCCTCGCGGACCTCGGAGGCGTCGTCCTTCTCGCGCTTGAGCGAGGCGAGGTCGAGGTTGTCGGCCACCACCGCTCCGTCGCGGATCACGCGCACCTTCGCGTTGCGCCGGATGACGCCACTGGTGACCATGCAGCCGGCGATGTTGCCGATCTTGGACGAGCGGAAGATCGCGCGGATCTCCGCCTGGCCGAGGGACGACTCCTCGAACTCGGGCTTGAGCATGCCCTTGAGCGCGGCCTCGATCTCCTCGATCGCCTGGTAGATGATCGAGTAGTAGCGGATCTCGACGCCCTCGCGCTCCGCCAGCTCCGTCGCCTTGCCCTGCGGGCGGACGTTGAAGCCGATGATGATCGCGTCGGAGGCGGCCGCCAGGTCGACGTTGGTCTCGGTGATCGCACCGACACCCCGGTCGATGACGCGGATGCTCACGTCGTCGCCCACGTCGATCTGGGACAGGGCGTCCTCGAGGGCCTCGACCGAACCGGACACGTCGCCCTTGAGGATGAGGTTGAGCTCCTGGCTCTCGGCACCCTTCTCCATGGAGGCCATGAAGTCCTCGAGGGTGCGACGCACGCGACGCTTGGCCTGCATGGCCGCCCGCTCGCGCGACTCGCGCCGCTCGGCGATCTGGCGGGCCATCCGGTCATCGTCGACGACGATGAACGTCTGGCCGGCACCCGGCACCGCGGTGAGACCGAGGACCATCGCCGGGCGACCCGGGTCTGCTTCCTCGATGTTGTCGCCGTGCTCGTCGAGCATGGCCCGGACCCGGCCGTAGCCGGCGCCGGCGACGATCGAGTCACCGACGCGCAGCGTGCCGCGCTGGACCAGGACCGTGGCCACCGGGCCACGACCGCGGTCGAGGTGGGCCTCGATCACGATGCCCTGGGCGTCCTGGTGGGGGTTGGCCCGCAGGTCGAGCGACGCGTCGGCGGTCAGCACGATCGCCTCGAGCAGCTTGTCGAGGTTGGTGCCGGCCTTGGCGGAGACGTCGACGAACATCGCGTCGCCGCCGTACTCCTCGGGCACCAGGCCGTACTCGGTGAGCTGGCCCCTGACCTTGGTCGAGTCGGCGTCGGGCTTGTCGATCTTGTTGACCGCCACGACGATCGGGACCCCGGCGGCCTTGGCGTGGTTGAGCGCCTCGACCGTCTGCGGCATCACGCCGTCGTCGGCCGCGACCACGAGGACCGCGATGTCGGACGACTGCGAGCCGCGGGCACGCATGGCGGTGAACGCCTCGTGACCGGGGGTGTCGATGAAGGTGATGCGGCGCTCGTTGTCGTCCACCTGTGCCGTGACCTGGTAGGCGCCGATGTGCTGGGTGATGCCACCGGCCTCCTTGTCGACCACGTTGGCGTCACGGAGGGCGTCGAGGAGCTTGGTCTTGCCGTGGTCGACGTGACCCATGACGGTGACCACCGGCGGGCGGAAGGCGAGGTCGGACTCGTCGCCCTCGTCCTCACCGAACTCGAGGTCGAAGGACTCGAGCAGCTCGCGGTCCTCGTCCTCGGGCGAGACGACCTCGACGACGTAGTTGAGCTCCTCGCCGAGCAGCTCCAGCGTCGCGTCGTTGACCGACTCGGTCGCGGTCACCATCTCGCCGAGGCTGAACAGCATCTGCACGAGCTGGGCCGCGTCGACGCCGATCCGGTCGGCGAAGTCGGTCAGAGAGGCCCCGCGGGGCAGCCGGACGGTCTCGCCGTCGCCCTTGCGGACGCGCACGCCACCGATCGTCGGGGCCTCCATGGCCTCGAACTCTTGACGACGAGCGCGCTTCGACTTGCGACCTCGGCGCGACGGGCCGCCGGGACGGCCGAAGGCACCCTGGGTCTGGCCACGCTGACCGGGGCGGTTGCCGCCACCGGGGCGTCCGCCACCCGCGAAACCGCCGGGACGACCCGGAGCACCGGCTCCGGCACCACCGGGCGCGCCACCGCGACCGGGCGGGCCACCGCGGCCGGGAGCACCCGGACGACCGGGACCGCCTGCGCCACCGGGGCCCCCACGACCGGGGCCACCCGGGCCACGGCCACCGGGGCCGCCACCGAAGGCGGCCGGGGACTTGGGCATCATCGCCGGGTTGGGGCGCGGCATGCCGGGACGACCGCCGGGAGCGGGCGGGCGCGGCGGGCGCTGCGCCTCGGGCACAGCGTCGGTGCCTGCGGCCTCGGTGCCGGGTCGGGGCGCGGGCCGACGGCCCATGCCCTGGCTCGACGCGAACGGGTTGTTGCCGGGACGCGGGGCGCCCGGGCGGCCGACGGGGCGAGGGGCCGGCGTCTTGGGCTCGCCGTCGGTGTCCGTGGACGCCGCAGGAGCCTCGGGCTCGGCGGAGGGCTCGGGCTTCTCGGCCTCGACCACCTCGGCGGGGGCCGGAGCCTCCACCTCGGGTGCCGGCGCGGCCGGGGTCTCGACGGCCTCGGGCTCGGCTGCGACCGTCTCGGCCGGCGCCTTCGCTGGGCCGGGCTTCTTGGGGGCGGCCTTCTTGGCCGCGGGCTTCTCCTCGGCCGGCGCGGCCGGGGCAGCAGTCTCGGCGGCAGCCTTCAGCTGGTCGCCGTACTCCTTCTTGAACTTCATCTCGACGGGAAGCTCGATCGTCGAGGAGGGCGACTTGACGAACTCGCCCATCTCTTTCAACTTCTCGAGCACGAACTTGCTCTCGACGTTGTAGAGCTTCGCGAGCTCATGAACTCGGGTCTTGGCCACTTTTCTCCTTCTGGCCTCGAGACCCTCGTGGGGATCTTGCTCGAAGCCGTTAGCGGTGTTGCAAACTCATCGGGAAGTACTCATCGAGTGCTCATGAGCTGCTGCTCCAGCCTTCTTGTCGGTCTTCGGTCTGATCGGGTGCGGCGCCGGCGACGTAGTCCCCCACCGCTGCGCTGTCCAGCTTGTCCGGGACCCGCCCGCCACTGGTGCGGAGGGCCCGGCCGAATGCCTTTCTGCGTACGGCGAGCTCGTAGCACGCGGTCGTGGGGTGCAGGTGCGCCCCTCGGCCGGGTGCGGTGCCCTGCGGATCGGGAACGACGACCTGACGGCCGTGCGTGTCCGAGCCGACGGTCACCCTCACCAGCTCACGCTTGGCGGCTCGCGCCCGACATCCGATGCAGGTCCGGACCGGTTCGCTAGTCACCAAGGGTCAACACTACCGCTCAGGGGCCCGGTTCCCGAACCCGGGCGCGCGCCGATACCGTTTCGGCATGGCTTCGGGTCGTTCCGGTCGACAGCACCGGCGCACGGCTCGAGCGGGAGACCGGGGCTGCGCACGGTGGGGCTCATGACGGCGCTCCAGTGCGCGACGACCCTCGTGGTCGCGCGGCACGGCGAGGCGGAGTACGAAGCGCCGACCTGGGCGGAGGAGGGCGGGTCGCTCACCCACCTGGGCAGGAGTCAGGCGGCCGCGCTGGCCGAGTCGCTGGCCGGTCGGCGGGTGGCGCACGTGTGGACCAGCACGCTGGCCCGCGCCGTCCAGACCGGCGAGATCGTCGCGGCGCGGCTGGGCATCGGGGTGACCACGAGGCTCGGGCTGAGGGAGTTCGACGTGGGCGACCACCACGGAGTTCCTCTCGAGGAGGACCCCTTCGTGGCGACGTACACCCGCTGGCTCGAGGGCCACCTCGCCGAGCGCGTCCCCGGTGGCGAGTCGGGTCGCGAGATCGCAGACCGGTTCGGCGAGGTGCTGCGCGAGGTCGCCGACGCCCACCCCGGAGAGACCGTGCTGGTGGTCTCGCACGGCGGCGCCATCGGCCTCGGCGTGCCGGCCATCGCCCGGATGGACGCCCCGCACCAACGGCTCGGCAACTGCGACACCGTCGAGGTCCTCGCCGACGCCGACGGCTGGGTCTGCACGAGGTACGGCGCCGTGACCGGCGAACCGTCGTAGGGTCCACCCATGGGTGCCGGAGGAAGGGCGGGGTCGTGGGAGGGGTGCGCCGTCCCGGCGCGTGACCCCGAGCTGCGCGACCCTCCGATCCTGCAGAAGATCCGCGAGTCGGTGATCGGCGACGACCAGCTGATGCACGGGCCGTTCGGGCCGCGTCGGGTGACCTACGCCGACTACACCGCCAGCGGCCGGGCGCTGGGCTTCATCGAGGACTTCGTCCGCGACGAGGTGCTCCCGCGCTACGCCAACACCCACACCGAGAGCAGCGGCACCGGGCTGCAGACCACCCGGCTGCGCGAGGACGCCCGCGCCCAGATCCACCACTCCGTCCACGGCGACGACGACACCGTGGTGATCTTCTGCGGCAGCGGCACCACCGCCGCGATCGACAAGCTGGTCGGCATCCTCGGCATCCGGATCCCGGCCGACCTCGACCACCGCCACCAGCTCTCGGCGCAGATCCCGCGCGAGCAGCGGCCGGTGGTCTTCATCGGCCCCTACGAGCACCACAGCAACGAGCTCCCGTGGCGCGAGTCGATCGCCGACGTGGTGACGATCCACGAGGACGCCGACGGCCACATCGACGTCGACCAGCTCGGCGCCGAGCTGGAGCGGTACGCCGACCGCGCGCTCAAGATCGGCTCCTTCAGCGCGGCCTCCAACGTGACCGGCATCGTCACCGACACCCATCGGATCACCCGGCTCCTGCACGGGCACGGCGCGCTGGCCCTGTGGGACTTCGCCGCGTGCGCGCCGTACGTCGAGATCGAGATGAACCCGCGCGACTCCTCCGACACCGCGGCCCGCAAGGACGCGATCTTCCTCTCGCCCCACAAGTTCATCGGCGGCCCCGGCACGCCCGGTGTACTGGCGATCAGCCGTGGGCTCCTCACCAACTCGGTGCCCGACGTGGTCGGTGGGGGTGTCGTCTCCTACGTCAACCCGCAGGAGCACCGCTACATCCTCGATCCAGCCCACCGCGAGGAGGGCGGTACGCCCGGGATCGTCGAGTCGATCCGCGCCGGGCTGGTCTTCGCGCTCAAGGAGGAGGTCGGGGTCGCGACGATCCGGGCCCACGAGGAGGACTTCCTGCGCCGCGCGGTCACGGCCTGGCACGCGCACCCGGCCATCGAGGTGCTCGGCAACCCCGACGCCGAGCGGCTCTCGATCGTCTCGTTCGTGATCCGTCGGCCCGGCGGCCGCTACCTCCACCACAACCTCGTGGTCTCGATCCTCAACGACCTGTTCGGCATCCAGAGCCGCGGCGGGTGCTCGTGTGCCGGCCCCTACGGCCACCGGTTGCTCGGCATCGACCTCGAGCGCTCCCACGAGTTCGAGCGCGAGATCACCGGCGGCTGCGAGGGCATCAAGCCCGGCTGGGTGCGGATCAACTTCAACTACTTCGTGAGCGAGGGGGTCTTCGAGTACGTCGTCCGCGCGGTCGCCCTGGTCGCCGACCACGGCCACAAGCTCGCGCCGCAGTACGCCTTCGACCCCATGACCGGGCTCTGGCAGCACCGCGCCGGCCCGGTCGAGCCGCCGCTGCGGCTGACCCACCTCTCCTACGACGCCGACGGGGTGCTCACCTACCCGCGCGAGCACGACACGGCGCCCGAAAGCGCGCTGGCCGGCTATCTCGACCAGGCCGTCGCCCTCTTCGAGTCGCTGCCCGAGCGGCCCGACGGCGACGGCCAGCGGGTCAGCCCGGACTTCGAGCACCTGCGCTGGTTCGACCTGCCCATGGAGTGCCTGGAACCTGCCTGACCGGAGCGTCAGTCCTCGGTCGGCGCCTCATCGGACCGGATGTCGATCCGCCAGCCGGTGAGGCGCGCGGCGAGGCGGGCGTTCTGGCCCTCCTTGCCGATCGCCAGGGACAGCTGGAAGTCGGGCACGATCACCCGCGCCGACCGCGCCTCGGCGTCGACCACCTCGACGGCGGTGACCCGGGCGGGCGACAGCGCGTGGGCGACCATCTCGGCCGGGTCCTCGGACCAGTCGACGATGTCGATCTTCTCGCCGTGCAGCTCAGACATGACGTTGCGGACCCGTTGGCCCATCGGGCCGATGCAGGCGCCCTTGGCGTTGACGCCGGGCGTGGTGGAGTGCACCGCGATCTTGGTGCGGTGGCCGGCCTCGCGGGCGATCGCGGCGATCTCGACGGTGCCGTCGGCGATCTCGGGGACCTCCAGGGCGAACAGCTTCTTGACCAGGTTGGGGTGCGAGCGGGACAGGGTGATCTGCGGGCCGCGCATCCCCTTGCGCACCGAGAACACCAGGCACTTGATCCGGGTGCCGTGCTCGTACTTCTCGCCCGGCACGCGCTCCGCCGTCGGGAGCAGCGCCTCCAGCTTGCCGAGGTCGACCATGACGTCGTCGGGGTTGCGGCCCTGCTGGATGATGCCGGAGATGATGTCGCCCTCCTTGCCGGAGAACTCGCCGTAGCGGATGTCGTCCTCCGCGTCGCGCAGCCGCTGCAGCATGATCTGCTTCGCGGTGGTCGCAGCGATCCGGCCGAACCCGTCCGGCGTGTCGTCGAACTCGCCGACCTTGTTGCCCTCGTCGTCCACCTCGGCGGCGAAGACGGTCACGTGACCCGACTTGCGGTCCAGGAGGACGCGGGCCTGCTCGGCGGCTCCGGGAGTCTTCTGGTAGGCCGTGAGAAGCGCCTGCTCGATCGCCTCCACCAGCACGTCGAAGGAGATCTCCTTCTCGCGCTCGAGGCTGCGCAGGATGTTGAGGTCGATGTCCATCGTCACGACTCCTGGTCTGGGGACTTGCGGTTGAACTCGACCTGGACGAGTGCCTTGGCCACGTCGGCGTAGGCGACCTCGCGCTGGGCGCCCTCGACGTCGAGCGTCGCGGTGGCGTCGTCGGAGCCGACGATCCGGCCGGTGGTCGTCTCGCCGTCGTTGGTGGTCACGGCAACGAGCCGGTCGTGGTTGCGGCGCCAGTGGCGCGGCAGCGTCAGCGGCCGGTCGACGCCGCGCGAGGTGACCTCGAGCGTGTAGGCCTGCTCACCCATCACGTCACTGGCGTCGAGTGTCTCGGAGACCTGCTTGGCGGCGTTGGCGATGTCGTCGAGGGTCACGCCGTCGTCGCCGTCCACCGCGATCCGCAGGACGCTCCGCTTGCCGGCCGCGGTCAGCTCGACCGCCTCGACGTCGAGCCCGAGTGCACGCAGAGGCGCCTCCAGCTCGCGCTCGATCTGGTCCCGCTGCGCAGCATTCTTGGGACCGTCCTGCTGCCTGGCCACGGAAGCGACCTCCTGTGTGCTGTTGTGGGTGGTGCTTGGCTGAAATCGAGGGAGCCCCGTCACCCTAGCGGCCCGGGTGTGAGTCCCCGGCTAAGGTCACGCCGTGCCCGGCAGCCCGCTGATTCCCCCGACGGTGGGCCGACGCGCGGCGGTTCTCGGGCTGGCCGCGACGGTCCTGGTCGCGGGCTGCGACACGGGCGATGACCTCGGGGAGAGCGCCGGCTCCGGGTCCCCGTCCCCGTCGACCTCCCCCTCGGCCGCCGAGGGGCCAGAGCAGACGCCCGACGAGGCGCTGGTCGACGACGTGCTGGCCCGGCTCGACGCCGCTGTCGCCGTGCTCCAGTCGGCACGTGGGTTCAAGGGGCTGCGTCCGGCGATCACTCCCCTGCTGCGCGCCCACCGCGCGCACGCCGAGGTCCTCGAGGGGGAGCTGGACCGCGGGCCAGGCGCGGCGCGACCGGCCGACGCCGCGGCCGCGGTCGTGGCGATCCGGACGAGTGAGACGCAGCTCCAGGCGGCCCTGGTCGACTCCTCCGGCCGGGCCGAGAGCGGCGCGCTGGCCAAGCTGCTGGCGTCGATGTCGGCGTCGACGACCCAGCACCTCGCGCAGCTGCCGCCGGAGGTGGCGACGTGACCGAGCTCGACTCGCTCCAGACGACGCTCGAGGCCGAGCACGCGGCGGTCTACGTCTACGGGCTGCTGGGCTCGCGCACCTCGGCCACCGCCGAGCCCGACCTCTACCTCGCGCTGCGGGCGGGCTACGACGCGCACCGCGACCGGCGCGACACCCTCATCGGCGAGATCTCGGCCCTGTCAGCCGTCCCGGCACCCGCCGCGGCGGCCTACACCCCGCCCGCCGGCCTGGACACGGCCGACGGCCGCTACCTGGCGGCGCTGGCGCTGGAGCGGGCCTGCGCGTCGACGTACGCCGCTCTCGTGGGCGCCACGACGGGCCCGCGCCGGCTCGAGGCGATCGCGCTCCTCAATGACGCAGCGGCCCGCGAACTGTCGTTCCGGGGAACTCCCGAGATATTCCCCGGAGCCGACGAGTACGCGGACCGCTGAGGAGAACGCTGGGACCCCCTGGCTTGGGCCGTCCCCACCTGCTTCGTCCTGTCCAGAACTATGCAGCCGAGCGCCCGGCCTGCGCGAGGAAGCGGCGACTACACAAGTCTGCATTGCAAGTTCTTGCAAAAATCGTACGGGGAGGGGTATCGACCCCTGTGCGGACCCGCTGGCTGCGATTTCGTGCGTCTTCGCAGGTCAGCCCCAGCTTCGGACCAGCTCCGGGATCTCGTCGAGCGACTGGACGACGGCGTCCGGCTCGCCCTCGGTGTGCCCGACCTGCTCCGGCGGGATGGCGCTGTGGGGCAGGTGGATGGCCCGGAGCCCCGCGTTGCGGGCTCCCCAGACGTCGTCGAAGAGCCTGTCTCCGACATAGACGCAGCGCGCCGGATCGGTGGCACCCACCGCCTCCATGGCCTCCGCGAAGGCGTGGGGTGACGGCTTCGTCCAGGGGATCTCGCTCGTGTAGACGTCCCCGTCGACCAGGTCGAGCACGCCGTCACGCTCGAAGATCCGCTCGTGCCAGGCGCGCGGCCAGATCGTGTTGGACAGCACGCCGACCTTGATGCCGTCGGCACGGAGCGTCTCCCAGGTCGGCCGCACCGCCGGGTCGGTGTAGGTGTGCGGCTCCCAGAAGTCGTGGTAGCCCTGCAGCAGCTCGGGATCGTGGTCGAGGCCGGCCACATCGAAGAGGTCAGCGACCGTGGAGCTCTGCTGGTGGTCGCGCGAGCGGCTCCAGATCGTGTTGCCCGCCGCGTGCAGCAGCCGCTGGGACACCTCGACCTCGTGGTCGGCGTTGACCACCGCCTGCGCCAGCGCGAGCGACTCGGCGTGGAAGTCGATGTCGTGCCACGCGGTGAGCGTGCCGCCCCAGTCGAAGATCACGGCGTCGATCGGCATGGGCGGCACCTTATGGTGTTGCACCGACTCCCGCCCAAGCCAGGATCTCGCCGGCCAGCCGCTCCGGCCGGTCCAGCGACACGAACGTGGCGGCGTCCCGGAACTCGACGAGCGTGGCGCTCGCTCGCTCCATGCTCAGATCCTGCCCGCGCGCGACGCGCAGGGCGTCCTACTCAGGTCGCAGCCTCAACCGGCGTGGACGACGCGCACCACGTGGTCGACCACCGACTCCACGGCGACGTCCTCGCGCTCACCCGAGGCCCGGTCGCGCACCTCGACGGTGCCGCTCTCCCCGAGGGTGCGCCCGACCACGACGATCGTCGGGACGCCGATCAGCTCGGCGTCCTTGAACTTCACCCCGGGGCTCACCTTGCCTGCGCGGTCGTCGTAGAGGACGTCGACGCCGGCGGCGGACAGCTCGGTGGCGATCCGCTCGGCGGCGGCGAAGACCGCTTCGTCCTTGCCCGCGGCGACCAGGTGCACGTCGGCGGGCGCGACGTTGCGGGGCCAGGACAGCCCGAGCTCGTCGAGGGTGCCCTCGGCGACCGCGGCGACGGCACGCGACGGCCCGATGCCGTAGGAGCCCATGGTGACCGTCATGAGCTTGCCGTTCTCGTCGAGGACCCGGAGGTCCAGCGCGTCGGCGTAGAGGCGGCCGAGCTGGAAGATGTGGCCCATCTCGATGCCGCGCGCGGACTCGAGGACGCCGCTGTCGGTGGCGCCGCACGCGGGGCAGGGGTCGCCGTCGCGCACCTCGGCGACATCGATGAGGCCGTCACCGGTGAAGTCGCGACCGGCCACGAGGTCGAGCACGTGGCTGCCGTCGACGTCGGCGCCGGTGACCCACGCGGTGCCTTCGGCCACCCGGGGGTCGAGCAGGAAGCGGACGCCGGCGGTCTTCTTCTCACCCAGCGACCCGGGGCCGATGTAGCCCTTCGCCAGCGAGGGCCGGGCCGCGAAGTCGGCCTCACCGAAGGGCTCGAAGACCACGCCCTCGCCGAGCTTGGACTCGAGCCGCTTGGTGTCGACCTCCCGGTCTCCGGGCAGGCCGATCGCGATCGCCTCGGTGGCGCCGTCGGGATGGCGGACCGAGAAGACGATGTTCTTGAGGGTGTCCGCCGCGGCCCAGGGCCGGTCCGACCGCGGGAAGGCCCGGTCGAGGTGGGCGACCAGCGTGTCGATCGTGGGGGTGTCGGGCGTCGCCTCGGCGTGCGCCGCCGGGGCGTCGTCGTAGGCGGTGGGAGCGGGCGCCGGCGTGTCGACCGCCTCGACGTTGGCGGCGTAGTCGAGCGCGTGCAGCGGACGTAGGTGTCCTCGCCGACCGCGGCCTTGGCCAGGAACTCCTCGGACTTGGAGCCGCCCATCGCGCCGGCCTCGGCCTTGACGATGACGTACTCGAAGCCGAGCTTGTCGAAGATGCGGATGTAGGCGTCGCGGTGCTTCTGGTAGCTCACGTCGAGCCCCGCGTCGTCGATGTCGAAGGAGTAGCTGTCCTTCATCACGAACTCGCGGCCGCGCAGCAGCCCGGCGCGGGGCCGCGCCTCGGCGCGGTACTTCGTCTGGATCTGGAAGATCGCCAGCGGCAGGTCCTTGTAGATGAGTACAGGTCCTTCACGACGAGGGTGAACATCTCCTCGTGCGTGGGGCCGAGCAGGTAGTCATCGTCCTTGCGGTCCTTGAGCCGGAAGATGCCGGCGCCATACTCCGTCCAGCGCCCGCTCGCCTCGTAGGGCCCGCGGGGCAGGAGGGCGGGAAGAGCAGCTCCCTGGGCGCCGATCCCGTCCATCTCCTCGCGGATGATGTTCTCGATCTTGCGCAGGAACCGCAGCCCAGGGGCAGCCAGGAGTAGATGCCGGGCGCCGCCCGGCGGATGTAGCCGGCCCGGACCAGGAGCCGGTGGCTCGGGACCTCGGCGTCCGAGGGTCGTAACGCAGGGTGCGCACGACAGGCTGGACATCCGAAGATCATGCGAAAGGGTACGGGCGGTCCGCCCCCGACTTCGACGCGGCTCCACGCGGAGCCCGAACCGGGGACCACCTGCAACCTTTCTGTCAGCATGGGCTCTGTACGGTGAACGCCCAGTCACCTCGAAAGGACGCGCCATGCGCCGCCCCCTGTTCCGCACCCTCGCCGGAGTCGGCACCGTCGCCCTGGCCGGCACGCTCCTCGCGTCGCCCGCCAGCGCGAGGCCGGCCATCCCCCTGACCCCCGGAAGCCTGTCCCGGGCGCCGACGTCGCGATCCCGCACCTGGAGGGCAAGACGGTCGTCGACGGCG
>CAWHLI010000013.1:0-437825 GCA_963830145.1 uncultured Actinomycetota bacterium
GTCCGTGCGCATGGCAGCCGTAGGTCATCAGCCGTCACGGATCATCGGCGTAGTAGAAGCAGCCTCACCGGACGGTCGTAGCCACCACCGACAGCCGCGACGTCAATCCAGACGAAGTACGCCGCGCGCCTCGCTCTTGAGTTCCACCGCTACGTTGGCGAAAGCTCGGCGACCTCGCCTCAGGACGCGCGCGCGGCCCGCTTCGCCTGGAGCCTGCGCTGCTTGGCCACGAACCGGATCGACGACCACGAGACGAACGACGGCGAGAGGCGGCCGATCCGCCAGGCGATCCGGGCGGTGCGGGGGGTGACGAGGAGCGGCTTGTTCGAGGCGACGGCCTCGAGGACCTGCGCGGCCAGCAGCTCGGGATCGAGCGGGCGGCGTACGCCCTGGCCCTTGAGGAAGTAGTCGCGGCCGTGGAACCTGCCCACCGCGCCCTTGTCGAGGATCGGGGTGTCCACGGCCGAGGGGCAGACGGCAGTGACTCCGACGCCGTGGACCGCGGCCTCCGAGCGCAGGGCCAGCGAGAGGCCGACGACGGCGTGCTTGGTCATGACGTAGGACGTGAGGAGCCCGGCCGCCATCAGGCCGCCCATCGAGGCGGTGTTGACGATGTGGCCGCGGACCCCGTCGATGGGAGGCTGGGCGACCATCACCGGGTAGGCCGCGTGGACGCCGTGGACGACGCCGCGGATGTTGACGTCGATGATCGAGTCCCAGTGGTCGAGCGTGAGCTCCTGGGTCTCACCGCCGATGCTGATCCCGGCGTTGTTGAACATCAGGTCCAGCGACCCGTGCTCGGCGGCCACCGACGAGACCAGCGCCGCGACGTCGGCCGCGACGGTGACGTCCAGCTCGACCGCTCTGGCGCTGCCCGGACCGGTCACCGAGGCGACCGTCCTCTCGGCCGCGGACAGGTCGAGGTCAGCGCAGACGACCTCGGCGCCCGCGGCGACCAGCGCCCGCGAGAGGGCGGCACCGATCCCGGAGCCGGCCCCGGTGACGATCGCCGAGCGGCCGGCGAAGCGCCCGGACTCTACTTCGCCCACTCCGCCTGCCAGCCGTCGACGTCCGAGGCGGGCCGGGCGGGGGGACCGGTGTAGATCGCCGAGGGGCGGATCAGCCGTCCGGTCTTCTTCTGCTCGAGGATGTGCGCCGACCAGCCACCGGTGCGGGCGCAGGTGAACATCGAGGTGAACATGTTGGCGGGCACCTCGGCGAAGTCCAGGACGATCGCGGCCCAGAACTCGACGTTCGTCTCCAGCACCCGGTCGGGGCGGCGGGCCTTCAGCTCGGCGAGCGCCGCCTTCTCGAGCGCCTCGGCCACCTCGTAGCGGGGCGCGCTGAGCTCCTTGGCGGTGCGGCGCAGCACCCGGGCGCGGGGGTCCTCGGCGCGGTAGACCCGGTGGCCGAAGCCCATCAGCCGCTCGCCGGAGTCCAGCGACTGCTTCACGTAGGCCTCGGCGTCGCCGGACTTCTCGACCGCTTCGATCATGGTCAGCACGCGGGCCGGGGCGCCGCCGTGCAGCGGGCCGCTCATCGCGCCGATCGCACCGGAGAACGCCGCCGCGACGTCGGCGCCGGTCGAGGTGATGACCCGTGCGGTGAAGGTCGAGGCGTTCATGCCGTGCTCGGCGGCGGAGGACCAGTAGGCGTCGATCGCCTTCACGTGCTTGGGGTCGGCCTCGCCCTTCCAGCGGATCAGGAACTTCTCCGCGAGCGTCTTCCCCTCGTCGACGACCTTCTGCGGGACGACCGCCTCGGCCAGGCCGCGGGCCGACTGGGCGGCGTAGGAGAGGACCATCACGGCGAGCCGGCCGATGTCCTCGCGCGCCTGCTCGTCGGAGATGTCGTAGGTCTGGCCGAAGCCGAAGGCCGGCGCCAGCATCGCGACCGCGGCCTGGACGTCGACGCGCACGTCCCCGGTGTGCACCGGCAGGTTGTAGGGCTCGGCCGGCGCCAGCCCGGGGCTGTAGGCGCCGTCGATGAGCAGCCCCCACACGTTCTCGAACGGGACGCGACCGACGATGTCCTCGATGTCGACGCCGCGGTAGCGCAGCGCCGACCCCTCCTTGTCGGGCTCGGCGATCTCGGTCCGGAACGCCACGACGCCCTCGAGCCCCTCGTGCACCTCTACGCCAGCACCGTCTTCAGCCATGTCGCGCATTGTGCCGGTAGGGGAGAATCGGACGCGAGGGTGCCCGTATGTTGTGCGTCCATGGACCTGGGCAAGCTCCTCGGAGCGCTCGACGGCGACGAGATCAAGGACGTCGTCGAGCTGGTGCGCAAGAACCGCGGGCTGCTCGAGCAGCTGGGCAAGCTCCCCGAGCTGTTCGCGTCCTTCGCGGACGGCCTCGACTCGGCCGCCGACCAGGCACGCGCGGCCGGGCTCGCGCTCGTGGGACCCGACGGGGACGACGGCGTCCGGGGCAGGCTGCTCCAGGTGGGGGAGTCGATGGGCGACCTCGCCGGCTCGCTCGGCAAGGGCGTCGGGCTGATGGGCGACGCGGCCGACGGCATCGGCAAGGTGCCCCTGATGGACTCGCCGGCCAAGCGGCTCTCCGGCGCCGCCGACGAGCTCGGCTCGGCCGTCGACAACGTCAAGGACCTGGCCGGGTCGATGGACGTCATCGCCGACGCGCTCGCCAAGGTCGGCACCGCCCTGGCCAGGCTGGGTGACCACCTCGCCCAGTCCGGTGGCGAGGCCCGAGGCTTCCTCCAGGCCGAGCGCCTGCACTCATGAACGACGCCCTCGACTCGGTCGCCGCCGCCCGCGCGGACTACACCGCCGGCGGGCTGGTCGAGGCCGACCTGCTGCCCGACCCGATCGCGATGTTCCGCCGCTGGTACGACGACGCGCACGCCGCCGGGCTGCACGAGCCCAACGCGATGGTGGTGGCCACGGTCTCGGCCGCCCCGCCGGACGGGCAGGGCGCGCCGAGCGCGCGGCTCGTGCTCCTCAAGGGCGTGTCCGACGCAGGCTTCGTCTTCTACACCAACACCATGTCCCGCAAGGGCTCCGAGCTGGCGGGCAACCCCCGGATCGCGCTGCTCTTCCCGTGGCACCCGCTCGAGCGCCAGGTCCGCGTCGACGGCACCGTCACCCTCCTCCCGCGCTCCGAGGTCGACGCCTACTTCGCCGTGCGCCCGCGCGGCTCCCAGCTCGGCGCCTGGGCCTCGCACCAGTCGCACGTGGTCGCCGGCCGCGACGAGCTGAGCGCGGCCTACGACGACGCGGAGCGCCGCTTCGCCGACGGCGACGTGCCGACCCCCGAGGAGTGGGGCGGCTACCTCGTGCACCCGGAGTCCGTGGAGTTCTGGCAGGGCCGGCCCGGCCGGATGCACGACCGCCTGGTCTACCGGCGCAGCGTCGACAGTGGGCCGGACGGCTGGCGGACGGAGCGGCTGGCTCCGTAGCCGGTCCTGGCCCGCCGAGCCACGGCTCATATGGCCCACACGGACCATGGGCCACGCAGCGCAGGCGACATAGCCTCGACGTTCGTGACCAAGCACCTGTTCCGGGGGAACCCGCGCCTGCTCGTCGGCGCCCTGCCGTGGGCCGTGGGCGTCGTCCTCCTCAAGTGGCTCGCGGACGTCCTCGACGTGCAGCCGCTCAACCTGAGCCCGCTCCTCGCCGGCGCGATCGCGGCGGAGGTCTTCATCCTCGGCTTCCTGCTCAACGGGACGGCAGGTGACTTCAAGGAGGCCGAGCGGCTGCCCGGCGAGCTCGCGGCGAGCATGGAGACCATGGCCGACGAGTGCCTGATCACCTACGAGGACCTCAAGCTGCCCGAGGCGCGCACCTGCCTCCAGATGCTCGTGCGCCTGAGCGGCTCGATCCGGGCCTGGCTGATGACCGACCAGGGCTTCGACGACCTCCTGTCCGACGTGCGCGCGCTGAACGGCCCGTTCCGGGTCATGGGGCCCGCCATCCAGGCGGGCTTCACCACGCGGCTCAAGTCGGAGCAGGCGGCGATCCGCAGGACGGTGCTCCGCATGGACACGATGCGCCGCACGTCCTACGTCGCCGCCGGCTACCTGATCGCCGAGGTCACCGCCGTGCTCCTGTCACTCGTCATGATCCTCACCGACCTGGTCGACCTCGCACCCACGCTGTGCCTGGTCGGGCTGATCACCTACCTGCTCTTCTACCTCGTCGGCCTGATCCGCGACCTCGACAACCCCTTCGAGTACGTGAACGACAAGCCGGGCGCGGCCGACGTGAACCTCGACGTCCTCGAGCGCAACCAGGACCGGCTGCGCGCCCTGCTCGGAGCGCTCGACGCCGACCCGGTGGCGCCCGCGGCCCCGGCCGCCGCTCCCGCGGTCACCGCACCAGCCATCGCCACAGCGGTCGACGGCGCCGTGGAGCCACCGGCCTGAACGCCCTCCCTGCCCTGCTCCTCGCGGCGGTCGTCGTCCTGGCCGGCTGCGGTGCCGGCGACGAGTCCGGCGACAGGTCCGGCGACAGGTCCGGCGACAGGTCCGGCAATAGGTCCGGCGACGTGTCGGGGGCCTACGACACGACGGTCGAGCTGGTCGACAGCACCTGTGAGGGCATCGAGGTTGCCGACAACGAGACCACCGTCGAGCAGGACGGTGGCTCCGTCACCCTGTCCCACGCGGGGCTGAGCTACGTCGGCCCGCTCGGCGCCGACGGCAGCTTCGCGACCGCTCCGGAGGAGGTGACGGTCGGCGAGGACACCCACGCGCTCGCGGTCGCCGGGACCTTCGAGGACGACGGCTTCCAGGCCCGGGTGGTGGCCCAGGTGACCGGGAGCCAGACGTGCGGCTACACGGTGAGCTGGAAGGGAATCCGTAAATAGTTTGTGAGTGAGCGCTCACTCATCTACTCTTCCCGGCGTGGACCCGACCGCTGCACGCCGCGAGCGCGCCCGACCGATGTCGCCGGAGGAGCGCCTCGACAAGCTCATCGACGCGACCCTCAACCTGCTCCGCGAGCACGGCCGCGCCGTCACCACGCGCCAGATCGCGGAGGCGGCCGGCGTCGCCGAGGGCACGATCTTCCGGGTCGTGGAGTCCAAGGAGGAGCTCGTCGAGCTCGCCATCAGCCGCGCCTTCGAGCCCGGGGCCCTCGCGGACAGGATCCTCGAGATCGACACCGACCAGCCGCTCGAGGCCCGGCTGCTCAAGCTGGCCGCGATCCTCCAGCAGCGGTTCCGGGCGACGTTCGAGCTGATGAAGAAGGTCGGCATGGTCCGTCCCGCCGACCACGTGCACGACAGCCCCGAGGCGGTGGCCGTCCGGGAGCGGATGCAGGCCCATCTCGAGGCGGTCGTGGGCGCCGACGCCGCCCGGCTCTCGGTGCCCGCCCGCGACCTCGTCCACCGGCTGCGGCTGCTCACCTTCGCGGGCAGCCACCCCCACATCTCCGACGGCGAGATCCTCACCCCCGAGGAGATCGTCTTCACCCTGCTGCACGGACTGCTGCGTCCCGACGAGAAGAGAGACTGATGCTGCTGCGCCTCCTGCGCACCCACCTCGCGCCGTACAAGCCCTGGCTCGCCGCCATCGTGGTGCTGCAGTTCACCGCGACGGTCGCGATGCTCTACCTGCCCAGCCTCAACGCCGACATCATCGACCGGGGCGTGGCGGTCGGCGACACCGACTACATCCTCCACGTCGGCATGATCATGCTCGGCGTCTCGCTGCTCCAGATCCTCTGCTCCGTGGTGGCGGTCGCCTGCGCTTCCCGCACCGCCATGTCCTTCGGCCGTGACGTCCGCGCCGCGGTCTTCCACCGGGTCGGTGCCTTCTCCGGCCGCGAGGTCGCGCAGTTCGGGGCGCCGTCGCTGATCACCCGCAACACCAACGACGTCCAGCAGGTCCAGATGCTCGCCCTGCTCACCTGCTCGCTGGCCGTGCAGGTGCCGATCATGATGGTCGGCGGGATCGTGATGGCGATGCGCGAGGACCTCGGCCTGTCGTGGCTGCTGGCGATCGTGGTGCCGGCGCTGTTCCTCTCCGTCGGGCTCGTCGTCTCGCAGATGGTGCCGAGCTTCCGCCAGGTGCAGGCGCGCATCGACGACGTCAACCGGATCATGCGCGAGCAGATCGGCGGCATCCGGGTGGTCCGCGCGTTCGTCCGCGAGCCGCGCGAGCGGCAGCGGTTCGCCGAGGCCAACGACGGGCTGACCGAGGTCTCGATCCGCGCCGGCCGCTGGATGGCGACCATGTTCCCGCTCGTGATGCTCGTGGTGAACGTCTCCAGCGTCGCGGTGATCTGGTACGGCGGCCACCGGGTCAACGACGGGCAGATGCAGGTCGGGGCGCTGACCGCGTTCCTCAGCTACCTGATGCAGATCCTCATGAGCGTGATGATGGGGACCTTCATGCTGATGCAGATCCCGCGCTCGGCGGTCTGCGCCGACCGCATCAGCGAGGTGCTCGACACCCGGTCCAGCGTCGTACCTCCCCGCGACGGAGTCGTCGAGCTCACCGGCCACGGCGAGCTCGACCTGAGCGAGGTGTCGTTCACCTACCCCGGCGCCGAGCAGCCCGTCCTGTGCGACGTGACCTTCAGCGCCCGCCCGGGGCAGACGGTCGCGATCATCGGCTCGACCGGCGCTGGCAAGTCCACCCTCGTCAACCTGGTGCCGAGGCTCTTCGACGCCACCTCGGGCGTCGTACGCGTGGACGGCGTCGACGTCCGCGACCTCGACCCAGAGCTGCTGTGGTCGCGCATGGGGCTGGTGCCGCAGAAGGCGTTCCTCTTCGCCGGCACCGTGCGCAGCAACCTCCTGCACGGCAAGCCCGACGCCACCGACGACGAGCTCTGGCGGGCGCTGGAGATCGCGCAGGCCCGTGACTTCGTCGAGCGGATGCCGGAGGGGCTGGAGGCTCCGATCGTCCAGGGCGGCACCAACGTCTCGGGCGGCCAGCGGCAACGGCTCGCCATCGCCCGCGCGCTCGTACGCCGTCCGGAGATCTACCTGTTCGACGACGCGTTCTCCGCGCTCGACCTGACCACCGACGCCCGGCTGCGCGCGGCCCTGCGTCCCGAGACCCGCGACTCGACCGTCGTCGTGGTCGCCCAGCGGGTCTCCACGATCCGTGACGCCGACCTGATCCTGGTGCTGGAGGACGGCCGCGTGGTCGGCCGCGGCACCCACACCGAGCTGCTGGAGAGCAACGACACCTACCAGGAGATCGTCGCCTCGCAGCTGACCGCCGAGGAGGCAGCATGAGCACCCCACGAAAGCGCTCGGAGGGAGCGCTCCGCGCGGAGGCCGACCGCTTCCGCGGGGACCCCGCAACCGCATGACGACCACGGCGCCGGCACCCCGGGGCGGCCCCAAGGGCGGCACCGCCATGAAGCAGACCGAGCGGATCGAGGCGCCGATGGGCGGCCCCGGCCGCGGCCCCATGGGCGGCGGCCAGGTCGGCCAGAAGGCGATGACCTTCGGCCCCTCGGCCAAGCGGCTGATCCGCAGGATGGCGCCGGAGCGAGAGCGCGCCTACGCCGTCATCGCACTCTGCGTGGCCAGCGTCTTCCTGCTGGCCTACGGTCCGCGGCTGCTCGGCCACGCGACCGACGAGATCTTCGGTGCCTTCCTGGCCCGCCAGGCGGTCGACTTCGGAGCGGTCCGCACGATCCTGCTGCAGGTCCTGGCCGTCTACACGGTCGGGTCGGCGCTCTCCTGGGGCCAGGGCTACCTGCTCAACGACGTCGTGCAGAGCACCGTGCGGCGGATGCGCTCCGACGTCGAGGACAAGGTCAACACGCTGCCGCTGGAGTACTTCGACAAGCAGCCCCGCGGCGAGCTGATGAGCCGGGTCACCAACGACATCGACAACATCAGCCAGACCCTGCAGCAGACGATGAGCCAGCTGCTCACCTCCCTGCTCACCGTCGTCGCCGTCCTGGCGATGATGGTGTGGATCTCGCCGGTCCTGGCGCTGATCGCGCTCGTCTCGGTGCCGCTGTCGATGTTCGTCACCGCGAAGATCATGAAGCGCTCGCAGGGCCAGTTCATCGCCCAGTGGCGCCGCACCGGCAAGCTCAACGCGCACATCGAGGAGTCGTTCTCGGGCCACGCGCTGGTCACCGTCTTCGGCCGCCGCGCCGAGGTCGAGCGGGCCTTCGCCGTGGAGAACGACGAGCTCTACGAGGCGTCGTTCAAGGCGCAGTTCGTCAGCGGGCTGATCATGCCGGTGATGATGTTCATCGGGAACCTCAACTACGTCGTGGTCGCGGTGGTCGGCGGTCTCCGGGTCGCCCACGGCACGCTCACGCTGGGCGAGGTGCAGGCCTTCATCCAGTACTCGCGGCAGTTCATGCAGCCGCTCACCCAGGTCGCCTCGATGATGAACCTGCTGCAGTCGGGCGTCGCCTCGGCCGAGCGGGTCTTCGAGCTGCTGGACGCCGACCAGCAGGTCCCCGACAGCACCACGGCGGTGCCGACCGAGGGCCCGGGCGAGGTGCGGTTCGAGCACGTCTCCTTCAGCTACGACCCCGCCGAGCCGCTCATCGAGGACCTCTCGCTCGTCGCCAGCCCGGGCCAGACCGTCGCCATCGTCGGGCCGACCGGCGCGGGCAAGACCACGCTGGTCAACCTGGTCATGCGCTTCTACGAGCTCGACGCCGGCCGGATCACGCTCGACGGCACCGACATCACCGCGATGCCGCGCGCCGCGCTGCGCGGCCGGATCGGGATGGTGCTCCAGGACACCTGGCTGTTCAAGGGGACGATCCGCGACAACATCCTCTACGGCCGCCCCGACGCGACCGAGGACGAGCTGCTCGAGGCCGCGCGGGCGACCTTCGTCGACCGGTTCGTGCACTCGCTGCCCGACGGCTACGACACCCTGGTCGACGAGGACGGCGACAACCTGTCGGCCGGCGAGCGGCAGCTGCTCACGATCGCGCGGGCCTTCCTGGCCGACCCGGCACTGCTCATCCTCGACGAGGCCACCTCGTCGGTGGACACCCGCACCGAGCTGCTGCTCCAGCACGCGATGGCGGCCCTGCGCACCGACCGGACGTCGTTCGTCATCGCGCACCGGCTCTCCACGATCCGCGACGCCGACCTCATCCTGGTCATGGAGCACGGCCGGATCGTGGAGCAGGGCAACCACGAGTCGCTGCTCGCGAGCGACGGCGCCTACGCGCGGCTCTACCAGTCGCAGTTCGCGGCCGCCGTTGCGTGAGCCCGAGAGGACACGTCCTAGTGTCCTAGCCGTGTCCGAGCCACAGGACTCCCACGACCTCTGGGGCGACCGTGCCCGGTTGCGGCCGCGGGAGCTGCTCTTCGACGTGCTGACGTCGGGTGTCTTCACGCTGGTCGGGCTGGTGGCCGCGACCGGGCAGGGGGCGCTGCTGGTCGTCGCCACGACCGCGATGGGGCTGGCGCTCGCCCTGCGCCGCCTGTCGTGGCCGGCGATGACCCTGCTGGCCACGACGGCCGGGGTCTGCCAGCTGCTCGCGGGCGAGCTGGTCGTCCTCGCCGACCTCGGGTTCGGCGTGGTCTGCTTCGGCCTCGGCGCACACCCGCGGGCGTGGGTGCGCCGGTTCGGCCTGGCCGGCGTCCTCACCGCAGCCCTGGTGCTGGGCGCGGCCGTGGCCAGCGGGGCCATGGGCGACGCCGCGACCACCGGTGGCTCGGCCGCCTTCGCCGCGATCCTCGCCGCGGCGCTCGCCACCCTGGTGGCCGGTGGTGGCTGGGCGCTCGGCTACGTGCGCTGGCAGAACAGGGCGCGCATCACCGCCCAGGTCCAGGCCGGCCTGGAACGGGAGCGCACCCGGATCGCGACCGACATGCACGACCTGGTCGCCCACACGTGGGCGGTCGTGGCCGCCCAGGCGGACGGCGCGCGCTACGCGCTGGCGGGTCCCGACGGTGACCGGAAGGCCGCGGAGGCGCTCGACGTCATCGCCGACACCGCGCGCGGCTCCATCGCCGACCTGCGCGACCTCCTCGCCGAGCTGCGCTACCGGGAGCCCGCGACGCCGCCCGGGAGCGGGGCCAGGGAGGCCCTGGTCGGACGCATGCGGGCCTCGGGGATGGACGTCCGGCTCGTGGAGCAGGGCGACCCGTCGGCGTCCGGGGCTCTCGCGGTGGCCGCCCAGCGGCTTCTGGCCGAGTCGCTCACCAACGCGCTCAAGCACGGTGACCTCGGCCATCCGGTCGAGGTCGAGGAGGACTGGCGCGACGGCTACCGTCTCGTCGTGCGCAACCGGGTCCGCGGCTCCTCGACAGTGCCGGGCACAGGTCACGGTGTTGCCGGGATGCTGGAGCGGGTGGAGCTCGCCGGCGGCACCCTCGCGGCCGGCGCCACCGGCGAGACGTGGACGGTCGCCGCCGTCCTGCCGGGCTCGTGATCCGGGTCGCCCTGGTCGACGACCAGGCCATGTTCCGCGCCGGCATCGCGATGGTGCTGGAGAGCCAGCCCGACCTCGAGGTGGTCGGGCAGGCCTCGGACGGGGACGAGGTCCCCGCCCTGGTCGCACGCGTCCAGCCGGACGTGGTCGTGATGGACGTGCGGATGTCGCGCGTCGACGGCGTGACCGCGACCAGGCGGCTGTGCGACCGGCTCGGCGAGGCGGCTCCCAGGGTGCTCGTGCTGACGACCTTCGACCTCGACGAGGCCGCCGTCTCGGCCATCGAGGCGGGTGCCAGTGGCTTCGTGCTCAAGACCGCCCGACCCGAGCTGCTCCTGGCCGCGGTCCGCGCGATCGCGGACGGCGACCAGGTCGTCGCCGCGGGCGCCACCCGGTCGCTGCTCGAGCAGTTCCGGTCCGTGCGCGGCACCCCGGGCAGCGAGTACGCCGGGCTCACCCCCCGCGAGCGCGAGATCCTGCTCCGGGCGGCCACCGGGCTCTCCAACGCCGAGATCGCGGCCGCCGAGCACCTGTCCGAAGCCACGGTGAAGACCCACGTCTCCCGGATCCTGGCCAAGCTCCAGCTGCGTGACCGGGTCCAGCTCGTGGTCTACGCCTACGAGCACGGCCTGCTCTGACCTACATCTGAGGGATGACCCCGGACCCCGCTCGCGGCCGATGTGCGGAACGGTCGGCGTCCCTAGCGTCGAGGGCATGGAACCTCTCGTGGACCCCGTCGTCTCCTTCCACTCGGTCAGCAAGGTCTACGGCCACGGCGCCGGGGAGGTGCGCGCCCTCGACGACGTGACCGTCGTGGTGCCGCGCGGCGGCTTCACCGCCGTGATGGGTCCGTCCGGCTCGGGCAAGTCGACGTTCATGAACCTCGCGGCCGGGCTCGACGACGTCACGGGCGGGGAGGTCTACGTCGCCGGGCAGCCCGTGCACCGCCTCGACGACCGCGCCCGCACGCTCCTGCGCCGTGCGCACGTGGGCTTCGTCTTCCAGTCCTACAACCTGGTGCCGACCCTCGACGTGCTGGAGAACGTGCTGCTGCCCTTCGAGCTGGCCGGCCGCCGGCTGTCGGCCGAGGAGCGCGCCTGGGTCGACCACCTGGTCGACGTGCTCGGGTTGGCCGGGCGGGTCGACCACCGTCCCGGAGAGCTGTCGGGCGGGCAGCAGCAGCGCGTGGCGATCGCCCGTGCCCTGGCCTCGCGACCGGCGGTGGTGCTCGCCGACGAACCCACGGGCAACCTCGACACCCGCAGCTCCCGGGAGGTGCTGGGCCTGCTCCGCACCGCCGTTCGTGAATATGGTCAGACCATCGTGATGGTCAGCCACGACCCGGTCGCGGCGTCCTACGCCGACCGGGTGCTGGTCATGGCCGACGGCCGGCTCGTCGGCGACCACGCGGCGATGTCAGCCCACCAGATCGCCGAGCTGCTCATCGGCTTCGAGGCAGGTGTGGCGTGACGACGCGCAGCGACCTGGTCCTCGGTGCCCGGCGCGAGCTCGGCACCGTCGGGCTGGTGGCGGCGATGTGCGGCTTCTACGCAGGAGCGCTCCTCGTCGCCAGCGACCTCCTGCGGGTCAGCTCCGGCCGGGCGGGAGGCGCCACCGCGGTGGGGGTCCTCCTCGGCGTGGTGTCGTCGGTCTTCATCGCGGTCGCCGTCTACGTCTCCACGGTCGTCATCGTCAACGGCGTCGACACCGTGATCGCGGGGCGGCTGCGCCAGATCGCGCTGCTCAGGCTGCTGGGCGCCGACGCCGTCTCGCTGCGTGGGGCGGTGGTGCGCGGCACCACGGTCGTCGCCACGGGTGGGGTCGTGGCCGGAGTGCTGGGCGGCGTCCTGGCCGGCGACGTCGCGAGGGTGGTCCTGGTGGGCGCCGGTCGTCTGCCCGAGGGCGACTACTCGTGGTTCCCGCTGCTCGCGGCACCGGCGGCTGTCGTCGTGTCGCTCTCCGCCGCAGCGGCCTCGTGGGTGGGATCGCGCGCGGTGCTCCGCGCCACCCCGGCCCAGGCGCTGACCGGGGCGGCAGCCCCGGCGCCGGAGACCGCCCGCACGGGCCGGCTGCGGCGCCTGGCCACCGCCGGGCTCGTCGGCACGGGCGCGCTGCTGCTCGTCGGCGCCGCCGCCCTGGGGGAGGAGGGCAGCGCCGCCGGGTTCCTGATGGCCGCCGCCGGGGCGATGGTGTCGGGCACCGGCATCCTGGTCGGTGCGCGGCTCGTCGTGCCGGCGCTGACGTCCGCTGTGAGCCGGCTGCTGGGCAGCGACCCGCCCAGCAAGGTGGCCGCGCGCAACGCCGTGCGCGACCCCCGGCGGACGACGCGCTCGACGATGGGACTGGTCATCGGCGTGACGCTCGTGACGACGTTCGCGGCCGGGTTCGCCGCCCTGCGCACGGCGGCGGAGACCTGGGACCAGACCGCTGCGCAGGCCGTGCAGACCGACCGGATCCTCCGCGACGTCTCGGCGGTCATGATCTGCGTCGTCGTGGTCTCCTCCGCGATCGCCGCGGTCGGCTTCGTCAGCACCATGTCGCTCGGCGTCATCCAGCGGACCCGCGAGATCGGGCTGCTGCGGGCGCTCGGCTTCACCGCCGGCCAGGTGCGCACGATGATCACCAAGGAGTCGGTCGCACTGTCGGCGACGGCCGTGACGTTCGGGATGCTGCTCGGGCTGGCGTACGGCGCGCTGGGTGCCCAGTCGTTGGTCGGCTTCCAGACCGACGGCTTCGTCTGGGGCGTGCCCGGCGTGGTCCTGGCCGGCGTCGCGGTCGGTGGGGTGCTGCTCGTCCTCGCCGCCTCCTGGGTGCCCTCCTCGCGCGCGGTCGCGGTCGCGCCGGTGGAGGCACTGCGGGCCGCGGGATAAGTCGTTGATCCGGCGAGGCGGCCGACCTACTCTCGTCGTACACGGGAAAGGAGGTGGTCCGAAGAATGAATTCTTTGAGGACGCGTGAGGTGGCTGCCCGCTAGCAGCCTCACCCAGCAACACGGAGGGTGGAGCCATCCTCTGAGCTGCTGGCGAATCCACAAGCAGCTACCCAGCCCGCAGGTGAACCGGGAACGTCCCCCGGTGCGGCCCCTCGACAGGGGCCACGCCTGCGGGTTGCTGCATTTCCACCGGCACCTCTCAGGCGGAGCGGTGCAGCTCCCGCTGGCGGTCGACGAAGTCCACGACTCGCTCGACCACGGCCGGGTCGCGCAGGACCTTGCGGTGCCCGAGCCCCTCGGTCGTGACCAGCGGCGCGCCGATCGACGCCGCGAAGTCGACCACATCGGCGTACGCCGTCTGGCGGTCGCCGCGGTCGGCGATCACCAGGCTGGGCAGCGCCTCGACGTGCCGGGCCTGGACGCGCGCGTCGAAGTCGCGCACCCCCACGCCGATGAACTCATCGACCGCCCGGTCGAACGCGGCGCGGACCCTCGGGCCGAAGCCGAGTGCAGCCTGGAACTGGTCGAACAGCGACTCGCACTCGACCATCGGAGCGATGAGGACGAGGCGTCGGGCGCCGAGCCAGCCGTACCTCATCGCGAGGTAGGTCGAGATGGTCCCCATCGAGTGGGCGACGACGGCCTCGGCCGGCCCGAACCGGCAGAAGACGGCGTCCAGCGCCTTCGCGAGCTCGACGCCGTGGGTCCGCCCGGGACCGGCCGGCCCGTGGTCGGAGTCGCCGTGCCCGGGGCCGTCGAACATGACCACGCGGTGGCCGGACTCGACCAGCGGCTGCACCATCGCTCCGAACTGGGCGCCGCGGCCGCCCCAGCCGTGCACGAGGTAGACCGTCGTGGCGGGACGACCCAGCGTCTTCGGCTCCCAGACGAGCCCGCGGACCGCGTGGCCCTGCGCCTCGACCTCGAACGGCGCGGAGCCGCTCGGCACCGGCAGGTCCGGCATCACGGGTGGGGCCGAGAACCACAGGTCGCAGGCCGCTCGGCCCGCGCGGCCGGGAGCGAGGTGCTCGGCGTAGCGGAACCGGGCGCGCATCAACCGGTTCCTGAAACGAACGATCGTGCTTTTCTGTAGCGATGCCATGGGTCGGGTCTTCCTCTGGGGACGGGGTCTGTTTTGGAACTGGATGGAGCAGGCGGGTCAGGCGGCGCTGGCCTCGAGCAGCTGGTCGAGGGCCTGCCGGGTGTGCTCGCGGGCCTTCGGGTCGCGCATGAGGCGGGCGGCGTGGTGGTAGCCCAGCATCAGCCCCTGGAGCGTGAAGGCCAGCTGGTCGGTGTCGAGGTCGGCCTTGAAGTCGCCGTCGGTCACGGCCGTGCCGGCCACGGTGGCGACGAACTCCAACCAGTCCTGCTGACTGCGCAGCACCGCCTCGCGCATGGGGCCGGGCTGGTCGTCGAACTCCGCGGAGGCGGTCACGAAGATGCAGCCGCCCTGGAGGGCCTGGGTCTCCCACTCGAGCCACCGGTCGAACAGCGCGCGCACCCGGGTCTCGCCGCGCGGTGCGGCCAGCGTCGGCCGGACGACCAGGTCGGTGAACTTCTCGCGTGCCCACTCGAGCGTCTCGAGCTGCAGCGCCTCCTTGGACCTGAAGTGCGCGAAGAGGCCGCTCTTGCTCATGCCCGTGTGCTCGGCGAGCTGGCCGATCGTCAGCCCGGTGAAGCCGACCTCGGAGGCGATCGCGACCGCGGCGTCGAGGATCGCCGCCCTCGTCTCCTCGCCCTTCGTCACGCACCCAGAATGGCACGGTCGTGCTATTCGGTCAACCGTGACCCCTGTCTCATTGGTTGACCGGCGACAACCTTCGGGAATACGGTTGACAAAGGCAACCTTATGACGGACATGCAGCGCACCGACCGAGACCAGGACCCAGTGACCCGGACCAGCCCCGCCCCGCCCATCAGCAACGCCACCGGCCCGATCGACGAGGCACCCGTGGAGGCGTCCGGGCAGATGTCGCACCGCGAGGTGCTCGAGGCGCTGTCCGGCCTGCTGCTCGCCATGTTCGTGGCGATGCTGTCGAGCACGGTCGTGACCAACGCGCTGCCGAGGATCGTCAGCGACCTGCACGGCAGCCAGACCGGCTACACCTGGGTCGTCGTCGCCACGCTGCTCGCGATGACGGCCTCCACCCCGATCTGGGGCAAGCTCGCCGACCTGTTCAGCAAGAAGCTGCTCGTGCAGTCGGCCCTCGTGATCTATTCGATCGGGTCGCTCATCGCGGCGCTCGCTCCGAACATGCAGGTCCTCATCGGCGCGCGCGTGGTGCAGGGGCTCGGTGTCGGTGGCCTCACCGCCCTCGTGCAGGTCGTCATCGCCTCGATGGTCAGCCCGCGTGAGCGAGGCCGCTACTCCGGCTACATCGGTGCGACGTTCGCGGTCGCCACCGTCTCCGGACCGCTCATCGGTGGCTTGATCGTCGACTCGCCGCTCGGCTGGCGCGGCACCTTCTTCGTCGGCCTCCCGATCGCCGTGGCGGCGTTCGTCGTGCTCCAGGCCAAGCTCCACCTGCCGGTCGTGAGGCGCCAGGTCCAGATCGACTACCTCGGAGCCACCCTCATCGTCGGCGGCGTCAGCATCCTGCTGGTGTGGGTCTCCCTGGCCGGCCAGCAGTTCGACTGGATCTCGCTCACGACCGCCGCGATGGTCGGCGTCGGTCTCGCGGTCGTCGCCGGCGCCCTGTACGTCGAGGCGAAGGTCGCCGCCGAGCCGATCATCCCGCTGCGCCTCTTCAAGGACCGCACCACGTCGCTCGCGACCGCGGCCTCGGTGCTCATCGGCGTCTCGATGTTCGGGGCGACCGTCTACCTGAGCGAGTACTTCCAGAACGCTCGTGGCATGACCCCGACCGAGGCCGGCCTGATGTCCGTGGCGATGGTCGGCGGCCTGCTCGTCTCGTCGATCCTCACCGGCCGGATCATCAGCAACACCGGCCTGTGGAAGCGCTACCTGGTCGGCGGCATGGTGCTCGTCGTCGTCGGGCTGACGCTGCTCGGCACCATCGATGCGACCACCCCTCTGGTCGAGGTCGGCGCCTTCATGGCGGTGCTCGGCCTCGGGCTGGGCGCCACGATGCAGAACCTCGTCCTCGCCGTGCAGAACAACACCGACCAGGCCGACATGGGTGCGGCCAGCTCCGTGGTCTCCTTCTTCCGCTCCATGGGCGGCTCGATCGGTGTCTCTGCCCTGGGCGCCCTGCTCAGCCACCAGGTGACCCAGAAGGTCACCGACGGGCTGGCGGCCCTCGGCATCGACGGTGGCCACAGCACCGGCACGATCCCCGACCTCGACGCGCTGCCGGCGCCGGTGCGCGCCGTCTACGAGGGCGCGTTCGGCGAGGCCACGGGCCACCTGTTCCTGGTCGCCGCGCCCTTCGCGCTGCTGGCCTTCGTCTGCATCCTGTTCATCCGCGAGGTCCCGCTGCGGACGACGCTGGACCGCGACGACGCGGTGATCGGCCACAATGAGGTCGTGGACCACGACAGCAGGGTCGAGGCGGGCGTCCGGTGACGAGCCGCGCGGACTCCCTGCGCCACCTCGAGCGCGAGGTCGGCGTCCTGATCAGGCGGATCAGGCGGGTGATCCACGAGCGCGCCCGCGCGGTGCACGAGGACCTCCAGCCGGCGTCCTACCTCATGCTGTCCTGGCTCGTCGATGAGGGCCCGGTGCGGGCCTCGGAGATGGTCGAGAAGTTCAACATCGACAAGGGCGCGGTGAGCCGGCAGCTCCAGCACCTCGACGACCTCGGCCTGGTCGAGCGCACCCCCGACCCTGCCGACGGCCGGGCCACGCTCGTCGTCGCCAGCGAGGACGCGCGCCGGCGGCTCACCGACGTCGCCGAGCACCGGCGCAAGTGGCTCGACGAGCAGCTGGGCGACTGGGAGACCGAGGAGCTGGAGACCTTCGCCGCGACCCTGGAGAAGTACAACCTCTCCCTGAACGCCTGACTGTCTGCCCTCGCGCGCTTCGGCCCGGGCCCACGACGGACGCACGCTCCGCTGCGCGGGCTCGCACTCCGGTCACGGGGCAGGGTTGACGAGCCAGACGGTCGTGTCGGCCGGTAGCAGCCGCCCTTCCAGCTCACCGCTCGCGACCACCACGTCGCCCGCCGGGAGCTCGACCGCGTCCGTGCCTGCGTTGAGCACCACCGTCAGAGCGCCCCTGGTGAAGGCGAGCAGGTCAGCCCCCGCGTCGAGGAGCTCGACGTCCTCGGTCGTGTCGCTGGTGTGCTTGCGCCGCGCGGCCAGCGCGGCCTTGTAGAACGCCAGCGTCGAGTCGGGGTCGTGCTCCTGGGCAGCGACCGAGAGGCCGGCCCAGCCGATCGGCTGCGGAAGCCACGGCTGGCCGCTGCCCGGACCGAACCCGAACGGCGGCGCGTCGCCCGACCACGGGATCGGGACCCGGCAGCCGTCGCGGGTGTCGAGGCCGGTGCGCAGCCACAGCGGGTCCTGCCGCAGCTCCTCGGGGATCTCGACGTTCTCGAGGCCGAGCTCCTCGCCCTGGTAGAGGTAGGCCGAGCCGGGCAGCGCCAGCATCGCGAGCGTCGCCGCGCGGGCCCTCGCGAGGCCGCGCGGCCCGCCGCCGTAGCGCGTGGTGTGCCGGACGACGTCGTGGTTGCTGAGCACCCAGGTCGGCGCAGCGTCGACCTCGGCGAGCTCCTCGAGGGTGCTGCTGATGACGCCGGCGAACGCCCGGGCCGACCACGGCGCCAGGAGCCACGAGAAGTTGAAGGCCTGGCTCATCTCGTCGGAGCGGACGAAGCGGGCCATCGACTCCGGGGTCTGGGTCCACGCCTCGGCGACGGTCATCCGGTCGCCGGGGTAGTCCGCCAGCACCCGGTGCCAGCGGCGGTAGACGTCGTGCACCTCGGGCTGGTCCCACATCGGCTCGTCGCGCAGCGGACGCTCCACCATGGGGTGCTCGGGGCTCAGGTCGACGCCGCTCCCGGGCTCCTCGCCCTCGGCGACGACCTGGTCGCGCAGGCCCTCCTCCTTGACCAGACCGTGCGCCACGTCGACGCGGAAGCCGTCGACCCCACGGTCCAGCCAGAACCGCAGCACCGACTCGAACATGTCGCCGACCTCGGGGTTGCGCCAGTCGAGGTCGGGCTGGGAGTCGTCGAAGAGGTGGAGGTACCACTGACCTCCTCCGCGGCCATCGGGCACGCGGGTCCAGGCGTCGCCGCCGAACACCGACCGCCAGTTGTTCGGCGGCTGGTCGCCGTCCGGCCCTGTGCCCTCGCGGAACAGGTAGCGCGCCCGCTCGGGCGAACCGGGCTCGCTGGCCAGCGCCGCGCGGAACCAGACGTGCTCGCTCGAGCTGTGGTTGGGCACCAGGTCGACGATCACCTTGAGGCCGAGGTCGTGCGCGGCGGCCATCAGCGCGTCGGCGTCGGCCAGCGTGCCGAACAGCGGGTCGACGTCCTCGTAGTCGGCCACGTCGTAGCCGTGGTCGTGCTGCGGCGAGGTGTAGAACGGCGTGAGCCACAGCGCGTCGACTCCGAGGTCGCGCAGGTGGGGCAGGCGTGCGGTGATGCCGGGCAGGTCGCCCACCCCGTCTCCGTCGCTGTCGGCGAAGCTGCGGACGTAGATCTGGTAGGTCACCGCGTGCCGCCACCAGGCCGGCGGCTGAGGCGTGCTCAATTGAACTCCTTCGGGTCGACCGCGATCCAGACGTGCTCGGCGGTGCCGACCAGGTCGCCGTCCGCGTCGTAGAGCGACGCAGCGCTCATCCGCTTGCGGCCCGACTCGGCGCGAGCCTCGCCGACGACGACGTGCTCGACCCCGACCCTCGGCAGGGAGTGGAGGCGCGCGGTCATGGTGCCCAGGACCATCAGCCGCGCGCCGATGTCGGCGGCCCAGCCGCCGGCGCAGTCGAGGGCCGCCCACGTGACGGCGTGACCGACTTCCTGGGTGGACTCCCGATACTCGTGCCAGTCGCCCGCCACGCTCGGGTCGGGCGTCCAGGTCGCGGCGACCCGGCCGTCGGCCAGCGGCCCCGGGAAGATCCGGAGGCCATCGCCTGGCTCGCGGCCGGTGCCGCAGGAGAAGCAGGTCGGGAACGGGTGCGCGGTCAGGCCGGGGTAGCCGGCCGCGGCGACCCGCGCCGCCTCCGCGTCGACGGGTGGCACCGGCTCGGGCTCGCGGTCGGCGCGGGTGGCCCGGGCCACCTCGCGGTCGTCGTGGGACGCCACCAGGAGGCCCTCGTCGCGCACCACCGCCATCGCGACGTCGAGGGGCGGGGGCTGGCTGAGCCGGACGGTGGTCGCCGTCCAGTCGGAGGGCGCGAGCGCGGCGAGCGCTCCCGAGGTGTAGCCGCCGTTGCCGGAGCGGGCCGGGCCGCGGAACCGGCCGGCGACGACGAGCTCGGTGTCGACGGGTTGGTCGACGGGTTGGTCGACGGGGGTGGAGGTCACCCGGTCACGCTAACGCGGTCCTTCCCGACCGCGGCACGGCGTACGGCGCCGGCTCCGACCACGCTCACCAGCAGGATCAGTGTGATGTTGTGCCACAGCTGGCGCGTCGCGCTGACGTTGCCCAGCGGGTCGCTGCCGAACGCGAGGGCGCCGGCAGCGACCAGCGCGCCGGTGGCCAGGGCCGCGGCGTGCCGGGGGCTCCAGCCGGAGCGGGCGGACACCCACCAGACGACGAGCACCGCCACGAGGTCGGTCGCCAGGAGCGCGTCGGTGCCCAGCGGCGAGACGCCGTAGAGCTGGGAAGCGGCGAACACCCCGGCTCCGAGAACGAGCACCAGCCAGGGCGACGGCACCTGGCCGGAACGGGCCGGGCGCGGCTGCCACCCGGGCGCGAGCGCGGCCAGGACCAGCAGCACGACGGCCACCCCGGAGCCCACGAGCTGGCCGGCGGAGGCGTGGTCGGACTCGTTGACGAGATGGTCGCCGAGCACCAGCGCCGACGCGCCGACGTAGAGGACGACCACCAGCAGGAGCGTCCACCGGCCCAGCCACGGCTGCCGGCCCCCGACTCCGGCCAGCCCCTCGACCACCGCGATCGGTGCGCCGATGCTGTTGACGACATGCCCGCCGACGAACGTGACGACGAGGAACACGCTCATCCCGATCGGCTCGATGAAGGTCGGGGCGGACATGTCGTGCCAGTAGGGGATGTCGCGGTAGTAGGTGCTCCACATCGACTGGTCGACGATGCCCGCCTCGACCACGCCGAACGCCGCTGCCATGAGCAGGATCGAGGGCCAGCCCAGGCCGCGCCGCCGCGCCACCTCCCGGATCAGGAGCGCCGGGCAGCCGTAGAGCGGGGTGAAGATGATGAGACCGCCGATGAGCACTGCGGCGTCGCCGGTCGTGTCGTCGTAGGCCCAGAGGTACTCCGCGCACACCGGCGCGAGTGCTCCCAGAACGAGGACCGGGAGCCAGCGGGTGCGCACGACGACGACGCTAGGCAGGCCGCGCGGGCGCCGTAACCGACCACGGTCGGCGGGCGGGTCAGACTTTGGTCAGCGGATCCGCTCCCAGCGGTCGAGCGCCTCCTGCCGCTCCGCTTGGTGGTCCACCATCGCGCCCGGGTAGCCGACCAGCCCGCGGGTGTCGGCGTCGGGCTCGTGCGGGTCGGGCACCCGGTCGGGGTCGCGCAGCTCCTCGACCCACCGCCGGACGTAGCGGCCGTCCGGGTCGAACTTCCTGCCCTGGCTGGTCGGGTTGAAGACCCGGAAGTACGGCGCCGCGTCGGTGCCCGAGCCCGCCGTCCACTGCCAGCCGTGCTGGTTGGAGGCGAGGTCGCCGTCGACCAGCCAGTGCATGAAGTGCCGGGCGCCGTGCTGCCACTCGAGGTGCAGGTCCTTGACCAGGAAGCTGGCGACGATCATCCGCACCCGGTTGTGCATCCAGCCGGTGGCCCGGAGCTGGCGCATGCCGGCGTCGACGACGGGGAACCCGGTGCGGCCCTGCTGCCAGGCCTCGAGCTGTTTCCCCGGCCGGTCGTAGGGCATCTGGGCATACTCCTCGCGGAGGTAGTCCCGCGCCGTCTCGGGTCGCGCGAAGAGCACGTCGGCGTAGAACTCCCGCCAGGCGAGCTCCTTGCGGTACGTCGCCGCGCCGGCGCTGCGCTTGCGGGCCAGGGCGGCGAGCATCGTCCGCGGATGGATCTCGCCCCACTTCAGGTGCACAGACATGCGCGAGGTGCCGTCGACGCCGGGCTTGTCGCGATCGTCGTCGTAGGCGTCGACCCGGTCGAGGAAGCCCTCCCAGCGCCGTAGTGCTGCGGCCTCACCGGCCTCGGGCAGCCCGAGCCCAGCCGGGCAGCGCCGGGTCGGGGATGCCGGTGGTGTCAGCGTTGTCAGCGGTGTCGGTGAGCTCGAGCCAGCTCGCGCCGGTCGGCGGGTCGACGGGGCCGCGCCAGCCGTGGTCCGTCCACGCCTTGCTGAACGGCGTGTAGACCTTGTACGGGGCGCCCGAGCCGTTGGTGACCCGGCCGGGCGCGACGGCGTACGGCGACCCGGTGCGGACCAGCTCGATGCCCGCGTCAGCGAGTGCCTCCTCCACCTGGAGGTCCCGCTGGTGCCCGTAGGGGCCGTAGTCGGCCGCCACGTGCACCCGCTCGGCGCCGACCTCCTTGGCGGCGAGCACGACCCGGCGTGCGGGATTGCCCCGCACCAGGCTCAGCCGGGTCTGCCGCTGCCGGAGCTGACCGTCGAGAGAGCGCAGCGACGCGGCGAGATAGGCGCGGCGTGAGGGTCCCGCCGGTCCCCACAGGGCCGGGTCCAGGACGAAGAGGGGCAGCACCGGTCCGTCGGCGGCCGCCTCGAGGAGCGCGGGGTTGTCACCGAGGCGCAGGTCGCGCCGGAACCACATCACGCTCGCCGGCATCGCGTCAGCCTCCTCGGGTCTCGCTCCGGTCTCACCGCCGCGCCTCGGTACCCGCTCGTAAGACAGAATGGACAGGTGAGCGACCTGATCGACACCACGGAGATGTACCTCCGGACCGTCTACGAGCTGGTCGAGGAGGGCATCGTCCCGCTGCGCGCCCGGATCGCCGAGCGGCTGCACCAGAGCGGCCCCACGGTCTCGCAGACCGTGGCCCGGATGGAGCGCGACGGGCTGCTCACCGTGGAGGGCGACCGCCACCTCGAGCTCACCGACGAAGGGATGCGGCTGGCCACCCGGGTGATGCGCAAGCACCGGCTGGCCGAGCGGCTGCTCACCGACGTGATCGGCCTCGACTGGGAACTGGTCCACGAGGAGGCGTGCCGCTGGGAGCACGTCATGTCGGAGAGCGTGGAGCGTCGCCTGGTCGAGCTGCTCGACCACCCGACCGAGTCGCCCTACGGCAACCCGATCCCGGGGCTGGGCGAGCTCGGCGAGGCCAAGGTCGGCGAGGAGTTCATGGACGGCGTCGAGTCGCTCGCGGAGGCGTCGTCCTTCGAGGAGGGCCGCGTGCTCGTCCGCCGGATCTCCGAGGAGATGCAGAAGGACGAGTCGCTGATGAGCGCCCTGCGCCGGGTGGGTGCGCTGCCCGACAAGACGATCACCGTCGTGTCCACCGCCGAGGGCGTGCTGGTCGGCACTGGAGGCGAGACCGCCGAGATCGTGCCCGAAGCCGCGGAGCACATCTTCGTCCGCAAGCTCTGACCACTGGATCCGAAGGTGGCGTAGACCAGCGCGACCGATTCCGCAGTCCTCACGGACAAAACAGCGGATCGGGCCTAACGTCGTCACTGGGAGGAGGTGCCGTGGGGGCACCTTCAGGGGATTGGGGAGCAACATGTCTGATGTCGTCACCATCGAGCGATCGGCCGATCTGGGCGCCAAGAAGCCGAACGTCGTGGACGTCGGTGCTTGGCTGACCACCGCCAGGACGCTCCGCGTGGAGTTCGCCGACTACGTCCCGCGCCACCGCGCGCCGGGCCTCGCGGTCTGATCTGGTGTCCCGCGCCCGCGGGACACTAGCTCCTGCGCCGCGCGGCGAGCGCGGTCAGGAACTCTGACGTCCCGGCGTCCAGCCGGTAGGTCGCGTGTTCGTCGCCGCGGGTCTCTCCGCGGTTGACGATCACCACCGGCGTACCGGCCTTGGCCGCGCGGCGCACGAACCGGAAGCCGCTCATCACGGTGAGGCTCGAGCCCGCGACCAGCAGCGCGCCGTCCAGGTCGGGGAGCGCGTCCACCGCGGCGTAACAGCGCTCGACGCGGTCGACGGGGACGTTCTCGCCGAAGAAGACCACGTGGGGCTTGAGCACGCCGCCGCACTCGCGGCAGCCGGCGACCACGAACTCGTGGGTGTCGTCGAGGTCGACGTCGCCGTCCGGTCGCGCCTCGGCCGCGAGGTGCCGCTCGGCGAAGCCGCGGTTGAGCTCGGTGAGCCGCTGGTGCAGCGCGCTGCGCGCGCTGATCGCCCGGCAGGTCAGGCAGACGACGTCGGCGATCCGGCCGTGCAGCGCCACCACCCGGCGCGACCCCGCCCGCTCGTGGAGCCCGTCGACGTTCTGGGTGATCAGGAGCTCCGGGTCGATCCGCGCCAAGCCGTGATGTCCGGCGTTGGGGTCGGCTCCTCCCATGCGGCCCCACCCGAGGTGGCTGCGCGCCCAGTAGCGCTGCTGCGCCGCCGGCCCCGACACGAACTCCTGGTAGGTCATCGGCGTCCGCGCGGGGCGGCCCGGGCCGCGGTAGTCGGGGATGCCGGAGTCGGTCGAGCACCCCGCGCCCGTGAGCACCACCAGCGGCCGGTCCGCCAGAAAGTCCAGCACCTCCTGGCCGTCCGGCGGTCGAGGAGGGCGTGCCGCGGCCGTCGCGAGTCCCCGGTGCGCGGGGGCGAGGCTCACTGCGCGTAGCGGAGCGCCGCCCGCTCGCGCGCCTTGGCGGCCTCGACCTCGCGGTCCTTGGGCGGCGCAGTCGTGACGAGGTCGTCGACCAGGTGTCGCACGATGTGCGCGATCTCGTGCACCGCCTGGTCGAAGATGTCCTGGTTGGCCGCGGACGGCTTGGTCGCGCCGCTGACCTTGCGCACGAACTGCAGGGCTGCGGCGCTGACCTCGTCGTCGGTCGCCGGGGGCTCGAAGTTGTTGAGCGGACGGATGTTGCGGCACATGCATCCAGCCTACGTCGCGGCCAGGCCTACGTCAGAGGTCGAAGAAGCTCGCGTCGTCGCCGGTCACCAGGACCACCCGGCCGTCGGAGAGGGGGACCAGGCGTACGGCGCCCACCTCGTCGCCGTACTCGACCTCGACCATCCGGTTGGTCAGCCGCCCGTCGCCGAGCGTGAGCACCGACACGTAGCCGACGTTGCCGCGTGCCGCGTAGTCGGAGATCACCGTGAGCACGGTGCGGCCGTCGGGCAGCCAGGTGAGCTGGCGCGGATCCTGGGTGGCCAGGGCCTGGCTGTCCGGACCGAACTCCACGACGTCCAGCTGCCGCGGGTGTGTGAGGTCGGTGACGTTGAACAGCCCCGCCTGGGCACCCCACTGACCGGTCGATCCCTGGAGCTGGCCCAGGCCGAGGAGCCGGTGCTTGCCCAGCGGGTGGAGGTAGCCGGAGTAGCCGGGGATCTTGAGCGAGCCCATCAGGACCGGCCGGTCGGGCTCGGTGAGGTCGATCGCATAGAGCGGGTCGACCTGGCGGAAGGTGACGACGATCGCGAGGGTGTCGAACCAGCGGACCGACTCGATCTCCTCCCCGACGCCGAGGTCGTCGAGGCGTCCCGACTCGACCAGGTCGTTGCCCTCCTGGCGGAAGGCGAGGATCGAGTTGAAGTTGCCGGTGCTCCCGTTGGGCCCGACGGCGACCCGCAGCACGGCGTCGTCACCACTTCCGACGGCGTCCATCGACCAGCGGTCCCGGATCACGCCGTCCACCTGCCCGGACGAGGCGAAGGTGGTGTCGATGCCGTCCAGGTCGAAGGCGTAGAGGTGGCTGGCCGAGCCGTGGTCACCGGGCGGCACGGGGAACGGCGCGCAGCACTCGTCGCCGTCGCCGAAGTCGGCACCACCGGTGAGCCAGCCCGGCAGCAGGCTGCGCGGCTCGGGCGCGGGCAGCACGTCCAGACACTCGAAGCAGTCGCCGGCGAAGCCGTACGACGGGCTGGTGGCCAGGTAGAGCTGGTCGGTCGAGGCGTAGGCCAGGTCGGTGTCCACGGCCAGGCCGGTGGCGGAGGGCGCGTCGGGCGCGGACGCGTCGAACCCGACGACGGCCATGGTGCCGAGCGTCGGGCTGTCGTCGGGGATCGCGACCTGGTCGCACCCCAGCAGCGGTGCTGCTTCGCCGTCGTCGAGCGAGGCGGCGGGGAGCCAGTCCTCGATGGTGCTCTCGCGGACGGCGTCGCGGTTGTCGCGGGTGGCCTCGAAGTCGGTGGTGTGGTCGTCGGGCGCGACGAAGTCGAGGTCGGGCAGGTTGGCCTCGAGCACCAGGCGGACCACGCCGTCGTGCAGCCGGGCGGTGACCAGGGCGCTGTCGTGCTCGACCGTGTGGGTGACCTCGGGGGTTGCCGGGTCCGAGACGTCGACGGTCACCACCTCGGTGGCCGAGCGGCCGCCGAACCGGCGTGGGCTGCGCTGCGAGATGGCGACCACTGTTTCGCCGTGCAGCAGGATCTCGGTGCTGTCCGCACCCGGGGCGCCGGGCAGGTCGAGCGAGGCGAGGCGCACGACGTCTGCACCGCTCACGTCGTAGGTCACCAGGTCGCCGTCCTGGACCCTGAACAGGGTGTGACCGTCGGTCTTGACGACGTCGGGCTCGTCGACGCCGGACTCCTGCACGTTGGTGCCGGTCTCGCCGTTGGTCGAGCGGACGGGAGCCGGACCCGCAGCCGCCATGGGGGCGCGCACGGCCTGGTCCCCAGCCGCAGCTCCGCTGCCGGCCGAGCTCTCGGCGAGGTCGTAGACGACGTGGGGGTTGCCGGCCCAGCCGTAGGGGCCGACGAGGTCCATCCCGCGCTCGACGTACCACGCCAGCAGGTCATCGCAGGAGTCCGGAAGGGTCAGGTCCGAACCGGAGTAGGCCGCGGGCGAGACGCTCGTGCCTCCGCCTGGCCCGACCCGGGCGCCGGCGTGGTCCGAGCCGCCGTACGACGTGCCGGCGACGAAGGCGGCGCCGAGGCCGGCGAGCGCGGTGATCGAGACGAGCGAGCGGGTGACGGTGCGGTGCAGGGGCATGAGGCTGGACCTTCGGGATCGACCTGGGAGTGCGGCGGGGCTGCCGCCCTGATCAGCGGAGTCCGCTGATCGGACGGCGGGGTCGGGAGTGTGGTTCCGCGAGTGGGAGAGTCGGGACATGCCGACCTCCCGCGATCTCGACGTCGTCCTGCTCGGCGCCACCGGCTTCACCGGGGCTCTCACGGCGGAGTACCTCGCCGAGCACGCGCCGTCCGGGCTGCGCTGGGCACTGGCCGGCCGCAACCGCGGCAAGCTCGAGGCGGTGCGCGAGCGCCTGGCGAAGCAGGACCCCGTCCTGGCCGACCTCGAGCTCATCGAGGCCGACAGCGCGGACCGGACCTCCCTCGACGCGATGGTCGCGCGCACCAGGGTCGTGATCTCGACGGTCGGGCCCTACCTCCAGTTCGGGGAGCCGCTGGTCGCCGCCTGCGCCGAGGCCGGCACCGACTACGTCGACCTCACCGGCGAGCCGCTGTTCGTGGACCGGATGTACGTCAAGTACCACGCGGTCGCCCAGAAGTCCGGCGCGCGCATCGTGCACTGCTGCGGCTTCGACTCGATCCCGCACGACCTCGGCGCCTACTACACCGTCAAGGAGCTCGCCGCGAAGGGCCCGGTCGCCGTCCGCGGGGTGGTGCGGGCCGGCGCCATGGCCTCCGGTGGCACCTTCCACTCCGCGATGGACATCATGTCCCGCGCGGGGGAGTCGCGGGCGGCGGCCAAGGCCCGGCGCCAGGTCGAGGCCCGGCCCGAGGGCCGCTCGTCGAAGGCGGTGGCCGGCAAGCCCAGGCGCGACGGCGTGCTCGGCTGGTGGCTGCTGCCGCTGCCCACCATCGACCCCGCGATCGTCGCGCGCAGCGGAGCCGCGCTCCCGGCCTACGGCCCGCGCTTCACCTACTCCCACTACGCCGGCGCCAAGCGGCCGTGGAACGCCGCCGGGGTCGCGCTCGGCGCGGGCGCGATCGCAGCAGCCGCCCAGGTCTCACCGCTGCGCAACTTCCTCCTCGGCCGGGTCAAGCAGGGCGACGGTCCCGACGAGGCCCGTCGTTCGAAGTCGTGGTTCACCGTCGACTTCGTCGGCGAGGGCGACGGCCGCACCGTCCACACCCGCGTCTCCGGCGGCGACCCGGGCTACGGCGAGACCTCGAAGATGCTCGCCGAGTCGGCCCTCTGCCTGGCCTTCGACGACAACCCGAAGACCTCGGGCTGCGTGACCACGGCCCAGGCCATGGGCGAGAACCTGATGGCCCGCCTGGTCGCGGCCGGAATCAGGTTCGAGACGGTCTGAGCGGCCCGGCCCGGACTGCGGCCGACTGGTCTGGGCGGGGGTTTGCCGAACGCCCCATCGGGTTATCGCTCTGGCAGACCGCGGTCTCCGCGCCGTGGCCGGAGAAGAGGAGATTCCCATGGGCTACGGCTTTGGAGCATTCCTGCTGGTGGTCGGCCTCGCGCTCGCCCTGGCGGTCACCGACCAGGTCAACGGCGTCGACCTGACCATGATCGGCTGGATCATGGCGCTCGTGGGCGCCGCGGTCATCGTGCTGTCCGCCGTGACCATGAACCGCGCCCGCGGCACCCGCTCGGTCGCCACCACGACCCACAGCGACGGCTCCGAGACGGTCGCCGAGCGTCGTACGGAGATCTGACTCGGCGGTCCACAGCTCCATGTCGGTGTCCTTGCGGAACCGACGTGGACCTGGGTCTCCGTGAGCGTTGCTCCGCTCATGGTCGAGCGCAGTGATCACGGCTGCGGGTGCCCCAGGCAGGAGTCGAACCTGCGACCTTTCGCTTAGGAGGCGGCTGCTCTATCCGCTGAGCTACTGGGGCGTTGCGATCCGAAAGCCTAGGCGCAACGCTCCCGAAGCCCTACGTCCGCACGGTCGGTGCCCGGCGCAGGGTCACGGTCACGGTGCCGTCGACCGGTTGGTGACGCAACCATCCGCCGTGCGCTTCGACGAGCTGACGCACGATGTCGAGCTCGTAGCCGCCGGGCGGTGCGCCGGTCATCCGGAGCGTCACGGTGGCCTCCGTGCACGTGGCGTGGAGCCAGACCGGCCGGTCGCCTCGGCGCTGGGCGGTGTGGATCAGGTTGGACAGCAGCTGCTGGAGCCGCAGGGAGTCGGCCTGCACCCGCACGTGCGGGGGTGCCTGGACGTGGATCTGCATGTCCGGGAAGAGATCGGCGGCCCGTCGCAGCTGGTCCGCGAGGTCGAGCTCCTCCAGCTCCAGACGGAGCCGATGCCGGTCTCGCGCGTGGATGAGCGCCAGGTCCTCGAGCAGGAGTGACAGCCGCCGAGCCAGCGACTTGGTGTGCCGGCGCATCCTGCGGGCCAGCTCGGGAGAGGGGTCCCCTTCCTCCATCGACGCCCGCAGGGCCTTGAGGGCCACGAGCGGCGCCCGCATCTCGTCGTTGAGCAGTGCGACGATCTCCTCGCGGTCCGCGGTCGTCACGGATCCGCCCAGTGGCTCCTCGGGCCGTGCCGCAGTGTCCCGAGCCCCCCATGCAGTGGTCATGACCCTCCCGTCCCGTCCGTGGTGCACGAGCGGCAATGACATCGGTCAGGGCGGCCGGGCCGCGCCGTTGTTACCTGTTTGATCAGGTGGCGGGGGCCGGTTGTTGCCGCCTGGTCTAGCTGCTCTCATCCCGCTTGCCGGGGCTGACCGGGGTGCGGTCCGGTGAGCCATTTTTGTCCACGCTCTTGCCCCGTAACGGTAACTACGAGGTCACGGGGACCTCGGTCCCGCTTCCATGGAGCTCTCGTCGCATCACCCCCACTGATCGGAGAGACACCATGACGACCCACCCTCACCAGGGCTGGACATGATCGCCGAGCGTGAGGGCGTGCCGCGCGTGGCCCGCAGGGACGTCGTCGACGTCATCGCCGAGGAGGCGAGGGTCTTCGAGGTCAAGGAGTGGCTGGAGCGGCGACCCACCCTGCGCCGCCCGTTCGTCGACAACTACGTCCCGAAGCACCGCGGCGAACCCGCTGCTGACTGAGCCCTGAGGGCCGGTCAGCAGGCCGCGACGTTTGGTGTTACCGGCGGGTCATGGCCATCATTTGCCAGACACACGTAATCTGGCGCGAACGAGCGCGTACGCCCGTGCACGCTCGCCCTCCTCGTCAGTCAGACACCGGCCCATGTGAAGGTGACGATGCCCGACGCTGCGCAGCACCCTGCCCAGCCCGAGCTGCCGTCCCCTTATCAGCCCGGGAAGCGGCGGGGGCGCGCACGGCGCACGCACACCGTCGCCAAGGTCCTGCTGGCGACGCTGCTCACGCTGGGCATGGTGAGCGGCCTGTCGGTCGCCTTCCTCTATCGGCACCTCAACGGCAACATCAACCACATCGAGGTGACAGAGCAGCTCTACGACCGACCGAAGAAGGTGCACATCGACGCGCCCAAGCAGCCGGTCAACATCCTGGTGATGGGCTCCGACTCGCGCGACTGCGACGGCTGCGGGATCGACCAGGAGGCAGGTGGTGGGTCGGACACGACGATCCTGTTCCACCTCTCCGCGGACCGTCAGTCGGCCTACGGCGTCTCCATCCCTCGTGACTCGCTGGTCGACCGCCCCGACTGCAAGACCGACGACGGTGACACCATCCCGGGCGCCAGCAACGTGATCTGGAACGCCGCCTACTCCTACGGCGGTCCCGCCTGCACGATCCAGCAGTTCGAGCAGGACACCAACATCCAGATCGACAACTACGTCGTGGTCGACTTCGGCAGCTTCCAGGGCATGGTCGACGCGGTCGACGGCGTCGAGGTCTGCGTGCCCGAGGACATCGACTCATCCGAGTACGGCATCACCATCCCCGCCGGCACCAGGACCCTGTCCGGCAAGGAGGCCCTCGCCTACGTGCGGGTCCGTCACGGCGTCGGCGACGGCAGTGACATCGGCCGGATCAAGCGGCAGCAGGCGTTCATCGGGGCCCTGGTCGGCAAGGTGCTCTCCAGCGGCACACTGACCCGCTTCGACCGGCTGGTCCGGTTCCTCAACGCCGCGACCCAGGGCCTGACCACCGACATCGACAGCATCAAGGACATGGCGAAGGTCGGCCTGCAGTTCCAGGACATCGGGCTCAAGCGGATCAGGTTCCTCACGGTGCCGTTCGTCTACAGCACCGCCCAGCCCGGCCGGGTCGAGTGGACCGAGGACGCCGCCACCCTCTGGGATCGCATCAACCACGACAAGCCCCTGGGCAAGCTGCGCGACGGGTCCCTCGGTGCCAACCAGGTGCCGAGCGGCGGCAACGTGTCCGGCTCCGCCAGCAGCTCGAGCACGGGGAGCCCGAGCGATGACGAGAGCTCGTCGAGCTCCTCCTCGCCGTCCGACTCGTCATCGAGCGAGTCGTCCTCGACCGAGTCGCCGTCAGGCACGACGTCTCCGAGCGACGGGGCGACCGACGGGAGCGACAACAGCGTCGATGCGAGTTCCGACGACCTCGAGTTCGCCGGCCTCTGCTCGTGACCGGGCAGGGCGACCCCACGCCGGACGCCGAGGCGGACTGGGAGCGCCAGCGCCGGCTGGCCGAGGTCTTCGGCGACGTGCTGCCGGACACCACCTCCGACGAGCGCGACCCCGCTGACGGGTCCGAGAGCGCCGCGCACGGCGACACCTGGCTCAAGGAGCAGGTGCCGCCGCACCACGGCGGCTAGTCCGTCGAGCGTCAGGCGCTGGGCGGCGCGTTCGGCGGCAGGCCCTGCTGCGCGGCGAGCAGGTCGCGGATCTCCTGGAGCAGCTTGATGTCCTCGGGGGTGCCGGGAGGGGCGCTCGGGAAGTAGCGCTCCTTGACCCGCGTGAACGGCACCACCACGAAGAAGTAGACGACCGCGGCCAGGATCACGAACGAGATCACGGCGTTGACGAAGAAGGCGCCATCGCCGAGCTGTCGCCGCCGGCGAACGTGTCGTCCAGGCCGGGCAGCGCGCCGGTCAGCCAGGCCGTGAACGCCGCGACGACGGCGCCGAAGGCGGTACCGATGATGACCGCGACGGCCAGGTCGACCAGGTTGCCGCGCAGGATGAAGTTCTTGAAGCCACCGAGCATGGGTGAGTCCCCCTCGAGATAGACAGGCCCGCCGAGCCCGGCGGAACCGTGCTGACGCTAGCGGGCCCACGCGACGGTGAGGAAATGCGTCACCGTGGCGGATGAGACGGCCGTGACGTCCGTCGCGCGCACGCCGAGCACCACGAGCCGGCCCGGGAGCCCGTCGGCGGCCGCGTCGGCCGGGGGCAGCGGCAGCCCGAGCACCAGAGCTGAGCGGGCCACGGTCGACGCCGGACCGCCTTGCGGGTCGGCCGAGATGACGTCGACCTCGTCGCCGACCCGGAGCAGGTCGGCCATCGCGCTGTCGGGCAGCCGGACCGGCAGCGCCACCAGGTCGGGCCGGTCGTGCACCAGTGAGGCGCCGAGCAGCGCGACGTCGGTGATCGGCTGGCCCCGGCGCAGCGGACCGGCCAGCCGACGGCCGACCGGGTCGCGCTGCAGGCCGGCCGGCACCGTGCCGGGCGCGAACTCGACCGCGGTCAGGTCTCCGGCCCGCAGCACCGCGCCGGCGCCCAGGTCGTGGGCCGCCACGGTGACCGGCACCCGGTCGGGAGGTGGCGCGGCGGTGGCACGGAACCCGGCCCACACCGCGAGGAGCGCGCACAGTGCCGCGAGCAGCCGACGGCGGCGCAGCACCGCCCGGCGCACGCGGCGGGTGGCGACGCGGAGTCGGAGCAGGACGGTGGGCATGACGCGACGCTACGAGCGCGCGCCGACCCGGTCAGCCGAGAACGGCCCGGGAGGTGGAGAAGCCTCAGGTGGTGGTCGGCTGTGGAGACTTCGTGGACGACGACGAGGAGTCACTCGACGAGGAGGACGACGAGGAGGAGGACGAGGAGTCGCTCGAAGAGGAGGACGAAGAGTCTCCGGACTTGGACGACGAGGAGTCGCTCGCCGAGCCGGATGACGCCGCGGGCTCCGACGACGCCTGCTTGCCGCGGCTGTCGTTGCGGTAGAACCCGGACCCCTTGAACACGACGCCGACGGCGTTGAACACCTTGCGCAGCCGGCCCTGGCACTCCGGGCAGACGGTCAGCGTGTCGTCGCTGAAGCTCTGGACCTGCTCGAAGGCGTGGCCGCACTCGGTGCAGGCGTACTGGTAGGTGGGCAACGGAGCTCCTCGGGAGGGTTTAGCACTCGACCGGGTCGACTGCTAGATGGTACCCCGTCAGAACGTTGCGGCGAAGCGGACGATTCCCGAGGGGCCGACGGCGGCGGTGACCGGCCGGTCGTGGGGCTCCAGCGGTACGTCGATCCCCACCTCGTCGTCGTGGAGCAGGACGCAGGTGAAGGTCCCGACCGGCACCCGCGCCAGCGCCCGGTCGTAGGACCCGCCACCGCGCCCCAGCCGCTCGCCGCGGGTCGAGACCGCCAGCCCCGGCACCAGCACGACGTCGGCGGTCGCGACGGCGTCCACGCCCAGGCGCGACCCGACCGGCTCGAGCAGCCCGTAGCGCGCGGGGGCGAGGTCCTGGTCGCCGGCGTAGGCCGCCCAGTCGAGGTCGCCGTCCGGCAGCAGCACGGGCAGCACGACCCGCTTGCCCGCCGCCACCAGCGCATGCAGCAGGGGAGCGGTCCCGGGCTCCGACCCGATGGCGACGTAGGCGGCCACGGTGGCGGCCCGGCGCACCTCCGGCGCCGCCGTGAGCTGCAGCGCGATCGCCCTCGCCACCTCCGAGCGCTCCAGGAGCGGCCGCCGGTTGCGGGTCGTCAGCAGCTGATCTCTCATCGCCGTCTTCGCACCAGCCACGCTGCCAGCCTACGATCGAAGCATGGGTAGTGCAGGGCTCAACAAGGCCCGCGACAAGATGACGGCCGCCGGTGTGGACGAGGTGGCCATCGAGACGTTCGCCCACTACTTCCGGCTGCTGGAGCACGGCGAGACCGGGATGCTCCCCGAGTCCGCGATCGAGCCGGTCGACATGGGGTCCCTCCGCGACGTCGAGGTGGGCGACGACGACGCCGCTGCCGCCATCCGCACCACCGCCGTGATCAAGCTCAACGGCGGCCTCGGCACCTCGATGGGCATGGACCGCGCGAAGTCGCTGCTCTGCGTGCGTCGCGGCCTCTCCTTCCTCGACATCATCGCCCGGCAGGTGCTCCACCTGCGCAAGGAGTACGACGCCCCGCTGCCCCTGCTGTTCATGAACAGCTTCCGCACCTCGGCCGACACCATGGCCGCCCTCGCCCGCTACGAGGACCTCCCCGTCGAGGGGCTGCCGCTGGAGTTCCTCCAGAACAAGGAGCCCAAGCTCCTGCCCAAGGACCTCGCGCCGGTCAGCTGGCCGAAGGACCCCGACCTGGAGTGGTGCCCGCCCGGCCACGGCGACCTCTACACCGCGCTGCGCGGCACGGGACTCCTCGAGCGGCTCATCGAGGCCGGCTACGAGCGCGTCTTCGTGTCCAACTCCGACAACCTCGGCGCCGTCCCCGACGCGCGGGTCGCGGGCTGGTTCGCGACCAGCGGTGCGCCGTTCGCGATCGAGGCCGTCCGCCGGACGCCGAGCGACCGCAAGGGCGGCCACTTCGCGCGCCGCAAGTCCGACGGCCGGATCGTGCTCCGCGAGAGCGCGCAGACCCTGCCCGAGGACCAGGAGGCGCTGGCCGACCTGGAGCGGCACAGGTTCTGCTCGACCAACAACCTGTGGTTCGACCTGCGCGCGATGAAGCAGGCCCTCGACGTCCGCGACGGCATCCTCGGCCTCCCGCTGATCCGCAACGAGAAGACCGTCGACCCGAGCGACCCCACCAGCCCGAAGGTGATCCAGGTCGAGACGGCCATGGGTGCCGCCGTCGAGGTGTTCCCGGACTCCCAGCTGATCGAGGTCGGCCGCGACCGCTTCGTCCCCGTCAAGACCACCAACGACCTGCTGGTGATCCGCTCCGACGTCTACGACATCGGTTCCGACTTCGTGCTCGACCAGGCGTCGGTCGAGATCCCCTTCGTCGACCTCGACGGTGCGGTCTACAAGGTCGTCTCCCAGTTCGACAAGCGGTTCCCCGAGGGCACGCCCTCGATGAAGAAGGCCACCAGCCTCACCGTCGAGGGCGACTTCACCTTCGGCGCCCACGTCCAGGTGGTCGGAGACGTCGAGCTCTCGACGAGCTCGGCGGAGCGGGTGCCCGACGACGCCGTCCTCACGGCAGACTCATAGTGTCCCGCCAGGGCGGGGCGCTGGGCATGGAGCCTTGCACCGTCGAGCAGCACCTCGCGCGGGTGCTCGGCGGGATGGCGCCGATGACGCCTGTCGCGCAGCCGCTGCTGGACACGCTCGGCCTCGCCTGCGCCGAGGACGTCGTCGCCACCATCTCGCTGCCGGGCTTCGACAACTCCGCGATGGACGGGTACGCCGTCCGCCGGGCCGACCTCGCGGCCGCCCCGCTGCCCGTGACGCTGCCCGTCGTCGGTGAGATCGGCGCAGGTCACGCCAGCGTCCGCGCGATCGAGCCCGGCACGGTCGCGAAGATCATGACCGGGGCGCCGATCCCCGCGGGTGCCGACGCGGTGGTGCCCTACGAGTGGACCGACCGCGGCGCCACCGAGGTCCGGATCGACCAGGTGCCCGAGCCGGGCCAGCACGTCCGCCCCCTCGGCGACGACGTCAAGCCCGGCGAGCGGCTGGTGGCCGAGGGCACGGTGCTCACCCCGCGCCACCTCGGCCTGCTCGCCGGCGTCGGCCGCGCCACGGTGATGGCCCGGCCGCGTCCGACGGTGCTCATCCTCTCCACCGGCTCCGAGCTGCGCGACCCGGGCGAGGAGCTCGGGGAGGACTCGATCTATGACGGCAACTCCTACATGCTGTCCGCCGCGGTGACCCGGGCCGGCGCCGTCCCGGTCCGCTTCGGCATCGTGCAGGACGACTCGGAGACGTTCCTCGAGACGCTCTTCTCCCAGCTCGAGGGTGCCGACCTCGTCGTCACCTCCGGCGGCGTCTCGCAGGGCGACTTCGACGTGGTCAAGGAGGCGCTGCTCGGCGAGGGGGTCTGGTTCGGCCCGGTCGCGATGCAGCCCGGCAAGCCGCAGGGGTTCGGCCTCGTCGGTCCGGCCAAGGTCCCGATCATCACGCTGCCCGGCAACTCCGTGTCCTCCTACATCTCCTTCGAGATGTTCGTCCTCCCCGCCATCCGCACCCTGATGGGGCTGGCGCCGGTCTCGCGGCCGCTGGTCGAGGCGCGGCTCACCGAGGGGATGCGCTCGCCCTCGGGACGCCGTCAGTTCATGCGCGGCCAGGCAGGGGTCGACGCCGACGGTCGCTACGTCGAGCCGGTGGGCGGCCCCGGCTCGCACCTGATCGGAGCGCTCTCGGTGGCCAACTGCCTCATCGTCGTACCCGAGGACACGACGTCGCTCGCCCAGGGCGACCCGGTGCAGGTGCTGATGCTGGACGAGGACTTCTGACCATGCCCGGAGCAGAGCGGCTCACCCACGTCGACGAGTCGGGCGCGGCCCGCATGGTCGACGTCTCCGGCAAGGACGTCACGGCGCGCACCGCGACGGCGACCGGCCGGGTCCTCGTCTCCGCCGAGGTGGTCGGGCTGCTCCGGGGCGAGGGCGTGCCCAAGGGCGACGCACTGGCCGTCGCGCGGCTGGCCGGGATCATGGGCGCCAAGCAGACGCCGGCACTGATCCCGCTCTGCCACCCGCTCGCGATCTCCGGCGTCACCGTCGACCTCACCGTCACCGACGAGTCGGTCGACATCACCGCGACGGTCAGGACGACCGACCGCACCGGAGTCGAGATGGAGGCGCTCACCGCCGTCTCGGTCGCCGCCCTCACCGTGATCGACATGGTCAAGGCCGTCGACAAGGCCGCGGTGATCACCGACGTACGGGTCGAGGCGAAGTCCGGCGGCAAGTCGGGGGACTGGTCTCGATGACCGCGGGGCCGCTGCTCGGCGCCGTCGTCGTGGCCTCCAACCGCGCCGCCGCCGGGGTCTACGAGGACGCCACCGGCCCGCTGCTCGTCGAGTTCCTCACCGACCTCGGCTTCGAGACCGGAGCGCCGGCCGTCGTCCCCGACGGCGACCCGGTCGGCGACGCCATCCGGGCCGCGGTCGCGGCGGGAGCGCGCGTCGTGCTCACCACCGGCGGCACCGGCCTGACCCCGACCGACCGCACCCCCGAGGCGACCCGGCCGCTGCTGGACGCCGAGATCCCCGGCCTGGCCGAGGCCATCCGGGCCCACGGCGTGAGCAAGGGCGTGCCGACCGCCGTGCTGTCCCGCGGCCTGGCGGGGCGGGTGGGCCGCTGCGTGGTCGTGAACCTCCCCGGCAGCAAGGGCGGGGTCAAGGACGCCATCGCGGTGCTGAGGCACGTGCTGGTGCACGCGGTCGAGCAGGTGGCGGGCAGTGACCACTGACTGGCCGGTGCGGCTCGTCGACCGAGAGGTGACCCTGCGGCCGCTGGCGGCCACCGACCACGACGCGTGGCGGCGGGCCCGGCAGCGGAACGCCGCGTGGCTGGTGCCGTGGGACGCGACGGTCCCGCCCGGTGGCGAGGCGCGCCCGACGAGCTTCAAGCAGCTGGTGCGACGGCTCTCGAAGCAGGCCCGCCAAGGCGCGACGTTCCCCTTCGCGGTGGAGGTGGACGGGCGGTTCGCCGGCCAGGTGACGGTCAACAACATCGTGCGCGGGTCCGCGCAGTTCGCGTCGGTCGGCTACTGGCTCGACAAGGAGTACGCCGGTCGAGGCGTGATGCCCCGCGCGGTGGCCATGGTGATCGACCACTGCTTCTTCACCGCCGGGCTGCACCGCATCGAGATCGCGATCCGGCCGGAGAACTCCAACTCGCTGCGCGTGGTCGAGAAGCTGGAGATCCGCGAGGTCGGCTACGCGCCGAAGTACCTCCACATCGACGGCGCCTGGCGCGACCACCGGATCTACGCCGTCACCAAGGAGGAGGTGCCGGACGGCGTCCTGGCCCGGCTGCGCGCCTCCGAGGCCACCGCGCACCACCCCGAACTCCCGTGAGGCGCGCCTCTCGATCCATGGCGGCGCCGGACGCCGCCGGCATCCGCCAGCCATCGAGAGCCACACCTGTCACACGAGACTTTTTGCGACACACGGGTTGACATGCGCCCCGCGATGCGCTGCGGCTTCTAGCCTCAGCAGCGTGGATCCCAGCGCACTGATCTTCGTGGCCCTGGCCGTGGCCTGGGCCGTCTACCTGATCCCGAAGGCGCTCGAGCACCACGAGGAGAGCGCCCGCACCCGCACCGTCGACCGGTTCTCCAAGACCATGCGGGTCCTCGGGCGCCGCGAGCCGATCAACCGCCGCGAGGCGCGTCTGGTCCCTGCGTCCGGTGCGCCGTCGAGTGACGCGACGGGACTGTCGGAGAGGGGGCTGTCAGAACGCCGGCAGAGCAGCACGTCCACGACGCGCGACGAGAAGCCGACCCCCGCCCAGCTGCGGGCCCGACGCCAGGCCGCGGCCCGGGCGGCCAGGCGCAGGCTCCGGGTGGTCGCACTGATCCTGGTCGCCCACGTCGCCGTCGCCGCGCTCGCCTGGTTCAAGGTCTTCGACTGGGTCTGGTGCGCGGTCCCGGTCAGCGTCCTCGTCGCGTGGCTGGTCGCCTGCCGGCTCATGGTCAAGCGCGAGCGGGCGGAGATCCCTCGCGGCCGGATCCCGGCCGAGATGCCGTCCGCACCGGGTCACCAGCCCGATGCCGTCACCGGAGAGGTCGCGCGGGTCGACGCGGCACTGCTCGCCGACGAGCCGGCCGAGCGCGACCCCGACAGCTGGGACCCCGTCGCCGTGCCCCTGCCGACCTACGTCTCCAAGCCGATCGCCCAGCGCAGCGTCAGCACCATCGACCTCGACTCGACCGGCGTCTGGAGCTCGGGCCACAACGCCGCGGACAGCAAGCTGGCCCGCGAGGCCGAGGCCGTCGAGCGGTCCGGCTCGTCCGACGCAGCCGACTCCTCCGAGCGCCGCGCCTCCGGGGCATAGTCTCGACGCGTGCCCCGCACGTCCTCGGTCCTCCTGCTCGGCGGCCTCGTGGCCGCGCTGCTCACCCCCGTGCCGACGTACGCCGGCACGAACGCCGCGGAGCCGGTCGTCCCACGTGCGGGCGCCCGGCACGTCGTCGGCCACGGCACGCCGGCCAGCTGCACGGCCGCGGCGTTCCGCAAGGCGGTGGCGAAGGGCGGCACCATCACCTTCGACTGCGGGCCCGACCCCGTCACGATCGTCATGGACAAGCAGGCCGAGGTCCACAACGACGCCTCCCGCAAGGTCGTGATCGACGGCGGCGGGCTGGTCACGCTCAGCGGCGGTGGCAAGCACCGGATCCTCTACCAGAACACCTGCGAGAAGCGGCTGGCCTGGACCTCCTCGCACTGCCAGGACCAGGCCACGCCCAAGCTGGTGCTGCGCCACCTGACCTTCACCCGCGGCAACTCCACCGGGTCGCTCGAGGAGGGCGGCGGGGGAGGCGCGGTGTTCGTGCGCGGCGGCCGGCTCTCGGTGGTCGACTCGACGTTCACCCGCAACCGCTGCGACCGGACCGGCCCCGACCTCGGCGGCGCGGCGATCCGGGTGCTCGACCAGTTCCGCGACAAGCCGGTCAAGGTCACCGGCAGCACGTTCACCGGGGGCCGCTGCTCCAACGGTGCCGCCTTGTCGAGCATCGGCGTCTCGTGGCTGGTCACCGACAGCGTGTTCCGCGGCAACAAGGCGACCGGTCGCGGCGCCAACCCGGCCAGCGCCGGCAGTCCGGGCGGCGGGAGCGGCGGCGCGATCTACCTCGACGGCAACCTGTTCACGCTCCGGCTGGTGCGGACGACGATCGAGGGCAACGTGGCGCGCGAGGGCGGCGGCGCCGTCTTCTTCGTCAGCAACGACCGCACCGGCACGCTGGCCATCCAGCACTCGACGCTGCGCGACAATCCGAGCCTGGGCTTCGAGAACTACCCCGGCATCTTCTACCTGGGCCACGGCGAGCCCCAGGTGAGCGGCTCTACGCTGGAGTAGTGGTCATCCGCGTCGCCGAGTCCCGCACCGTCCCGCTCGCCCTCGAAGCGGCGTTCGACGGCACCATCGACGTCCCGCTGCCCGACATCTTCGGCCACCGCTACCTCGCCCTGCCACCGGTCGTGCGCACCGAGGACCAGGACGGCGCGTGGGGGCGCGAGCTCGGCCAGACCCGCACCATCCGCACCTCCGACGGTGGCGCGCTGCACGAGACGCTGCGGGCGCTGGACCGGCCGCACCGCTTCGGCTACCGCATCGACCAGATCCGCGGCCCGATGCGGCCACTGGTGCGCCACCTCGACGGTGCCTGGGAGTTCGAGCCCGACGGCGCCGGCACCCGGATCACCTGGTCGTGGGAGCTGACGCCGACCTCCGCGCTGACCGCTCCGCTCGTCCGCCTGGTCGGCCGGATGTGGCAGACCTACGCAAGGCGCTCGCTGGCGGCCCTCGAGTCGGTCCTCACGGGCTGACGGCCGATTCGGAAGCACCCCTCTCGGCTGATACCGTTTCCGCTCGCGTCTCCGGACGTGATCAGGGGCTGTGGCGCAGCTGGTAGCGCACCTCGTTCGCAACGAGGGGGTCAGGGGTTCGAATCCCCTCAGCTCCACCCGTGTGATGAGTCGCGACATAGGTCTCACCTGAGTCGCGACATGGGTCACTGTCATTGAGCTCCCGGCCATCGGCCGGGGGCTCTTTGCGTGTTGCGCCAGTAGTTCTTGGTGGGGTCGATGTCGTGGGTGGAGAGGATCTCGCCGGTCTCGAGCTGGATGACGGTGACGGTGGTGTCGTCGGCGATGGCGAGGACTCGGGTGCGTGCGTGGGCGTAGCCGACGCCGAGGTGGTGCATGCGGCCGGCTCGGCGGAAGCTCATTTTGCCGAGGGTGTCGAGGCGGTCGTAGCGCAGCCGGTAGTGACCGTCGTGGCGGCCGGCGGGGAGGCTTTTGGGCAGGTCCCCATAGATGGTGGCCGGGGTGCGGCGGGCGAGCTCGCGATGAGGACGGTGCTGGTTGTACACGTCGCGGAACGCGTCGAGCTGGGCTTGGAGCTCGCTCAGGGTCGCGGCGGGTGGTTGTTGGGTCAGCCAGAGTTTGAGGGTCTGATGGAAGCGTTCGACCTTCCCCTGGGTCTGAGGGTGGTTCGGTCTGCCGTTCTTCTGGACGATGCGGAGGGCGGCCAGGAGGTACTCGAAGGCGTTGCGGCCGCCGCCGTGGCGGGCGGTGTAGACGCGGCCGTTGTCGGTCAGTGTCGAGGCAGGGAAGCCGTGTTCGTTGCCGGCGGCCACGAACGTGTTGACGACGTCGTCGCCGTTGACGGGGGCGTGGACGGTGCACCCGAGCAGGTAGCGGGAGTGGTCGTCGAGCCAGTTGAGGATCTCGACGTCAGTGTGGTCGGCCAGGCGCCAGTGGGTGAAGTCGGACTGCCAACACTCGTTGGGTTGGGACGCGACGAAGCGTCGGTAGGAGGACCTCGGCCGTTTGCGGGGTTCGGGTTCGATCAGCCCGGCGGTGTGCAGGATCCGGCGGATCGTCGAGGTCGATGGTGGCCGGTGGCCTTCTTGCTCGAGGTGCCAAGCGATGGTGACCGGGCCGTTGTCCCACCCGTCGGCCGTGAGCTGGAGTCGTAGCTCGATGATCCGGTCACGGACCACTGCGGGTGTGGCTTGTGGGTTCGAGAGTGGTCGTCGGGTTCGGGGGTCGACAGCGTCGATGCCGTCCTCGCGGTAGCGGGCCAGGAGTCGTTGGAGGTGTCGACGGCTGTAGCCGTAGTCCGCGGCAGCCTGGGTGACGGAGAGCTGCTTGGTGACGACCTTAAGGACAGCGACGCGGGCCTTGGACATGGTCGCGACCCTGCTGCCGGGATCGACGGGGTGCGACCTATGTCGCGACTCACCAGGGACCTATCACCTGGGACCTATGTCGTGAACCCAGGCACCCTCAGCTCCACCCGAACACCCGAACACCCGGTCAACGCGAGACCTGGCTCGGATCGCGATCGCGCCTCAGCCCCGGCGTGCATCGGTATGGACCAGCGCTGAGCAGATCGGCCGGTCCGACCGATTCCGCCGCAGCCGCACGCGCTGCATGCCAGCCTGAGCAGGCAGCGGACCGCTCCTCGACGCGCCTTGCCGGATCCCCCGCCGGCCGGGCCGACCCCCGTCCCGGTTCGGCGCCGCTCGCAGCCCACATCCCCATGCCGAGCGAGATCCCCCATGACCCGTCTCTCCATGCTGCCCGCCGCGCCCGCGCGGGGCCGCCGTACGGTCGGCCGCGCGTTCGTGGGCGGGCTGGCGGCGCTGGCGGTGGCGCCGGCGCTGAGCGACACCGCCGAGGCGGCCGCGGGATCCGGGGCGAGACGGAAGAAGAAGCGCAAGTGGCACCGCTGCAAGGTGCACACCAAGCACACCTGCTGGCGCGCCCGCACCTGCCGGCACCGCAAGCACAGGCCCGCCGCCGATCCCACCGACCCGACCGGCCCGGGCACGCCCACCCCGCCCGGTGCCTACGACGAGCCGGCGGCCGCCGACGGCCTGGCCACCCAGCTCGCCCTGCACCTGGCCAGCCGGTTCACCTACGGCATGACGCCGGCCCTGCTCGTGGAGATGAGCGGCTACCCGACGGTCCAGGGCTGGCTCGACGCCCAGCTCGACCCGACGACGATCGGCGATCCGGCGGGTGACGCCGTCGACGGCTGGTGGCCGCGGCTCGCCTGGGACGCGCCGACGATGTGGGCCCACGAGCAGGCGAAGTCGGGCGAGGCCTGGACGGCGATGGCCGACTACCAGCGCTGGTGCCTGCTGCGCCGGATGCGGTCGAAGCGGCAGCTGTGGGAGTCGGTGACCGAGTTCTTCGAGAACCACTTGCACGTGCCGGTCCACGATGACGGCGTCTTCGGCTTCCGCGCCGACTACGGACGCACCATCCGCGCCCATGCGCTCGGCCGCTTCGACCAGATGCTCGTCGCCGCGATCACCCACCCGGCGATGGGCATCAGCCTCGACAACGCGAACTCGACGAAGAGCGCGCCCAACGAGAACCTCGGTCGCGAGCTGCTCGAGCTGCACACCGTCGGCCGCGGCAGCTACACCGAGGACGACGTCAAGGCGTCCGCGCGGATCCTGACCGGCTACAAGGTCGCGATGTGGACGACGTGGGCGACGTCCTACAACCCGGCGGCGCACTGGACCGGGCCGGTGCAGGTCATGGGGTTCAGCCACCCCAACACCGACGCCGACGGGCGCCCGGTCGTCGCGGCCTACCTCACCTACCTCGCCCACCACCCGGCCACCGCGCACCGCCTGGCCCGCAAGCTGGCGGTCCGCTACGTGTCCGACAGCCCGTCCGCGGCGCTGGTCGACCAGCTGGCCCAGGTCTACCTGGCCCACGACACCGCGATCGTGCCCGTCATCCGGACCCTGGTCGCCCACCCCGAGTTCATCGCGGCCAAGGGGCTCAAGGTCCGCAACCCGGCCGACGACGTCGTGGCCACCTGGCGCTCGCTCGACGTGCAGGCGTCGGCGCCCACCGGCGACAACTCGGGCGCCAACGCGGTGCTGTGGCAGACCGTGGCGCTGGGCCAGGCGCCGTTCGACTGGGCCCGCCCGGACGGGCAGCCCGAGGACGGTGAATCGTGGTCGTCGGTCTCGAGGGTGCTGGCCTCCTTCGAGACCCACTACACGCTGTGCGGCGGGTGGTGGCCGACAGCCCAGACGACCTACCACCCCGTCGCGTCGTGGGTGCCCCTCCAGCCCGGTCAGTCGATGCGCTTCGACGCGCTCGTGGAGCACCTCTCCCGGGCGTTCCTCGGCAGGACCGCGCCACCCCGGCTGGTCGAGGCGTGCTGCCTGGCCTCCGGGGTCACCGCGGCGACCTCGATCACCCTCAACCACGGCGTCGTGAGGTGGGGCATGCCGGTCCTGCTGACCACCGTGCTGGACACCCCAGAACACATGAGCCGCTGATGACCACCGACGAGCCCGGCTGCTGCGAGGAGTTCGCGCGCGCCGCGGGCCTGAGCCGGCGCGGCTTCCTGCGCGGCCTGGCGGTCGCCGGCGGCGCGGCCACCGTCACCGCGGTGCACGGCTCGGCGTTCTCCTCCACGTCGTATGCCGCCGCGCCGGTCGACCGGGTCATGGTGCTGCTCTCGATGCGCGGCGCCTGCGACGGGCTCAGCCTGGTCGTCCCGCACGGCGACCCCACCTACTACGCCGCCCGACCCTCGATCCAGGTGCCGTCGACGCGGCTGCTGGCCAAGGACGACTTCTTCGGCCTGCACCCCGCGCTGTCGCCGCTGCTGCCGTGGTGGACCGCCGGCTCGATGGCCGCCGTGCACGCGGCGGGGCTGCCGTCGCCGAACCGCTCGCACTTCTCGGCGATGGAGGAGCTCGAGGACGCCGACCCCGGCTCCTCGGCCCGCGTCGGATGGCTCAACCGGCTGATCGGGCAGCACGAGACCGTGACCCCCATCGAGGCGATCCAGTTCGGCGGCGGGGTGCCGATGACGGCGCTCGCCGGCCCCGAGCCCGCGCTGGTCACCACCGACGTCGACTCGGTCAGCCTCTCGGGCTACTGGGACGACGCCTCCGAGGCTCAGCGCCGCGCCTCTCTGGCGAAGCTGTGGGGCGGCGTGACCGGACCGCTCGGCGCCGGCGCCCGCAACGCCTTCGAGGTGGTCGACGAGTTCCAGCCTGTCCGCGACGGCTCAGCGACGCCGGCCAACGGAGCGGCCTACCCGGCCGGCTCCGACCTGGGCAGTGCCCTGGCGGCCGCGGCCCGCACCATCCGGGCCGACGTCGGCGCCGAGGTGATCGCCGTCGACCACGGGTCGTGGGACCACCACACCTGGATCGGGTCACCCGACTCGGGCAACCTCCGCACGATGGCCAACGAGTTCGCGCTCAGCCTCGCGGCGTTCCTCAAGGACCTGGGCCCGGCCCTGGCGGCCAAGGTCACCGTGGTGACGGTCAGCGAGTTCGGCCGCCGGGTCAAGGAGAACGCCAACCAGGGGCTCGACCACGGCTACGGCAACGTGATGTTCCTGCTGGGCGGCGGCGTGAAGGGCGGCTACTACGGGACCTGGCCCGGGCTGTCCAACACCGTGGACGCCGACCTGCTCGTCACCACCGACTACCGCAGCGTGCTCAGCGAGGTCGTGACCAAGCGGCTCGGCGCCTCGTCCGCCGCCGTCTTCCCCGGCTTCACCCCGCAGCCGGTGAACGCCCTGCTCACCACCTGAGGGCGTGGCCGCCCGGCAAAGTCGGGCGTGACTTGGACGCTGGGACCGTCGTTGTGTGAACATCGTCCCGTCGGGACGGGGGGCTCGCCCGTGAGCGCGATACTGGAGGCATGTCGGTGTCCGAGCTGGTTGCTCGTGTGCGAGTGCACCCGGTGCTCGGTCGCATCTTCCGGTTCCGCCCGCTGGCCCCGCTGATCGCCCTGCTGCTCGTCTTCGCCACCGCGACCGCCACCGCTGAGGCCCCCACCGGCTCGGTGATCTACGGCCGGATCAAGGCCCAGGACGTCCGGCTCTCGATGCCGCCCACCAAGCACCCCAAGGGCATCGCGGTCTACTTCCACGGCCAGAACGGCGGCGTCGACAACCGCATGGACGAGCCGTGGCTGCAGGCCCTCGTCCGAGACGGCTGGGTGGTTGCTTCCTCCGACTTCCACACCGACTCCTGGGGCAACGAGGCGTCCACCCAGGACACCTACAACCTGGTCACCTGGGCCCAGGAGCAGACCGACAACCTGCCGATCAAGCTCTACGTCTCCGGGTCCATGGGCGGCACCGTCTCGCTCAACGCGATGACCCACGCCAACCTCGTCCCGCCCTGCTGGTACGGCGTCAAGCCGGCCGTCGACCTCACCAAGATGGAGAACGTCCCCGGCGGTCCCCGGATCATCCGCGAGGCGTTCGGCGGCGAGGTCCCCTTCGACCGCAACCCGGTCAACACCATCGACAAGCTGCCGACCGCCACCCGCTACCGGATGGTCACCTCGCCCGAGGACACCTGGGTCCGCGAGTCGGAGAACTCCGGCAGGCTCGCCGCCGGCCTCCAGGCCCGCGGCGCGGACGCCAGCCTCTTCGAGGTGCACGGCACCCACGACGACCCCTCGCACTTCGACGTCGACGACCTGCTCGCCTTCGCGGCCAGCTGTGAGAACGCGAAGGGCGAGGCCGTCAGCGGCGGCGGCACCGCCAACGCGTCGGACTGACCGCCACCGCCCGCTGATCAGATCCAGCGCTGGAACCAGATCCGCCCGACCCACTCCCCGTGGGTGAGCAGCTGGTCGGTGAAGATCGGCCAGAACCACGCGAAGTTGAGCAGCGTCAGGACCACGAACGACCCGCCCACCACCACGCCGGCCGTACGCCGCGCAGTGGGCGCACGTGAGCTGCCGATCATCTTCCCGATCGCGAGGGTGAGCGCGAGCACGACGAACGGCAGGATCGCGACGGCGTAGAAGAGGAAGATCGGCCGGGTGTCGTACTGCAGCCACGGCAGCCAGGTCGATGCCGTGCCGACGACGGCGACGCCGAACCGCCAGTCGCGGCCGCCGACCCACATCGCCACGGCGTAGAGCAGTGCCACGATGCCGCCCCACCAGATGGTCGGCGTACCGATGAGCAGCACCTGCTTGAGACAGGTGCTGCCGGTGGGTGCGTCGCAGCCGCGGGTGCCGGGCTGGATGTCGGTGTCGGCCGCGACGCCGACCGGCTTGTTGAGGAGCAGCCAGCCCGACGGCTTGGAGGCGTAGGTGTGGGTCGAGCAGTTCAGGAAGTGCGTGTGGAACGTGTAGACGTCGCGGTGGTAGTAGTACAGCGACCTGAGGGACTGGACGACCTCACCCACCCCGTGCGCGTCCGGCTCGCTCGCCGTCGGCCAGCGCTTGCCGCTGTCGTCGATGTTGTTCTCCTGCGGCTTGCCGTCCTTGTCGAAGGTGCAGGGCTGTTCCTTGACGAACTGGGTGTACTGCGTGGACGACAGCGACTTCTCGTACTCGTGGGCGTGCACCAGCCAGCCGGTCCACGTCGCGGTGTAGACGATCCCGCCGATCACGACCAGGTGGACGAACGCCGGGACGCCGTCGGTCACGATCGAGCGCACCGTCGCCCAGCGCACGCCGAACGAGCGGCGGGCGCCGGCGCTCCACAGCCAGACCATGACGCCGAACGCCGCCAGGGGATAGATCGCGGTCCACTTGGTGCCGATCGCCAGCCCCCAGCAGACACCGCTGGCCAGCAGCCAGGGCCGGAACAGCAGCCGCCCGACGGGACCGTAGGACCCCGGGTCGGTGATCTGGTCCGGCACCAGCCGCGCCATCTTGGCGCGGTACCAGTCCCGGTCGGCGACCAGGCACGAGACCGCGGAGAGGATGAAGAACGCCAGGAAGATGTCGAGCAGCGCCAGCCGCGACAGCACGAACTCCAGGCCGTCGAGGCTGAGGAGCAGCCCGGCGACCAGACCCAGGGCCGTCGAGCCGGTCATCCGGCGGGCCAGCCGGCACATCACCAGCACCATCAGCGAGCCGACCACGGCGGCGGCGATCCGCCAGCCGAACGGGTCCATCCCGAACAGCTTGATCCCGAGACCGATCAGCCACTTCCCGGCCTCGGGGTGCACGATCATCGACGGGCCGTCGGTCCACTGGCCCGTCGTCGTGCCGTCGAGGATCTTCTCGTTGGCGCCGTCGACGTAGCCCCGGGCGTAGCCGAAGTGCAGCAGCGACCACGCGTCCTTGGCGTAGTAGGTCTCGTCGAACTCGAAGACCTTCGGCGACCCGAGCTTCCAGAGCCGCAGGAACAGGGCCAGCAGGGTGAGGCCGATGGTGGCGGTCCATCCGACGACCGGGTCCTCGAGGTCGACCCGGCGGCGGGCCCGATCCCACGCCGTCGGCACCTGCCGGCCGGAGGAGTCGGTGGAGAGGCCCTCGCGATCGAGTGTCGGCGTACTCGTCACGACGGCGAACTCTACGTGGGACCCGGTCCTGACATGATCCTCGGCATGGCCGAGATCCCGGGGACGCTGGTGCTCGCGGCCACGCCGATCGGGCGGGTCGAGGACGCGTCGCCCCGGCTGGTCCGGGAGCTCGCGGAGGCGGACGTGGTCGCGGCCGAGGACACCCGACGGCTCAAGCGGCTGACCAGCGAGCTCGGCGTGACGATCGGCGGCCGGGTGGTCTCCTACTTCGAGGGCAACGAGGCCCAGCGGACACCGGTGCTGCTCGAGGAGCTCGAGGCGGGCAGGCGGGTGCTGCTCGTGACGGACGCGGGGATGCCGAGCGTCTCCGACCCCGGCTACCGGCTGGTGGCCGCCGCGGTGGCCGCCGATGTGCCGGTCACCGCCGTGCCCGGACCCTCTGCGGTGCTCACCGCCCTGGCGGTGTCGGGGCTGCCGGTCGACCGGTTCTGCTTCGAGGGGTTCCTGCCGCGCAAGCAGGGCGAGCGGGCGCGCCGGCTGGCCGCGCTCGCCGGCGAGGAGCGCACGATGGTCTTCTTCGAGGCGCCGCACCGGACCGAGGCGGCGCTGACCGCGATGGCCGAGGCGTGGGGGAGCGAGCGCAGCGCGGCGGTCTGTCGCGAGCTCACCAAGACCCACGAGGAGGTACGCCGCGGAGGGGTCGCCGAGCTGGCCGCCTGGGCCGCGGAGGGGGTGCGTGGCGAGGTGACGATCGTGGTGGCCGGGTCCGACCCGGCGTCCGGCGTGGCCACCGACGACGAGACCCTCCGCGCGGCCGTGGCCCAGCGCGAGGCGGCAGGGATGAGCCGCAAGGACGCGATCGTGGAGGTGGCCCGGGCGGCCGGGGTGCCGAAACGGAACGTCTACAACCTCGTGCACGGCGGGGTGAGCGCGTCATGACCCGGCTGCTGCGCTACCGCCACGGCGTGAGGTCGGCGTGACCGAACGCCCGCCGGCACCGGAGCCGCTGCCCCACCCGGTCGTCGACAACCACTGCCACCTCGACATGGGCCGGGGCGACGAGCCGGCCCTGCCGGTCGAGGAGGCCCTGGCGGCGGCCGCCGCGGTCGGCGTCCGCCGGATCGTCCAGATCGGCTGCGACCTGCGCGGCGCGCGGTGGGCGGTCGAGGCCGCAGCGACCCACGACGCGCTGGTGGCCGGCGTCGCGCTGCACCCCAACGAGGCTCCCCGACTGCCCGACCTCGACCTTGCGATGGCCGAGATCGAGCGGCTGGCCGGCGCGCACGACAAGGTGCGTGCGGTGGGGGAGACCGGGCTCGACACCTTCCGCACCGGCGAGGACGGGCTGGCGGTCCAGGAGGAGTCCTTCAGGCGCCACATCGACCTCGCCAAGCGGCTCGACAAGACCCTGGTCATCCACGACCGCGATGCCCACGACGACGTGCTCCGGGTGATCGACGACGAGGGCGCACCCGATCGCTGGGTGATGCACTGCTTCTCCGGCGACGCGGCGTTCGCCCGGGCCTGTCTCGACCGCGGTGCGCACCTGAGCTTCGCGGGCACCGTGACCTTCAAGAACGCCGATCCGGTGCGTGCGGCCGCCCGGATCGCGCCGATCGAGAAGATCCTCGTGGAGACCGACGCGCCCTACCTCACCCCGATGCCGCACCGCGGCCGGACCAACGCTTCCTACCTCGTGCCGCTCACCGTGCGCACCCTCGCTGACCTGCGCAAAGAGGACCTCGAGACGCTCTGCGCGGCCATCGACACCAACACCGAGAACGCCTTCGGAGGGGCCTGGGGAGCACTGCACAGCCCTTCTTGACGACCCGGGAGAGCCGTGTCACAACCCGGTGTGGGGATTTGATTTCTGCAGCGAGACGCTGATCTATTCGTGCCCCATGCAGTCTTTGAGAAGCAGCACCACGAGCCGTCCCGGCGCCCGTGCAGCGGTCCTCCCGGCCTTGGGCACGGTCCTCGCCGCCCTTGTCCTGACGGGCACCGCCACCGCCGTCTCGGCCCCTGCTCAGGCCGTCGAGTCCCACCCCGCCGACTTCGTCTCGATCAAGACCGTCGAGAAGTACTTCGAGCGCGAGAAGTTCGCCGCCCGCGTCGTCGAGAAGGACGACAAGACGATGAACGCCGGCGAGACCAAGGTCGTGCGGCTGGGCCGGCCCGGCGTCCGCAACGTGACCTACACGTTCGTCTACAAGAACGGCAAGCTGGCCGCCAAGCGCGTGAAGAGCCAGGACGTCCTCAAGAAGCCCCGCCCCAAGGTCGTGCGCGTCGGCACCAAGGTCGCCGCCGGCCCGTGGGACGCGCTCGCCAGGTGCGAGTCCGGCGGCAACTGGCACATCAACACCGGCAACGGCTACTACGGCGGGCTCCAGTTCAGCCTCGGCACCTGGCACTCCTACGGCGGCACCGGGCTGCCCAGCCAGCACAGCCGCGAGACGCAGATCGCCGTCGCCACCAAGCTCCGCAACGCCTCCGGCGGGTACGGCGCCTGGCCGGCCTGCGCAGCGCGGCTCGGCCTTCCTACGTAGTCGGCGTACGCAGCGCCCGAGCCGCAGGGGCCTCGGCACCCAACCGACCACCGCTGCCCCGCTGGGACCCGCGATTACCCTGCCCCACGTGAGAGACGGCACCGTGAAGCTGCTCGGGCCGGCCGACGTACGACGCCTGGCCGCCGAGCTCGACCTGCGTCCCACCAAGCAGCGCGGACAGAACTTCGTCATCGACGCCAACACCGTGCGTCGCATCGTCCGGGAGTCCGGGGTCGGCCCCGACGACGTGGTCGTCGAGGTCGGCCCCGGGCTCGGCTCGCTCACCCTGGCGCTGCTCGAGGTGGCCGACCGGGTCGTGGCCATCGAGATCGACGACCTGCTCGCGGCCCGGCTGCCGGCCACGATCGCCGAGCGCGGCGGCGACCGCGCCGGTGGCTGCGAGGTCGTGCACGCCGACGCGCTCCGGGTGGACGGCGTGCCGGGCCCGCCGCCGACCGCCCTCGTCGCGAACCTGCCCTACAACGTCTCGGTGCCGGTGCTCATCCACCTGCTCACCGTCCTGCCCTCCCTGGAGCGGGGGCTGGTGATGGTCCAGGCCGAGGTGGCCGACCGGCTGGCGGCACCGCCCGGCTCGCGGACCTACGGCGTCCCGTCGGTGAAGGCCGCGTGGTTCGCCGCCGTGCGCCGCGCGGGCTCCGTGGGCCGCAACGTCTTCTGGCCGGCCCCCAACGTCGACTCCGGCCTGGTCGCCTGGACCCGCCGCGACCCGCCCCGGACGACCGCGACCCGCGCGCAGGTGTTCGCGGTCGTGGACGCCGCGTTCGCCCAGCGACGCAAGGTGCTGCGTGGCGCCCTGACCGGCATCGCCGGATCGCCACGCGCCGCCGAGGAGGCGTTGCGTGCCGCCGGCGTCGAGCCCACCGACCGGGGCGAGGTGCTCGACGTGACGGCGTTCGCCCGGATCGCGGAGGCCCTCGCCGAGCAGGTGCCGGCATGAGGGCCGACATCACCGTCCGGGCCCCCGCCAAGATCAACCTCCACCTCGGCGTCGGTGCTCCTCGGGAGGACGGCTTCCACCCTCTGGTGACCGTCTACCAGGCCGTCGGCCTGTGCGACGACGTCACGGTCACGCCCGGGACCGGCTGGACGCTCGGCGTCACCGTGCCCGACTGGATGGACGTCGCCGCCGTGCCGGTCACCGGCGACAACATCGTCGACCGAGCGGCGCGGCTGCTGTCCGAGCACCACGGCATCGCCTCGCAGGCCTCGGTCTCCATCGCCAAGTCGATCCCCATCGCGGGCGGCATGGCCGGTGGCTCGGCCGACGCCGCCGCCGCGCTGGTCGCCCTCGACCGGCTCTGGCAGCTCCAGACCTCCGACGACGACCTGCTCGCGATCGCCGCGCAGCTCGGGAGCGACGTGCCGTTCGCGCTGCTCGGAGGCACGGCGCTGGGCACCGGCCGCGGTGAGCTGGTCGCGCCGGTGCCCGACCCCGCCACGTGGTGGTGGGTCGCGGTGCCCTCGGCGCAGGGGCTGTCGACGCCCGAGGTCTACCGCCGGTTCGACGAGCTCGCGCCCGACACCCCTGTGGAGCCGCTCGGCGCCCGGGCCGTCCTCCTCGCGCTCTCGACCGGCGACCCCGAGATCCTCGCGGGTGCCCTCCACAACGACCTCGAGAGCGCAGCGCTCGACCTGCGTCCGGACCTCGCCGACCTGCTCGAGCTCGGTGAGCGCAGCGGGGCGCTGCGCGGCCTGGTGTCCGGATCGGGGCCCACCTGCCTGTTCCTGACCGAGGACTCCGACGCGGCGCGCGGGGTCGCGGGCCGGCTGTCGGAGCACCACGACGTCGTGCTCGTCACCAACGGCCCGGTCGCCGGGGCCCACGTGGTCACCTATGCCTAGCCCCAGCTCGGGCAGGAACCTGCTCAACCTCGAGCGGGTCTCCAAGTCCTACGGCGTCCGCCCGCTCCTCGGGGACGTCTCCTTGGGCGTCGGGGCCGGCGAGCGGATCGGCGTGGTCGGCCGCAACGGCGACGGCAAGACCACGCTGCTCGACGTGATGACCGGAGCGGCCGAGCCCGACTCCGGCCGGGTGTCGCGCCAGCGGGGGCTGCTGATCGGCTACCTGCGCCAGACCGACGAGCTCGTCGACACCCACACGGTCCGCGAGGCGGTGCTGGCCGGGCGCTCCGACCACGAGTGGGCCGCGGAGTCGGGCACCCGCGAGGTGGTCGAGGTGCTCCTGGCGGGCGTGACGCTCGACCGCGCCGTGGCCGGGCTGTCGGGCGGCGAGCGGCGCCGCTGCTCGCTGGCCGCACTCCTGCTCGGCGACCACGACCTCGTCGTCCTCGACGAGCCGACCAACCACCTCGACGTCGAGGCGGTCGCCTGGCTGGCCGACCACCTCGCCCGGCGTACGTCCGCGCTGGTGGTGGTCACCCACGACCGCTGGTTCCTCGACGCGGTCTGCGAGTGGACGTGGGAGGTGCACGACGGCGCCGTCGACGTCTACGAGGGCGGCTACTCGGCCTACGTCCTCGCCCAGGCGGAGCGGCAGCGCCAGGCGGTGGCGACGGAGACGCGGCGCCAGAACCTGGTGCGCAAGGAGCTCGCCTGGCTGCGCCGGGGGCCGCCGGCGCGGACCTCGAAGCCGAAGTTCCGCATCGACGCCGCCAACGCCCTGATCGACGACGTCCCGCCGCCCCGGGACCGGCTCGAGCTGCAGCGGTTCGCGACCCAGCGGCTCGGCAAGGACGTGCTCGACGTCGAGGACGTCGACCTCAGGCGGGGCGAGAGGGAGCTCCTGTCGCACGCGACCTGGCGGCTTGGCCCGGGCGACCGGGTGGGGCTCGTCGGCGTGAACGGCGCCGGCAAGAGCTCGGTGCTCGGCCTGCTGTCGGGCGAGCTGGCGCCGACGGTCGGGAAGGTGCGGCAGGGCCGGACGGTCGCCCTCCAGCACCTCACCCAGCACATCGACGAGCTCGACCCGGACGCGCGGGTGCTGGAGACGGTCGAGTCGGTCCGGCGGGTGACCAAGACAGTGGACGGCGAGATCACGGCGACCGCGCTGCTGGAGCGGTTCGGCTTCACCGGCGACCGGCTCACCGCGCGGCTCGGCGACCTGTCCGGCGGCGAGCGACGCAGGTTCCAGCTGCTCCGGCTGCTGCTGACCGAGCCCAACGTGCTCCTCCTCGACGAGCCCACCAACGACCTCGACATCGAGACGCTCACCGTCCTCGAGGACTTCCTCGACGGCTGGCCCGGCACCCTCGTGGTCGTCTCGCACGACCGCTACTTCCTCGAGCGCACCGTCGACACCGTCTGGGCGCTGCTCGACGACGGCCAGATCTCGATGCTGCCGCGCGGAGTCGATGAGTACCTCGAGCGCCGCGCCCAGGCCCTCCACCTCGCCGAGTCGGGGCTGCTGATGCGCAGTAGCCCCGACTCGACGAGCCAGCCGGGCGCGACGGTCCACAAGGTGGCGAAGGGGAGCGCGGAGGAGCGGGAGGCGCGGAAGGCGATCGCCCGGATCGACCGCCAGCTCGAGCGGGTCGGCGTACGCGAGGCCAAGCTGAACGCCGCCATCGTCGACGCGGGCCAGGACTACGAGCTGCTCGCACGGCTCAGCGCGGAGCTCCAGGAGGTCACCGCCGAGCGCGACGAGCTCGAGCTGGAGTGGCTGGAAGCGGCCGAGGCGCTGGAGTAGGGCGCGGGGGCCTCGCGATAGTCCCTGACGAAATGGCCAGCGACACGCCGCGGGAGCGGCCAGAACGTCAGGGACTATCCGGAGAACGGCACGAGGAGCCGGCGCAGCAGCCCGGCCAGGTCCTTCTGGGCGGAGGCGGGCAGGTCGGCGAGCAGCGCCCTCTCGGCGTCGATGAGCGCGGTGAACGCGCCGTCCACGGCCGCCTTGCCCTCGCGGGTGAGCCGCACGATCACCCCGCGCCGGTCGTCGGGGTCGGGGTGGCGCTCGACGAAGCCGCGGTCGGTGAGCCGGTCGACGCGGTTGGTCATGGTGCCGCTGGTGACCAGCGTGGCGCGGAGCAGGCGGCCGGGGGAGAGCTCGTAGGGCGCCCCCGCGCGGCGCAGCGCGGCCAGCACGTCGAACTCCCAGGACTCGATGTCGTGCTCGGTGAACGCCGTCCCGCGGGCCCGGTCGAGGTGGTGGGCCAGCCGCGAGATCCGGCTGAAGACGGCGATCGCCCCCAGGTCGAGGTCCGGACGCTCGCGCGCCCAGGCCTCGGTGAGCTCGTCGACCTCGTCCCGCATGGCACCAGCGTAGCCCGGTCGGTCGAGAATCTTGACATCAAGAGAGTGATGCGGGGAGGATGCTGAACTATCTTGACGTCAAGATATAAGGGAGTTCACGATGCCGCACAGCTGGGACCCGGACCGCTACCTGACCTACGCCGACGAGCGCGGCCGACCGTTCGTCGAGCTGCTCGCCCGCATCGGCGCGACCGCCCCGACGGAGGTCGTGGACCTCGGCTGCGGGCCGGGCAACCTCACGGGGCTGCTCGCCGAGCGCTGGCCCGACGCCCACGTCGCCGGGCTCGACTCGAGCCCCGAGATGATCGCCGCTGCCCAGAGCTCGGCAGAGGGGCTCGGCCGGCCCGTCGACTACGCCGTCGCCGACCTCCGCGACTGGCGGCCCGAGCGGCCGGTCGACGTGCTCGTCAGCAACGCCACGCTCCAGTGGGTGCCGGACCACCTCGAGCTGCTGCCTCGCCTGGTCGCGGCGGTCGCCGCCGGTGGCTGGTTCGCCTTCCAGGTGCCCGGCAACTTCGACGAGCCCAGTCACACCCTGCGGGCCGAGCTCGCGGCCGAGCCCGCCTACGCGTCGTACGCCGAGGGGGCCGCGCACCCGGGAGCGCACGACCCGGAGGTCTACTACGACGCACTGGTCGCGGCCGGCTGTGGGGTCGACGTGTGGGAGACGACGTACACGCACGTGCTCAGCGGCCCCGACCCCGTGTTCACCTGGGTGTCCGGCACCGGCGCCCGTCCCACCCTGCTGGCGCTGCCCGACGACCTGCGGCCCGACTTCGAGGCCGAGTTCAAGCGGCGGCTCGCGGCGGCCTACCCGGTCCGCGCCGACGGCACGGTCCTGATGCCGTTCCGCCGGGTCTTCGCGGTGGCACGGGTCCACGCGTGACGACCGGGATGCGGCTGCACCACGTCCAGGTCGCGTGCCCGCGTGGCGGCGAGGCGGACGCCCGACGGTTCTACGGCGAGGGGCTGGGGCTGACCGAGGTCGAGAAGCCGGCCGGGCTGGCCGGCCGGGGCGGCGCCTGGTTCCGGGCGTTCGACGAGGAGGGAGGGGTGACCGCGGAGCTGCACGTCGGCGTCGAGGAGCCGTTCGCGCCCGCCCGGAAGGCGCACCCGGCGTTCCACCTGCCATCGCCGGAGGTGCTGGAGGAGGTCGCGGTGCGCCTGGCGCGGCTGGGCTACGCCGTGGACCGCAGTGAGTGGGAGACCTTTCCCGGGTACCTGAGAATGCACGTGCACGATGCGTCCGGTAATCGGGTCGAACTGCTGGCCCGACCTGCACGGATGGCGTTCGGCCCATAACCGCGCTCTTGACAGCACGTTGTTCCGGGCGAGAGCGTCCGATGGCCAGACGTTCTACTCGGGGGGAGTGATGCTGGCATGACTCAGGCAGAGACACCGACGTCCGCCGGCACGACACAGGTCGTGAACCGCATCAAACGCGCGCAGGGACAGCTCTCGGGCGTCCTTCGCATGCTGGAGGAGGGCCGCGAGCTCCAGGAGATCGTCAACCAGCTCAAGGCGGTCTCGCGGGCGCTCGATCGCGCCGGCTTCGCCATCATCGCGAGCGAGCTGCGCGAGTCGGCCCGCAAGGGCTCGGTGACCGAGGAAGAGCTCGACCAGCTCGAGCGGTTCTTCCTCTCCCTGGCCTAGGGTGCGCTCGGGTGCTACCGACGGGTAACATGGGGGCATGAGCCAGGTCCTCTCCCTGTGGCAGAAGTGCACCGCGATCCCCGTGGTCGGCACTCGAGTGTTCTCCTTCGCGTTCGGCCAGAAGGCGCCGTACTTCTCCTCCATCCGCCCGCGGTTCGCGGTCATCGAGCCCAACCACGCCGAGCTGGTCATCCCCGACCGCCGCCGCGTCCACAACCACCTCGGCACCGTGCACGCGATCGCCCTCTGCAACGGTCTCGAGGCCGCCATGGGTGCGCTCGCCGAGGCGACCATCCCGGGCACGAAGCGCTGGATCCCCAAGGGCATGACCGTCTCCTACACCGCCAAGGCGGTCGGCGACATCACCTGCATCGCCGAGACCGACGCCGACCAGTGGACCTCCACCAACCCCGACCTCCCCGTGCGCGTCCGCGGCCTCATGGCCGACGGCACCGTCGTCATCGAGGGCGTCATCAACCTCTGGGTGACCGAGAAGCGCGCCGACCTCAAGGCCGCCGCCGCGAGCTGACGCGTCGAGGAACGCTAGCGCCGGCGCCGCCAGAACCCCAGGTGCGCGGCCACCGCGACCGCCGACAGCGCGCCGAGCGCGAACACCGAGCCCCTGGGCAGCTTCCCGTCCGTACGTCGCCCGAGCAGGGCCCGCGTCGCCTGGCTCGACAGCACGGACCCGTCGCTCTGGTGAGACAGCACCGAGCCGGTCGCCTGGTGCGAGAGCCACGATCCGGCGCTCTGCGAGGACCCGATCGAGAACGCCGACGCGAACGACCCGACGCTGCCGACGCTCGCGCACGACCCCACCGACCCGATCGACAGCACCGAGCGGTCGGACCACACCGACAGCACCGAGTTGGTCGACCCGATCGACCAGCGCGAGCTCACCGCGCCACCGCCGGCGTGTGCCGGCCACCTTGGTCCTTGGTGAACATCTCCGGGCGCACGCGAGAAGTATGGCGCGCCGCCGCACCCCGCCTACCCTTGACCGGTCATGCGCACCTACGAGGTCCGCACCTACGGGTGCCAGATGAACGTCCACGACTCCGAGCGGCTGAGCGGCCTGCTCGAGGAGGCGGGCTACGTCGCTGCACCGACCGGCGAGGACGCCGACGTGGTCGTCTTCAACACCTGCGCGGTGCGGGAGAACGCCGACAACAAGCTCTACGGCAACCTCGGACACCTGGCCCCGAAGAAGGCCGCGCGGCCCGGCATGCAGATCGCGGTCGGCGGCTGCCTGGCGCAGAAGGACCGCGCCACCATCACCCGGAGGGCGCCGTGGGTCGACGTGGTCTTCGGCACCCACAACATCGGCAGCCTGCCGGCGCTGCTCGAGCGGGCGCGCGTCAACGACGAGGCCCAGGTCGAGATCCTCGAGTCGCTCGAGGTCTTCCCGAGCACGCTCCCGACCAGGCGCGAGTCGGCGTACGCCGCGTGGGTGTCGGTCAGCGTCGGCTGCAACAACACCTGCACGTTCTGCATCGTCCCCGCGCTCCGCGGCAAGGAGAAGGACCGCCGGCCCGGCGAGATCCTCAGCGAGGTCGAGGCGCTCGTGGCCGAGGGCGTCAGCGAGATCACCCTGCTCGGGCAGAACGTCAACGCCTACGGCGTGGAGTTCGGCGACCGCCAGGCGTTCGGCAAGCTGCTCCGCGCGTGTGGCGGCATCGAGGGGCTCGAGCGGGTGCGCTTCACCAGCCCGCACCCGGCGGAGTTCACCGACGACGTCATCGAGGCGATGGCCGAGACCCACAACGTGATGCCGAGCCTCCACATGCCGCTGCAGTCCGGCTCCGACCGCGTGCTCAAGGCGATGCGGCGGTCCTACCGCTCGGAGAAGTACCTCGGCATCATCGACCGGGTCCGCGCGGCCATCCCCGACGCCGCGATCACCACCGACATCATCGTGGGCTTCCCCGGCGAGACCGAGGACGACTTCCAGCAGACCCTGGCGGTCGTCGAGCAGGCGCGGTTCAGCGGCGCCTTCACCTTCCAGTACTCCAAGCGCCCCGGCACCCCCGCCGCCACGCTCCCCGACCAGATCGAGCCCGCGGTCGTCAAGGACCGCTACCAGCGCCTGGTCGCCGTGGCCGACGAGGTGGCGTGGAGCGAGGGCAAGCTGCAGGTCGGCCGCCGGTTCGACGTCATGGTCGCCGAGGGCGAGGGCCGCAAGGACGCCGCCACCCACCGCCTCTCCGGCCGCGCGCCCGACAACCGGCTCGTCCACTTCCAGGCGCCGGAGGTCGAGGTACGCCCGGGTGACGTCGCGACCGTCGAGGTCACCTACGCCGCGCCGCACCACCTCGTGGCCGACGGCCCGGTCGCCGTGCGCCGTACTCGCAGCGGCGACGCCTGGGAGGCCCGCACCAAGGTGCCGTCGCCGGTCGGCGTCGGGCTCGGCATGCCCACCATCGGCGCACCTGGCTCCGCGCCCGTGGACAACGTCTGCGGCTGACGCACGCGGTCGGGGGAGCCCGTCACGACGTCTGGCTGCGGCTACGCATCCTTGTAGGGCTTGTCGGCGGAGCGCGGGTCGAGGCTCGGGTAGCCCGCGGCGGGGGCCACTCCGTCGGGCTGCGGCTCCTCGCCGCCGGCCGACTGCTCGGGGGGCGTGTCGTCCTCGACAGGGACGGCGGAGGTGTCGCGGAGCCCGTCGGTCGCCTCCTGGCCCGGACCGGTCGAGCCGACCCGCTCGCTGCTGACGCCCATGCCCCCGGCGGCGCGGGCCGGTCCGGTGGAGTTGGGGGTCGAGTCCCGGATGTCGGTGTCCTGCTCGTGACCGCTCATGACGGAGCGGTACCCATGCCCATGCCCTCGCCCATGCCTAGGCCGGCGACTCCTTGTCGTCGGTCGAGGACTCGTGGTCGTCGTCCGCGCCGTCAGACGACCGGGTCGCCTCGGTGTTGGTGTCCTCGCCCTCCTCCAGCACCCGCTTGAGCGGGTCGGGGGTCTCCTCGACCGCGGGATTGGTCTCGGGGCCGAGGTCGGCCGGCACGTTGCTGCCGTCGTCCTCGGGCAGGGCGTCGGCGCCGCCCGGGTTGGTCTCGCCGGGCTCGATCTGCGGCTCGGGCTGCTCGCCCAGGTCGCCGGTCTGGGTGGGGTTCTCGTCGCTCATCGATCTCTCCCGTGTGTGAGGCTCAGAAGCCGTAGGTCGTGTACGCCGGCAGCTCGCCGTCGCTGATCCCGGTCAGCACCTTCAGCAGCGCTCGACGCTCACGAGGAGGGCTGGTCCAGCGAGGTCCCGGCGTTCTCCTCCTGCAGCTCGGCATCGTCGCCGGCCTGCTCGGGCTCGTGGCTGACGGGCGGCAGCTCGTCGGGGTCTCCGGAGCCGTGCTCCGAGGACCCTTCCGAGAGCCGGTCTCCGTCACCGGGTTGCAGATCGCCCTCCGGGGCGTCCTCGCGCAGAGGACCGCCCGGAGGGCGCGGTGCGTCGCTCGACGTCACGACCGAGTCGCTCAGACCGTCAGGCGCTCAGGCCGGGGGCGCTGCCGGCGGGGCCGGCGGGGTGGCGGGCGGAGTGGCCGGCGGGGCAGCGGGGGTGGCGTCGTCCACGCCCAGGGCGTCCTTCGCCTTCTCGGCGCCCGCGTCGATCTGGTCGTCGAACTTGCCGCCGGTTGCCTTGTCCGCGACGGCGGCTGCCTTGTCGATGCCGTCCTCGACCTTGTCCTCGTGGCCGTCGACCAGGTCCTCGAGCTTGTCCTTGGCCTGGCTCAGCTTTTCCTTGGCGTCGTCGAGGAAGCCCATGTCTTCTCCTAAGAGGTGCGAGGCCCCAGTGACCTCGTGCATTGCCACACTAGTGGCCCGAATCAGGAGTCCGCACGGGCTACCCGCGCACGTGGCACCCACCTCGCGGACCCGGATCCACCGATGGCCGGCGAGCTCGGCCCTCGCAGATCGGTGCAGGACACTGGTGTCATGTCCGCGCCTTCGACCACGGTCCCGATCGTGGCCGTCGTCGGTGCCACGGCCTCGGGCAAGACAGATCTCTCCCTCGACCTCGCCGAGCGGCTCGGCGGCGAGGTCGTGAACACCGACGCCATGCAGGTCTATCGCGGCATGGACGTCGGCACCGCCAAGGTGCCCGCCGACCAGCGACGCGGGATCCCGCACCACCTCCTCGACACCCTCACCGTCCGCGAGCCGGCCACGGTCGCGGAGTTCCAGGGCTGGGCACGTGAGGTGATCGACCGGCTCCGCGCACGCCGTACGACGCCCGTGCTGGTCGGCGGATCGGCTCTCTACACCCGCGCGATCCTCGACCGGTTCGAGTTCCCGGGCACCGACGAGGTGCTCCGTGCCCGGCTCGAGCGACAGCTCGCCGACCAGGGCCCGCTGGCGCTCCACGACGTGCTGAAGGACCGCGACCCGGACGCCGCTGCGCGCATCCTCCCCGAGAACGGCCGCCGGGTCGTCCGCGCCCTCGAGGTGGTCGAGCTGACCGGCCGGCCGTTCAGTGCCAGCCTCCCCGTCCTCGAGTACGCCGATCCGCACACCCTCCAGATCGGGGTCGACATCGACCGCGAGACCCTCGACGAGCGGATCGCCGCCCGGGTCGACGCGATGTTCACCAGCGGCTTCGTCGAGGAGGTCCGCCACCTCCTCGGCCACGGGCTGGCCGAGGGCCGCACCGCACCCCGCGCCATCGGCTACCGCGAGGTGGTCGCGCACCTGCGCGGCGAGCTCACCGAGCAGGAGGCGCGCGACCAGACCGCGCAGGCCACCCGGCGGTTCGCGCGCCGCCAGGACTCGTGGTTCCGCAAGGACCCGCGCATCGTCTGGATCGCCCACGACGACCCCGAGCTGGTCGACAAGGCGCTGCGCTCGGTCCGGTCGCTGGCCGACCGACTCCCGGCTGAGCAAGATCGGCCGGGCGGACCGACGTCACCCGGGTGAGACTGGACCCATGAGTGACGAGGGCGGGAACGCCGGTGGCCGCGACCGGCTGCGCGAGCTGCTGGACGCCGTGCTCCACGAGGACAACCGCACGCTCGACGACATGGCGGGCGACGCCTACTCCTCGCCCTACCACTTCAACCGCCAGCTCTCCCGCAGCGCCGGCGAGCCGCCGGTCGCCATGAAGCGCCGGGTGCTGCTGGAGCGCGCGGCCTGGGCGCTGCGCCAGGGCGCCTCGGTCACCGACACGGCGTTCGAGGCCGGCTACGAGTCGGTCGAGGGGTTCAGCCGCGCCTTCGCCCGGGCCTACGGCCACCCGCCCAGCGCGCTCAAGGGCGGCGGCACCGCGCACTGGCTGACCGCACCCAACGGCATCCACTTCCACCCGCCGTTCTCGCTCTGGGTGGAGGCCGAGCCGGGGCGTGGCACCACAGGGGCCGGGAGCGTGACCACCCTGATGCTCCAGCACGACGTCGCCGACACCCGACTGCTGCTCGAAGCGGCCAAGCAGCTGTCCGAGGAGCGGCTCCGCGAGGAGCGGCTGCCGCCCCGCCAGGTGACGGTGTTCGACGGGCCGGAGCGGTCCCTCGCCCAGCTGCTCGAGCGACTCGTCTTCTCCAAGGAGGTGTGGGTCGCCTCCATCACCGGGGCCGCCCACCCGAGTGCCGGCGGCCCCGACCGGGTGCAGGACGACGTCGCCGCCCTCCTCGATCGCCACGACGACGCGGCCGCCGCCTGGCTCGCGGTGGTGCGCGACATCGAGCGCCGCGACGCGTGGGCGGACCGGGTGGTCGACGCGCTGTGCGACCCGCCGGAGAGCTTCGTGCTCGGCGGCATCGTCGCGCACGTGCTGACCCACTCGGCCGCGCGGCGGCTGCTGGTCCGCCAGCTGCTCACCGAGGACGGCGTCTTCGCCGGCGAGCAGCTCGACTCGCCCGGCATCTCGGGCGATCCGCTCAACTGGATGAAGAGACACCCCTGATGCGAGGCTCGGCCAGCTGATCTGATGGGCCCGCGTCAGCAGCCGAGTCACTAGGTTGCGTCCATGACACTTCCCTCCCCGGCGCCGGACCGTGCGGCCCTGGTCACCGGCGCCTCGCAGGGCATCGGTGCCGAGATCGCCCGCGAGCTGGCGCGACGCGGCCACCGGCTGGTCCTCGTCGCCCGCAGCCGCGACAAGCTCGACGCGCTGGCGGAGGAGATCGCCGCGGCGGGCGGACACGCCGACGTGCTCGCCGCCGACCTGTCCGACCGCTCGGCCCGCGCCGTCCTCCCCGCGCGACTGATCAAGCTCGGCGTGACCATCGACATCCTGGTCAACAACGCGGGGTTCTCCACGATGGGCCGGGTCTCCGAGGCCGACGTGGACGAGGAGATCCGGATGGTCGAGGTCGACGTGATGACGGTGGTCGACCTCTGCACCCGGCTGCTCCCGGGCATGGTCGAGCGCGCCCGTGGCGCGATCCTCAACGTCGCCTCCACCGCGGCGTTCCAGCCGCTGCCGGGCCAGGCGGGCTACGGCGCGGGCAAGGCCTTCGTGCTGTCCTACACGCAGTCGCTGGTCGGCGAGCTCAAGGGCAGCGGCGTCACCGCGACCGCGCTCTGCCCGGGGCCGGTCGACACCGGCTTCGGCGCGCGGGCGGGCTTCACCAAGGAGGAGGCCGAGAACGCGCTCCCCTCGGTGATGTGGGTCGACTCGGTCGCTGTCGCCAAGGCGGCGGTCGACGGTCTCGACAGGGGCCGGATGGTGGTGATCCCCGGCGCGGCCAACCGCGTCGCCGCCGCGCTCGCCCAGGTCACTCCGCGCACCCTCCTGCTGCCGGTGCTGAGGACGCATCCCGGCCTGAGGTAAGGGGTACTGAGAAGGACATGTTCTCGGGTCCCCTCGCGCTGCTAGGCGCCGCCACGCTCACCCTCGTCACGCTCCAGGCCCCGGCCACCGCGCAGGAGAGCCCGCCCACGACGGCTCCGCGCGTCAAGGAGCCACCCCGCAAGGCCACCGTCACCGGGCGCGGTGGGGCCGTCACCTCGGTCGACCCCTACGCCTCGCGGATCGGGCTCCGGGTGCTGCGCCACGGCGGCAACGCCGTCGACGCCGCGGTCGCCACGGCGGCAGCGCTGGGCGTCACCGAGCCCTACAGCTCCGGCCTGGGTGGGGGCGGCTACTTCGTCTACTACGACGCGAAGAGCCAGAAGGTGAAGACGCTCGACGGGCGCGAGACCGCACCGGCCGCGATGAAGCACGACGCGTTCATCGACCCGGCCACTGGCCAGCCCTACACGTTCACCCCCGACCTCGTCACCAGCGGAGTCTCGATCGGCGTCCCGGGGACGCCGAAGACCTGGCAGGCCGCCCTGGACCGCTGGGGCTCGATGTCGCTGGGCGACGTGCTGGCCCCGGCCGCCGCGCTGGCCCGCAAGGGCTTCGTGGTCGACAAGACCTTCGCCCAGCAGACCACCGACAACGCCGAGCGGTTCAAGGCGTTCACCTCGACCCGCAGGCTGTTCCTCAGGCACGGCAAGGCACCCAAGGTCGGCAGCCTCTTCCGCAACCCGCAGCTCGCCGACACCTACGACCTGCTCGCCCGCAGGGGCATGGGCGCGTTCTACCGCGGCCCGCTGGCCCAGGAGCTCGCGAGGACCACCCGCAAGCCGCCGAAGACCAAGGGCACCGACCTCCCGGTGCCGAAGGGGAGGATGCGCGCCAAGGACCTCGCGAAGTACGACGTCATCCAGCACCGGCCCACCCACGTCGGCTACCGCGGGTTCGACGTCTACGGCATGCCGCCGTCGTCCAGCGGTGGCACCACGGTGGGCGAGGCGCTCAACATCCTGGAGCGCTACGACCTGGGGTCGCTCACGCCCGCCCAGGTGCAGCACCTCGTCATCGAGGCCGCCCACCTGGCCTTCGCCGACCGCGCGAAGTACGTCGGCGACCAGGCCGGCGTACCGGTCAGCACCCTGCTCTCCGACACCTACGCCGCGGAGCGGGCCTGCAGGATCGACCCGCTGCACGCCTTCACGCCGCCGACGGCGGCGGGCGACGTCGCAGCGTCCGACGGCTCGTGCGCCACGCCGAGCAGCAGGGGCGAGGCCCCACCGGACACCGAGGGCGTCAACACCACCAACCTGACGGTGGCCGACAAGGACGGCAACGTCGTGGAGTACACGCTCACCATCGAGCAGACCGGCGGCTCGGGGATCGTGCTGCCCGGCCGCGGCTTCCTGCTCAACAACGAGCTGACCGACTTCAGCGCCGTCTACGACCCAGCCGACCCCAACCGGATCGAGCCCGGCAAGCGGCCGCGCAGCTCGATCTCGCCGACGATCGTGCTGCAGGGGAAGAAGCCGCTGCTCGCCCTGGGCTCGCCCGGCGGCTCCACGATCATCACCACGGTGCTCGAGATCCTGGTGAACCGGCTCGACCGCGGGATGTCACTGGCCGACGCGATCGCGGCGCCGCGGGTGGCGCCGAACAACACGACGCCCGTGAAGGCGGAGCAGGCCTACCTCGACCTCTACCAGGCGGCGCTGACCGCGCTGGGCCACACGCTGACGCCGGTCGGCGCACCGGGCACGTCCACGGCCGAGATCGGGGCCGCCACCGCGATCGAGTTCGGCCGCCGTGGGCTGCTCATCGCGGCCGCCGAACCCACCCGTCGTGGCGGTGGGGCGGCCACGGTGGTCAAGCGCAGATAGGGATGCGGCGGGCTCTACGCTGGAGGGGTGAGCACCGCCGAGACCTCCCGCTCGATCGACATGGTCACGATCGACTCCCTCGAGGAGCTGGTCGGGCTCCTCGGAACGCCGCACGAGCGCGCCGCCAACAAGGGTCGCACCGCGCTGCTCGAGATCGACCGGGAGTGGCTGGCTGCGTCGCCGTTCTGCGTGCTGGCGACCTCTGACCTCCACGGCAACTGCGACGCCTCGCCCAAGGGCGACCCGCCCGGCCAGCTCGTCCACGTCATCGACGACACGACCATCGCGATCGCCGAGCGCCCCGGCAACAAGCGCGCCGACGGCTACAAGAACATCCTGAGCAACCCCCACGTGGGGCTGAACTTCCTCATCCCCGGCCGCGGCGACACGCTCCGGATCAACGGCCGGGCCCGGCTGGTCAGCGACGCCCCGTTCTTCGACGAGATGATCGTGAAGGGGCACCGCCCGCTGCTCGCGGTGGTCGTCGAGATCGACGACATCTTCTTCCACTGCGCGAAGGCGTTCCTGCGCTCGGGGATCTGGAAGCCGGAGACCTGGGACCCCGAGGCCCGCGTGCCGCGTCGCGCGGTGATCGCCAAGGAGGTCGAGCCGAGCGGCATGACCGTCGAGCAGCTCGACGACTACTACCGGCCCGAGAACTACGCCAAGGGGCTCTACGGCTGATGGCCTATGAGTTCCTCAAGGGACACGGCACCGAGAACGACTTCGTGCTGCTCCCCGATCTCGACGGGAGCGTGCACGGCGACCTCGACGACCAGCAGCTGGCCGCGCGGGTGCGGGCGCTGTGCGACCGCCGCGCCGGGATCGGTGGCGACGGGGTGCTGCGCGTGGTCCGCGCGACCTCGCCGGACGCGGCGTGGTTCATGGACTACCGCAACGCCGACGGCTCGCTGTCGGAGATGTGTGGCAACGGCATCCGCCTCTTCGTCCGCTACCTGGTCGACGAGGGGCTGGCCGACGGCTCTGCGCCGATCGCGGTCGACACCCGCGACGGGGTCAAGACCCTGACGGTCGACGGCGACCTGATCACCGTCGACCTCGGCGCGCCCAAGGTCCTGGGGGAGACCACCGTCGCCGCCGAGGGCAGCACGTGGGCCGCGCGCCACGTCGACATGGGCAACCCGCACGCCGTGGCCTTCGTGTCCTCGCTCGACGAGCCCGGCCGCCTCCTCGACCCGCCGACCCACGACCCGGCGGTCTACCCCGACGGCGTCAACGTCGAGTTCGTCGTGCGCCGGGGCGAGAGGCACGTCGCCATGCGCGTGCACGAGCGCGGCTCGGGCGAGACCCGCTCCTGCGGCACCGGCGCCGGCGCGGTGATGGTCGCCGCGGCCGTCGCCGACGACGCACGCGCGGCGGCCAGCGACGCACTGAGCGACGTCGCCTACCGCGTCGACGTGCCTGGTGGCACCCTGACCGTCACCTGGACCGCCGACGACCGGGTCCTGCTCACCGGCCCGGCCGTGGTGGTCGCGAGGGGCACGACCGACCTGTAGCGACTCGCTGACAGGACACTAGGCTCCCGGGCCATGGACATCAGTGGATCGACCGCCATCGTCACCGGCGCCGCCTCGGGCATCGGCGCGGCCTGTGCCCGCCAGCTGGCCGCGAAGGGTGCGACCGTCGTGGTCGCGGACCTCCAGGCCGACAAGGGCGAGGCGCTGGCGGCCGAGATCGGCGGCGTCTTCGCCCTGGTCGACGTGACCGACACCGAGCAGATCAGCGCGGCGGTCAACGCCGCCGCCGAGATCGCGCCGCTCCGCGCGGTGGTCAACTCCGCGGGCATCGGCTGGGCCCAGCGCACCATCGGCCGCGACGGCCAGCTCGAGTCGGCCCACGACCTCGACGCCTTCAAGAAGGTCATCGCGATCAACCTCATCGGCACCTTCGACATGGTCCGCCAGGCCGCGACGGTGATGAGCCGCAACGAGCCGGACGCCGACGGCCAGCGCGGCGCCATCGTCAACCTGGCCAGCGTCGCCGCCTTCGACGGCCAGATCGGCCAGGCGTCGTACAGCGCGTCGAAGGGCGGCGTGGTCGGCATGACGCTGCCCGTGGCGCGCGATCTCTCGGCTTCCGGCATCCGGCTCAACACCGTCGCGCCGGGGCTGATCGACACGCCGATCTACGGCGAGGGGCCGGACTCCGAGGCGTTCAAGGCCAAGCTCGGCGAGAGCGTGCTGTTCCCCAAGCGCCTCGGAGTGCCGGACGAGCTGGCCAGCATGGTCGTCGAGTGCCTCACCAACAGCTACATGAACGCCGAGGTGATCCGCGTCGACGGCGGCATCCGGATGCCGCCCAAGTGACGAACCGGCGTCACTCGGTCAGCGAGGCGCGCTCGTCGTCGGTGAAGGCCTCCATCGCCGCCGCCGGCGCGGACATCCGGGCCTCGCGCAGCTTCGCGATCTTGCCCGACGCCACGCCCATCGCCTCCCGCGACCTGCCGCGCGAGTAGGTGACCGACAGGCCCGTGTCGACGCCCAGCGAGGCGCCCACCTCGACGGCGTCCTGGTCGGCCCCCATGTACATGAACGTCCAGCCCCAGACATTCGTCTGCTGGCCGACCAGGGCCTTGATCGAGGCGCCGGTCCACTCCTTGCTGGCGTTCTCCATGCCGTCGGTCATGATCGCCACGATGACCGTGCCGGGACGCCGGCTCGCGGGCAGCGCCGCGAGCTCGGCGCCGGCGTCGGTGACCAGCCGGCCCATCGCGTCGTGCAGCGCGGTCATGTTGCGCGGCTGCAGGTCCAGCGGGGGGACGTCGGCGATCGGGCGGTCGGCGTAGACCACCTCGTAGACGTCGTCGAACTGCGCCAGCGTCGCGCGGCACTCGCCGGCGCCCTGGCGCTGCTCCTCGACGAATGCCGCGAAGCCACCCTCGATGTCGGACTTGATCGACTGCATCGACCCGGAGCGGTCGAGCAGGAAGTAGAGGTGGGTCAGGTCGGAGCGAGTCATCGCGTTCTCCTCAGCTGGTGGGTCATCTGGTGGGGCGACGCGGCTTGAACCGCATCGGTGCTGCTGCGGGAGCGGGGGCCGGCTTGGGCGTCCCCGACTCGTGGTCGTACTTCGCGCGCTCGACTCCGGCGGCGGTCACTCGACCGTCCTCGTTGGCGTAGGCGCCGAGGGTCTGGGTGCGGGCCAGCCGAGGGGGCACGGCGTTCTCGGTGAGCCCGGCCGCCGCACCGGCAGACCGCAGCGACACCTTCCCCGCCAGCAGCGCCTCGGCCATCGACTCGTCGATGAGCGCGGTGAGCCGGTCCGCGGCCTCGCGCAGGTGCGGGAGTGCCTCGCCGGCGTCCTTGCCCGCAGCGGCGTCGAGGGCCTCGCGGACGGCGTCGAGAGGCTGGGGATCGGATGTCATGAGTCGAGTGTGCCGCATAAACTGCGGATACGCAAATAATGCGCATCCGCAGAGTCTGCGATGGCGCAGGGGAGGGATGTCTCGCACGGAGCCGCTCGACGGCGGAGCCGTGCTACACGGGATAAGCGTTACACTGATCTCATGCCCAACCTGACCATCACCGTTGACGCGGACACCCTGCGGCGCGCCCGAGTGCGGGCCGTGCAGCGCGGTGAGTCGGTCAATGCCATGCTGGCCGAGGCCCTGCACCGCTATGCCGACGACACCCGTCCCGGAGACGTCTTCGCCGCCATCGAGGCGGTGGCCGACGCACATGCCCTCGGCAGCGAGAGCGGCGCACGCAGCTGGACCCGCGAGGACCTGCAGCGTGTGTGAGCGGCACCGTGCCTAGGGTCTTCCTCGACACCAACATCCTCGCCTACGACCTCGATGCCGGGACGCCGGACAAGCAGCGCAAGGCTCGGGAGGCGCTGGCCAGGGCAGACCACGAGTTCGTGATCAGCACCCAGGTCCTGCTCGAGCTCCACGTCGTGCTCACGCGGAAGCTGCGCCCCTCGCTGCCCGAACCGGCCGCCGCCGAGGTCATCACAGGACTGTGTCGGCTCCCGGTGGTCGCCACGGACGCGGCGCTCGTGCAGCGGGCCATCGCCCTCTCCACCCGTCACCAGCTGTCGGTCTGGGACGCGCTGATCGTGACTGCGGCGCGTGAGGCCGGTTGCGAGGAGCTGTGGACCGAAGACCTCTCGACCGGCTCCGAGCTCCGCGGCGTCAGGATCCGGAATCCTCTCGAGGACGACTGACCGGGAGCTGGCCGAGCCACGCCGACAGATCGAGGATGACATCGGCGCGATCGGCCGCGGCTTCGACGAGGCGTGCGTTGGGCTGGTCGACCCGGTCCACCCACTCCCGGGCCCGGTCGGGCGGCTTGCCCGAGTCGTCGTGCCGCTTCACCAGTCGCTGGAGCCGGGTCTGCTCGTCGGTGACCAGGTGCCACACGGCGTCACACTCCAGGCGAGCGGCGCGCCAGCGCGGCTCGTCGAGCAGCAGGTAGTTGCCCTCGGTCACGACGAGCCCGGCCTCGGCCGGCACCTCGATGGCGTCCGCCAGCGGGTCCGGTCGGCTGTGGTCGAAGGCCGGCGCCAGCACGTCGCCGCCGCACTGCAGGCGGCGCAGGAGAGCGGCGTAGCCCTCGGCGTCGAACGTGTCCGGCGCCCCCTTGGCCTCGAGCCGACCCACCGCGACCAGCTCGGCGTTGGTCCGGTGGAAGCCGTCCATCGGCACCACCGGCGCGCCGTACGCCGAGGCGAGGGCGGCGGCCAGCGTGGACTTTCCCGCGCCGGGGGCGCCGCTGAGACCGAGCACGAACCGGCCCGCGGGCAGCCTGCTGACCAGGTCCGCGACCTCCGCGCCGTCCGGGGAGACATGGGTACGGCCCGAGGAGCGGTGCTCCTCGGGCCGTACCACGTGACTACTTCAGGTGCCGTGTCGTGTCAGTGCCTCAGCGCGAGGCGGACAGCGACATGCCGGCGCGGGGCTGCGCCTTGACCGCGTGCCCCGAGCTCACCGGGCGCGGGGTCGGCAGAGCCGGCTGCGCGCACTTGGCGGTCTGCTGCGCCATGGCAGCGGTGACCGCGGCGTCGGCCGCCGTCTTGGCTGCCTGGGCCGCAGCGAGGGCGGCCGAAGCTGCCTTGTCGGCCTTCTTGGCCTTCTTCAGCTTCTTCTTGGCCTTCTTGATCGCCTTGGCGTTGTGCGACTTCTTGGCCTTCTTGAGCTTCTTCTTGGCCTTGGCGACCTTCTTGTGGGCCGCAGCCTTCGCCGAGGTCGCGGTGGTCACGGCCGTGGCGGCCGCCGCAGCAGCGGCCTCGGCCTTGGTCACGGCAGCCTCAGCGTTGCTGCAGTCGGTGGTCTTGCCGTTGGCGAAGAAGACGATCGACAGCCCGTCGAACGGGCCGAGATCGGCCAGCGGGGTCGGGTCGTCGATGCCGCAGCCGGCCGACGCGAGGTAGGTCGGACCGGTCTCGGCCGACTCGTTGGCGCCGGGGTAGAAGACCTGGTCGGTCGTGGCCTCGGCGACCGAGGCCTCGATGACCATGTCCTTGCCGGCGGGGACGCTGGCAGCGATCGCGGCCGAGACCAGCGTGCCGCCGGTGGCGGTGAAGTAGTTCACCGGCACCGTGGCGAGGGCGGTGCCGAGCTGGGCCTTGGTGAAGGAGGCGCCGACGCTGTGGTCGAGCGCGTAGACGGAGAACGCGCCCGGGACCTGGCTGTTCGTGGCGTCACCGACCTCGACCCCGAAGGTGAGCTTCGAGGTCTTGAAGCCGTTGGCCGCGCCGTACTGGCTGAGGTCGAACCGCCGGTAGTACTGGTTGTCCGAGACGTTCAGCCCGTCGTTGCAAGAGATCCCGTCGCCGTCGACGATCGCGTCGGAGCTGTTCTGGGTGACCTTGATGTCGGGGGCGGGAGCGGCCTGTGCGCTCGGCGCGATCCCGAGACCAAGGGGAACGGCCAGCGCGACACCGCTGGCGAAGATCCCCGCAAAGCGCTTGGAGCGCCAAAGAGATTGCATTCTGCTGTCTCCTCAAAGGTGAGCTCGGGATCTCCCTGTCGAGCCCCCGAGTGCGCGCAGGCTAACACTGCGTGGGCCGCTGAGGGAGGGGCTGAACGGTGTTCGTGCCGCGACCGGGAGAAACGGCGGTGCGTGCGCTGCGGGGTGAACGTAGGCTGGGGGTCGTATGACGAACGCACCTGACCTCGCCCCTGACATCGAGCCCGCCGACTCCACCATCGAGCTCGACGACGACTTCGACCTCGAGGACGCCCTCGACGAGACCTCCGGCTGGGAGGACGACGACGACCCCGAGGCGGTCCCCACCGCCGGTGCCATGGAGCTGGCGGAGCGCCACGCCCTGCGCCGCGTCGCCGGGCTGGGCACCGAGCTGCAGGACATCAGCGAGGTCGAGTACCGCCAGCTCCGCCTCGAGCGGGTGGTCCTCGTCGGTGTCTGGACCGAGGGTTCGGTCGAGGACGCAGAGAACTCCATGGCCGAGCTGGCCCTGCTTGCCGAGACCGCGGGCTCGGAGGTGCTGGAGGCGATCTACCAGCGCCGGCAGACTCCCGACCCGGCGACCTACGTCGGCCGCGGCAAGGTCGACGCGATCCGCGAGATCGTCGAGGCGACCGGCGCCGACACCGTGATCTGCGACGGCGAGCTCGCTCCCAGCCAGCTGCGCAACCTGGAGGACCGGCTCAAGGTCAAGGTGGTCGACCGGACCGCGTTGATCCTCGACATCTTCGCCCAGCACGCGAAGTCGCGCGAGGGCCAGGCGCAGGTCGAGCTGGCGCAGCTCAGCTACATGAAGCAGCGGCTGCGCGGCTGGGGCGGCAACCTGTCGCGCCAGGTCGGCGGTCGGGTCGCCGGCGGCGCCGGCATCGGCGGTCGCGGCCCCGGTGAGACGAAGATCGAGACCGACCGGCGCCGGATCAACACCAAGATCGCCAAGCTCAACCGCGAGCTCCGCGAGATGAAGGGCACCCGCGACACCAAGCGACAGGAGCGGCGGCGCCACCAGATCCCCGCCGTCTCGATCGCGGGCTACACCAACGCGGGCAAGTCCTCGTTGCTCAACCGGCTGACCGACGCCGGGGTGCTGGTGGAGGACTCCCTGTTCGCGACGCTCGACCCGACCACGCGGCGCACGACCACCTCCGACGGCCGGATCTACACGATGAGCGACACGGTCGGTTTCGTCCGGCACCTGCCGCACCAGCTCGTCGAGGCGTTCCGCTCGACGCTCGAGGAGGTCGCCGACTCCGACCTGATCCTGCACGTCGTCGACGGCTCGCACCCCGACCCCGAGGGTCAGCTCTCGGCGGTGCGCGAGGTGTTCGCCGAGATCGGCGCCAGCCAGGTCCCCGAGATCGTGGTCATCAACAAGGCCGACGCCGCCGACCCGCTCGTGCTCGCCCGACTGCGGCGCGAGGAGCCGCACTCGGTCGTGGTCAGTGCCAAGACCGGCGAGGGCATCGCCGAGGCCCTGGCCGTCGTCGAGGGCGAGCTGCCCCGGCCGGGCGTGGAGTTCAAGGCGCTGCTGCCCTACGAGCGCGGCGACCTGATCAACCGGCTCCACCAGCAGGGCGAGATCGACTCCATGGAGCACACCGCCGACGGCACCATCGTCGCCGGGCGGGCCAACGAGGACCTCGCCGGCGAGCTCGCGACGTACGCCGTCTGACCCCGCGTGTCTCGGCCCGATGAGTCGACCCGGAATAGTCCCCGAATGACCCGGTCGGACCATGGGGCAGGGACGATCCGTTCCGCACACTTGCCCTCGTGCTCTCTCGGGTCCATCTCGTGCGCCGTCGCACGGTCCTCGTGACCGCGATGGCGCTGGTGGCTGCGCTCGTGGCCTCGGGCGTCCTCGCGGCGCGGGCCAGCGCGCACCAGTCGAAGTGCGAGCGGTTCGAGGCGGCATCGGTCAAGCGCGGCGCGATGGTCACCGGCTCGGGCGAGCGGGTCGTCGTGATCGGCGACTCGTGGTCGGCCGGACTCGGCCTCGACCGCCCGGTGCGGTCGTGGCCGTCGCGGCTGCCGGGCCGGGTCCACGTGGCCGGCTTCTCGGGCTCGGGGTTCAGCGCGAAGGCCTCGGAGTGCGGCCGGGTCTCCTTCGGCGACCGCGCTCCGGCGGCCCTCAGGGGCGGCGCCGACCTGGTGGTCGTCGAGGGCGGGCTCAACGACTACGACCGCAGCCGGGCCGAGATCAAGGCCGGCTTCGCGCGGGTGATGAGGACGACGGCGTCCTACCGCACCGTCGTCGTCGGCCCCGCGACCGCACCGGCGCGAGCGAGGAAGGTGCCGCGGGTCGACCGGCTGCTCGCCCGCCTGGCGCACCGGCACGGCGTCGCCTACATCTCGATGGTCGACCTGCAGCTGCCCTACCTCGACGACCGGCTGCACCTGACACCCGCCGGCCACGTCACCTTCGGTGACACCGTCGCCGCACGGATCGCGCAGCTGTCCTAGAGGCCGGCCATCCGCTTCAGGTCCGCGAGGATCTGCGGGAGCCGAGTCACCAGGGTGAGGTGACCGTCCTCCTCGGTGAGGTGCGCCCGGGCGCCGGGGACGTGCGCGGCCAGCCACTCGCCGTGCGCGAACGGCACCATGGCGTCCTGGCGGCCCTGGTGGATCGCGACCGGCACCAGGATGTCGGCGACGTCGAACCCCCACGGGCGCACCGCGGCCTGGCCGTCGTCGAGCACACCGGCGGTCCGCTGGGTGCCGGCGCGGTGGAAGGTCTCGGTCAGCCACTCGGTGAACCCGCGGTCCATCGCGGCCCTGTCGGCCTCGGGCAGCAGCCCGCCCATCGCCTCGGCGAGGTCGTCGGCGTCGGCCATCAGCACCGGCAGGAACTCCTTCTCCAGGTAGGCGTCGTAGGCCTCGCGGCTGGTCGCGGCGGCGGTGTACTCGGCCACGTTCTCCTCGGCCATGCCCGCCATCCAGTCCAGCCCCTCGCCGTCGTACGGCGCCACGCCGGCCAGCGACGCAGCGGCCAGGCAGCGGTCGGGCAGGAGGGCGGCGCAGGCGAGCGCCCGCGGGCCGCCGCCGGACCAGCCCAGCGTCACGAACCGCTCGACGTCGAGGGCGTCGAGGATCGCCTCGACGTCGGCCACGTCGTCGGCCATCCGCGGCTCCGCGCGCGGCCGGGCGGTCGAGCCGCCGTAGCCGGGCCGGGAGTAGGTGATCAGCCGCAGGTCCTGGGCGCGGGCCGCGGAGTCCATCGGCTCGTAGGAGACCGCCGCCGAGGGCGAGCCGCCGTGGTAGAGCAGCGGGAAGCCGTCTGGCGCCCCGCCCGTCAGCACCTCGAGGGTGCGACCGTCGCGGGCGTGGACCTCGCGGAACCCCTCAGTCACTCCCCGACGATAGTCCTGCGAGGTCAGCGCCCCTCGACCAGCCGCAGGGCCGACCTGGGGCAGGTGCGCACGGCCTCGCGGGCGTCGGCCAGCAGGTCGTCGGTGACGGGACCCCGCACGAGCGGGTAGCCCCACCGGTCGAGCTCCACCAGGTCGGGCAGCACCTCGTGGCAGAGGCCCCGGGCCTTGCAGCTCGGCCAGTCGACCCGCAGCTGGGCGCTCATGACGCACGCCGGGCGGGAAGGTCGGCCACCACGCGCAGCCGCCGCTGCTCGGAGCAGCCGCTCGAGGCGTGCAGCGAGACCTCGTCGGCGAACGTCGAGAGCAGCGACCGGACCAGCCGCACCGTGCCGTCGGGGTGGGCACACGCGCCGCGCCGTTCGACCAGCGTGGCGAGCTGCTCGACGCGAGCGGGTCCGGCGTCGCCGTCGACGACCGACGTGACCGCGGTCGCGAGGGCGGGCAGCCCGTTGAAGCACGGCCCGCAGCGCCCCGCGCTCTGGCCGGCCAGGTAGGCCACGATCTCGCCCGTCAGCGTCACCGGGCACATCCCTCGCGGGGTGCTCAGCACGACGCCGGCACCGAGCGGCGACCCGAGCATCCGCAGGCCCGGCACCGAGACCCGCGCGCTGGCGAGGGTCTCCCAGGTGGTCCACGACCCGTGGAACCCCCCGACCAGGGCGGGCCGGCCGGCGAGCCCGGGCGGCACGAAGTCGCGCAGCCGGGCGCCGTACTCCGCCTCGCGCACGACGGGGTCGAGCCCGGGCGCGCTCAGCGTCAGCAGGGTGGCGCCGGGCTCGTCGGACGTGCCGAGCGAGGCGTACGACGCGACGCCGCCCAGCACGAGGAGGCCGACGCGTGCCCAGGTCTCGGCGTTGCTCAGCAGGGTCGGTCGGCCGCGGTGGCCCGAGACGGCCTCGGGCTGCCACGAGGTCACGGGCAGGTTGGGGCGGCCCGACAGCAGCTCGACGACCGCCTTGGCCTGACCGGCCACGAACCTCGGCGCGGCGTCGTGGGTCAGGATGCGCACGCCGTCGGAGCGCTCCTCGAGAGCGGCGCGCATCGCGGCGGCCGGCGCCGGCCGCTCTCCGGGGAGCACGACGTGCACCTCCCTGGCCCGGAGCGACCGTGCGGTGGCGACCACCCCGTCGAGGATGAGGTGCGGGCGGGTCAGCGCGAGCGCGGTGTCCTTGCTGCTGGCCGGCTCGCCCTCGCTCATGTTGACCACCAGCACCGGCCGGGAGCGCTGCCGCAGCACCGTGTCGACCTTGGTGGCGAAGGGGAAGCCGGCTCCGCCGCGCCCGCGCAGGGCGATCCGGCGCAGGGCCTCGCGCAGCTCCTCCGGGGAGACCGCCGGCGGCTCGCCGTACTGCTTCCGGTGGGCGGCCAGTGACGGGCCCTGCTCGATGCCGGCGAGCAGGGCCGGTCCGGGGAGCACGTTCACGCGGGTTGCGAACGGCACGGGCGAGGGTGGGGTTTCGCCGGGAGAAGTGGCAGTCATCGGAGCACCTTCAGCTCGGGGACGGACGGGACGGCGGATGCGGGCTCGGGCCGGCGGCGGAGCCGGTCGAGGACGACGCGGACCAGCCGCCAGACGAGGGCGACCGCCACGGCGGCGCCGCAGCCCAGCGTCACGAGCGACCAGCCGTCGCGCAGGTCGGTGCCCATGCCGATCCCGTGCGCGAGCGAGACGCCCCACATCGGCCAGGCCAGCTGGTGCAGCAGTCGCCAGGTGCGGTCCGACAGCCGGCGCCGCAGCAGGCTGGTCACCACGATCACCACCAGGCCGTCGAGCGCCACCGCGCCCAGGCCCAGCCACAGCGGCTCGTAGGTCGCCCCGAAGGGCACGAACGCCTGCCACCAGCGGATGTCGACGAACTCGTCGACCACGGCCGAGGCGACGTGCGCGCCGAGCATCGCGAACGCGAGCAGCGAGGCGTTGCGGTGCAGCGACTGGACGACGAAGCGCGGCACCCGGCGAGCCGGGCGGCCACCCAGCGAGAGCACACCGAGCACCAGCGTGAGCGAGAGCAGCACGAGGGTCACCGCGCCGGTGCCGCGGTTGAGGTACCAGAGGAAGGGGCCGTCCATCACGAGGCCTGCCGTTCGGCGTCCAGCGGCCAGCCGCCGGTGGCCCGGACCCGTCCGTGGGCGTCGAGCAGGCGCGCGGTCACCCCACGGTCCTCGAGCCACGGGAGGGCCGCACGGCCGAGCACGACGGCGGCCGTGCTGGCGGTGTTGGCGGCCACGGCGGACGGCCCGGTCGCGGTCACCGTGCGCCAGACCTCGTGGGCAGGCTCGCCCGTGCGCGGGTCGAGCAGGTGGTGGCGGACCGTGCCTCGCCGGGTCCAACGGCGGACGCGGGTGCTCGAGGTCGCGAGGCCGCCCTCGGTCAGGGTGACGACGCACGCCGACCGCTCGCGCAGGTCGCCCGGGTGCTCCGCGACGGCGACCCGCCAGGGGGTGCCGTCGGGTGAGGCGATGGCGAGGTCGCCGCCGAGGCTGACCAGCGCCGGTTCGCCGAGCTCCTCCTCGACACCGGTCGCGACGAGGTCGGCGGCCCAGGCCTTCGCCGTCGCACCGAGGTCGAGCGCGGTGCCGGCCGGGATGCGGATGCAGGCGTCGTCGAGCTCCATCGAGCGCCAGGCATCGAGAGCCGGGGGAGGGGACTCCGCCGGTGCGGCGTCGAGCTCCCGGAGCTCCCGAGCTCACCGAGCTCACCGAAGTCCCGGTCGTAGCCGAGCGTCACGAGCGAGCGGCCCAGCAGCGGGTGCACCAGCCCGTGGGTGGCCGCCGCGGCCCGGACGGCGACCCGCACGGCTTCCACCAGCAGCGGGTGCACCTCGACCCACTCGCCCGGCGCGCGGTTGACCCGGGCGAGGTCGGAGTCCGCACGGAACCGGCTGCAGGTCGCGTCGACGTCCTGCACCACGGTCCGCGCGATCCGCAGGGCGTGCGCGAGCGCTTCCGGTCGGCGTACGGCGAGGAAGCCGTAGGTGCCGAACGCCGGGAACTCGACGTGGGTGCGCATCACGACCCGCTGCTCGGTGCGGGCGGTGGCTCCGGCGCGGGAGCCGGAGCCGGTGCGGGAGCGGGTGCCAGGGCCCCCGATCCGCTGCCGCCCCCGCTGGAGACGGTGCCTCCGGGGCCGGGAGCGCTGCTGGTGGTGCTGCTCGACGTGCCGCCGGTGACGTAGCGGGTGGTCACGCGGGTGACGTGCGGGCGCTGACGCAGCCGCGGGGTCGCGGCGTCGCGGCGTCCGGCCCGGACCTGCGCCCTCGCCCGACCCTGCTGCTGGGCCTGCTGCTCGGCCTGATGCTGGGCCCGCTGCGCGGCTTCCTTCTGCTGCTCCGCCTGGGCAGCCTCACCCGCGGCCAGCCCCATCAGCCCTCCGGTGAGGGTGAGGGCACCGACGCCGGCGATGCCGGTCGCGGCGGTGACCACCTGGCGGTAGCGGTCGCGGGTCCTGCGGTCGTAGCTGCTCATGGGAGCCACGGTGCGCGACGCCGCCGCAAGCGCGAGTCATCGCGACGTCAAATGAACATCAAGGCGTTTCTTGACCTGACCTTGATGCAGCGACAACCCGGCCATAGCGATGGTGCCCACACGCTGCCGACATGAGCCTGAACTCCAAGTCGCTGCTCCTCCTCGCCGTCGTGCTGCTGGCCGGTGTGCTCGGCGGAACCGTGGTCTACCGGTCCGTCACACCGGCCAGTGGCGCCGAGCCGTCCCCACGCAAGACGCTCGTGGTCGACTCCGCTGACGCCGGTGCAGCCCAGCAGGCCACCCGCGACAAGCGGCGACCGGAGTTCGCACCGTGCCGCGAGCCGGCCCGGCTCGAGGGCGGGAGCTGCGTCACCGACGAGGTGCGCACCGTCACCGTCCCCGCCCAGGGCCCGGGCTCCGCAGCGGCACCGTCCGCGCCCGCGGCCCCGGCGGCTCCGTCGTCCAGTGGCAGCTCGACTCAGCACCACAGCGGTGACGACGACCATGCCCACCACGGCGGGGACGACGACCACGGCCACCACGGCGGGCACGATGACGACGGCGATGACGATGACGACCACGGCGGCCACGGCGGCGACGACCACGGCGGCCACGGCGGCCACGGTGGCGACGACGACCACGACGACGACCACGACGACGACTGACGCGTGAGCAGGCCGGACGCGTCAGCGGCGCAGCAGCGGCAGCACCACCTCGACGCGCGTGCCTCCCGCGGCGCTTCTGTCGAGGGTCAGCGACCCGCCCGCCGCGGCGGCCGCGCGCCGGGCGATGTCGAGGCCGAGGCCGGTGCTGCCCTCCCGCTCCTGGCGTACGGCGCCCGGCCCGGTGCCGGCGTCGGAGACCTCGAGCCGGGCCCGGTCACCGGAGCGCACCAGCCGCACCGTGAAACCGACCGGCTCGGCCGTGTGCGCGAAGACGTTGTCGACCAGCACATCGACGACGGAGGCGAGGTCGTCTGCCGCCAGCGGCACGATCGCGGGGGAGTCGGGCACGTCGACCTCGACCGGTCGGCCCTGGTCCTCGGCCAGTGCCAGCCAGAACGTCACGCGCTCCCTCACCACCGCGGCGGCGTCGCAGGTCTCGCGGAGGTCCTCCCGGACCGGGCGCCGCGCGTCGCGGACGATCGCGTCGATGCTGCGCTGCAGGACGCCGATGTGCTCGCCGAGCCGCCGCGCGACCTCGGCGTCGGCGACCGTCTCGGCATCCAGCCGCAGCGCGGTGACCGGGGTGCGCAGGCGGTGGCTCAGGTCGGCGACCGCGCCGCGCTCGGCGACCAGCAGCTCGCGGGTCCGCTCGGCCAGCCCGTTGAGGGCCCGCGCGAGCTCCTCGGTCTCCTCGGTGCCCTCGACCTCGGCCCGCGCGGAGAGGTCGCCCTCGCGGAGCCGGTGCGCGACCGCGGCCACCGCGTGGAGCGGTTCGCTGATCCGGCGCCCCAGCTGCGAGGCGATGAGGGCGGCGATCGCCATGAGCGCGATGCCGAGGCCGATGATGCTCACCCAGGCCCGGTTGACCCCGGAGCGCAGGACCTCCGGAGTGACGCTGGCGCGGATGACGGTGGTGCCGTCGGGTGTCACGACGGGGAGCAGCACGCGGCCGCCGTCGTCGTCGACCGTCGTGACGCCCTCGCCCCCCAGCGCGCGGCGAACCTCGCCGTCGGCGGGGGTCGTCGAGCCGTCCCCGATGACCTGGCCGTTCGCGGGGAAGACGCTGACCCGCACGTCGCCGCTGCTGTTGCGGGCCTCGACGAAGTCCGCGAGGCCCGCGGCATCGAGCCCGCCGGCGACCAGGGCGGCGACGTTCCCCGCCTCCTGGTCGGCGCTCGCCATCGCCCGGTCCTCGGCCAGCGTGCGGACCAGCAGGCACAGCGGCACCACGAACGACACGACGATGGTCGACGTCGTGGCGAGCACCAGCCATGAGATCCGGCGCCGCATCACTGGTCCTGGGTCGGGTCGACCAGCCGGATGCCCACGCCGCGCACGACGTTGAGATAGCGCGGCTCCGCCGCCGTCTCGCCCAGCTTGCGGCGCAGCCACGAGACATGGACGTCGACCGAGCGCTCCGAGCCGCCGTAGGCCTGCTGCCACACGTCGGCGAGCAGCTCGCGCTTGGTGACCACCTCGCCGGCCCGCGAGGCCAGCGCGAGCAGGAGGTCGAACTCCTTGCGAGCCAGCTCCAGCGGACGGCCGTCGAGGGTGGCCGTGCGGGTCCGCTCCTCCAGCACCAGGCCCCCGACGCGGATCGGCTCGGCCACCGTGGTCGCACTGCCGCCGCGCCGGAGCACCGCGCGGATCCGGGCGGCGAGCTGGTCGGCCCCGAACGGCTTGATCACGTAGTCGTCGGCGCCGCTGTCGAGGGCCTTGACCATCGTCGGGTCGCCGTCGTGGGCCGTGATCACGATGATCGGCACCCGCGACGCCGCCCGGATCATCGTGATCAGGGTGAGTCCGTCGACGTCGGGCAGGCCGAGGTCGAGCAGGACCAGCTCGGGCGGCCGCGACAGCACCTGCTCGAGCCCGGACATCCCCGTGGCCGCCGTCGCCACGGCGTGGCCGCGGTCCTCCAGCCCCCGCTGCACCGCCCGGCGGATCGCCTCGTCGTCCTCGACGACGAGGATGCTGGTCATGTCGGCACGCTACGCGTGATGTCGGCGAGGATGGAGCCATGACGCGCCACCGCAGGCTCGCCCTCGGTGCCGTGGTCTGGGTCCTCGTGGTGACCGCGGGCGCGACGCTGGTGTGGACCGTGATCTCCCAGGCGGGCTCCGGGGTCGCGGGCGAGCTGCCCTCGCCCACCGTGACCCCGACGGCGGCAGGCGGCGCGTCGGACGGTGCGTCGTCGCCGGCGCCCGCCACTCCCCAGACCTCGGCGCCCGACCAGTCGGGGCAGCCTGCCGGCCCGCGACGCCGGACCTGGCGGGGCGCCGCCGGCGTCGTGGTGGCCGCGTGCCAGGACGGCGCCGTCTCCCTCGTCGGCGCCCAGGCCGCCAGCGGCTGGTCGGTCGAGGTCGACAAGACCGGGCCGGAGGAGCTGCGGGTCGAGTTCGAGAACGACGAGGCGCGGGTCCGGGTCGAGGCCGGCTGCGTCGACGGGGCGCCGTCCTTCGCGATCGACACTGACGGCTAGCGTCCCGCGCGGGACACTCGGACCACCGCGAGCCGCTCCCTCCACACGCCGGTGGAGAGCCGTCGGAGATGGTCGGTCCGGGCAACTAGGGTTCACGGGTGACCGCCCCGACCGCACCCGACATCGAGACCACCGCGGTCGCGACGGTGCTCGGCGCGGCCGTCGAGGCCCTCGGGGGCCAGGAGCGGCCCGGGCAGATCGAGATGGCCGAGGCCGTCTCCGACGCGATGGTCGGGGGCACCCACCTGCTCGTCCAGGCCGGCACCGGCACCGGCAAGTCGCTCGCCTACCTCGTGCCCGCGCTCCTCCACGACAGCCGGGTCGTGGTGGCCACCGCGACCCTGGCCCTGCAGCACCAGCTGGTCGAGCGCGACCTCCCGCGGCTGGTCGAGGCCGTGGGCGACCTGCCGGGCGTCGACGCGTCCTACGCCGTGCTCAAGGGTCGCTCCAACTACGCCTGCCTGCACCGCATCCGGGCCGGTGTCCCCGACGACCAGGGCGCCCTCATCGAGGTGCCGCAGGGCTCGATGGCCACCAAGGTGCTCGAGCTGCGCGCCTGGGCCGAGGAGGAGGCCGGCGGGACCGGCACCGGTGAGCGCGACAACGCGCCGCGCCACACCGACCGTGAGTGGCGCCAGGTCTCGGTCAACCACCGCGAGTGCCTGAGCGCCGCGAAGTGCCCGTTCGGCCAGGAGTGCTTCGCCGAGCTCGCCCGCGAGAAGGCCCAGCGCTCCCACCTGATCATCACCAACCACTCGCTGCTCGCGATCGACGCGATCGAGGGGGTGCCGATGATCCCCGACTACGACGTGGTGGTGGTCGACGAGGCCCACGAGCTGGTCAGCCGGATCACCCAGGCCGCCACCGATGAGCTGTTCGCGGCCGACGTCGACCGGGCCGCCAAGCGGTCGCAGCGGCACATGGAGGGCAGCGAGGCCGACGACCTCGCCGACGCCGGCGACGCCCTGCGCGCCGCCATCAACGAGCTCCACCCCGGCCGCATCGACGTGCTGCCCGAGGCGCTCGGCGAAGCCCTGGTCACCGTGCGCGCCAGCGCCCGAGCCTGCCTCTCGGCCTACCCCAAGGGCGACCAGGGGTCCCAGGGCTCCCAGGGCGACGGCGACGCCGGGCTCAGCCAGGCCAAGGGCGCCGTCCAGGAGGTGTTCGCCACCGCCGAGCGGATGGCCGCCCACGCCGACAGCGACGTGCTGTGGGTGACCGAGGCGTCCGAGCACCGACCGCCGCACCTCTGCGTGGCCCCGCTGCAGGTGTGGGGACCGATGCGCGACAAGCTGCTCACCGACAAGCTCGCGGTCTTCACCAGCGCCACCCTCCGGCTGGGCGGCGACTTCACCGCAGTGGCCTCGAGCTTCGGGCTCAAGGCGACGGAGAACGTCGAGACCGCACCCCGGGAGCAGGGCGTGGAGCCGGCCGAGGGCGTCCTCCCGTGGCGCGGGCTCGACGTCGGCAGCCCGTTCGACTACGCCCAGCAGGCGATCCTCTACGTCGCGCGCCACCTGCCGCCGCCCGGCCGCGACGGCCTCGGGCAGGCCCAGCTCGACGAGATCGTCGAGCTGGTCGACGCCTGCGAGGGCCGGGCGCTCGGGCTGTTCTCCAGCCGTCGCGCCGCCGAGACCGCGGCCGAGGCGGTTCGCGAGCGGCTGCCCCACCTCACCACGCTGGCCCAGGGCGACGCCCAGCTGCCCGAGCTCGCCAAGCAGTTCGTCGAGGACCCGCACACCGCCCTGTTCGGCACCCTCTCGCTGTGGCAGGGGCTCGACGTGCCCGGCGACACCTGCCAGCTGGTCCTCATCGACCGGATCCCCTTCCCGCGACCCGACGACCCGCTGATGAGCGCCCGCCAGCGAGCCGCCGACAAGGCCGGCGGCAACGGCTTCATGCAGGTCGCCGCCACCCACGCCGCGCTGCTCCTGGCCCAGGGCAGCGGTCGGCTGATCCGGACCACCACCGACCGCGGAGTGGTCGCGGTGCTCGACCCGCGCCTGGCCACGGCCCGCTACGGCGGCTTCCTCAAGGCCAGCCTGGCGCCCATGTGGACCACCACCGACCCGACCGTGGCCCGCAAGGCTCTGGCCAGGCTGGCGGCCGCAGCCGAGTCCGACGCACGGTAGCTGCCGCGCGCTCACCCTCCGGATGAGACGCTGGGGGACATGCGCACGCGCCTCGGTACGTCCGGACTCGTCGCCCTCGTCCTGGTGGTCTCGACCGCCTGCGCCTCGAGCGGCGTCGAGCAGCCCGAGTCAGCCCGCACGTCCGGGGCGGTGACCTCCGCGGTCTCGGCGACCGACACCGGTCCAGCGCCGGTCGCTCCCGCCAAGACCTCGGCGAAGACCAGGACCAGCGGCTGCAACACCGCGGGCGCCTACGAGGTCTGCTTCTCCTCACCCGCCACCCACGGCGGCAGCGACCCCGCCGTCGTCAAGCACTTCATCGACATCTTCAAGTCCGCCGGCCCGGGCGACTCGCTGCGGATCGCGATGTTCCGCTGGGACATCCCGGCCACCACGAAGGCGCTCGTCGCGGCCCAGCGGCGCGGCGCCCACGTCGAGATCGTGGCCGACGCCGACATGACCACCAAGCGCGCCGGCCAGCAGGTCATCTCCCAGATCGAGAGCGGCGACCCGATGCCCGGCAACGTCGTCGTCTGCAAGGGCGCCTGCCTCCCGTGGTCGGGCAGCGGCCCCGCCCCGCCGTCGCAGGACGTCAACCACCTCAAGTACCTCCTCGCCGAGATCGGCGGGCAGAAGTCGCTGATCACCTCCTCGAGCAACTTCGAGGGGCGCCAGTACTCCCAGGTCAACAGCCTCACGCGGGTCTACAACGACGACCTCTACGCGTTCGGGATGCAGTACTTCCAGCGGCTCCGCGCCCAGAGCTGGACCGTCGGCGGCGTGACCTGGACCGACAAGCGCAAGTCGTTCGCCGGCCCCCCCAGCGCGAAGGTCTACCCGCGCCACGGCGACCTGGTCGTCGACACCCTCAAGTCGGCGCACTGCGCCAAGGGCATGAACACCATCAACATCATGATCGCGGTGGTCCAGCGCTACGACGTCCGCACCCAGATCGGCCGCCTCGCCAAGGAGGGCTGCAAGATCCGGATCGTGACGACCCGCGACCTGATCGAGAACTGGCTCCAGTCGCCGTTCCGTCTGCCCGACGGGCGTCTCGTGGACCTCGACAACGGCAGGGTCCGCACGATCATCACCCACGACAAGGTCTACGCGATCCACGCCAAGATCCACGGCAAGGAGCGCTACGTCGTCGTCACCGGCACCAGCAACACCACCTGCGGCGGCCTGCTCTACAACGACGAGCTGATGCTCCGCCTCGACGGCAGGTGGATCTTCAAGACCTACTCCGCCCACGTCCTCGACGCCTTCAAGCACGCCCACCAGAGCAGGGTGTCGGCCATCCCGAAACAGGCCCGCTGCCACTGACGACCGAGCGTCCCAGGGAGCGAGTGTGGCCCTGGGACCCGTGAAGCAGATCGGCCCCGGTGGACCGAGGTCCACCGGGGCCGGTGCGTTCAGCTGGCAGCGCGGGTCAGGAGGCCTTCACCTGGACCAGCGCCTTGAGGTTGTTGTCGACCGGGCGGCCCGAGCAGCTGTAGGGCGTGTCGCGGCGGTAGCAGTCGCGGAAGCGAGTGCTGGCGTTGACCAGCGTCACCTCGACGGCAGCGACCGTGGCGTCGAAGGACACGGTCTTCTTGCCGACGCCGCGCCCGTTGATCTTGATCTTCTGGAACACCAGCCCGGAGGTGGTGTAGATCGCGGCGATCGCGTTGGACCCCGCCTTCTTGCGGGCCATCTTGATCTTCAGCTTCAGCTTCGACGTGCCCCCACCCGGCAGGACCTGGAAGGTCGCACTGGTGAGGTGGTCGAGCTTGGTCTTGAAGGTCTTGCGCTTCCCGGCGGCGACGACGGCCTGGCCGGCGAGCGGCTTGACCGGGTAGCCCAGCGCCGCACCCTCCTTGAAGGTGACCGAGGGCGCCCTGGTGGCGGCCGAGTAGGCCGTGAACTGCTTGGCCAGGTTGGTGTGGGCGTCCTTCTTCAGCGCCTTGTTGATGGCCTGCGTGGAGTACATGTCCTTGCGCGGGCCCCTGGCGCTGTCGGCGTTCTTCCACATGTCGAGCAGCAGCGTCGGCAGCGCGCCGGTCTTGGCCGGGTAGTGCTCGGTGAGGTAGCGGAAGAAGTTCCAGACGCCGTAGTGGAAGACGCCGCCGAACTTGTCGATCGGCTTGCCCGGGTGGGTGATCGGGCTGTCCTTGAGGTACTGGTAGTTGTCGTTGATGGTCGGGTAGATCTCGTCCTCGACCCAGGCCGCGGTGGCCTCCTGGAACCACGGGTCGTCCGCGATGTCGTAGGCGAACTGCGTCGCGTGGTAGTACTCGTGCGCGATCGTGACCTGGAAGTTCTCCAGCGGCGTGCGCGGGAAGCCGGCGTAGTCGGCGTCGAGCACGCAGTAGGCCCACACGTCGTAGTGGCCGGGCTTGCTGAGCCGCTTCTGGTCGGTCGTGCAGTAGCCGTAGAGGCCCGGCTCGAGCTGGGCGACGTAGATGTCGACGCGGCTGTCGCCACCCTTCTTGCCATCGGACTTCGGGCGGCGGTAGCCGGAGGCGGCGTAGGTGTCGGCGACGTACTTGACCTGGGCGAAGGCGACATTCGGGTCGTAGGCCAGCTCGGTCGGGTCGTAGTGCATCAGGACGTTGTCGTCACCGAGCAGGGCAGGCACGCCCGAGCAGCGCTTGGGCGGGCAGCCGCCCGACATCTTGGGGCGCTTGTAGAGCTCGTTGGCCGCGCGGCGGTCGGCGGGCGACAGCGCGTCCTTCAGGAGGTAGAGGTTGCGCAGCACGAGCGTGGCGTCGGGACGCTCGTTGGCGGGCGTCTCGGCCGCGAAGGCCTTGTGGGCACGGGCCAGGGCGTGCTTGGCCCGGTGGGCGCGGGTCCAGTGAGCGGCGGGTGCCTTCTTCGCGGCCTTCTTGGCGTGGGTCATGCCCACCCGAGACGATGAGGGTGCGGCCACGGCCGGTGTGCTGAGCGTCGTGGCGACCAGCGCGACGATGCTGGCGGCGACGGCGGCGAGCAGCAGCGCAGGCGCGCGCCGAGCCCTACGAGGGTTGGGCATGGGATCTCCGTGTCTGGTTCGGGGAATCGACGAGGTCTTCAGGACCCTACCGTGAGAGACGGACTGCCAGACGCTTTGGTTGGGCGCCGCAGCCGGGCGGTGGCTGCGCGGCTGCGGAGGGACCGCTCAGAGGCGACGCAGGACCGCGGTGACCTTGCCCAGGATCGTGGCGTGGGTGCCGTCGATCGGGTCGTAGGCCGGGTTGTGGGGGAGCAGCCACACCTGGCCGTCCTTGCGCTGGAAGGTCTTCACCGTCGCCTCGCCGTCGATCAGCGCGGCGACGATCTCGCCGTTCTCGGCGGTCTGGGCCTGCTTGATCACGACGTAGTCGCCGTCGCAGATGGCGGCGTCGATCATCGACTCGCCCTTGACCTCCAGCATGAACAGCTCGCCGCCGCCGACCAGCTCCTGCGGGAGCGGGAAGACGGTCTCGAGGTTCTCCTCGGCCAGGATCGGGCCACCGGCGGCGATCCGCCCCAGCATCCGGACGTAGGTCGCGGGCGGCAGGGCGTCGCCGATGCCGGTCTCGTCGTGGACCGCTGAGCCGTCCTCGAGAAGCCTGTCGGCCGAGGAGACCGCACGCCGTGCGGCCATGACCTCGGGCAGGAACACCTCGAGGGCGCGCGGCCGGTTGGGGTCGCGGCGGACGAAGCCCTTCTCCTCGAGGACCTTGAGCTGGTGGGCGACGCTCGAGGAGCTGGTCAGCCCGACCGCCTCGCCGATCTCGCGCATGCTGGGCGGGTAGCCGCGCCGCTCCATGAAGTCGCGGAGGTGCTCGAGGATCCGCTGCTGGCGCGCGGTCAACCCCGTCGCGTCCGCGGGGCCGTCGGGGAGCTCTGAGACCGTGCCGCCGTCTTTCGCCATGAGCGCACCGTAGCCGGGCGGCGGCGCCGAATTCAAACACCTGTTCGAACGGCGTGTCGGGTGGTGGGGGCGACACGCCGTTCGAACAGGTGTTTGAAATTGTTCGAACGGGTGTTCTAGTGTCGTACATGTGTTCGATCGAACCTCTGATCGAGCCGGCCGGAGAAGGCCACTGTCGGTGGCCACCTCTAGAACTTGGTCCAAGCAGACAGTTCGACGCAGAGCACCACTCCACTTCCCCAGGAGATCCCGATGACCACGATGACCCTCGACACGCTTTTCCAGTCGAACACAGCCTTCCCGTCGAAGGCAGCCTCCCCGTCGACCACGGCCTTCGGCAGCCCGCGCCTGACGCGGGTCGCCGGGCCGGCCGTGCGGCTCACCCGCCGCGGCCGCGTCGTGGTGGTCATCGCGGCATTGCTCGTGGCGTTCGCCATCGGGGTCTTCGTCACCGCGGCCGGCTCGGTCGCGACCCAGCGGCCGGGCACCCCCGAGCCGACCAGGATCGTCCAGGTCGGCAGCGGTGACACCCTCTGGGAGATCGCCTCCGGCCTCGCCGCCGACGGCGAGGTGCGGGCGATGATGGAGGAGATCAAGCACCTCAACGCGCTCGAGTCCGCCGACCTGCAGGCCGGACAGCGGTTGGTCGTCCCCGCCAGCTAGCTCAGGACACAGACTTCGACAGCCGACTCGACCCCGGCTGTCGGGCCGGGGAAGACAGGGGCGGAGCCAGTCCATCGACCGGACTGCGGCTCCGCCCCTGCGGTCATTTCGAGGGCGTCCTTGGGGCACGATGCATCCGTGGCGGGCTACTCCGGGACACCCCTGGTGCGCAAGATCGGCATCAAGGACGACCACGTCGTCCTGGTCGACGGCGCGCCGGACGGCTTCGAGCTCGTCCTCGACGAGCTGAGCACGAGTGGGGCTCGGCTGGTGCGTCGACTCCCACGCCTCGCGGACGTCACCCTGACCTTCCACACGTCCTACGCCGCCCTCGCGCGGAGGCTGCCCACGCTCCTCGAGCACACCTCGACCGCCGGCATGGTCTGGGTCTGCTGGCCCAAGAAGGCGGCTCAGAGGTCCGCGCGCAACCCCGACGGCCCGGTCAGCGACCTCGACGAGAACCGGGTCCGCGACCTCGGCCTCGAGCTCGGGTTCGTCGACGTCAAGGTCGCCGCGATCGACGACACGTGGTCGGGGCTGAAGTTCGTGCGCCGGCTCGCGGATCGCCGGGAATCCAAGGACGAGCGCGCGCCCTAGTGTCGGTGGGTGGTCTGCACCTTCGGCTGCCTCTCCTCGAGGATCCCGACCCGGCGCAGCAGCACCGTGCACAGCCACAGGCACAGGAACAGGCAGACCACCGCTCCGACCGAGGCGGCCGCGAGGTAGGCCCACCTGCCCGACTCGCCGCCACGGGCCGCGCGGCCCGAGTCGATGGCCAGCCAGACCAGGAGCCCCCAGGCGACCAGCGCGGCCAGCGCCCCGAGGCCCAGCCCCACCAGCTTCGGCTGCAGCGAGCGCTTGGGCCTGGCGGCCCGGCGCGCGCCGCCCCGCGGGGTCCCCACCGGTGTGCCCTGGCTCTCTGCCACGGCGCCATTGTGACTTCTCCGATGAAACCGGCCGCGCAAGGCGCGCTCCCCTATCGTGGGGTCCGTGCCAGACGCGGTGTCGGCGGGGGAGACACGGGGGCCGGCGGGGGAGTCGAACCCGCGGGCGCCCCTCGGTCATCTGTCCCACCTCGGCCTCTCCCTGGTGGACGCCCCCGGGATCGACGACATCGCCCGGAGCCTGCTGACCGACCTGACGGCGCTGCCCGGCGTACGCCGAGTCGGGTTCGCGCTGACCGAGGGCGGTGGCCGGCGGCTGCGGTTCACCGCGAGCGACCGCTCCCACCACGACGGCGTCGACTGGTGCCACATCGACGCCTACGACGACGTGCCACTGACCTCGGTGGTGCGCACCGGTGAGCCGGTCCTGGGGGGCCGGGATGCGCTGGACCCGCGCTACGACGAGTTCGTCTCCCGCCAGCCGGCCGAGGTCCTGGCCCTGGCCGCCGTCCCGCTGCCGGGCATCGGCTCGCCGATCGGCGGGCTGGTCGTCTTCCTCGACGAGGAGTGGGCCTTCGACGACGCGCAGCGCCGGCTGCTGGAGGCGACGGCGCGCGGCGCCGCGGAGGCCGTGCGCCGGATCCGGGTCAGCAGCCGCGACCTGCACCGCGACGGCCGCGAGCCCGACGACGACGACGCCCTGACCGCGCGGATCTTGCTGGACGACGATCCCCGCGCCGCGTCGATCGCGCGACGGTTCCTGCGCGAGTTCCTCGAGCAGGCCGAGATCACCGACGACCTGGCAGCGACCGCCGAGCTCTGCGTGTCCGAGCTGGTGACCAACGCGATCCTCCACGCCGGCGGCAGCTCCGAGCTCCGGGCCACCCTCGACTCTGCCCTCACCGTCTCGGTGCGCGACCAGGGCGGTGCAGCCCCGGACGCCGCCCCCGACGACGACACCGATCCGCTCCGCGTGCACGGCCGCGGCCTCCAGCTGGTCGACGCGCTGGCCGACCGCTGGGGCTCGGAGCGCGACGCGATCGGCACGAGCGTCTGGTTCTCCCTCGAGCTCGAGGAGCCTCGGAGCGCCTAGCGAGCGGATCCGCATCGAATTCATAGCGCGGTCGGCAAGTCTCCCCGGTGCATCGACACCAGGGAGGAGAGCCGATGTCGACCACGGTCGGACTTGACGGCCCGCGCACGCAGGCCTCGACGGTGCTGGCCGCCGTGCGGGCCCAGGCGCAGGCGAGCCCTGCCAGCCCGGCGCTCGTCAGCGATCACGAGACCATCGCGTACGCCGAGCTGTGGGCGCGCGTGCAGGATCACGCCGCGGCCCTCGGCGACCGGCCCGGAGTGGTCGCGGTCCCGGCCGTGCACGACCCCGCCACGGTGGTCGCACTGCTCGGGTGCTGGGCCGCGGGCGGGACCTACTGCCCGATCGACCCGCGCTACCCGGCCGACCATGCCGGGGCCATGCTGGCCGAGCTCGACGGACAGCCACTGGGCGATCCGGCCTACGTGCTCTTCACCTCCGGCTCCACCGGCCGGCCCAAGCCGGTCGCCGTGCCGCACCGGGCGCTCGACGCCGTCGTGCCGGCCCTGGTCGACCTCTTCGGGATCGGCCCCGACGACCGCGTCCTGCAGTACGCCTCGCTCAGCTGGGACACGTCGCTCGAGGAGCTGCTGCCGACGCTGACCGCCGGCGCCGCGGTGGTCTTCGACGGCGACGCCCACTCCGGCCTGCTGCCCCGCTTCCTGCGCGCGGTCGAACGCCGCGGGGTCACCGTCCTCGACCTGCCGACCGCCGTGTGGCACGAGGTCGTCCTGCACCTGGCCCAGCACGGTGACCGGTCCGGCGAGGCCATGCCCGGGTCCGTCCGGCTGGTCGTCATCGGCGGCGAGGCCGTCGACCCGACCCGGCTGGCGCAGTGGCGCACCCTGCCGGGCGCGGACCGGATCCGGCTGCTCAACACCTACGGCTCGACCGAGACCGCGCTGATCACCCACGCCGTCGACCTGCACGGGCCGCGAGCGGCCGCGGCCGCGGGCGTCCCCATCGGCCGCCCGCTCGGCCACGTGCTCCAGCAGGTCAGCGAGGACGGCGAGCTGCTGGTGGCCGGACCCCAGCTGGCCGACGGCTATCCCGGCTCTCCCGAGGCCACCCTCGCCCGGTTCGTCGACGCGGGTGGCGTCCGGTGGTTCCGCACCGGCGACGTGGTCCGGCCCGACGGCGACGGGCTGCTGCACCACGCCGGCCGGGTCGACGACCAGGTCAAGGTGCGCGGCGTCCGGGTCGACCCCGGCGAGGTCGAGGCGCACCTGCGGCGCCACCCGCTGGTCGCCGCCACCGCGGTCACCGGAGCGGTGGTCTCCGGACGCACCGTCCTCGCGGCCTACGTCGTCCCGACCGGACCGCACACCGACCTGGTCCCCGACCTCCGGGCCTTCCTGAGAGCGCACGCCCCCGACCACCTGTGCCCGACCCGCATCACCGTCGTCCCCGAGCTCGCCCGCACCCGCAGCGGCAAGGTCGACCGCCGGGCCACCCACGACCGCTACACGCCCACCCCCGCGACCGGCCAGGAGGCCCGCTGATGAGCTCCACCACGACCGAGTCGGGCGCACCGGCGATCCGCGACATCTTCCGCCGCGTGCTGGAGGTCGACGACGTCACCGACGACACCAGCTTCTTCGACGCCGGCGGAGACTCGCTGCTCGCCACCCGCGTGCTGAGCGCCATCGCCCGCGAGCTCGGCGTCGAGCTCACCTTCGACGACTTCGTCATCGCACCGACGCCGGCCGGGCTCGCGACCCAGGTCGACGGGCGGCGCTCATGAGCCCGGCAATGAGCACTGGCCTGCGCGTCGTCGTCGTGGGCGCCGGCCTGGCCGGTCTGACCGCCGCCGACCAGCTGCGGGCGGGCGGCGCCGAGGTGGTCGTCGTGGAGGCGCGCCCGCGCGTCGGCGGCCGGACCCACGGCATCGAGGTGGCCCCGGGCGAGTGGGTCGATGCCGGCGCGGCCTACCTCGGCGAGCGGCACACCGAGCTCGCCGACCTCCTGGCCAGGCTCGGCCTGAAGACGGCGCCGACCGGCATGGAGGGCGACAGCCGGTTCATGTTCGGGGCCGGCGGCAGCACCCGTCACGGCCGCTTCCCGCCGCTCAGCGCCGTCGCGCTCGGCGACATGTTCGAGCTCCTCGACGAGCTGGTCCGGGACGTCGACCCGCGCGCGCCCTGGCTCACCCCCGACGCCGAGCGGCTCGACCGGCTCACCGCCGCCGACTGGGCCGAGGAGCACCTGCTCCGCGACGACGCGCGGCTGTTCTTCCCGCTCTTCCTCGGCGAGATGATGGCCGCCGACCCGGCCGACGTGTCGATGCTGCACGTCGCCTTCTACCTGCGCTCCGGCGGTGGCATCAGCTACCTCAACGACTTCGAGGGCGGCGCGCAGGACAGCCGCGTCGACGGCGGCGCCCACCAGGTCTGCGAGCTGCTGGCCGAGCGGCTCCCCGCCGGCGCCCTTCGACTGGGCGAGCCCGTGGTCGCCGTCCACGACGCCGCCGACGCAGCCACGGTGCACACCGAGCGGGCGACCTACGACGCGGACGCGGTGGTCCTCGCCGTCCCCCCTCGCCTCGCCCAGGAGCTCGACCTGGCGCCGGCGGTCCCGCTGCCGCGCGCCACCTCGCGCACCGGCCGCGGCTGCGCGGTGAAGGTCCAGATGGTCTACCCCGAGCCGGCCTGGCGCCGCGACGGGCTGTCGGGCTGGTCGGTCAACGCGGAGGGGCCGCTGCTGTCCACGGTCGACGACTCACCGCACCACGGCAGCGTCGGCGTGCTGACCGGGTTCGTCACCGGCTCGGCCGCGCACGCCTACGCCACGCTCACCCGCGGCGAGCAGGTCGAGGCGGCCACCGTCCAGGCCGCGCAGATCTTCCCCGACCTGCCCCCGCCGACCGCCGTCCACGTCACCGACTGGCTCGGCGAGGAGTGGTCCCGCGGCTGCTACGCCGCCCTGTTCGGTCCGGGCGACTGGACCCGCCTCGGCCCGCAGCTCACCCACCCGCACGGCCGCATCCACTGGGCCGGCACCGAGACGAGCACCGAGTTCTTCGGGCTCATGGAGGGCGCCGTCCGCTCGGGCCGGCGCGCCGCCGCCGACATCCAAGCAGGAGCGCACCGATGACCGATCTCTTGACCGAACCCACGACCGCCATCACCTCGATCGCCCCGCTCGAGGTGCGCGAGCGTTTCGCGAGCGACCCCGACCTGGGGGCGGGCAACTTCCTCGACAAGGCCTACGCCGCCAACCCCCACCGTTCGGTGCCCTTCGCCTTCAGCCACCACCTCGACCACCGGGGCGAGGTGGTGCTGAAGGGACACAGCCTCGCGGACCTGGTGCGGCTGCGCGACCGCTACGCGCGGTGGTACTGGGCGAACGGCGTCCGGCCCGGCGAGCCGGTCGGCGTCGTCACCGCCGAGGGGCTGCCCCCGCTCATCCACTTCCTCGCGCTGTCGGCCCTGGGCGCGATCCCGGCGCTGGTCAACGACGCGATGGCGCCCGACATCATGGTGCGCTACCTCGACCAGGTCGGAGTGGTGGGCGTGGTGGCCGACGACCCCACCCGCCTCTCCCTCGCCTACCGCGCCGGAGAGGCGCAGCGGCCGCGGTTCGTCGCCCTGGCCTCCGAGGTCGACGCGGGCCATCCCGACACCGAGCTGCCCGAGGTCTACCCCTACCGCCACCGGGCCGACGACGTCGTGGGGCTGATCCATTCCTCCGGCACGACGGGGATCCCGAAGTCGTCGATGCTCGGGCACCGGCAGTTCTGGGAGCTGAAGCAGCCCCGGATGACCCGCTTCCCGGCCCAGCCCTACGACCGGCTGATGTGCCTGATGCCGCACACCCACGCCGGCGGGCTCAGCTACTTCCTCACCGCCACCCTGCTCGGGCTGCCGGTCGTGGTCATGGGTGACTGGCGCCGCGAGGTCGTCGAGCCGGTGATGGAGGCGTTCGGGCCCACCATGCTGGCGTCGTTCCCCCGGACCTTCGTGCAGCTCGCCACCGGCGACCTGCCCGTCGCGGGTGCGGCCAAGGTGCACTCGTGGTTCAACACCGGCGACTCCGCCCACTACGGCCACATCCGGCGGCTGGTGTCGCTGGGCGAGCGGCCGGCCGGGCTGATCAAGCCCTGGCTGCTCCCGCGGGAGGCGGCCGAGGAGGGCGCGCTGCCCGGCTCGCAGTTCATCGACGGCCTCGGCTCGACCGAGATGGGGATGGCCAACTTCGGCCAGGTCACCACCCCCGAGTCCGAGCGCAACGACCGCTGCGTGGGCGTGCCCCTCGAGGGCGTCACGGCCGGCGTGGTCGATGAGCGCGGCGACGAGGTGCCGGTCGGCTCGGTCGGCCTGCTCGGCGTGAAGACCGCCTCGCGGACCCCCGGCTACTGGCAGGACCCGCGGATGACGGCGTCGTTCGAGCTCAACGGCTGGTGGCTCACCGGCGACGTCGCGCGCCGCGACGCCGAGGGGCGGTTCTTCCACCTCGACCGCACCGTCGACGTCATCGACACCTCGACCGGACCCGTCTACAGCCTCCCGATCGAGGAGGTGCTGCTCGCCGACTGCGCCGACCTCGTGCTCGACTGCTCGGTGGTCGGCGTCCCCGCCGTGGACGGCGCCCGCCCGATCGCCGTCGTACAGCTGCAGGCGGACGCGCAGGAGACCAGCGCGGACGCGCTGCTCGACCGGGCCAACAAGGAGCTGGCGAACGCCGGCCGCGAGCAGCTCGCCGCGGTGGTGGTCGCGCGTACCCCTGAGGACTTCCCGCTCGGCCCCACCGGCAAGGTGCTCAAGCGCGAGCTGCGCACCCGGCACGCGGGGCTGCTCCGATGACCAGCCTGGAGAGGATGATCTGGGTCTTCCCGGACCGCGAGTCCACGCGCGCCCAGGCCATGTGGCACCCGTTCTTCTGGGACCTCTACGCCGAGGTGGCCGCCGAGCTCGGCCTGCAGTGGTCGCGCTGCGCCCCCGACGCGATCACCGTCGACACCCTCGACGCAGGCAAGCCGCGGGTCTTCGTCGACGAGCAGGAGGTGACGCCCGACGACACGCTGTTCATCACCGCGCTCTACTCGCTGCCCTACCAGGCGATGGACATCTGGAACCAGCTGTCGGTCTACGCCGTGCTGGAGCAGCTCGGCTTCTACCTGCCGTTCCCGCCCTGGCTGTCGCCGATCGCCAACGACAAGGGCGCGACGATGCTCCACTTCGCCGACTCGCCCGTCCCGCCGATCCCGACCATCCGGATCGGGACCGGCCCCGACATCGGCAAGCACCTCTACGAGGTCGCGCTCGACGGCCTGACCTACCCGGCGATCCTCAAGCCGGCCGGCTGGTGCGGTGGCGGCGGCGTCAACATCGCGCGCAGCTCCGAGGACGTCCGCGGCCTGGTCAGCCTGGCCCAGGGCGGCGACACGACGATGGTCGCGCAGCCCTACCTCGGCGACGGCACCATCGACTACCGCGTCTACGTCGTCGACGGCGAGCCCTACGCCACCATGCGGCGCACCCCCGAGCCCGGGTCGCCGGTCGCCAACGCGAGCCGGGGCGGCGACATGGCCTTCCCGCCGACGCCGCCCGAGCTCGTCGAGGCCACGGCGTACTTCGCCGAGAAGCTCCCCGACGTCCCGTTCTTCTGCGTCGACTTCCTCCACGACGGCGAGCGCTACTGGTTCTCCGAGCTCGAGCCCGACGGCGTCATCGCCCCCGAGTGGACCGACCCCGACCGCACCCTCCAGCGCGACGTCACCCGCGCCCGCTGGACCGCCTACCGCACCGCCCACGCCCGATTCCTGGAGGCACGCCGATGAACGCGACCGACTTCACCCTTGATGACGCTGCCGCCCGTCCGGCCCTGCACGTGGCCGCGGGCAACCTCAAGCGGCTCGGGTCCGTGCCGTCGCTCGCCGGGAGGTACGACGACCACGACTCGATCGCGAGCCTCGGCGACGTCGCGGCGCTGCCGGTGATGGACAAGGACGACCTCAACGCCGCCCTCTCCGCACTGGAGCCGAGGAGCGAGACCGCCGCCACCTGGCTGTTCCAGAGCGGAGGCAGCACCGGGGCGCCCAAGGTCGGCTACGCGCCGACCGGGTTCTACATGACCGGGGTCCACGCGCAGTGGCAGCCGCTGGACCGCGACGACGTCTTCGTCAACGTCTGGGGCGCCGGCCGGATGTGGGGCGCGCACTTCCTGGCCGCGGCCTTCGCCGACCTCTCGGGCTGCCGGGTGATCAGCGTCGGCTCGGTGACCCAGGGCGAGTACGCCGACTGGCTGGGCTTCTTCGCCGACCGCGGGGTCACCGCGATCGGCGGCACCCCGAGCGTGCTGCGGCTGTGGTTCGCCCAGGCCAGGGCCGACGGGCTGACGCTGCCGGCGCTGCGCAAGGTGCTCTGGCTCGGCGAGGCCTGGCACCCGCAGCTCGACGACGACCTCGCCGCGGTGGCGCCGCAGGCACAGCGGTGGGGGATGTTCGGCAGCACCGAGACCTGGGTGGTCGGCACCAACACCCCCGAGTGCGCGGTCGACACCTTCCACACGCTCCCCGAGCAGCTCGTGCACGTCGGACCCGACTCGCTGCTCGACTTCACCACCCTCAACCCCGACATGCTCAACCCGGTGCTGCGCTACCAGACCGGCGACGCCGGCGAGCTGGTCAGGTGCAGCTGCGGCCGCGCCGACCTCGCGATGCGGATCCTCGGTCGCCGCGACTCCGTCGTCCAGGTGCGGGGCCTCGGGCTGCACGTCGACGACATCGTCGCGCTCGCCGAGTCGGACCCCGGCGTCGCCCGCGCCCAGGTCCTCATCAACGAGCAGCGCGGCCGGGTGTCTTCTGTCGAGGTGCGGGTGCTGGCGACCAGCGACGCGACGCCGGGCTTCGAGCGGCGGCTGCGCGAGGACCTGCTCGGGTCGACGTTCACGCTCAGCACGGCGTTCGTGCACGACCCCGAGTCGTTCCAGGTGCGGGTCGCCGACGCCCTCGTCACCAACGAGCGCACCGGCAAGACCGCCAGCTTCCTGGTCCGGGAGGAGGAGTGACCGCGACCGCCGGCGGCAGCGCTGAGGAGCGGTCTCTCGGCCGCCGGTTCAACCTCATCTGGACCGGCCAGTCGGTCAGCATGGTGGGCGACAAGGTCACGATCTTCGTCGTCCCGACGCTGATGATCTTCGCCCTCCACGCGTCGCCGCTCGAGGTCGGCATCGTGAGCATGGCGCAGTACCTCGGCATCCCCCTGCTCGGTCCCGTGGCCGGGGTCCTGGTCGACCGGTGGGACAAGCGGCGCACCCTGATCGGCTGCGACCTGGTGCGGATGGTCGCCGTGCTCGTCATCCCGATCGCCTACTGGCTCGACGTGCTCTCCACCCCGCTGCTGTTCGTGTGCGTGGCGGCGATCAGCGGCGCGACGATCTTCTTCACGGTGGGCTACCTCGTGGCCGTGCCCGCGGCGGTCGAGAAGGACGGCCTGGTCCGTGCCTACTCGCGGCTCGAGGGCAGCCGGACGGTCGCCGAGGTGGGCGGCCCGTCGATCGCGGCGGCGCTCTACGGCGCCCTCGGCGCGGTCTCGCTGATCGTCGACGCCGCGAGCTACCTCGTGTCCGCGTGGTGCTACCGCGCGATGCCGACCTGGGGGGTCCGCACCGAGCACCACGGGTCGATCTGGGACCGGCTCTCGCTCGGCTTCCGGCTCAACTGGGCCGACCCCGTGCTTCGTCGCGTGGTCGTCGCCGCGGTCGTGCTCAACAGCGGCGGGCCGATCTTCGTCACCGTGCTGCCGATCCTGGCCTACCGCGGGCTCGGTCTCTCGGCCGGCGCGTTCGGCCTCGCGATGTCGGGCGCCGCGCTGGGTGGCGTGCTCGGCGCCGTGCTCGCCCCGCGGATCGGCGCCCGGCTGAGCCTGGGCCGCACCTTCGCCTTCGCGCTGCTCGCCCACAACCTGGTCGGGCTCGGGATCCTCTTCGCGCCCGCGCTGCCGGCCGCGCCGGTGATCGCGGTGACGATGGGCGCCTACGGCTTCTTCATGGCCTGCATCAACGTCTGCAGCGCGCCGATCCGACAGGGCCGGATGTCGACTGACAACCAGGGCATCATGCACGCGGCCTTCCGGACGGCGACCTGGGGCGTCATCCCGCTCGCCGCCCTCGTCGGCGGGGCCGCGGTCAGCCTCCTGAGCCCCCACGTCGGCGTCCTCGACGCGGCGCGGATCACGATGGTCGGCGGCACCCTGCTGGCGGCGTTCTCGTTCGTGTCCGCGGTGCGGGTGCAGGCCGCCCTCGACCAGGCCGCCGCAGAGCCGGCCGTGCCGGCGGTGGCGAGCGCGTGACCGCCACGGACCGCGTCCTCCTGGTGACCGGCGCCTCGACCGGGATCGGCCAGGCGACCGCCGTACGCGCTGCCGCCGCGGGCTGGCGCGTGGTGGCGACGATGCGAGACCCGTCGCGCGCTGAGGGACTGGGTGACGTCGACGTCCTGCCGCTCGACGTCACCGACGAGGACTCGGTCGCCTCGTGCTTCGACGTCGTCCGCCGCACCCACGGCCGGCTCGACGCGGTCGTCAACAACGCCGGCATCTCCAACTTCGACCCGACCATGGAGATGTCCACGCTCGCGGCCCTGCGCACCGCGCTGGAGGTCAACTTCGTCGGCACGGTCGCGGTCAGCCGGCTCGCGATGCCCCTGCTGCGCGCCTCCCGGGGTCGGCTGCTGAGCATCGGCAGCGTGCACGGCGTCGTCGGCCAGCCCTTCAACGAGGCGTACGCCGCCGCGAAGTTCGCCGTCGAGGGGTTCCTCGAGAGCCTCGCCCCGGTCGCGGCCGCCCATGGAGTCGCCGTCTCGGTGGTCGTGCCGGGCTACGTCTCCGACACCGGGTTCGGCCGGTTCCCCCACATCAACCGGCGCACCATCCAGGCCGACTCCGGCCCCTACGCCGACACGTTCGGCGACTACGTCCGGTGGGTCGTCGAGGAGGGGTGGGAGGGCGCGGCGCAGTCGCGCTGGGAGGTCGCCGACGTCGTCGTCCGCACCCTGGCCGACCCGGACCCGCCGTTCCGCGTGCCCACCAGCCCGTGGGTCCGCTCCTACCTCGCCGCGAAGCTCGTCGACGTCGACGGCTCGGCCATCCAGACCCTCGCCCGCACGTGGATCGGCGCCGACGCGCCCCTCCCCGCCTGACCACTGACAACAAGGAGGAGTCCCGATGCCCGCCAAGCCGCTGCGAGAGCTGATCGAGCTCGCCCGCCGGGGTTCGCCGTTCTACGCCGACCTCTACCGCGACCTCCCCGAGGGCGTCGACACCCTGACCGACCTGCCGGTCATCGACCAGGCGGACTTCTGGACGGCCAACCGGTGGCCCGACAACCGGCTGCTGACCGGGCCGCTCCTCGACGCGGGCGTCTACACCTCGGGTGGCACCACCGGCACGCCCAAGGTCTCGCCGTGGTCGCGCACCGAGCACTTCGACTCCACGTCGGCCTTCGGCGCCGGGATGGTCCGCGCCGGTCTCAAGCCCGGGCACCGGGTGGCCAACCTCTTCTACGCCGGCCACCTCTACGGCGGCTTCCTCTACATCGAGGCGGCGCTGCACAACGCGCCCGTCGACAACGTCCGGCTGCCCGTCGGGGGGCACGTCCCCGACGCCGAGGTGGCCGAGCTGATCGACAGCTTCGGCGTCCACGTGCTCGCCGGCACGCCGATGAAGCTGGCCGGCGTGGCCGAGGCCGTGCTCGACGCAGGGTCGGAGGACAACACCATCGAGCTGCTCCTCTTCGCCGGCGACCTCCTCTTCGACGACGTACGCCCGCTGCTGCACAAGGCTTTCCCGCAGGCCGCGATCGCCTCGCTCGGCTACGCCACCGTCGACGCCGGGCTGGTCGCCTGGCCGGTGCCGGGCGACGACGTCCGCGTGCACGAGGCGGTGCCGGACCGGATCATCGTGGAGATCCTCGACGAGGCCGAGAAACCGATCACGACGCCGGGGGTGCGCGGCCGGGTGGTCGTCACCAACCTCTTCCGCACCCTCATGCCGATCATCCGCTACCCCGTGGGCGACCTGGCGGAGTGGGTCGACGACGAGTGCCGGGCGTTCCGGCTGGTCGGCCGCACCCACGAGGGGGCGCGCGTGGCCAACGTGGCGATGGCGTACGTCGACGTGCACGCCGCGCTGCTCGGCGCGGACCGCGACGGCCTGATCTCGGGCCTGCAGCTGGTCGAGCGCCGCTGGGACGGCCGCGACGGGCTGCTGCTCCGGGTCGCCACCCTCGCCGAGCCGTCCGACCAACGCCTGGCCGAGCTGTCCGACCGGCTGGTCGACGCGGCCTACCGCGCCCGGCCGCTCTACCCCGACACCGTGGCCGACGGCCACATCCACCCGCTCCAGGTCGAGTGGGTCCGCCCCGGCGACCTGGTCACCCACGCCCGCACCGGCAAGCTCGTGCAGGTCGTCGACGAGCGCCCGCACGACTGACCCCTGCCCACTGACAAGGACCTGACGATGACCCACGACGCGGACACCACGGCCTCGATCTGGTCGCGGGCGATGGCGCTCTACGCCGAGGACCGCACCTGCCAGTCGCTGGGCATCGTGGTGTCCGACATCGCCGCGGGGTGGGCCCGGGTGCAGATGCGCGTCGACGAGACGATGCTCAACATGCACGGCACCGTGCACGGCGGCTACCTCTTCCTGCTGGCCGACGCCGCCTTCGCCTACGCCGCCAACACCCACGGCCCGATGGCGGTCGCCCAGAGCGCCCAGGCGGCGTTCCTGCGGCCGGCGCTGGCGGGCGACGTCCTCGTGGCGGAGGCCGAGGAGCGCACCCGGGCGGGGCTCAACGGCATCTACGACGTGACCGTCCGACGGCCGGACGACGAGATGGTGATCGCGGAGTTCCGTGGCCACAGCGTGCTGCTGCCGGGGCGGACGGCGCCGGCCGGCTGACCGGAACCTTCCCGCTAGTCCATCCTGCTCGGCCCTTGCCCGCACGGCGTCGCGACCACAGGATGAGGTCACCCCGGCGCGATCCGCTGGGGCTGAAGGACCACCTACTCGGGAGGGAACCTTGAGTTCGCATGCCATCACCGCCTTTCCGGCGGCGCCGGTCGGGAGCCCGGACAGGAGGCTGCGCATCGACCTGCTCGGCCCCGTCGTGGTCACCTCGGCCGGCGAGCACGTCACGCTGTCCCCGCTGGAGCTCAACCTGCTCGTCGTCCTCGCCCTCACCCCGGGTGTGGCCGTCTCGACCGAACGGCTCGTCGACGACCTCTGGGGCGACCACCTGCCCGCCGCACCTCGCACCAGGGTGCAGGCGATCGTCTCCAGCCTGCGCCGCAAGGTCGGCGACGCCATCGAGACCCGCTACCCGGGCTACGTCATCGACCCGCACCGGCTCGAGCGCGACCTCGACGAGTGCGAGGGCCTCGTCGCGGCCGCCCGCAGGGCCGACGCGCCGGGGGAGCGGCTCGACCTGCTCACCGCGGCCCACGACGCCTGGCGCGGCGACCCGCTCGACGGGGTCACCAGCCCCGGAGTCGACCCGGAGCGCGCCCGGCTCTGCGAGCAGCGTCTCGAGCTCCTCGTCGCCCGCGGCGAGGCCGAGCTGGCCGCCGGCCACCACCGTGAGGTCGTGGGCCTGCTCGCCCCGGCCGTGGCCCAGCACCCGCTCGCCGAGCAGCTCGCCGGCCTGCACATCACCGCGCTCTACCGGAGCAACCGCCAGGCCGACGCGCTCGCGGCCTACCAGCTGCTGAGGGAGCGGCTGGCCGACGAGCTCGGCGCGGACGTGTGCCCCGAGCTGCGGGAGCTGCACGGCCAGATCCTCCGGGGTGAGCAGTCATCGGAGCACCCGCCCGCTGAGGTCGCGCAGCCCACGGCCCGGTTGACGCGGCCGGCGCAGCTGCCGGCGCCGGACGGGCTGTTCCTCGGTCGCGAGGCGGAGCTGCGAGAGCTGGACGCGGCGGTGCCCGACGGCCCCCTCGTCGTCTCCGGCCCCGGCGGGATGGGCAAGACGGCCCTGGTCGTGGAGTGGGCGCACCGCGCGGCCGGGTCGTTCCCCGACGGACAGCTCTTCCTCGACCTGCGGGGCGGCCGTCGCTCGCCCAAGGAGCTGGCCGGAGCGGCGCTCCTGTCGCTCGGCGTCGCGCCCGCCGACGTGCCGGCCAGGCTCGGTGACCGGATCGCGCTCTACCGCACCGTCGTCCACGACCGACGGCTGCTCGTGGTGGCCGACGACGCCGGCGCGGTCGCGCAGGTGCTCGCGATCGTGCCGTCCGGGCCGGGGAGCCGGCTGGTGGTCACCACCCGCCGTCGGCCGGTCACGCTCTCGGCCCACCACGCCGTCCACGAGCTCGTCCTGCGGCCGCTCGACGCCCAGGCGTCGCGCGGGCTGCTGGGCAGGGTGGTCGGCCAGCGCCGCCTCGACGGCCAGGACCCCGGCCCGCTGGCGACCTGGTGCGGCGGCTGGCCGCTCCTGCTCCGGCAGGTCGCCGCGACGCTGGCGCTGCGGCCGAGCCAGTCGGTCGCCGGCTTCGTGGCCGAGCTGGCCCTCGGCCCGCGGTGGGCCGGCCTCGACGGCGACCCGAGGTCGGTGGACGACGCCCTCGAGGCGGCCTACGACCGGCTGAGCCCGGACGCCGCGAGGCTCTTCGAGCGGCTGAGCCTGGTCGCGGGCGAGTTCTGCCTGCACCGGGCGGCGCTCACGGCGGGCACCAGCAACGGCCGGGCGCGCGCCCTGCTCGACGAGCTGGTGGGGCTGCACCTGGTGGTCGAGGGTGCGCTCGAGGGGTTCCGCTACGACGACGTCGTGGCGAGGTTCGCCCGGCGGCTGGCGGCCGCGAAGGAGTGGACCCTGCCCTCCTGCTGTCCGGCCTGCACCACGGTGGCGACCGTGCCGCTGTCGGCGGCCCCGCTCCTCGAGCGGGTGCCCGTCTAGATCGAGGCGCGTCGGAGCTCGATGGCGGTCGGCCCGTCGACGGCCAGCGCCGCCGCGATCGGACCGGTCGCGGCGAGCTCGGCCAGGTCGAGGTCGATGACGCGCAGCTGCGCGGGCGGCGCCGCGAGGTCGACCGACGACAGCGACCGCGACAGCCCCTCCCGGGTCGCCTTCACCACCGCCTCCTTGCGGGTCCAGGTGCGCACGAACGCCGCCTCGTCGGCCGGCTCGGCCTCGCCGGCCGCGAGCACGTCGGACAGCAGCGCGTGCCAGTCCGGCGGGCAGGTCGTCTCGAGGTCGACGCCGACGGTCGTGGCGACGTCCGCCGCCACCACGGCGGCCACCGCGAACGGCCCGGAGTGCGACACCGAGCAGTGCCACGGCCGCCCCGGCGTCGTCACCGGCCCGTGCTGCGCACCGCACTTCGGACAGGTCCGGTCGAGAGCGATCTGTCCCGGCTCGGTCTGCTCCAGCTCGGCCACGAGCCCACGCAGGACCGCCGCGCCGAGCACGAACCGGCTGCGGTCGTCCCGCCTGCGAAGCCGCGCGAAACGGGCCTGTTCTGGGTCGTCGAGGAGGTCGGTGTGCCGGTCGGCCAGGTCGGAGGTGCGGGCCCACCGGACGTGCACGGCGACGGAGGGGCTCACGGCCTCACCCTAGGCGCGTGCGAGGGGTGCGACACGCCGGTCCGACCTGGTCCGGTCGACCGGCGTACCCGCTCTGACCTGCACAAACGCGCGGAATGTGAGCCAGATCAAAATGACCCGGAAGTGATCTTGCGCAGCGTCCGCGCGCGGCGTACGGTTACCACAACATCTAGTAGTTACAACGGTGTAGTTATCCACATCTAGTCCCCAGTCAGACGGGGCCAGTCCCCAGACCGGATGTGGAAGCCCCACAGACAACTCGTTGTTCTACACAGAGGGACCGCCGTTATCCACACCCCTCGCCGGGGTCTGTGAAGCGCGCCCAGGGATTGCCACCAGCCACGCGAGAGGAGGACCGAGATGTTCTGCCCGTTCTGCAAGCACAACGACACCAAGGTCCTCGACTCGCGGGTCGCCGAGGACGGCAGCTCGATCCGCCGCCGGCGCAGCTGCCAGCAGTGCGAGCAGCGGTTCACGACCCTCGAGCTCATGCAGCTCACCGTCGTCAAGCGCTCCGGCGCGACCGAGGCGTTCGACCGCGACAAGGCGATCGCCGGCGTCCGCAAGGCCTGCAAGGGCCGGCCGTTGACCGAGGACGACCTGTCCCGCCTGGGCCACGTCGTCGAGGACACCCTGCGTGGCTCCGGCCAGGCGGAGTTCGCCTCCCACGAGATCGGGATGGCCATCCTCGAGCCGCTGCGCGAGCTCGACGAGGTCGCCTACCTGCGCTTCGCCGCGGTCTACAAGCAGTTCGAGAGCGCCGAGGACTTCGAGATCGAGATCGCCTCCCTGCGCAACCACCGGGCAGAGCAGCTCTCGGCCATTCTCGACAGTGGGTCGGAGGACCTCGCTTCAGCCCCCAGCGGCTGACCACAGACCGCCCGGTACGTCGTGGGGAAGCGGCGTACCGGGCGACTCACTCAGGCACTCGCTCCGTCCCTGCCGGAGTGTCGGTGCCCAGTAGAGCAGAGCGCAACACTGGACAGCAGGGACCACGGAAGCACCACACGGGACCAGGGAGACACGCGCATGACCGAGACGGTGAGCGGCAAGTCCGCCAACAAGACTGCCGACAACGCTGCCGACAACGCTGCCGACGCCAACGGCGGCGGGCTCAGCATCACGCGGCGGTTCAGCACCGAGGGCGTGCACCCCTACGACGAGCTCACCTGGGAGCGGCGCGACGTCGTCCAGACCAACTGGAAGACCGGCGACACCGTCTTCGAGCAGCGCGGCGTCGAGTTCCCCGACTTCTGGTCGGTCAACGCCTCGACCATCGTCACGACGAAGTACTTCCGCGGCGCCCTCGGCACCGACGTCCGCGAGACCGGCCTGCGCGCAGCTGATCGACCGCGTCGTCAAGACCTACCGCAAGGGCGGCGAGGACCACGGCTACTTCGCGACGCCGGCCGACGCCGAGCTCTTCGAGCACGAGCTGACCTGGCTGCTGGTCCACCAGTACTTCTCCTTCAACAGCCCCGTCTGGTTCAACGTCGGCACCAACTCGCCCCAGCAGGTCTGCGGCCTGCTTCATCCTGTCGTCGACGACTCGATGGACTCCATCCTCAACTGGTACAAGGAGGAGGGGTTCATCTTCAAGGGCGGCTCCGGCGCCGGCCTCAACCTCTCCCGCATCCGCTCCTCCAAGGAGCTGCTCTCCTCGGGCGGCACCGCCTCCGGCCCGGTCTCCTTCATGCGCGGCGCCGACGCGTCCGCCGGCACCATCAAGTCCGGCGGCGCGACCCGCCGCGCGGCCAAGATGGTCGTGCTCGATGTCAACCACCCCGACATCGAGGAGTTCGTGATGACCAAGGCGCGCGAGGAGGACAAGATCCGCGCGCTGCGCGACGCCGGCTTCGACATGGACCTCGGCGGCTCCGACATCACCTCGGTCCAATACCAGAACGCCAACAACTCGGTCCGCGTCAGCGACGAGTTCATGCGCGCCGTCGAGGACGGCACCGACTTCGGCCTGCGCGGCCGCAAGACCGGCGAGGTCATCGAGACCGTCGACGCCCGCGAGCTGTTCCGCAAGATCAGCACCGCCGCGTGGGAGTGCGCCGACCCGGGGCTGCAGTACGACGACACCATCAACGACTGGCACACCAACCCCGAGACCGGCCGGATCACGGCGTCCAACCCGTGCTCCGAATACATGTCGCTCGACAACTCCTCGTGCAACCTCGCCTCGCTCAACCTGCTCAAGTTCCTGCGCGACGACGACACCTTCGACGCCGAGCGGTTCGCCCAGGCGGTCGAGATCATCATCACCGCGATGGACATCTCGATCTGCTTCGCCGACTTCCCGACCGAGGCGATCGGCGACACCACCCGCGACTACCGCCAGCTCGGCATCGGCTACGCCAACCTCGGCGCCCTGCTGATGGCGATGGGCCTCGGCTACGACAGCGACGGCGGCCGCGCGATGGCCGGCGCCCTCACCTCGCTCATGACCGGCACGTCCTACCGCCGTTCCGCCGAGCTCGCCGCGGTCGTCGGCCCCTACACCGGCTACGCCCGCAACGCCGACGCCCACCAGCGCGTCATGCGCAAGCACCAGGCCGCCAACGACACGGTCCGCACCCTCGCCATCGAGGACGACCTGGTCCACAAGCTGGCCACCAAGGAGTGGGCGAAGGTCGTCGAGCTCGGCAAGACCAACGGCTTCCGCAACGCCCAGGCCTCGGTGCTCGCGCCCACCGGCACCATCGGCTTCATGATGGACTGCGACACCACCGGCATCGAGCCGGACTTCTCGCTGGTCAAGTTCAAGAAGCTGGTCGGCGGCGGCTCGATGCAGATCGTCAACCAGACCATCCCCCGTGCGCTGCGCAAGATGGGCTACCAGCCCGAGCAGGTCGAGGCGATCGTCGACTTCATCTCCGAGCACGGCCACGTGATCGACGCCCCCGGCCTCCGCCAGGAGCACTACGACGTCTTCGACACCGCCATGGGTGCCCGCGCCCTCAAGCCGATGGGCCACGTCCGGATGATGGCGGCCTGCCAGCCGTTCCTCTCCGGCGCCATCTCCAAGACGGTCAACCTGCCCGAGTCCGCCACGGTCGAGGAGATCGAGGAGGTCTTCCTCCAGTCGTGGAAGCTCGGCCTCAAGGCCACCGCGATCTACCGCGACAACTGCAAGGTCGGCCAGCCGCTCTCCGACGGCAAGTCCGACTCGTCCAAGAAGGACCAGGGCATGGCCGCGGCCGCACCAGGCCGGCAACGCGCCTGTCACCGAGCTCGAGCCCAAGGTCGTCGAGGTCTACAAGCCGCTGCGCCGGCGTCTCCCGAAGTCGCGCGTCTCCCGCACGACGTCGTTCACCGTCGGCGGCGCCGAGGGCTACATGACCTCCGGCGCCCACGACGACGGCACGCTCGGCGAGGTCTTCCTCAAGCTCGGCAAGCAGGGCTCCACCCTGGCCGGCGTGATGGACGCCTTCTCGATCGCGGTCTCCATCGGGCTCCAGTACGGCGTCCCCCTCGAGACCTACGTCTCGAAGTTCACCAACCTCTCCTTCGAGCCCGCTGGCCTCACCGACGACGCCGACGTCCGGATGGCGAAGTCGATCATGGACTACATCTTCCGCCGCCTGGCCCTGGACTACCTGGACTTCGAGACCCGCCAGGGCCTCGGCGTCTTCTCCGCCGACGAGCGCCAGCGCTACCTCGAGACCGGCTCCTACGAGCCCCTCGCCGAGATCGGCTCCCCCTCCGAGGTCGTCGGCGACCTCTCCGCACCCTCGTCGACACCGCGCACCGACGAGGTCGTCGAGGCCGAGGTCGTCGAGACCAAGGACACCGACGGCTCCGAGGTCGCGCGAGGTCCCGCCGAGCCGCCAAGGTCGCCCACACCAGCGCCGAGCTCCTCGAGCAGATCACCGGCACCGCCGTCGACAGCCCCCTCTGCATGACCTGCGGCACCAAGATGCGCCCCGCCGGCTCCTGCTACGTCTGCGAGGGCTGCGGCAGCACCTCCGGCTGCAGCTGACCGAAGGCTTACAGCGGCCCGACACCCGAGGGGGTCGGGCCGTTGCTGCGTTAGGCAACTGCTGCCGCGAAGGCGGCGTAAAGATCTCCCGGAAGTTGCGTCTGAAGCTTCCACCTGACGGCCATCGGGCGCTCGCCCTGATGCTCGATGTAAGTCGCTGGCCCCAAAAACCAGAAGGCTCGATCGTCAGGGCGCTCCCGCGCGAAGAGCAGGATGGTCCGGCTCATGGCGACGTGGTTTTGGTAGCGCCTGCCGGTCGCGCTGTCGGCCGCCGTGCGTCCCTGGCTCTCCCAATGGATGACGTCTCGAGACTCGGCGTAGTCGCGGTACCTGGTCGTGGGTGAGAAGGAGCCGCTCGTCTTGTCGAGCGTGAAGGCCAGAAGGTCTGCTCCTGCAGCCTTTGCCTCGTAGACGCCGCTCTGCCAAGGCGGAGTGCGCGCCGACTTGCCCTCGCCTACGGCGGCGAGGATCTCCGCGCGCGAATACCGCGCGTGGATCTGCAAGGGCCAGTCTAGGGAGGCAGTGGTGTGCACGTGGTCCACTCGGTCGCCTAGCAACTCGAACAGTTCCGAGAGCTCGGCCAGAACTTGAGGGTGACTCCACACAAGGTCGACAGCATCTTGAAGGCCAAGCTTCTGCCCTTTGAGAGCGTCGCTGCCCGTGTCGGCGATCAGCATGTGCGTCAGTCGCGTTTCTAGCGGGCTCAGCTGCGAGACCTGCGGTGCCTGATCGCTCCGGGCGAGCGCGGCATACGCCCCAAGACGCTGCGCGTCGTCGACATGGCGCATCCTGCCAACACTGCGTCGCAGAGAGTCCTCGAATGGTCCTGACGCAAGCACGGGCAAGCCGGCGGCCTCGCGCAGGTCTGACCAAGATTTCGTGCGTCGTAGACATCTGACAGGTCCAGGCCTGACTCGGCGAGGTACGCGCTCAGCGATATGTCGTTGCCGGAGCGCCGACGCGAGGTCACGAAGCTCGTCGACCTTCTGGGGCCACCTCGATGGGATGGCGCTACGAATGCTTCGAAGGACGACTTCCCGGCGCCACAGCGTCGAGCTCCATGTGGCATCCGGCGGGCAGGTACGGGAAGCCCTCCTCGACGGCACGCTCGACATCTCGACGTGACCCGCCTAGCAGCGCTCGGAACCTGCGGTCGAATCGGAACTCCGTGCGGTGCGTTCCGACGAAGTCGAGGACGGTGCAGAACGCTCTTGTTCGGCGAGCGTCGCAGCCCGCGGCCGAGCTGCTGGAGGAACAGGGTCGCGCTCTCCGTGGGGCGCAACATCAGCACGGCGTCGACGGCGGGCACGTCGACGCCCTCGTTGAACAGGTCCACTGAGAACACGACCTGGACGCGACCCTGGGCCAGATCCTGCAGGGCTGCGCGCCGGTCGTCGTCGGGACTGTCGCCCCAGACGGCGACGGCTTTGATGCCGTGGCTGTTGAAGTGGTCAGCCATGAACTTGGCGTGGTCGATGCTGACGCAGAAGCCGAGGCAGCGCATGGATTCGACGTCGTCGACGTGATCTTCGAGCTGCTTGATCACCAGTCGCGCCCAGGAAGTCATTGGATGTGTAGGCCTGCGTCAATCGGTCGACGTCGTACCCCTGGCCTCGCCGCCAGGGAATCTCTCGAAGGTCAACGCCATCGTGCACGCCGTAGTAGACAAACGGAGTCAGTCGGTGCTGATCGATGGCGTCCCAGAGGCGCAACTCAGCAGCGATGCGGTCATCGAACCAATGCAGGATCTCAAGGCCGTCGCTCGCTCTGGGGTGGCGGTGAGACCAAGCAGCTCTTGCGGACGCACGTGGTCGAGCAGTCGTCGGTAGGACGGAGCCGCGGCGTGGTGGAACTCGTCCACGATCACGACATCGAAGTGATCTGGTTCGAGGTGGGAAAGGCCGCCCGCGTTCAGACTCTGGATAGACGCAAACACGTGGTCGAAATTGCGCGGCCTGCGACCGGCCAACCCACTTCTCCCCGAACGCCTGATCGCGAAGGGCATGGCGGAACGTGGCCAGACTCTGGTCGAGGATCTCCTCGCGATGTGCGACGAAGAGGAGTCGTGAACGCTTCAGCTGAGACTTGAGTCGAGCGAAGTCGACGGCTGCCATGACGGTCTTGCCGGTGCCAGTGGCCGAGACCAGCAGGTTTCGGTGGTGTCCCTGCTCGCGGGACACCGCTATCAACTCGAGCAGCCGCTCTTGGAACGGCTCCAAACGAATCTCGATTGGGCTCAGAATCGATGAGGACCCGCAGTGCGATCGGGACGAGCCATGGACGCTGCGAACGCCTCGGGCTCGTACGTGACGAAATCGCCGTTCCCCCAATAGCTGTTAAACACCGTCTGCATCTTGTCGAGAGCGTCTGGATTACGTGCCGACGACAGTCGAACGTTCCACTCGAGACCCGCGTTCTGGGCCGAGTGGCTGAGATTCGACGAGCCCACGTAGGCGGTGCTGAAGCCCGTGTGACGATGGAAGATCCAGGCCTTGGCGTGTAAGCGGGTCGTCGACTCGTCGTACGAGACCTTGATCTCCGCTCCGAGGTCCTTGAGCTGGTCCAAGGCTTCCGGCTCGGTCGAGCCAGTGAACGTGGTGGTCAGCACCCGCAACCGTTGACCCGCTTCGCAGTGGCGACGCAGCGCCGGCAAAAGAGGTCGAATGCCGCTTCGAAAGATGAAGGCCATGACGAGATCGACCGCATCGGCCGACTCGATCTCGGTGAGGATCTGCGCACCAACCCTCGGCTCGCCTCGGGCGTTAGTGAGGACGGTGGTGTCCAGAGCCGGCGTCAGCGGCCTGGTGCGCTTCCATGCCGACCCGTCCGGCCTGCGTCGGGCCACCTCGTGCAGGACAGCTCCTTCGACCGCCGGCCGCTTGGGAGTCGATGCGTGAACGTCGGACGCGATCACGTCAACGAGACGGCGCGCGAGGTCGATGCCTACACGAACGCGCTCGCCAGCAGGTACTGACCCAAGCGCCGAACGCACTTGGTCGGCAATGAAGTGAGCGATCCGGTCATCGGTCTCGGCCGGTCGCAGGCCAGCGATATCGAGGAGGTCTTGATCTACCCCTACAAGGCCTTCAGCCAGAACCTCATCGATTAGCGTCTCGTAGAGACCAGGCTCTGGATTGTCGGCCACGTGCGAAGTGTGCCCTGATCTCAGGAGAAATCGGCGCGTCGTCGACGACTGACTTGTCAGAATCACGGTGGCTCGACGTGCCGACAGACTTGCAGCGGGGTGGGGCAACGCAGGCGCTATGTGCGAACAGCTTTAGGTGCGCCCGGCCGAAGTGGTTGAGGTCCACCGAGGTAGCCGAGCCAGAGTCCGTCTCGGGCGCGCGTCATCGCGACGTACAGCTCGCGGCGCCAACGCTCGACTCGCTCGGCGTGGGAGTCCACGGTCTCACCGTCAGCCATCGCGGGCGGCTTCTGGCTAAGTCCCGGGATGAGGACGTACGCGAACTCCAGACCCTTTGCTCGCTTGATCGTGCCGAGCTTTACTCGATCGATTGACTCCCCGTCATAGGCGGTGAGCTCAACGAACGGGATGCTGGCCTCGGTCAAGACACGTCGGTAGTGGTCAACGGTCCGTGTCCGCTCCGCGAGGACTGCCATGTGGCCCCAGGGAGTGCCGTCCCAGCGTCGGGTCCGCTGGAGCTGCGAAGTTAACGCGGCGTCGAGATCGTATTGAGTCTCCGCCAAGACCTTCATCGGAGGATGTCCCTGGCGCGACGCTTCAGCATTCGCGGCGCCCAGGTCGGCCTTTCCCTCGAGGTTGTCGAAGGACTCAGCACTGACCATGCGCCTGGCCTCTTCGAGGATCTGGATCGTGTTCCGATAGTTGTGCGTCAGAACAGTTGCCCTCCCGGCAACGGTGATGCCGGCTTCGGCGAGCGTGAAGCCGCCCGGGTAGACCGACTGCTGGTCGTCTCCAATGAACAGCAGCCGTTCAGGCTGAGCGCCTGCGAGGGCAATCAAGAACTGCACCGCCGTCAGATTGAGGTCCTGCACCTCGTCCACAATGACCGCGCTGAAGTTGAACAGCTCGGGAAAGCGACGTACAGCGGCCGTGGCGCGAAGCAGCAGATCGTTGAAGTCGCCGATCTCGGCCTCTGCCAGCCGATTCTCGTAGGCGAGGAACAGCTCCCACATTGCGGCGCGGTGCTCAATGCGCATTGGTGTCTTGCGCCCTACACGCTGGAGAGTCTTGTACTGCTCAAAGTCAGTTAGGCCACGGCCCTTGATGACGTGGTCGACCTCCTCCTTCCAGTACGTCCGCCGCTCGTCGAGCCCGACCAGGGCTGAGGTCGCTCCGCAGTCCATCCACGCCCGTCCGAAAGCCCGCTCTGCCGCGCGATTGTCGAGCTTGAAGGTCTCGTCGACCCGATCAAGGCACCGGTAGGCCAGACGATGTACTCCGACGAAGTCGATCTGGTCGGCGGACATTGGGGAGAGCCGACGAGCGAGGGAGGCCAGCACAACCGGAAGGGTCTTGACGAAGCTCACGAATAGGACCGGGTCCGGATGGCGTTGTGCGAGATGCACTGCCCTATGCAGACCGACCACCGTTTTCCCTGTGCCGGCAGGCCCGCGCACTCGGGCCGGTCCGTTCCAATGCTGAGTAATCAAACGCGTCTGCGCAGGGTGAAGAAAGGTCATCCAGTCCTCGATCGGACCGGCGAGCGCGGCAGCGAGGAGGTTGTCCGTGAGCTGCTCAACATCGAACAGAAGCGGCCCGCACTCAGGAAGAACTACGCGGGCTGGAGACTGCGATCGTGTAAGTCGAGCTGGCACAGCCGGGGCCATCGGAGGGCAACACGCCTCGACCGCGCTCACCAATCGACTGACCTGACTCTGGTCTAGGCGGTACGGAAGTCGTGCCAGCCAGAGAGCGAGGTCGTCCTCCCCAAGTACCGCTACCGGGCCTGCAGCTGCGTCGACACGTCGACCACTGAACACCATCGCCGCCGCAATGGCGTTCGACGAGAAGCCGGTGTCGGCGAGGGCATCTCCGATGCGATCCACTAGTGAAACGAGCTTGGCGACCTCATCGTCTTCGCGCGACTGTCCGCGAAAAATGTAGCCGTCGCGGACGTCCATCTCCGCCCAGGACTTGGCATCCACAATGACCACACCGCCCGGCCCAACCAGGATGAAGTCGACGTTCGCTCGTTTCGAGCCTGGCCAGCGACGGTCTTCCAGGACCTGCCATCCGAACCGGTCGAGCAGGCGGAGTCGTCGTGCGAGCTCCCGCTCCGAGGCACTGGCAGTCAGGAAGTTTTGAGCCTTTCGACGCAGCTTCTGGCTGAGCGCGAAAAGAGCGTCGGCGTCGTCGCCGAGCTCGCGGCTGCGCTGTAGAGCCGAATCACCAGCCGGCACCGCAGACCTCCCTCATCCGATCAGGGACACGGTAGGTCGATCTGGCGCATCCGTCAGGAGAACCTGGCCTCACCGCATCTGCAGACAGAGCCAGGAAGGGTCTGCAGCCAGACGCGGACGACCCCGAGTCGGCGCGACGGTTGAGCCATGAACACCAAGACCTCACCGACGCGCGAGATCGTCGCCTACCTCGGCGATCGCCTACTCGCTCGCCCTGACCGTCGCGCTGGCCCTGCCGGACGCGAACATCAACCTGCTGCTCAGCGTCATGGTCCCGACCGTCACCGTCGGGATCCTCACCTTCACGATCCACAAGAAGGGCCAGCGCAGGAGCGTCTGGCACACGATCGGGCTCGCGCGGGCTGGGCTTCAGGGCGTGGCCGGCGGCGATCGTGCTGCCGTTCGTGCTGGTGGCCGGGGCGTACGGCACCGCGCTGGCGATCGGGGCCGGGCGGCTCGACGTACACCTCAAGGACGCGACGCCCGACTGGGCGCTCAACCTGGCCATCTCGCTGGCCATGGGGACGTTGTTCATCGTGGGCGAGGAGATCGGGTGGCGGGGCTACCTGCTGCCGCGGTTCCAGCAGCTCACCAGCAAGCGCAGGGCCGCGGTCGTGCACCGGCTTCGCCCACGGCTGCTTCCACCTGCCGCTGATCCTGATCGCGACGACGTACGACACCGGCAGCGCGAAGTGGTTCGCGGCGCCGATGGCGGTCGCGGTCATCACCGCGGGTGGCGTGTTCTACGCCTGGATCTGGGACCGCTGCCAGACCGTCTGGCCGGTCGCGATCGCGCACAACGTCGTCAACACCGTCTTCGACATGGGCGCTGCGGCCGTCGTCGCGACGGCCGGCTGGAACATGGCGTACGTCGCCGGCGAGACCGGGTTCGCGACGCTGGGGGTCTGCGTGATCGCCGCCGTGGTGCTGCTCAAGCGGGCCCGGGTGTGGCGCGAGGCGGACGCCGACGCAGGCGCCCGGCCAGCAGTCCAAGCCGCTCGTGGCTGCGTAGTCTCCGGTCATGAAGGGCGTGGGCAGGGGCGTCAAGGCGCCTGTCGCCGTACCTCGATCCCGCCATCGGGATCGTGGCCGCGGCGGCTCGCGCTGGCCTCGCACCTCACGGTCGACATGAGCCAGCTCGACCCCCGGCTCCACGACCCGAACGTCCTCTCGGCGGTCGCCACGGTGGCGGCCGCCGGGGCGCTGGCCTGGCGGCGGACCCGGCCGCGGGCGTCGTACGCCGTGTTCGTGGCGGGGGCGCTCGTCGTCAGCTGGGACGTTCCACTACATCGGCTGCTGTCGGTGCTGATGCTGCTCAGCCTCTACTCGCTCACCACGCACGCCCGCCGTCGCGACGCGCTGATCGGGCTGGGCGCGGGGATGGCGTCGCTTCGTCGGCCTCGGCCTCGCCGGCGTACCCGACCTCCGCACCAAGGACGTGCTCCTCGCGCTCGCCCTTCTCGTCGCGGCGTGGGCGGTGGGCGACGCGCTGCGGACGCGGCGTGAGCGGCACGTCGACCAGGTCAAGGCCGCCGTCACCGAGGAGCGGCTGCGGATCGCCCGCGACCTGCACGACGTCGTCGCGCACAGCATGTCGCTGATCGCGGTGCAGGCCGGCGTGGGCGCGCACGTGATCCGCACCGACCCCGACGCCGCCGAGCACAGCCTCGAGGTCATCGCCGACACCAGCCGCAAGGCGCTCGAGCAGACCCGGTCGATGCTCGGCATGCTCCGCGAGACCACCGAGGACGGCACCCGCCCGCCCACCCAGGGGCTCGACGACATCGCCGGCCTGGTCGACGACGTACGCCGCTCGGGGCTCGACGTCGAGCTCAGCCGGTCCGGCGCAGCGGGCGACGCCAACGCCGCCGTCTCGCTCACGGCCTACCGCGTCGTCCAGGAGTCGCTCACCAACGTCATCAAGCACTCCGCGGCACAGAAGGCCCAGGTCAGCGTGGCAGCGACAGCAGAGAGCATCGACATCGAGGTCACCGACCCCGGCCCGGCGCGGCCGAGCACAGGAGCGAGCTCGGGCCACGGGCTGATCGGCCTCGACGAGCGGGTCCGCCTCGTCGGCGGGACCCTGAGCTCCGGCCGCCACGGCGACGGCTTCCGCGTCCACGCCGTCACTGCCCACGGGAGCGAAGAGATGATCCGAGTCGCGGTCGTCGACGACCAGGAGCTGGTGCGGTCGGGGTTCGTGCTGCTGCTGAGGTCGGCCGACGGCATCGAGGTCGTCGGCGAGGCCAGCGACGGGCTGGAGGCGATCGCGCTGTGCCGGCGTACGGCGCCCGACGTGGTGCTGATGGACGTGCGGATGCCGCACCTCGACGGGCTCTCGGCGACCCGGACGATCCTGGCCGACCCGGCCTGCGCGAACACCCGGGTGGTGGTGCTGACGACGTTCGACGAGGACGAGCTCGTGCTGGAGGCGCTGCGGTCGGGGGCGAGCGGGTTCCTGCTCAAGGACACCCGCCCCGACCAGCTCCTCGAGGCGATCAACGTCGTCGCGGCCGGCGAGGCGCTGCTCCACCCGCGGGTGACGAGGCGGCTGATCGAGCGGTTCGCGGAGCTGCCCGCAGCCCCGGCGTACGCCGGACGACGACGGCCTCACCGACCGCGAGCGCGACGTGCTCCTGACCGTCGCGCAGGGCCTCTCCAACCAGGAGATCGCGGCCCAGCTGCACCTCGGCTACGGCACCGTGAAGACCCACGTGAGCCACCTGCTGACCAAGCTCGACTGCCGCGACCGGGCGCAGCTGGTGATGTACGCCTACGAGTCCGGGCACGCCGTGCCGGGCGGAAGCTAGAGGACGAGGCAGCGCCGCCGGCGTGGTGCCGGCCTCATTCGTCATGAAGTCGAGCCAGCCGTGCTCGGTGACCAGGATGTCGCGGACCGGCCACAGGCTCGCCATGAAGTTGGCGTAGCGCTCGGCGAGGAACCAGACCGCCTCGTTGGGCCCGAAGACGCAGAGGCCCGGGCCGGACGACGACCAGGACCGGCGTGTGGCGAGGCCTTCCGGGCGCGAAGCCCACCGGCCACCCCTCCACGACGCGACGCAGCTCCTCACGGCCCTCCTCCCAGTCGACGATCTCCGCCGGCAGCCGGAGCGTGTCGACCCGCAGCAGCTCCTGCTCCGTCGAGACGTCGCGCACGAGCGCAGGTGCGCGGTGCCCTCGCACGAGCCGGACTCGCTCGGCGATCTCAGCGATCAGGCGCGCGGGGTCGCGCACGTCGTACGCATGGAGCTCGGGCGTGGTCGTCGTCATGCGGTCGAGCCTGCCGCAGAAGTTCGGGAGCGCGGCGGGCGTCATCCACAGGGCTGTGGAGACGGTCCGACGCCATCGACGGATTCGGGGCAGGCTCGTCGGCCATGGGATACACGACAGATTTCGTGGGCCACATCGACATCGAGCCCGCGCTCAACCAGGACGAGACCGAATACCTCACGGCGTTCAGCCAGTCGCGCCGGTTCGACCGGTCGGACGGGCCGTACGCCGTGCCGGGCAACCCGATGGCCGAACTCGACGATCGAGCTCGATCGTCGACGTCGACACCTACAACCGGGTGGCGGCCGGTCAGCCGCAGCTGTGGTGCCAGTGGGTGCCGTGCCTGGACGGCTGCTGCCTGGCCTTCAACGGCCACGAGAAGTTCTACGAACCCATCGCCTGGATGCGCTACCTCATCCAACACTTCCTCAAGCCCGGGTGCGGCAGCGTCGAAGAGCGGGCTGCCGGCGTTCGAGCACTTCACGTTCGACCATCGCCTCGACGGGATGGTGGTCGGCTGTCGTCGGGACACCAAGAAGCTGTTCGCGATCGAGGTGAAGGGCAACCGGGTCACGGAGCGGGTGCTGCGCCCGGGGCTGTCCGAGTTCGGGTGGCACGAGCCGCTGGCCTACGAGCAGGAGATCGACCGGTGGGAGGCAAGCCGTCGTCGACGACGGGTCCCGCCGGCCGTGGAGACCGCCGACGTGGTCGATCTCGGGACGAGGCGGGGCGTCGGGTGAGTCGGTATGATGAAGGTATGACCAGCAAGATCACCGTGAGCCTCCCCGATCATCTGGTCGAAGAGGCGCAAGGCAGGCGGTCGCGTCGAAGGTCGCGGCCAGGTCGGTCTCGGCGTACGTCGCATCGGCGATGGCGCGGCAGTCGCCAGGGCCGTCAGCCTGAAGGAGCTTGCTCGACGACGTGGGACGCTCGAGTTCGGGCCGCCCTGGGCCGGAGGCCGACGCCTGGGCATGGAATGCCTTGGGTCTGACGACGATCAGTGACCGACCAGGACTCACGCTCGACACCGGCGCCCTGATCGCCATGGAGCGAGGTGACTAGAGCGTCAGTGCAGCTGCTCCGGAGCGGTGCACGACAGAGGCATGACTGTCCACGTCGCTGCCAGGTCGTCTTGCCCAGGCTTGGCGTGGTGGCCCGCGGCAGGTGCGAACTGGCCCGTTTCCTGAATCTCTCCTGACGTCGCGACACCGGACATCGACGCGGCCACGGCTCGCGCGGTCGGGGAGCTCAGCGGACGCACGGGCCACGCCGACGTCGTCGACGTACACGTCGTTCTGCATGCCCGGCTGCACGGCCACCAGGTGGTCACGTCCGATCCTGACGACCTGCGCCGTGTGGATCCGCGGCTGGCGATGGTCGTCATCTGAGTGAGCGCTCGACCGGCGCGCCTTCGTGTCTGCGGCTAGACCTCTCGCGACACATTTGGGCGAAATTGTCGCGCGATCCACGACAACGCCGCCCCGCCCATCTACGGTGCCGCCCGGGAGAAAGGGGGTAGGGACGCTTGTCCATGTCAGAGATCTCGGAGAGCCTGCGCAGGGCCGAGCGGCTGCGCGCCCAGATCGAGGAGCTCGACCGTGCGTCCCAGCGGCGGCGGAGTCGGGCTCGACGCATCTACTCGAACGTCGTCAGCGGCGTCGTTCTGATCGTCCTCGCGGTCCTCGCGGTGCTCGCAGTGGACGGGGTGTTCGCGTTCCACACCTTCCGCGACGGCTCCTCCGGACCAGGTTCCGGGACGGCGGTCGCGAGCGGACCGTCGTACGCCGACCTGCAGGTCTTCGAGGACCTCGGCCGGTTCGCCGGCCAGGTCGAGGTCACCAATCCGTTCGACCACGACATGGAGGTCCTCGTGATGGTCGCCGTCTATGACGGCGACCAGATGGTCGGTTGGATCTCCGGCAGCGCGATGCTGAAGCCGGACTCGACCTCCATGGTCGAGCTCGTCGGCGACGACGAGTCGGTGCCCTTCACGGACAGCCGGGTGCACCTCAACGGATGGCCTCTGTAGGGACCCTGTTGGTCGGCGCGGGTGGTTTCGCCAATAGTGCTTCACTGATCGGTCACTTCTCATCGGTTCTTCTGCGAGCGACGGCGCGCGCAACTAACGTCGGAGCAGCAGCAACGAGGGAGGGAAAATGGCACAGCTCGCACCCGCAGAGGTCGATCTGGTGATCGAGCGCGCCCTGGCCGAGCTGCCCTTCGACGACTGGCAGGTCATCGACACCCGGCGCGAGGACAAGGGTCCGCGCGCCGACTTCGTGGTCGTGGGTCCGCCCGGCGTCTTCGTCATCGCGTGCGGGCGCCGGCACGAGAAGGAGCGGGCGCAGGCCAAGGAGCTGATGAAGCTGCTGGAGGTCGCGCACCAGGTGGCCGAGGTGGCCGGCGTACGCCCCGACGAGGTGCACCCCGTGCTGTGCCTGACCGGCGACCAGCCCGAGGACTCGTGGAGCCGCGGCGTCAGCGTCTGCGGGATCGTCAACCTCGCCGACACGCTGGTCTTCAAGCGCGACCGGCTGGACCGCGACGAGGTCGAGGCGGCCGCGCTCGCCGTCGGCCGCGACGATGCGCGGCGGCGGGAAGCACCGGGCCTGACCCTGGCCGCACTCTCCACAGGCCTGTGGAGAGCGGCCGACGCCGCCCCGCGATTCGGGGCAGGCTCGTCGGCATGGCAATCACCACCGACTTCATCGGGCAGATCGGCATCGAGCCGGCACTCGGTAGCGACCAGATCGGACTACCTGGCGATCCTTCGTGAGGTGACCGGCGGCAAGGGTCGCGCCGCCGCTCAACAGCGGATGGGTGGCGTCCGACGACGGTCGCTCCCTGACCGTCAGGGGAGACGACAAGTACGGCGACCCGGCCGAGTGGCTGCGTCACCTGATCAAGCGCTACCTCAAGCCCGGCGGCCTCGGGCCGACGGGATGGTGGTCGGCTGCCGGCGCGACACCCAGGAGCTGTTCGCCATCCAGGTCGACCGCCAACCGGGTCAGCGAGAGGGGCCTGTGGCCGCGGTCCGCGCAGCCGCGCGAAGCCGCGCCGACAAGCCGCCACCGCGGAGGCCGACCGCCCAGGTCATCGACCTCGCGACCCGCCGCGCGCGGGCCTGAGGCGGCTGACATGACCACTCTCGGGAACCCGCCACGTCCGCACGCCTGACTGGCAGGTCACCGCGGTCTTCGACCCGGATGGCGAGGGCCAGGACTTCGCCTACACCGTCGGCCTGCATCGACCGCGGCCTGCCGGAGCTGCACCTCTGGGCGCGGCCCTCGCTCGGCGACGACCCCGGCGCCGACTGGATGTTCAGCCCGCGGGACTGCTTCGTCATCCTCAACGACGCTGGCCTGGCAGCTCATCGACGGCCGAGGTGGCGATCGGCGACTGCTGGGAGCAGCCGTACGACGACGGCCTGGTCACCTGCCGCTTCCGCCTCGACCCACCGGGCGACCGCGACGAGCTCCAGGCGTTCGGCATCGTGCCCGGCGCCGAGGTACTGCCGGTGCGCTGGTCGCTGCACCGCCGCCCGATCGGCCGGCCGCGACCGCTCGGCAAGCGGGGCCTGCAGCGGGCGACCGCGGAGTACGCCGCCATCCTGGCCCGTCTCGGGCGACGACGCGTCGGTTCCCGACGGCTGGACGCTGCCGCCGGCGTTCGAGCCCGGCGGCGAGTTCGGCCCGCTCACGCCGATGGTGGCCGCGCGGGTGGCCGAGCTCTGGTCGGCGGACGCGATCACCCTGGGCAACCTGCTGTGGGCGGCGACGACCATGCTCCAGGGCGGCTCGATCACCTGGCCGGTGGCCACGGCGCGACGCCCTGGCGCGCGAGGTCGGGAGGGTCGACGAGGCCGACCGGACGAAGGACGCCGCGATCGCCGTCGTCGAGGCGCGGATGGACCAGCCGGACTGGCCGCAGATGGAGCGAGAGCTCGGCGCCGTCATCGGCTTCGAGCCGGGCGAGGTCAAGCGCCGGCGATCTGCGTCGATCGGTCCGCGGCAACCTCGGCGAGCTGCTCTGGACCGTCCTGATCACGGAGGTCGTCGCCGACCAGCTGACGAAGCAGCAGCGGCTCGAGGGCCGGGGCGCCTGGCTGACCGGGCTCGGCCCGGTCGGCGAGCTGCCGGGGCCGGAGTGGCGGGCACCCAGACCGGTCCTCGACCGGCTGTACGCCGTACTGCGACCGCTCACCACGGAGACCCTGCTCAAGATCGTCACGCGCCATCTCGACGACGACCTCGAGGAGTTCCAGCGGCTCGCCGGCGCGGTGCAGGGCTGGGCGATCACGGCGCCGGCGGGCTGCCCCTTCGCCGGTGGGCTCGACCGGTTGCCCGGTGTCACCTGGCCGCGCGCGCTCGACGAGCTGCAGGAGTGGGCGACGGTGATGACGTCGGCCGCCTGTCACCGCGAGCGACTCTCCGCCGACGACGTGGCGACGCTGACGACGCCGTTCCTCGACCTGGTCCCTGAGCTGCCGTCGGTCATCAGCGCGGGAGGTCGGTGAGCATGCCCAAGTCACGGAATCGCCGTCGCAAGTCGCCGAAAGGCAAGCGCCCCTCTGACCGGCCGTACCGGTCGATCGCGAGCCAGCTGACGCCGGCCCACGAGCGCGCCGTGTGCGAGAGCGCCGACGCCGAGCTGCGCGGCGACGCGGCCACGCGCGCTGCGGCTCCACCGCTCGGTGCCGTTCTTCCGGCGGTCGACCCACGGTGACCGGTTGCAGCAGCTGGCCGACCTCGGGTCGGCCGCGCCCGGCTGGATGGTCAACCGCTGGGTCACCGACCAGGCCCGCCGACGCATGTGGACCGGCGGTGACCAGACCGGGACCAACCGAGCCCTGCAGCTCCTGGTTCCGCTGATCTACCCGGACGCACATCCCCTTCGAACGCATCGGGTGCGACCACCCCGAGCAGGTCCTCCCGTGGATCAACGAGCGCGACTGGGTGGTCCGGCAGGCCGACGTCTACGACCTCGGCGCACTGCGGCGGTTCCTCAACGATCACGCCTCGGTCGAGCTGCTCGACCGCACCGACGAGATCGTCGGCTGGGCCGATGCGCCGATGCGCGGCTGTCGGGTCGAGTACGTCGACCGGGAGCGGACCCGGCCGCTGTGGGCGCGAGACCTGACCTCGGGGGAGGAACTGGAGCTGCTCGACCTCGGAGCGGCCGTCGCGCCTGGCGAGCACGTGCTCGGGCGGGTGGTGCCGATCAGTACGGCGCCCGGCGCGATGTTCGACTGGCGACCGATGCCGGTCAGCGCGGAGGCGGCCGAGGCCGTGGCCGAGGACCCGCGGCGGTGGCTCACCACGATCCACTCCCTCCTCGTCGAAGGCGTCCTCGAGCCAGGGTTCGCGCACCTTCCCGAGGCCTCGCTCACCTCGGACCTCGACTACCACGCCTGGATGGACGAGCGAGACCGGACCGCGGACGTCGACCCCGTGGCGGTCGTCGAGGGTGCCGTCCACGAAGCCCTCACCGGACGAGCCCGCGCGAGGGTGACCGCCACCGGCTCGGCGACCTGGTCCTCGATCCGGCGTTCAAGGCCTCGATGCGGTGGCGGCTCGTGTCTCCCGACCTGTTGCCGGCCTGGTGCGGCTGAGCCGGCACTACCCGACCACGCACGCCCGCGCTGCGAAGAGATGGCCATGTGGTGTGCCGCGACGCCCGAGCTTCCCGACGCGACGGCCTGAGGGGAGAGCTCGATGTCACGTGGACGTGTGCCCAAGAAGTCGACGATCCGGCGTACGGAGCCTTCCCAGTCCGCCTAGGGCGAGCACGAGCCGTGGATCCGGGCGATGTTCCAGCTGCAGGAGGCGGAAGCGCGCGGGGACGCCGCTGAGGGGCTCGGGATCACCGACGCCTTCCAGTTCGGTCCCGACGGCAAGCCGTTCTGGAGCATCGAGCGCTGCACAGAGCTGTACCTGATCGCGCAGTGGGGTCCCGTCCTGCCGGGCTGGGCGTGGTCGCGCTGGGTGTGCAACCAGGCAGCGCGCGCGATGCACGAGGAGCTCCGCGATCCCTCCCTCGATGCCGAACGCGTGCCGGGCTGCACGCCGAGACCGACCAGGTCTGGGCCTACCGCCAGCTCCGTCTCTACGACGACGGTGTGCTCCGGTTCTTCGTACGCCGGATGGCCGGGTCGGCGTTGCTGGCTCGAGCCGACCAGGTCGAGGCGTGGCCGCGGGCGACGATGGGCGGCTTCGAGTTCATCGAAGCCGAACCCGATGTCGATCACGTGGCTCGACCTGACCGAACGCCGGAAGTTCTCGACCCCAACATCGGCAGCGCCGTCGCTGTTCCTGCCCGGAGACCAGGTCATCGGGCGGCTGGTGCCGACCGAGGCTGGCCGGATGTTCGAGAGCCGGCCGCTCGGCGTCCCGCCGGGCGTCGCGCAGCCAGTGGCCGAGGCGCCGACCCGGTGGAGCGAGCTCCTCCGGGCGGCACGTCCGGGTGGCGATCACGGGCTGCTGCACGACCCACGCCCGCGTGAGTCCATGGTGACCGACGTGCTGCCGCGGGTCTTGCGGCTCGCGGTGCCCTGTTCGGCTGTCCGCAGGAGAGCGGCCGCGCGGGCCGTGCTGGACAGTGTCGCGGCGTCCTGGCCGGCCCGGTCGGTGCCGGCCCGGGACGTCCCGATCCGTGGGCCTGCCTGGGCGCCGCGCTGCTCGAGCCGTACGTCTCGACGGCGCTGCCGGACGTCGTCCAGCCCACTGACCGCGCCTGCTTCACGAGCTGAGCCGCGTCCTCGCCGAACCGGCCGCCACCATCTGTCGTCAGGCGGTGGAGCAGCTGTTCGACGCCGCCTGACCCATTCCACAGACGTCGGCCGAGGCGCTGGCGACTGTCGGCGGCGCTGCTCTAGAATCGAACGTATGTTCGAACTCGGGAGCGGAGCGGTGCCGACCGTGGACGATGTCCGCGGCGACGGCGCCGCGCTGTCCCGGATCGGCGAAGGCTCGACGACGCCGAGCGGATCGACCTGATCCGGGCGCTCGAGGAGCTGCAAGTGCCGGCCGAGGCGGCGCAGGCGGTGCTGACCGCGGCGTTCGACCGCTCGCAGCGCGAGGCCGAGGCGCGCGCGGGCGTGCCCGAGGAGCGGCGGGGCCGGGCGGTCGCCGCCCAGGTCGCGCTGGCGCGGCGGGAGTCGCCCCATCGCGGTCGGCAGCACGTCGGGCTGGCGCTGGTGCTGGCGACGAGATGCCCCACACGCGCCGGCGTTCCGCGCGGGTCGGATCACCGAGTGGCGGGCGACGCTGCTGGCCCGGGAGACCGCCTGCCTGTCCCGGGCCGACCGCGCCGAGGTGGACCGGCGGGTCGCCGGCGACCTCGACGTCCTCGAGGCGATGGGCGACGGCGAGATCGTCGGCCGCGCGCGCGAGGTGGCCTACGAGCTCGACCCGGTCTCGTTCGTCGAGCGGCGGCGCCGGGCCGAGGCCGACCGGCGGGTCTCGCTGCGTCCGGCGCCCGACATGATGAGCCAGCTCTCGGCGCTGTTGCCGGTCAAGGACGGCGTCGCGGTCTGGGCGGTGCTCGCCCGCGAGGCCGACCGGCGCCGAGGCCGCGGGCGACGAACGGTCGCGCGGCCAGATCATGGCCGACACCCTCGTCGCAGCGGGTCCTCAACCCCGGCGCAGGGCGAGGCGCGCCGGTGCCGCTGATGATCAACGTCGTGGTCCCCGACTCGGTCCTGCTCGGCGACGACAACGGCTTCGGCTGGGTCGGAGCACTACGGCCCGGTCCCCGGCGACCTGCTCCGCGAGTGGATCGCCGCGAACGCCGAGCAGGGCGTCGACCAGTGGGTACGCCGCCTCTACGCCAGCCCCAAGACCGGCGAGCTGGTCTCCATGGACTCCAAGGCGCGACGGTTCGAGGGCAGGCTGGCCGACTACCTGCGGCTGCGCGACCAGAAGTGCCGCACTACGTACTGCGACGCCCCGGTCCGCCACCTCGACCACGCCGAGGACCACGCCGACGGCGGCGAGACCAGCGCGGCCAACGGGCAGGGGCTCTGCGAATACTGCAACTACGCCAAGCAGCCCTCGGCTGGTCGGCCCGACCGCGGCCCGGACCTCGCCACACCATCGAGACCGTGACCCCGACCGGTCATCGCTACACCAGTACGGCGCCGCGCTTGACGGTGGCCGAGCGCGGGCTGCGCGATCGGGCTGGACGGCTTCGTGCTGACGGCTTGATCCGGCACCAGCGCCAGGAACGGACTGTCGATCGTGCCCGTTGGTGTTGATGTCGAAGTCGAGCGGCGTACCGGGCTCGGCTCGGCGTCCCGCTGGTCAGATCGGTGCCGGCCAGTCGAACCACTCGAGGTGGAGGGCGTGGCGGCGGGTGATCTCGTCGTAGGCCTGCTGGCAGATGCCGCGATCTCGTCCTCGGTCAGGCCCCGTTCAGGCCGCGGAGCCACCACGAGAACTCGTAGAGCGACAGTGGTCCTCTGCGTCGAGGGTCTCCTCGAGCTCCTCGAGGAGCTCGTCGAGGATGGTCACAGCGTCGGGTTCCCTTCGAGCGGGATCTTGACTGGCGCCGTTCTGCGAGACCACGGCGTAGGGACCCTCGGTGATCGGGTCTGGGCGGGTGCCGGGCGGGTAGCCATCCATGACCCGGATCTGGCGACCGTTGTTGCAGCGGATCCCCGTACACGACACCCTCGCCTCGCTTGCTGGCCCGACCGGCCAGCCTCCACAGCCTTGACCTGCTCGCGACAGACCGCGCAGATCCTGGGCTTGAACAGCCGCGGGTTGCTGGACGATCCCCCGCAGCCGAGCGACCCGCGCCAGCCGCTCGGCGTCGTACGCCGAAGCGACGGTGGTGCGCGCCCGCGGAAGACCGCCAGCTCGACGCCGCACGTCGCGCAGCGCGGAGGCGGCGAGCCGCATCGGCGCGGCGCAGGTCGAGGCGAGCGTGCGGAGGAGCTCGATGATCCGCAGCAGCCGCGGTGCGGCGGCCGCGATCTGGGCGGCGTTGAGGGCCGTGGCGCCGGCGGCGGTGGTGCCGGCGGTGACGGCGCCGAGGACGATGCCGATGCCCTGGATGATCACCGCGTCGCGGAGCAGGTCGTGGACCAGGTCGAGGATCGCGGCGCGCTGCTCCTCGACGTGGTCGGCGTAGCGTAGCAGGCGCGGGCGAGCACCGCGCACTGGTCGCCGACGGCGCGGCAGCGGCCGGCCAGGGCGTCGGTGACCTCGACGGCGATCGGGACCTCGGGGGAGCGCGGGGAGGAGAACGCGCGGATCGCCGAGGTCGCAGTAGGCCGAGAGGTCGGCGACCTGGCCGGCCGCGGCCCGCCAGGCACGCGGCGGCCTCGCGCAGCCGGTCGATGTCGGCGTCCGGCCAGACGAAGCCCTCGACCTGGTCGAGGATCCAGCTCGCCCAGCCGGGCAGGCCGGAGAGGTCGCCGCCCAGCGAGGACGGCAGCGAGCAGGGCAGGACCGCGACGTAGCCGGCGACGCAGGCCGAGGCCGTCGAAGACGATCCGGCCGGAGATCAGCGAGCGGTTCTCGGCGCGGCCGTGGTTGGCCAGGGAGGCCGTGGTGAGCCGGCCGCAGGTCGAGAAGGCGTCGACCAGGTCGGCCGACCGCGGCGAGGCACGACGCGGCGGCGTCGTCGTACGCCGACGCGAACTCCTCCGCGATGGACGCGTCGCCCGCCATCGCGCCGAAGCGGGCGAGCCGCCGGCCAAGCGTGTGCGTGGACCAGCGCGGCGCCCTGGTTGCCGCGCTCGAAGGACGACGCGGCGTCGGTCAGCGGCGCGGAGTCGACGAGCATCACCGCACCGCACTCCACATCGCCGCGTTGGCCGAGGCCGCCGCGGAGTAGTTGGCAGAGGCGGTCCGCGATGGCCGCGCGCATGCCACGAGGGCCTCGTGCATCTCGCGGTACGACGACTCCCAGGAGCCGTGCGCGTCGAGGTGGGCCGCGGCGGCGGTCCCGGCCCACATCTCGTGCAGCCGGGCGACCCGCCAGCGCAGGTCGATCACCACTTCGTCAGCTCGGACTCGACCGACGGCGAGCGAGGGACGACACCGCGCGCGAGGTCGAGGTCGGCGGCGTAGGAGAACGGCTCACGACAGCCGTCCCGCCAGCGCGGCGAGCGACGACGACGCGACGCGTCCGACCGGCGTGATGTCGGTCTGGAAGCGGCCAGCGAGTCGGCGAGCGCCGACAGCGCCGACACACCGTCGCGCGAGGACGCCAGCCAGTCCGCCCACGCCTCGGCGAAGCCGCGGCGGCGGCGCCGTGCCAGCCGTCGAGCAGCAGTGTCCACCTCGCCGGCGGCGCGCGAGCGCGTCGCGAGAGCGAGGCGCGGCGTGGCGGACCTCCGCCACGGAGGCATGGAACTCGGGGGTCGTGAACTGGATCGTCATGACCCCACGCTGCCCCGCGCGAGGCGGTCGAACGGGGCCGCAAAGCAATCTGTGGATTACGGGAGAGTGGGTACCCGACCCCCATGCGCCGACGCCTCACCATCGCCGCCCTCGCCCTCGCCCTCGCCGCCGCGCTGGCCCTCCGCGCTGACGGCCCAGAGTCACGCCGACGCCGGCACGCCAGCGCGCAAGGCTCAGCGCGGCAAGGGCTGGACCGAGGCCGACAAGACCGGCTTCGGCACCGCCACGGACAGGAAGAGCCGGGTCTGGTTCACGCTCCAGGGCGGCCGGGTCAGCGAGGTGTTCTACCCCGACCTCTCCACGCCGAGCGTGCGCACCCTCGAGCTGCACGGTGACCGACGGCGACCACGCGGACAGCCAGACCCGCGACATGACCACCGTCGTCACGAGGCCGGACGAGCGCAGCCTGCGGTTCACCCAGGTCAGCACCGACAACGAGGGCCACTACCGGCTCACCGAGGAGGTCGTCACCGACCCGGCCCGCAGCGCGGTCGTCATCCACGCGAGCGTCGAGTCGCTGGACGGCGGCACAGCACACGCTCGGCGTCCGCTACGAGCCCGCGCTGGGCAACGGCGCCGCGGGCGACCAGGTCCGCAGCACCAAGCGCTCGCTCAAGGCGGTCGACCACGAAGGCCCGCGTGGCCAGCACGCTGGTGAGCAGCCCGGGGCTGTTCGGCACCAGCGACGAGGCGACCGCGGCCATCATCCGGCGAGCAGCGAGCGCCACGATCAGCCTGGGCTTCGGCCGCACGCCGCAGAGCTCGTCGCGGGTGGCCAAGCAGGCGCTGGCCCAGCCGTGGACCACGACGGCGCGGCGTACGACGCCGGCTGGCACGACTACCTGGCCGCGCTCAAGCCGGTGCCGGCCAGCGCGGCAGCGATCCAGCGCCAGTACCTCGCCTCGGCGCTCGTCCTGGCCGCCGGCGAGGACAAGGCCCACCCGGGCGCGTTCGTCGCCAGCCCGTCGATGCCCTGGGTCTGGGGCGACGAGGTCAAGGACCTCAGCCGCCCGTCCGTCGGCCTACCACGAGGTCTGGTCGCGCGACCTCTACCAGATCGGCACCGCCCTCTACGCCATGGGCGACGTGGCCGCGGCCCAGCGCGCGGTGCGGTGGCTGTTCCCACCCAGCAGAAGAAGGACGGCTCGTTCCCGCAGAACTCCGACGTCGACGGCACCGAGGAGTGGACCGAGATCCAGCTCGACCAGGTCACCCTGCCGATCGCGCTCGCGCACCTGGTCGGCCAGACCGACAAGCGCACCTACCGGGGCATCAAGAAGGCCGTCGCTTCCTCATGCAGTTCCGCGACGAGGAGACGCACAAGCAGGCGCCGTTCTCGCCGCAGGAGCGCTGGGAGAACCAGTCCGGCTACTCGCCGGCCACCATCGCCGCCCAGATCGACGGCCTGGTCACCGGCGCGGCGATCGCTCGCCAGCACGGCGACGCCAAGCTCGCCAGGAGTGGGAGAGGATGGCCGACCGCTGGGCCCGCAAGGTCAAGGACTGGACGGTGACCACCAACGGCCCGCTCAGCGACGCGCCGTACTTCCTGCGCGTGACCAAGGACGGCAAGCCCAACAAGGGCACGACGTACGCCATCGGCGACGGCGGCCCGGCCCGGGCCGACCAGCGGCGGGTGGTCGACGCGAGCTTCCTCGACCTGGTCCGGTTCGGGATCCTCTCGCCCACCGACCCCGACGTCGTCAACAGCCTGGAGGTCGTCGACCAGGACCTGGCCGTGGCCGACGCCCAACGGCACGTTCTGGCACCGCTTCTCCTTCGACGGGTACGGCGAGACGCGCACCGGCGCCCAGTGGGACGTCAGCGACGACGGCGAGCGCGAGACCCTCGGGCGCGCCTGGCCGCTGCTCGCCGGCGAGCGCGGCGAGTACGCCGTCGCGGCCGGCCAGAGCGGAGCGCCGTACCTGGCCAGCATGGCCGCCGCGGCCAGCGGCTCGGACATGCTCGCCGAGCAGGTCTGGGACGGCCGCGCCCCGACCGGCAGCGCCGTGCTGCCCGGCGGGTGAGGGCACCCGCTCGGCGACGCCGCTGCTGTGGTCGCACGCGGTGCTGGTCCGGCTCGCGTGGACGATCCAGACCGGCCATCCGGTGGACCAGCAGCAGGTGGTGGCCGACCGCTACCTGGCTGGGGGTACAAATCGACCTGAGTCGGTCCAGACCGGCTGTTGTCGGAGGCCCCAGACGCGGTAGGAGTTGTCCTAGTCGGCCATAGAACTGGGGGGAACCGACTTATGCAGCTCTCGTGGAGCGATCCGCGCCTGTCCGTGGCGAGCGATTCTCGTCGTACGGCGCGCTATCGCTTGCTCCAGTCCTGGTACCGAGAACAGGTCATCAACGCCGACTACGGCGAGTACCGCGTCAACGGCGGCAACCGCCCGCTCGGCAGCCTGCTCTCCCTGCGCGACGTGGTGGAGCGACCCGGGCTCAACTTCCTGACCCGGGACGCCGCGAGGTACGCCCTCGAGCGCGCCGACCTCGTGCAGGCGTCCGGCGGCACGATCGACAAGGCGCGGCTGGCGCGCAACATGCTCTCGAGCATGCCGATGGCGTTCTCGATCTTCGGTGAGCTCAGGGCGGCCGAGGACCGCGGGCTCGACGTCGTCCGCGCCTTCCTCGACCCGCACGCCGTCGCGGTCGAGGTGATGGAGTGCGTGTGGCGGCCGGCGGTCGACCTGCTCGGCGACCGGTCGGTCTTCGACGCCGCGGTGATCACGGTCCGCGCGGACGGCAGCCGGCACCTCGTCGGCGATCGACGTGAAGTACACCGAGCAGTTCAACCGGACCATCTACAACAGCGACGGCTACCGGCAGGTGCACGAGTACAGCGGCTGGTTCCACCCCGGTACGGCGCGGCCGCTGCTCGGCCCGGCGACCAACCAGCTGTGGCGCACCAGCCTGCTCGCGGCCGCCTGCGCCCGGCACGGGGTGATGGGCGTGAGCTCGGCGTCGGTCGTGGTCATGTGCCTGGGCGAGGACCCCGACGCCACCCGCGCCCTGGCCGGGCTGAGCGCCGCGCTCCGCGAACCGCAGGAGCACTGCCGCATCGTCAGCCTCGAGTCCTTCGTCTCCGGCGTGCGCGACGGTCTGGGGCCGCAGGAGGGGTGGGGCGACGCGTTCGCCGAGCGCTACCTGCAGCCGCCGGAGATCCACGCCGAGCTGCCCTACGAGGACTCCGAGTCCCTCGAGCTGTGACCGCGACCGCCGCGGCGCGGCTCGAGGCCGAGCGGCGGCGTACGACGGAGCGGCTGGAGCGGCTGCGCCACGACCACGAGGGGTTCGTGGCGGCGTCGCTGGACTCGAACGCCGACGACGAGCACGACCCGGAGGGCGCCACGATCGCCTTCGAGCGCTCGCAGGTGGAGACGCTGGTCCGCCAGCTGCAGCAGCATCTCGCGGACATCGAGGCCGCCGAGCGGCGGCTCGACGACGGCAGCTACGGGATCTGCGAGCGCTGCGGCGAGGCGATCCCCGAGGACGGCTCGAGGCCCGGCCCACGGCGCGGACCTGCGTGGGCTGCGCTCCCTAGGATGGGCGGAACCCGCCACCGACCTCGGGAGACCCCATGACCCTCCGCCCCTACGCCGCCGCGGCCGCCGCCGGCGCCGTGCTCCTCACCCTGCTCGCCACCGCGCCCGCCCAGGCGCTGCCGCCCACGACGCGCACGGTCAAGGACGCGACCGAGGCCGACAAGGCCTACGACATCACCCAGGTGACGCTGCGCAGCGCGCCCAAGAGCACCCGCCCGGCGGTCGTGCTCGTCAAGCACGCCCGCAAGGTCAAGGCCGGCGACGCGATCGACGTGTGGTTCGACTTCGACGGCGACAAGGTCCCCGACCTGCACCTGAGCGGCGACGCGTTCTCCGAGTTCACCGTGCACAAGACGAAGTCGTTCACCAAGGACGGCAAGGACATCTCCAACAAGGACGTCGCCCGGCTCTCGATGGCGGGATCGTCGTCCAAGATCCGGCTGTTCCCGGCCCGCATCGGCCAGGTGGCGCCGATCAGCTTCGCGGTCGCGGTGAAGTCGTCGACCCAGGGCATGCCGGACAGCACCGACGACTGGGCGCCGGCGACGAAGAAGTTCACCAAGAAGGTGCTGGCCGCCCGCTGACCTGAGCCGCGACGCCCGGCGCCGTAGTGTGGGGCGAGTGGCCGAGGAGTACTGCGATCTCTGCGACCTGCCGTTGAGCACCTGCGTGCACGGGATGCCCAAGCCGCCGCCCCCGCCGCCGCCGTCTCCGCGGGCGCCGCGGGCCCGGACGTCGACGACGCGGGCCTCCGCCGTGCGTACGACGAGCGCGCCGGCCCGGATGCCGAGCAAGGTGACCGACAAGTCGGCGTTCCGCCCGCACATCGTCCGGATCCTCCGGGCCGAGGGCAGCCTCGAGACCGAGGACATGCTCCTCGAGCTCGAGATGGCGATGGAGGACGAGCTCCGGGAGCGCGACCGCCAGCCCACGCCGACCGGCGAGGTCCGCTGGCACCAGTCCGCACGGTCGGAGCGGAAGGCCATGATCGACGCGGGCCTGATGGCGGGCGGCAAGCCGGGGGTCTGGGAGCTCACCGAGGCGGGCCGCGCGGTCGCCTGACCGAGCCGCGGCTCACCAGGGCTGGGACGCTCGGTCCGATAGACCGCGATCTCCTCGCCCAGCGTCGCGCCGAGCTCGAGCTCGAGGTCGTCGCCGGACCAGAACTTGCCGGGGTCGTAGTAGTTCGACGGCCGCGAGCCGTCGAGCAGCCCCATCGCGATGTAGGCCTCGGCGACCACCTCGGCGCAGTAGGCGAGCTCGGCGGGCGCCCGGCGGCGCAGCCGGCCGCGGGCCACCCGGCCGAGCCAGGCCGACGGTCGAGGGGAACGGCAGCCCGTCCATCCGCGCGATCGTCTTGAGCAGCGCGTCCTCCATCGCCGGGGTGACGTCGACGGACGAGCTGGCGCAGCCAGCCGCGCTGCTCGTAGCGGTCCATCCACTGCACGACCGCCTCGCGCAGGTCGTGCAGCTGTACGCCGCGCTGGTGCTTGCCGGTCCACACGTCCTGCAGCCCCTTGCCGAGCTCGGCGTGCCACATCAGCGGCGGCAGGTCGTCGAGCACGACCGCCATGCCGACGTGGTTGACCGGCGCGTTGGTCAGCGTCCGGATCGCGTGGTCGGCGACCGAGTCGCCGCGGAACAGCCACAGGTCGCCGGTGCGGGTGAGCTCGACCGCCTCGTCAGCGTGATCCGCGCGCTGCCTGACTCGTCGGGGCGCCATGGCACGATCATCGCGTGAAGCTGTGGAAGTGGCTCGGGCTGGCCGGTCTGGCCGGCGTGGCGGCTACGGGTGTGGTGATCGCCCGGACCAGCGCCAGCGCGCGCAGATGACCCCGGACGACGTACGCGCGCGGCTGCACGAGCGGCTGGAGAAGGGCGCGGGACCGACGCGAGGCGTGACTCGGGTGGCCGAGGGAGACCGTCGGTGCCGCGCCGTAGCGTGCTGGCGTGGACCTGCGCGACGCCTTCGCGATGGCCGAATACCTCCTCGAGGTGCACGGCCTCGACGACTGGGAGGTGTCCTACGACAACGCCAAGCGGCGGGCCGGGATCTGCCGGTTCTCCGAGCAGACGCTCGGGCTGAGCGCGCCGCTGACCGCGGTCCACACCGAGGACGACGTGCGCGACACGATCCTCCACGAGATCGCGCACGCCCTGGTGGGCCCGCGCACGCCCACGACGCGACGTGGCGGGCGATGGCCCGGCGGATCGGCTGCTCGGGCGAGCGGTGCGTGTCGCCCGACTCGCCGACCCCGCCGGCCGCCTGGCTCGGCACCTGCCCGGGGGGCCACACGCTCGAGCGGCACCGGCGGCCGGAGCGGGTGCTGACCTGCGGCCTGTGCTCGTCGGTGTTCGACCTCGCCCACATCTACACCTGGACCCACCACGGCAAGCCGGCCGTGATGCCCCAAGTACGAGGGCCGAGCTGGCCCGGCTGGGCGTGACCTCCGGGCGCGCGTTCGTTGACCAGACATCGGACGCGGTGTCCCGCGGAGGCGAACCCGAGCCATCGGGGAAGTCCGGATCCTCGGCCTCGACCTTTCCCGGGGAGGCCGAGACCCGATCCGGGCTAGGGCTCGCCGTGCGGGGGCACCGACTCCGTCACTCATCGCGCGCGGTATCCACTACGTTGCTCCCGTGACGACGCCGGACGAGCGAGCGGACAACGGCGCCCGCAACGCTGCCATCAAGACGGTCGAAGAGGCCCTGAAGTCGGGGCGCATCGTCCAGGCGGACCACGACATGCGCGTCGCGCAGCTGCGCGGCGCGCAGACGATGCAGGACATCGACCTCGCCGTCCGTGACCTGCGCGCGCCGCGCCGGCCGCGCCGCCACGATCGCGCCGATGGCGCCGACCCCCACGGGCCAGCCGCCGCCCGCCGGCCAGCCGTGGCCGCTGGTCAACTACGGCCCGGGGCAGGCGGGCGCCGGCGGCACCAACGTCGCGACCGCGGCGGGCACGGGCGCCAAGGGCGGCAAGGCGATCGGCGGCATCATCGCCGCGATCATCCTGGTCGCGGTGGTCGTGCCGATCGCCGGCGCGGTGATCGCGTTCTTCGCCGCCCGCGACTCCTTCCCCGACTTCGGCAGCATCGGGCCGACCGACGACACGACGTACCTCCCCGGCCAGGCGCCCGGCAAGAGCGGCGTCAACGTGCACACGGTCGACGGCTACAACGAGATGGTCGACGCGCTGCGCGACGAGACCGACGCGACCTACGCCTTCTCGGCGGTGCTCTACCCGCGCTACGCCAGCATCCAGGTGCCGACCGGCACCAACAACCGCTACCAGAACTTCTACTGGAACGGCGAGGAGCTCGAGCTCCAGGACATCAAGGGCACCACCGACGACGGGCAGGTCGACCTCAGCCTGGTCGACCCCCAGCAGATGGTCGACATGCTCGACACGGTGCGCGGCCGGCTGGACAACCCCGAGAACTGGTACGTCATCATCGGCGACTCGTTCGGCGGGGCCCCCAGATCAGCGCCTACGCCAGCAACGACTTCGGCGAGTCCACCAACATCAGCCAGACCCTCGACGGCACCGTCATCTACGACTCCGAGCTCGAGGTGCAGCCGACCCACCGTCGCCCTGGCTGACGGGTACTGCCTCGGCATGAGCACTCCCGGCCACCCGCTCGTCGTGATGGGCGTGTCCGGCTCGGGCAAGTCGACCGTCGGCGCGGCGCTGGCCCAGCGGCTGCGGGTGCCGTTCGAGGACGCCGACGACCTGCACCCGCCGGCCAACATCGCCAAGATGACCCGCGGCGAGGCCGCTCGACGACGAGGACCGGTGGCCCTGGCTCGAGCGGATCGGCGAGTGGCTGGCCGTCCACGAGGACGGCGGCGTGATGAGCTGCTCGGCGCTGAAGCGGAAGTACCGCGACCAGCTGCGCCACCACTGCCCGAGCGTGCGGTTCCTGCTCCTCGAGGGCGGCCGCGACCTGATCGAACGGCGGCAGGCGTCGCGGCCCGGCCACTTCATGCCGGCCTCGCTGCTGACCTCGCAGTTCGCGACCCTCGAGCCGCTGGCGCCCGACGAGGACGGCGTCGTCCTGGACGTCGACCGGAGTGTCGACGAGATCGTCCAGGGGTACCTCGCGGAGAGCCGTCCGAGGAGGACTGATGTCCCCGACTGCTCACCGTCCTGGCCGACGACCTCGTCGAGCCGGTCGCCGCCGGCTGGCAGCTGATCACCGCGGCGCTCGTCGGCCATCGCCCTGATCGTCGTCCTGATCACGGTGCTCAAGCTGCAACCCGTTCCTCGCGCTGATCCTGGGCGGGCTCACCGTCGGCATCGTCGCGGGCGAGAACGTCAACGACGTCCTCGCGTCCTTCACCACCGGCTTCGGCGACGACGGCCGCGGGCGTCGGCGCGCTGATCGCGCTCGGCGCGATGTTCGCCAAGCTGCTCGCCGACTCCGGTGGCGCCGACCAGATCGTCGACACGATCGTCGGCGGGCGTCGCGGCGGATGCTGCCGTGGGCGATGGCCGCGGTCGGTGCGATCATCGGGCTGCCGATGTTCTTCGAGATCGGCCTGGTGCTGCTGATGCCGGTGATCTACCTGGTGTCCCGGCGCGCCCAGGTCTCGCTGATCACCGTCGGCATCCCGGCCCTGGCCGGCCTGTCGGCGATGCACGGCTTCGTGCCGCCGCACCCCGGCCCGGTCACCGCGATCGGACTACTTCGACGCCGACCTCGGCGTCACCCTGGCGCTCGGGCATCCTGGTCGCGATCCCGACGGTCATCGTCGCCGGCCCGCTCTTCGGCACGCCTCGCCGGCCGCTGGGTGGTGCTGGAGGCGCCGGACACCTACGACGCCGGCCCGACGAGCGCGAGCCGGTCGCCGAGGACCGCCGGCCGTCGTTCGCCGTCACCATCGCGACCGTCCTGCTGCCGGTCGTGCTGATGCTCGGCAAGGCGATCGTCGACATCGTCATCGACGACCCCGACAACAGCGTCCAGCAGGTCTTCGACGTGGTCGGCAACCCGTTCGTCGCGCTGCTGATCGGGGTGCTCGTCGCGATGGTCACCTTCGGCGTCGGCGTCGGGCATGGACCGCGAGCAGCTCTCCGACACCGTGTCGTCGGCGCTGCCGCCGATCGCCGGCATCCTGCTGATCGTCTCGGCCGGCGGTGGCTTCAAGCAGGTGCTGGTCGACACCGGCATCGGCACCCTGCTCGCCGACTGGGCGCGCGACGCCAACGTCTCGGTGCTGCTGCTCGCGTGGGTGCTCGCCGTGCTGATCCGCCTGGCCACCGGCTCGGCGACCATCGCGACGATCACCGCGTCGTCGCTGATGATCGAGCTGGTCGCGGGCATGTCGACCGGGCGAGGTCTCGCTGGTCGTGCTCGCCGTCGGCGCCGGCTCGGTGTTCTTCTCCCACGTCAACGACGCCGGCTTCTGGCTGGTCAAGGAGTACTTCGGGATGAGCGTCGGTCAGACCATCAAGACCTGGTCGCTGATGGAGACCGTGCTGTCGGTGAGCGGTCTGGTGTTCGTGCTGCTGCTGTCGCTGATCATCTAGAGTCCTGCGAGGTCGTAGACGTAGCGGCTGCCCGGCACCAGGTCGATGTCGTGGTCGAAGCCGATCCGGGCCACGCTCGCCATCAGCCTCGGTGAGCCGGTCGTTGAGCTCGGCGTCGTCGCCGCCGCTGCCGTAGAACGCGTGCATGTCGACCATCCCCGCGCTCGGGAACAGCTCCTCGACCAGCGCGTCCACCCGCCGCGGCTGGTCGGCGGTGACCGGCCGGGTGACGATGTTCTGGACGTAGCCGAAGCGTCGCCTGGGTGGCGATCGCGATCGGGGTGTGGTCGACCAGCCAGCGGTGCAGCCACTCGTCGCGGTCGAGGTCGTCGGGCCGCTTGAGGACGGCGACGTTGGCCAGCGCGTCCAGCCGCTCGCCGTCGCGGGCCTCGGGCGGCGGGATCGGCAGCCGCTCGTCGACCTCCCAGCCGGCCAGCCTCGCGCGTCGCGCTCCGCGAGCGACCGCGGTCACGTCTCCGCGACGTCGGCGTCGGCTCCAGACGCTCACGATCGCGCCGATGTGCTCCGGCCCGGTCGCGATCCGCATCGCCGGGGCGACGTCCGCGTCGTCGAGGTTGAGCTGGAGCCGGCGTACGCCGGCGGCGGCGAGCCGCTGGTGCAGCCGGTCGTCGCGGAGGCGGTCCGCGAGGTCGTCGCCCCAGGCGGCGTACATCAGCTTCACGAGGCCTGAAGGTATCCGGTCACGTCGTCGAGCGGGACCGGCATGATCTCGCTCGTCCGTCGCCAGGTGGATGGTGTCGTGGCGGATGCCCCGCGACCGGACCGTGTCGTAGAGCGCTCCCGCCCAGGCCCGGTCGAGCTCGTCGGTCGGGTGCGCGCCCGGCCGGCTCAGCAGCAGGGCCCAGCGGCCCGCCGGGTCGACGTGCTCGAGCAGGTCGCTGAGCATCTGCCCGAACCCGTCCGTGGCCTCGGCGTCCGGAGCATCCGGGAGATCGGTCACCTCGGTCATGACCGGCGTCGGCCGGTCGTCGCGCGTCGATGAGCAGGAGCCAGACACTGCGCCGGTGGAAGCCGAGCGGCCGGATCAGGTGGCGCCAGGCCTCGGCGAGATCGGCCTGGCTGCGGATGGTCGGTCGGTAGGGAGTCGTCATGCGTCCACCGTGCCGTCTTTGCTCGGCGGGCGTCGGCCGTCATCCACAGGCTCGGAGCGCGGACCGGCGTCACTCAGCGTGAGGACCTCGGCGGTGCCGCGGACAGCCCGCTCCGGACGCTGCGCCACGGCGCCGCGGGCCGCCGCGCTGCGGCGGGACTGCCGGGCGGTCACCGCGTCGACGGGGCGGGTCCTGCCGGCGACGTCGACCTCGCAGTGCCCGCGCACGGCTAACGATGGCCGGCCGGCAGGTGCGGGTCGGACGCGTCGCGAGGCGCCGCAGGCCTGCTGAGGGCCGCGCTGGTCCCGAGACGACGGTCACGCGTCAGAGCACCGAGCGGTAGACCTCCACGGTCCGCTCCGCGATCGCGGCCCAGCTGAACGCGTCGATCGCCCGCTGCGCGGCCGGCCTTGCCCATCTCGGCGGCCCGGCCGGGGTCGGAGACCACCTCGGTGAGCGCGGCGGCGAAGTCGGCGACGTAGCGGTCCGGGTCGAGCGGCGTGCCGGTGCCGTCGGTGGCCTGGTCGATCGGCACCAGCCGGCCGGTCTCGCCCGTCGACGACGACCTCGGGGATGCCGCCGGTCGCGGTGGCGACGACGGCGGTCTCGCAGGCCATCGCCTCGAGGTTGACGATGCCCAGCGGCTCATAGATCGAGGGGCAGGCGAAGACGGTGGCGGCGGTCAGCAGCGCCACGACGTCGGGCCGGGGGAGCATGTCGGGGATCCACACGACGCCGGTCGCGGGTCGCGCGCAGCTCCTCGACCAGGCCCTCGACCTCGGCCAGGATCTCCGGGGTGTCCGGAGCGCCGGCGCACAGGACGATCTGGACCTCCGGCGGCAGCGCGGCGCAGGCCCGCAGGAAGAGCGGGAGCCCCTTCTGGCGGGTGATCCGGCCGACGAAGACCACCGACGGCTGATCCGGGTCGACGCCCAGCTCGCGCACCCGGTCGGGGTTGATGATCGGCGACCAGTCGGCGGTGTCGATGCCGTTGTGCACCACGTGGACCCGCTCGGCGTCGATCGAGGGGTAGGACGCCAGCACGTCGTCGCGCATCGCCGCGGAGACCGCGATGACGGCGGCGGCCGCTTCGTAGGACGTGCGCTCGACGTAGGACGAGATCGCGTAGCCGCCGCCCAGCTGCTCGGCCTTCCACGGGCGCAGCGGCTCGAGGGAGTGGGCGGAGACGACGTGCGGCACGCCGTGGAGGAGCGAGGCGAGGTGGCCGGCGAAGTTGGCATACCACGTGTGCGAGTGCACGAGGTCGGTGCCGGCGCAGCCGTCGGCGATGGCGAGGTCGACACCGAGCGTCCTGAGGGCGGCGTTGGCGTCGGCCAGCTCGGCGAGGTCGGCGTACGACGCCGTGCCCTCCTCCTCGCGCGGCGCGCCGAAGGCGTGCACCCGCGTGGTGAGGTCGTCGCGCGCGCGCAGCGCACGGACCAGCTCGGCCACGTGCACCCCCGCACCGCCGTAGACCTCCGGTGGGTACTCCTTGCTCAGCACGTCGACCCGCACGAGGGGGACGCTACCCCTCCACAGTCGGTGGAACGCCGGGCTGACCTGGGGCGACACAATGGTTACTGTCACCAGCATGACCGCCAAGCGACCGAACGTGCTCGCGATCGTCCTCGCCGGCGGGGAGGGCAAGCGGCTGATGCCGCTGACGGCCGACCGAGCCAAGCCGGCGGTGCCGTTCGCCGGGATCTACCGGCTCATCGACTTCGCGCTCTCCAACGTCGTCAACTCGGGCTACCTCAAGGTGGTCGTGCTGACGCAGTACAAGTCGCACAGCCTCGACCGGCACGTCACCCAGACCTGGCGGATGTCGACGCTGCTCGGCAACTACGTGACGCCGGTCCCGGCGCAGCAGCGGGTCGGGAAGCACTGGTACCTCGGTAGCGGCGACGCGATCTTCCAGTCGCTCAACCTGATGCGCGACGAGCAGCCGGACATCGTGGTCGTGGTCGGCGCCGACCACGTCTACCGGATGGACTTCTCGCAGATGGTCGACCAGCACATCGAGAGCGGCGCGTCGTGCACGGTGGCGGCGATCCGCCAGCCGATCTCGCTGGCCGACCAGTTCGGCGTCATCGACGTCGAGCCGGAGTCGCCGACGCGGATCCGCGAGTTCCTCGAGAAGCCGACCGACCCGCTGGGGCTGCCGGACAGCCCCGGCGAGGTGCTGGCCTCGATGGGCAACTACGTCTTCGACGCCGACGCGCTGGTCGAGGCGGTGACCCGCGACGCGACCACCGACGGCTCCAAGCACGACATGGGCGGCGACATCGTCCCGGCGTTCGTACGCCGCGCGCAGGCCGGCGTCTACGACTACAAGGACAACGTGGTGCCGGGCGCCACCGACCGCGACCGCGGCTACTGGCGCGACGTCGGGACCCTGTCGTCGTACTTCGCGGCGCACATGGACGTCGTCTCGCCGCTGCCGGTGTTCAACCTCTACAACTTCGAGTGGCCGATCTACACCTCCTACGGCCCCCAGCCGCCCGCCAAGCTCGTGCAGGGCGCCAACGGCAACCCCGCGCGGGCCGACGAGGCGGTGCTGTCGCCCGGCGTCGTGGTCAGTGGCGGCACGGTGCTCAAGTCGGTGCTCTCGCCGGCGGTGTCGATCGGCACCGGCGCGCACGTCGAGGGCGCGGTCCTGCTCAACGGCGTCCGCGTCGGCGAGGGCGCGGTGGTCCGCAACGCCATCCTCGACAAGAACGTGATGGTCCCTCCGGGCGCCGAGATCGGCGTCGACCCGGTCGCGGACCAGAAGCGCGGCTTCGTGGTCGAGGACGGGCTCACGGTGATGGGCAAGGACCAGCACTTCCCGACCGGTTAGACCACGCCGGCCGCTCGCGCCGCTGCTGCGTAGGCCGTGGCGAGGCTGGCGACGGTCTCGTGGGCGTTGAGCCCGCTCGGGTTGGGGACCACCCACAGCTCCGCTCCACCGAGGGTCTCCTCCTGGCGGCCCAGGGCGGCCTTCCGGCGGCCGAACGCCGTCCGGTAGGCCGTGATGCCGGCCAGGGCGACGACCCGTGGGCGGACCCGCTCGACCAGGGCCTCGAGCCGCTGTGCACCGGCGCGGAGCTCCTCGTCGCTCAGCTCGTCGGCGCGGGCGGTGGCCCGGCGTACGACGTTGGTGATGCCGATCCCGCGCGAGGTCAGGTGCGCGCGGTCGGCGTCGGTCATGCCGGCCGCCGGGTCGATCCGTCGTTCGATGATCCCGGCCTCGAGCAGTGCCGGATAGAAGCGGTTGACCGGGTGGGCGAAGTGGGTCTGGGTGGCCGCGGTCCAGAGCCCGGGGTTGATGCCGACGAAGAGGAGCCTCACCTCGCCGGTGGGCAGCAGGTCGGGGACCTCGGCGTCGCGGTAGGACTCGAGCTCGGCGCGGGTCCTCCCCTGTCTTCTGGGGGCAGCCACCCGCGCAGCCTGCCGGAACCCGGCGTGGGCCGCTACCGTCCCATGATCATGCGTCGCCTTCTCGGAACCGTCCTGCCCGCCGCCCTGCTCGTGACCGCGCTCGCCGCCTGTGGCGACGAGACCGCCAGCGACTCACCTGGCGCCGATCCCAGCGTGACGGTCAGCTCACCGGGAGGCACGGGCGGACTCGACACTCCGGACACCCCCGGTCCCGACGACGAGGGATCGGTCGCCTTCGACCTCGTGGACACGATCACGGTGACCGCTGCCGGAGGCGCCCTGAGCGAGGTCGCTGTGCCGTTCACCGACGACGCTGCGTTCCGTGACTTCCTGGGCCAGTTCCAGATCTCCGACATGACCGACCAGATCCAGAACGCCGTGGCCGGTGCCGACATCGCCCAAGGCCAGGAGCTGTACGCCGCCGTGGTCGCCATCGGCTGCGACTCGCCGAGCGAGGTGACGGTGACCGACTCCGGCGCCGGGCTCGTGGTCACGGCCCTGAAGGTGCTCAGCCCCGTGCCGGAGTGCTTCGCGGCGATGACCACGGTCGCGCTGGTCGTGGCCGAGGCCGGTCACCCCGCGGGCACGACCGGGTCGTAGGTGACCTCGAGTCCGTTGGCTACGGGCCGGGGGTGGCCGTCGGACGGCGAGTTCAGCACGGCCAGCGACCCGTCGACCTGCCGGGCGACCATGATCGAGGAGCCGCCTCCGTCGAGGTTGAGCGCGTCCTCGGCGCCGAGGCGCGCGAAGAGCTTCGCCATCTCCTTCATCGTCATGCCGCTGCTGGACTCCGACCGCCCGTCCATGACGACGAGCAGCAGCTGCCCGGTGTCGCGGTCGATGCCGATCGCGGTGCGGGGGTGCAGCTCGACGTGGTCCTTCGACACGCGGACGCCGTCCTGCAGGATGAAGGTGTTGCCGGTGAGGGCCATCGCGACGTCCTCGGAGAGCGAGACGTCGGCCGTGATCCGCTGGCCGGCCCGGAGCCGCGCGAGCCGGCCGGCGCCCGCTCCCCGCCCCACCAGCACGAGGTCGCTCACGCGCAGCGAGCGGGGGAACCGGGAGCGGCTCGAGACGACACGGCCGTGGCGCACCACCACCATGCGGACGCCGCGCCGCTGGCCGTCGACCACGCGGTACTTCCTCAGCGTGCCCCACGTCTTCGTGTAGAGCCCCACCCCGCCGGGCCGCACCGACGGCGAGTTGATGGTCGTGACGTCGAGGTCGGGGCGCTGGCGGATCACCGCGTCGGCGTAGAGGTCGCCGATGTGGGGGACGCCGGCGGCGTCGATCCAGAACGCGCTGTTCCAGTCGCTCTGGACGCCGTTGAGGATCCCGCGCTGGCGGTCCTTGGCCACGCCGAGCGGGGCCTCGGTGTCATGGATGTCGAAGAAGTCGCCGTTGACGCCGACGACGGCGTTGGGGTCCATCATGTCGGCGACCACGTGGCGGGACGCGACGTTGCGCCCCGAGATCAGGTCGAGCCCGACGCCGGGCGTCGCCGGGTCGATCCGCACCAGCTGCCCCCGGATCGCACCCCGCATGCCGGTGAGCGTGAACTGCTCGAAGCTCACCCCGGGTGCGATCGGGTAGAGCTGCAGCGTCGTCCAGACGTCGGGCACCCGGAACGCCCTGGGCACGGGCAGCGCCCGCGCGCCGGGGACGCCGTCGGAGGTCTGGAAGGTCGACGTCTGGCGGTCGGGACTGCGTGGGGCCCGCCCGTGGTCGGCGTACGACGGGGTGAGGGTCAGGGTCGCCGCCGAGGTGAGCGCGACCGCTGCGATCAGTTGTCCTCGCACCCGTCGAGGGTACGAAGGTCAGGACCCCCCGACGGGGACGTCAGCGGCACGGCAGGTCGTGCAGCTTCTCCAGCCCGTCGTGGTCGCCGGGGCCGAAGCCGGACTGGCCGACGAACTCCGCGTTCATCAGCTCGCCGACGTCGTCGACGTGGTCGAGGCCGAGCACGTGGCCCAGCTCGTGGGCGAGGATCAGCTCCTCGGAGCGCTCGTCGCCCTGCTGCTCCATCCGGTCGTAGGCGTCGGTGTCGAGCACGACCATGCCCGTGACGAACTGGACCCGCTGGTCCACGCGCGCGGGCGTGCTGCCACCGATCCCGGCGGTCGAGCCGGCGAGGTCGGGCACCTCGTCGGAGTCGGCCCACGCGATGAGCACGGGCGGTGGCTGGGAGGGGTCCTGGACGCGGTCGGTGAAGGCTCGGTCGATCGACGTCCCGTCGTACCGGAACTCGAAGCCGCTCGCCTCGGCGACCTCCGCGACGCCGCCGCGGATGGTGTCCTCCCACTGGTCGGGGGCGCCGGCCGGGTTCACGACGTAGTGGATGGGCTGGCAGTGGTTCCAGCCGACCGGGTCGCCGCCGGCGGTGGTGACGACGAACGCGTAGGAGCCGCCGTCCTTGCCGGTGAGGTGGTCCATCAGCTGCCGGAACCGGTAGCCCGTCATCCCGGGGTCGTGCAGCATCACGAGCCCGGCCAGGATGCCGCTGATCAGGAGGCCGGGCAGGACCGGTCCGGTGGAGCGCCGGGGCTTGACCGCCCGGCGCAGACCGGGCCTGGCGCTGGCCGCCCGGTCGAGGGCGCGCAGCTGTCGCTGCATCCGGCGCTCCCAGCGCCGCTGCTCACGGCGCTCCCGAGCCGACCCCTCCACCTGCACAGTCTTGCCGGTCAGCCCCAAATTGGTCGGGGCGACTCCCACGCCTCGCCGTCTGGACCGGGCGCGCGATGCGTTGTCCACAGCCTCGCCGAGGAGGGTCGCGGACGGTCGGTGGGCGGGGGTAGGTTCGGGTCAAGGTTCTCTTTTCTCGGGGGTGGGCCCGCATGATCCGCACGCGTTGGGCGCTCGCCACGTTGCTGGCGGTGTGTCTGGTTGGTGCCTGCTCCGACGACGACCCCCAGCCGGACATCGCCGAGCCCACGCCGTCGGCCCCGAGCTCGTCGGCCACGGTGAGTACGTCGCCGACGGAGTCGGCCACGCCGACGCTGGGGCCTGAGGAGACGGTGCGTGCCTGGGTGGACGCCTGGAACGAGGCGTTGCGGACCGGCGACACAGCGAGCGTGCGCGCGCTTGTCGCGGAGCCGACTGTCGCAGTTGCGACGAGCTATCGAGCGTGATCGAGGAGGTGATCGACGCTGGCGGTCACTTCGACGGCGGGGAGTGGTCGACTCGTCAGCAGTGAAGGCGTCCGGTCGAGTCAGCCGGTCAAGCGTCAACATCGCCGTCGATGTGCCGCCGGGTCGACCGTATACAGCGCTGGTGCAGATCCGAGTCCACTATGCGCCGACAAGCGAATCGTTGTCTACGAGCTCGGCACGCCTCGGGGGCCAATGGCTCATGACGCTCATCGAGTTGCTGTCGTGAGGCGTGTGTCCTGGCGCTCGTCTGCAGATCCGTCGTGTCGTTGCGCGATGCTCGGCGATGGCCATGGCCGTCGGCATGCCACTTCGAGACGATCATGTCGTACGACGTCAATGGCGACATCTTAACGGAGCAGTCGAAGGTCTGTGGATCCCCAGGTCACCGTTGACCACGACAGATTGACGAGGGACCGATCGAGCTTCGGGACTCGGATCTGGACGCCATCTGTGTTGCGACGGCAATCACGCTGGGTGAGGATCCATTCGCGTTCTGTGGCATCCCGCCGGAGGACACAGATGATGTCACTCCGAGATGGTGGCCACTGCATTCGCACGGATTCCGCTTCCTGCCATCGCCACTCCTGGTGCAGCCAGCCAACGGGCGGACCCTCGTGAACTTCGAGACGAACTTCTACACCGAGAACCCAGGGCTCGATCCGTCAGTGACCCTTCTCGGTCAGCGCGTGGACCTGCACATCGTGCCGACGGAGTTCGGCTGGCGGTTCGGGGACGGCGAGTCGGTGGCGACCGACGAGCCGGGGTCGGCGTACCCGAACCTGGACGTCACCCATCGCTACCTGGACAAGGGCCGGGTCGCGCCGAGCGTGGACACGACCTACACCGCGACGTTCCGGGTCAACGGCGGTCCGTGGCGTGACGTGCCGGGCTCGGTGACGATCCCCGGGGCGCCGGTGCCGTTGCAGGTGCTCACGGCCACGCCGACGCTCGTGGGGTATGACCGCGACATGTCCTAGGGTCACGCCGTGGCCGACCAGCCGTGGAACACCTTCATCGAGGGCGACAACCTCGACGTGCTCGCGACGCTGGAGGCGGAGTTCGGGAAGGTCGACCTGGTCTACATCGACCCGCCCTACAACACCGGCAACGAGTTCGCCTACCGCGACGACATCCGCGGGGAGCAGGGCGGCAGTCGCCATGACGCCTGGGTGGCGATGATGCGGCCGCGGCTCGAGGTCGCCCGCGAGCTCCTGGCCGAGCGCGGGGCCATCTTCGTGAGCATCGACGACAACGAAGCCGCTCACCTGCGGCTGCTGATGGACGAGGTGTTCGGGGAGGCCAACTTCCTGGCCCAGGTGGTGGTGAACCTCAACCCGAAGGGACGGCAGCTGGGGAAGGGGTTCGCGACCAGCCACGAGTACCTCCTCGTCTACGCGCGCGACGCCAAGCGCACGGTGCTCGACGCGAGCAGCACCGACACCGTGGTGGCGAGCGACTTCCCGCTGGTCGACGGGGAGGGCCGGCGCTATCGGCACCTGCCGCTGCGCAACACCAACAAGAAGTTCAACCCGGTGACGGCGCGGACCCTGCACTTCCCGGTCTACGGCGACCCGGACAGCGGGCTGGTGCGGACCGGGCCGTTCGAGGGCGGCCACGAGATCGCGCCGGTCTTCGGAGACGGGACTCCCGCGGTGTGGCGGTGGAGCGCGCCACTGATCGACGAGCGCGGCGAGGATCTGGTCTGCCGCCTGATCAAGGGCCGCAACGGCGAGCGGGTCGATGTGTTCCAGAAGGACTGGCTGCACCGCGACGTCCCGGGCGGGCGGCGCAAGAAGCTGCGCACGATCTGGCTGGCCGAGGAGGTCGGGTCGACCGACACCGCGGTGGCCGAGCTGAAGGAGATCGTCGGCCACGTCTTCGAGTCGCCGAAGCCGACCGGGCTGATCAGGCGGATCCTGGCGACGATGCCCGACGACGTGCTGGTGCTGGACTTCTTCGCGGGGAGCGGCACGACGGGGCACGCGGTGGCGCTCGTCAACGCCGAGGACGGCGGGACGCGGCGGTGCGTCAGCGTCAACTCCGCCGAGCCGACCCGGGCCGGCTCCAACGCCCGCAGCGCAGGGCTGCTCACCGTCGCCGACATCACCCGCGCCCGGCTGCGGGCCGTGGCGGCGAGACACGGTGGCGGGCTCGACGAGAGGCCGTGATCATCGGCCTCGTCTACGGGCCGGCGGTGTTGGTCCTGTAGTCGAACGACGAGACGACCGGCTGGTCCGACGTACCGTCGGGGTTCTGGGTGAAGAACCGCTGCGTGACCTTGGCGAACTTCAGGTGCACCAGGTCGAGCGGGACGCCGTCCGTCGCGTCGGGCGTGAGGTAGTAGCCGGTGAGGAGGATGTCCTCGAAGGTGAGCGTCATGAAGGTGAACGGTCGGTTGCCCGGTCTCACGCAGGTGAGCACGGCGGTCGGCAGGTGCCGGCCCGTGTTGACCGCCGCCAGGATCTTCGGCGACTGGATGCCGACCCGCGCCCGGAGGACCACGTCCTGGGGCGACGGCTTGCCGGACCCGGCCCCGCCACCGGCCAGCACGGACGCCGAGGAGTCGACGCCCCAGCCCCAGGTGATGAGCGGGATCTGGTCGGCGAAGCCCTTCGCCGTGGCCGACCCCGGGATCGTCGCGAGGTCGAGGAAGAACGTCGGGCCGGGCTGGGTCGGGGCGGTGGGCTGGGCCGCGGTGATGGACCCGGGCCCGGACGTGGGGACAGAAGACTCGCCGTCGGAAGATTCGTCGTCGGGTGCTGCGGTCATGGGGACCTCCTGCTCTCGAGCATCGCGCATGAGGGTCGGTTCGCCACCAACCGGGCGGACCATGGCGGGCTGTCCTGGCTTCAGACCCCGGCAGCGCTCGCCAGCGCCGTCACCTCGTCGTCGAGGTAGGTGAGCAGCCGCTGCAGGTGCGGCACGGTGCGGCGGCAGCCGGTGAGGCCGAAGGCCATGTTGCCGTCGTAGGACGTGCAGGTGATGTTGAGCGCCATCCCGTTGATCGGGATCGAGAGCGGGTAGGTGCCGACCATCTTGGCGCCGTTCCAGTAGTGCGCCGTGCGCGGGCCGGGGACGTTGCTGATGATCAGGTTGTAGGGCGGCCGGATGATGCCCTGCATCCTCAGCATCGGCGTGAGGATCGCCGGCGCCTGGCCGATCGCGCTCATGGCGAGGATCTGGACCGGCGTCATCCCCTCGAGCGCCTGCTTGCCGTCCTTCATGGAGGCGTGGATCGAGCGGAGCCGGTCGGCCGGGTCGGAGCGGTCGGTGGCGAGCTGGCACATGACCGCGCCGACGGCGTTCCCGCCCTCGGCCGAGGCGATGTTGGACTGCTTGGCGTTGAGGCCGACCGGCACCATCGCGACCAGCGGCGCCTCGGGGAGCGCGTCGAGCTCGAGCAGGTAGGCGCGCACCGCGCCGCTGCACATCGCCAGCACCACGTCGTTCAGCGTGGTGCCGGTGGCCTTGCCGATGGCCCGGAGCCGCTCGATCGGCCAGTCCTGCGCGGCGAACCGCCTCGAGCCGGTGATCTTCTGGTTGAACAGGGTGCGGGGCGCGTAGAGGGACAGCGACGAGGTCTCGTTGCGCAGCCCCTTGGCGATCGTCTTGACCAGGGCGCTGGGCATGCCGGCCGCCTCGGCGGTGATGCCGAGGGCGCCGCGCAGTGCGGTCATCGGCACCTCGGACAGGGTGTGGTCCTGGGCTGCCTTCCTGCCGCGTGAGCCGGCCGCCGCGCCCCACGGGGCCGGCATGTCGCGCTTGTCGGGGTCGGTGGTGAGCACGCTCTGGAGCAGCCGCATCGCCGAGACGCCGTCGACCAGGGCGTGGTGGAGCTTGGAGTACTGCGCGACCCGCCCGTCGCGGAGCCCCTCGATGACGTGGGTCTCCCAGAGCGGTCGCTCCCAGGCCAGGCGGGTCGAGTGCAGCCGGCCGCACAGCTCGAGCAGCTCGCGCACCCGTCCGGGCTTGGGCAGCGCGCTGTGGCGCAGGTGGTGCTCGATGTCGAACTGGTCGTCCTCCTTCCACACCAGCTGGCCGCCGGTGCGGATCGAGCGGTGGGGGTGCTTCAGGTAGAGCGGCCGGATCTCCTCGACGTCCCGCATCGCCTCGAACATCTCGCGGGTGTAGCTGCGGCTGGCGCCCTCGGGCTTCTCGAACAGCTGCAGGCCGCCGACGTGCATCGGCATGCTGCGGTTCTCGGCGAGCAGGAACGCCGCGGACGTCGGATCGATCGGTGTGGGCACCGGGCTCCTTCGGTTCGGGAGGGGCTGGCTGGCGATCCTTCCGCGCGCTGACGGGCGCCACAACCCCAGCCGGGGCGGTACCCGCCCGCCCGGCGGCCACCAGCTCTCCACAGCCTGCCCCGATCCGGTCCCTGTCCACAGCCCGGCGTACTCGCCCCGCGGCCGTCGGCCCGCCGCCCTAGCGTCGTTCCGGACCGGCCCCTTCATCTCGGGAGGACTCATGCACACGACGCGCTCACTGCTCAGCTCAGCGCGCACCATCGGCCTGCTCGTCGCCGGTGTTGCGGCGACCCTCGCGGTCTGGGCGGCCGCCTCACCGCCCGCCACCTCGACGGTCGCACCGACCCTCGCCTCCGGCGCGGCGGGCCAGCCGTGACCGGAGCCCGGGGCGGCGACGTCTGGCAGCATCGACAGGCATGGAGGCCCAGGCTGAGCTGGTCGACCGGCTGTGGGAGCGCGGCCGGCTCTCGATGCGGGCTCGCCTCGACCGGGTCAGCGCCAAGCGGTGGCAGATCGCACAGTGCGCGGCCGCCGCCGGTGTCGCCTGGCTGATCGCGGCCGACCTGCTGGGTCATCCGCGGCCGTTCTTCGCGCCGGTGGCGGCGGTGGTCAGCCTCGGCACGTCCTACGGTCAGCGGCTGCGTCGCGTCGCCGAGGTCACGGCCGGCGTCGCGCTGGGGGTGCTGCTCGCCGACCTGCTCGCCATCCTGATCGGCTCGGGCTGGTGGCAGCTGACCCTGGTCGTGACGCTGGCGATGACGTCCGCGCTGCTGATCACCAGCGGCCAGATGTTCGTCACCCAGGCGGCGGTGCAGTCGATCATCATCTCGGCGCTGGTGCCGGCGCCGTCCGACGCTCTGGTCCGCTGGAGCGACGCCGTCGTCGGGGGCTGCGTCGCACTGGTGGCGGCCACGCTGGTGCCGGCCGCGGCGCTGCGCCGCCCGCGGGAGCGCGCCGCGATCGTGGTGCGCAAGATCTCGGCCCTGCTGCGGGCCGCCGGCGAGGTGATGGTCGACGGTGTGGCGGCTCGTGGTCTCGAGCTGCTGAAGGACGCACGCGCGACCGACATCCTGATCCGGGAGCTGCAGGACGCCGCCGACGAGGGCATGGCGGTCGTGTCGTCCTCACCGTTCCGGGTGCGCCACCGCCCCGACATCCGTCGGATGGCAGACCTGGTCGAGCCGCTCGACCGGGCGCTGCGGAGCACTCGCGTGCTGGTGCGCCACACGGCCGTGGCGGCCTATCACGAGCGGCCCGTCCCCAAGTCCTACTCGCTGCTGGCGCTCGACCTGGCCGACGCCGCCGACATGGTGGCCGAGGAGCTCGCGGCCGACCGGATGGCGGTGTCCGCGCGCGACGCGCTGGTCCTGGTGGGGGAGGCGTCGGGGCTGGTCGAGCGGTCCGAGGAGATGACCGCGGAGCTGGTGCTGGGTCAGCTGCGCTCGGTGATCGTCGACCTGCTGCTCCTCACGGGGATGAGCCAGGTCGAGTCGACCGAGGCGCTGCCGCCGCCACCACGGTGGGAAGCCGCGTCCAACCCGGCTCCGGGTCCCCCCGGCGATGACTGAGGGCGGCTCGGCGGGTCCGACGGGGGTGCACCCGATCGAGCACTGGGTCTTCCACGTGGACATGGACCAGTTCATCGCCGCGGTCGAGGTGCTGCGCCGTCCCGAGCTCGCCGGGCAGCCCGTGATCGTCGGCGGCGATGGCGACCCGACCAAGCGCGGCGTGGTGTCGACGGCCTCCTACGAAGCGCGCGAGCACGGCGTCGGCTCCGGCATGGCGCTGCGGATCGCGGCCCGCAAGTGCCCGGACGCGGTGTTCCTGCCGGTCGACCGGGAGGCCTACGACGCGGCCTCGGCCGTGGTGATGGACACGCTGCGCTCCCTCGACTGGGGCGGGCGCCGCGTGGTCGTCGACGTCCTGGGCTGGGACGAGGCCTTCCTCGCCGCCGGCCCTCGGCCGGGCGACGAGGCGGACCTGAGGACCGGCCACCTCGGCCGCGGCCGGCCCTGGGCCGGCGCCGCCGAGGAGCTCGAGGCCGCAGCAGCAACACCGGTGGAGGAGGCGGGGCAGGGGAGCCTCCCACCCGTGCAGCAGGAGGGCGCCGAACCCTCCTGGGGGAAGGGGGCCCTGGGTGGGCCCCCGACCGACCCGGTGGGGTTTGCGGCTCTGATCCGGGCTCGGGTGCTGGAGGCGACGCGGCTGCACTGCTCGGTGGGGATCGGGGACAACAAGCTGCGGGCGAAGATCGCGACGGAGTTCGGGAAGCCGCGGGGGAGCTACGTGCTGACCGCGGAGAACTGGTCAGAGGTGATGGGCGACCGGCCGACCACGGCGCTGTGGGGGATCGGTGGGAAGACGGCCAAGAAGCTCGCGGCGCTCGGGATCGACACGGTCACCCAGCTGGCGGAGTCCGACGCCCGGGTGCTGGCGGCGGAGCTGGGGCCGACGATGGGGCCGTGGTACCACCGCCTCGGCCGGGGGGTCAGCGACAGCGTGGTGACCGGGGAGCCCTGGGTGCCGCGGGCGCACGGGCGCGAGACGACGTTCCAGGAGGATCTCGAGGACTGGGCGCGGATCGCCGAGGAGGTGCGGACGCTGACCCGGCAGGTGGTCGCCGACATCGACAAGGAGGGCCGGCCGGCGGCGCGGGTGGGGCTCAAGCTGCGCTACAAGCCCTTCTTCACGGTGAGCCGCAGCCTCACGCTCCCCGGTCCGAGCAACGACCCCGACCACCTCGCCGACCAGGCGGTGTCACTGCTGGAGCGGGTCGAGCACGACCGCCCGGTGCGGCTGCTCGGCGTCCGGCTCGAGATGGTGCCGCCGGAGGGCGGCTACTAGTTCCGACGGCAGGGTCCCCGCGCGAGCACCGCGGCAGGAGTCAGCTCGGCGGCGTCAGCCCCGACTCCATCGCGAAGACGACCAGCTGGGCGCGGTCGCGGGCGTGCAGCTTCACCATGGCCCGCGAGACGTGGGTGCGCACGGTGTCCGGGCTGACCACGAGGACGTCGGCGATCTCCTGGTTGGAGCGTCCGGTCGCCACCCACGCGACGACCTCGCGCTCCCGCTCGGTGAGCTGGTCGAGCTGGGGATGAGGCGTGTGCCGGCCGGCGGTCGTGCCGTACTGCTCGATGACCCGGCGGGTCACGCTCGGCGCCAGCAGCGAGCCGCCGTCGGCGACCACACGTACGGCGTCGAGGAGGGCGGCCGGGTCGGTGTCCTTCAGCAGGAAGCCGCTGGCGCCGTGCCGGAGCGCCTCGAAGACGTAGTCGTCGAGCTCGAACGTCGTCAGCATCACCACCCGGACCTCGGCCAGCGCAGCGTCGGCGGTCACCTCCCGCAGCAGCTCGAGCCCGTCGACGTCGGGCATCCGGATGTCGCAGAGCACGACCTGCGGCCGCGTCGCGCGGATCAGGCGGAGCCCGGCACGCCCGTCCGCCGCCTCGCCGACCAGCTCGAGACCCGCCTCGGAGCCGATCAGGGTCCGCAGACCCATCCGGACCAGCTCCTGGTCGTCGACGACGGCGACCGTGATCGCTGCGTCGCTCACAGCCTCATCATTCACAGCGGCAGCACCGCACGCACGGCGAACCCGCCGGAGGGGCGCGGACCGGCCGCGAGCTCGCCGCCCAGCGCCTCGACGCGCTCGCGCATGCCGCGCAGCCCCATTCCCTCGTCGCGGGTCGAGCCGACGCGTCGGTGCCGCGGCCGTCGTCCTCGACCGTCACCTCCAGGCCTCGGGCGAGCGGTCGAGCCGCACCGAGACCGAGGTGGCCGAGGCGTGTCGGAGCACGTTGGTCAGGGCCTCCTGCACCACGCCGTAGACGACCGCGTCGACCGGGCCGGGGAGGTCACCCGGCGAGCCGGTGACCTCGACCGAGAGGCCGGCGGTGCGGACCCGGTCGACCAGCGCGTCGAGGTCGGCGACGCCCGGCCGCGGCCGGCGCGGCGCCGACGAGCTCGACATCTGCGCTCCCGAGATCTGGGCCAGCTCCGAGCGCAGGGCGTCGAGCGACTCCCGGGCACTGTCCCGGATCGCCTCCAGCGCGGTTCGCGCCGCCGCGGGGTCGTGGTCGAGCACGTGCAGCCCGACGCCGGCCTGCATCGCGATCACGGCGAGTCCGTGGCCCACGCCGTCGTGGAGCTCTTGTGCCATGTGCAGCTGCTCCTGGGTGGCCACCGTGCGGGCCCGCTCGATCACTGCGAGCGCCCGCGCCCGCGCCAGCGTTCCGAGCGCGGCCCCGGCGGCAGTCACCGCCACCACGGCGACGGCCTGCCACAGCGACCGCTCGTTGTCGTAGTCGGCCACGGCCCGCACGACCAGGGCCGCGCACACCGCCAGCGTCCCGAACACCGCGACGTTGAGCCAGCCCCGCACCGCGACCCTCGCCGCGACCACGAACGCGACGGCCGCGAGGCTCAGGTAGACCGGACCGTCGGCGATGTCGAGCAGCACGAACGCCGTCACTGCGACGTACGTCGTCAGCGCGCCCGGCAGCGGCCAGCGCAAGGCACCCAGGGCGCCCGTGACCGCGGCGAGACCCAGCGCGGCGCCCACCCAGGGCTGGTAGCCGGAAGGTGCCGCGTGGTCGTCGGCCAGGTTGGTGAAGAAGGACCCGAGGACCACGACGACCGACAGCGGGACCAGCCAGAGCAGGTCGACGCCTGGGGAGCGCGAGGGCGGGTTCACCCGATCGAGCCTAGGCGCGGCGGCGCGCCCGGACCTCCCCGTGGCGGCGTAGCGGGCCTACGCAGATCTGCGTAGTCACGAGCCGCTGCTCGTCGGATGGCGGGGCGGTCCGTCGTGACCAAGGTGGAGGACATGAACCCCCACGATGACCACTACCACCCCGACCCCGACACCGACTCCGACGCCGACACCGACGCCGTGGTGCTGACTCAGGAGCTGACCAAGAGGTACGGCGACCGGCTGGCCGTGGACCGGGTCAGCCTCACGGTCCGGCGCGGCGAGGTCTACGGCTTCCTCGGGCCCAACGGCGCGGGCAAGACCACCACGCTGCGCATGATCCTCGGGCTGATCCGGCCGACCTCGGGCTCGGCCGTCGTGCTCGGGAAGGAGGCCGGCACCGCGGAGGTCAACGCCCGGATCGGCGCCCTGGTCGAGGGCCCGGGCTTCTACCCCTACCTGAGCGGGCGCGACAACCTTCGCGTGATGGCCCGCTACCGCGGCCTTCCGCAGACCACCGTCGACCAGGCCCTCGAGCGGGTCGACCTCGGCTCCCGCGGCGACGACAGGTTCAAGTCCTACTCGCTCGGTATGAAGCAGCGGCTGGGTGTCGCCTCGGCCCTGATGGGCGACCCCGACCTGGTGGTGCTCGACGAGCCGACCAACGGCCTCGATCCCGCCGGCATGGTCGACATGCGGCGGCTGATCGTCGACCTCGCCCGCGGCGGCCAGACCGTGCTGCTCTCCAGCCACCTGCTCGACGAGGTCCAGGCGATCTGCGACCGCGTCGGCGTGATCAACGAAGGCGTCCTCCTCCAGGAGTCGACGGTCTCGGGGCTGCGCGGCGGTGCGTCGCTGGCGGTCCGCGGAGAGCCGGTCGACCGGACCCTCGCGGTGGCCATGGGCTTGGCCGGCGACAACGGCGTCCGCGTCGAGGGCGACCGGGTCCTGGTCGACCTCACGCCGGACCGCGCACCAGACCTGGTCCGCGAGCTGGTGGCCGGCGACGTGCAGGTGCACGAGGTCGGCAGCGTCGAGCGAACCCTGGAGGAGGTCTTCTTCGAGATGACCCGCACCGAGCAAGAGGCACCGAGACGAGCACCGAGATGGAGATGACCCGATGAGCACCACGACCCTGACGACCCCGACGACCCCGACGGCCGCGACGAGCGTCGCGGGCGGCGTGATCGCGAGCACTCGGGCCGAGCTGCTGCGGCTGCGCAAGTGGCCGGCGGTCTGGATCACGATCGGGGCCTGGATGGCCATGACCGCGATGTTCGGCTACCTGTTCAACTACCTGTCCTACACGACGGGCGACTCGAGCTTCTCCAACGAGGGGGAGTCCACCGAGAGGCTGCTCACCGAGATCCTGCCGGCGAACGTGCCGCACGTGCTGCTGCAGGGCATGCCGATGTTCGGCGGTGCGCTGATGCTGGTGCTCGGCGCCCTGGTGGCCGGCAACGGCTACGGGTGGGGGACCTGGAAGACCGTCTTCACCCAGGGGCCCGCGCGCTCCTCGGTGGTCGCGGGCTCCTTGGCGGCGCTGACGGCGTTCGTGGTCGCCACGGTGCTCGCGACCCTGGCCCTGTGCCTCGGTCTCGCCCTGCTGGTCGCGGCCACCGAGTCGCGGCACCTCGTCTGGCCGGGCGTCGGAGACCTCGGGGTCTCCCTCGGGGCAGGGTTCCTGGTGATGGAGATGTTGGCGCTGATCGGCTTCCTGCTCGGCACCCTCGCGCGGGGTCCGGCCCTGTCGGTCGGGCTCGGCCTGGTGTGGACGCTGGTGGTCGAGAACCTGCTCCGCGGCGTCGGCGAGCTGCTCGGGCCCGTCGAGGCGTTCACCAAGATCCTGCCCGGCACCGTGGCGGCTCACTGGTCGGTTCGATCGTCGGCACCGGCGGCCCCGACCCGACGCCCGGGGTGCTCGACGCCCTCGGCGGCGGACAGGCGACCGCGTCTGCTGATCGGCTACCTGGTGCTGACCCCGTTGCTGGCCGCATGGCTGGTCAACCGGCGAGACGTTGCCTGATCAGTCGAACGCCGGCAGCTGCTCGCCCGCCTCCACCGCGAAGCCCAGCGTGTTCGCCGGTGGGGGCAGCGGGCAGGTGGCGAAGTCCGTGTAGGCGCACGGCATGTTGTTCGCCCGGTTGAAGTCGAGGCGCACGCCCCCACCGGGCGCCGGGGGGTCGACGCTGAGCTGGCGCAGCGCCGGGTACGTCGTGACGCCCGATGTCGCGTCGCGGAAGAGGATCCAGAGGCTCCCGTCGTCCTCGCCCCATGCGACCAGCCGGTGCTCGGCACCAGCGTGCTGGAAGACGACCTCGCCGACCGCGTCGCCCTCTGCCTGGTCGTGGCGCCCGGCGTACTCCTCGAACCGGGCCGGCAGCACCCACGCGGGGTCGGCGGGGTAGCAGGGTGTGCCGCGATAGGCCCGCAGACGGGGCGCGTCGGGGTGGCGGGGCCGCACGATCGGACGGCCGTCGCGGTCGGCGACCTGGGCGACGGCCTCGCCGAAGGTCAGCCTCATCCCGATGGTGTCGAGCGGCCCGAGCACGTGCGCCCCCGCGGTCAGGATGGCGCCGTCCTCGAGGCCGAGGGTCTCGCCCGCAGCGAGCACGACGGTGGCCAGGCCCGCCTCGCCGGCCCACTCTCCGGGCACGTCGTCGAACCGCTCCGGCGCGGAGGTCAGCCAGTGGATCGCCGTGATCGCCAGCCACCCGTGCGGGTCGCGGAACCGCTCCTCGCGGGCCTCGTGCCAGGCCCGCCACTCCGCGACGAACCCGGCCGTCACGACCGGCTCCTCGCGGACCCAGCGGACCTCGCCGTCCTCGACCTCGTCGGTGCGGCTCAGGCCGAGCCGCTCGGCCACGCGGGCCGAGGCGGTGTGGCCGGGATGGACGTGCGCGACCAGGCGGCGTACGCCGGCGGCGGCCAGCAGACCGTCCATCGCGCGGGCCGCCTCGGTGGCCACCCCGCGACCCTGGACCGACGGCGAGATCACCCACGCGACCTCCGCGGAGTCTCCGACGACCGTCGCCTGGACATGGCCCACGGGCTCGGAGTCGAGCAGCACGACCCAGTTCAGCCACCGCTCGGAGCCGTCGGGGGAGTGCCCGACGGTCTGCCGGGCGTAGCGCGCGGTGAGCTCCTCGAGCGTGGGCGGTGTCCCGCCGGTGAACTCGTAGAGCGAGGGGTCGGCCAGCACACCCACCATGGCGGGGGCGTGCGCGACGGTCAGCGCGGTCAGCTCGACCGTCATCCCAGCTCCGAGCGGAGTTCCTGCACCACCGAGTCGACCACCGCGACCAGGTCGCCGTCCGTCCTGGCAGCGACCTCGCGCTGTCGCTGGTAGGACGCCCCGCGGGTCGGGATGTCGAGCACCGACCCGAGCTCGGCCGGGCAGCCGAGCCGCTCGGCCACCGGCGCCAGGCGCTCGACGAGGCCGGTCAGGTCGTCGGTGAGCAGCGCTTCGTTCGAGTCGGCGTCGAGGATGATGATCGCGTCGAGCCCGTAGCGGGCGGCCCGCCACTTGTTCTCCTGCACGTGCCACGGCGGCAGCGTCGGGAGCTCCTCGCCGGCCGCGAGCCGGGTGTCGAGGTCGACGACCAGGCAGTGCACCAGCGCGCTGAGCGCAGCCATCTCGGCGAAGGTGGAGACGCCGTCGCACACCCGGTTCTCCAGCGTGCCCAGGTGCGGTGCGGGCCGGATGTCCCAGCGGACCTCGGTGAGCTCGTCGATCACGCCGGTGACGACCTGGTCGCCGACGTAGGCCTCGAACTCCGACCACTCCCTGAACTGGAAGGGCAGCCCGGCCGTCGGCAGCTGCTGGAACATCAGCGCCCGGTTGGAGGCGTAGCCCGTGTCGACGCCGGCCCAGATCGGTGAGGAGGCGGACAGCGCCTGGAGGTGCGGGTACTGGTTGAGCAGCGACGACAGCACGGGAAGGACCCGCGACCGCTCCGGCATCCCGACGTGCACGTGCACGCCCCAGATCAGCATCTGCCGGCCCCACCACTGGGTCCGGTTGATCAGCTCCTGGTAGCGGTGGCCCTCGGTCAGCTGCTGCCCGGTCCAGTCGGCGAACGGGTGCGTGCCGGCGCCGTAGAGGTCGATGCCGAGGTCGTCGGCGGCAGGCACGACGCCCTCGAGCGTGCGGCGCAGGTCGGCCATCGCCTCCGGCACCGTGTGGCACACGCCGGTCACGATCTCGACGGTGTTCTTCAACAGCTCCTTGTGCACCCGGCCGGGGTCGGCAAGCCGCGCCTTGGCCCGCGCGAACAGGTGCGCCGCGTCGTTGCGCAGGTCGCGGGTGCGCCGGTCGACCAGCGCCAGCTCCCACTCCACCCCGAGCGTGGGCTCGGGCGAGCCGTGGAAGTCGATGCGCACGTGGTCAGGCTTGCACAGCCTCCGCGAGCCTCCGCGAGCCGCCGCGCGACCTCCGCCCAGCCGCTCAACCCGCCAGCTCGAGCAGCGCGTCGACCCAGGGCTGGCACGAGCCGTCGAAGGGCGCCGTGCGCTCGCTGACCGCCGCCAGGACCGACTCGCTGGTCGTCAGCGCGAGCGAGACGATCTCGGACGGGTAGCCGAAGCGCACCCGGTGCTCCGCGAACTCGTCCTCGTCGTCCACGAAGGCCGTCCCGTCCAGCCGCTCGATCACGTCGAGGTCGAGGTCCACCGCCCGGACGACGCTGCCGTCCCACACGGGGACCGTGGTCATGTCGACGTAGGTCCGCACCGTCCCTCCGGGCCCGTGGAACGTCGCCAGGAACCCCGCACGGGGCACCAGCCCGACCTGGTGGTTCTTCGTGACGAGCTCGAAGCCCGGTCGGGACATGAGCGTCGCGATGGGGAAGCCGATCCAGTCGCCGTGCTCGTCGGCGCCCAGGTAGACCGCGTCCATCTCCCAGTGCGGCCGCCCGCCCCACTTGGTCATCTCGAGGCGTACGCCGTCACCGCGACCGAGTCCAGGCACCCGCCGTTTCTACCGCAACCGCCTGAAGGCCGCGCCGTGAGCTGCCACTCGACGAGCGGTGGTCGGGTCGTGGCGCCGGCTCTCGCCCGCCCTCGGGCTTCAGACGACGGTGACCTTGTCCGGCAGCACCCTCTTCGAGGTCTTGGCGACGACGTCCTGGTAGCGCGAGCCGAGCAGCTTGGCGAAGTGGTGCAGGGCGTGGGCGTCGATGCCGACGAGGACCCGTGCGCGGTTCTTGAGGATGCCGTTGACGATGATCTCGGCCGCGCGCTCGGGCGTCATGCGGGCCAGCTTCTCGTCGAAGAGGTGGGCGGTCTGCTCCTTGCTCTCCTTGGCCGAGACCCGGGCGTTGCGGGCGATCGCGGTCTTGATGCCGCCGGGGTGCACCGCGGTGACGCCGACGGGGTGGCCGGCGATGAGCATCTCCTCGCGGAGCGCCTCGGTCATGCCGCGGACGGCGTACTTGGTGGCGTTGTACATCGACTGGCCGGGCATCGAGACCAGGCCGAAGAGCGAGGAGAGGTTGACCACGTGGCCGTCGCCGGAGGCGATGAGGTGCGGGAGGAACTCCTTGGTGCCGTGCACGACGCCCCAGAAGTTCACGCCGATGATCCAGTCGATGTCGTGGTACTCGAGGTCGGTGAAGTCGCCGGCCAGCGCGACGCCGGCGTTGTTGATGATCACGTTGACCCGGCCGAGGTCCTGGACGACGTCGAGCGCGTAGCGCCCGAAGGCGTCGCGGTCGGCGACGTCGAGCCGGTCGCTCCTCACGCGGATCGCACCCGCCTCCTGCGCCTGTGCGACGGTCTCGGCCAGCCCCGGCTCGTCGATGTCGGACAGCGCGAGCAGCGAGCCGCGTCGGGCCAGGTTGAGCGCGAGGGCGCGGCCGATGCCGGAGCCGGCACCGGTGATCACGACGACCTTGTCGTTCAGCGTCTTCATGCGGTGAGCTCCTTCTGGGCGTCGCGGGAGTCGCTGGAGTCGCGGGAGTCGTAGGCGTCGAGGTCGAACGACGACAGCCGGCGCCGGAAGTCGACCGTGGAGCGGGGCCACAGCGTGGTGTTGCGGCCGTGCGCGTCGAGGTACCAGCTCTGGCAGCCTCCGGTCGTCCAGACCGTGCGCTTCATCCGGCGCTGCAGGCTCTTGTTCCATGCGTCGGTGTCGCGCTGGGTGGGCTCGATGCTGGCGAGCCCCTGCTTCTCCATGGTCCGGATCGCGTCGCGCACGTAGGCGATCTGCGACTCGATGATGAAGATCATGCTGGTGTGCCCCTGGCCGGTGTTGGGGCCGACCAGCAGGAACAGGTTGGGGAAGTCGGGGATCGTGGTGCCCTTGTAGGCGGCCATCCCCGTCGCGCGCCAGCGCTCGGCCAGCGTCTGCCCCGAGCGGCCGGTCACGTGCTCGGTGATCGGGAGCTCGGTCGTGTAGAAGCCGGTGGCGACGACGAGCACGTCGATCTCGCGCTCGACGCCGTCCGCGGTGACGATCGCGTTGCCGGTGACCTTGGCGATCGGGTCGGTGACCAGCTCGGTGTTGTCGGCCGCCAGGGCCGGGTAGTAGTCGTTGGAGCGCAGCACCCGCTTGCAGCCGAAGTCGAAGGTCGGCATGACCTTCGCGCGCAGCTCTGGGTCCTTGATGCCCTTCCTGATGTTGCCGAGGGCGACCTTCTTGGCCGGCGCGGCCAGCCTGGGCTGCACCGTGAACGCCGGCACGTAGGCCTCGTGCGCCCAGTAGAGACCGGTGCGGTAGAGCCGCTGCAGGCCGGGCACCCGGCGCAGCGCCGCGCGCTCGAGCCGGCCGTAGGGCCGGTCGTTGCGGGGGATGACCCAGGGGGCGGTGCGCTGGTAGACGTCGAGGTGCCCGCCGGTCTCCGCGAGGGTCTTCTGCAGCTCGGGGACGATCTGGATCGCCGAGGCGCCGGTGCCGATCACCGCGACCCGCTTGCCGCTCAGGTCGACGTCGTGGTCCCACTGCGCGGAGTGGAACAGCTCGCCCTGGAACGTCTCGATGCCGTCGATCTCGGGCAGCCTCGGCGCCGACAGCCCGCCGGCCCCCACGATGAGGAACCGAGCAGTCCACGAACCGGCCGACGTACGCACCTGCCAGCGCTGGGTCTCGTCGTCCCACGCGGCGTCCTCGACGAGGGTGTCGAACACGAACCGGTCGAGGGTGCCGGACTCGTCGGCGACCTTCTTGATGTAGGCCTGGATCTCCGGCTGCGGGGAGTAGGAGTTCGGCCAGTCGAAGTCGGCGAAGGAGTAGGAGTAGAGCTGGCTCGGGACGTCGCAGGTGGCGCCGGGGTAGGTGTTGTCACGCCACGTGCCGCCGACGTCGGAGCCCTTCTCGATCACGACGAAGTCGCGCTCGCCGTCCTCCTCGAGCTTGATCGCGGCGCCGAGGCCGGCGAAGCCCGCGCCCACGATGAGGTGCTTGACGGTCTTCACGTCTGCCATGGCTCGAAGGTATTGGCGTTATTGAACAAGTGTCAATAGAGTGGGCACCGTGACCGCCACCACACGCTCGCGGCTGGCGCCCGACGAGCGCCGCAGCCAGCTCCTCGACCTCGGCGTGCGGCTGCTCGCGTCGCGCTCCCTCGACGAGCTCTCGATCGACCTGCTCGCCGAGGAGGCCGGGATCTCCCGCGGCCTGCTCTACCACTACTTCGGCAACAAGCACGCCTTCCACGAGGCGGTCGTGCGCCGAGCGGCCGACGACCTGATCTCGCAGACCGCCCCACCCGCCGGCGGCGACCCGCTGGAGCGGCTCCAGGTCTCGCTGGCGGCGTACGTCGACTACGTGCTGGCCAACTTCGAGGGCTACGTGTCGCTGCTCAAGGGCGCCGCGGGAGGCAACGAGGCGCTGCGCGCGATCTATGAGGAGGTCCGCGGCGTGCTGAGCGAGCGGATCTTCCTCGAGGACCCCCACGGTGAGCTGATCGCCGACACCCCCCGCAACCGGCTGGTCGTGCGCGGCTGGTCGGCGATGACCGAGGAGCTGGTCATCGCCTGGGGCACCGACCAGCGTGCGGGTCGCCAGGGAGTCAGCCGGGAGGAGCTGCTGGCCATCATCGGCGGCTCGCTGCCCGCACTGATCGCGTAGGCGTCCCGGCTAGCCGGTGGAGACGACGGCCTCGAGCTGGTCGAGCCCCCAGAGCAGGTCCTCGGCGGAGGTGACCAGCGGGGGCGCGAGCCGGATCGTCGAGCCGTGGGTGTCCTTGGCCAGCACGCCGCGGGCCATCAGCGCCTCGCAGACCATCCGGCCGGTGCCGATCTCGGGGTCGACGTCGACGCCTGCCCACAGGCCGCGGGTGCGGACGCCGACGACGCCGTGGCCGAGCAGCGCTTCGAGCCGCTCGCGCAGCAGGATGCCGAGCTCGGCGGCGCGGGCCTGGTGCTCGCCGGTGCGCAGCATGTCGACGACGGTGAGGCCGACCGCGCAGGCGAGCGGGTTGCCGCCGAAGGTGCTGCCGTGCTGGCCGGGGCGGAGCACGCCGAGCACGTCCTGGTCGGCGACGATCGCGGAGACCGGCACGATGCCGCCGCCCAGCGCCTTGCCCAGGATGTAGATGTCGGGGACGACGTCCTCGTGGTCGCACGCGAAGGTCTTGCCGGTCCGGCCGAGGCCGGCCTGGATCTCGTCGGCCGCGAACAGCACGTCGTTGCTCGTGCAGAGGTCGCGGACGCCTCGGAGGTAGCCGTCCGGCGGGATGACCACGCCGCCCTCGCCCTGGATCGGCTCGATGAGCACCGCGACGGTGGACTTGTCGATCGCGGCCTCCATCGCGGCCAGGTCGCCGTAGGGGACGGTCACGAAGCCGGGCGTGAAGGGGCCGAAGCCCTCCCGGGCGTCGGGGTCGTCGGAGAAGCCGACGATGGTCGTGGTGCGGCCGTGGAAGTTGCCGGAGGCGACGATGATCTTCGCCTGGTCGGCGGCGACGCCCTTCACCTCGTAGCCCCACTTGCGGGAGACCTTGATGGCGGTCTCGACGGCCTCGGCGCCGGTGTTCATGGGCAGCACGAGGTCCTTGCCGCACAGGTCGCCCAGCGCCGCCGTGAAGTCGGCGAACTTGTCGTGCACGAAGGCCCGACTGGTCAGCGTCAGCTGGTCGAGCTGGGCGTGCGCGGCGGCCAGGAGGGCCGGATGCCCGTGGCCGAAGTTGAGGGCGGAGTAGCCGGCCAGCAGGTCGAGGAAGCGGTTGCCGTCGACGTCGGTCATCCAGGCGCCCTCGGCGTGGGCGACGACCACCGGCAGCGGGTGGTAGTTGTGCGCGGTGCGCTGTTCGGCCCGCTCGAACTCCGCGGTCGAGTGCCCCTGCGCGTGGGTCTGCTGGGCCTGGGTCGCCGTCATGGTGTCGCCTCCTCCGTGCGTGAAGATTGTCAGACAATCTCGTACGACGTCAGCGTAGCCGGACCGCGATCGTGGTGCCACCCGGCGCGCTCTCCAGCGTGACGGTGCCGTCGTGGGAGCGCACGATCGCCTCGACGAGCGAGAGGCCGAGCCCGGCGCCGCCCCGCTGGTCGGCGCTGCGCTCGCGGGCCCGGTCGACCCGGGCGAACCGCTCGAACGCGTGGTCCACGAAGTCGGCGGGGAAGCCCGGGCCGTCGTCGTGCACCTCGAACCCGTCGGGGCGGACCGTCACGGTGACGGTGGTGCCGGCCGGGGTGTGCTTGCGGGCGTTGGTCAGCAGGTTGGTGACCACCTGGTGCAGCCGCTGCTCGTCGCCGGTGACCTCGACGGGGGTGTCGGGCAGGTCCAGCCGCCACCGGTGTCCGGGTCCGACCACCCGGGCGTCGTCGACCGCCTCGACGAGCAGCCGGGTCAGGTCCACCGGGTCCCGGTCGAGCGGGCGACCGGCGTCCAGCCGGGCCAGCAGGAGCATGTCCTCGACCAGCGAGGTCATCCGCGCCGACTCCTCCTCGACCTTGCCGAGGGCCGCGCGCACGTTGTCGTCGTCAGGGCGTCGGCGGGCCAGCTCGGCGTAGCCCGCGATGGTGGTCAGTGGCGTGCGCAGCTCGTGGGAGGCGTCCGCCACGAACTGGCGGACCTGCGTCTCGCTGCGCTGGCGGGCCTCGAGCGAGGTCTCGACGTGGGCGAGCAGCGTGTTGAGCGCGGCGCCGACCTGCCCGACCTCGGTGCGCTCGTCGGTGAGGTGTGCGGGCACTCGCTCGGTCAGGTCGATGTCGCCCTCGGCCAGCGGCAGCGTGGCCACGCTGTGGGCGGTGGCGGCGACCTCGGTGAGCGGCCGGAGCTGGCGGCGTACGAGCAGGAGACCGCCTCCCGCGGCGAGCAGCGCGCCGAGGGCGATCAGCAGCGCCTCCCACCCGATGAGCGACGTGACGGCTTCGTCGACCTGGTCGGTGGGCAGCCCGGTCACCTCGGTGCTGTCCGCACCCTCGACGGCGATCACGCGGTAGCCGCCGAGCCCCGGGAGGTCGACCTCGTGCACGTGCCCGTCGGTGGGCACCTCGGCGAGCAGGGCCAGGACCTCGTCGGAGAGCGGCTCGAACTCGCCCCGCCCGGCGATCAGGGATCCGGAGCTCTCGACGTCGGAGATGATCGCCCGCACGGTCTGCGGACCGCCGCCCAGGGAGCCGAGCCCACCGTCCTCGCCGACCGGAGGTCGAGGGCCGCCACCGGGCAGCGGCCCGACCGGCCCGCGATCACCCCGGATGCCCGCCGCGGCGTGCAGGTCGTCGTCGAGCTGGTGGGTCAGCTGCGCGTCGAGCGCGGCGGTGGCGGCGACCCCGATCAGGACGGCGACCAGCACCACCAGCGCGACGACGGTGAGGACCAGCCGCGAGGTGAGGGAGGCGAAGAGGTCACGCATCGACTCGGCTCGCGGGCTTGAGCACGTAGCCCGCGCCGCGCATCGTGTGGATCATGGGCGCCCGGCCGGCGTCGACCTTCTTGCGCAGGTAGGAGATGTAGAGCTCGACGACGTTCGCCTGCCCACCGAAGTCGTAGTTCCACACCCGGTCGAGGATCTGCGCCTTGCTCAGCACCCGCCGGGGGTTGCGCATCAGGAAACGCAGCAGCTCGAACTCCGTGGCCGTGAGGCTGATCTCCTCGCCGTCCCGGGTCACCTCGTGGCTGTCCTCGTCGAGCTCGAGGTCGCCGACCGCCAGCACCGAGGTCGTCGCGGCCCGCTGCGCCCCGGACCGGCGCATCAGCCCGCGCAGCCTGGCCACCAGCTCCTCGAGCGAGAACGGCTTGGTCACGTAGTCGTCGCCGCCCGCGGTCAGCCCCGCGACCCGGTCCTCGACGGCGTCGCGCGCGGTGAGGAAGACGACGGGCACGTCGGGCAGCGAGGTCCGCATCCGGCGGAGCACCTCGAGCCCGTCGATGTCGGGCAGCATCATGTCGAGCACCACCGCGTCGGGAGCCTGGTCGCGGGCGGCGTTCACGGCCGAGCTGCCCGTGTGCGCCATCTGCACCTGCCAGCCCTCGTAGCGCAGCGCCATCGAGATCAGCTCGGCGATGTTGACCTCGTCGTCGACGACGAGGACGCGCAGAGGGGAGCCGTCGGGACGGGTCAGGTCGGAGGTGGCGGCTGAGCTCATGTGCACAGCGTGCTGGCCCTGCCTGTGCGTTTCCTGTGAGGACACTGGGGCCGGCGTTCAGATCCCACGCACAGGCTCCGCACAGGTCGCCGCGCCACGATGGATCCATGAGTGATCACGAGCCCACCGCTGAGCACCCTGCCGTGCCGACCACGCAGGAACGGGCCGCTGCGCAGACGCGGCTGCGAGACCACCTCTTCGGCCTCAGGTCCGTCCTGGCGGTCGGCGTCGCCGGGGTGATCCTGGGTGGCCTGGGTGGTTTCGGCATCCACGCCGCCACCGACGGCGACGGTCACGACGGCCGGATGGGCCGGTTCGGCCCGGGCGGTGGCTTCCAGGGTGGCTTCCAGGGCGGCCCCGGCGGTCGTGGAGGCCCGCAGGGCTTCCCACAGGGGCCCGGCCAGCAGGCGCCCGGCCAGCAGGGGCCCGATGGCCAGCTCCCAGGAGGGCAGGCGCCACAGGTGCCTCAGCCGTCGCAGTCGCCCGGTCAGGACTCCTGACTTTTCTCCGTCCTCGTCCAACCGAAGTGGGATTCACCCCGTCAGAGGGGTAGACAGGGTCCGGTCACGGACTCATCGGGATGGGGAGCAGGTAGTTGGGCGGCACACGGGACGACGGCTTCACGGCGTACGTCGCCGGTCGCCGCGCGCACCTGTTCCGCACTGCCTACCTGCTGTGCGGTGACCCGCACCGCGCCGAGGACATCGTGCAGACCGCACTTGCGAAGCTCTACGTGGCCTGGCCACGAGCCTCCAGAGCGGACTCGGTGGACGCCTACGTCCGCCGGGTGATCATCAACAGCCACCTCGACGAGTGGCGCCGCCCCTGGCGCCGCGAGTCGCCCACGGAGGACGAGCGGCTCGACCGGGCCGCGCCGTCGGGTGTCGCCCCCGAGGACTCCGACGCCCTGTGGGCAGCACTGAAGGACCTCGGCCCGAAGCAGCGCCGCGTGGTGGTGCTCCGGCACTACTGGGGGCTGTCGGTCGAGGAGACCGCGGCCGACCTCGGGGTCAGCCCCGGCACCGTGAAGAGCCAGACCTCGGCCGCGCTCGACAAGCTGCGCACCGCACTCACGACCGATACCACCACCAGCCACCGAGGAGGACGGCCATGACCGACCCAGCCGACCGTCACCTCGAGGAGAGGCTGCACTCGCTGGCCCGTGGGGTCAGCGTCCCGGTCGTGCCGGCCGACGACGACGTACGCCGCGGCCGCCGCCGGCTGTTCCGGATGCGCGTGGCGATGGCCGGCGCCACCACCGGGACCCTGGCCGTCGTGCTCGGCGTCACGAGCCTCACCGCTGGTGACCCGAAGGCCACCGAGCTCGACCCGGTCACCACGCCCAGCTCAGGGTCGACCACGCCCGGCAGCACGCCCTCCGCCTCCGAGGATCAGCCGGTCGCACCAGGGTCGAGCGACGTCGGAGCCGGCAACACCGGCAAGGTCGACCTGGGCGGTGACCCAGGCGCCCAGGGCTTCGACCAGGGGGACGACCCGGCGAAGGGAGCCACCAACGGCGTGCCGCCCGGCACGAGCACCCAGGGTGGCGGCACCGATACCGCTACCGGCACCGACCCGGGCTCCGGCACGGCCACCCATCACGGGCCGACCAGCACCCACGGCTCCGACCCGACCGACGTGCCCAGCTCGACGGTCCTCCCGAGCGCGGCGCCGACCACCGCTCCGACGGGCACACCGACGGATCTGCCGACCACGACTCCGACCACGACGCCGACCACGGTGCCGACGGTGCCGCCCACCCAGACCGCGAAGGTCCGGGTGCACAAGGTGCTGCGCTACTACAACCAGGTGCTCGCCGAGCGCCTCGACCCCGACCGCGTCCACCTGCAGCCCTACGACCGCAGGGTCGACACCAAGGAGACGCGGAAGCTCAACGGCAGGCTCTACGCCCTGGGCTCGACCTACCGCTGGGAGGACGGCCGCTCCCGCTCCGGCCTGCAGATCACGATCTCGAGCGGGTGGGACCAGGCCGGCTGGCTGTGCGGCGCGTCCTTCGCCAGCTGGGACTGCCACGTTCCAGACTCCATCGGCTCGACCGCGGCATCCGGCACGGCGCCTCCCGAGGTCGCCGTGCACGACGGCGTCCGGCAGGTCGCGGTCGAGCACGCCAGCGGCCAGGTCGTGGTGCTCACCGCGGACCCGACCTACGACTCCAGGTCGCGCACCAACGCCGACGTCGCGAGCACCGAGGCCGAGCTGGTCGCGGCCGCCTCCGACACCCGCCTGATCCTGCCGGGGGTCGCCCCGGTCTCGCCGCGCCGGATCGACCTGGACGCCTTCGTCGGCTCGGGCCTGACGGCGCTGGTGAAGCCCGGTGAGACGTTCCAGCAGACCGGGGTCAGCCGGTCGCCGTGGGTGCGCGGCACGTGGAGCGTGGGCGGCACCGCTCGCGGCACGCTCGCCTGGACGGTGGAGCCGATCTACAGCAACGGCCGGTTCACCTGCCTGACCAGCTATCGGTCGTGCTCCGAGGTCACCGTCGACGCGGTCGGCACCACGGTCCACCTGGCCCGCCTCAAGAAGCGGGCGGGCGGCGGCTGGCTGGTCCAGTACGACGGCGGTGCCTACGGCGTTCGCGTCTACTCCTCGGACAAGAAGTTCCCGAAGAAGCGGGCCTACGCCTTCGTCACCCAGCTGACCTGGCAGCCGACTCGCTGATCAGCCCGCGGTGACCATGTCCTCCACCGCGAGCGCGGCGAAGACCATCGCCGAGCCGAGCGGGGCGCCGGGGCCGGGGTAGACCGACCCGAACACGGAGGCCGCGGTGTTGCCCGCGGCGTACAGCCCCGGGATGGGCGCGCCGTCGGCCCGCAGCACCCGCCCGGTCGCGTCGGTGACCAGGCCGCCCTTGGTGCCGAGGTCGGAGAGCACGAAGCGGGCCGCGAAGTACGGCGCCGTGTCGAGCGGGGAGAGGCTCTTGTTCGGGCCGTGGCCGCCGGCGAAGAACGTGTCGTACTCGTCCTCGCCCCGGTGGAACTCCTCGTCGACGCCGGACGCGGCGTAGGCGTTGAACCGCTCGACGGTCTCGGCCAGGGCGCCTGCGGGCAGCCCGGCCGCCACGGCCAGCTCGTCGATCGCGCCGGCGCTCACCCAGGTGCCCGCAGCGAGGTGCGCCGCCGGGTCACCCTCGGGCATGGCGATCGCCGGCAGCCGGCCGTGCTCACGGGAGTCGAAGACGTACCACGACGGGATCCGCTCCGGTGCCTTGGCCATCTCGCGGCCGAAGCGGTCATAGGGCAGGCACTCGTTGGCGTAGCGGCGCCCGGTCTGGTCGACCATGAGCCCGCTGCGGAAGCCGAGCGTGAACGAGCCGCCGCCGTCGGGCTGCTCCAGCCCGGGGCAGAACCACCCGAGGGCACTGAAGTCGGTGGCGGCACCGAGCGCGACGGCCGCCTCGATCGGCTCGCCGGTGTTGGTGCCCCGCGGGGCCATGGTCCACGCGGTGCCGCCCGGGACGCCGTGGGCCCGGCGCATCGCCTCGTTGCCCTCGAAGCCGCCTGCGGCCAGCAGCACGCCGCGGTGGGCGCCGAGCTCGATCGGCCCCTCGGGCGACATCGCGGCCACGCCCGTGACCCGACCGTCGTCGTCGACCTTCAGCCCGGTGACGGGCAGGTTGGTGCGGATCGTGCCGCCCTCGCGGACCACGATCGTGGCGAGCCGCGCGATGAGTGCCTGTCCGCCGCTGAGGGTGTTGCGGCCGCCCTCACCGGCGCGGTCGCGCTCGACGGGCGGGCGCACCAGCTCGGCCACCTCCGGCCGCAGGTCGGCCCGCTTGACGTTGGTCGGCTGGATCGACCGGCCGAACGGCACCCGCCCCGGGGCGTGGTAGTACTCCGAGAACGGCAGCCACTCGAAGTCGAGGTCCGGGTCGCCCTCCAGCTCCGCGACCAGCCGGGGTGAGGCGGTCAGGAACGCCTCGACCTTCCCCTCGTCGGGCTCCTCCAGGATGGCGGCGAGGTAGTCGCGGGCACCCGCGGTGGAGTCGGCGATGCCGGCGCGCTGCTGGACCTGGCTGCCAGGGAGCCAGCAGGCGCCGCCGGAGTAGGCCGAGGTGCCGCCGATCTTGTCGGTCTTCTCGACCACGCAGACGGAGAGGCCGGCCTTCGCCGCGAGGGCGGCACCCGTGAGCGCACCACCACCCGATCCGACCACGACCACGTCGTACTGCTCCGCCACCGCGCGATGTTCCCAACTGGAACATGTTCTAGCAACTCGCTCGAGTCATCGGACCCGTCAGACGTGGGCCAGCGCCTCGCGCATCGGGTCGAGGCCGAGCGAACCGAGGTCGAGGGCGGCACGGTGGAAGGCCCTGAGGTCGAAGTCGGCGCCCTGGCGAGACCGCACCTCGTCGCGGGCCTGGAGCCAGATGCGTTCGCCGACCTTGTAGGACGGCGCCTGGGCCGGCCAGCCGAGGTAGCGGTTGACCTCGAAGACGATGTTGGCGTCGTCCATCCGGGCGTGCTGGCGCATGAACTCCAGCCCGAGCTCGCCGGTCCAGCGCTCGCCGGGGTGGAAGCCGAACGGGTTGTCGCGGGGGATCTCGAGCTCGAGGTGCATGCCGATGTCGACCACCACCCGGGCCGCGCGGAACCCCTGCCCGTCGAGCATCCCGAGCTTGTCAGCGGGGTCCTCGAGGTAGCCGAGCTCGTCCATCAGGCGCTCGGCGTAGAGAGCCCAGCCCTCACCGTGGCCGGAGACCCAGCAGAGGCTGCGCTGCCAGCGGTTGAGGACGTCGCTGCGGTAGGCGGCCTGGGCGCACTGGAGGTGATGGCCTGGCACGCCCTCGTGGAAGACCGTCGTGACCTCGCGCCACGGGTGGAACGTCGTCACGCCGTCGGGGATGGACCACCACATGCGGCCGGGCCGGGTGAAGTCCTCCGACGGTGGCGTGTAGTAGATGCCGCCGTCCTGGGTCGGCGCGATCCGGCACTCGATCCGGCGGATCGGCTCCGGGATGTCGAAGTGGGTGTCGGCCATGTCGTCCAGAGTCCGGTCGGCCAGCTCCTGCATCCAGTCGCGGAACCTCTCCTTGCCCTCGATCGCCCGGGCGGGGTCGCCCTCGATGCGGGTGACCGCGTCGTGGATGGTGGCGCCGTCACCGGCGAGTGCCGCCGAGATCGCGAGCATCTCGGTCTCGATGCGGTGCAGCTCCTCCCATCCCCACGCGTAGGTCTCGTCGAGGTCGATCTCGGTGCCGAGGAAGTAGCGGGAGTCGCGTGCGTACTGCTCGCGTCCGACCGCCTCCTTGTCGCGACCGCGAGGGGCGAGCTCCTGCTCCAGGGCCACCGCGAGCTCGGCGTAGGCCGTGCTGGCCAGGACCGCGTTGCGGGCCAGGTCGGTCTCGAGCGAGGCGGGAACTCGCTGAGCCCCGGCGACGAGCTGGGCGAAGAAGTCGCCTGCGCTGCCGGACCGGCCGGTCCACCCGTTGATCTGCTTGGCCGCCTCGACGAACTGGCGACGCGGGCTGACGTGGCCGTGGTCGGCCTCGTGGAGCAGGGTCGCGCGGTAGTCGGCGAGGGCCTGCGGCACCGCGCCGAGCCGGTCGCTGATCGCCGCCCAGTCCTCCTCGGTCTCGGTGGCCATCAGGTCGAAGGCGCCGCGGATCTCGTGGGCGGCGCTCTCGATGACACTGACCCGGGACCGCGCGGTGTGCGCCTCGTCCTGGGCCAGTCCCACGTCGGCGCGCTCGAGGAACGAGCTCTTCGCCACCTGCTCCCGATCATCGGACGGCGTCGTCGTCGCCATCGCCGCCCGGGCCCGCCGGAGCAGCTCCTCGCGGGCGGCGAAGCCGTCCGGGGTGTAGTCGGGAAGGTCGTGCTCGTGACCGGCGATGCCGGCGTAGGTCGCCATGACGGGGTCGGCCGCGGCCGCGTCGACGACGAACTGCTCGGCGATCGCATCGGCTTCTCTCATGCCGACCGACCCTAGTCACGTCCCAGCACCGGGTCACCGGGGTTCGAGACGGGCGCAGAGCGCCCTCCTCAACCACCGGTGGGCACGAAACCTCTTGCTCGGCACTGGGACACTGGGTCGGTCATGTCCGTGGAGCAGCTCGAGATCACCTATCCGCCCGAGCTGCCCGTCAGCCAGCGGCGCGAGGACATCGCGGCGGCGATCCGCGACCACCAGGTCGTGGTGATCGCGGGCGAGACCGGCTCGGGCAAGACCACCCAGCTGCCGAAGATCTGCCTCGAGCTCGGCCGGGGCCGCGACAAGATGATCGGCCACACCCAGCCGCGCCGGATCGCCGCGCGGTCGGTGGCCGAACGGATCGCCGACGAGCTCGGCACCGAGCTGGGCGACCTGGTCGGCTACCAGGTGCGGTTCACCGACCGGACCTCGAAGCGCAGCCGGGTGAAGGTGATGACCGACGGGATCCTGCTCGCCGAGCTGCAGCGCGACCGGCAGCTGCGCCGCTACGACACGATCATCATCGACGAGGCCCACGAGCGCTCTCTCAACATCGACTTCCTGCTCGGCTACCTCAAGCGGCTGCTGCCGAAGCGGCCCGACCTCAAGCTGATCATCACCAGCGCCACCATCGACGTCGAGCGGTTCGCGGAGCACTTCGAGGCCCCGGTGGTCGAGGTGTCGGGGCGCACCTACCCGGTCGACGTCCGCTACCGGCCGCTGGTCGAGCTGCCGGAGGCTGGCCAAGAAACGGATGGTGAAGGTGAGCCGATCGTCCGGGATCAGGTAGAGGCGATCGTCGACGCCGTACGCGAGCTGAGCGCGGAGGGTCCCGGCGACGTCCTGGTCTTCCTGCCCGGGGAACGGGAGATCCGCGACACGGCGGACGCCCTCGCCGAGCTGAGCGCCTCGACCCGGGGCGGCGGGACCGAGATCGTGCCGCTCTACTCCCGGCTCTCGGCGGCCGAGCAGCACCGGGTCTTCTCGTCGCACACGGGCCGCCGCGTCGTCCTGGCCACCAACGTCGCCGAGACGTCGCTCACGGTGCCGGGGATCCGCTACGTCGTGGACACCGGCGTCGCGCGGATCTCCCGCTACTCGGTGCGCACCAAGGTGCAGCGGCTGCCGGTGGAGGCGATCAGCCAGGCCTCGGCCAACCAGCGCTCGGGCCGCTGCGGCCGGCTCGGCCCGGGCATCGCGATCCGGCTCTATTCCGAGGAGGACTTCGAGGGGCGGCCGGAGTTCACTGACCCGGAGATCCTGCGCACCAACCTGGCCAGCGTCATCCTGCAGATGGCGTCGCTGGGGCTGGGCGACATGGCCCGGTTCCCGTTCGTCGAGCCGCCCGACCGGCGCAACATCGCCGCCGGCGTACAGCTGCTGGAGGAGCTCGGCGCCCTCGACGGGGAGCGGCTGACCAAGGTCGGCCGCCGACTGGCGCGGCTGCCGATCGACCCGCGGCTGGCGCGGATGGTGCTCGAGGCCGAGCGGCGGGGCTGCGTACGCGAGGTCATCGTGATCGCCGCCGCGCTCTCGCTCCAGGACCCGCGCGAGCGGCCCTCCGAGCTGCAGGCGCAGGCCGACCAGCAGCACGCGAGGTTCAAGGCCGAGGGCAGCGACTTCCTCACCTGGCTCAACCTGTGGCGCTACCTCAAGGAGCAGCAACAGGAGCTGTCCTCGTCGGCGTTCCGCCGGATGTGCAAGCGGGAGTTCCTCAACTGGCTGCGGGTCCGCGAGTGGCAGGACTTCGAGTCGCAGCTGCGCCAGGTCTGCAAGGAGATGGAGATCAAGGTCGGGCGGCCCGCGGATCTGCCTGACGCCGACGGCATCCATCAGTCCCTGCTCGCGGGGCTGCTCTCACACATCGGGCTGCTCGACGAGCGCGACAAGGAACGGTCAGGCGGACGGCGCCCGATGCGCGAGTACCTCGGCGCCCGGGGCGCGCGGTTCGCGATCTTCCCCGGCAGCGGGCTGGCCAGGAGGAACCCGCAGTTCCTGATGGCCGGAGAGCTGGTCGAGACCTCCAGGCTCTGGGCTCGGCAGAACGCCGCCATCAAGCCGGAGTGGGCCGAGGAGCTCGGTGCGGACCTCGTGATGCGCTCCTACTCCGAGCCGCACTGGTCGAAGAAGCGGGCCTCGGTCATGGCCAACGAGCGGGTCACGCTGTACGGCGTGCCGCTCGTCGCCGACCGGCCCGTGGCCTTCGGCAAGGTCGACGTGGAGCTGTCGCGGGAGCTGTTCATCCGCCACGCGCTGGTCTACGGCGAGTGGAACAGTCGCCACACGTTCCTCGAGACCAACCGGCGGCTGCTCGAGGAGGCCGAGGAGCTCGAGCACCGCGCCCGCCGCCGCGACATCGTGGTCGACGAGCACACGCTCTTCGACTTCTACGACGCCCGCGTCGGCGCCGAGGTGGTGAGCGGCGCGCACTTCGACCAGTGGTGGAAGCGGGAGCGTCGTGAGCGGCCAGAGCTGCTCACCTTCGACCCCGCGATGCTCACGCACGACACCGCGGGCGCCGTCACGGAGGACGACTACCCGGAGGAGTGGGGCAGCGGCGACGAGGGGCTGACCTTCCCGATCAGCTACCACTTCGAGCCGGGCGCGGTCGACGACGGCCTCACCATCGACGTGCCGGTGGCGACCCTGAACCGGGTCGAGGCCGACGACTTCTCGTGGAACGTCCCCGGGCCTGCGCGAGGAGCTCGTCACGGCACTGATCCGGTCGCTGCCCAAGAACCTGCGGGTCTCGTTCGTGCCGGCGCCCGACAAGGCGAAGGAGTTCCTGGCCGCGGTGCCGGCGGGCGAGGAGCCGCTGCTCGACGCCCTGGAGCGGTGGCTGCGCTCGACCACGGGCGTCGTGGTGCCGCGCGAGGCGTGGGACTGGGCGAAGATCGCGCCGCACCTGCAGCCGACCTACCGCGTCGTCGACGACAGCGGCACCGAGCAGGGGCGGGGCAAGGACCTGGAGGCGCTCAAGGCGCCCCTGCGGCCCCAGTTCGAGCGGGCCCTGGAGGAGGTCGCCACGGACACCGGCCTGGCCCGCACCGGAGAGACGTCGTGGGTGTTCGGGGCGCTCGACGAGTCCGCGACGCTGACCCGCGCCGGGCATCGGGTGACGGTGTTCCCGGCCCTCGTCGACGAGGGGTCGACCGTCGGGCTCGGCGTCTTCGGCTCCACGGACGAGGCCGAGGCGCGGCACCGGCTCGGCGTGCGCCGCCTCCTGCTGCTCGGGCTGCCGCTCCCCTCGGACGCCGAGCTGCTCGGCGGCCTGAGCACGGCCGAGCGGCTGGGGCTGGCCGGGTCGCCGTACTCCCAGGTGCCGGAGCTGCTCGTGGACAGCCGGGCCGCGGTGGTCGGTGGGCTCGTCGACGGCGGGCCGCAGGTCCGGTCCCGGGCTGACTTCGACGTGCTGGAGGCGGCAGCGCGCGCCTCCGTCGAGCCAGGGTTGCGGGACTTCCTCGGGGAGGTGTTGCGGGTGCTGGAGGGCTGGCGGGCCGTCGACAAGCTGCTGAGCGGGCGGGCCGAGATGGCCCTGCTCCCGGCGCTGGCCGACATGAAGGGCCAGCTGGAGCGGCTGGTGCACCCGGGCTTCCTGTCCGAGGCCGGTCCCGAGCAGCTGCACCGCTACCGGACCTACTTCCGCGCGCTCACCCTGCGACGGGAGGCACTGGGCCAGGGCGGCGCGGCGGTCAACCGTGACCGCCAGCTGATGGACCGGATCACCGCGCTGCAGGAGTCCTACCTGCACCAGGTGGCCGCCCTGCCGGCCGGACGCCCGGCCGGCGCGCGGCTGCGCCAGGCGCGCTGGATGCTCGAGGAGCTGCGCGTCTCGCTGTGGGCACAGCAGCTCGGGACGGCCTACCCGGTCAGCGAGCAGCGGGTCCGGAAGGTGCTGTCGGAGCCGTGAGCTTCGAGGACGCCAACGAGCGGCGGCTGGCGCGACACGGCCTGGCGGATCCCCCAGGGCCGCTGGCCTCGCTCACCGACGCGGCCACGGCGATGGCCGGTGCCCATGCGCAGGTGATGTCGGCCGCCGAGATCTCGCTGGCCCTGCGGGTGGACGGTGCGACGCGCTCCGCAGTGGCGACGGCCCTCTGGGAGGAGCGCTCGCTGGTCAAGACGTTCGGGCCTCGGGGCACGGTGCACGTCTTCGCGGCGTCGGAGCTGCCCTGGTGGTGTGCGGCGCTCGGGTCCGTGCCGAAGAGTGGCGGTCACGCGGCCGGGGTGCGGCTGCTGCCCGAGGAGACCGACGCCATCTTGGCGGCGCTCGACGTGGCCCTGCGCCAGGAGGACTGCACGACGGAGGAGCTCGATGCCCACGTCGCCGACGCCTGCGGCCCCGGGGTGGCTGAGGAGTCGATGCCCGCCTTCGGCGGGTTCTGGCCGCGGTGGCGCCAGGCGCTCGGGGTCGCGGCGGTGCGCGGGGTGCTCTGCTTCGGTCCGAACCGCGGCCGAAGGGTCACCTACGCGAGCCCGAGCCGGTGGCTGCCCGACCTGGCGCTGCCCGACCCGGACCAGGCCCAGCTGGAGCTGCTGCGCGCCTACCTGACGGCATACGGTCCCGCGACGCCGGCGCATCTGGCCCGCTGGCTCGCCACGACGCCGGCGTGGGCCCGCGAGCTGTTCGAGCGCGCCGACCTCGACGAGGTCGAGCTCGAGGGCGGGGCGGCGTGGGTGTGGCGCGACGACACGACCTTCGACGCCCCGGCGGCGCCGGCGGTGCGGCTGCTGCCCTACTTCGACGCGTTCCAGGTCGGCTCCCAGCCGCGCGCCCTGCTCTTCCCGGGCCGGGCGTCGGAGCGGGCGCTCGCGGGGTCCCAGGCGGGCAACTACCCCGTCCTGCTGCTCGACGGCGTCGTCGGTGGCGTCTGGCACCAGAAGCGGTCCGGACGCCGGGTGAGGATCACCGTCGAGCCGCTCGACGGCCTGACCCGGGCCCAGACCGCCGCCCTCGACGACGAGGTGTCGAGGATCGGCGCCATCGTCGAGGCGGAGCCCGACCTCGTCGTCGGCCCGGTGACGGTCGGACCGCACGCCTGAGGTCACCCGTCGAGCTGCGCGGGTCCGGACCATCCCCGCGGTCGCGTCCGTTGCCGCACTCCGGAAGGTTCCGCGTAGCGTGGCGGGGTGTCAGACCGCCAGCACCACCGCCCGATGAAGCCGGGCGCGGAGTTCTTCGCCGAGATCATCGGGGGCGAGGACCCGGCTCGGGTCAGCGAGGCGGCCGACCGCGCGGCCAACCTGCTGGTGCGAGGAGCCCGGGGCACCGACGACCCCGAGGTGGCCGAGCGGGTGCTGCACCTCGCGGAGACCGAGGGCATCGAGACCATCGCCGAGGTGTGGGCCGGGTCGCCGGCGGACTCGCTGGCCGGCTGCCTGTGGCGGCTGTTCGTGCTCCGCTCGTGGGTCTACGCCGACCCGGAGGCGGTCGCGCGGCAGTACGACGCGGGGCGGCGTACGGCCCAGGTGGCGCAGGTCGTGGCCGGCGTCGCCGACCCGCCGGGTCCGGCCGAGCTGCGGACGATGGTCGACGAGGTGCTGCGCGGGATCGCGAGCGGTGACTTCGCGGACGTGCTGTTCCGGGCGGCGGCGTTCGCGCGGGTCGTGGCCACCGGGCGGGCCGCTCTCGACGACGCCGGCGACGCCCAGTCGATCGACGAGGTGACGCGGATGCTGGTGCTCGCCGAGCAGCTCGAGGCCGCGGGGCACGAGGAGCTCGCACACGGGTTGGCGTGACCGGCCGTCGATGTCGGCACGTCCGGCGCTGACGCCTCTGAGTCATCGGCCTTGGGTGCGTACCGGACCGGGAGCGCCTCACGGCGCGTGGCCGCTCGAAGCGGCTGATATTGGGACCCGGGGCTGCCGCGGCCCGGCACGCACAGTCATTGTAACGGCCGACCACCGGGACGCATTCCTCGTTCTCCCAGAAAGCGGTCTGGGGTGTCACCAGGTGTCCGGTCGGCGCACGGACTGGGCGCAGGACTGGGCGCAGGACTGGGGCACGGACTGGGCCGGCAGGACACTAGATTCCTCGCGTGACGTCCTACGAACCCGAGGCCGACGGCCAGCCCGATCCCGGTGAGGTGGTGTGGGGCTGGGTCCCCTACGAGGACGACCCCGACCAGGGCAAGGACCGCCCGGTGCTGCTGATCGGCCGCAAGGAGGTCGACGGCGCGAGCCTCTGGGCCGGGCTGATGCTGACCAGCAAGGACCACGACCGGGACGCCGAGGACGAGGCGAGGTACGGGCGGCACTGGATGGACATCGGCGCGGGCGACTGGGACCCCCAGCGCCGACCCAGCGAGGTGCGCCTGGACCGGCTGATCGTCCTCGAGGACGAGGCGATCCGGCGCGAGGGCTCCGCGGTCAGCCGCGAGCTCTTCGACCAGGTGGTCGCCGAGGCGAGACGCTTCCACGCTGTCGGGTGAGCCTTGACCGTAGGGAGCGGTCGGCGCTCGGCACCCCATGGGTAGGGTGGCCCGGGCCGAGAGGAGGAGGACGACGGGTGCGGCAGCGCAGATGGATCGTGGTGCCGCTGGCACTCGTGCTGGCTGCCGCCGTCGCCGGGTGCGACGGTGACGAGAAGGATCCCGGCCCCGTCCGGCCCTCGACGACCGCCGCGGTCCCGAAGGCCAACCTGACCTTCGGCGTGTGGGGCGGCAAGGACGAGACCGACGCCTACCGGACCGTCGTCGACACCTTCAACGCCTACCACGCCGATGCCGCCGTCAAGGTCAAGGCCTATGCCACCCACGACGACCTCACCGCGGCGCTCGACAGCGGCCAGGTGCCCGACGTGTTCCTGGTCAGCCGCAGCGACCTGAACGACCTCCAGGAGCGCAAGCTCAACCAGCCCCTCAGCGCCCTGCTCGACGACCGCGACGTCGACTTCGGCGACGACTACTCGCGGCCGGCCCTCGAGGCTTTCGCCGATGACCGGGAGCTCCAGTGCATGCCCTACGGCATCTCGCCGATGGTCATCTACTACAACACCAAGCTCGTCGACTGGGAGGCGATGGCCGAGAAGGGCATCGACGTGCCCAACGTCGACGACGAGGACCTCGCCAAGAAGCCCACCTGGTCGCTCGAGCAGTTCCAGGCCGCGGCCTCCTACGCCAGCCGCCCGCGTCGCGGCATCGCCGGCTTCTACATCGCGCCCACGCTGCGGGGGCTCGCGCCTTTCGTCTACTCCGGCGGCGGCAACGTCTTCAACGACGAGGACGACCCGACCTCGCTGGCCTTCTCCTCCGACGACACGAGGTCGGCCCTCGAGGAGGTCCTGCCGGTGCTGCGCGACCCGAAGCTCTCGCTGTCGACGCAGATGCTGTCCGAGAAGACGCCACTGGAGTGGTTCCGGGAGGGCAAGCTCGGCATGATCGCCGGCTACCGCGACCTGGTCCCTCAGCTGCGGCCCACGGGCGTCCTCGACTTCGACATCATGCCGATGCCCGTGGTCGACGAGGCGGCCACGGTCGGCGACCTGACCGGCATCTGCATCTCCAGCGAGTCGTCCAATGCTTCAGAGGCGGCCGACTTCCTCGTCGACTTCATCTCGACCGAGTCGGTGAGCGCGGTGGCCGCAGCCGGCTACCTGGCGCCGGCCAACACCAAGGTGGCGCTGTCCGACGCCTTCCTCCAGCTGGGCCGGGCACCCGTCCACTCGGCGGTGTCCAACAACAGCATCAAGAGCATGCGGATCCCGCCGCTGCTGAGCAACCTCGCCGACCTCGAGGACGCAGTCTCGCTGCCGCTCAAGGAGCTGCTGGAGGTCGAGGTCCCCGACCTCGACCTGCTGACCGAGCAGATCGACGAGGCCTCGCAGACCGTGCTCGCCCCGCCCGAGGAGTCCGAGTCGCCGAGCGACGACGGCTCCGACGGAGGCTAGGGACGGTCTCCTACTCCTCGGCCGGCTCGGGTGACTCGGGTGACTCGGGTGACTCGGGTGACTGGGGCGCCGGTGACTCGGGGAGCTCGGTCGTCTCGGCCCTGGGCTCCGGTTGGTCCGCGTCGAGGATCGCCTGAGTGACGACCGGTCCGGCGAGGTCGATCTGCCAGTCGCGGGCGCCGAGACCGGAGAGGGCGTCGCGGACGGCGGCCGCGAGAGGCTTCGGGTCGCGGGTGGCGGGCGGGGTCCAGAGCAGCCGGCGCACGTAGTCGGGAGTCAGCACGTTCTCGACCGGCAGCCGCTGCTGCTCGGCCAGCTCGGTCAGCGCGACGCGGGCCAGGGTGAGCCGGCGGGCAGCCACGGGGTCGCGGTCGGCCCAGGCGCGGGGGAGCGGCGGACCGTCGGAGCGTGGGGCCCGCGTCGGCAGCTCGGACTCGTCGAGCGCGGCGACCTCGCGCAGGGCGGCGATCCAGCGCGAGGAGTAGCGCTCGGCGCCGCGGCCGTGGAAACCCTTCACGGCGAGCAGCGCGTCGCGGTCGGACGGCATCGCCTGGGCGGCGGCGACGATGGCCGAGTCGGGGATGATCCGGCCCGGCGTGACGTCGCGGCGCTCGGCCAGCTGGTCGCGGGCCTCCCAGAGCGCCCGGACCGCGCCCAGACCGCGACGGCCGCGGATGCGGTGCATGCCCGACGTACGTCGCCACGCCTCCACGCGGGCGGTGGCCTCGAAGGACAGCAGGCTCTCGAACTCCTGGCGTGCCCACTCGTCCTTGCCGGCCTCGACCAGCTGGTCGGCCAGCGCCTGGCGCAGCTCCACGAGCACCTCGACGTCGAGGGCGGCGTACTCCAGCCACGGCTCCGGCAGCGGCCGCCGCGACCAGTCGACCGCCGAGTGCTCCTTCTTCATCCGCCCGCCCAGCACCGTCTCGACGAGCGTGGCGAGGCCGACGCGCGGGTAGCCGAGCAGCCGGCCGGCGAGCTCGGTGTCGAACAGCGAGCCCGGTCGCAGTCCCACCTCGGCCAGGCAGGGCAGGTCCTGGGTGGCGGCGTGCAGGATCCAGTCGGTGCCCTCGAGGGCCGTGGCCAGCGGCGCGAGCGACTCGAAGGCGATGGGGTCGACCAGCCAGGTGCCGGAGCCCTCACGACGGAGCTGGATGAGGTAGGCGCGGCTGGAGTAGCGGTAGCCCGAGGCCCGCTCCGCGTCGATCGCGACCGGGCCGGTGCCGCCGGAGATCGCGGCGCACGCCTGGGCCAGCCCGGCTTCGGTGTCGGTGATCCCCGGGAGCCCGTCGCGCAGGGTGAGCAGCGGCCGCTCGGGTTCGGGTTCGGGTTCGGGCGCGACGGTGCCCGGCTCCTCGGGGTCGTTCTCCTGGTGGCGGTCGGTCATCAAGCCCCCGAGCCGCGCTGTCCCCGGCGACTCGGGATGACGGCGACGCCGTCGGGCACCGGTGGCAGCCCGACTGCTGTGCAGAGCAGCTCTCCCCAAGCCTCGACGTGCGGACCGACGTCCAGCTGCGCGGCTGCCTGCGCTCCGAGGCCGGCCGGTCCGTCGATCGGTGCGGTCGGGGTCCACGAGGCGCGGATCTCCAGCTGTGCGACGGCGCTGTCGTCGGCCATCCCCCCGAAGCTCTCGGTCGCCACGCGCGTGACCGTGCCCGACGCCATGTGGTAGGCCGCTCCGTGCGCGTCGAGCGCGTCGGTGAGCCAGGTCCAGCCGACCCCGGCCAGCATGGGGTCGGTGATCAGGTCGACGTCGATCTCGGCCCGCGCGTAGGCGACGCAGCGGAACTCGCCGTCCCACGCGTCGTTCCCCTGCGGGTCGTGGAGCAGGATGATCCGACCGGTCCCCATCTCGTCGCCGTCGACGGTGACGTCGGCCGAGAGCGCCGCCGCGAACGGCGCGATGCGCTGCGGAGCGGGCATCTCCTCGCAGTGGATCTCGGGTCGTAGCCGGGCCGCGCGCATGGTCGCCACGGCCGCCGCGAACTCCGGCGGCTCGCCGGCGGCACCCGCGCCCGGGCGCGTCTCTTGACGCACGACCATGCGCACACAGTAAGTCGGGACGCGGATTCTCGATGTGCGAACACGCCGGATGGCGCCCGGCCCGACCAAGCCCGTCGCCTGCCCGGGGTGCGCGAAGCGCACGGGATTGGTCGGGCGGGGACCAAACTGCCACGCTGTCCGCGTGACCGACCTCGTCAGACCTGCCCTGACTGGTGCCTTCATGCGCGCGGTGCGGGGCGAACCGGTGCCGCACACGCCTGTGTGGTTCATGCGCCAGGCCGGGCGCTCCCTGCCGGAGTACCTCAGGCTCCGCGAGGGCATCGGGATGCTCGAGTCGTGCATGGACGCCGACCTGGTCACCGAGATCACGCTCCAGCCGGTGCGCCGGTACGGCGTCGACGCGGCCATCCTGTTCTCCGACATCGTGCTGCCGCTCAAGGCCGTCGGCGTGGACCTCGACATCAAGCCGGGTGTCGGCCCGGTGGTCGCCTCGCCGGTCCGGACGCTCGAGGACGTCGCGGCGATCCCCGACCTCACGCCCGAGCACGTCCCCTTCATCACCCAGGCGGTCGGCCAGCTGGTGGCCGAGCTCGGGGAGACGCCGCTGATCGGTTTCGCGGGCGCGCCGTTCACGGTGGCGTCGTACCTCGTCGAGGGCGGACCGTCGCGCGAGCACGCGCTGACCAAGGCGATGATGTTCAGCGCCCCGGACGTCTGGGACGCGCTGATGCGCAAGATCGCGGGGATCGCGGCGGCCTACCTCGAGGTCCAGGTGAACGCCGGAGCGTCGGCGATCCAGCTCTTCGACAGCTGGGCCGGCGCACTCACCCCGGGCGACTACGCGGCCCACGTGCAGCCGCACTCGGCGGCCGTGCTGGCCCGGGCCGGCGCGCTGGGCGTGCCGCGGATCCACTTCGGCGTCGGGACCGCGAACCTGCTCGGCCTCATGGGCGAGGCCGGCGGCGACGTCGTGGGCGTCGACTGGCGCACGCCGCTCGGCACAGCGATCGGCCAGGTCGGCGACCGCGCGGTGCAGGGCAACCTCGACCCGACGCTGGTCTTCGCGCCCACCGACGTGATGACCGCGCGCGCCGCGGAGGTCATCGAGGCCGGTCGGGCCGCGAAGGGCCACGTGTTCAACCTCGGGCACGGCGTGCTGCCGAGCACGGACCCCGACCAGCTCAAGCGGCTCACGGAGTTCGTGCAGTCCTACCGGCTCTGATCCAGGCTGAGCCGCTGCGAGCCCTACTGCTTGCGGGTCCGCTCCGAGCGCTTGCGGGTGGTCACGGTGGGCGGCGTCGGCGCCTCGGCCGGGGGCTCCGCCGACGGTGGCTCTGGCAGCTGCGTCGCTGACTCCGGCGCCGGTGCGCTCACGGGCTCGGCCGCCTTCTTGGTGGCGCGCTTGCGGGAGGTCGTCTTCTTGGCGGCGGTCTTCTTGGCCGGACCGTTCCTGCTCGGGCGACCGGTCGTGAGTCGGACCCGGACCGAGCCGCCCTCGGGCTGCTCGACCTCGAGGTAGTCCTGGGCGCGCACCAGGTCGACGAGCTTGGACGCCCCGTAGTCCTTGACCGAGAACGACGGCTCGACGCGGGTCACGTGGTTGGCGACCGAGGACAGCGAGGCCCAGCCGTCGTCGTGCGACGTGCCGTTGACCGCCCGCTCGAGCATGCGCCGCAGATCGGGGATCCGACGCGGCTCTGCTGCCGCCTCGGCCGGCTCGGGCTCCTCGGCGCCGCCGCCGTCGTGCAGGTCCTCCAGGAAGATGAACCGGTCGACGGCCTGGCGCAGCGACTGCGGCGTCTTGCGCAGCCCCATCCCGTAGACGGTCCGGCCCGAGCCGCGCAGCCGGATCGCGAGCGAGGTGAAGTCGCTGTCGCTCGACACCAGCGCGAAGGCGTCGACGTTGCCGGAGTAGAGCAGGTCCATCGCGTCGATGATCAGCGCCGAGTCGGTGGAGTTCTTGCCGGTGGTGTTGGCGATCTGGAGCATCGGCTGGACGGCGTACTTCGGCAGCTCGCTGCGCCAGCCGTTGAGGTGGGAGTTGGTCCAGTCGCCATATGCCCGCTTGACCGTGGGCACGCCGTACTTCGCGACCTCCTCGAGCAGCGCCTCGGCGTGCTTGGGCGAGGTGTTGTCGGCGTCGATGAGGACGGCGATCCGGACGTTGTCGGCGGCGGGCACCCCCTGAGACTAGTGGTCACCGGCAGGCACCTCGCGGCGTTGCCGTGGCGGCCTCGCGACGCCTACGTGGCGGCAGGCGCCCGACGCCGCAGGCGCTTGATCAGCGGCCACCCGGGGATCGCCAGCCCCAGCATCAGCAGCAGCCACGGCAGGAGCGCACCGGCGACGGTCGAGCCGCCCACCAGGAAGGTCTTGAGGGCCCCCCAGCCGTCGGACAGGCCCGAGATGAAGCCGGCCTCGTCCTTGTCGTCCTTCGGCCGGGGCCTGGTGTCCTCGCGGGTCCGCTCGACCGCGAGCGTGATGGTCGACATCGAGGTCTGGTCGGCGAGGTAGCTCTGCTGGGCCTCGAGCGAGGCGAGGTCGGCCTGGCGGCGGGAGAGCTCACCTTCGATGCTGACGATGTCCTTGATCGTGGTGGCGTGGTCGAAGAGGACCTGGATCCGGTCGATGCTGCGCCGCTGGGCCTCGACGCGCACGTCGATGTCGAGGGCCTGGGTGGTCACGTCGACGCTCGCGCGCTTGGACGAGACCAGGCCCGCGACCTTCTCGAGCTCGGCCATGGTGTCGTCGAAGTCGGCGGTCGGGATCCGGAGCACCATCCTGGAGCGGAAGGCCTTGCCCTCCTTGTCGGTCTCGGTGTCGTCCTCGGAGATCGACCCGCCGTGGAGGTCGACGACCCGGCGGACGTCGAAGATCGCCTGACCCACGTCGTCGGACCGGAGATGGACGTTGCCGGTCGAGATCACCTTCTGCCGCTCGACCGGCGCCCCGGGCGCGGCACTCCCACCGGAGCTCGTGGAGCCCGCGATCTCGGCGACCCCGTCCGCCGGCGCGTCCTCTGCCGTCGACCGGTCCGACTTGCCCACGGCCAGGTCGGCGCTGCTGCCACCGCTCGGCACTCGCACCGTCGTCGCCGGACGAGGAGCAGCCACTGAGCTGGAGGAGGACGATCGCGGTCCCCGCCGCGAGCGCCGTGCGCCGGAGTCGTAGGGATCGTCGAGTCGCCATCATGGCGACTCGGACGAATGCCTCGCGGGGGCGGTTCCGGCCGTGTCCGAATCGTGACTGGGCACGGCGTGGCGCCAGCGCGGTCAACATCTTCGGCGTTGCCGACGCCGCGAGGACGTCCAGTCCGCGGGCACGCCGGCGCCTTGCCCTGCACAGGCACCTCGACCACCGATGTAGCGCACGCATCTCGCTGACAGGACACTGGATCCGTGCGGGTACTGGTCGTCGGCGGTGGGCTGGCCGGGCTGACCGCCGCCCACGTCCTCACCCAGGACGGCCACGAGGTCACGGTGCTCGAGGCCGCGGCCGAGCCGGGCGGCAAGCTCCGGAGGACCGAGGTCGGCGGCGTGCTGGTCGACGTCGGGGCCGAGGCGATGCTCAACCGGCGGCCGGAGGGAGTCGCCCTCGCCCGGGAGCTCGGCCTCGACGTCGTGCACCCGGCGGTCCAGTCGTCGCGGATCTGGACCAGGGGAGCGCTGCGGCCGCTGCCGCGCTCGGTCATGGGGGTGCCGGTGGACCTGCGCGCCCTGCGCGCGTCCGGCGTCCTCTCCGACGAGGGGCTCGCCAGGGTCGAGGCCGAGGAGGCCGGCCCGGCGATCGAGGACGACGTCTCGGTCGGCGAGCTGGTGGCCAGCCGGCTCGGTGACGAGGTGGTCGACCGGCTGGTGGAGCCGCTGCTCGGCGGGGTGTACGCCGGACAGGCCCGCCGGCTCTCCGCGCGGGCCACGGTCCCTCAGCTGGTCGCGCTCGCGGCTCACGGGCCCCTGCTCGATGCGGACCTGCCGCTCAGCGACCGGCCGGTCTTCGCCGGCCTCCCCGGCGGCATGGCCGGACTCACGGAGCTCCTCGCGGGGCAGGTGTCGGTGCGGACCGGCGCGACGGTGCGTGAGCTCGCCCGCACCGAGACCGGCTTCGCGGTCGTCTCAGGTCCGACGACCGCTCCGGAACGGCTCGAGGCCGAGGCCGTCGTGCTGGCCACACCGGCCGCACCGACGGCGCGGCTGCTGGCCGACGTGGCGCCGTCGGCGGCCGCCGAGCTGGCTGCGATCGACTATGCGTCGGTGGTCGTGGTGACGCTGGCCTTCCGTGCCGGTGACGTGCGAGACCTCGACGACTCCTCGGGCTTCCTGGTGCCGCCGATCGACGGCCGCGCGATCAAGGCGTCGACGTTCTCGTTCGCCAAGTGGGGCTGGGTGCGCGACGCCGGCGCCGAGCACGGCCTGCTGCACCTGCGCACGTCGCTGGGCCGGTACGGCGAGGAGGCCACCCTGCAGCGCACCGACGACGAGCTGGTGGCGGCGTCGCTCGCGGACCTGGCCGAGGCGACCGGGATCCTCGGGCTGCCGGTCGCCACGCACGTGCAGCGGTGGGGCGGAGGGCTGCCGCAGTACGCCGTCGGGCACCTCGAGCGGGTCGCCCGCATCCGCGCGGCGGTCGCGGGCGTGCCGGGGCTGGCGCTCTGCGGGGCTGCCTACGACGGCGTCGGCATCCCCGCGGTGATCGCCTCGGCGCGGGCGGCCGCCGCCGGCATCTAGTGTCTGCGCGCGAAGCCCCCGCGGGCTCAGCTCGGTGGCCACGCGGCTCGCGGAGCGCCACCGGGGGTACTGGTCAGGGGGACGACGATCGTGACCTCGGCACCGCGCGGCGTGCTGCGCGAAGATCGAGGTCGCGCGAGGAGTTCGTTGCACCGACCCGGATGGAGACACCTCATGGCTGACCCCCAGAACCCAGCGAGCGTGGTGGTCGTGGGCGGTGGGCTCGCCGGCGCCAAGGCCGCCGAGGCCCTCCGCGAGAAGGGCTACGAGGGCCCCGTCACGGTGCTCGCCGCTGAGGACGAGCTGCCCTACGAGCGACCTCCGCTGTCCAAGGGCTACCTGGCCGGCAAGGACGGGTTCGACCAGGCTGTCGTGCACCCCGAGGAGTGGTACGCCGAGCACCACATCGACCTGCGACGCGGCGCCGAGGTGACCGCGATCGACCGGGCCGCGCACGAGGTCGAGCTGGCGGACGGCTCCCGGCTGCCCTACGGCGCGCTGGTCCTGGCCACCGGTGCCGAGCCGCGATCGCTGCCCGTGCCCGGCGCCGAGAGGGCGCTGACGCTGCGGACCCGGGCCGACTCGGACCGGGTCCGGGCCGCGTTCGGGAAGGGCAGGCGGCTGATCGTCATCGGTGCCGGCTGGATCGGCCTCGAGGTGGCCGCTGCCGCGCGCGAGGCCGGCACCGACGTGGTCGTCCTGGAGGCGGCCGAGCTGCCGCTGCTCGGCGTGCTCGGCCCCGAGATGGGTGAGGTCTTCGCCCGGCTGCACCGCGACCACGGCGTCGACCTGCGGCTCGGCGCGAAGCTCGCCGAGATCACGGCCTCCGGCGTCCGGCTCGAGGGCGGAGCGGAGCTCGAGGCCGAGGCCGTGGTGATGGGCGTCGGCGTCCGGCCGCGCACCGAGCTCGCCGAGGCGGCCGGGCTCGACGTCGACAACGGCGTGCTCGTCGACCGGTCGCTGCGCACCAGCGACCCCGACATCTACGCCGTCGGCGACATCGCGCACCAGGACCACCCGGTGCTCGGTCGCCGGGTCCGGGTCGAGCACTGGGCCACGGCGCTCAACCAGCCGGCCACCGCGGCCGCCGCGATCCTGGGGGAGGACGCGACCTACGACCGGCTGCCGTACTTCTTCAGCGACCAGTACGACCTCGGCATGGAGTACGTCGGGCACGCGACGCGCGAGGACACCGCACGCCTCGTGGTCCGCGGCGACGTGGCCACGCGTGAGTTCGTCGCGTTCTGGCTCGACCGCCAGGACCGGATCCTGGCCGCCATGAACGTGAATGTCTGGGACGTCCCCGACGAGGTGAAGCCCCTGATCGCGGCCGGGACGGTCATCGACCCCGACAAGCTCGCCGACCGGGACACGGCGTACTCCGACGTGGGCGCATAACTGCCTTCTTGTCCCTGCCCGCCGGGACACCGCGCCCGGCACCGTGAGGTCATCGCACACCAACGACCTTCGAAAGGGACCGCGATGACCACCGTCACCACGCAGAACCCGGTCCGCTCCGACCTGGCCTCGACCGAGGCCGGCCACGCGGACCGCACCACCCCCTCCCGCCTCTGGGCCCTCGCCGGGATCGGCGCCGGACTCCTGGGCGCGGGCACCGTCGTCACCAGCTCGGCCGCCGGCTTCATCTACGAGGACAGGTTCAACCACGGCTCGGTCGAGGGCGCCGGCGAGGCGCTCAGCGACAAGGCCGGCCTGCTGTTCGCCTTCCACTCGATCACCGCGCTCGGCGCCGTCCTCATGGTCGTCTTCGGGGCCGGGCTGTTCCGCCGGCTCCGGGCCGCCGGCTCCGACGGCCTGGCGCCGATCGTCGCGCTCGTGGGCCTGGCCGGCACCGCGGTCGTCTCGGTGCTCGGCTCCGGGCTCGACACCGAGTTCATGATGGCGGGCGCCCAGAGCGAGTCGGCCCTCAACGACGGCTCGGCCGCGATCTACGGCCACTGGATCGGGACCATCCCGTGGCTGTGGACCCTGGTGGGCCTCGCCGGCCTGGCGGTCTTCGTCGCGGCCCGGGCACGCGTCGTACCGCGCTGGCTCGGCCTCGTCGGGCTCGTGCTCGGCGGACTCACCGTGCTCCTCGGCGTCTCGCCGCTGGAGTACATGTCAGGCCTCACCGGCGTGCTGTGGCTCCTGGTCACCGCAGTCGGCTTCACCGTGGGCGACAAGGCACACCGCACCGTGCGATGAGCCCGCTCGCCACCGGCCCTCACGACGACACGGCCGGCCGGGTCCAGGACGGACCCGGCCGGCCAGGTCGCGTCGCGCAGAATGTGCCGGTGCGTGTGCCGTCCACCGAACCCCGCTGGGCGACCCTGGTGCTGCCGGTGGTCTCTGTCGGCCTGTTCGTGGCGACGGTCTGGCTGGACCTCGTGTCACCCGCGCACGGTGCCGGCCTCGAGCTCGCCGCTGGCTTCGGGTGGCCCTACGCCGCCATCGGGGTCGTCTTCGGGACCTGCTCCGCGGTGGTGCTCCTGCACGACAGGAGGCAGGCCTTCGGCTGGGCGCTCGGCGCGCTGGCGCTGTTCTGGGGGACCGACGGGCTCTCCCAGTCCTATGTCCGCGTCGGCGTGCGCGCCGACGACGTGCTCCCCGGCATCAACGCCGCCCTGTGGGTGCTCAACCGGTTCGGAGCCTTCCTGGTCCTGACCGTGGCCGTGCTCCTGCTGATCTTCCCGACCGGCCGCTTCCTCGCGGGGCGGTGGGGGTGGCTGGGCAGGGTCGCGATCGTCTCGATGTTCCTCTCGGCGCTCCTCGTGGTGGTCGCCCCCGCGAACGGCCGGGTGGACGACGTCGCCGTGCCTCCCGAGGTCGACCTGGACCTCGGTGCCGTGCCGATGTCCTCGGCGTTCACCGAGATCGCCCTCCCCGTGACCATCGCGGTGACCATCCTCGGGCTGGTCGTCGCGATGGCCTCGGTCGTCGTCCGCTACCGGCGGGCCCAGGGGCTCGACCGCGACCGGATGCGCTGGCTGCTGTGGGCGGTGGTGGTCATGGCCGTGGTGCTCGGCCTCTCGTCCTTCAGCGAGCTCACGATCGTGCGCGACGCGACGATCTTCGTCATCGCGTCGCTGCCGGCCGTGGCCATGACCGTGGGCATCGTCTCGCCCACCGTGGTGCCCGTCCAGAGGCTGCTCGACGGCACGTTCGTCTTCACCTTGCTGTCCATCTCGCTGGTCGTCGTGGACCTCGCGGTCGTGGCGGTCCTCGACCGCGTGCTCGCCGAGCACCTCGGGCAGCGGCAGGTCGTCCTCATCGTGCTGCTGCTCTCCGCGGTGCTCTACAACCCGCTGCGGTCCGCGCTGTGGGCCTTCGTGCGTCGGCTCGTGCTCGGCCGCCGCGACGACCCCTACGACGTCGTGGCGCGCCTCGCGTCTGCTCTCGAGGCCGCCGACGAGGAGAGCGAGCAGCTGACCGCGGTGGCCCACGCGGTCGCGGTCGCGTTCGGCATCGGCTTCGTCGGCGTCGAGGTGCATCGCGCCGACGGCGAGCGGGTCGTCGCGACGTACGGCACCCCGGTGGCCGAGACCCGGTCGCTCCCGATCACCTACCGCGGCGACCGGGTCGGGGTCCTGGTCCTGCCGGCTCGCGGGATCCGCACCCGGCTCAGCGGCCGCGACGAGCGGTTGCTCAGCGACCTGGTGCGACAGGCGGCCACCGCCACGCGCACGGGCCGCCTGGCCGAGCAGCTGCAGGAGAACCGCCAGCAGCTCGTCGTGGCCCGCGAGGAGGAGCGCCGCCGGATCCACCACGACCTCAACGAGGACCTCGGCCCCACCCTCGGCGGCCTCGTCCACCAGGTCGAGACGGCCCGGCTGCTCGTCGAGGAGCGTCCGGAGGTCGCCAAGGAGACCATCGCCCGGACGAGCGCCCAGCTGCGCGACGTGGTGGCCGACGTACGCCGGGTCGTGCACGACCTGCGGCCGCCGGCCCTCGACGACCTGGGCCTGCTCGGCGCGCTGCGCCAGCAGGTCGCGCTGCTCGGGCGGGACGGCCTCGAGGTGCGGGTGCGCGGCGAGGAGCTCCGGGGGCTCCCGGCGGGCGTCGAGGTCGCCGTGTTCCGCATCGCCAGCGAGCTGCTGTCTCGCTGCGCCTCCCTGACCGCGGCCTGTCGGCTCACCCTCGCAACCACCCCGGACCGGCTGGCGCTGGAGGCGCGCACGGACACCGACCCGGAGGCCCTCCTCGACCTGGTCCGCGACCGGGCACTGGAGCTCGGCGGCCGCTGCGAGGTCGCGGCCGACGGTGCCGTCGAGATCACCCTTCCGCTCCGGAGGACCGCGTGAGCCGCCGCCTCACGCCCGCAGCGATCCTCGTCGCGGCCGGGGTCGCCGTCGCCACGGCGTCGACGCTGGAGCTCGCCGCCGAGCCCGGTGGCTACGCGCACGAGCTCGTGCCGGGCCCGGTGTGGATCCATGCGCTGATGGGGGCGTCGTTCGCGGCGCTCACCGCGACGCTGGTGCGGCTCGGCCGGCCCCGGATGGCGACCGGCTGCGCGGTGTTCGCGCTCGCCGCGCTCGTCACCGCCGTCCTGCGCGGCTACGTGCACTGGGCCGTCGGCGGCCCGCCGGCCTCCGGCTCCGACGACGGGCTCGTCGCGCTCGTCTGGGTGATCAAGGTCAGCAGCGTCGTCCCGCAGCTGTTCGCGTCCTACCTGCTCGTGCTCTACCCGACCGGGCGCCTCATCGAGGGGCGCTGGCGCCGGATCGTCGCGCTGAGCGTGCTGGGGTCCACGATCTCGGGGGCCATGCAGTTCCTCGGGCCGGGGACGCTCGACTTCATCCCGGTCATCGGCCGCGACGGGGACAACTCGGTGCTGGAGGGCGAGCACGTCCTCATGGCGCCGGTCATCGGCCCGCTGCTGGAGAGCGTCATGGCGCCCTCCGTGGCGATCGCGGTGATCCTCCTGTTCCCGGTGCAGCTGGCCGCTCCCGTCATCAGGTTCCGGCGCAGCAGCCGGGCCGAGCGCGAGCAGCTCTACTGGCTCCTCTGGGCCGTCGTCGCCATCGCGCTCGCGGCCGCCGCCGACACGATCGTCCGCGAGGGGACGCTGGACGCGTGGACGGTCGGGGTCGGCTCGTCCGTGCTCGCGGGCGCGATGACCGTGGGCCTGCTCGAGCAGACCCGCGTGTCGGGTGAGGAGCTGTTCACCAAGACGGTGGTCTACGGCGGCCTCTGGGTGCTGGTCCTCGCCCTCGACCTGGCCTTCCTGAGCGTGCTCACCTTCGCCCTCGGCGACTCGCTCGAGGAGCGGGACGTCGTCCTGCTCGTCCTCATCTGCTCGGCGGTCGTCTACGCACCCCTGCGCGCGGCTGTGTGGCGGCTGGTGAGGCGGCTCCTGCTGGGCCAGCGCGAGAACCCCTACGACGTGGTCGCGGGGCTGGCCGCCGGGCTCGAGCTGGCCGACGAGGGGACCGACCAGCTGCTCGCCGTGGCGCAGGCCGTGGGTCGCGCGTTCGGCGTCTCGTACGTCGCGGTGGAGGTGCAGCGCGCCGGCGGTGCCCGGCTCACCGCGACCTCGGGAACCCGGCCGCGGGAGGTCCGCAGCCTCCCCATCAGCTATCGGGGCCGCGAGGTCGGGCGGCTGGTCCTGCCGGCACGCGGGCTGCGGACCAGGCTCAGCCGGCGCGACGAGGAGCTGCTCGCCGACCTGATCCGGCAGGCGGCGGTCGCGGCCCGGACCACGCAGCTGGCCGATGCGCTGCAGGACAACCGCGAGCGGCTGGTGCTCGCCCGCGAGGAGGAGCGCCGCCGGCTGCGGCGCGACCTGCACGACGGGCTCGGCCCGTCCCTGGGAGGAGCGGTCTTCCAGCTCGACTCCGCCCGGCTGACCGTGGACCGCGACCCCGAGGCGGCCGCCGCGCAGCTGCGGGTCACCGAGACGCACCTGCTGGGCGTGATGGACGACGTCCGCCGCCTGGTCAGCGACCTGCGTCCGCCCGCGCTCGACACGCTCGGCCTGGCCGCGGCGCTGCGCCAGCAGGGCGACCTGGTGGCGGGCGTGGAGGTGCGCGTCGAGTCGCCCGAGGCCGAGGCGCTGGCGGCCCTCCCCGCGGCCGTCGAGGTCGCGGCCTACCGCATCGCCGGCGAGGCGCTGACCAACGTGAGCCGGCACGCCGGCGCGCGGTCGTGCACGATCCGGCTCGTCCTCGACGGTGACCACCTGCTCGTCGAGGTCGCCGACGACGGCGTCGGCATCGCGGCCGACCGCGAGGCCGGGGTCGGGCTCCTGTCGCTGCGCGAGCGGGCCGACGAGCTCGGCGGCCGCACCGAGGTCACCTGCCCACCGACAGGAGGCACCGTCGTACGGGCGTGGCTGCCTGTGTCCGTCACCCAACCCGAGGAAGTGAAGCTGTGAGCACCATCCGTGTCGTGGTCGTCGACGACCACCAGATCGTCAGGGACGGCCTCGTCGCCCTCCTGGGCGCGCTCGACGGTGTCGAGGTCGTCGGCGCCGCCGAGGACGGTCGCGAGGCGTTGCACGTGATCGAGGAGACCGGCCCCGACGTGGTCGTGATGGACATCCAGATGCCACGGCTGGACGGCATCGAGGCGACCCGGTTCGTCACGGGCAAGCGCCCGGAGACCAAGGTCGTCATGCTCACGATGAACGAGGACGACGACACCGTCCTGAGCGCCATGCGGGCGGGCGCGTCGGGCTACCTGCTCAAGGGGTCGGGCGCCGAGGAGGTGCACAACGCGATTCGCGCCGCCGCCGCGGGCGGCATGGTCTTCGGCGCCTCCCTCGCGGACAAGGTGGCGGCGTACTTCGCCTCGGCCCGGCCCGGCGCCCGGGCCGAGGAGCCGTTCCCCGACCTCACCGACCGGGAGCGGTCGGTGCTCGAGTCGCTGGCCGCCGGGAAGTCGAACGACGCCATCGCGCGCGAGCTGTTCGTGTCGGGGAAGACGGTGCGCAACACCGTCTCGTCGATCTACGGCAAGCTGCACGCGGCCGGTCGCGGCGACGCGATCGTCAAGGCGCGGGAGGCGGGGTACGGCCGGGACTGACGGCCGCACCCCAACCTGGGACCTTCCTCAGCCGATCTCGTGGTTCGACTGGAAGACGCCGCGGGGGTCGACGGCGGCCTTCACGGCGACCAGGCGGGCCCACGCGTCGTCGTCGAACGCGGAGGCCGCGCCGAGGCCGGCGCGCTCGTCGAAGTTGAGGACGCTGCGCCCCCGCGACCAGGGCGAGAGCGCCGCGACGACCGCCGCCGCATCGGCCAGGCCCACGGCGGCCGCCTCGGGCACCGCCGCCACCGCGACGCAGAACAGCGCGTAGCGGCCCGGGAGCCGCGACAGGGCCCCCGCGGCGGGTGCCGGCCGGCCCAGCGCGCCACCGAGGTGTCGGAGCTCGGCGAACATCAGCGAGGTCGTCGTGCCGGGGCCGACCGCGCCGAGCAGCGCCTCGACCGCGTCGTCGGGGAGCTCGTCGAGGACGGCGTGGTCCGAGACCGCCGGCGTCGGGCCGGGAGGGTCCATGTGGACCGAGATCAGCTCGGCGCTCGGGATCCGGGCGAAGGTGTCCATCTCCGGAGCCAGGGCCCGCAGCGGGCCGAGCAGCTCGGCCGCGCGGTGGTCGTCCTCGAGGAGGGCGCCGTCGACGATGACCAGCCGGCGGCCGCTGAGGAACGGCGGCAGCTCGGGGAGGGGCGGGAAGCTCATCACCCGCATCGAGGTGGTGACGGTCTCCGGGACCTCGCGGGTCCACCGTGCCCAGGCACGGACGACCTCGGGAGCGCGCTCGACCGGCCAGAGCAGCATGCCGGCGACCACGTCGGCGATCGGGAGCAGCGTGAGCTCGATCGCGACGACGACACCGAAGCCGCCGCCGCCACCGCGCAGGGCCCAGAACAGCTCGGCGTCCTCGTCCGCCGTGGTCCGGCGCAGGGTGCCGTCGGCCAGCACCACCTCGATGGCAGAGACGCTGTTGCTGGCGAGCCCGTGCTGGCGGCCGTAGAACGACAGCCCACCGCCCAGGACGTAGCCGGCCACGGCGACGTCGGGCGCGCTCCCGTGGAGGGCGGTGAGGCCGTGGGGCGCCGCGGCGGTCAGCACGTCGCTCCACAGCGTGCCTCCGGTGACACGAGCGATGCGGCGCTCGACGTCGACCTCGACGCCGGTGAGCTCGTGCATGCGCAGCAGCACGGATCCGCCGAGTCGGCCCTCGAGCGGTGCGGCCGAGTGGCCGCTGCTCTGGGGTGCGACCCGGAGCCCGACGGAGGTCGCGGCGCTGACGACCGCGCTCACCTCCGCCACGGTGTGCGGGGTGGCCACGGCGGCCGGGCGCTGGTCGACGGCGAGGTTCCAGGCCAGCCGCGCCGCGTCGTAGCCGGGGTCGTCGGGGAGGACGACGCGCTCCGGGCAGGCTGCCCGGACGGCGAGCGAGGCCGGGCTTGTCGTGGGCGGGGTGAGGGTCATGGCGGTTCCTTCTCGGGGTGTGAGGGTGGCGGCGAGCGCGACCTGCTGGCCGGGTAGGTCCAGCCCGTCGACCTCGCGGATGCGGGTGTGCGGTCGGGCGCCGGTCGCGGCCAGACGGTCCGTCAGGACGTCGAGCACCCCGAGAAGGGCGATCCGGTCGGTGGTGCGCACCTCGACCTCGGCCAGCCCGGCCGGCGTCCGGGCCAGGGCGACGAGGGTCGCCTCGAGCCGGGTGACGGCCAGGGCCAGCTGCGCGGCCAGGTCGCCGGCGTGGACCAGGCGGCCGTGGTCGTCGACGGGGGCCTGGACCGGGAGGTCCTGGGTCGTGGCGCTCACGACGAGAACCCTCGTCCAGCGCCCGCACCCGGACAATCCCTCGCCACCGGGGCGTTCCCGCGCCCCGGGTCTGGGGGGCCCGGCACCCCACAACTCTGGGATGGCGAAGCGTGCGACGGGGGGCCACACTGGAACACGTGCATGCCTCGACCCTGACCGTCGAGCGCGTCCGCGGAGACGTGGAGGTGCTCTCGCGTGCGGGTCTGGGGCTGGAGGACTTCCTCTCCGAGGCCGTGGCCTCGGTCTCTCGTGCCGTCCCCTCGGTGGCCGCGTGCATCGGCACGCACGACCCGGCGACCCTGATGCTGACCAGCGCGCGCAAGTACGGCGACCTCCGGGGCCGCAACGAGTTCGACGGGCAGTTCGGTCAGCTCGAGTACGACTCGGAGGAGACCACGGCCTACCGCCACCTCGCCGGGTCGACCATCAGCGCCCTGGGCATCCACCAGCACACCGACGGCGACGTCGAGCGGTCCCAGCGGATGAGCGAGCTCATGGTGCCGGCGTTCGGCTACTACGACGAGCTGCGGCTGCTCTTCCGCGAGCACGGCCTCTTCTGGGGCGGCATGGCCCTGTTCCGGGGCGCCGACGACGCGTCCTTCAGCGCGCAGGAGGTCGAGTTCCTCGGTGGGCTCGGCCCGTGCTTCGCCCGCGGGGTGCGATCGGGGCTGCTGGCCAGGATGGCGGAGGGCGACCGCGCCGTCACCCCTGCCGGTCCCGCGGTCCTCGTGGTCGGTGCCCGCGACGAGATCCTCCAGACCAGTCCGGCAGCCACAGCCCGGCTGGCCGAGATGAGCATCGCCGACCACAGCGCCGACCCGTTCGGCGTCATCGCGTCCCTCGTGGGCAGCGCCCGCCGCATCTCCCGCGGCGGGGCGGCCGGGGTCCCCACCGCCAGGGTGCGCACGGCGTCGGGCCAGTGGCTCGTGCTGCACGCCTCCCCGCTGTCCGGGCTGGGCGACCGCGACGGTGAGGTGGTGGTGACGATCGAGGAGGCCAGGCCGCCGGAGATCGTCTCGCTGGTCGTGGCCGCCTTCGACCTGACCCCCCGCGAGCGCGACGTCACCCAGCTGGTCCTGCAGGGTGTCGACACCAAGGAGATCGCCGCCACGCTGCACATGTCGGCCTACACGGTCCAGGACCACCTCAAGTCGGTCTTCGACAAGGCGGACGTGCGCAGCCGCCGCGAGCTCATCGCCCGGGTGTTCTTCGACCAGTACGTGCCGCGGATGGGCTCCGACCTCGGCCCTGCCGGCTGGTTCGCCACCGTCCCGCGCGCGGGAGACTAGCGGGAGACTAGGGAGAGTCGACCCGGGTTCGGGCGTACCGGTCCTCCAGCAGCTCGTAGAACGCCTCGCTGCGGTCATGGGTGCCGAGCCCGCGGCTGACGAACGCCGCGGCGTAGCCGCCGGTGCGCGACCACCACGCGCTGCTGCCACCCGCACCACCCATGCCGACGTCGAGCTCGTCGATCTGGAAGCCGAGCGTCCACGTGACCTCGCGGTCGAGCAGGAGGTCGTGGCCGGTGACCTGCGGGCCGACGTACTCCGCGTGCAGCTCCGGGCCGAGGAGCTCCGCGACGGTGCCGTCGAAGAGGTGGCCGTAGAACCTCGCCAGCCCGAGGGCACTGGCGTGCAGGCTCACCGCGGGGAACGACGTGGCGCGCCAGCGCTCGGACCCGAGCACCTCCGGGTCGAGCAGCCCGTCGGGCCGGGTCATGGCGGGCCCCCAGCGCGGGTCGTCGCGGTAGCCGGCCGGCCAGCCCTCCTCGAGGGCCACCGGATCGGCGACCCGGGCGAGGTCGCCCGGCGCGACGCGGAGGTGGAGGTCCCAGCCCTGCCCGTCGGCGAGCCGGGCGAAGCGGGAGGCCAGGTCCTCACCGGTCACCAGGCGCACGAGCTGGTCGCAGAGGTGCCCGTAGGTGAGCGCGTGCTCGGCGCACGCGGCGCCGGGGGCGTGGAGCGGGGTGGCATCGGCCAGCAGGCCGACCAGGGCGTCGTAGTCGTCGAACGCGACGTCCCGTGCCGCCTCGGGGAAGCACGGCAGCCCGGCCTGGTGGGCGAGCACGTGGCGGACCGTGGTCGCTTCCTTCCCGTGGGCGGCGTACGCCGGCCACAGCTCCGCGACCCGCTGGTCGAGCCCGAGACGGTCGTCGCGGACCAGGGTGAGGACGGTCAGCGCGGCGAAGGGCTTGGCACACGAGTAGGTCATCGTGAGCGTGTCGGTCGTCCACGGCCGATCGCCGTCGAGGGTGCCCGTCACCGCCTCGTCCGCGACCGCCCCGTCGCGCACCACGCACGCGGCCGCACCCGGGTCACCGAGGTCGCCGAGCAGGGCCTGGAGGGTGCGCGTCACCGGTGGATTCTTGCGCACCGGCACAATGGGACCCATGAGCGAGCCGCAGTCCAACGCCGCGCGCATCCGCGAGATCAACGACTCGATCCGCTACACGATGTGGTCGGTCTTCCGGCTCGCCGAGCCGCTGGGCGAGGAGGCGGACCGGTCCGCCGAGGGGGCCGAGGTCGAGAAGCTCTTCGCGGAGCTCGCCGAGGGCGACGTCGTGGTCCGGGGCGTCTACGACGTGAGCGGGCTGCGCGCGGACGCCGACCTGATGGTCTGGTGGCACGCGGCCGACTCCGAGCCGCTGCAGGCGGCCTACCACCGGTTCCGGCGGACGGCGTTCGGCCGGCGCCTCGCGCCCGTCTGGTCGCAGGTCGCTCTGCACCGGCCCGCGGAGTTCAACCGGAGCCACGTGCCGGCGTTCCTCGCCGACGAGGAGCCCAAGCGGCACATCTGCGTCTACCCGTTCGTGCGCTCCTACGAGTGGTACCTGCTCGATGACGAGGAGCGCCGCCGGCTGCTCGCGGAGCACGGCAAGATGGCCCGCGACTATCCCGACGTCCGGGCCAACACCGTCGCCAGCTTCGCGCTCGGCGACTACGAGTGGATCCTCGCCTTCGAGGCCGACGACCTCCATCGCATCGTCGACCTGATGAGACACCTGCGCGGCTCCGAGACGAGGCGGCACGTGCGCGAGGAGGTCCCGTTCTACACCGGGGCCCTGGCGCCCGTCGCGGACCTGGTCCACCGGCTTCCCTAGTGTCGGGAACCGATGGCTGCCCGACTGCGTCCGACGCCTATGCGGATCCGTCTGTCGCTGCTGGCTGCCCTGACCACCCTCGTCCTGGCCGGGGCTGCGTGCAGCGACGACGGATCCGATGACGTCGCCCGCGATCCGAGCCCGTCCTCGTCGGCCTCGGGACCACCGGCCCCCGCCGTGCCGGACGGTCCGGTCCGATCCCGGAACCTCGCCACCGTGATGGACACCGGCTCGCCCGAGCTCTGCCTCGGACCGATCGCCGAGTCCTACCCGCCGCAGTGCGGCGGTCCCGCGCTGCACGAGTGGGACTGGGCCGACCACGAGGGCACCTACGACCAGCAGGGCGACGTCCGCTGGGGCACCTACGCGGTCACCGGCACCTGGGACGGCACGTCGTTCACCGCGACCGAAGCCGTGCCCGGCGCGCTCTACGACCCGGCGATGCCGACGCCCACTCCGACACCGGCACCCGCGAAGTCCTACGACGCCACCCAGCTGGCGGGCATCGCCGACGAGCTCCAGTCCGTGCCCGGCGTGCTGGGCGCGTACGGCGGCGACGGCAGCGAGGGCCACGTGCTCGTGGACGTCTACTACGACGACGGAACGCTGCAGGACTGGGCGGACGCGTCCTACGGTGCGGGCGTGGTGCTCGTCAGCTCGGCGCTGGTGGACGCGGTGTGAGTCGCGCGCTCTCGGTGCTGGGCGCTCCTAGGTGTTGGGCGCTCCGTCGGCCGGCTCCAGCGTGAGGCTGATCGAGTTGATGCAGTAGCGGTCACCGGTGGGTGTGCCGTAGCCGTCGGGGAAGACGTGGCCCAGGTGCGAGCCGCAGCTGGCGCAGCGGACCTCGACCCGCTTCATGCCCATCGTGACGTCCTCGATGTACTCGACGGTGTCGGTGATCGGCTGGTAGAACGACGGCCAGCCGCAGCCGGAGTGGAACTTGGTGTCGGACTCGAACAGCTTGGCGTGGCAGGCCTTGCAGGAGTAGATGCCCTTGGTCTCGGTGTCGGTGTAGGTGCCGGTGAAGGCCCGCTCGGTGCCGGCCTTGCGCAGCACGGCGTACTCCTCGGAGGAGAGCTCCTCGCGCCACTCGGCGTCCGTCTTCTGCACGGCGTAGTCCATGGCTCCCAGAGTAATGAATGCCACAAGGACGGGTACTGCCCTTGACGAGTTGAGAGAACACTCGTTCACTGAGTTGTGACGCCCATGTCCAGCCGCGCGGGGAGGAAGAAGCATGTCGGGGACGATCCCGTGGGAACGCGTCCGCAAGGCGGGCTCGAAGCTGACGACGCCCCTGCTGCCGGACGACTACCTGACCCTGGTCAACCCCCTGTGGAGCTCGCGTGAGCTGCGCGGCCGGGTCGAGAAGGTGGTGCCCGAGACCGAGGACGCCGCCACCCTGGTGATCCGTCCCGGCTGGGGCTGGCACTACGACCACCGACCGGGCCAGTACGTCGGGATCGGCGTCCAGGTGGACGGCAAGTTCCAGTGGCGCTCCTACTCGGTCAGCTCGCCACCGAAGCGGGACGGCCGCACCATCGCGATCACCGTGCGGGCGATGCCGGAGGGGTTGCTCTCGGCCCACCTCGTGAAGGGGCTCGAGCCGGGCACCATCGTCCGGCTGGCCCTGCCGAAGGGCGACTTCGTGCTGCCCGACCCGCCTCCCGCCAAGGTCCTCTTCCTCGTCGCAGGCAGCGGCATCACCCCGGTGATGGCGATGCTCCGCACCCTCGACCGGCGCGGCTCGATGGCAGACGTGGTCATGCACTACTCGTCGCCGACGGTCGAGCGGATGATCTTCCGCGACGAGCTGCAGGAGCTCGCGTCGCGACACGACTCGCTCACGCTGCACGAGCAGCACACCGACACCGACGGGATGCTCGAGCTCTCGGCCCTCGACGAGCTCTGTCCCGACTGGCGCGAGCGCGAGACCTGGGCATGCGGGCCTGCACCGATGCTGGACGCGATCGAGGAGCACTTCGACGCGGCCGGGCTCGAGGACCAGCTGCACATCGAGCGGTTCTCGCTGGCCCTGGCAGGCGACGGCGGCGAGGGCGGCACCCTCACCTTCCAGAACTCCGGCAAGACCGTCGACGTCGACGGCGCCACCACCGTGCTCGAGGCCGGCGAGTCGGCCGGGATCGGGATGCCCTACGGCTGCCGGATGGGCATCTGCCACACCTGCACGATCACCAAGATCGAGGGCACCATGCGCGACCTGCGCAACGGCGAGGACTACGACCAGCCCAACGAGCAGGTGCAGACCTGCATCTGCGTCGCCGTGGGCGACGTGACGCTGAACATCTGACAACGACCCCGTGAGCGAAGGGAACGACCGAACATGGCCATCGCAGACGTCAAGGAGTACACCCACCTCAGCGAGGCGGACGTCGAGCAGCTCGGACGTGAGCTCGACGCCATCCGCGCCGAGATCGAGGAGTCCCGCTCGACCGCCGACGCGGCCTACATCAACCAGATGATCCGGATCCAGCGCGGCCTCGCCGCCGCAGGTCGGGTCGCGCTGATCGCCGGCACCCAGCGCAGGGAGACGCGGCGGCCGGCCCTGGTCGCAGGCGCCACCCTCCTCGGCCTGGCCAAGATCCTCGAGAACATGGAGATCGGCCACAACGTCATGCACGGCCAGTGGGACTGGATGAACGACCCGGAGATCCACTCGTCCAACTGGGAGTGGGACACCGCTCAGCCGGCCGAGCAGTGGAAGCACTCCCACAACTACATCCACCACCAGTTCACCAACGTCCTCGGCCACGACAACGACATCGGCTACGGCATCCTGCGGATGGCGCGCGAGCAGAAGTGGCACCCGGTCAACCTCGGCCAGCCCGTCTACAACGCCTTGCTCGCCGGGCTCTTCCAGTGGGGTGTCGCCCTGCACGACCTCGACCTCGAGGCGATCCGCAAGGGCAAGAAGGACCCGAAGGAGATGAAGAGGCAGCTGCGCCAGATCGGGCGCAAGGGCCGCAACCAGATCCTCAAGGACTACGTCGTCTACCCGGCGCTGAGCGGACGGCAGTGGAAGTCGACGCTGAAGGCGAACGCCTCGGCCAACTTCATGCGCAACGTGTGGTCCTACATGATCATCTTCTGCGGCCACTTCCCCGACGGTGCGCTGCACTTCACCGAGGAGGAGCTCGAGGACGAGACCCGCTCGGAGTGGTACCTGCGCCAGATGCTCGGCTCGGCCAACTTCGAGGGCGGCCGGCTGCTGCACGTCATGTCGGGCAGCCTCGGTTTCCAGATCGAGCACCACCTCTTCCCGGACCTGCCGAGCAACCGCTACCCCGAGATCGCGGTCAAGGTGCGGGCGCTCTGCGAGAAGTACGACATCCCCTACACGACCGGCCCGCTGCACCGGCAGTACGGCCAGGCGCTGCGCACGATCATGAAGCTGTCGCTGCCCAACAAGCTGACCTCCTCCGACCAGCCCGAGCCGCCGTCGCCGTCGATCGACCGGGGCCGCAAGACCGACGCCGAGCGGCCCCAGCGGCGGACCGAGACCGGCGGCTGGTCGCGACAGCAGGCGTCGTGATGCTCGCCGAAGCCGCCCGGATCCGCGATCGCTCGTGGTTGACCCAGTGCGCGCTCTCGCGGATCTGCGGCGGCTGTGCGATGTCGCTGGGCCGGCCCATCGCCTTCCTCGGCACGCCGGAGGAGGTGGCGCGCAACGCCTTCCACCTGCCGCCCATGCACGTGGCCTGCGCCGAGGAGCTGCGCGCCGCACCGGACGCGGAGCCGGGCTGGCAGCTGGTCACGACGTCGGGCTTCGAGTTCGTCCGGCCGGCCCGCGAGGACCTCGACCCCGAGCCGAGGTTCGAGCCGAACTCCCTGCTCTGACGGGTCGGGTCACGGCTCGCCAGGACGTCGGCGGAGGCGACCCAGGCGGCCGCGGCGCGGGGGCGCGGCACCTCCCAGCTCCTCGAGGCGGCGACGCTGTCCCGCGATCTTGCGGGACTGCCGAAGAGCCTTCTGCTCCAGCGCGACGATGGTCGCGCGGGCATGCTCGAGCTGCTGCTGGACGTCCTGGTCGAGGACCGTCTCGGGCTTCTCGAGCTGGGGGGCGAGCTCTCCGTCGGGATCTCGTCGGGCGTCCGCCTCCCGTGGGAGCCGCCTCAGGACGGCGTAGAACTCCACGTCGTCGGGACGGGTCGGGACGAGCTGCTCGACGTACCAGCTCGACCGGCCGCCGCGCCGCAGCTCCCGCAGCTGCCGGAGGAGCGACTCGGGCGTGAACAGCCAGACGTGGCAGTCGACGTAGGTCCCGCCGAGGCTCCTCTCGACCTCCTCGCCGGCCTGCCGCGGGGGGTGCGCGGGTGTCTCGAAGGTGGGGGCGTCACCGCGCCAGATCGCGAGGTGGTCGTAGGCGACCGTCGCCGAGTAGTGGTCGTAGACGGCGCGGACCGAGGGCCGCTGGTCGCCGTCCTGGTGCGCCTGGAGCATCTGCCCCACCGTGGTCAGGGGTCGGAGCACGTCGAAGGAGTAGCGCTGGTCGGGCACGATCAGCGCCAGGACGCCCCCGTCGACCACGACCTCGGCCACGTCGGCCAGCCAGCCGACCACGTCCGGCACGTGCTCGATGACGTGCGACGCGACCACCCAGTCGAACGGCGCACCCGGCTCGGTCGCCTCCGCGAGGGACAGGGAGCGGCCGTCGGGCTGGATCAGCACGTAGTCGATCTCGGGGATCCGGTCGACCTTCACGCCGTGCTCGCCCTGGCCGTAGTGGCTGAGGAGCTCCTCGCGGCTGACGACATCGACGTAGCTCACGTCGGCCTGGTCGGGCTCCACCATCGGCCGGGCCAGCGGCCCGATCTCCAGCCCGTGGCCCTGACCGAAGTCGTGGAGCCGCCAGATCCGGCGCCGTCGTTCACCCTTGCGCGACTGGCGGCCGGGCCACGGGTCCCCGGTCGTCATGCGCACACCCTAGGTGAGGGCGCTGGGACCAGTGACGCGCTCGAGCCGCCCGAAGGTCGACCGAGCGGAAGGGCCGGGTGCGGGTCCGGTGGGCGCCATCGCGTGGGTAGGGTCCCGGCATGGAGCTGGTCGTCAACGACAAGTACGTGGACAAGGCGCCCGGTCCGGAGGCGCTGGCGGCCCTGTTCGAGGGCCAGTGGGTGTCCGCGCTGCCGGGCATCCCGTCGGGCGACGTGCCGCTCTTCGGCGACGACCGCATCCAGTGGGCGATCGACCTGGCCGGGGGAGTGGGCGGGAAGCGGGTCCTGGAGCTCGGCCCGCTCGAGGGCGGTCACACCTACATGCTGGAGCGCGCCGGGGCGGCCTCGATCCGCGCCATCGAGGCGAACACGCTCTGCTACCTGAAGTGCCTCCTCGTGCAGCAGCTCTTCGAGCTCGACCGGACGCGCTTCGAGCTCGGCAACTTCGTGCCGTGGCTGCAGGCCACCGAGGAGACCTACGACGTGGTGGTGGCGGCGGGGGTGCTCTACCACCTGTCCGACCCCGTGCCGGTCCTCGACGCCATCTGCCGCGCCGGCGGGGACGTCTACCTCTGGACGCACTACGTCGACCTCGAGCTGATGCCGGAGACCGACCGGCGCTACAAGCGGTGGTTCGTCGGCGTCGAGGAGCACGAGCACCTGGGCAAGCCGTACCCGCTGCACCGGCGGGCCTACAAGAAGAACCCGACCAGCGACCCGAAGTTCATCGGCGGGGTGCACACGACCACGGCGTGGATCGAGAAGCGGACGATCCTCGACGTCTTCGAGGCGAACGGCTTCGACGTCGAGGTCGCCCACGAGGCCGACAACCACAGCGGGCCGTCGGCGTCGTTCTTCGCCAGGAAGCGAGGCTGAGCCCATGCCGAAGGCAGCAGCGGTCGAGGTCGACGCGGGCGGGCGCGCGGTCCGGGTCTCGAGTCCGGACCGGGTGATCTACGAGGCGACCGACACCACGCCCGAGGTCACCAAGCTGATGGTGGCGGAGTACTTCGCGTCGGTCGAGGACGGCCTGATGCGCGCGCTCCGCGAGCGGCCGACGGCGCTCGAGCGGTGGACGTCCGGCGTACGCCCCGGGATGAAGCTGGCCACCTCGCGGATGGACAAGGACGCCGACGCGTTCTACCAGAAGCGGGTGCCGAAGGGGGCGCCCGACTACCTGGAGTCCGTGGAGATCACCTTCCCCTCGGGGCGGACCGCCGACGAGATCTGCCCGACCGAGATCGCGGTGCCGGTGTGGTGCGCGCACATGGGGGCGCTGACCTTCCACCCGTGGCCCGTGCGCCGAGCCGACGTGGACCGTCCCGACGAGCTGCGGATCGACCTCGACCCGCAGCCGGGCACGTCGTTCACCGACGCGGTGCGGGTGGCCGGCGTGGCCCGCGAGCTGCTGGAGGAGCTCGGGCTGCGCGGCTACGCGAAGACCTCGGGCAACCGGGGCATCCACGTCTTCGTGCGGATCGAGCCGCGCTGGGAGTTCCTCGACGTCCGGCACGCCGCGATCGGCTTCGGCCGCGAGCTGGCCCGCCGCGACGACGGGGTGACGGTGGCCTGGTGGAAGGAGGAGCGCGGGGAGAGGATCTTCGTCGACTTCAACCAGAACTGCCGCGACCGCACCATCGCCTCGGCGTACTCCCTGCGGCCGATCCCGGGTGCGCCGGTCTCCACGCCGCTGACGTGGGAGGAGCTGGCGGAGGTCACCGACCCGCGCGAGCTCAACCTCTTCACCGTCCCCGAGCGGCTCGCGGCCTCGGGCGACGCGTGGGCGAGGATCGACGAGACGGCCTACTCGCTCGAGCCGCTGCTCGCGCTCTACGACGAGCTGCCGGGGGGCGAGATGCCGTTCCCGCCCGACTACCCGAAGATGCCGGGCGAGCCGCCGCGGGTGCAGCCCAGCAAGAAGGTCGAGGAGCACTGGGACGCCGACGGCAACCGGGTCGAGCCGGCCTAGCTGCCTCGACCACACGCGAAAGGGCCCGCCCGGCGCATCCCCACGAGCGCCTGGACGGGAACCCTTTGCGAAGGAACCTGATGGCCCGTCCCCCGACGAGCCCCTCTGGTTGGTGTCCCCCGACACCTCCCGGTGGAGGTCCTTTCCGAACTGAGATCCTGCCGCCTCGTGCTCCCCCCAGAGTTGCACGATCCGACCGTTCCCCAGATCAAGGGCCCGGAGGCTCCTGACATCTGAAACGGTATGCCGAGCCCGTCACGGGCAGGTCACGTCGACGCAACAGGGATACCAGCGTTCAGTAACAGAACTCCCACAAACCGGCGCGGAGGGCTTGCCAACTGGTCCAGATCAGTTGCCGCGCTCCCACGGGGCGGCCACAGGGAAGTACGCGGCCATGAACTCGTCGAGCACGCTGTCGAGCCGCTCCTGGTCGAGGGCGTGGTCGTGGTGGTCGGCCAGGCACACGAAGTCCTGCCGTCGCTCGAGCGCCTTCTTCAGCTGCCACTCGAGGTCGCTGTTGCTGATGTTGACGTAGGCCCGCTCCGACTCGGCGACGTACGCCGTCCCGGTGAGCAGCCCGTAGTGCTGGGCGAAGGAGCTGAGCAGTGACAGGTCGGTGTCGGAGCGGAACGGCGCCAGGCCGGTTCCCGCCGTTTCACGCGGGAACCGGCGCTCGATCTCCTCGAGCACCGAGCGGCGGTGCGGGTAGGGCGCGTGCGCGAGGTTGTCGGTCACGACGGCCCCGAAGGCGTCCTCGAGCAGCCGGCGGTTGTTCCACGCGGCCTTGAGGTACGGCGCCGCGTCGGGCGTCTGGTCGAGGCCGATGGTGTTGTGGGAGAGCCACACCGCGGCCAGCCCGGCGGGGCTGAAGAACGCCTCCGGACCGAGCGGCCGACCCAGGAAGAAGTCGTCGTTGAGGTAGACGAAATGCTCGGCAAGATCTGGCAAGCGATGCAGCGCGGACTCGATCGCGTGCGAGTTGAACGTCGGGAGCGCCTCCGGCGGCAGGATCGCCCCGTGGTCGACCACGGTCACCTGCGGATGGTCGGCGTCGAGCCACTCCGGCACCTGGCCGGCGGTCACGAGGTGGATCTTGCGGACCCAGGGTGCGAAGAGGTGGACGCTGCGCAGGGCGTAGCGCAGCTCGTCACGCGAGACGAACCGCGCCTGACCGCTCGACTCCCGCGTCGTGGCCGTGCCGGACAGGCCCGCCAGCCGGTCGAGACGGGCCTGGTTCCACGCGGGGTCGCGGCCGTCGACCCAGGTGAAGACCACGTCGACAGGGAACGTGCACTCGTGCACCGTCGGCGCGGCCATCAGCGGCAGCGTCGGGACCGTGAGGCCGTCGACCCGGGTGGTGAGGGTCGCGGAGCCGCGGGGGAGGCGCTGGGCGTAGCGGTTGCGGCGTGGCGCCACCAGCTGCCCGTCGACGCCCTCCTCCCAGAACTCCACCTCGACCGTGCAGCCCTGGCCGAGGAGCGAGGCCGGCCCGCCCCCGGCGTCCAGGGGCCACGGCTCGATCGCGACCACCGACGTCCGGCCGCGGAGCAGGGCGGAGGCCAGCTGGGGCACGGGTGCCCGGCGCTCGTGCCAGCCGTTGGCCGCCGGGTCGCGCAGGGAGAGGTAGGACGGCACGTCGGCCGCCGCGAGCTCCTGGAGGAACCGGTGCCGGGCGGCCATCGGCAGCACCAGCACCGGCACGCCCGTCTCGTGCGGCGGCACCACCAGCCACTCGTCGCTCGCCGACCTGGCGGCCGTGGTGGCCAGCGTCAGTGCCGCGGTGCGTGCCGCCGCCGGCGTCACCCCGGTGGCGTCGTAGGCCGGGACCGTGGGCGGCTCCGGCGCGGGCGCAGCGGTCAGGGCGGCGTAGCGGGCCCGGCCGGCCCGGCGGGTGAGGGCCGCCTCGAAGATCTCCACCCACCGCTGGGCGATCCGGTCGGCGTCCCACTCGGCGGCGGTGTCGAGGGCACCGGCGCCCAGCCGGTGGCGCAGGTCGTCGTCGGTGCCGATCCGGAGCAGCGCCGCGGACATGCCGGCGATCGACTCGGGCGCGACGAGCAGGCCGTTGACCTCGTGGCGGACGATCTCGCGCGGACCGGAGGCGCAGTCGAAGCTCACGCACGGCACGCCGGCCGCCATCGCCTCCTGCATCTGCAGCGGGAACCCCTCGGCGCGCGAGGTCAGCGCGAAGACCGACGCCCGCCCCCACTCGCTGGCCATGTCGGTGCTGGTGCCGGGCAGCTCGACCCGGTCCCAGAGCCCGCGCTTGCGGGTCTCGCGGACCAGGTGCGGGCGCTGGTGGCCCTGACCCAGGATCCGCAGCCGCCAGCCGGGCAGCTGGTCGGCCACGTCGCCGAACGCGTGCACCAGCTTGGTGAACTGCTTCTCCATCACCAGCCGCCCGGCCGCGACGATCGTCCTGGAGTCGAGCAGCGAGCCCGGCGCGTAGCCCTGCGGCAGCGGGTTCGGCATGACCACGATCTCGGGCGCCACCGGGCCGAGCTCAGCGCGCAGCCAGTCGGCGATCGTGGGCGTCAGCAGCGCGACCACGTCGGCGCGGGGTGCGTTGACCAGCAGGGGCTCCATGCCGGAGGTCCGCTGGGACGACGACCGGTGCTCCTGGTGGACCACCACGACCGGGTCGGGTGCGAGGCTGACGGCCGAGGCCAGCAGCGCCGGCGTCACCGTGACGAGCACGTCGGTCGTCAGCCCGCGCAGCCCCGCCTCGAGTCCGACGTCGGTGAGCGCCGAGAACTGCTTGTCCCACCGCTCCGGCACCAGCAGCGAGGGCCGCGCGTGCAGCGCCTCGTCGTAGGTCGTGGTGAGGTCGACCAGGAACTCGACCGTCACCCGCTCGTCGATCCGGAACGCCGGCTCCCCGGCCGCCTTGACCACGCTGAGGAGCCGCACCTCGTGGCCGGCCGCGACCAGGGCGTTGGCCTGGGTGATCGCGGAGCGCTCGGTGCCTCCGAGCTTGAAGGCGGACTGGACGAGGAAGGTGACCTTCACCCCTGGCTCACCTCGGCCTCGGCCTCGGTCTCGTCGGGGTCGAGCGAGCGGAGGGCGAGCAGGCCGTCGGGGTTCCAGCGCAGGCGGGCCCGCGGGCGGTCGCCCAGGTGCAGCTCGGGCAGCAGCACGGCGCGGTGCGGGTCGGTGAGGTCGTTGCCGCGGCGCCGGATCCGCACCCGGGCCGCCTCGGTGCCGACCGCGAGCCGGAGCACGCCGAAGTAGCCGGCGGGCAGGTCGTCGATGCCGATGAGGGTCTCGACGAGCCCCTCGTGCGCGGTCGCCGGCAGCGCTGCGAGCACCTGGTCGTCGGTGTCGAGCAGCAGGAGGTGGCAGCCCGGCTCGACGCCGCCGGGGGGCCGGATCCGCAGGTGGACGCGGTCGCCGCGCACGTCGACGGCGTCCAGCTCGGCGGTCGGCGCGACGGCGTGCCTGACCAGCCGGAGGGGTTCGCCGGCGAGCACCTCCCACTGGGTCAGCCCGTCGGGGGAGAGGGGGGTCCTCGTGAGCGACGACCCCTGCGCCGGCTGCAGGGAGACGGGGCTGTCGCCGGCCAGCACGGCGTACGACGACCTCGTGGGCCCGGTGGCCCGGGTGAGCACGGACAGGTCGCAGGGGACGGCGCCCAGCGCGGTCACGGCCCCGGACTCCTCGCGCACCGAGACCGGCCCGTCGACGTCCAGCCACAGGTGGACGCCGTCCAGCACCGCGGCGTAGGTCGCCACCGCGACCTGCTCCCGGCGTCGCAGGCGCATCAGATGAGCGACGCGCCCTCGCCGCCGCCGGCCTGCTCGTCGAAGTTCTCCTGCTCCATGAGGTGCAGGACGGGCACGTCGAGGTGGCGGCGTGCCTTGGAGGTCCAGTCGATGCGCAGGAGCTCCGCGACGAAGTGGTCCTCGGTGAAGATGATCGCCTCGCGACCGTCGACCTCCTTGATCTTCGCGGCCAGCGCGTCGATCGGGTCGCCGGAGATGAGCTCGCCGCTCGCGCTCGACCCCGTGGCCGTGAGGACGGCGATGGCGTTGGCCAGCTCCTTCTCGGCGTCCTGGCGGGCCTCGGCGACGAGCACCTCCGGGTCGAGGTCGTCGAGGGGGAGGGGGCGCCCGGGCACCAGGTCGGGCGCCAGCCCACCAGAGGCGCCGAGCGCGGCCTGCACGCGGGCACGGCCGTCGTTCGACGGCATCAGCACGACGTAGGAGACGGGGTCCTCGATGCCCTCGTGGAGCGAGTGGACCCGGCCCGCGTCCTCGGGGGTGAGGTTCTCCTCGACCAGCAGGACGACGGCGTACGCAGAGATGTCAGGCACGTGGGAACTCTAGTGGCCGCCGCTCAGGACCTCACCGAGGTCGTAGGACGCGACCTCCTCGAGCTGCTCGTAGCCGCACGACTCGGGGTCGCGGTCCTCGCGCCACCGCTTGAAGTGAGCGGTGTGCCGGAACCGTCGCCCCTCCATGTGCTCGTAGCCGACCTCGACCACCCGCTCGGGGCGCAGCGGCGTGAAGGACAGGTCCTTGCCCTGGCTCCAGCGGCTCTGGGTGCCGGGCACCCGGTCGGGGTTGGCGGTCAGGAACTCCTGCCAGTGGCCCCACGGGTGGTCCTCGATCGGGCACACCAGCGGCTGGAGCTCCTCGATGAGCTCGGCCCTCCGAGTCTCGGTGAAGCTCGCGCTGACGCCGACGTGCTGCAGCTGCCCCTCGGCGTTGTAGAGCCCGAGCAGCAGGCTGCCCAGGAGCGGCCGCTCGGGCGTGGACTGCTTGTGCTCGCGGTAGCCGGCGACCACCACGTCGGCGGTGCGGGAGTGCTTGATCTTGAACATGGTGCGGCCGTTCTCGGTGTACGGCGCGTCGAGCGGCTTGGCGATCACCCCGTCGAGCCCGGCGCCCTCGAACTGCTCGAACCACTGCTCGGCCTCCTGCGCGTCGGCCGTGGTGCGGGTGAGGTAGCAGGGCCCCTCGGTGCCGAGCCCGGCCAGCGCCTCCTCCATGGCCGCCCGCCGCTCGCGCAGCGGCCGGTCGACGTACGACTCGTCGCCGAGGGCGAGCAGGTCGAAGGCGACGAACCCGGCCGGCGTCTTCTCGGACAGCATGTCGACGCGGCTCTTGGCGGGGTGGATCCGCTCCTGGAGCACCTCGAACTCGAGACGATCACCGATCGCGACGAAGACCTCGCCGTCGAGCACGACCCGCTCCGGGAGCTGCCGCTTGATCGCCTCGACGAGGTCGGGGAAGTAGCGGGTCAGCGGCTTGGTGTTGCGGCTGGTCAGCTCCACCTCGTCGCCGTCGCGGAACACGATGCACCTGAACCCGTCCCACTTCGGCTCGAAGATCAGGCCGGCGTGCTTGGCCGGATCGGGGATCCCCTTCACCGACTTCGCGAGCATCGGCCGGACGGGTGGCATCACGGGCAGGTCCACGAGGAAGACCCTAGGGCGGGGTGGGTGGGACGTCATACGGACGGAGCGCCCGCTTGCTCGACAGAGCAACCGCTTGCCCGGCCCGCATGACGCAAGCCCGACACCACCGCCGGGACGGCCTAAGGTTTGAACCTCATTCCCCGGTTGGTCTGCCGGTAGGGCCCGCCTGACTTTGAATCAGGACTAGCGACGTAGGTTCGACTCCTACCCGGGGAGCGGCTGCAAGGAACCTGTCCAGCGGTTGCGGCGCCCTTGTATCTCGGCAGCGATGGAGTTCAGATACAGCGACTCCACTCCTCGTCATCCCGGAAGAGGCATCGATGAGCGCCGCGCGAACCCTTCGCACCATTGCCTGTGCATCCACTCTCGCCGTCACGGCCGGGCTCATGTCCCTGGCCGGGACCGCCCACGCCGACAACCCGCTGGCGCCGAGGACGACCTTCAGCATGGTCGTGAATCCGAACGACGGGACCGTCGCCGCTCCGGTCGACGGGGAGGCGATCCCCAACATCGACTCCGTGAAGTCGACCATCCGCGCCTACTACAACGCCAGCGGCGGGATCGCGAACAAGTCCAGCTCGCGCTACATCGACCAGGTCCAGTCGATCGAGAACCGCATCCTCCACTCGCTGCCGGCGACGGCGCCTGCGAATGCGGCGCTCGTCTTCGACGTCGACGACACGCTGCTGTGGAACTACGACTTCGAGGACAAGGCCACCAACTTCAACTTCGACCCGACGCTCAACGGGACGTGGGTCACCCAGCACCTCTTCGTGAAGGTCCCGGGAATGCCGGGGCTGCTCAGGGAGCTCAAGTCCCGCGGCTACGCGCTCTACGGCATCACCGGTCGCCCGGCGGCCCAGGAGGCCGACACGATCGCGAACCTCAACGAGCAGGGCTTCACGGTCAACGGGCAGCCGGCGGGGACGCCCCTCTTCACCGCGGCGACCTTGTACACCAAGGACCCGGTCGTGGCCGGTCCTCCCGCGTCGATCCCGACCCAGCCGTGGGTCGACTGCGCGGCCGACGGCAACCCGGCCGCGTGCTCGACGGTGGAGTACAAGGCGCTGACGCGTGACCACATCGAGACTGCCGACGGCGTCGACCTCCTGATGAACGTCGGCGACCAGTGGAGCGACCTGCAGGGTGGCTTCGCCGACACGTGGACCAAGATCCCGAACCCGACCTACTTCCTGGCCTCGCTCGACCTCGCGACCGCACCGACGAGCGACGGCTCGATGGTGCCGCCGACGTCCTACGTCATGCAGCCGGACGGCTCGAGCGGCTACTCGGTGGCCAGTGGTGACGACATCCCGAACATCGACCCGGTGCGGAAGATGATCCGGGGCTACTACAACGCGGACTCGTCCGGCATCGCCAACAAGGTGAGCTCGCCCTACATCACCCAGCTCACCTCGCTGCAGTCGTCCTGGACACCGCAGGTGACCAACAACTGCACGACCCGGGCCACGGTCTACAACGCCGCCCTGGCGAAGCAGACCGCCGCGGCGGCGAAGGTCGCCAAGGACAAGTCGGCCGTCAAGAAGGCCAAGAAGGCAGTCAAGAAGGCCAGGACCCGGGCCGCCCGCAAGCGCGCGCACCGCAAGCTCGACAAGGCGAGGAAGGCGCTCAAGAAGGACGCGGCTGCGCTCGCCGCGATCACGCTGCCCGCTCAGCCCGCCGTGGTCTTCGACGCCGACGACACCACCCTGTGGACCTACGACATGGAGGACGGGGCGATGAAGTTCGTCTTCGACCCGGTCCTCCAGGGCACCTGGGTCAGCGGCCACCTCTTCCCGGCGACTCCGGGGATGGCCGCGCTGGTGAAGGCCGCAGCCGCCGCCGGCTGCACGGTGTTCGGCCTCACCGGCCGGGGTGCGAGCCAGCAGGCCGACACGATCGCCAACCTCACCGAGAAGGGGTACGTCGACGCCGCGAGCAAGCCGCTGTTCACCGCCGCGCACTACTTCACCAAGGGCGCGGTCACGGTCTCCAACAGCAACGCCTCGATCCCGTCCCAGCCGTGGGTCGACTGCGGGTCCGACGCGGCTTGCTCGACGATCGAGTACAAGTCCGGCACCCGGGCGCACATCGAGGACCAGGGCTTCGACATCGTCGGCAACTTCGGCGACCAGTGGTCAGACCTGATCGGTGCGCACGCCGACCACGTCTACAAGCTGCCGAACGCGACCTACTACCTGCCCTGAGCACTGACTGTCCGGGCACCGGCTCACACGCCTAGAGTGAGCCGGTGCCCGGAGAGCTGACAGTCATCGTCCTGGCGGCCGGGGGCGGCACCCGGATGAAGTCGAAGACGATGAAGGTCCTGCACCCGGTGGCGGGGCGGAGCATGGTCGGCCACGTGATGGCCGCCGTGCAGCAGGTGCAGCCGCGGCGCATCGTCGCTGTCGTCGGCCACCAGCGCGAGCAGGTCGGGCCGCACATCCAGGCGCTCGTGCCGGACGTGCTGCTGGCCGTGCAGGCCGAGCAGCACGGCACCGGGCACGCCGTCCGGATCGCCATGGAGGCAGTGGCGGCGTCCGGGGAGGTGCCCGAGGGCACGGTGCTGGTGGCCTACGCCGACACGCCGCTGCTCGAGGCGGCGTCGCTGCGGAGGTTCGCCGAGGAGCACGAGGCGGCGCAGCGGGCGGTGAGCATCCTGTCCGGGGTGGTGGCCGAGCCCTACGGCTACGGCCGCGTCGTACGCAACGGCGACGGCGAGGTCGAGGGCATCGTCGAGGAGAAGGACGCGACCGACGAGCAGCGCGAGGTCCGAGAGATCAACTCGGGGATCCTCGCCTTCGACGCGGCGTTCCTGATCGAGGCCCTGCCGAAGCTGTCGAACGACAACGCCAAGGGCGAGTACTACCTCACCGACACCGTCCACCTCGCGCGCGAGGCCGGGCTGCACGTGGGCGCCCACGAGATCGCCGACGTCCTGCAGACCGAGGGCGTCAACGACCGCGTCCAGCTGGCGCGGACCGGCCAGGTGATGAACGAGCGGATCGTGGCGCGCTGGATGGAGGCCGGGGTCACCGTCATGGACCCGGCGACCACCTGGGTCGACGCCGACGTCGTGCTCAGCGCCGACGTCACCCTGCTGCCCGGGGTCCAGCTCCTCGGTGCGACCGTCGTCGAGGAGGACGCCGTCATCGGGCCCGACACCACGCTCAAGGACTGCGAGATCGGCGCCGGCGCCCGGGTGATCCGCACGCACGGCGAGCTCGCGGTGATCGGGGGCGAGGCGACCGTCGGCCCCTTCGCCTACCTGCGACCGGGCACCGCCCTCGGGATCAAGGGCAAGATCGGCACCTTCGTCGAGACCAAGAACGCGCAGATAGGCGACGGGGCCAAGGTCCCGCACCTGTCCTACGTCGGCGACGCGGAGATCGGCGAGGGCGCCAACATCGGCGCCGGGACGATCTTCGCCAACTACGACGGCGTCCAGAAGTTCCGCACGGTCATCGGCAAGCGGGCCAAGACGGGCGCCAACAACACGTTCGTCGCCCCGGTCGAGATCGGCGACGGCGCCGGTACGGCGGGCGGCACCGTCGTCCGCCGCAACGTCCCGCCCGGCGCCCTCGCGGTCAGCGGTGGCCCGCAGCGCAACCTCGAGCGCTGGGCGCTCTCGAAGCGGGCCGGCACCCCCCAGGCGGACGCGGCGACCGATGCCCTCGAGGCCGTGGAACACTTGCCCGCAGCAGATGGGGACTGACACCCGCCGAGACCGAACAGCCGGGAGCTCCGCCGCATGACGGGCATGAAGCGCACCACCGAGAAGAATCTGATGATCTTCAGCGGGAGGGCGCACCCTCAGCTCGCGGAGGAGGTCACGCACCTCCTCGGCACCGAGCTCGTGCCGCAGTCCGCCTACGAGTTCGCCAACTCCGAGATCTATGTCCGCTACGAGGAGTCGGTCCGCGGCTGCGACGCCTTCGTGATCCAGAGCCACACCGCTCCGATCAACGAGTGGATCATGGAGCACCTGATCATGGTCGACGCCCTCAAGCGGGCCAGCGCCAAGCGGATCACGGTGGTCATGCCGTTCTACGGCTACGCGCGCCAGGACAAGAAGCACCGCGGCCGCGAGCCGATCTCGGCGCGGCTCATGGCCGACCTGTTCAAGACCGCCGGTGCCGACCGGCTGATCACCGTCGACCTCCACGCCGACCAGATCCAGGGCTTCTTCGACGGCCCGGTCGACCACCTCATGGCGTTGCCGATCCTCGCCGACCACGTCCAGTCGAAGTACGGCGACCAGGACCTCGCCGTGGTCTCCCCGGACGCCGGCCGGATCAAGGTCGCCGAGCGCTGGGCGTCGCGGCTCGGCGGCGTACCCCTCGCCTTCATCCACAAGACCCGCAACATCGACCGGCCCAACGAGACCGTCGCCAACCGCGTCGTCGGTGCCGTCAAGGGCCGGATGTGCGTGCTGGTCGACGACATGATCGACACCGGCGGCACCATCACCAAGGCCGCCGAGGCGCTGATGGCCGAGGGCGCGGCCGGGGTGGTCATCGCCGCCACCCACGCGATCCTGTCCGAGCCCGCGGTCGACCGGCTCAAGAACTGTCCGGTCGCCGAGGTGGTGGTCACCAACACGCTGCCGCTGACACCGGACCGTGAGTTCGACAAGCTGACCCAGCTCTCCATCGCGCCGCTCATCTCGCGCGCGATCCGCGAGGTCTTCGAGGACGGCTCGGTCACCTCGATGTTCGAAGGACACGCTTGACCCACCCGTCTCGCGAACCCGACCTGGTCGGTCCGCAGGCGGACCCGGCAGACGAGTTCCTGCGGCTGGCCTGCCTGACCTACGGCGCCGACGATGTCGTACGCCGCACCAACGCGAGGGCCATGCTCGTGGGCCGGCCCGGCCTGGGCGCCGAGAGCATCCACGTCGCGGCGGCGCGCGCGGACGCGGGCGCACTGCGGCGGCTGCTGGACGCCGACGCGACCCTGGCGAACGTCGAGGGCGGCCCGTTCGGCTGGCCGCCGCTGCTCTACCTCGCCTACGCGCGCCACGACCCGGACGTCACCGCCGACGCGATCCGTGACGCGGTGGCCGTGCTGACCGGAGCCGGCGCCGACCCGGGCGCGGGCTACCTCTGGCACGGCGGCTCGCCGCCGTTCACCGCGCTGACCGGCGCCTTCGGCGAGGGTGAGGGTGGACCCGACCACCAGCCCGCCCACCCGCAGTGGGAGGCGCTGGCTCGCGCACTGCTGGAATCCGGTGCCGACCCCAACGACGCCCAGACGCTCTACAACCGGACCTTCCGGGCCGACGACAGCCACCTGGTGCTGCTGTTCGACTACGGCCTCGACGACGCCGAGGAGCTCGCCTTCCAGCTCGGCTGGGCGGTCGCCCACGGGATGGAGGCGCGGGTGCGGCTGCTGCTGGAGCGCGGCGTGGACCCCGACACCGAGGTCGGCGGTCGCTACGACGTGCCGCGCCGCTCGGCCTACGCCGCCGCCCTCACCTGCGGCCGACCAGGGGTCGCCCACCTGCTGCTGGGGGCCGGCGCCAGCAGCGACCTGTCGGCCGAGGACGCGGTCGTGGCCGCGGTGCTCAACGGCGGGGAGGTCGACGTCGGGGCGGTGCCCGCAGCCATCGCGGCCCGGCCGGGTCTGGTGGCGTGGGCGGCGGAGCTCGGCAACACCGACGGCGTACGCCGTGCGGTCGGGCTGGGCTGGGACGTCGACCGTCGGGCGCGGGTCGACGTGCCGTCCGACCAGGAGTGGGAGACCGGGTTGCACGCGGCCGCGGGCAACGGCGACGCGTCGATGGTCCAGCTGCTGCTCGACCTCGGGGCCGACCCCGGCGTCACCGACACCCGGTTCGTGTCGCGGCCCGACCAGTGGGCGCTGCACTTCGGCCACGACGACGTGGCCGCCCTGCTCAGGCGGGGTGCTAGCGACCGTTCTGGCTGAAGTGCTGGTAGTCCTTGAGCGAGCTCCACGTCCCGCCCCAGGTCCAGCCGATCGACGCGAAGGCCCGGACCACGCCGCCGTCCGGCGTGATCATCCCGGGGCGCACGTCGCCACGGTCGAGGTAGGCCGACGCGAGCTCGGGCAGGACGAGGTCGCCCTTCGTGTAGGGGTTCTGGAACGGGTCGAGGTCGATGGCCAGGCCGTAGGCGTGCTGGCTGTACGTCGTGGTCGACCCGGTGGTCGCTCGGCAGACGAACGAGCCCGTGTCGTTGCCGTCGCCAGTCGGCGGAGCGTCCAGCTCTGAGCGGGGCGTGACCCGCAGCTCCTCGAACGGGAACCGCTCCTCGTAGAGCGTGCGGAAGACGCCCACCACGTCGTCGGCGACCGACCGGTTGAGCAGCAGCTCGCCGGTGTGCCGGTGGTGGTCGAAGCCCCAGAAGGTCAGCCGCACGTAGGCCAGGTCGTCGGCTGCCACGGGACAGCCCGGCTCCCAGGTGGAGCGGGCCAGCACCCCCGCCGGCACCGCCTCGACCCTCGAGGCGAAGCCGGGGCCGGGCAGGGGCTCGAGCCGGTCGGGCAGCGTGAAGCGGCGCGGGTCCAGCTCGGGCGGGGTCGGCTGGGCCTGGCCGTAGCCGTCCGGTCGCAGCGGGAGCGGCCGGGTGCCGAGCCACGGCGGCGGCACGCTTCCAGGGGCGGGCGTCGGTGGCTCGGACGTCGGTGGCTCGGACGTCGGTGGCTCGGACGTCGGTGGCCCGGACGTCGGTGGCTCGGAGTCGGTGGCTCGGACGTCGGTGAGTGGGAGGCCGACGCAGGCGGGCTGGAGGGCAGGGGTGGCTCGGCCACCGGGTCGTCGGACGAGCAGCCGGCCACTGCCGTAGCCAGGGCCAGGAGTGGGGTCACGAGCAGGGCGACACTAGCCCCGGTCATCGAGGCTGTCCTCCCACGACCGGCGCAGCACGGCCGGCACGTCACCGTGGAGCGCGGTGCGGACCCGCTCGAGCTGCGCCTCGTCGAGGAAGAGCGCCGGGAAGGCGTCGCCGACCGACGCGGCGAACGCCGAGCCCCGCTGGGCCAGGGCGGGCGCGGTGGCGACGTACGCCTCGACGTACGGCGACACGAGCTCGGCCTGCTCGGGCGACCACAGCCCGCGGGCGAGCGCCGAGAAGCGCCGGTTGGAGACGTCGGGGTCCTCGCTGATGGCGGCCCAGGCCTCGGCCTTGGCCCCGGCGGTCGGCCGGGCCGCGAGCGCGGTGGCCGCACCGAGGTCGCCCTGGACGGTGCCGTCGCGGCGCCGCTCGTCCTCGATCCCGTCGGCGTCGAGCTCACCGAGCCCGGCCAGCCGGTGGACCACGGACCACCGGAGCTCCGGGTCGAGCTCGTGTCCCTGGTCGGTGTGGTCGGCGCCCAGCCAGCGTCGCAGCTCGTCGGCGTCGTGCGAGGTCAGTGCCAGTCCGCCGGAGAGGGCCAGGGCACGCTGGCCCTCCGGCCCACCGGCCAGCCCGGCCCGGAAGCAGCCGGCCAGCCGCTCGTGCACCGCGGCGGCGTCGCCGGGCCGCACCCACCTGGACAGGACCCGCCGCTCGAGGTGCTCGACGACGGCCTCGACGAGGGTCGGGTGCGGCTCGGCGGCGAGGTGCCGCTCGACGGCGGCGAGCTGCTCCTCGACGGGGAGGTCGAAGACCAGGGTCCACAGCAGCCCGCGGGCCAGGGGGTCGGTCACCGCGAGGAGGTGTCGGCCGGTCACCTCCCGCGAGTGGTCGTCGAGCACCACCCGGGCGAACGTCTCGCCGGAGGAGTTGGGCACCACGACGCGACCGGCCCACTCGGGCAGCGGCACCGGCTCGCCCTCGAGGTCGATCCACCTCTCGCCGACGGCGGCCATCGAGTCGTCGTAGGCCGTGACGCGGAGCCGGTGCGGACGGGTCCCGTCGCGGACGACCACCGGCACGTCACCGTCGCGGTGGACCCGGATGGTGTCGTGGCCGGCGGACCGCAGCCACACCTCGGCCCAGCCGCGGACGTCGCGCGGCGAGACGGCGTCGAGCGCGTCGACCAGGTCGTCGAGGGTGGCGTTGCCGAAGCGGTGCCGGGTGAGGTGGGCGTTGACGCCGGCGAGGAAGTCGTCGGTGCCGAGCCAGGTGACCAGCTGCCGGATGGCCGCGTTGCCCTTGGCGTAGGAGATCTCGTCGAAGTTGCTGGTCGCCGTGGCGACATCCGGCACGTCCTCGGGGAGCGGCGCGACAGGATGGGAGGAGCGGCGCCGGTCTGCGGCGTACCCGCCGGGCTTGAAGCGGGTCTCGAAGCTCAGGCGGGTGCCCGAGAACCCGGCCGCGGTCTGCGCCACCTCGAAGCCCATGTAGTCGGCGAACGACTCGTTGAGCCAGGTGTCGTCCCACCAGCGCTGGCTGACGAGGTCGCCGAACCACATGTGCGACATCTCGTGCGCGATGACCATGGCGCGGAGCCGCCTCGCCTCGTCGCGCACCTGGCCGCGGGGAAGCATCTCGTCGCGGTAGGTGACGCAGCCGGGGTTCTCCATCGCGCCCCAGTTGAGCCCGGGCACGAAGACCTGGTCGTAGCTCTCGAAGGGGAAGGGCTCGTCGAAGATCGAGGTGTAGTGGTCGAAGCAGGCCTCGGTCGTCCGCCGCAGCTCGGCGGCGTCGCGGTCCAGCTCGGCGGCCAGGGAGCGCCGCGCGTGCCAGCCCATCGGCAGGCCGGCGTGCTGCCAGGTGTAGGAGTGCCACGGTCCGGCGCAGACCGTGAAGAGGTCGACCGGGATCGGCGGCGTCGTGGCGAACTCCCACGCGTCCGTCTGGCGGAGGACCACGCTGGTGTTGGACAGCACCGTCCACGCCGGGTCGGCGACGACCGAGAGGGTGATGGGCGCCTTCAGGTCGACCTGGTCGAAGCAGGCGAAGACCCGCTGGGTGATGTCGATGCCGACGTAGGCGCCGACGTAGCGCTCCCCGTCGACCGGGTCGGTGAACGTGTGCATCCCCTCGCCGTCGCTCACGTAGGGCAGCCGCGCGTCGACGACGACCTCGTTGCGCGCGCCGAGCCCGGACAGCGCGATCCGCGCGCCGTCGTACGCCGCCTGGTCGAGCGCCACTCCGTTCACGGTCACCGACAGGTCCTGACCGCCGTGCAGCTCGAGGAAGGTCTCGGGGCCGCGGGAGGAGAACCGCACCGTGACCCGGCTGGCGAACGACTGCGGGTCGGAGAGGTCGAGGTCGACGTCGTAGGACACCTCGGACAGCTGGGCGGCCCGGGCCCGGGCCTCGGCGAGGGTGAGGGAGGGCACCCGGCCACGCTACGGGGTGGCCATCCAGCGACTGGCCAACGATTGGGCTGGTCATCGTCCGCGTCGCTAGACTGCTGCGGTTGCCTCGGCGAGGGCGCCCGGATCCGGGTGCCGTGATCGACAGGGCGGCCCACTCCGGCAGACAGTGCTTGCTGACTGGGAGAGTGTGCCTCCGCGATCGCGTCGAGGCCCCCAGGACCTACACCAGAGGAGCACCATCAGCATGGCCACCGAGAAGATCCCGGCAGAGACCCGCACCGAGTTCGGCAAGGGCGCGGCGCGCCGGATCCGCCGCGACAACAAGATCCCGGCGGTCGTCTACGGCCACGGCAACGACACCGTGCACGTGACCCTGCCGGGCCACGACACGATGATGGCGCTCAAGCACGGTGGCTCCAACGCGCTGCTCGAGCTCCAGATCGAGGGGGAGGCCCAGCTGGCGCTGACCAAGGCCGTCCAGATCGACCCGATCCGCCGGGTCATCGAGCACATCGACTTCGTCGCCGTCCGTCGGGGCGAGAAGGTCACCGTCGACGTCCGCGTCCAGCTCGTCGGCTCCGCGGCGTCCGAGACCGTCGTCGTCACCGAGAACACCACGGTCCAGATCGAGGCCGAGGCGACCCACATCCCCGAGAACATCGAGGTCTCGATCGAGGGGCTCCCCGCCGGCACCCAGATCCTCGCCGGCCAGCTCGAGCTGCCCCAGGGCTCCACCCTGCTCGTCGACCCGGAGACGCTCATCGTCAACATCCGGGAGCAGCAGAGCGAGGAGGCCCTGGAGGCCGAGCTCGAGGAGGCCGAGGCCGAGGCGGGCATCGAGCGCGAGGACTCCGACGCCGAGATCGAGGCCGCGGACGCCGAGGGTGGCGAGTCGGCCGAGGGCGGCGAGTCCGCCGAGGGCGACGCCTCCGAGGAGTGACGCAGCCGCACGACACCGGTGCCGAGCCCTGGATCGTGGCGGGGCTCGGCAACCCCGGTCCGGCGTACGCCGGTCACCGGCACAACGTCGGCTACCTCGTCGCCGACGAGCTGGTCCGTCGGCTCGGTGCGCCGTTCAAGGCCCACAAGGCGAGCCGCGCGGAGGTGGCCGAGGGCCGGCTCGGCATGCCCGGAGTGCCCGGGCCGCGCCTGGTCGTGATCCGGCCGCGCTGCTACATGAACGAGGTCGGCGGGCCGGTCAAGGCCCTGCTGTCCTTCTACAAGGTCGGGCCGGAGCGGCTCATCGCGGTCCACGACGAGCTGGACATCCCCTTCGACACGATGCGGGTCAAGTTCTCCGGCGGCGACAACGGCCACAACGGCCTGCGCTCGATCCGGGCCTCGGTCGGCACCGGCGACTTCTTCCGGCTCCGGGTCGGCATCGGCCGCCCGCCCGGCCGGCAGGACCCGGCCGACTTCGTGCTCTCCAACTACTCGACGACCGAGCGCAAGGAGCTGCCGTTCCAGGTGGACCGCGCCGCGGACGCCGTCGAGTCGCTGGTGACCGTCGGGCTCGCCGAGACCCAGCAACGCTTCAACAGCTAGAACAGCCCGCGGCGTGAAATCCCAGCCACTGCAGCCGAAGCTCGCCGGGGGGCGGGGGTATCAGACCGGCGCGCGCCAGCCGATCTCGTGGGCCATGCCCACGGCCGCCAGCTGCGAGGACACCTCGAGCTTGGCGAGGATCGACTTCACCTGGGTGCGCACCGTCGCCTCGGAGACCGTGCTGAGCCCGGCGATCTGGCGGACGGCGCGGCCCTTCATCAGGTGACCGAGCACGACGCTCTCCCGGTGGGTGAGCTGCTCGAGACGCTCACGCACGAACTGGTGGTCCTCCCGCATCCTGCTCGACTCGGTCAGCAGCTCCTCGCGCTCCTCCCGGTCCATCACCGGCAACCCGGCGACGATCCGGCGCACGGTGGCCAGGATGTCGTGCAGCGGCTGCGTCTTCGAGACCACCGTGCGGGCACCCGCGCGGATCGCCTCCCCCCACCGGGCACGCTCGCTCGAGCCGGTGACCACGACGACGTTGGCGCCGGACCGGGTGATCGGCTCGATCAGCCGCACCGCGTCGCCGAACCGGCCCAGGTCGAGGTCGAGCAGCACCACGGTCGCCTGCTTCTTGGCGATCTCGGCGACCAGCTTGCCGGGGGAGTCGGGGTCGGACGGCGCCTCGATCCGGTGCACGTCGTAGCCCTCGACAGTCAGCGCGAGGTCCACGGCCTCGGCGAACAACCGGTGGTCCTCCACGATGATGACTCGCCGCTCAGCTCGCGCGGGCCACACGGTCATCGGCGCTCACCTCCTGCGGCACGGCGCGCAGGTGCACCGCGAACGTCGCACCGAGCGCGGTCGGGACGAGCTCGAGCCGACCGCCCAGCTCGTGGGTGAGGTCGGCCGCCACGTGGAGGCCGATGCCCTGGCCGGGCGAGTCCGGCCGGCTGACGCCCCAGTCGAAGAGGCGCTCCCGCAGCTGGACCGGGACGCCGGGGCCCTGGTCGGAGACGGTGACCATGACGCCCCGGCCCTCGACGTCGCTGCGGACCTCGACGGTGACCGCGTCGGGACCGCCGTGCACCGCGGCGTTCTCGAGGAGCACGTTGACGACCTCGGCGATGTCGTCGGCCCGGCCCAGTGCGCGCAGCCCGGAGGGCGCCCAGACGACCACCCGGCCACGCGCCAGGTGCGAGAGGACGATCTGGCCGATGACCTCGTCGAGGTCGACGCTGCGGGCCCGGGTCGGCCCCCTGTCGGCGACCAGCCGCTGCAGCCGCTCCACCTCGGCCCGCATCATGGCCGCGAGCGCCTCGCCGCGGTCGGACGTCACGCCGTCGTTCATCAGTCGCTGCGCCGAGGCGATGCCGGCCACCGTGGAGTTGATCTCGTGCAGCCGGGCCTGGTCCTCGCGAAGCCCGTCAGCGACCGCGCGCAGCTGCAGGTGGAGCGCCTCGACCTCCTCCTTCTCCTCCTCGATGGCCTGGTGGAGCACGGCCGCGGCGGTGCCCGCGAGCAGCACGGCGCCGAGCAGTCCGCAGACCAACGAGGCCGCTCCTCCGAGCCCGGAGCCCACGACGACCGCCAGCATGCCGACGGCGACCCGGGCGCGTGCCCAGCGCGGCAGCTGCTCCAGCCTGAGGAGCGCACCCGCGAGCGCGCCGGCCAGCACGACCAGCACGGTGATCTGGATGACGTCATGGTCGGCCGGCGACGGCAGGGCGGGCGCCTCGGCGAGGACCACGTGCCGCACGCAGGCGATGCCGAGCCCGATCGCGAGCCCGGTGCCCAGAGGATCGCCGCGAAGCTGCGTCGCTCGTGCGGCGAGCACGATGCCGACCAGCCCGAGCAGGACCACCACCCGGAAGGCGAACAACCACCCGGCCTGGGTCTCCACCGTGTCGGCGTGGGTCAGCGAGAAGCCACCCAGGGCGAGCGCGAGCATGGCCGACAGCGTGAGCAGCATCGCCAGTCGCCCGGAGGTCTCGTTGTCGGTGATCCGCCAGTGGAAGTACATGAAGATGGCCGCCGCCAGGGTGGCCGTACCGACGAGCAGGCCACGCGCACTCAGGGCGGTCGAGAGGACCTCGCCGGCAGGCATGAGCGTGAGCGAGGCCAGCAGTGGTGCAAGCATCAGCAGCAGCACGAGGGCAGTGCCCCTCCAGTGCCACACGCCCAACGGAATGCGAAGCGATTTCATCCGGATCCCCCCACAGGCCCCGCGACGTCCCTGAGATCAGTCGGGCCGAGACCCCCGAGATTCTCGCGACGACGACCGCACTCTAGTACCTAAATTCGATGAAGGGAACTAGTCCTGTCCCGGCGGGTGACTAGGCCGATCGGCCCGTGTCTGCCTGGGAGGCCCTGACGTCACTACGCTGGCCCGGTGACGTTCCACCCCGGGCCGCCCCCCGCCGACGCCGACGACCACGTGCTGGCTGGCTGGCTGGCCGAGACCGCGGGGCGCCGCCTGCTGGAGGTCAGGCAGGAAGGGCTCGAGGGCCGCGAGCTGAAGGACGCCGGCGACCTCGCCGCCCACCAGCTGCTCATGGAGCTGCTGGCAGAGCACCGGCCGGGTGACGCCGTGCTGTCCGAGGAGGGCAAGGACGACAAGGTCCGGCTCTCCCGAGACCGGGTCTGGATCGTCGACCCGCTCGACGGCACCCGGGAGTTCTCCGAGCCCCCGCGCGATGACTGGGCCGTCCACGTCGCGTTGTGGGAGGGCCACGGCGGTGAGGGGGACCTGACCGCCGGCGCCGTCGCCCAGCCCGGGCTCGGCACCACCTTCACGACCGGCGAGCCGCCCGTCGTGCCCCCGAGCACGGCACCCCGGCCTCGGATCGCCGTCTCACGGAGCCGGCCGCCGGCGTTCACCGACGGCCTGGTCGCGGCGCTCGGCGGCGAGACGGTCCCGATGGGCTCGGCCGGCGCCAAGGTCATCTCGGTGGTCCGCGACGTCACTGACGCCTACGTGCACGCGGGTGGCCAGTACGAATGGGACTCCGCCGCGCCGGTGGCCGTCGCTCGTGCGGCGGGGCTGTTCACCTCACGCGTGGACGGGTCGCCGCTGCGCTACAACCAGGACGACGTCTACCTGCCGGACCTCGTGGTCTGCAGGCCGGAGCTGGCCGAGCGGATCCTGGCGCACCTGGAGGAGCGCGGCGTCGGCTGACGCCTCGACCAGCGACCGGGTCAGTAGGCGCCGCGACGGCTCACCACGGCGGTCGCGGTGCGCAGGGCGATACGGACGTCCATCCACCAGGACCAGTTGTCGACGTACTGCAGGTCGAGCCGCACCGTCTCGTCCCACGGCAGGTCGGAGCGGCCCGACACCTGCCAGAGTCCGGTCATGCCCGGCTTCACGTCGAGCCGGCGGCGGAGGTCCGGTGCGTAGGCCTGCACCTCGCTCGGCAGCGCCGGCCGCGGCCCGATGAGGGACATCTCGCCGCGCACCACGTTGAGCAGCTGCGGCAGCTCGTCGAGGGAGCTGAGGCGGAGGAACGCCCCCACGCGGGTGATCCGCGGGTCGCGCTTCATCTTGAACAGCACGCCCTCCTGGTCGGACTCGTTGCTGTCCTCCAGGTCGGTGCGGATCCGGTCGGCATCGGCGCACATCGTGCGCAGCTTGTAGACGCTGAACGGCCTGCCGTGCCATCCGACCCTGGTCTGTCGGTAGAAGGCCTGCCCAGGGGTGTCGGCCCGGACCAGCAGGGCCAGGACTCCGAGCAGCGGCGCGAAGGCGATCAGGAGCAGCCCTCCGGCGGCCCGGTCCACGACGTCCTTGACCAGTCGCGACGGACCCCTGAGCGGGGCCGGGTGGACACTCAGCATCCGGTCGCCGCCCAGGGTTGCCCTGCCGATCCTGTGGGGGGCGACGTCGCGGAGCCCGGGGCTCACCAGGAGCCGCACGTCCTCGTGCTGGAGCCGCGCGCCCCACCGTCGCACGTAGGCATGGTCGACGTCCGGCCCGGGTGCGATGACCACGGCTTCGGCGTGGTGGGTGCGGACGACCTCCAGGAGGTTGTCGAGTCCGAGCGTGACCGGCACGGGCCAGGTCTCGGTCATCGGGTCGACGTCGTCGGTGGAGTCGGGCAGGCAGACAGCCACCGGGTCGAAGGCGCGCCGGCCGCCCGGTCGGGCGGACTCCTCCAGGAGCTCCCGGACCTGCGACCGGTGGCCGAGCAGGACGGTGGGCACGGGTTGGGCGGGCGCCGCCAGGGCGAGCAGTCCGCGGGCCGTTGCCGACCCGGCGTAGACCATGGCGGCCAGGAAGAGGGCCACGGAGGCCAGCGTTCGCGGCGACTCGTCGGTGCCGGCGCCAGGGATCAGGGCGGGAAGGCTCCACACCGCGGTGGACGCACCCAGAGCCGCGGCCAGGAGCGCGCGGCCCGGGAACCGGCGGGGTTCGGTGGTCAGCCGGGAGTAGCCTCCGGCCAGGGCGATGGCGACCGGCCACCCCAGCAGGATCACGCCGCGCACCGTCCCGCCCGGGGTCGGGTAGATGGCGGCCGCGCCGGCGACCGTCACGGCGACGAGCACGTCGAGGCCGACGACCAGGTTCGCGAGCTGATGGCGTCGCCCCGAGGCCCGCCGAGGGGCCGCGTCGTTCGGGCGCACCTCGCGAGCTGACGTGGCGAGTGCCACCGGTCCCGTTGCGAGCGTCATGTCCCCCCCTGCGAGTGCGCTCAACGTAGGAAGGGCGACGCGACGGTTCATCATGCATATCGGGCATGTTCCCCGGCATTTGCAGGGTGGGCGTTCGCCAGAGCGCCCGCGGACGGCGTGGTCACCACGCCGCGCTGGCTCAGCGGGTGAGCTGCGGAGGCTTCCAGCCGACCCGATGGGCCAGCCCGACCGCCGCCAGCTGGGAGGTGACCTCGAGCTTGGCGAGGATCGACTTCACCTGGGTACGCACCGTCGCCTCTGCGACCACGCACTCGGTCGCGATCTCCCGGACGGTCTGGCCCTTCATCAGGTAGGCGAGGACCTCGCGCTCGCGGACGGTGAGCGTCTCGAGACGCGCATTCAGCTCGACGTTCGCGGCACGCTCCTTCGCCCACTCGCGGAGCAGGTCCTCGCGCTCCTCCAGGGACATCACCTGCAGCCCCTGATTGATGCGCCGGACGGTCGCGAGGATCTCGTTGAGCGGCCTGGACTTCGGAAGGACCTTGCGCGCGCCGCAGCGCACCGCTTCGCCCCAGCGTGCCCGGTCGAGCGACGCGGTGACCACGATGACGTTGACGCCCGCCCTGGCCAGTGGCGCGATGAGCTGCTCGCCGTCGCCGAACTGGCCGAGGTCGAGGTCGACGAAGGCCACGCGAGGACGACGCCGGAGCACCGTCGCGATCATGGCGCCAGGCGACTGCCGCTTCTCTGGCACGGCCACCCGCCGGACGTCGTAGCCCTCGACGGTGAGGGCCAGCTCGAGTGACTCGGCGAAGAGGACGTGGTCGTCGACGATCGCGACCCGGAACTGACTACGCGATGTTGCGGACGGCATCGAAAGCCTTCCTCGGGAGGCGGGCGACGAAGGTCGCCCCGGGCTGGTGGCCGTCGACGAGCTCGATGTCTCCGCCACGCGCGCACGCCAGCCGGTGTGCGATGGCGAGACCGAGGCCCTGACCCTTCGACGCCGGGCCGCGTACCTCCGGCTCGAACAGGCGGTCCCGCAGCTCGTGCGGGACGCCGGGGCCGCTGTCCGAGCAGATCACCAGGGCATCGCCGCCAGCGGCGGTGACCGAGAGCCGGATCGCGCCCTTGCCGCCGTGTCGGCCGGCGTTCTCCAGCAGGATGTTCACGACCTCGGCCAGCTCGTCGGGGTCACCGAAGGCGCGGTCGCCGCTGGGGAACCAGCGGACGTCGCGGCCTCGTGCGTGGTGGCTCGTGACCAGGGGCTCGATCACGTCGTCGAGCTCCATCTCGTCGTCGGCGAGCCCGCTCGAGCCGGAAGCCCGCGCGTGCATGAGTCGCTCCAGACGGTCGAGCTCGGCCGTCAGCATGGACTCGAGCCGCTGCCGGCGCATCGCCGGCACAGCCTGCCCGTGGCGCATCACTCGTGACGCGTTGGTGATCCCGGCCAGGGTGGCGCCGACCTCGTGCAGGAGGTCGCGCTCCTTGCCCACCGCCTCGCGTACCTCGGCCAGCGATCGCTGGAGCCGGCCGACCTGCTCCTGGCGCTCGAGGATGGAACCACGCAGGAGCCCCTGGGTCATGGAGCAGATCACCAGGGCCGCGGCGATCTGAGCCGCGATGGCGGAGGTCGCGACGATGAACGAGGGGTCCTCGAGGGCGGAGGCGAGGCCGCCCGCCGTCACAAGCGCCACGGCCACGGCGAGATGCCGGCGCACCCGCAGCGCGACGCTGAGGCGGTGCAGCAGGATCCACACCAGGGCCGTCGCGGCCAGGACCACCCCAGCGGTGATGAGGACCAGGATCACTGCACTGGACGGTGAGGGTGGAGCCAGCTTCAGGACCAGCGAGCTGCCCGCGACCAGCAGGGCTCCGCCCGCACCGCCCAGCAGGGCCGGGTCGCCGGGCACGTCCACCCGCTCGGCCACCAGGGCCAGGAGGCAGAGCGCCGAGAGCACCACCAGCATGGTCACGTGGGGCCAGCGGGCGCCTGCGAGGTGCCACGACACGTCTCCCGTGACGGCGATGACCAGTCCGTGCGAAGCCCCGAGCACCAGCCCCACCGTGAGCCACCCGGTCAGCCTGACGCCGGTCTCACCGTCGCGCTCCACGCTCGAGACGCGCCAGTCGAAGTAGTGCAGCACGGCAGCGCCCAGGATGAGCGTGTAGCAGATCAGCTGAGCGACGGGCAGCATCGCTCCCGGCCCCTCTGCCTCCCCCGGGCGTGTCGACAGCGCCAAGGCGCCGACGATCGAAGCTCCCGCGATCAGAGCCGCTTCCCGATGAACGGGTCGCTCGTACCCTGTGGCCATTTCTCCCCCAAAGTCATCCTGGCCAGCGTCCCGAGGTGCTGCCGGCGGACTAACGCCGCATTGACGAATGTCTCGATCTCAAGGCGACTGACCACCTCGGAGCCGGCAGCTCGCACGATGGGCGAGACCACAGGAGGCCGGGGAAGTCGGACGTCCTTGGGGGGATCGCTACGACGGTATGTACCCGATCGGGGGTACGGAATGACCCGAAGGGGCTATTTGCGCGGCCGATGATGACCACATGGGTGTGACGGCCTGCACCTCCGAATCCATCACCAATTGCGGTGATCTACCGCCTTCCGCGCTGGACGCGGGGCACCTGCCCACAGAAACCTTGGCACCACCGGACGGGGACGGCTCGGTGCCGTCGGGGGGTTATCGAGGGTTCAGGGAAGGGTGATCCGTGGTGCCGGTACGTGGCATGCGCAGCCGCGGTCGCCGATCCGTCCGCGTGGCGGTGGCATCCGACCAGCGGCTCGTCGCGGAGTCGGTGTCCGCCGCACTGGGCGAGCACTCCTTCGACACCGTGGTCGTGAAGTGGCCGGACGCGGCCTCCACCGCGAGAGCCGGACGGCACCGCGCGCGAGGCACGCGTCCGACACCCGCGCCTGACGTGGGGCTTGTCCTGACCGACCTGTTCCGGATGGACCAGGTGCGAGCCGCTCGGGTCCTGGTCGGCAGCCTCGACGTGCCCTGGCTGGTGCTGGCCCTGGCTCCGAGGGGTCCTGCCTGGGGCGCGATGTACGAACGGGGTGCGACCCTGGTGCTGCCCAGCGGTACCGGTCTGGATGCGGCCTGCGAGCTGCTCGCCGACCTCGCAGCCGGCTGGCTGCCCGACCTTTCCCGCCGGGAGCGCAAGCAGCTCGTCGGTTCCTGGAGGGTCTTCGAGACCGAGCGCGCCGAGATGACCGCGAGACTCAAGACGCTCAGCTACCGCGAGGAGGAGGTTCTGCAACGCCTGCACGAGGGCGTGGGAGTCCGTGCCATCGCCGAGCAGTCCGAGGTGGCCGAGGGCACCGTGCGCAGCCAGGTCAAGTCGATCCTCCGCAAGCTCGAGGTCAGCTCGCAGATGGCAGCGGTGCTGGCCTACGACGAGCTGGTGACCGACGGCATCGACCCGGACCTCTACCACGTCAGCTGAGCCCGGAGCCTTGCAGGAGTCACGTCACCGATATGGGTGACCCTGCGCCGCACTCGTCGACCGGCGGCCGCGGCGTACCCATGCTCGGATCGTGAGAGTCGTTGCTGGGGTCGTGCTACCCGCGCTCACCGACGAGCGCGTCGGCTCGCGTGTCGTCGGCCGGCTCGCCTCGCGGCTCGCGGACGACTGCGTGGTCGTGAAGGACGAGAGCATGTCGCCGAGCGGTCACGCGCTCGCTCGGGCCGTCGCGGTCCTCGACCAGGCGCCCTCCGTCGGCACGGTCTTCCTCGCCGACGGGAACACCAGGGAAGCAGTGCAGAGGGGCCATCGCTGGCTCCGCCTGGCCGCGGCACACGGGCTGGGCGACGTGGGCCGCAGCTGCGTGGTCATGCGCCGCACCACCTTCGAAGCCGCCGGCCAGCAGGGGCTGGGCACCAGGAGCGGCGAGCTGTCGCTGTGGTTGCGCGCCGCGGCCCTGGCCGATGTGGCCCACCTGGCGGTGCCGCTGAGGCTGGTGTCCCCGACGTCGTACCAGGGTCCTGCCGTCCGGGTCGGCGAGGTCACCGAGCTGCACGAGCGCGCTCACGCCTTCCGTGACCTGTTCGACGGCTTCGCTCCCATGAGTGGCCAGTCGCGGCTGCGTGCGGCGGCGTACCGCTCCCTCACGCGCAGCGCCCGTGGCCGGGCCTGGATCGCCGCCTACGAGGGTGATCCGGTCGAGGCATCCCTCTGCCTGCACCTCGCCCGCGACGTGAACCGCTGGCGGCGGCAGGGCTGACCTGGTGGACGCGCTGTGAGTGCCCGAGGGACTTCGTCTGCTGCGTGACGATCCTGACACCGGCAGAGCGCGGCGGAACTCACCGCCACGGCTCAGCGGAGGCGTCAGCGGAGACCTCAGCGCAGACGTCAGCGCAGACGCTTGGCCAAGCGGACCCCACGTGACATCCACCGCTGCGCGATCGGCGCCCTGGTGTGGACGAGGTCGCGCACCGTGTCGGCGGTGTCGTCCTGTCGCACACTGAACCGCGGCTGCAGCCAGGCATTCCCGCGCGCCCAGGCACGGTCGCTGGTGTGCAGGCTCGAGTAGCCCAGCCGGCGAACCTCCGCGAGCACGCGACGGTCGTAGCGCCCGAGGGGGAGCGCCGCGTCGGCGACGGGCACGCCGGCGGCTGCCGAGATCCGGTCGCGGGCCTCGACCAGCTCGCGATGCAGGTCCGCGCCGGACAGGCGCCGCCAAGGCACGTGGTCGAGCCCGTGGCTGCCGATACGCATGCCCGCCTCGGTGAGCCCGCGTACGTCGTCGTCGGCCAGGCTGCCGCGGCTTCCCAGCCGGCCTGCGAGGACGAAGAACGTGCCGGTGAGGCCGCGCTCACGCAGAGCCGGCAGGGCGTGCTGCACGTCGGAGGCGTTGCCGTCGTCGAAGCTGATCCGCACGCGCGGGTCGCCGGCCACCTCGTCGAGGATCCGGTGGAAGGCGTCGACGTCGATCCAGTAGCGGTCCTCGCCGGGCTCCAGGTCTCGGCCCGGGCTTCCGATCCCGTGGAAGCACAGGTTGACCAACGCGACCGACCGGGCCATCGCTCAGGCTGCCCCTCGGCTGGACTCGTCGCGACCCCACGTGGTCACCTCGGGGGATCGCCTGGCCGCGCGGTCCGCGAGCAGGGTGAGGCCGACGTAGACGACCGCGGCCGGCGCAAGCCACGGCCGCGGCACCACGACGTCGCGCAGCCAGGACCAGCGGTCGCCGCTGCGGGCGACGACGCCGAAGTCTTTTCCACGGGCACGCAGGGCGGCGTTGCCGCGGCGGACCCGGACCAGTCGCTGGTAGAGGTCGCGGGTCCGGGTGGGAGTGGCCACCTCGGTGACGACCTCGGGTAGCCGGAGGCGCTCCGACGGGGCGAACAGGGAATCGAGGAACAGGTCGTCGGCGACCAGGTCGGGGAAGGTGTCGAACCGCTCTCGCCCGGCCCGCGAGAGGGCGACGAGCCCGCGACCGAACAGCCCCTCGTCGAAGACCGGCAGGCGGCGCTGGACCGCATAGAACGCGCGCACCGTCCACGGCCGCCCGCGGACGTCGAGCCGGCGGCCAGGGGTGGCCACCAGCGGGGCGCCCGGGCCTTCGAGAGCGGCGCACAGCCGGTCCACACCTGCCCTGGTGACGACGACGTCGGCGTCGAGGTAGAGCCGCGGGAAGCCGGTGGCCACCACGTCAGCTGCGTTGAAGGCGGCGGTCTTGCCGGCGTCCGGCAGGTCCAGCACGCGCACGCCCGGCCTCGCCTGTGCGACGTCGACGGTGCGGTCGGTGCAGCCGTTGGCCGCGACCACGATCTCCAGATCGTCGTGCCCGCGGCGCTGGGTCACCAGCGCGTCGAGACAGCGGCCGATCACGGCTGCCTCGTTGTGGGCGGCGATGACGACGGTGGGCACCCCCCGACGGTGACACCGCCAGGTGGCCCGGCCGGGTCGGCGGCGGGGGTGTCCCCAGCATTGGGTAGGGAGCCGAGCGGCGGTCCGACCCAGCGGCCGGCCGGGCCCAGCGACAACCGGCCTGTCGACAGGCCTTCCCGTGGCAAACGCGGGTGGTCCCACGTCAGGTTGCTCGGCCCCGGTCCGAGGGGCCGCGAACAACCCCCGCATCGCTTATCCGGCTAGGGCCTGGCGACTCTTCCATTCGTGAAGGTATTGCCGGACCACACGTTAGTCGCCGAATCCCAGTCGTCGGCCACGTGCCTGCCTCCACGCTTCAGCAGACCGAAGCGGTTGTTGATGATCCGGATGTTCCCGTCGTCGCTGCCGTTGAACTTGAGCGCATACCAGAACCAGCCCGCCGGGAAGTAGTTGTGCTTCACCAGGTTGTTGTGCGGCGTACCGAACTCCTCATACATGGTGAGGTCACCGGAGCAGCCACCGTCTTCGTCCGGGACGCCGTCGCCATCGTCGTCCGAATTCGGGTTGGGCTCACACCAGATGGTGTTGTTCTTGAGCGTTCCATTGCGAAGAATTCGCAGGCCGGAAGCATGTTCCCCGAAGCCGTGAACATAGGAATTCTTGATGGTGCACGCGTTGTGGCACTCGGCACCGGAGTAGGTGCCGTGAAGATACGATCTCTTGACGACGTAGTGCGAGAAGCTGATGGGGCGGAAGTCAGCGTTGGTGCCCGCGGCCGTGTCGATCTCGGAGGCCACCACGGTGACGCGAATCGGGCCATCACCTTCCGGGTCGGATATGACTGTCGGCTCGAAGTCGTCTTGGGTGCCCACCCGGACCGAACCGTTGATCTTGGAATTCCTGATCACGACGCCGGTCGTCTTGATATCGACCGGTGAGCAGTTGATGATCTTGCGCTTGATGACGGTTCTGGGCTTCCTGATGGTGCACGGCCCCTTGTAGGCCGACAGGACCGCGCCTGGTGGCACCCCGACACTCCGGGGAGTGGGTGGCCACTGACGAGTCCGAGGAGCCGAACCAGGGGAGGAACGCGCAGAGGAACGGATAGGACCGGCCTGTCCGACGGAGCCAGAGGCGTCATGGGCTTGAATGGCGTTGGTCCCCTGAATATCGCGGGGTTCAGTGGGCGAAGAATGTCCGGCTGCCGGCATCGGGCTGATCGCTGTGCTGACCAGGAAAACGCCGCCCCCCATCAAGACGGCTATTCTCCGACGCGAGTGATGCGATAACAAAGTCACGATTACCTTCGAGTTGTGCACTGGGGGACCTCTCGGCGTATTCTTTGACATAGGCTTCGGCTTCGCAGTTGCCTATGGCTGAAATCAGCCATCAACTATCGACCTGCGGCCCGGCGATGTCAATCGCAGCATCGCCGCAGCAGCACCGCAGCACGGCCGGCGGATCGCCACCGTGCAGGGTGTGTTGACCGCACCGGTGGGACCGGGCGCCCGACCGCAGTCGTGAAGCAGCACGACCAGCCCGACGGCGCCGTCAGGGTCGCGCGGGCGGGGTCACGCAGGCGGCTTCGCGTCGACCTGTGCTCGAGTCTCGGCCAGGGTGAGCGGACGGCGCGCGAGGGCGCTGGCCGGCCGGCTCGGCGGTGCCGGCGCTCCCGCCCGGCACGTGCGTGGCGCTACCCGCGGGCCCCTGGCCGCGGGGATCGCTGTCAGCTGGAGGGCTTCGCGCAGACGGTGCCGACGGCAGGGGCGTCCACCCGCTCGAGCCAGTCCTCGCGCCACAGCGGAAGGTGCTCGCGGGCGCAGAACCAGGCCCCCGACGTGTAGTGCCCCTTGCACACCACGTCCTCCAGTGCGATGCACTCCTGCTTCATGTGCAACAGCTCGCCGGTGCTCTCGTTGATCAGACGGTCGACCCGGCTCCGGACCCGGAACGTCATGCCGCAGTACTGAACCATCTCGTGGGTGAACAGCATGCCGCGATGGGCCCCGCGCGCGTTGAGGGTCTTGCCGATCTGCTCCTTCGAACGCACGCGCACCCAGTCGCCCGGCTCGAGGCCCAGCTTCTCCCCGTCGACGCGGGCGTCTCCGGCGACGTCGACCGGAAGGTAGCCACGCAGGCCCACCTTCCTCGCAACTTTCAGGACGAGGGCGCCCGAGGCAACGCGCACGAGCTCGGGCACGCCGATGTTCCCGACGCGAACCTCGCGGACGTACTGGCTCACCGCCTTCTCGGGCAGCGGTGTCGTGGCTCGGGTCGCCTCCGTGGCCTGGCAGCGGAACACGTCCCCGAGGTCCGGATCCTTGCGTTGCGCGCCGACCACGAGGAGGGGGAGCAGCCTGCCGGGGACGACCGCGAGCGGGTCCTCGGCGACGGGCTCGGGTCCCACCGCGCGCTCGAGCCAGACCTCCTTCCAGAAGATGCGGCACTCCGCTTGGCAGCCCCCGTGTGCGGAGCCGTCACAACGCGTCTCGCGGAGGAGGACGGCGTCGGTCATCCGTCGGCTCCGGGACTCCTCGCCCATGTAGTCGCAGATCTTCTCGAGCCGCCGGTAGACCGTCATGGTGCGACCTGCGTAGGCCATCATCTCGGGCATGAACGGAACGCCCTCGAACGAGCCGGTCTCGTCGAGCGTCGCGAGAATGTCGGACAGGGGACGGAGCCGGACCTTGTCACCTGCGCGCAGCAGTCCCACGTCGACCGGGCCGTCCTTGCTCGCCACTGCAGTCGTCATACCCGCATCATGCGGTCGTGCTCCACGCCACTGGACCGCACCGGCGAAGAGAGCCCCACATTTTGGGGAGAGGTGGACCGACGCGCAGTGCTCGTCGGTCCGGACGCGGACGGCGATGCCCAGGCGCCAGGGGGGTGCGATGGACACGCCCGTCCCGCAGCCTCGGCGCTAGCATCCGACGATGAGCCGGCCACCCCGCGTAGTCCTCGCCTCGCGGCGATCGGTGGAACAGAAGGTCTGGCAGGCCTCCCAGCTCGAGTTCGAGGACGTCATCGCTCAGGTGGACGACGTCGCGTGGTGCCTGCCCCGACCGCTCCCGTCCGGCCCCGGCATCCGGCTCGCGCACGGGGTTCTGAACCGGGTGGGACGCCCGTTCGGCCGCGATCGCAGGGCGGCGATGCGGACGGCCGACCCCGAACCCCGCGTCGCGGCCGACCTCTTCTTCGCGGTCTTCGCCGATGCCAACGAGATCGGGATGCTGCCCCACATGGAGGTGCAGGCGCAGCGCGCTGCCGTGCGGGTTGCGTGGATCGTCGAGCTCTGGGGTCCGCAGCTGACTCGGGTCTCCGACTACCTGCGGCAGCTGCGAGGCTTCGACCACGTGATCGTGTCGAACCGTGCCGTCGTGGAGGCTGTCGAGCGCATCATCGGAGTGCCGTGCACCTACCTGCCGCTGGCGGTGGACGCGGACCGCTACGCGCCGCCGGCCCCCGATGCTGCCGACCGGACCGTCGACGTCGCCAGCTGGGGACGTCGGCTCCCGGGTACGCATGCACCGCTGGTGCAGGCGCTGGCCGAGCGACGCCTGTACTACCACTTCGACACGGTGCGAGGGCCGTGGGAGGTCTCTGACCACGTCGAGCACCGGCTGGCCCAGGCGTCGCTGCTCCAGCGCACGCGCTACTCCATCGTCTACCGCATCAACGACGAGCCCGAACGCCTCGACCGGACCGGAGGGGAGGAGTCCCTGACCAACAGGTACTTCGAGGCGCTCTCAGCGGGGACGATCATGCTCGGCACGGCTCCGGACTCCGTCGAGTGGGGCGACTGCTTCCCCTGGCCGGACGCGATCGTGCCCATCCCGGCCCCCGCTCCGGACATCGTGAGCACGATCGAGGAGCTCGACCGCGACCCGGCACGGCTGGACCGTGCTCGGGCAGCAGCGGTTTCCACCTTCCTGCGCCGCCACGACTGGGCACACCGCTGGCGAGAGGTCCTGGCCCTCGTCGGGATGGACGAGCCGCCCCGACTCGCCGAGCGGATGGTGCACCTCGACGCTCGCGCGCAGTCCTGGGAGTCCGCGCCCCCGTCCTGACCGATGCGTGGGAGCGCGTCCGCGTACCCACTTTTGGGCAGTGAGGTCCTGGCCTGCGACGGCACCGCTCGTGGGCAGGAATGGTGTGCGCCACGGGTGAGCAGGTCCGGAAGGGTGTGAGGGGAAATCAGGTGGCGAGCACGCACGGTTCGAGGAACGTGTCGTTCGATGCCGCCACCTACGCCGACGACGTCGCGAGAGCCTCACGGCACACCTTCCTGGCGCAGCTGTTCACGCAGGTCTCGCGGATCGCTGTCAGCGTCGTACTCGCGAGGCTGCTGACCCCGAGCGACTTCGGCGTTGTCGCTGCGGGGCTGGTGGTCATGGTGGTCGCCTGGCAGCTCACCGACCTGGGGACGGCCGCTGTCGTCATCCAGCGCGACGTCGTCGACGACACCTTGCTGAGCTCGCTCTTCTACATCAACATCCTCCTCGGCGCGGGCCTCTCGGTGGGCACGCTCGCCGTGGCCGGCCCGCTCGCGGGGGCCCTGGGACAGCCGCAGGCGACTTCGGCCATCCAGGCGCTGGGCGCGGTCTCCTTCATCGGGGCGCTGGGGAACATGCACCACGCCCTTCTGCGGCGAACCATGCAGTTCGGCCGGCTGGCGACCATCAACATCTCCAACGCGGTCGTCAACGGAGTGGTGGGGATCGCTCTGGGCATCGCCGGCGCCGGCATCTGGGCGCTCGTCGTGGGGAGCGTGGCCGGAGTGGCCGTGTCGTCGGCCACCGCATGGTGGTACCAGCCGTGGCGACCCTCGGCCACGTTCAGCCTCGGACGGCTCCGGGAGGTGGCACGCATCAGCATCGGCTACTTCTCGTCGAACACGCTCGCCATCGTCTTCGCCCAGCTGGACAAGATGATCATCAGCCGGGTGCTGGGTGGCGCGGCGCTCGGCACCTACACGGTGGCGCAGCGCACGGTGACTTCGCCGGTCAACGCGGTGAGCTCAGCGGTCTCGACCGTGAGCTTCTCGGCCTTCGCTCGCGGGCAGGACAACCCGGAGCGACTGCGGTCGGGCGCGATCCGCGCCGCGGGGGTGGTCGCCCTGGTGGTGCTGCCCTCGACGGTCGGCCTGGCTGTCCTGGCCGACGACGCAGTGCTGGTGGTGTACGGCCCCCGGTGGGAGGCGGCGGTCCCCGTCATCCAGGTGCTCGCTCCAGTGGCGGCGGTGCAGGCGCTCTCCTCCGTCACCGAGGCAGTGATGCTGGCGAAGGGGCGCAGCGACTGGCTCTACCGATGGGCGCTGGCCTACTGCGTGGCCGGGGGTGCGGCCATGTTGGCATCGGCTCAGTGGGGCCTGGTCGGTGTGAGCCTCGGCCTGGCTGCGGTGGTGGCCGTGCTGACCCCGTTCCAGATGAGGATGGCGCTCCGGCTCATCGACATGCGGCTCGCGACCTACCTGCGCTCGTTGCTTCCCCATGTCCTCATCACGGCAGTCATGGGAGGTGCGGCGTGGCTCGGGGCCGCGGGCGTCGAGCGGCTGGGCGGCCCTGCGTCGCTCCAGCTCCTCGCGGGAGTCGTGGTCGGCATCGTGGTCTACGCCGGCCTGATGTGGTGGGCCGACATACCAGCGGTCGACGACGCGCGACGCGTGGCCGGACGCCGAGCAGGGTCACATCCACCTGAGGGTGCGGCGGTCACAGCACCCACAACCCCGGCCAAGACGTCGGTGCCGAGCTGAGCGCAGGTCACCACCGAGCACTGCGCAGCAGGCGCCATCGACCGGGCACAACTATTCAGACGACGGAGCACTTGATGGACTACGGGATCGAGAACATCGGCACCGGGACGTACACGGCGAACCGTGACATCGATGTCGTCAGCCGCAGCGGGCTCTACGCATCGACCTACGAGCTCGTCCGTCGGTGCAGCCGCACGAAGAATGTCCTGGATCTGGGCTGCAGCGACGGCGTCGGGACCTACGGCTTGGACCCGACGTTCTACGCGTTGGGCATCGACTTCGACCGCAGCTCCGTGCACCTGGCGAACCAGATCGCCCACACGCGAGCAGCGAGGGGAGAAGGGCCGCGCTACGAAGCCGTGGAGGCCAGCCTCACGAACCTTCCCCCCGCGGTCGTTCAGCGTCTCCGCGCCACGCTCTTCGACACCGTGGTGGCCCTCGACGTGCTGGAGCACTTCACCCGCTCGGACGCCATGGCGATTCTGGGGACGCTCCGCACACTGCTTCGTGCACAGCACGTCGTGATCGTCAGCATGCCTGTCGTGTCGGCGCTCAGCATCGCGACCCATCGCGAGCTGGCGCGGATGGCCCTGGACCGCAAGCGGCCACCCGACGGGCTGTTCGACCGGACCCACAAGATCCTGAGGGGCAAGAGCGCTCATCGCCGCCTCTTCCGGCAAGCCGGCTACCGGGTCGTCGATGAGTACCAGACGGATCACATCATCGGCACCACTGGTGACTGGAACTGGCAGTCGGGCGGCAGCGCAGCCACTCATCTCGTCAGCGAGGTTGCCCGCAGGACCGCGTCGAACCATCGGACGGCGCGATATCTGACCCAGCTGTACTCCGCGGCGCAACGCCATCCCGTCGCGCGGAAGACGGTCGAGGCCGCCTTCGTCTACCAGGGGCTGTACGTGCTCATCCCGACGGGGGCAAGCAACCTGCTGGACACGGACCAGACGCCCGCGCACGCGCGTGGACCTGGAGCCACGGTCCACGAGGGGATGTCGCCCACGGCTCAGGCACGGTGGCGTCCGCCCCGTAGGAGCGGTCACTCCGGCGAGCGCAGCGCGAGCGCGGGGCATCGGGCATTGGCAAAGCAGTCGTGACGGCGAGGATGCCGGCGACTTTCATTGGCACGACGAGGAGCTGGACGCATGGATGCCGTTGACGTACTGAAGATCTGTCTGCGTCGGTGGTACGTGATGCTGCCGATCCTGCTGGGCGCGGTGGGGGTCAGCTATCAGCTGATGCAGGCGCAGGAGACCACCTACACGGCCGCCACCTCCTACGGTCTCGTGCAGCGGGGCCTCCCAGCCGGGGCCGATGCCACACGCAACCCGCTCGGCCCCGACGGCGACGTCCTGGTCGGTGCCGCGCTGGAAGCCCAGCTCAGCTCCCGCGAGGCGCAGAAGGAGCTCGGCAGCGCCGACACGCGCGGCTGGGGGCCCGGTGGGGTCAAGAACGACTCGTCGTACTCCGTGCAGATCCCCTTGAACGCGACGACGTACGAGGTTCGTGCGTGGGGCGCGGACGAACAGGCCGTCCGCGAGGTCGTGAACCGTGTGGTCAAGGCTGCTCCCGGGATCGCCGACGAGCTCCAGGGCCAGGTCGACGTGCCCGCCGAGATGCGCTACGAGCCCTTCATCCTCGCTCCCACGCAGTCGGAGGCCCTGGCGTCGACCTCGGGGAAGAAGCTGGTGGTGGCCGTGATGGGGGTCGGGGTCCTGGTGGGGGCCGCGTGGTCGATCGTGGCCGACCGCATCCTGCGGCGCCGGGTCCGTTCGAACCGGACGCCCCTCCGTGAGCGGCCGGCTCCTGAGGAGGAGCCCACCGCCTCGAAGTGGCCCTCCCTTGTGAAGACTCCGCCCCCATCGACGGGGCCGGACCCCTCGAAGACGTCCGCCCCGTCGAAGTGGCCCGACCCCTCGAAGCGGCCCGCCCTTTCGAGGAGGACTGCAGCCGCCAAGCGCCCGGCGCCCGGCGCGCCCCGAGGCGCGCTGCAGAAGCCGCGGACGCGTTCGCTCACTGGCGACCAGTCCTCGCTCGGGCGGTAGGTGATGCTGGCCGGTCTCCGCCCTCGGCTGCACCGGATGCTCTTCCCTGTGGCGGCCGGCGCGAGTCTCGCGCTGCTGCTGGGTGTCGCGATCGCGCCGTTCACGGGGCCGCTCGGCGGGGCCCTGGCCGGAGCGCTGCTCTTCCTCGGGATGATCGTCGGTCTGCTCGCCCTCTCGGCCAGGGACGGATGCTCGGTGCTGACGTGGGTGATCGTCCTGCTCCTGCTCCTGCCGCAGCACTACGTGCTCGTCGGTCCGCTGAAGTCGGTGGGCGCCCCGGCCGGCCTGGTCGCCCTCGCGGCGCTGGGCATGTGGGCAGCGAGCCGAGTCCTCAACCTGGTTGACGTCGTCGAGCTGCACCCGGTGCGCTGGGCCCTGCTCCTCTACACGATCGCGGCCGTCGCCTCGTACGCCGCCGGGATGATGCGTGACCTGACGTCGGCCGAGAAGGCGGGCATGGACCGAGCCGTCTTCCAGCACCTCGCACTGATGGGCGTCGCCCTGCTGGCGGTCGACGTGCTGGGAAACCGCGACCGCATCACGACCCTGCTCCAGCGTCTCGTCCTCGTCGGCGGGCTGGCTGCTTGCATCGGCATCCTCGAGTTCGCCTTCACGGGCTTCGACTTCCGTCAGGTGATGCTCCTGCCCGGGCTCACCACCAACGTGGACATCGTGTCCGACACCAGATCCGGCTTCGACCGGATCACGGCGGGATCCTCCCACCCCATCGAGTTCTCGGTCGTGACCGCCGCCCTCGCCCCTCTGGCGACGCACTTCGCCCTGCACGCGAGCAACGGTCGATGGCGCTACCGCCTGGCTCTGGTCGCGCTGCTGGTCGCCATCCCGATGAGCGTCTCCCGCTCCGGAATCCTGACCCTGGCCGTCGGGCTCGCGGTCTACGGTGTGGCGCTCTCCTCGCGGGCCCGCTTCAACGCGTTCGTGCTGGGCCTCATCGGAGTGGGTGTCTTTCGCGCGATGGTCCCGGGGCTGCTGGGCACGGTGCGGAGCCTGTTCCTCGATGTCGGCACCGATCCGAGCATCGAGGGTCGGACCGACGACTATGCGGCCATCCCCGGCCTCATGCAGGGTCACTGGGGGTTGGGGCGTGGCACCGGCACCTTCCTGCCGGACGTCTACTTCTTCCTCGACAACCAGTACCTCGCGGCCCTGCTCCAGGGCGGGGTCGTCGGCCTGACGGCGTTCATCGCGCTGCTCGTCATCGGGTTGGGGGTGGCCCGAGGCGTCCGCCGCCGCAGCCCCGACCCCGTCCTGCGGAGCGAGGCGCAGGCCTTGGCGGGCACCATCGCCGCCCTCGGTGCCGCGTCGATCTTCTTCGACGCGCTCAGCTTCCGGCAGAGCGCCTTCCTGCTCTTCCTGGCGATCGGCTGCGCCGGCGCGCACTGGAGCCTGGTCCGCGACCTGCCGAAGGTGCGCGACCGTCGCGAGGGGCGTGGGGAGTCGGTCGGACGGCCCGTTCCCACTGCTCAGCAGGGGCTCTCCGTCCCGGCTGATCGGGACCCGGCTGATCGGGACCCGGCTGATCGGGACCCGGCTCGCCCACGCCGATGAATCGAAGGGTGCCGTCCGCGCCGAGGCAGTCCGGATCCAGGTTCGGCTCAGTGCGCGGCGTTGACGCTCGTCCCCAGCGCGACCAGCGCAGCACCCGGACTGAGCCGTTCGAGCGAAGCCCCGATCTCGGCGACGTAGACAGGATTCATCACGACCACCAGGTCGGCCGGGTCGTGGGCGAGCGTCTCCGGTGCCAGGATCGGGTGGCCCGTCCCGGCGATGTACTTCCCCGACAGATGCGGGTTGACGTCGATGACCGCGTCGACCTCGGCGGCCCCAGGACCCAGGGCGTGCAGGAACGCCGTGCCCTTCGACCCCGACCCCCACAGCACCACCCGCCCGGTGCGGGCGTGATGCGCGATGGTGCGACCGAGCGACTCCACCTGCTCGCGCGACTCGGCCCGGAACCGCTCGGCCGACTCGGCCAGACGTTCCACGTCCTCGTGCGCAACGTGAGTCGGGCGGAGGCGGCCGGTCGGCAGGGCCTCGATGTGGAGGTACTGACCGCCGTAGGCGAGCGCGGCCGACTCGACGACGAACCCGCTCGACTCGAAGAGCTCGATGGCCACCTCCCGAGTCAGGTAGTTGCAGTGCTCGTGGTAGATGTCCCAGAACGCACCCTCGGCCAGGATGCGTCCGGCCTCCGGCAGCTCGACGAGCACCGGCACGTCGGGTCGGTCGGCCAGCGCGTGGCGCAGGTCCCGCAGGAGGGCGCCCGGGTCATCGACGTGCTCGAGGACGTGGCGCATCGCGACGGCGTCGACACCCGACAGGTCGGTGCGTGCATCGAACGTCTCGGTGTGAAGGGTCACGCGTTCGTCCGGCTCGCCGAACCGATCCGCATCGAGCGTCGGGTCCAGGGCCAGCACCCGAGCGGCGCCGGCTGAGGCGAGCAGTCGGCTGAAGTCCCCGCGCCCGGCTCCGATCTCGAGCAGCGTCCGTCCTTCGAGCTGCCAGTCCGCGACCCATCGGTGAGCGAGGGCGCGCGCGTAGTCGAGGAAGGTCGACGAGAAGGCCTGGGAGTCCTCGTAGCGACTGCTGTAGGCCATGTCCTGCTCGGCGAACCGCCGGTTGGTCATCGCTCCGCAGCCGCGGCACAGGACGACGGCCAGAGAGGCGCGGGCGATCGAGACCGCCTCGGATCTGGTGTCCATGACCAGGCAGCTGTGGACGGGGACGGTCGGGACCTCGTGCACCAGCTTCCCACCGGGTCGCAGGCAGATGGGGCAGGCCCGGCCGGCGTACGCCTCACTCGCGGGAGCCGACAAGGTCGAGCCTCGCCTTCTGGACGACGAAGCCCTCGGCGTACCTCGCCCGGCACTCCACCCCGCGCAGGCGCAGGAGAGCCAGGAACGTCTCGTCGTCCCACCAGTCGCGACCGACCTGGGAGGGGTAGACCTTCGTCAGCAGCTCGGCCTTGCGGCGCGCCACGTCGTCGTCGAGCGGCACGTAGTGGCTGACGCGGCCGAGGTCGCCGTCCCACTTGGGGATCTCGTAATGGAGGACGAGCGAGTCGCGCCAGACCGTGGGCACCAGCTCGGCGAGAAGACGATGGTCCTGGTGGCTGTCGTCGCGACGTGGCGCGAAGACCAGGTCGGGAACAGGGCGTCGTTGCGCCGCGTCCTCGAGGAACTGCTTCACCTCTGACCAGTGATCGGGCAGGCGCGAGTCCGGCAGCAGCCCGAAGTCGATGCTGGCCGTCGGTCCGTTGAACTCGGCGACCGCGGCACCTGCCTCGAGCCGGCGCTCGGGCGATCCGGCGAGGACCAGGCAGTGCAGGCGGACGTCCGGGCGTTCGCGGAGCGCCAGCAGCGTGCCCCCGCACCCGATCTCGATGTCGTCGGGGTGGGCCCCGATGCACAGCACCTCGAGGGGACCCGACGGCAGTCGGAGATCCCTCACGTCGCCACGAGCCTCGGCCGCGGGGCCGTGGTCGTCACCGCCGGCTGCCGCCACAGCGCCCACGGGCTCTCGCCGGACCAGTACAGCGCCTCGAGGGAGGCGCGCTCCTTGAGCGTGTCCATCGGCCGCCAGAAGCCGTCGTAGGGGATGGCGAGCAAGCGCCCGTCCTGGGCTGCCCGGGCGCAGGCATTGGTGACGAGGTCGTCGCCCTCCTCGAGGTAGTCGAAGATCCCCTGCCGGAAGACGAAGAAGCCACCGTTGACGCGCATGGGCAGGTCGGCCGCGGACTGGAAGCCCGAGACGCGGTTGTCCTCGTCGGAGACGACGACGTGGAAGGAGCCCGGTGGGCGGATGGACAGCAGCGATCCGACCGCGTCCGACGCCGCCAAGGTCGCGACCATCTGGTCCATCGGAGCGTCGGTGAGCACGTCGCCGTAGTGGGCGAGGAACATCTCGTCGTCGCCGAGGTGCTGGCGCACTCGACGCAGCCGCTCGCCGATCTCGGTGTTCAGCCCGGTGTCGACGAAGGTGATGCGCCACTCGCTGATGTCGTTGCCGAGGAGCTCCACCTCGCGGCAACCGTTGGACAGGACGAAGTCGTTGGTGGCGGTCTCCTGGTAGTTGAGGAAGTACTCCTTCACCACCTGGGCGCCGTAGCCCAGGCACAGCACGAACTCGGTGTGCCCGAAGTGCGCGTAGTAGCGCATGATGTGCCAGAGGACCGGACGGTCGCCGATGGTCATCATCGGCTTGGGGCGCGGGTCGTCGCCGACCCGCATCCGGAGTCCGAGTCCACCGCAGAAGAGGACGACCTTCATGGGAGCACCTCCAGGGTGGGCAGGGGGAAGACGAGGTGCGCCCCCCAGTCGCGGGTGTGGGCGAGCTGCTTGGTGATCTCGTCCCGGAGGTTCCACGGAAGGATCACGATGTAGTCGGGACGCAGCTCGTCGAGGTAGGGCGTGTCGAAGATCGGGATGTGCGTCCCGGGCAGGAACTTCCCGTGCTTGAACGTGTTGCGGTCGACGGTGAAGGAGATCAGGTCCTGCCGGATGCCCGCGTGGTTGAGCAGCGTGTTCCCCTTGCCGGGTGCGCCGTAGGCCGCCACGGTCGCGCCCTCGCGAGACCGGTCGATGAGGAACTGCACCAGGTCGTTCCTCGCCGTGGCGACGGCCCGGGCGAACCCGTCGTGACCCTCGACGGTGTGCAGTCCCGCCTCCTGCTCCTCGGCGAGGATCTTCGCCACCCTGTCGCTCGGCTCCGCTGCCGTCGCGGCGGGCATCGACCACGTGCGGAGCGAGCCGCCGTGGGTGTGGAGCTCCTCCACGTCGACGACGTTCAGCCCCGCCGCCGCCAGCACTCGCTGGGTGGTGAGCAGGGAGAGGTAGGAGTAGTGCTCGTGGTAGATCGTGTCGTAGAGGTTGCCCTCGATGAGCCGCAGCAGGTGGGGGATCTCGATGGTGACCGTGCCGGCCTCGCCGGCGAGGATGCGCAGTCCCCGGGCGAAGTCGACGATGTCCGGCACGTGCGCGAACACGTTGTTCGCGACCACCAGGTCGGCCGTGCCGTGCTGGGCCACGAACTCCCGGGCGCTCGCCTCGCCGAGGAACGTGACGGTGGTGGGGATCCCCTTGGCGCGGGCCGCCTCCGCGATGTTGGCCGCGGGCTCGATGCCGTGACACCGCATCCCGCGTGCCGCGACGTGCTGGAGCAGGTAGCCGTCGTTGCTCGCCACCTCCACCACGAACGAGTCGTCGCCCAGACCGAGCCGGGCGGTGGCGTCCTCGACGTAGCGGCGGGCGTGCTCCACCCACGAGTCGCTGAAGGAGGAGAAGTAGGCGTAGTGGCTGAAGATGTCGTCGGCGGCGATGTAGGCGGGGAGCTGGACCAGCAGGCAGCTCTCGCAGATGCGGACGTTGAGCGGGTAGAAGGTCTCGCCCTGGTCCAGCTCGTCGAGGGACAGGAAGCTCTCGCACGGTGGCGACATGCCGAGGTCGACGAACGTCCGCCGCAGCTCGGCGCCGCACAGGCGGCAGGCGGGGAGGTTCACGACGCCACCGCGTCGGAGCGCAGCTCCGTCGTGAGGCGCCCCGCGGCCTGCAGCTGGCGGATCCGGGCCAGCCGGACGAAGCGCGGTCCTTCGAAGTCTTCCGCGGACAGGCCCCGCTCCGACATGTCGCGAGCGAGCTCGGCGATCCCGTCGGGGATGGTCCAGGCGGGGGAGAAGGCGGGCAGGACCCGGCCGATCTTCGTGAAGTCGACCCGGTAGTCCCTGCTGTCGGGCCCCGCACCCTCGGCGAAGGTCACCGGAGCGTCCATGGCGGAGGCGACGGCGAGCGCGATGTCGCGGACCTGGACCACGTCGGCGTCCCGCCCGACGTTGAACGCCTCGTCGTGGACCAGGTCGCGCGGCGCGTCCAGCACGGCCGCAAAGGCTCGGGCGATGTCCTCGGCATGCACGAGCGGCCGCCACGGTGTCCCGTCGCTCTGGAGCTCGACACGTCCTCGGGTGAAGGCGGTGCCGGTCAGGTTGTTGACGACGATGTCGGCCCGCAGGCGGGTCGACGAGCCGTAGGCGGTGGCGTTGCGCAGGTGGGTGGGGCTGAAGTCATCGCCGGCCAGGGCGGAGATGCCCTGCTCCGCGCGCACCTTGCTCTCGCCGTACGGCGTCACCGGCCGGAAGGCTGCCTGCTCGTCCACCACCGCGTCGCCGGCGGCGCCGTAGAGAGAGCAGGAGGACGAGAAGAGGAAGCGGCCCACTCCCGCGGTCCTGGCAGCGCGCGCGGCGTGGATCGCCCCGTCCGCGTTGACCGAGTAGGTCGCGCCCGGGTTGAGGTGGCCGATCGGGTCGTTGGAGATCGCGGCGAGGTGGATGACCGCATCGAAGCCGGCGTAGTCCCTCGGCGTCGTGTCGCGCACGTCAGCCGTGCGCTGTTCGTAGTCCGAGAACGGCGTCCCGAAGTCGCAGCCGTCGTACCAGCCGGCATCCAGGCCGACGACCTCGTGGCCGACGGACATGAGGTAGGGCACCATGACGGCGCCGAGGTAGCCTCGGTCGCCAGTGACGAGGACTCTCATCGCGGACCCCGGTCAACGCGCCGTGGTCCAGTCGCCAGACAACCCTTTGCCCCGAACGTCATCGTCCTGCATCTCCCATGTGAGTCCTCCACGTGCAACCGGCCTGCAGCCCGACGAGCCGCCTTCCGCTCGCCCGGACGTCTTCACCCTCGGGGATGCCCGTCTCCGGGGCCTTGATCGAGCGCAGGACATACCGCCGACTGGGTACGAGCACGCACGGGCTGCGCGCCTCGTCGACGCGGCGATCTGGTCGTCGATCCCGGGTCGGGCGCGCCTGGGAAGACGGGAGCGGGCACCGGTTCTGTCGCAGGTCTTCCCCAAGACTCGGGGCGCTTCGGCACGGTGTCGAGCCCTACGATCGCGTCCATGCAACGGTCCCGTGGCGACGAGGTCGTCGTCGTGGTGGTGACCTACAACAGCGCCGAGCTGGTCGCAGATCTCGTGGCGTCCCTGCCGGCCGGAATGGACGGCGTCCCTTGGCGACTCGTGGTGGTCGACAACGCCTCGAGTGACGGGACCCTCGCCGCGGTGGCCGACGTCGCGCCCGATGCCGTCGTCGTGGCGTTGGACCGCAACGCGGGCTATGCGGCCGGGATCAACGCGGGTGTCGCGGTGACCGAACCCGGCCGGGCGCTGCTGGTGCTCAACCCGGACGTTCGACTCTCGCCCGGCTGCGTGCCCGCCCTGCTGGCGGCGCTCGAGCTCCCCGGTGTCGGCGTGGCCGTGCCCCGGCTGCTCGACGGCGAGGGCGCCTTGATCACGAGCATGCGTCGGGAGCCCAAGCTGCTCCGCGCCCTTGCCGACGCCGTGCTCGGCGCGGAGAAGGCCGGAAGGTTCGCGAGGCTGGGAGAGGTGGTGACCGTGGCCGCGGAGTACGACCTCGCCCAGCCCACCGACTGGGCCGAGGGTTCGACGCAGCTGATCAGCGCCGAGTGCTGGGCACGGTGCGGTCCGTGGGACGAGACCTTCTTCCTCTACTCGGAGGAGACCGACTTCCATCTCAGGGTCCGCGACCACGGCTTCACCACGCGCTACGTCCCGACGGCGATGGCGGTGCACCTGGGCGGTGACTCCACGACGTCACCTGCGTTGTGGTCGATGCTGGTCGCCAACCGGCTCAAGCTCTACTCCGACCGCAACGGGCGAGTCACGACGGCCGCCTTCTGGGGTGCCCTGCTGATGCGGGAGGCGAGCCGCGCAGCGCGCGGCAAGAGGACGTCGCGTCGCGCGGTCCGCACTCTGCTCAGTCCGACCCTGTTGCGCGCCCCGCGCGGGCCCGAATGGTCGCTCTGACGTCGCGGACCTCGCCATCCCCCGACTTGGGTATGCGCAGCCTCCAACCTCAACGGCGCCCTCGGGGCGACCTACGGTCGGATCGCGTCGATCCGGCGCTCGGACGCAGTGCGTCGGTGTCGCGCGCGCTCGAGGGAACTTGAGGGAACTTGAGGGAAGAGGAGGGACCGTGGGGGTCCGGCTGTCACCCATCACGTCGTCGGACGTGCCAGACGTCGCGCGCTTCCTCACCGGCCACCTCAACAAGCGCGTCTCCCCGGACCGGTGGGAGCGGGCGTTGTCGGTGCCGTGGGGCGTCGAGCAGCCCAACCACGGGTTCTTCCTGCGCGATGACGCTGCCGTGGTCGGGGCCTATCTGGCCTACTACTCCCAGCAGCAGGTCGACGGCCGGACCGAGAAGTTCTGCAACCTGGGAGCCTGGTGCGTCCTGGAGGGCTATCGCCACCAAGGCACCCGCCTGTTGACCCGGCTGCTCGGCCAGGAGGGCCACCACTTCACCGACTTCTCCCCGAGCGGAAACGTCGTCGAGCTCAACCGGCGGCTGAAGTTCGCCGATCTCGACACCACGACCGAGCTGGTCGCGAACGTCCCCCTGCCGGGCCGGCGGGGCGCGGCGCGAGTGACGAGCGATCCCGATGCCTTGCTCGAGACGCTGTCCGCCGGCGAGATCGCGCTCTACCGCGACCACCAGCGGGCCGCGGCGGCCAAGCACCTCGTGGTGAGCACGCCGCGCGAGCACTGCTACGTCGTCTTCCGCCGCGACTCACGCAAGCGAGTGCGGGCGTTCGGCTCGATCCTCCACGTCAGCAACCCCGAGCTCTTCCGCGCCGCCGCTGGTCAGGTCGGTGGACATCTGATGACCCACCACGGGATCCCCGCCACGCTCGTCGAACGGCGGGTCGCCGGTGGCCCCGTGCGGCGCGGCAGGACGCTCGGGCGCTCGCGGCCCAAGATGTTCCGGAGCAAGACCCTCGCCGCCGAGCAGGTCTCCTACCTCTACAGCGAGCTGACGTGTCTGGCGTGGTGAGCGCGCAGCGCCCGGTGCACGCCGACCTCCGCCCGGCCACCGCAGGCAGCGACCTCCTCGTCGGTGGGGTGCCGGTGACGCGGATCGCGCAGCGCGTCGGGAGCACGCCGTTCTTCGCCTACGACAGGGGCCTGCTCACGCAGCGCGTGGAGCGGCTGCGCGAAGCACTCCCGGCCGACCTCGAGATCAGCTATGCCGTCAAGGCGAACCCCATGCCGGCGCTGGTGCAGCACCTGAGCACGGTGGTCGACTCGCTCGACGTCGCGTCTGGAGCAGAGATGCGCCTGGCCCTCGACACCCCGCTGTCACCGGAGATGGTCAGCTTCGCCGGGCCCGGCAAGTCGGTGGCGGAGCTGTCCCAAGCCGTCGCCGCGGGCGTGGTGGTGGAGGTCGAGTCGCCGCTCGAGATGGACCGCATCACCGCCGCCGGCGACGAGCTCGGGATCCGACCGGTGGTCGCACTGCGGATGAACCCCGACTTCGAGGTCAAGGGCTCGGGCATGCGCATGGGTGGGGGAGCCCAGCAGTTCGGCGTGGACGTCGAGGAGGCCCCCAGGCTGCTCAAGGAGATGGAGGCCCGCGACCTGGACCTGCGCGGCTTCCACGTCTTCTCGGGCTCCCAGAACCTGCACGCGGAGATCCTGGTCGAGGCGCAGCGCCGGACCGTCGACCTGGTGCTCCGGATGGCCGACGAGCTGACCGGGGAGCCGACGTACTTCAACCTCGGCGGTGGCTTCGGCATCCCTTACTACGACAAGGACCGCGCCCTGGACCTCGACGCCGTCGGGCGCAACCTCGAGGAGCTGATGCGCTCCCGCATGAGGCCCGCCTTCCCGCAGGCGCGAGTGCTGCTCGAGCTCGGTCGGTACATCGTCGGTGAGGCCGGCGTCTACGTCACCCGGGTCGTCGACCGCAAGGAGTCTCGCGGCACCACCTTCCTCGTCGTGGACGGGGGCATGCATCACCAGCTCGCCGCGTCCGGCAACTTCGGGCAGGTCATCCGGCGCAACTACCCCATCGCGGTCGGGAACAGGATGGGCCAGGGACACGTCGAGACCGTCCAGGTGGTCGGCTGCCTGTGCACCCCGTTGGACCTGCTGGGCGACAAGGTCGAGCTGCCGCGCTGCGATGTCGGTGACCTGGTGGTCCTCTTCCAGGCAGGCGCCTACGGGCACACGGCGAGCCCGACGGCATTCCTCAGCCATCCCGCGCCGCTGGAGGTGCTGGTGTGACACATCGAGAGAGGCACACGACGTGACCAACGAGCTGACGACCCAGGCACCGACCGAGCACGTCCTCGCGGAGGTGCTCGCCGAGCTCCTCGGTGGCGACACCGACCGCTACCGCCCCGCCACCGAGCTCTTCGGCAGCCTTCCGGAGCTGGACTCCCTCGCGCTGGTCGAGCTGATCGTCGTCGTCGAGGAACGGTTCGGCTTCGAGCTGGACGAGGACGACATCACGATCGAGGTGTTCGGGACCGTGGCGTCGCTCGCGGCCCACATCGACGCCAGCACGACCTGACACCGTGGACCAGCTCGCCGACCTGGTGCGCCGTGCCGCGTCGCGCGGGAGCGACAGCGTGGTGGCCGACCGCCACTCGGCGCTGACAGCCGGCGAGGTGGTCGGTCGGGCCGACGAGGTCGCCGCGGGGGTGCGCGCCCTCTCGGCTCGTGGCGACCCCCGGGTGGCGGTGGTGCTCCCCACCTCCCTGGACGCGGTCGTGCACCTGCTCGCTGCCGTCCTCGGCAGCCATGGTGTGGGCTTCGTCGACCCGACGGCCCAGCGGGAGAAGGTCTCGGCGGTGCTCCAGGCGATGGATCCCGACGTCGTGGTCGACGGTGACGGGATGCGCGCCCGCGAGCGCCGGACCGACCGGCTGCAGCGACCGGGGTATGTCGCGATGTCGTCGGGCTCCACCGGAGGAGCGCCCAAAGGCGTCCTGACGACCTGGGAGAGCCTGGGGGAGTTCGTCCCCCACGGGGCCGAGGCCCTGCAGGTCGACGCCTCGGCGTGCTGGGCAGAACCCTCGCACCCTGCCTATGACCTCGCCATGACCAACTGGCTGCTGGCGCTCTCGAGCGGTGCCTCGCTCCACGTCTCCTCCTCGCTCGCCGACCGGCTCCGCCCCCTCGCCCTGGCCGCCCGGGTCGGGGCCACCCATGTGCGGCTCGCCCCCCGGTTCGTCGACCTGGCGGCAGGGGAGGCCGAGCGGGGCGCCATCGCCGCCGTCCGGGTCTGGGCCTCGGGTGGGGACCGGCTCCTGCCCGCTCAGGCCGAGCGGATCCTCGGACTCGGGGTGGGGACCCTCGTCAACACCTACGGCACCAGCGAGACCGGAGGGTTCGCGAGCGCCGCCACCTTCACGGCGATCGACCAGATCAGGTCCGTGCACGGCTCGGTGACGGTGGGCCGTGGCGCCGTGGGGCCGTGGGGCCTCGAGGTGCTTCCCGAGGACGGCACCGACCGGCAGACCGAGATGCTGGCCGTGAGGTCGCCGCACCTCGGCGACGGCTACCTCTTCGGCGGTGAGGCCCTGGACTACCCCCGGTGGGAACCCGGCCGTGTGATCACCGGTGACCACGGCACGCAGGTCGAGCAGGACCTGTTCTGCTTCGGTCGCAGTGGGCGTCTGGTCAAGCGCAGCGCTTCCTTCGTCAACCTCGACGACGTCGACCTGGTCCTGCGCGACCAGCAGGGGCTCGCCACCTACACCGTGGCGACCCGGGGTGGCGCGCTCGTCACCCTCGTGGAGGCGGCGACCCTCGAGCTCGAGGGCGTCCGCGAGCGCCTGGCCGCGGTGGTGGCGCCGGACGTGGTGCCCGACGCGTTGGTCCACGTCCCGCGCCTGCCGCGTCTCGGCAACGGCAAGACCGACCAGGCGGGTGCCGTGCGGCTCGCGGAGCAGATGATCGACTGACACACGGGCCGCGGGCTCTCGTCGTATGACGAGCGGTCCCCCATTTCGGGCTGGCGGGCTCCGGCTGCGCTCCTACGCTGGGGGCATGCAGCCTGGAGTCCTTGCCTTCTCATCTCGGGGTGGCGAGGAGGCGTCCGGCCGGTTGCGCGCGTCGCTGGCCGCGGCAGGGGTCGTGGACGCCGTCGTGCACGAGGGTGGTGCGCTCGTCGTGGCCACGTGGGGAGGGCTGGAGCTGGCCCCCGACGGGCTGCTCCTGCTGAGCCGCGGACCGCGCCGCCACGAGCGCGACCTGACGGACGACGAGATCTCCACCATGCTCGGCGCGGGAGACGCGGCGGGCCTGGCCGAGGTGCTCCCGCCGTTCGCGGCCTTCCGGAGGACGGGGCCGGCCGAGGCAGTGGCGGTCACCGATGCGCTGGGCTTCCGGCACCTCTACCACCTGCAGAGGTCGGGCTGGGCGGCAATGAGCACCTCGGCCCGCGCCCTGGCGGTGCTGGGCGGCTGCGCGATCGACAGGGACGCGCTCTCCCTGCAGAGCCTGCTCGGCTGGCAGGTCGGGCAGTGGACGCTCTTCGACGGTGTCGTCAAGCTCGGGCCGGGCGAGCTGGTGCGGTTGCGCGAGGGACGCATCGCCGTGACCGACGGCCGTCCGGCGCCGACGTCGTATCCCGAGCTGGACGGTGCCGTCGACGCCGCGGCCGAGATGCTGCGACAGCACCTGACGGCGTACGTCACCGACCACGGCGACGCGACGATCCAGCTCACCGGCGGCCAGGACTCGCGCATCCTGCTCAGTGCCATACCTCGCGGACTTCGCCGGGGCATGGCGGCGATGACCCTCAGCGTGCCGGGTTCCGAGGACGTCGACATCGCCGCTGCGATCAGCGCCACGACCGGACTGCGACACCAGGTCGAGGCGCTGGACAGCCTCGAGGCGATGGATGCCGCGACGGCGCACGCCCTGTGCGCCGACGCCAGCGTGCGGCTCGAGGGCATGGCCGACCCGGTGGCGCAGGCCGCCCTCAGCATGGCCGAGCAGCGGTTCGACCAAGGGCACCGCATCGCCGGCCTCGGCGGGGAGGTGGCCCGGGGCTTCTACTACCTCGGCAGGCCGCGAGACCCCTCAGTGACCCGCGCCCGCGTTGCGCGCCTGGCCACGTGGCGGATGTTCGCCAACGAGGCCATCGACCCGTTGGCGCTCGCACCCGACCTGCGCCACGACGTCACGGACCGGGCCGTGGACCGCATCCACGACCTCATGGCCGCCAGCGGCAAGCCGTGGCTGGCCGCCACCGACGACTTCTACCTGTACCAGCGGATGCAGCGCTGGGCAGGGGTCACTGACACCGCCGTGTGTATGGACCGCACGGTGGTCAACCCGATGCTCGATGACCGGTTCATCGCGATCGCCCAGGGCATGTCGCCGGAGAGCAAGCGTGGCTCGCTCTTCCTGGCCAGGTTGCAGATGGCTCTCGACCCGGAGCTGGGACGGATGCCCCTCGACGGCCGCCCACCGCCCGAGGCCTACGCCAGGCCCGGGTTGGTCAACCGGGCGCGAGCGGTGCAGACGCTGGCGCGGAAGGCAGCCGCAAAGGCGAGGCAGCGTCTGGGGCACTCGACCCGCCCGCCGGCGGGCGGGGACGTGCTGGCGAGGAAGGTGGTGGAGCAGTGGCGCAGCGAACCGGGGCTGCTCGACCGCGCGAGGGAGCACGCTGTCCTGGACGAGGCGTGGCTCGACCGAATGGTCGCTGGGGAGGTCGCCCCGGCCCCGAGCAGCGTCGCGTTCGTGCTCAACGTCGCCAGTCTCCCCGACCCGCGCCACGCGCCCGCGGTGGGATGAAGCCTCGAGCCGGCCCGGTCCTCTGAGGACCCGACCGGGCTCGAGAGCTGCCGGACGTGGTCGGAGCGGCATGGACAAGGAATCCCCCAACTCTTGTCGATGCCGCTCCGCGCTCTACCAAACATCCAGGGTCCACCCCGCCGCGCGGGGCAGCCACATTTTGCGCCAAATTGGGTAGGCCGCAGGCTCACGGACAATCCCGTTGAGAGCGTCGGCGCTGCTCGGCAGAGTGGTGCCATGGCCTCCTTCGTGTCGCACACGACCATCGACTGCCTCAACGCCTATGACCTCTCCGAGTGGTGGAAGCCCGTGCTCGGCTACGCCGACCTGGAGGATGACCCGAACTCACCCGGCCACGAGGAGTGCATGATCCGCGACCCCGAGAGTGGCCACCTCGTGCTGTTCATCGAGGTCCCCGACCCCACCCCGGGCAAGCCGCGGATCCACTTCGACCTGAGACCGCGCGAGCGCAGCCGCGACGAAGAGGTCGCGTGGCTGGTCGACTACGGCGCCACCCAGGTGGCCGACCATCGCGGCATCCACGGGTCGGGCAGCGGCTGGGTCACCTTCGCGGACCCCGAGGGCAACCTGTTCTGCATCCTGCGTTCCGAGGCGGAGCTGGCTGCCACGAGCTGAGCGATCGTGGGGGCTCACTGATATCGGGGAAACGGCGTCTCGGACCGGGGGTGCGCTGCCCCCCACACCCAGAGTGTCGCCATGGCGGGGAAGAGGCACGTGCTCATCGTCGTGCAGAACCTGCCGGTGCCGTTGGACCGGCGGGTGTGGCTCGAGTGCCGGGCGCTGAAGTCGGCGGGGTACGACGTCTCGGTGATCTGTCCGAAGGGCCCGGGCGACCCGTCGCGCGAGGTCATCGACGGCGTCCGGATCTTCAAGTACCGCGCGGCGCCGGAGGCCTCGGGGGCCCTCGGCTACCTCGTGGAGTTCGTGTACTGCTGGCTGCGCACGGCGTTCCTGTCGTGGCGGGCCTGGCGGGCCCAGCCGTTCCAGGTCCTGCAGGCCTGCAACCCGCCGGACACCTACTGGCTGCTCGCCCGCTTCTGGAAGCGCAAGGGTGTCCGTTTCGTCTTCGACCAGCACGACCTCAACCCCGAGCTGTTCCGGTCCCGCTTCGGCGAGCCGACGACCCGGATGAAGCGGGCCCAGTTCGCGTTCCTCCTCTGGCTGGAGCGACGCACCTACGACACGGCCGACCACGTCATCTCCACCAACCGGTCCTACCAGCGGGTCGCCATGGAGCGCGGCGGCATGGACATCGCCGACACGACGGTGGTCCGCAGCGGGCCGGACACGAGTGTCATGCGCCCCGTGCACCCGCGGCCGGGCGCTGGGCCGCGCCTACGGCACTCGCTGGTCTACCTCGGGATCATGGGTCCCCAAGACGGCGTCGACACGATCCTGCACGTGATGCACGAGCTGGTCCACGTCCGCGGACGCCATGACGTCGAGGCGAAGCTGCTCGGCTTCGGCGACTGCCTCGAGGACCTGAAGAAGCAATGCACCGAGATGGGCCTGGACGACGTGGTCACGTTCACCGGGCGAGCGGACGCCCGCATGATCTCCGAGCACCTGAGTGCCGCGGCGGTCGGCCTCTGCCCCGACCTCAAGACACCGCTCAACGACGTGTCGACGATGAACAAGACCATGGAGTACATGGCCTACGCCCTGCCGTCGGTCTCCTTCGACCTCGTCGAGACCCGGGTGTCCGGGGCCGATGCGTGTCTCTACGTGCCATCGGGGGACGTCCAGAAGTTCTGTGACACCGTCGAGCAGCTCCTCGATGATCCCGAGGCCCGGCTCGACCTGGCCCAGCGTGCGCGCGCCCGCGTCAGCCAGGTCCTCGACTGGAAGCCCCAGTCCGAGGCCTACGTCAGCGTCTTCGACCGTCTGGTCCCGAAGGTCGAGGTGCCGGCCGCCGACGCGGAGCCGGCCGAGCTGAGCTTCGTCGACCTGGACGCGGAGGGCGAGTTCCGTCGCTTCGTCCTGGCCCGCGGCCCGATCCGCGACCACGCGCTCGGCGCCTGAGACCGGACGCCCGCACCAGCTGAGCCGGGTGGAACCAGGCCGCCGGGCTGCGAGTCTCACCTGCATGCTGAGTCGGCGGGAGCTGGTGCGCGCCGGGATGCTCGGCGGCCTGGTGGTCGCGGCTCCCGGGATCTTCGCGGGGTGCTCTGACGAGGACGACCCGACACGCACAGCGGACAGCGAGATACGGCTGGTCTCGTCCGACGTGGATCGCGCCGCGGCCGACCCGGCTGCGATCGACACCGGCGCCGCGTCTGCGCTGGCACTGGGCGCGGGCCTCTATGGGCACCTCGTCGGCGCCGGCGGCAACCTGGGGCTGTCGCCCTACTCCGCGGCCGTCGCGCTCGGCATGACCGTCAACGGTGCCATGGGCACGACCCGCGACGAGATGCTGGAGGTCCTCGCGGCCTCCGACACCGCGTCACTCGACGACGGGCTCAACGCGCTCACGGCCTACGTCGAGTCGCTGGCCGGCCCTGTCCCGCACGTCGATGGCGCCGAGATCGCGCTCGCCTCGGCCAACCAGCTGTTCGGCCAGGCCGACTACCCGTGGAAGCAGCCGTTCCTCGACACGCTGGCGAGCAGCTTCGGCGCCGGACTCCGCGAGGTCGACTACATCGCTGCCCCCGAGAAGGCGCGCATCGCGATCAACGGCTGGACCGCCGAGCAGACCCACGACCGGATCCCCGAGATCATCCCCGAGGGGGCGGTCGACGACCTGACCCGGCTGGTGCTGGTCAACGCGCTGTACTTCAAGGCTCCGTGGGCTGAGCCCTTCGAGAAGCACGCCACCACCGACGATGTCTTCCACCTCGCCGACGGCTCGACGGTCGCGGTGCCGACCATGCACGGCACGGCGGGCTACGGGGAGGGGGACGGCTGGCGAGCCGCCCGCCTGTCGTACGCCGGGGGCACTCTGGCCATGACGGTGGTGCTCCCCGACGAGGGTCGCGAGGGCGAGCTCGACGAGCTCGTCGCCGGCGACGGCCTCCCCGACCTGGTCTCGTCGGCGTCGGGGGAGGTGGCCCTGTCCCTGCCGAGGTGGACCTTCCTGGCTCGGGCGCCGCTCAAGGAGGCGCTGGTCGGCCTCGGTATGCCGGCGGCCTTCGACGCCAACGGTGAGGAGGCCGACTTCTCGGGGATGACGACGAGCGAGAACCACCTCCTCATCACCGACGTCCTCCAGCAGGTGTTCATCGCGGTCGACGAGGCCGGTACCGAAGCCGCGGCCGCCACCGCGGTCGTGGTCGGCCTCGAGAGCGCGGTGGTCCAGGAGCCCGAGCCGCTCGTCGTCGACCGGCCGTTCGTCTTCGTGATCCACGACGTCGCGCACGGGACACCGCTGTTCCTCGGCAAGGTGGTCGACCCGCGCGGCTGACCGGCCATGATGGCCGCGTGACCAGCCTCGCCGCGCGGCTGTACGCGGCGCTCGCCGACGAGCCGGGCAACCTCGCGATCTCGCCGCACTCGGTGGCGGTGGCGCTCAACCTCGCGGCGTACGGCGCCCGAGGCCGCACCCGCGACGAGATCGAATCGGTGGTGGCCGGGGCCGGTCAACCGGTCGAGGCGAGCGAGTGGGTCGAGCTCTCCTCCGCCAACCGGCTCTTCGGCCAGCAGGGGCTGGCCTGGCAGCCCGACCTCGGGGAGCTGCTGACCGTCGTGGACTACGCCGACTCCGAGGTGTCCAGGGCGCTCATCAACACCTGGACGGCGGAGCAGACCCACGATCGGATCCCCGAGATCGTGCCGGCGGGCGTGCTCGGAGCCGAGACCCTGCTGGTCCTGGTCAACGCGCTCTATCTCAGGGCCGCCTGGGAGGACCCGTTCCACGAGACGTCGACGGTCGACGCGGACTTCCACCTCGCCGGCGGCACGGTGGCCCGGGTGCCGACGATGGTCGGGCATCTCGGCGCCGCGGTCGGGTCCGGCGAGAGCTGGCGCTCCGCGCGGCTGCCGTACGTCGGCGGCAGGTTGGCGATGACCGTGGTGCTGCCGGATCCGGGCCGGCTGGCCGGGGTCGAGGCCCTTGTGGGCGAGCGCGACTGGAGCGCGGTCCTGGAGGTGTCGGGACACGACCGGCTGGAGCTGCGGCTGCCGCGCTTCACGGTGCGGGCCTCGGCCCGGCTCGGCGAGCTGCTCGCCGCGCTGGGAATGCCGACGGCGTTCACCGACGACGCCGACTTCTCCGGACTCACCGTCGCGGAGCCGCTCAAGATCAGCCAGGTGCTGCACGAGGCGTTCGTCGCCGTGGACGAGGAGGGCACCGAGGCCGCGGCCGCCACGGCGGTGGTCATGCAGCGGGCCGGCGGGCTCCCGGAGCCACCGGTTCCGTTCGTCGTCGACCGGCCCTTCCTCTTCGTCATCCACGAGGTGGGCACCGGCACCCCGTTGTTCGTGGGGCGGGTGGAGGATCCACGGAGACAAATTCACTAGAACGCCCTTGCATTCAATTGAAGGCTGTTCCATACTCTTCGCATGCCCAGCTCAGCAGCGTCCGCGAAGCGGTCCTACGAGTCGCCCCGGCGGCGTGCGTCGGCGGCCGACACGAGGCTCGCCGTCATCGCGGCCGCGACCAGGCTGTTCACCGAGCGCGGCTGGGCGACCAGCGTCCGCGACATCGCCCGTGAGGCAGGCGTCGCGGTCGAGACCGTCTACAGCGTGGTCGGCTCCAAGCGCGAGCTGCTCAAGGTCGCGATGGACGTCGCGATAGTCGGTGACGACGAGCCCGTTTCGCTCGCCGAGCGGCACGAGTTCGCGGCTCTGGGGGAGGGCGACCGACCCACCCGCCTGGCCCGGGCCGCCGCGATGATGGCCGACCAGTACTCCCGGGTGGCGGCCCTGCACCACGCGCTCGACCAGGGTGCCGAGACCGACGCCGAGCTCGCCGAGCTCAAGCGGCACGCCCACGAGCAGCAGCTCACGACGTTCGGCGACGGCCTGACCCTGGCCCTCGGCCGACGCCCCGATCCCGGGCTGGTCGACGGCCTCCAGGCCATCAGCAGCCCGGCCACCTATCTCCACCTGGTCCGGATGGCCGGGTGGACCCAGGAGCAGTACCAGCAGTGGCTGGGGCAGACCCTGCTCCGGCTCGTGGCCCACCTTCCCGAGGAGTCCGCATGACCGCGCAACAGATCGACCCGCAGCTCGACCCGAAGACCGTGCCTGCCGACACCCGGATGATGGGCATCGTCCACTCCGCCCTCCGCCGCGACCTGGTCCGGTTGCGCCTGGTGCTCGGTACGCCGGCCGCGCAGGAGCCACGGCGCCGCCGGGCGCTCGCTGAGCACGCGATCTGGCTGATGGACTTCCTGCACCACCACCACACCGGCGAGGACGAGGGGCTCTACCCACTGGTCGTACGCCGCAACCCGGCGGCCGCCGCGCTGTGCGAGCGGATGGACGCCGACCACGAGACCATCACTCCGGCCATGGAGGGCCTGCGCGCCGCCGCGGAGCGCCACCTGGCCGACTCGGCGAGTCCCGACTCCGAGCTGTTGGCGGCGCTCGCCGCCCTCGACGAGCCGCTCGTGCCGCACCTGACCCGCGAGGAGCTGGAGATGATGCCGGTGGTCTCGGCCAGCATCAGCCACGCCGAGTGGGTCGAGTGGCACCAGTCGATGGTCCACGGGAGCATGACCCAGCTGGCGTTCGAGGGGCACTGGCTGATCGACGGTCTCGACGCGGAGCACACCCAGGTCGTGGTCGGCCCGGTGCCGGCGGTCCCGCGCTTCATCCTGGTCAAGCTGCTCGGTGGCGCCTACCGCCGCAGGCGGGCGATCCTCTGGGGCGGCACGCCGGCCGAAGCCGTGCCGCCGCTGCACGTCGACGACACGCGGACGTGGACCTGATGAAGTGGAAGGTCGACTGGGAGGGCGAGGTCGCCGCGGATGTCGCCGCCACGCCCGCCCAGGTCTGGGCCGTCCTGTCCGACCCCGTCCGCGTCGGTGAGTGGAGCCATGAGTGCCACACCGTCAGCTGGGTCGACGGACACTCGCGGGCCGTCGTGGGAGCCAGGTTCCGCGGCAACAACAAGGTGGGCTCGCTCCGCTGGTCGCGGACCTGCACGATCACCGAGCTGGAGCCGGAGCGGTCCCTGGCCTACCGCACCTCGGGCGGCGTACCGCCAGACTCGACCGAGTGGCGGTTCCGCCTGGAGCCCGTCGACGGAGGGACCCGGATCACCCAGTCGTTCCGGATCCTGAAGTTCCCGCGGTTGATGGAGCTGGCCACGGTGCTGTTCAACCCCGCCCATCGCGATCGCTCGGTCGCCCTGCGCGGCGACCTGGCCGAGCTGGGCCGACTCAGCGCGACGGTCGACGCCTAGAGCTGCCTGGAGACGTGCCTCGACTGGGTCGAGGACTGTCGGCGAGCCGCCGTAGTGTGGACACCGCACCCCCTGCCATCCGTGGCCGGGGGCTGCCGTGTTGTCCCACACCTTCCCAGGAGCCCGTCTTGTCCCTTGCCGGACCACCCCTCTCCGGTTTGGCCGACGCCGTCCTTGCCGACCCCACGCTCGACGAGGCGATCGCCGACGCGCGCGGCGGCATGGTGCGGGCCCTCGACCTGACCGGGCCCGCCGCGATGCGCCCGTTCGTGGTCGACGGCCTGGTCCGCGCTGACCGCACGGTGCTGGCCGTGACCGCGACCGCGCGCGAGGCGGAGGACCTCGTCGAGGAGCTCGGCTCGCTGGTCGACCCCGAGACCGTCGCTCTCTACCCGAGCTGGGAGACCCTGCCGCACGAGCGGTTGAGCCCGCGCAGCGACACGGTCGGTCGACGGCTGGCGGTGCTCCGCAGGCTGGCCCACCCCGACGAGACGGGGCACGGCCGCCTCGCGGTCGTGGTCGCGCCGGTCCGCTCGGTGCTGCAACCCCAGGTCAAGGGGCTCGGCGACCTCGAGCCCGTCGAGCTGGTGCCGGGCCAGACCGCGCCGATGGAGGACGTCGTCCAGCGCCTCGCCGACGCGGCGTACTCCCGCGTCGACCTGGTCGAGCGGCGCGGCGAGTTCGCGGTCCGCGGCGGGATCGTCGACATCTTCCCGCCGACCGAGGAGCACCCGCTGCGGGTGGAGTTCTGGGGCGACGACGTCGAGGAGATCCGCAGCTTCTCGGTAGCCGACCAGCGGACTCATGAGTCGGTCGACCGACTGTGGGCCCCGCCCTGTCGCGAGCTCCTGCTGACCGACGACGTACGCCGGCGTGCGTGGGAGCTCGGCGAGCAGCACCCCCAGCTGGTCGAGCTCACCGACAAGATCGCCTCGGGCATCGCCGCCGAGGGGATGGAGGCGCTGACACCGGCCCTGGTCGACGAGATGGAGCTGCTCATCGACCTGCTCCCGGCCGAGACCCACGTGCTCGTCCTCGACCCCGAGCGGGTCCGCCGCCGCGCCCACGACCTCGTCGCGACGAGCGAGGAGTTCCTCGGCGCGAGCTGGGCGGCCGCGGCCAGCGGCGGCGAGTCGCCGATCGACCTCGGCGCCGCGTCCTACCGCGCCCTCGGCGACGTCCGCGCCCACGCGCTCGCCGCCGGCCAGAGCTGGTGGACGGTGAGCCCTTTCGGGCTGGCCGACGACACCGAGTCGTTGGTGCCTGACGACGACCCCGATGACTCGGGCATGTCGGGCGTGCCCACCCGCACCCTGCCGATGCAGGCCGCCGACGCCTACAGAGGCGACGTCGACCGTGCCTTCGCCGACCTCGCGCGCTGGCGCGCAGCCGGGTTCCGCACCGTCGTGGTGCACCCCGGTCACGGCCCGGCCCAGCGCACCGTCGAGGCGCTCGGCGAGCGCGACGTCGCGGCCCGCCTGGTCGAGACGCTCGACGACGCGCCCGCGGGCGACGTGGTGACGGTGACCTGCGGCGCGCTCACCCACGGCTTCGTCGACGAGGCCAACCGGCTGGTCCTGCTCACCGGCGAGGACATCTCCGGCCAGCGCGCGTCCACCCGCGACATGCGCAAGATGCCGGCCCGCCGCAAGCGGCAGATCGACCCCCTCGAGCTCTCCGCCGGCGACTACGTCGTCCACGAGCAGCACGGCGTCGGCCGGTTCGTCGAGATGCGCCAGCGCGAGGTCGGCGGGGCGACGCGCGAGTACCTCGTCCTGGAGTACGGCGCCAGCAAGCGCGGCGGCCCACCGGACAAGCTCTACGTCCCGGCGGACGCCCTGGACCAGGTGACCCGCTACGTCGGCGGCGAGCAGCCGAGCCTCGACCGGCTCGGCGGCGCCGACTGGAACAAGCGCAAGGGCCGGGCCCGCAAGGCGGTCCGCCAGATCGCGGCCGAGCTGATCAAGCTCTACGCCGCCCGGCAGGCCACGAAGGGCCACGCGTTCGGCGCGGACACGCCGTGGCAGCGCGAGCTCGAGGACGCCTTCCCGTTCACCGAGACCCCCGACCAGCTCACCACGGTCGACGAGGTCAAGGACGACATGATGAAGACCGTCCCGATGGACCGGCTGGTCTGCGGCGACGTCGGCTACGGCAAGACCGAGATCGCCGTGCGGGCGGCGTTCAAGGCGGTCCAGGAGGGCAAGCAGGTCGCCGTCCTGGTCCCGACCACGCTGCTGGTGACCCAGCACCTCTCGACGTTCCAGGAGCGGATGACCGGCTTCCCGGTGCGCATCGAGGGGCTGAGCCGGTTCCAGACCGACAAGGAGGCCCGCGAGGTCGTCGCCGGGCTGGCCGAGGGGACCGTGGACATCGTGGTCGGCACCCACCGGCTGCTCAACCCCGACATCCGGGTCAAGGACCTCGGCCTGATCATCGTCGACGAGGAGCAGCGGTTCGGCGTCGAGCACAAGGAGCAGATGAAGCGGCTCCGCACCTCCGTCGACGTGCTGTCCATGTCCGCCACCCCCATCCCGCGCACCCTGGAGATGGCGATCACCGGCATCCGCGAGATGTCCACGATCACGACCCCTCCCGAGGAGCGGCACCCGGTGCTGACCTACGTCGGCGGCTACGAGGACCGCCAGGTCACCGCCGCCGTCCGCCGCGAGCTGCTGCGCGAGGGCCAGGTCTTCTACATCCACAACCGCGTGCAGTCGATCGAGAAGGCCGCCGCCAAGATCCGAGAGCTGGTCCCCGAGGCGAGGGTCGCCGTCGCGCACGGCCAGATGGGGGAGCACCAGCTCGAGCAGGTGATGCTCGACTTCTGGGAGAAGTCCTTCGACGTGCTGGTCTGCACGACGATCGTCGAGTCGGGGCTCGACGTCTCCAACGCCAACACGATGATCATCGAGCGGGCCGACACCCTCGGCCTCTCGCAGCTGCACCAGCTCCGCGGCCGGGTCGGACGCTCCCGTGAGCGCGCCTACGCCTACTTCCTCTACCCGTCCGAGAAGCCGCTGACAGAGACCGCTCACGAGCGGCTCGCGACGCTGGCCCAGCACTCCGACCTCGGCGGCGGCATGGCGATCGCCATGAAGGACCTCGAGATCCGCGGCGCCGGCAACCTGCTCGGTGGCGAGCAGTCCGGTCACATCGCCGACGTCGGGTTCGACCTCTACGTCCGCCTGGTCGGCGAGGCGGTGCACGAGTTCCGTGGCGACGCCGAGCCCGAGCTCAACGAGGTCCGGATCGAGCTCCCCGTCGACGCCCACCTGCCGCACGACTACATCCCGAGCGAGCGGCTCCGCCTGGAGATGTACAAGCGGCTGGCCGAGGTGCGCTCCGACGACGACGTCGACCTGCTGCTCGAGGAGCTCAAGGACAGGTACGGCGAGCCACCGGTCGAGGTGGCCTCGCTGCTGCTGGTCGCGCGCTTCCGGGGCCGGGCCCGCCGCGCCGGCGTCGGAGAGGTGACGCTCGCCGGCAAGAACGTGCGCTTCGCCCCGGTCACGCTGCCCGAGTCGCGCGTCGTACGCCTCCAGCGGCTCTACCCCAAGTCGATCGTCAAGGCCCCGGTGCAGACGATCCTGGTCCCTCGGCCGCACGTCGGCGGAGTGATGGGCAAGCCCCTCGACGGGATCGCGCTCCTGCAGTGGGCGCACGGGGTCATCGACGCGGTCGTCGACCCGGTCTGATACCCCCGCGAGCTTCGGCCCCCAGTCCGTGGCGACGCTCGCTGGCGCTCGCAGGCGCCGTCGCTCGCTGCGTCTCGGAAGACCGGGTCGCTTCGCTCCCACCGCTCCGATTGCGTGAGCGCCGGGCCAGACAGATCTAGACCAGCCAAGAGCCTTCGGTATCAGCGCGTTCAGCGTCGGCTCCTTCGTCGGTGTTCGCTCCCTCCCTGAGACACCGAAGAGGCCCGTCATGACCGCTCTGCCGATCAGCACCTACCGCCGCAGGACCCAGCTCCAGACCCCGCTCGCGTGGTCCGACCACCGCACCCGCACCGCTGCGCTCGACGGCTGGCTCGCCCGCGAGGAGGCCGTCGCCGCCGGCGTCACCGCCCCGGTGGAGCCGACGCAGCTCGGCCTGCCGGAGCGCGAGACGCTGGTCCGCGCCCTGTTCCAGCGCTTCGCCACGACCCTCGAGGGAGTGCTCGACAACGAGCTCGAGCTCGGCGCGGACCTCGCGCCGTACGCCGCGGTCCGGGCTGCCTACCACCGCGCCGCCGCGCATCGCCCCGTCGACTGGCGCGCCCTGCAGCGCGAGGCAGGCGACCCGGTGGTCGCCGGGCTGACCCACCGCCAGCACGCCCGGATCGGCAGCCGGGCCGGGATCAGCGCCGCCGAGGTGAGCGCGGTCGCCGCCGAGGTCGCCCTCGCCAGCCGCAGCACGACCATCGGCCTCGCCCCGCGTCGCCGCCGGATCGGGCGGGTCCTCGCCCGCCGCGCCGGCTGACCGCGACGGCACCACCGCCCGGGTCGGTCGTGCCGGCCGCTTCGGTGTTGAATGGCGCTGTGTTCAATCGAAGCCTGCGGACGCTGCGTGCTCTTCCGGTCCTCGGCGTCGCCCTGCTCGCCGGCTGCGGCGTGGCCGGCACCCAGTTCCACCCGGGCGTCGCGGCCGAGGTCGGCGACCAGACGATCACCACGCGCCACGTCGCACAGGTGACCGACGACGCGTGCAAGGCGCTGACGAAGCTCAACGAGGACCCGAGCGCGTCCGGTGGCCAGCCCACACCGCTGCGGGTCATCGGGCGCCAGGTCGCGAGTGCGCTCATCGACCGGGCGGCGGCCGAGCAGCTGGCCGACGCCTACGACGTGACGCCGACCGCTGACTACAAGACCAGTCTCGCGCAGACCGAGGGGCAGCTGTCCGCGGTGAGCGGGGACCAGAAGGAAGCCGTGCTCGAGGTGGTCGAGGCGCAGACCTACTCCGGCGACGTCCTCATCCAGATCGGCAAGATCGAGCTGGAGAAGCAGGGCACCGACGACAGCACCGCCGACGACCAGTACGCAGAGGGCCAGAAGGTGCTCGCCGACTGGGAGAAGGACCACGACATCGTCGTCAACCCGAAGTACGGCATCGACCCGGGCAGCAACGAGGCGGTCGACACCAACCTCTCCTTCGCGGCCGGCGAGACGGCGAAGAACGGACTGTCGGACGACCCCGACGCGTCGTACACCGGGAGCCTGCCCGGCAGCCTCGTCTGCTTCGAGTAGCCCCGTGGCCCCACCGCGCGCGGGCGCCGAGCCTTCAGGTGTCGCTCCGCTCGCACCTCTGTCCGAGCCCCTGCTGGAGTTCCGGGAGGTCATGCGGCAGCTGCGCGCCGAGTGCCCGTGGAAGCGCGAGCAGACGCACCGGTCGCTGGCGCGCTACCTGCTCGAGGAGACCCACGAGACGCTCGAGGCGATCGACCTCGGCGACGAGACCGGTGACTGGGACCATCTCCGGGAGGAGCTGGGCGACCTGCTGCTGCAGGTCTACTTCCACGCGGTGATCGCGGAGGAGACCGGCGCGTTCTCCCTCGACGACGTCGCCCGCGGGATCACCGAGAAGATGCATCGCCGCAACCCGCACGTCTTCGGACCGCAGCCCGACGACCCGGCCGAGGGTCCACAGGACGCCGCGGCGGTCAACGAGGTCTGGCAGGCGATCAAGGAGCGCGACAAGCCACGCGCGTCACTGACCGACGGGCTGCCCGACACCCTGCCGGCCCTGCTCTACGCCGCGAAGGTGGTCGAGCGCAGCCTGACCACCACGGGCACCGCGACTCGTCCGCCCGAGCCCCCGGAGGAGGACACCGATGCAGACACGGGGGCACACACGGGGCACACACGGGGGCACACACGGGGGCAGAGGGACCGGGTCGCGGACGGATCGGCGACCGGCTGCTGGCGCTGGTCGCGGAGGCCGTCGGTGAGGGGATCGACCCCGAGCAGGCGCTGCGCGACGCCGTACGCCGACTCTGACGAGTCGTCTGCGCCGCGAGCGCGAGTCACCCCGCGAGTCACCCCGCGAGACACCCCGCCGGGCCGCGGGCGAATCGGGGCACGACGCCACTAGGCTGCTGCACGCACTCTTCCCCGAACGCAGGAGCACCCTCTAGTGGCATCCATCGAAGCTGTCGGCGCCCGCGAGATCCTCGACTCGCGCGGCAACCCCACCGTCGAGGTCGAGGTCCTCCTCGACGACGGGGCCTTCGCGCGCGCGGCCGTGCCGAGCGGGGCGTCCACCGGCGCCTTCGAGGCGGTCGAGCTGCGCGACGGCGGCGACCGCTACCTCGGCAAGGGCGTCCAGAAGGCCGTCGACGCGGTCATCCAGACCCTCGGCCCGGCCGTCGAGGGGCTCGACGCCGACGACCAGCGGATCATCGACCAGACGATGCTCGACGCCGACGGCACCCCCAACAAGGCCCAGCTCGGCGCCAACGCGATCCTCGGTGTGTCGCTGGCCGTCGCCCGCGCCGCGGCCGACTCGGCCGGGCTCCCGCTCTACCGCTACATCGGTGGCCCCAACGCCCACCTGCTTCCGGTCCCGATGATGAACATCCTCAACGGCGGCGCCCACGCCGACTCCAACGTGGACGTCCAGGAGTTCATGGTCGCGCCGATCGGTGCGGCGACGTTCAAGGAGGCGCTGCGCTCGGGCGCCGAGGTCTACCACGCCCTCAAGTCGGTGCTGAAGACCAAGGGGCTCTCGACCGGGCTGGGTGACGAGGGCGGCTTCGCGCCCAACCTCGACTCCAACCGGGCCGCGCTCGACCTCATCGCCGAGGCCGTCGAGGCGTCGGGCCAGAAGCTCGGCACCGACATCGCGCTGGCCATGGACGTCGCTGCCAGCGAGTTCTGCACAGCATCTGACTCCGGGGCGGGCGTCTACACCTTCGAGGGTGTGCAGAAGTCCAGCGCAGAGATGACGGCCTACTACGCCGAGCTCTGCGCGGCCTATCCCATCGTCTCGATCGAGGACCCCCTCGACGAGGACGACTGGGACGGCTGGAAGACCCTCTCCGACGAGCTCGGCGACAAGATCCAGATCGTCGGCGACGACCTGTTCGTGACCAACGTCGAGCGGCTCCAGCGCGGCATCGACGGCGGCAACGCCAACGCGATGCTCGTGAAGGTCAACCAGATCGGCTCGCTCACCGAGACCCTCGACGCGGTCGAGCTGGCGCACCGCGCCGGGTTCCGCAACATGATGAGCCACCGCTCCGGCGAGACCGAGGACACCACCATCGCCGACCTCGCCGTCGCCGTGAACTGCGGCCAGATCAAGACGGGCGCACCCGCCCGATCCGACCGCGTGGCCAAGTTCAACCAGCTGCTGCGGATCGAAGAGGAGCTCGGCGATGCGGCGCGGTACGCCGGCGCGGGGGCCTTCCCGAGGTTCAATCGCTAGGAGATGTCTCCCGACAAGCGCAGACCCCGCGGCCGCAGCGGACCGGGCCGGGGTCCGGGTGCGCCCAGGCCGGCCCGCACCACTGCCGCGCGCCCGGGAGCGGAGCGCGCCACGGCCGCGACCGCCGAGCCTCCGCGCTCGCGGCTGACCGGCCGGGCCGCCGTCCTGGTGCTGGTGCTCGCGGTGCTGACGGTGTCCTACGCGTCATCGCTGCGCGCCTACCTCGAGCAGCGTGGGCACATCAACGACCTGAAGAGCCAGATCATCGAGCACGAGGCCAACATCGACGACCTCGAGTCGGAGAAGGACCGCTGGGAGGACCCGGCGTACGTCGAGCAGCAGGCCCGCGAGCGCCTCGGCTACGTGATGCCGGGGGAGAAGACCTACCTCGTGCTCGGCGAGGACGGCAAGCCTCTCGAGCCCGCCTCGGCGCTGCAGGACCCGACCACGGTCCTCGCCACGTCGCAGACGGCGTGGTGGAGCGACGGCTGGGCGTCGGTCGAGCTGGCCGGCCACCCGCCCAAGGCCGAGAAGCCACCCGCCTCGGAGATCGACGGCACCAAGAAGGGCACCGGCGGCGAGGGCTCCGCGGGGGAGACCCCCGAAGCGCCGTGATCCCCGGCGAGGACCTCGACGCCGTCGGCCGGCAGCTGGGCCGCCCCGCCCGGGACGTGCACGCCGTCGCGCACCGCTGTCCGTGCGGCCTGCCCGACGTGGTCGCCACCGAGCCTCGGCTCGGCGACGGCACGCCCTTCCCGACCACCTTCTACCTGACCTGCCCCCGGGCCTCGTCGCGGATCGGCTCGCTCGAGGGATCGGGCCGGATGAAGGAGATGGAGGCGAGGCTCGGCGCCGACCCCGAGCTGGCGGCGGCCTACGCCGCCGCGCACGAGCGCTACCTCGAGGCCCGCGCTGCTCTTGCCGCCGAGAGCGGGCTGAGCGTTCCCGAGATCGACGGGGTCTCGGCCGGCGGCATGCCGAACCGCGTCAAGTGCCTCCACGTCCTGGCGGCCCAGTCGCTGGCGCAGGGCCGGGGCGTGAACCCCCTGGGTGACGAGGTGCTCGACGAGCTCGGCGACTGGTGGGCACCGGGCCGCTGTGTCGAGTGAGACCGTCGCCGCCATCGACTGCGGCACCAACACCATCCGCCTGCTCGTGGGCGCCCCGTCCGACGTCCTGGTGCGGGAGTCGAGGATCGTCCGGCTCGGCGAGGGCGTGGACGCCTCCGGGAGGCTGTCCGACGAGGCGCTGGCCCGGACCTTCGCGGCCCTCGACGACTACGCCGCGGCGATCCGGGAGCACGGTGCGACCCGGGTCCGGCTCTGCGCGACCTCCGCGGTGCGCGACGCCGCCAACGGCGACGCGTTCGTGCGCGGCGTCGAGGAGCGGCTCGGGGTCGCCCCGGACATCCTGACCGGTGAGCAGGAGGCCGCCCTGGCCTTCGACGGCGCGGCCCGCCACCTCACCCCGCCCGCGCCCGACCCGGTCCTCGTGGTCGACATCGGCGGGGGTTCCACCGAGCTGGTGCTCGGCTCAGCCGGTCGGGTCGACCGGGCGCACTCGATGGACATCGGCTCGGTCCGGCTGCACGAGCGGCACCTCCACTCCGACCCTCCGACGGCCGGCGAGGTGGCCGAGTGCGTCGCCGACATCGACGCCGCGCTCGACGCCGCCCCCGTGCCGATCGGGCTCGCCCGCACCGTGGTCGGGGTGGCAGGCAGCAACCTCACTGTCGCCGCCGGTGTCCTCGGGCTCGCCTCCTACGACCGGACCGCGATCGACCAGGCTCGGCTGTCGGTGGGCGACGTGGCGGCGTACGTCGAGCGACTCGTCGCCATGCCGGTCGAGGAACGGCTGGCGCTGCCGTTCATGAACCCCGGCCGGGCCGACGTGATCGGTGCGGGAGCGCTGATCCTGGCCCGGGTCCTGGCGCGTGCCGAGGTGCCGAGGATGGTCGCTTCGGAGGCCGACATCCTCGACGGGATCGCCTGGTCTCTCGTATAACGGGTGGGGCGTGGGGTACCGGCTCGGCATGACCACCGACCAGCAGACGGACGAGACGATAGGTGCGGCCGTCCACCGGCTCTCCGAGCAGCTGCCGGAGCTGGTGCGCTCCGAGGTGCGGCTGGCCCAGGCCGAGCTGGCCGAGAAGGGCAAGCGCGCCGGGCTCGGGATCGGGCTCTTCGGCGCCGCTGGTGTGTTCGGCCTCTACGCGCTCGGCGGCCTCTTCGTGAGCGCCGCGATCCTGCTCGACCTGGTCCTGCCGCTGTGGGCGGCCGCGCTGATCGTGACGGGCGTGCTGCTCGTGCTCACCCTCGGGCTCGCGCTCAACGGCCGGGCCCAGGTCGCCCAGGCCACACCGGCCGCACCCGAGCGCGCGATCGCCGGGGTCAAGGAGGACGTCGAAGCCGTGAAGGGACACCACTGATGTCGTCGAAGGTCACCCCCGCCGAGATGGAGGCCGACATCGTGCGTCAGCGCGAGGCGCTGGCGGACACCGTCAACGCACTCACGGAGCAGGTCCAGGTCAAGGCGAGGACCACCGCGAAGCAGGCCGCCGTCGTGGCGGGAGTCGCCGCGGTCATCGCCGTCGTCGTCATCATCGTGAAGAGGAGAAGGTCATGAGCAAGCTGTCACTGCTGGCCGCCGCCGGAGCGGGCTATGTGCTCGGAGCCCGGGCCGGGCGCCAGCGCTACGACCAGATCGCGGCCACCGCGCGCAAGGTCGCCGGCAACCCCAAGGTGCAGAGCGTGGCCCACCGCGCCCAGGGCGCCGCCGCCCAGCAGGCCTCGGCCGCCGCCGGTGCCGCCAAGGACAAGGTGGCCGCGGCCGCCTCCACCGCAGCCGACAAGGTCCGCGGCACCGACACCCAGATCGGGATGCAGGCCACGCCGTAGGAGGGACACTAGGTTGGGCCACCTGACCGAGCTCCCGCACCCAGCGACGGGTCAGCCGTTCCCGTCGCCGGTCCCTCCCGGCACCGGCTGGCCCGGTGACCCGGCGACCCCAGCCACCCCGGTGGCACGGACGGTGGCGCAGGTACGCCGGCTCGCGGCGGCCGCCACGCTCGCCGAGCTGGACGCGGAGGTCTCGGTCTGCCGGGCCTGCCCGCGGCTGGTGCGCTGGCGCGAGGACGTCGCGGCGGCCAAGCGGGCGTCGTACGCGGGCGAGCCCTACTGGGGACGGCCGATCCCCGGCTGGGGGTCGACGACGCCCAGCGTGCTGATCGTCGGCCTCGCGCCCGCCGCGCACGGCGCCAACCGCACCGGCCGGGTGTTCACGGGTGACCGCTCCGGCGACTGGCTGTTCGCCTCGCTGCACCGGGTCGGGCTGGCCACCCAGGACACGTCGGTCGACGCGGCCGATGGTCTCGAGCTGGTCGACACCCGCATGGTGGCGACGGTCCGCTGCGCACCGCCGCAGAACAAGCCCAGCACGGCCGAGCGCGACACCTGCGCGCCCTGGATCGAGGCCGAGCTGGGGCTGCTCGTCCAGCACGTCCGCGTGGTCGTCGCCCTCGGCTCGATCGGCTGGGACGCGACGCTGCGCTCCTTCCGCGCGATCGGCTGGCGGCTCCCGACCCCCAAGGCACGGTTCGGCCACGGCGCCGAGGCCACGCTCACCGGCGTCGACCAGGAGATCACCCTGCTCGGCTGCTATCACCCGAGCCAGCAGAACACCTTCACCGGCCGGCTCACCGCGCCGATGCTCGACGCGGTGCTCGGACGCGCTTCGGCTCTACGCTAGCCGCGCCCCCGTGTCCCAACCGGCAGAGGAGGTCGCCTTAAAAGCGACTGGTTGTGGGTTCGAGTCCCACCGGGGGCACGCCGGGCCGGCGCAGCCAAGGCGTCGTTTTCTGAGCGGCAGGTGCGCGTCGTCGCCCCGGCTCCTCGTTTTCCATGCCTAGGGGTCTTTACATCGGCGGCTGCGCGGGGGAACGTTCGCACAAGCCGTCGGCCGCAAGGGCTGAAGGCACGGGGACGGACTCGGCCGTGTTCCAACGAACCGGAAACGGAGCGCAGCATGCAGTTCAGCAAGCTGATCAACAACCGGCTGGTCACGGTGGTCGCGGGAGCGACGATCGTCGCGCTGGTCGGGGCCGGAGCGGGTTACTCCGCGGGCCAGATCACGTCCAAGGACATCAAGGACCACTCCATCAAGATCAAGGACCTCCGGAAGGGCACGGTCAAGAAGCTCAAGGGGCAGACCGGCGCGACCGGTCCCCAGGGTCCCCAGGGTCCCTCGGGCCCCTCGAACGTCACCTTGGTCAAGGCCCTGGGCGGGCAGTGGGTCGCTCGCGCCGGCGACGAGGCCGGGTTGAAGATGGTCGGCGACGGCCTGCAGTTCGGTCCGTTCGCGGACCCGGGCGCGTGTGCCTCGGCCGGCGCCAGCTTCTCCCGGCTCGACTACTCCGGCCTGAACGGCCAGCCGCTGAGCGCGCTGAAGAACCTGGCTCTGCGGGCCCAGTACATCTCCGAGACGCCCACCAGCGGAGTCGGCGGTCCGACGGTTCGCGTCTTCTTCGAGGGTGAGGGCCCGCAGGACGGCGGAGCAACGCTCGGCCCCAACCGGCTCACGTTCTCCGGCAACACCCAGTTCTCACAGGAGTCCACGCCCCCCGGCACCAACTACGACATCGGTGAGGGCTCGGTCCACGAGTACCTCGTCACCTCGGGCACGGTGCGGCTCAACGACGACGGCGGCTCCGTGCCGGCGGCGGAGGCACCCTGGTCGTCGTTCATGACGGCCAACGGCGCCAAGAAGATCACCAACATCAACGTGCTGGGTGGCTGCTCTGCTGGCACCAACCTGCGGATCCTGCTCCGCGAGATGCAGGTCAACGGCCAGCACTACGAGTTCGGCGGCTGAGCACAGCCGTTCGGCCGACCTCGCCAGAGCCGGCGAGGCAGGACTGATCACCCGGTGGCCGGTGCGCTTGTCGCACCGGCCACCGGTGTCTCGGGCGCCGGCCGGGGGATAGTCCCTGACGTTCGGGTCGGCGACACGCCGGTCGGCGTGCACGAACGTCAGGGACTATCCCCACGCCGCCGGCCTCCCGGCCTTGTCCGGCTTTGACCGGCGCTGACTCTCAGCGAATCCACAGGCGCCGAGGGAACGCCGGACGGCGTACCTGCGTTGAACCTGAATGAGTCCGTAGACTGGACCCATCGGCGAGCCGTCACGGCGACAGCCGCCACCCCAGGCCTCCAAGGAGGAGACCATGCAGAGCAACAACCCCATCTTCCGTCGGTCCGAGGAGTTCAACCGCGGCGGCGCCAGCACGTACGGCGGCGGCGCGACGATGAGCGACCCGTCCCAGTGGTCCGTCGGCGCGCCCGGCGAGACCGGCCGTGCGCCCGCCACCACGGGCCCGATGACGATCGACTCGGTGGTCCAGAAGACCGCGATGACCATCGGCGTGGTGATCCTCACCGCGATGGCGACGTGGATCCTCACCCCCGACATCACGTCCGACAACTCCGACACGGTCAACCTCGGCCCGCTGCTGGCGGCCGTCACCATCGGCTCGCTCGGCGCCTTCGCGCTGTCGATGGTCAACTCGTTCAAGCGCAGCATCAGCCCTGGGCTGGTGATCGCGTTCGCAGCGCTGGAGGGCGTCGCGCTCGGAGCGATCAGCAAGCTCTTCAACATCGCCTACCCGGGCGTGGTCACCGGTGCGGTGATCGGCACCTTCGGCGCCTTCGCCGGCACGCTGGCGGCCTACAAGGTGCTCAACATCAAGGTCGGCGACAAGTTCCGCCGCGGCGTCATCGCCGCCGTCTTCGGCATGGTCGGCATCAGCGTCCTGTCGCTGGTGCTCAACCTGTTCGGCATCGACCTCGGCATCTACGGCAACGGCGGACTGGGCATCCTGTTCTCGCTCGCGGGTCTGGTGCTCGGCATCTTCATGCTGATCCTCGACTTCGACTTCGTCGAGCAGGGCATCGCCAACCGGATCCCCGAGGTGGAGTCGTGGCGGGCGGCGTTCGCGATGACCGTCAGCCTGGTCTGGATCTACACCAACCTGCTCCGCCTGCTCGCGATCTTCAGCGACAACTAGCCGCAGCGAGCCTGTCTCACGGGGACTTGCTCCGGCGGCCTCGAGACCTCGGGTCTCGGGGCCGTCGTCATTTCCCCGTCGAGATGACGCGGAACTGGCTGTCCCCAGACCCTCAGGACAGCCACTTTCCTCATCTCGACGAAGACCTACTGGCCCTGGAGCCACGCCAGGACGGCGAGCACCCGGCGGTTGTCGTCGTGGGCCTGGGGCAGGTCGAGCTTGGTGAAGATCGCGTTGGTGTGCTTGCCGACCGCCTTCTCCGAGACGAAGAGCCGCGCCGCGACGGCCGCGTTGGAGCGGCCCTCGGCCATGAGGGTCAGCACCTCCCGCTCCCGGTCGGTGAGCCGGTCGAGCGGACGGCCGGCCGACCCGGCGACCAGGCCGGCGACGACCTCGGGGTCGAGGACGGTGCCCCCGGAGGCGACGCGTCGCACGGCGGCCACGAACTCGTCGACGTCGGCCACCCGGTCCTTCAGCAGGTAGCCGATCGCGCCCTCGCCGCTGGCCAGCAGGTCGCGGGCGTAGAGCGGCTCGACGTGCTGGCTGAGCACCAGCACCGGCAGTCCGGGGCGGGCCGCTCGCGCGGCGATCGCCGCCGCCAGCCCCTCGGTGGAGAACGTCGGCGGGAGGCGCACGTCGACGATGGCGATCTCGAAGTCGCCCCCACCGAGCAGCTTCTCCAGCTGGGGTGCGTTGTCGACCGCCGCGACCACCGCGATGCCGCTGGCCTCGAGGATCCGGGTCAGCCCCACGCGGAGCAGGGCCTGGTCCTCGGCGAGCACCGCCCTCAGCTGGGGCTCTGGCACGGCACCTCCATGGTCACGACGGTCGGGCCGCCCTCGGGGCTGTCGACCGACATCGTGCCGTCGAACGCCGCGAGCCGCTGCGCCACCCCCGCCAGGCCGGAGCCGGCGGGATCGGCGCCGCCGCGACCGTCGTCGCCGACGACCAGGTGCAGCACCTCCCCGTCGTGGCGGACCCGCACCCAGGCGCGGGCCGCGTCCGCGTGCTTGACCGTGTTGGCCAGGCACTCGGCCACCGCGAAGTAGGCCGCCGACTCGACCGGCGGCGGCAGGGGTGGGGCCGCCACGGTGACCGTCACCGGCAGCGGGATCGGCAGGGCGAGCGCCTCGATCCCGCCCGCCAGCCCGCGGTCGGCCAGCGCCGGCGGGTGGATGCCGCGGACGACGGACCGCAGGTCCTCCAGAGCGTCGACGGTGGTCTCGCGGGCCTCGCGGAGCAGGGCCGCGGCGCCCTCGGGGTCGCTGGCGATGAGCTTCTCGGCCAGGCCGACGTTCATGCCGACGGAGGCGATGCGGGCCTGGGCGCCGTCGTGCAGGTCGCGCTCGATCCGGCGCACCTCCGCGGCGCTGTGGTCGAGCGTCTCGGTGCGCGACGTGGTGACCTCCTCGACCCGGCGCTCGAGCGACTCGACCCGGCCGTGGCCGAGGATGTTGCGCTCGGCCAGTGCCCGGGCGCGGACGAGGCCGGGCGTGACCAGCCACCACACCAGCAGCAGCGGCCCGTCGAGCAGCACCAGGAGCCACCACCAGCCTCCGCCGTCGAGCAGCAGTCCGAGGACGTGGGTGAGCGGGGCGGCCAGCAGGCCGACCGGGAGCACGGACAGCACGAACCCGCCCGTCGCGGAGAACCACAGGAACCCGATGTCGCGCCACCGGGCCCGGTCGGTCAGCCAGCGGACGGGTCGGGTGACGACGTTGGTCCCCGTGGTGTCGGCGTACGCCGCGGTGATCTCCTCGCCCAGGAGCCGCCCGCTGACCCGGCGGTGGAGCCGCGGTCAGCGCGGCGGTGGCGGGCACGACGGCGAACGCGAGCGCGAAGCCGGCCGTGACCAGCCCGAGCGGGACCGCGAGGAGCGAGAGGATCCCCAGCGCCAGCGCGGGCGCCATGGCCAGCGCGTAGCCGAGCGAGACCGCGGTGAGCCGGAGCCGGTCGACGAGGGCGCCACCGTCGACCGGAGCGGGCCGGACCGACCTGATCGCCTGGAGAGACATCGCGGACCAGTCTGTCACCGGGCCACCGGCCGTACGCCGGACCGCCGGAGCGGGCCGCGAGCAGGGTGAGCGCGACGACGCCGGCGACGACCAGCGGCGGCAGCCACAGGTCACCGTCAGGGACCAGCCCCTCGTGGCGGGCGATGCCGAAGGGCACGATCGTCGCCAGCGAGGCGAGCAGCCCGAGGACCACGCCCACTCCCGCGACGACCCCGGCCTCGGCCAGCACTGAGTGCTCCACCTGGTCGCGGGTGGCGCCGAGCAGCCACAGCCGGTGCAGCTCGGCCCGACGGTGTGCGATGACGGCGGCGAAGGAGTTGACGACGACGACCGCGGCGAAGACCACGATCATCCCGACCACGACGTTGTTGAGCAGGGTGACCTGGTCGGCGGTGTCCTGGTCGTAGCCGGTGGCGGGCAGGGTGCGACTGTCGGTGCCGACGAGCATGAGGGTCCCGACCGCGGCCGAGGTCAGCACGATCACGGGAGCGAGCACCCCGCTGAGCAGGTGCGCCCGGCGGCGCGTGTTGTAGGCCGCGAGGTGGCCGGCGCCGGTGCCCCCGAGGAGCGGACGGGCCACGACCGAGAGCTGCCGGAGCAGCCACGGGCGCCAGGCTGGCGAGGCCGAGGGCGACCAGGATCGAGCACGAGCCGGACGTCTGCATCGCGGCGTAGGGGTCGCTGTCATGGGCGGTGACGGTCACGGTGACCACGCCCATGCCGACGCCGTAGCCGATCAGCAGGACGCCGCCGACGACCCGCCACCAGGGCAGCCGCTCGCGTCCGATCGTGCCCTCGCTGGGCGCGATCGTGGCCGGACCGCGGGTGGCGCGACGGGCGGCGAGGCCGGAGCCGAGCAGTGCGATCAGGACCAGGAGCACCGCCGTGACGACGGGGGCGATGCCCGGGTCGTAGGACACCGAGTCGGCCACGAGGTCGCCATGGCGCAGCAGCGCGAGCAGCCCGCTGCCTCCGAGGTAGGCGAGGGCCGCGCCCGCGGTGGAGGCGACCAGCGCCACGAGGGACGCCTCGGCGCGGACCAGCCGCCTAGCCTGGCGCGGCGTCGCGCCGATGGTGCGCAGCAGGCCGACCTCGACCTCGCGCTGGGTGACGGTGATGCCGACCGTCGAGACGACGGCGAACAGGACGATCAGGGTCCCCCAGCCGCCGACCACGGCGCCGATCGTGACGAGGGCCTCCCGGTCGGTCGACGAGACGTCCCCGGTGGCGGTGCTGACCAGCGTCGCGAACGAGCCCATCAGGGCGGTGCCCAAGCAGCACGGTCAGGAACGTCGCGAGTCGAGGCGGTGGCGCGGTGCCGCAGCGAGGCGAGGGCGAGGCGGGTCATGACGCCACCCCCACGACCAGCTCGTCGAGGTGGGCCATCTGGCCGGCCACGGCGTCGGCGGTGGGCGCGGCCATGCTGCCCGCGACCCGGCCGTCGACCAGGAAGACCACGCTGTCGGCGTAGGACGCCGCGACCGGGTCGTGGGTGACCATCACGACCGTCTGGCGCAGGTCGTCGACGCAGCTGCGGAGCAGGCCGAGCACCTCGCGCGCGGTGGCGGAGTCGAGGGCGCCGGTGGGCTCGTCGGCCAGCACCACGGCCGGGTCGGTGACCAGCGCCCGGGCGATCGCGACCCGCTGCTGCTGGCCGCCGGAGAGCTCGGCCGGGAGGTGCCCGCCGCGATCGGAGAGGCCGACCCGGGCCAGCAGCCCATGCACGTCCTTGCGGCTGACGCGCCGCCCGGCGAGCCGGAGCGGGAGGGCGACGTTCTGCTCGGCGGTGAGGTAGGGCATGAGGTGGAAGCCCTGGAAGACGAAGCCGATCCGCTCGCGGCGCAGCCGGGTGCGGTCCTCCTCGCTCCAGTCGGTGACGTCCTCGCCCGCGATGACCACGCGGCCCTCGGTGGGCCGCTCGAGGCCGGCGGCGCAGGTGAGGAACGTCGACTTGCCGGACCCCGACGGCCCCATCACGGCGGTGAAGGAGCCGACGGGGAAGGCGAGGTCGACGCCGGCGAGGGCGCGGACGGCGCCCGCTCCCTCGCCATAGGTCCGGCCGAGGTCGTGGACCTCGAGCGCGTGTGCGGTTGCGGGTGGCTGCGGCGGTGTCTTGGTCATGACATTCACGCTAGGAACGCCGCGGCCCGGGCTCGATGGGTCTGGACCGCCAGTCGGGGTGGGGTTTTGCCTACCCCTCGGCCGGGGCCTCGGAGGCCGCGGCCTCTGCTTCTTCCTCGTCGTGCGCCTGCGGCGCCTCGCCCTCGGCCTGGGGCTGGCGGCGGCGGTGCCGCAGCTCGACCCAGAGGCCGCGCACCCCACGGGAGCGCCCGGCGACCTCGGTGCCGTCGAGCTCGGTGCCGGGGATGTTGACCGCCTGGAGCGCCGCCGTCGTGATCGGCAGGACGCCTTCGCCCCTCAGCGCCTCGGGAGCCGCCTCGTCGTCCGGGATGAGGCCCAGTGCCGCCAGCACCGAGGGCGCCAGCACGGCGGCCAGCGTGCGGTAGCCCGCGGCGGAGGGGTGGAAGCGGTCGGGGCCGAACATCACCGCGGGTGCGGCCGCGAACTCCGGCCCGAGCACGGACCCGAGCGAGACGGTCCGGCCGCCGCCCTCGAGGACGGCGATGGTCTGGGCCGCAGCGAGCCGCCGCGACCAGGTGCGGGCCACCTGCTTGAGCGGCGCCGGGATCGGCTTCACGGTCCCCAGGTCGGGGCAGGTGCCGACGACGACCGCCACCCCGGCCTCCTTGAGCCGGCGTACGGCCTCGGCCAGGTCACCGACCGAAGCAGCGGGACTGACCCGGTGGGTGACGTCGTTGGCGCCGATCAGGAGCACGGCGACGTTCGGCTCGATCGGCAGGGCGCGGTCGAGCTGTCCGGCCAGGTCCGCGGAGCGGGCGCCGATCCTGGCGAAGGCCCGCAGGTAGACCCGCCGGTCCGCGCGCTCCGCCGCCGCGCTGGCCAGCAGCGCACCGGGCGTCTCCTCGACGCGCTCCACGCCGTAGCCGGCCGCGCTGGAGTCACCGAGCAGCACGATCTTGATGGCCGGGCCGGGGCGGCCGCGGCCGTACCAGCCGGTCGCGTCGGGCGGCGTGACGTCGCCGGGCTCGCCGATGGTGCGCCGGGCCATCTTCGCCTCGGCCCTCAGGATGCCGTAGAGGGCGCCGCCGAGCACGGAGAGTCCGCCCCCGCCGTAGGCCGCGGCGGAGGCGAGCTTGCGTGCTGCCGCTGCCTTCCCCACGAGTCCATGCTACGGACCGGTAACCACTTAGGTTGACCGGGTGGACTACGCCAACTCGCTCCTCGACCTGATCGGCAACACCCCGCTGGTCCGGCTCAACCGGACGCTCGACCTCGCCGGCGGCCAGACGAATGACCAGGGACCCCTCGTCCTGGCCAAGGTGGAGTACCTCAACCCCGGCGGCTCCGTGAAGGACCGCATCGCCACGCGGATGATCGACGCCGCGGAGGCCTCGGGCGAGCTCCAGCCCGGCGGCACCATCGTCGAGCCGACCTCCGGCAACACCGGCGTCGGGCTGGCGATGGTCGCCCAGGCGCGCGGCTACAAGTGCGTCTTCGTCTGCCCCGACAAGGTGAGCGAGGACAAGCGCAACGTGCTCAAGGCCTACGGCGCCGAGGTGGTCGTCTGCCCGACCGCCGTCGCGCCCGAGCACCCGGACTCCTACTACAACGTCTCCGACAAGCTGTCGAAGCAGCCGGGGGCGTGGAAGCCCGACCAGTACTCCAACCAGAACAACCCGCTCTCGCACTACGAGACCACCGGTCCCGAGATCTGGGCGCAGACGGACGGGAAGATCACCCACTTCGTGACCGGCATGGGCACCGGCGGCACCATCAGCGGCGTCGGCCGCTACCTCAAGGAGCAGAACCCCGACATCCAGGTGGTCGGCGCCGACCCCGCCGGGTCGGTCTACTCCGGAGGCACCGGCCGCCCCTACCTCGTCGAGGGCGTCGGCGAGGACTTCTGGCCCGAGACCTACGACCGCGCGGTGGCGGACCGGGTCATCGAGGTCTCCGACGCCGACTCCTTCGCGTTCACCCGCCGGCTGGCCCGTGAGGAGGCGATGCTCGTCGGCGGCTCCTCCGGCATGGCGGCCTACGCCGCGCGCCAGCTCGCCCAGGAGCTGGCCGCCGCCGGCCAGACCGACGCGGTCATCGTCGTCCTCCTCCCCGACAGCGGTCGCGGCTACCTGACCAAGGTCTTCAACGACGACTGGCTGGCCACCTACGGCTTCCCGACCGAGGCCACCCGCGACCAGACCCAGACCGTGGGCGAGGTGCTCCGTGGCAAGGACGGCCGACTGCCGGACCTCGTGCACACCCACCCGGGCGAGACGATCGCCGAGGCGGTCGCCATCCTTCAGGAGTACGCCGTCTCGCAGATGCCCGTGGTCCGCGCCGAGCCGCCGATCGTCGCGGCCGAGGTGGCCGGCTCGGTCTCCGACCGGGCGCTGCTGGACGCGCTCTTCGCCGGGTCCGCCAAGCTCACAGACCGGGTCGAGGACCACATGAGCCCGCCGCTCCCGACCGTCGGCTCGACCGAGTCGGCCCGCGACGCGGTCACGATGCTCGAGACGGCCGACGCGGTCCTGGTGCAGGAGGACGGCAAGCCGATCGGCGTGCTGACCCGGCAGGACCTGCTGCAGTTCCTCGCGGGCACGCGGGAGTAGTCCGCCCGTTGGAGGGGACCACCCGCGAATGGTCCGGTCGAGTCAGTGCAAGGACGACTGGGGATGCCTACCATCGGGAAGCTCCACACCCGGTGGAGGGCTCACAGCAGGAGGTCCTGTGCCGGACTCGCGCCCTGGCCACGATGGCTCCGCGGGTTCGCCGTCGCGACGGGTCGATCCCACGGCCGGGCCCTCGGCCGGACCCTCGCGGGACGTGGTGGACCAGCCGCCGTCCGTCCCCGGCGCGTCCGAGGTCCCGTCCGCGGCCTCGTCCCGTGCCGGGGCGCCTGCGTGGCTGAAGATCGCCGCAGCCACGGTCGCGACCGCTCTGGTGAGCGCCTTCGCGGCGGCTCTGATCTCCCCGGAGAGGGTGAGCTCGTGGTTCGGGCAGGGCAGCTCCGGGGACTCCGCCGCTCGAGACGCGACCAGTGGTCCGCCATCGGCCGTGTCGGTCGAGTTCAAGCGAGTGACCTCGGCCGACGGCGCGATCAGTGTCGAGATACCAGAGCTGTGGGCCACCACCGCATCGCGCTTCGAGGGGGAGGAGGGCATGACCGACGCGACGGGGCTGGCGCTTCGCGCGGGGCCCGACCCCAACGCCTACATCCCGATCTCTCAGGAGACTGCGTGGGTCGGTGCCGCCGCCCGACAGTTCCCGGAGAGCCTGGACGTGAGCGCGAGCAGTGACGTGCTCGCCGCTCAGATCGAGGACGGGTTGCTGCGGAGAACGGGGTTCGTCGACTCAGGCTGCGCGGCCACGACCGAGCATCGACTTGATCCGGGCGGCACCTGGATCTACGGCGAGGCGATCTGGGAGGGCTGCTCCAACGTCAAGGGATGGCGGCTGTGGGAGCTCCATCTCGTATCAGCGGACAGGGAGGAGTTCGTGAGCTTTCAGATCGGCCTGCCCCCGACCACGCCTGACGCGGTTGCCCAGCGATTCGTCGAGTCCGTTGTCCTGGTGCCGAGCCTGCTGCCCGCGAGCACTGCGTGCCCAGAGGGAACCAGCTGCGACCAGCCGTCTGGCTAGGGTCGGGCGCGGCAGCCCTAGGATGAGAACACGTTCTAGTTCTGTGAGGTGCGGATGAGTGCGAGTCCAGCGGTCGACGGGTGGTTCACCACCGGGCCGGAGCCGGCGCTGCTGGGGTCGCGCTGCACGTCGTGCAGCACGGTCTACTTCCCGCCGACACCCCCGGACCGGGCGGGCTTCTGCCGCAACCCGGCCTGTGACGGCGAGGAGTTCGAGACCGCCGAGCTGAGCCGGCGCGGGACGGTGTGGAGCTACACCGACGCGCAGTACCAGCCACCCCCGCCGTACGTCGCCCGCACCGAGCCCTACGAGCCCTTCGCCCTCGCCGCGGTCGAGCTGGCCGAGGGGATCACGGTGCTCGGGCAGGTCGCCGACGGCTACGGCGTCAAGGACCTCGAGGTCGGCGCCGAGGTGGAGCTCGTGGTCGAGCAGCTCGACGCGACCGACGACGGCGACCTCCTGATCTGGCGCTGGAAGCCCGTCACCGAGCTCGGCGGGGAGGCGGACCAGTGAGCGCGAGCGACGTCGCCGTCCTCGGGGTGGGCATGCACCCGTGGGGGAAGTGGGGCCGCCCGTTCACCGAGTACGGCGTGGTCGCGGCCCGGGCCGCGCTCGCTGACGCAGGCCTCGACTGGCAGGCCGTCGACCTGGTGGTCGGCGGTGAGACGGTCCGCAACGGCTACGGCGGCTACGTCGCCGGCGCGACGTTCGCCCAGGCGCTGGGTTGGAACGGCGCCCGGGTCGCGACGTCGTACGCCGCCTGCGCCACCGGCGCCCAGGCGCTCGACACCGCCCGGGCCCGGATCCTGGCCGGGCTCTCGGAGGTCGCGCTCGTCGTGGGCGCGGACACCACGCCGAAGGGGTTCCTCGCACCCAACGCGGGGGAGCGGTGGGACGACCCGGACTGGCTGCGGTTCCGGCTGCTCGGCATGACCAACCCGGCCTACTTCGCCCTCTACGCGCGGCGCCGGATGGACCTCTACGGCGCGACGCCCGAGGACTTCGCGGCCGTGAAGGTGAAGAACGCCCGGCACGGGCTGGAGAACCCGAACGCGCGCTACCGCAAGGAGGTCAGCGTCCAGGACGTGCTGACCAGCGCGGTGGTGTCCGACCCGCTGCACCTGCTCGACATCTGCGCGACCTCGGACGGGGCCGCTGCGGTGGTGGTGGCGAGCACGGCCTACGCGCAGAAGATCGGGCTCGACCGGCCGGTGCGGGTCAGCGCCGTCTCGACCGTCACGCCGACCTTCCCGAACACGATCCTCGACATGCCCAACATCTCGACCGACAGCAAGGGCGTGCTCGGGGACAGCGAGCCGGGGTGGACCTTCAAGGAGGCGATCGCCCAGGCGGCCTACGAGGAGGCCGGGATCTCGCCCGACGACGTGGACCTGGCCGAGGTCTACGACCTCTCCACCGCGCTCGAGCTCGACTGGATGGAGGACCTCGCGCTGTGCAGGCGCGGCGAGGCCGAGTCGCTGCTCCGAGCGGGCGACACCACGATCGGCGGCCGGATCCCGGTGAACCCGTCGGGCGGGCTGGCCTGCTTCGGCGAGGCCGTGCCGGCCCAGGCGCTGGCCCAGGTGTGCGAGGTGACCTGGCAGCTGCGCGGCCAGGCGACCGGCCGCCAGGTCGAGGGGGCCACGGTCGGCATCACCGCCAACCAGGGGCTCTTCGGCCACGGTTCCTCCGTCCTCCTGAGCCGTTGATTCACCCTCGTCGCTGCGCTCGCACACACCGGAACTCTTTGAGGAGGCCCCGCGATGGCTGAGTTCGTTCTGATCGACCGCACGGACCCGCAGGTCGCCGTCCTGACCCTCAACCGGCCCGAGCGGATGAACGCGATGGCCTTCGACGTGATGGTGCCGCTGCGCGACGCGCTGCGTGAGCTCGGCGAGGACAACGCCGTCCGCGCGGTCGTCCTGACCGGCGCGGGCAAGGGGTTCTGCTCGGGCGCCGACCAGGAGTCCGCCGGTACGCCGCCGGGCGTGGCCGGGGTGACCCGCCCGACCTACGCGCTGCGCGCCATGGAGGCGCTCGAGGACGTCGTCCTGACCCTGCGCCGCCTGCACCAGCCGGTGATCGCCGCGATCAACGGCGCCGCGATCGGCGGCGGCCTCTGCCTGGCCCTGGCCTGCGACCTGCGGATCGCCGCGCCGGCGGCGTACTTCCGCGCGGCCGGGATCAACAACGGGCTCACCGCGAGCGAGCTGGGGCTGAGCTTCCTGCTGCCGCGCGCGATCGGCTCGACGCGGGCGGCCGACCTGATGCTCACCGGCCGCGACATGGGGGCCGAGGAGGCCGAGCGGGTCGGGCTGGTCTCGTCGCTCCACGACGACGTGGTCGCCGCGGGGGTCGAGCTCGGCCAGCGGGTCGCGGGGTTCTCCCAGCCCGGCATCGAGCTGACCAAGAAGTCCCTGCACGCCGGCATCTCGGCCACCTCGCTGGAGACCTATCTGCACAGCGAGGGCCTCGGCCAGCTCTACCTGCGGCTGCTCACCGACAACTTCGAGGAAGCGACGAGGGCGCGCCAGGAGGGCCGGCCCGCCGTCTTCCGCGACGAGCGTTGACCCGACTGACCTTCCCTCTGTCGGCGGCGAGGGGCAGGGTGGGGGCATGGCAATCCTCAACCCCTACCTCAACTTCGACGGCAACGCCCGCGAGGCGATCGAGTTCTACCAGGGCGTCTTCGGTGGTGAGCTGAACGTCATGGCCTTCGGCGACATGGGCATGACCGAGCACGAAGGCACCCCGATCCCGGCCGACGGCGTGATGCACGGTCAGCTGACGACCTCCGAGGGGTTCACGCTGATGGCCTCCGACAACGTTCCCGGGATGTCCGAGGGCCAGACCCCCAACGGCCACCTCAGCCTCAGCGGCGACGAGGACGAGCTGCTGCGCGGCTACTGGGACAAGCTGGCCGACGGCGGACACATCGACGTCCCGCTCGAGGTGGCGCCCTGGGGCGATGCGTTCGGCCAGGTCAAGGACAAGTTCGGCATCAACTGGCTGGTCAACATCGCAGGGTCCGCTACCTGACGTCCCCGTCGACGTAGACCCATCGGCCGCGCCGGCGCTCGAAGTGGCTCCGCTCGTGGCGCCGGCCGGGGCGGCCGCCGCGGTCGTACGTCGCCTCGAACTCCACCTCACCGGTCTCGTCACCGGGCCCGCCGTCGACCACGTCGAGCACGCTCAGCCCGGTCCACGTGAGCGCCGGGTCCGGCTCGATCGAGTCCGGACGGGTGCGGGGGTGCCAGGTGCGGAACACGTGGTCGAGGTCTCCCACGGCGTACGCCGCGTAGCGCGAGCGCATCAGCTCCTCGGCGGTCTCGGCCTCGGCCTCGCGGCGGTGCAGCCGACCGCAGCACGCGTCGTACCGCCGCCCGGAGCCGCAGGGGCAGTCGACGGCGAGCATCCGGGCACGGTAGCGCTCGACGCCCCCGTTTCCCGATCGGCTGGTTGGTCACCGGGTCATGAATGCCCGACGACCGAGAGGAACGACCATGAGCGACCAGAACGCCAACGCCCAGGCCGAGACCCAGGCGGTCCTGCAGCAGCTGGCCTCCAGCACCGCCCTGCTCCCGCAGGAGATGGCCGAGGACGCCGAGCCGGCGCCGGAGGGCGCCGTGGCGCTGCCGGTGATCGAGCAGGACGGCACGCAGTACGTCCCCGTGTTCACCAGCGCGGAGGCGCTCTCCAGCGCCGGCGCCGACCCGGACAAGGCGCTCGAGGTGCCGATCGCCCAGCTCGCGGCCGGCTGGCCGGACGGTGACCTCTGGCTCGCTGTGGACCCGGCCAGTGCCCACGGGCTGACGTTGCCGCCCGACCTGGTGCGCGCGCTGCCCGGTCTCGTGGGCGCCTGACGCCGAAACGGAGAGGCAGTCCAGTTGTTGTGGCGCTGAGTAGCGTGGAGGCGTGACTTCTGCTTCCACCACTCGGCCCACCACGGTCGGCGAGCTGCGCGCGTCGGGCCACGTCCAGAAGGCGCTCCGCACCGAGCTGCGGGACAACCTGCTCGACGCGCTGCGCGAGGGGCGTGACCCGTGGCCCGGACTGCACGGCTTCGAGGACACCGTCATCCCGCAGCTCGAGCGCGCGCTGATCGCCGGGCACGACGTGGTGCTGCTGGGTGAGCGCGGCCAGGGCAAGACCCGGCTGCTGCGCACCATGGTGGGCCTGCTCGACGAGTGGACCCCGGTCATCGGCGGCGCCGAGCTCGGCGAGCACCCCTTCGAGCCGATCACCCACGAGTCGAAGCGCCGCGCGCTCGAGCTCGGCGACGACCTGCCGGTCGAGTGGCGCCACCGTGACGAGCGGTACGCCGAGAAGCTGGCGACACCCGACACGAGCGTCGCCGACCTGATCGGCGACGTCGACCCGATGAAGGTCGCCGAGGGCCGCTCGCTCGGCGACCCCGAGACGATCCACTTCGGGCTGATCCCGCGCTCGCACCGCGGCATCGTGGCGATCAACGAGCTGCCTGACCTGGCGGAGCGGATCCAGGTCGCGATGCTCAACGTGATGGAGGAGCGCGACATCCAGATCCGCGGCTACGTGCTGCGGCTGCCCCTCGACGTGCTCGTCGTCGCGAGCGCGAACCCCGAGGACTACACCAACCGCGGCCGGATCATCACCCCGCTCAAGGACCGGTTCGGTGCCGAGATCCGCACTCACTACCCGACCGAGCTCGAGGACGAGATCGCGGTGATCCGGCAGGAGGCGCAGCTGGTCGCCGAGGTGCCCGACCACCTCGTCGAGGTCCTGGCCCGGTTCACCGGCAACCTGCGCGAGTCCTCCTCGGTCGACCAGCGCTCGGGTGTCTCCGCGCGGTTCGCGATCGCGGGTGCCGAGACCATCGCGGCCGCGGCCCTGCACCGCGCCACCGCCCAGGGCGAGGACGAGGCGGTCGCCCGCGTGGTCGACCTCGAGACGGCGATCGACGTGCTCGGCGGCAAGATCGAGTTCGAGACCGGCGAGGAGGGCCGGGAGACCGAGATCCTCACCCACCTGCTCCGCACGGCCACCGCCGAGACGGTCCGGCACACCTTCCGCGGGCTCGACCTCGGGCTGCTCGTGGACGCCCTCGAGAGCGGCATGATGGTCACGACCGGGGAGCAGGTCACCGCGCGCGACTTCCTCACCGGGCTGCCGGTGCTGGGGGAGTCCGAGCTCTACGACGAGATCTGCGACCGGGTCAGCGCCAGCAACGACGGCCAGCGGGCCGGCGCCATCGAGCTCGCCCTCGAGGGGCTCTACCTCGCGCGGAAGATCAGCAAGGAGTCCGGAGGCGGCGAGACCGTCTATGGCTGATGCCGCGGTGCTCCGTCGCGCGGTCCCCGAGGACGCCGAGGGCCTGCGCGACCTGGGCGAGGCCGTCGTCGCCGCAACGTACGCACCGATCGACCCGGCGTACGCCGAGTTCACGCTCGAGTCCTGGTGGGACATCGAGGGCATGAGGCGCTCGGTCGAGGACATCTGGCACGTCGTCGCCGAGCGCGCCGGGCGCCTGGTCGGGGTCGCCAACCTCGCGCGGTCCGAGGGTCGCTGGGTGATGTGGAAGCTCTACGTCCATCCGGATGCGCAGGGGGCCGGTCTCGGCACCCAGCTGCTGGAGGCGACGCTCGCGCAGGTGCCGGCGGGCGAGCCGCTGTGGCTTGAGTACGTCGACGGCAACACCCGCGCGGGCGACTTCTACGCCGCGCACGGCTTCGTCGAGTCGCACCGGGAGCCGACCGGGCGCTTCCCCGACCTGGTCTGGATGCGGAGGGACACCTGATGGCCAATCGACACACCTCCCACCAGGTCCGCTCGCGCTACGGCCGCTACGACGGCGGCGACCCGCTCGCGCCGCCGGTCGACATCGCCGAGGCCCTCGACGCGATCGGCCAGGAGGTGATGGCGGGCTACTCGCCCGAGCGGGCCATGCGAGAGTTCCTGCGCCGCGGAGGCAAGGACCAGCGCGGCCTCGACGACCTGGCCCGCCGGGTCGCCGAGCGGCGCCGCGAGCTCCTGCAGAAGCACAACCTCGACGGCACGCTGCAGGAGGTCAAGGAGCTCCTCGACCACGCGGTGCTCGAGGAGCGCAAGCAGCTGGCCCGTGACGTCGACCTCGACGACGGCGACCGCGCTGTGCGCGAGATGCACCTGGAGAACCTGCCGCCGAGCACGGCCGCGGCGGTCAACGAGCTCTCGGCCTACGACTGGAAGAGCCGGGAGGCGCGCGAGGACTACGAGAAGATCAAGGACCTGCTGGGGCGCGAGCTGCTCGACCAGCGGTTCGCCGGCATGAAGCAGGCGCTCGAGAACGCCACAGACGACGACCGCGCGGCGATCAACGAGATGCTCACCGATCTCAACGGACTGCTGGAGAAGCGCTCTCGCGGCGAGGACTCGCAGGAGGACTTCGACGAGTTCATGGCCAAGCACGGGGACTTCTTCCCGGAGGACCCGCAGAACCTCGACGAGCTCCTCGACGCCATGGCGGCCCGCGCCGCGGCCGCGCAGCGGATGCTCAACTCGATGTCGGCCGAGCAGCGCGCGGAGCTGATGCAGCTCTCGCAGCAGGCGTTCGGCTCGCCGTCCCTGATGGAGTCGCTGGCCCGGCTCGACTCCCACCTCCAGTCGCTGCGGCCCGGCGAGGACTGGTCCGGCTCGGAGCGGATGGACGGCGACGAGGGGATCGGCCTCGGCGACGGCACCGGCGTCTTCCAGGACCTCGCCGACCTCGACCAGCTCACCGAGCAGCTCTCGCAGTCCTACGGTGGTGCGCGGATGGACGACCTCGACCTCGACAAGCTGGCCCGCCAGCTCGGTGACGGGGCGGCGGTCGACGCGAGGACCCTGCAGGAGCTCGAGCGTGCGCTGCGCGACGGCGGCACGCTGCGCCGCGGGTCCGACGGCAACCTGCAGCTCACCCCGAAGGCGATGCGCCAGCTCGGCAAGGCGCTGCTCCGCGACGTCGCCGAGAAGATGTCTGGCCGCCAGGGCAACCGCGACCTGCGTCGCGCCGGCGCCGCCGGCGAGCTGTCGGGCGCCACCCGCCAGTGGGAGTACGGCGACACGGAGCCGTGGTCGGTGCCGCGCACGATCACCAACGCCGTGATCCGCACGGCCGGCGAGGGCCTCGACCCGCGCGGCGGCGTACGTCTCACCATCGACGACATCGAGGTCCAGGAGACCGAGGCCCGCACGCAGGCGTGCGTGGCGCTGCTGGTCGACACCTCGTTCTCGATGGCGATGGACGGCCGCTGGGTGCCGATGAAGCGGACCGCGCTCGCACTACACACGCTGATCCGGTCGAGGTTCCGTGGTGACGCCCTGCAGCTCATCGGCTTCGGCCGGCACGCCGAGGTGATGGACATCGAGGAGCTCACCGCCCTCGACGCCATGTGGGACAAGGGCACCAACCTGCACCATGCCCTGCTGCTCGCCAACCGGCACTTCCGCAAGCACCCCCACGCCCAACCGGTGCTGCTGGTCGTCACCGACGGGGAGCCGACCTCCCACCTCGAGCCCGACGGCGAGGTCTACTTCAGCTACCCGCCGCACCCGCTGACCGTGGCCCACGCCGTGCGCGAGCTCGACAACTCCCGCCGGCTCGGTGCGCAGACGACGTTCTTCCGGCTCGGCGAGGACCCCGGCCTGGCCCGCTTCATCGAGTCGATGGCCCAGCGCGTCGAGGGCCGGGTCGTCGCTCCGGAGCTCGACGACCTCGGCGCCGCCGTGGTCGGCTCCTACCTCGGCTCGCGGGGCGGCTCCGACTCCGCGATGCCCTACCGCGGCGGCTACGGAGACTGGTTCGGTGGTCGCGGGTTCTGGGTGGGCGACTAGCGTCGTGCGGGCGCTCGCCGTCTGAGTCGTGCTCCAGTGCGCCCATCGCGAGGCGGCGAGCAGGCAGACCCGGCGTCGGCGACGCCAGCATCCACCAGCAGTCGAGAGCCCCGCCCCGCCGTTTCCCGAGTCAGGCAGCCCCTCGCTCACCTACGCTCGCGCGGTGCCTCTGTTCCGGAAGCCACCGTCCGAGCCGGACGGACAGCTGCCGCTGACCCTCGACCAGGCGGCGACGCTGCGCCGACTGGTCCGTGAGGCCTTCGCCGTGCACGGGCGCGAGGTCACGATCGAGGCCGACCACGTCCGGGACGACACCGGTGCGCAGTTCGGGCTGTGGAACCTCGCCGTCCTCTGCGGCCAGCACAAGGAGCGGAAGTGGCCGATCCTGGTCGGCACCCATGTCGGCAACCTCGTCTCGCCGGGCAACGACATCGAGGTCATCCCCGAGGAGCAGCTGCTCGACCTGGTGCACCTGCGCCTCCAGCCCGAGGACTCCGGCGTCGACGTGAGCGCGCACGCGGTCGCCACCGCGATCCCCGGCGTCTGCACGGTGCTCGCGCTTGATCTCCCGACCATGGTGTCCTCTCCCAAGACGTCGTTCTGGGACGAGCGCGGTGGCGTCGATCGGTGGACCGAGGTCGGCCGGCGCAACCTGGCCGCGCTCGTCGGCGCACCGGACATCGAGCTCCACCGTGTCGAGCAGGGTGAGACGTCGTTCAGCCTGCTGCTGGGGGAGTCGTTCTTCACCGCCAGCCTGGCCCTGGTCCTCGACGACGCGGTCCGCCGCTACGACCCCGCCGCCGACCTCACCCACGGCGTCCTCGTCGCGTTCCCGAACCGTCACCAGCTCGTCTGGCGCGCGGTCGACAGCGCCTCGGTCGTCCCCTCGCTGAACGGCATGATCGCCTTCACCACCATGGGCTTCGACGAGGGCGCCGGCCCGCTCTCCGGCGAGGTCTTCTGGCGCCACGACGGACAGTGGGACCAGCTCACCGACACCCGCGACGGCCACAAGGTCGTCCACCTCAGCCAGGAGCTCCAGGCCGTGCTGGAGGGGCTCGAATAGCCTCGGAGGCCGTCGAAGCGGAAGCCCGTTCGTGGGGTGCCCAGCCGTGCTCGGCAGCAGCATCCGACCGCCTGGTGTCACTGCCGGCGGACCCACCCGCGATCATGCCTGCGTGGACGCGACCGTCATCTTCGTCAACGTCGTCGGCTGGCTCGGGATGGCACTGCTCATCAGCGCCTACGGCCTGGTCACCACCGGCAGGATCACGGGGCCGAGCCTGCCGTTCCAGCTGATGAACCTCGTCGGCGGCGGCTCGCTCATGGTCAACTCCGCCTACTACGGCGCCTGGCCGTCCGCGGCGCTCAACCTCGTGTGGGTCGTGATCGGGACCGTCGGCCTGACCCGGGCGCGGCTCAGGGCGATGACCTCAGCGGTCGCGGAGGACTGAGGCCAGCTCCTCGACGCCGTCGACCAGCCGCGGACCGGGGCGGGCCCACATCCCGTCGGCGTCGACGGCGTGCACGCGGACGCCGGGTGGGAGCAGCTCGGCCACGGCGTCGGCCTGGGCCTGCGCCCCTGTGCGGTCGTAGCCGCACGGTGCGACGACGACGACGTCCGGTCTGGCCTCGTGCACGTCCTCCCACCGGATCCGCGTCGACTTCTGGCCGGCCGCCCCGAGCACCGACTCACCCCCGGCGAGCTCGACCATCTCGGGGATCCAGTGGCCCGGGGCGAACGGCGGGTCGGTCCACTCGAGCACCGCGACCCGCGGGCGGTCGAAGCCCAGGGTGCTGCGCCACGCCGCGGCCATCCGGAGCCGCAGTGACTGCACCAGCTCGGCCGCCGCCTCGTCGCGGCCGGTGGCCCTGCCGAGCAGCAGCACGGAGGCGAGCACCTCCTCGAGGGTGTGCGGGTCGACGGTCAGCACCTCGGCCGAGCAGCCGAGGTGGGCGAGCGCGTCGTCCACCGTCGACACGTCGATCGCGCAGACCGCACACAGGTCCTGGGTGACGACGAGGGTCGGGTCCAGGGCACGGAGTGCGTCGGCCTCGAGGTGGTAGAGGTCCACCCCGTCGGCGACCGCGCCGACGACGAACGCGTCGATCTCGGAGGGAGTGAGGCCCGTCGGCATCGCGGACGTCGACACGATCGTGCGGGTCCGTGCCTCGACGGGGGTGTCGCACTCGAAGGTCACGCCCACGACGTCGTCGCCGGCACCGAGCGCGAAGAGGATCTCCGTGGTCGAGGGGAGGAGGGACACGATCCGCACGGCCCCGACCCTAGGGTGTCCATGGTGAACGACCCGACGCTGACCGTCCTGGTCATGCTCGGGATGGCGGCGGTGGCCGCCGGGTTCGTCGACGCGGTGGTGGGTGGCGGCGGCCTGATCCAGCTCCCGGCGCTCCTGATCGGCCTGCCGCACGCCACCCCACTGCAGATCCTGGCCACCAACAAGCTCGGCTCGATCTGCGGCACGACGGTGAGCTCGGCGACGTACTACCGCAGGATCCGCCCCGACCCGCGCACGTTCCTGCCGATGATGCTGCTGGCGCTGGCCGGGTCGTTCACGGGCGCCCTGGCGGCGTCGCACATCCCTCGCTCGGCGTTCGAGCCGCTGGTCCTCGTCGTGCTGGTCCTGGTCGGCGCCTACGTGCTGCTCAAGCCGGACATGGGCGAGGACACCGCGCTGCGCTACGGCGGCGGGCAGCACCTCGCCGCGGCGATGGGGGTCGGGTTCGTCATCGGCTTCTACGACGGGGCCCTGGGCCCCGGGACCGGGAGCTTCTTCGTCTTCGCCCTGGTCGGGCTGCTCGGCTACAACTTCCTCGAGGCCTCGGCCAAGGCGAAGCTGGCCAACTGGGCCACCAACCTCGGGGCGCTGCTGCTCTTCATCCCCCAGGGCGGCGTGCTCTGGAAGGTCGGCCTGGTGATGGGCGCCTGCAACCTGGTCGGCGGGTACGTCGGCGCGCGGGTCGCCGTCTCGCGCGGCGCCCGGTTCGTGCGCGGGTTCTTCGTCGTGGTCGTCTCCGCGTTCATCGTCCGGATCGGCGGGGGCGTGGCCGGCCTCTGGTGACCACTAGCCTGCCTACATGAGCATCCCCGTCGATCCGGCCGACCTGGCGAAGGCGCTCGAGGACTTCGGAGCGGGCTACCTGATGACGACGACCGTCGGTGGCGCGGTCAAGGTGGTCACCGTCGAGCCGACGGTGGTCGGCGGCGTCCTGCAGGTCGTGCGCCCCGGCAAGGGCACGGTCGCCAACCTGGCCGAGAACGCCGCGGTGACGGTCGTCTTCCCGCCGCGGGAGCCGAAGGGCTTCTCGCTCCTGGTCGACGGCACGGCGGCCGTCGACGGCGAGGACGTGACCGTCAGCCCCGCCACCGCCGTCCTGCACCGCCCGCGGCTCCACGCCGACGGGCCGCCCCCACCTGCCTCGGCGGGCGAGCAGACCGACAGCTGTGGCAACGACTGCGCACCGGTGACGTGAGCCCCAGCTGGATCGTCGCCTTCCTCGACCTCCCGGGCGACACGCACGAGGCGGGCGCGAACTTCTGGGCCGCCGTGACCGGCTTCCGGCGGGGACCCCAGCGCGGCGAGCAGGGCCAGTTCGCCACGCTCGTGCCCTCGGCCGGCACCGACTACCTGCGGGTGCAGCGGCTCGAGGAGCGCACGCCTCGCGTGCACCTCGACCTCCACGTCGACGACCCCGCCGCCGCCGGCGCCTCGGCCGAGGCGCTCGGCGCGGAGCCGCTGGAGTCGCCCTACGACGACCTCAGGATCATGCGCTCACCCGGTGGCCTCGTCTTCTGCTTCGTGCCGGAGCCGGGCGGCGAGCGCCCGCTGCCCACCACCTGGCCCGACGGCCGCACGTCGTACGTCGACCAGGTCTGCCTCGACATCCCGCCCAGCCGCTACGACGAGGAGCTGGCGTTCTGGGCCTCCGTCACGGGCTGGCAGCGCCGCGACCCGGGGCCGGGCTCGGAGTTCGGCCGGCTCACGCCCGGCCCGGCGCAGCCGCTCCAGCTGCTGCTCCAGCGGCTCGACGACGAGCAGGACCTCGTCACCGCCCACCTCGACTGGGCGGCGTCCGACCACGAGGCGGAGCTGGCCGCGCACCAGGCAGCCGGCGCCGAGCTGCAGGGCCGCTTCGAGGGGTGGACCGTGCTGCGCGACCCGGCCGGCCTGGCCTACTGCGTCACCCGCCGCCGACCTGGGGCCCGCCCACAATGAGCGACGAGGTCGCGAACCTGACGGCGTTCCTCGACGAGCAGCGCGAGCTCCTGCGGCACAAGGCCGGCGGGCTCGACCACACCGACCTGATGCGCACGCTGCCGCCGTCCGACCTGACGCTCGGCGGGATGGTCAAGCACCTCGCGTTCGTCGAGGACTGGTGGTTCGGCCGCACCCTGCTGGACGACCAGGCGGAGCCGTGGGCGAGCGTCGACTGGGACGCCGACGGCGACTGGGACTGGCACTCCGCCTCCGATGACTCCCCCGAGCAGGTGTGGGCGCTGTGGGAGCAGGCCGTGGCGCGGTCCCGGACAGCGGTGGCGGCCGACCCCCGCCCCGACCGCCGTGCGGCCAGGCCGCGCCGGACCGGCGAGCCCTTCGAGCTCCGCTGGATCCTCACCCACATGGTCCGGGAGTACGCACGGCACAACGGCCACGCCGACCTGATCCGTCAGTCCGTCGATGGCCAGGTGGGCGACGGGTGACGATCCGCCCGATGACCGAGGGGGACTGGCCGCAGGTCTGGCCCTTCTTCGACGAGATCGTGCGCGCCGGTGAGACCTACGCCTACCCGCTCGACCTCAGCTCGGACCAGGCCCGCGCGCTGTGGACGATGACGCCGCCCGGTCAGACGGTCGTGCTGGAGGACGACGGCCGCATCCTCGGCAGCGCCACCATGGGGCCCAACCGACCCGGTCGCGGCAGCCACGTCGGCACCGCGTCGTTCATGGTCTCCGCCGACGCCCGAGGGCACGGCGTCGGCCGTCGCCTGGCGGACTACGTCGTGCAGTGGCACCGCGACCAGGGGTTCCGGGCGATCCAGTTCAACGCGGTCGTCGAGACCAACGAGTCGGCAGTGCACCTGTGGCAGGCCCTCGGCTTCCAGATCATCGGCACCGTGCCGGCGGCCTTCGACTCAGCCGCGCACGGGCACGTCGGCCTGCACGTCATGCACCTCTCGCTGGAGTGACCGCACGAGCGCGAGGGCGTCGTCCACGCTGCCGGTGATCTCGCGGATCGGGAACAGCGTCCCTCGCACCACCCGCCCGGGGTCCACGACGAGCGTGAGGCGCTTGAGCCGGGTGACGCCGTGGAGCCGGAAGGTCGGCAGGCGCAGCGCGGTCGTCAGCCCCAGGCCGGCGTCGGAGACCAGCGGGAACTGGATCCGGTTCTCCGCCGCGAACGCCGCCTGCTCGTCGGCCAGCTGGGTGCTCACCCCGACCACGCGCGCGCCCAGCGCGGCGAAGTCAGCCAGCCGGTCGCGGTAGGTGCACGACTCGAGGGTGCAGCCGGGCCCGCCGGGCACGTCGTCGATGCCGGCCAGCGCGGTGCCGGGGTAGCAGTAGACGACGGTGTAGGACGCCGGAGCCAGCGGGTCGCGGGGGAGAAGCGGCACCGCGGTGCCGACGAGCTCGGCCACCCGTCGCGCCTCGGCGCTGGTCGGTGCGGCGGTGGCGCTCGTCGTACCGTCGCCCAGCAGCCACGTGTCACCCCACTCCTGCAGCCCGGCGAGCACAGGGAGCAGCGCGCGACCGCGGTCGGTGAGCAGGTAGTCGTGGCGCGTCGGGCGCTCCTGGTAGGCCACCCGGGTGAGCACCTCGGCCTCCTCGAGTGCCCGCAGCCGGGCGGCGAGCACCTTGCGGGAGATCCCGCTCTCCGCGAGCAGCGGCTCGAAGCGCGTGCAGCCGCGAGCCACGTCGCGGAGCACCAGCACGGTCCAGGCGTCGCCGAGCACGCCCATCGCTTGCGCCACTCCGCAGTGGTCGTCCGCCATGAGTTGAGTCTAGAGTGCGTTTCCATCAGAAACTGACTGGAGGAGTGGCGGGTGTGGAACTTCCCCCGGGTGGTCTGGGCGGTGGCGGTCGGGCGTTTCTTCACCTCGGCCAGCTCGTTCCTGATGCTGTTCCTGACCCTCTACCTCACCGGCCCACGCGGGCTGGGCGTGGTGGCGGCGGGACTGCTGACCGGCACGTCCGGGGTCGGCTGGCTGGCCGGCAACTTCACCGGTGGCCGCTGGGGTGACCAGCACGGCCATCGGCGGACGGCGCTGGTCGCCTCGACCGGCTCCGGCCTGCTGGTGGCCTCCATCCCGCTGCAGCCGGTGTGGCTGATGGCGGCCACGCTGCCGGTCTCGACCTACCTCTCGGCCGTCGCCGGGGTCTCGCTGGGCGCGCTCACCGCGCTGGCGGTCGAGCGCGGCAACCGGCGCACGATGGTCGCCGTCTCGCGAGCCGCGAGCAACGCAGGATTCGTGGTCGGACCTCCCATCGGCGCGCTCCTCGCGGCGTGGTCCTACGACGCGCTGTTCGTCGCGGACGGGCTGATGCTCCTGGCGGTGCGGCTGGTGCTGGCGCCGCTGCTGCCGCGCCAGGACCCGCCTCCCGCGGACGCGCCCGCGACGGGGCTGGTGACGGCCCTGCGTGCCGACCGTGCGCTGCTGCGGCTGCTTGCGGCGGTGGTGGTCGTCGACCTGGTCTACCGGCAGCTCTACACGACGCTCCCGCTGCACCTGCGCGACCACGGCATGCCGCTCGGGCTGTACGCCGCGGTCACCGCGGTCGGCTCCGGGCTGATCCTGCTGCTCGAGGTGCCGGTGGACCGTGCGGCTGCGCGGCTTCTCGTCCTACCCGATCATCGCCGCGGGCTACGCGCTGGTCGGGGTCGGCCTCGCCCTGTTCGGACTGCCGGTCTCGGCGGTCACCGCGGTCCTGGCGATGGTGGTGCTGACGGCGCGCCCCCCTGACCGGCACGACAGCGGTCGCCGCGGAGGCGGTGGCGATCGGTGGCGATCGGACAACGGCGACCGGGCCTGCGTCACGCCGAGGCGAACCCCGGGAGGTACTCGGCCAGGATCGCGTGGAACGGCGCCTCGGCCTCGAGCTGGCTCAGCACGCCGATCCCGCCGAGCCAGGTGCGGTGGATGAGCAGGTAGGAGGGCGGCAGGTTGAGCTTCATCGCGATCGTGTACGTCGGCTCGCGCGGGTTGTTGATGCGCTGGAACTGGGCGCGCATCCACTCCCGGGTGAACCGGAACCGCTCCACCTTGGTCGGCTCCACGAACGGTGAGAGGTAGTCGAGCAGCAGGTCGGGGTCCAGCCGGATCCGGTCCTTGATGAACCCCTCCTCGCGGAGACCGTCCATCAGCGCCTCGCGGTCCTCGAGCGCCGCGATCCGGATGAGTGAGCCCATGGCGGTCGGGAGCCCTCCCGGCCCGAGGCGGGCCACGGCACCGAAGTCGAGGATCCCGAGCCGGCCGGGCGAGCCGTCCTCGTGGGGGAGGATGCGGAAGTTCCCGGGGTGCGGGTCGGCGTGCAGCATGCCGGTGCGCCGCGGTCCGTCGAAGAGGAACCGGACGAACAGCTCGCCGTAGTGGTCGCGCTCCTCCTGGGTGCCCTCGCGGATGATGCTGGCCAGGCTGGCCGGGCTCTCGAGCCACTCGCTGACGAGGACCTCCGCGCCCTGCGCGACGACGTCGGGGATGACGATGTCCGGGTCGTCGCGGAACGCCTCCGCGAAGGTCCGCTGCGCGTCGGCCTCCAGCTCGTAGTCGAGCTCGTCGACCGCGCGCGCCTGCATCTCCTCGACGAGCGGCTTGATGTCCACGCCCGGCACCAGCGGTGCCACCGTCCGGCCGAGCCGCCCGATCTGGCGCAGGTCGGACCTCAGCGCCTCGCCGGCACCGGGGTACTGCACCTTGACCGCGACGTCCCTGCCGTCGTGCCATCGCGCCTTGTGCACCTGGCCGATCGACGCCGCCGCGGTGGGGCCTCCGTCGAGCCAGACGATCTGCTGCTGCCAGTCCGGCCCGAGGCTCTTCGCGAGCTGGTCGCGCACCGTCTGGGTCGGCATCGGCGGTGCGGCGTCCTGCAGCCTGGTCAGCTGCTCGCGGTAGGGGCCGGCGATCTCCTCGGGCAGCGCGGCCTCGAGCACGCTCAACGCCTGCCCGAACTTCATCGCCCCACCCTTGAGCTCACCGAGGGTGCGGAACAGCTGCTCCGCGGTCCGCTGCTGGATCTCGGTCAGCACCGTGTCGGCCGACGCCCCGCCCAGCCGCCTGCCCAGGCCGAGCGCGCTCCGGCCGGCGTACCCCAGGGGCAGAGCCGCCAGTCGCGCCGTGCGCGCGGCGGCCCTGCGAGGCAGTTCTCGGTCGGGCATGGCTCCATTCTCCCCGACCCTCCTAGCCGGCGGTGCGGTCGTTCTCCGCGCCTCACGGCCAGCCCTCGGTACAGACCTGTGACGGACACCTCTAGACAGGTGGAGGTAGCGCGCACACACTGCCCTGACGCACACTCGGACCGGTGTGGAGGCACCACCGGCGAACTCGGGGCGTTCGGCCAGGTCCTCATTACTGTGCGTGACGGGTTCGCCCGTCAGGGGGGAGACACATGAGCAGCATCTACGACGACCTGTCGATGGAGCCTGCCGAGACCGAGCTGGACCCGGACCCGGTCATGGACGGTGTGGCGCGTCTGCTGGAGCTGGCCGCGCTGAACGCCGACGAGCTGGTGGCGGAGGCGAACGAGGAGGCCGCGCAGATCGCGGCCACCGCACGGGCCGAGAGCGACCAGCTGCTGGCGAGGGCGCGCGTCGCCAGCGAGCAGACGCGGGCCGCGGCCGGTGCGGACGCCGACCAGCTCCTCGCGGAGTTCCGGTCCGAGGGGGACCGGCTGCTCGAGGAGGCCCGCGACGAGGCCGAGCAGGTGCGCTCCGTCGCCGCCACCGAGGCGGAGCGGATGGTGGCCGAGGCCCGCGACGAGGCCCGGGCGGAGGGCGAGCGACAGCTCGCCGAGTTCCGGTCCACGGGGGACCGGCTGCTGGTGGAGGCTCGCGCGGAGGCCGAGCAGGTGCACGCCACGGCGGTGACCGAGGCGGAGCGCGTCGTGGCGGAGGCCCGCGACGCGGGTGAGCAGGTGAACGCCGCTGCCGCCGCCGAGGCGGAACGACTGGTGTCGGAGGCACGTGACCAGGCCGAGCAGGTGAACGCCGCTGCGGCGGCCGACGCCGAGCGGGTCAACGCCGCTGCCGCTGCCGAGGCCGAGCGGCTGGTGGCGGAGGCCGTCGACCAGACCGAGCAGATGACAGCCGTGGCCCAGGAGAACGCCGGTCAGCTGTGGGCGCAGGCGCGCGACGAGACCGAGCAGCTGAAGCGTGAGGCCCACGACGAGGCCGAGCGGCTGCTGGCCGTGGCGGAGGCGGAGTCCGAGCAGCTCTCCGCGGCGGCGAAGGACGAGACCGCCCGGGCCAAGGACGAGGCCGCGCGGGTGAAGGCCACCGCGCGCTCGGAGGCCGATGCCCTGCTGGCCGCGTCGCGGTCGACGTTCGAGCAGGTGCAGGCGGACGCCGAGGACCTGCAGGAGCGGACCCACACGGAGACCGCTGAGCTGAAGTCTCGTGCGCAGGCAGAAGCGGTGCAGATCCTCGATGCCGCGCGCCACGAGGCCCAGCGAGTGCGCGTGGCGCTGACGGAGTCGCGAGCCAGGATCGACGCGGACATCGCGCGGCTGCGGGAGTCGAGGCGGGAGCGCCAGGAGCGGGTGCGCGAGCACCTCGACGCCGGGCCGTCGGAGTCCGAGGAGTCGGCGGAGTCCACGGAGTCCGCGGCCAGCGAGGTCGGCTGAGACGTCGCAGGGCCGCTCGCGGAGCCAGGGACGGAAGAATTGTGACAAGGTGAGCAGTCAATCTCGAGTTTTCTTGGACAACTCCTCTCCCACACAACACACTGGTCACGACCGCGCAGCTGGTGGTACGGCCGTACCGCCAGAGGTCATGGGGCCCGGACCTAGCCGCCGACACTGTGTGAGGCACGGGGAAGACCCTTGGGGGAGCGCATGAGTGCATACGAAGAGCTGATGGCGCAGCGTGGTGAGAGCGCTGAGCCGACCGGCTCGGGCGAGCCGTCCGAGGCCACCGCGTCTGCTGCGGAGCCTGCCGCGGCGGAGTCCGGTGCGGGCGGCATGGCCCGGCTGCTCGAGCTTGCCGCGCGCAACGCGGACGAGCTCCTGGCCGAGGCCAAGGCCGAGGCCGAGCAGCTCACGTCCGCCGCGCGCACGGAGGCGGAGCAGGTCACCTCGACGGCGCACGCGGAGGCCGAGCAGGTGACCTCGAAGGCGCGCGGGGAGGCCGAGCGCATGGTGAACGAGGCCCGCGGTGAGGCGGAGCGCATCCGCGCCGAGGGCGAGGAGGCCCGCAACAGCGCCACGCGCGACATCGCCGGGCTGCGCGAGACCGAGCGCGAGCACCGCGAGCGGATGCAGGCACACCTCCAGGAGATGCTGGCGAAGGTCGAAGCCAACTCCATCGGCTGACCCGCAGAGACGAGACCACGGAGGTCGGCCGCCCTCCGTGGCCCCTTGCGGCTACCCAGTCCGACTACCCAGTCCGGCTACCCAGTCCGGCTACTCGCTCCAAGAGGGCGGCTACGACTTGAAGCGGCGCACCTCGTGGGCCCAGCCGCACGCCTCCGCGATCTTGCCCGCCCACACCTTGGCGGCCTCGTCGTCGGGAACGTCGACCAGCGCGAAGCCGCCGATGTACTCCTTGGTCTCGACGTAGGGCCCGTCGGTGATCATCACCGTGCCGCTGGTGGGGTCAGCCGCATAGATGAGAGCACCCTCGTCGGGCTCCTCCAGCCCGCCCGCGAAGACGTACACACCGGCTGCCTTCATCTCGTCGACGACAGCACTGGCCGGCGCCGAGCGTCCGCGGAACCACTCCTCGGAGTGATCGCCCACCCACTGCTGGTTGAAATAGAGCAGGTACTTGGGCATGTGTCCTCCTGTGACGGGTGGCCCCGATGGCCACGTCCGCTGTCTCCACGAACGGTGGCGACCCGATACGACAGGTTGCCGGGAGGATTCTTGCGCGGACCTGAGGAGCTCACGCGGCCGAGGTCGCCAATGGCTCACCGCGAGAGCCCGACGAAGGGGATCGGGCAGCAGTCACTCGACGCGCACGCGTGGAGGTCGTCGCAGCCGGCGTCCAGAGCGGCAACGAGGGTCTTGCGGATGGTGGACAGGTCCTTGATCCGCCCCTCGACCTCGTCCAGCTTCGCCTGGGCTCGGGCCTGGAGCCCGGAGTGCCGGCCGCGGGTCCGGCCGACCTCGATGAGGTCAGCGACCTCGTCGAGGGTGAAGCCCAGACGTTGGGCAGCCTTGATGACGCGGAGCGTGACCACGGCGTCGTCGTCGTAGAGCCGATGGCCTCCCAGGCTGCGGTCGGGAGCGGGCAGCAGACCCCGCCGCTCGTAGTAGCGCAAGGTCTCCCGGTTCACACCCGCCGCCGCTGCGATCTGTCCGGCCCGCATGCTCACCGGACGATCTCCTGGGCCCGAGCGACCAACGCCGCCACGATCGCTGCGCGTGGGGCCGGAGCCGTGATCCTCAGGTCGACCTCCGACTCGGTGCCGTCGACAGCGAAGGTGAAGAACGAGCAGCACTGGGACTCACGCTCGGTGAGGTCGATCACCTGCTCATGGAGCGTCGGCGGCCCGGAGAGGTGCAGCCGGGCGACGTGGCCCTCGTGGTCGACGGACGTGACGAGCGCGAACAGCGCGTCGAACTCGGCCAGCCGTAGGGGCCGATCCACCGTTGGCAGGGTGCAGGCCGTCGTGGCCATCAGATCCTCCATGCCTCGACGCTAGACCCGGACCTGAGTACCGGATGCAACCCAGAGGTCTCGCGGGACAGGAGCGAGGGACTCCGAGCGGCGACCCACGGCGTCGGCCGCCGGGTCGTGCCCGGCACCGATTCCGGCATTCGGGGGACGGGCGAGGCCCCATTACCACACACTTGCCGACAAGTACACATCGGACCGGTGGGGGAGGGCACCACCTGGCGGTTCGTCAGCCAGGTCACGCGGGCGACGCATTGTCGGCGGCGGGGGCCACCACGTTGGGGGAGACATGAGCAGCACCTACGAGGACCTGATGGTCGTCCCGGCCATCACCATCGAGCCGACCGAGGCCATCGAGCCGACCGAGGCCATCGAGCCGACCGAGGTCATCGAGCCGACCACGGCCCCGATCACCACGCCGCCTCCCGGCCGGGACGGCTCGGCCGCCGCGGCCCGACTCCTGGAGATCGCGGTGCGCAACGCCGATCAGCTCCTGAGCGAGGCCCAGGCCGAGGCCGACGAGATGAAGGCGTCCGCCCGCGACGAGGTCGACGAGCTCCTCACCGGGGCCCGGACCGAGGCGGAGCGCGTCCGCGCCGAGCTCGAGCAGTCGCGCACCGAGGCGAAGGACGAGATCGCCAAGCTTCGGGAGACCGAGCAGGCGCACCGGGACCGGATGCGCGAGCACCTGCACGAGGTGCTGGCGAAGGTCGAGGCGACCTCCGTCGTCTGATCCGCTGGCGAGCAGGTGGTCCGGCCAAGCCACCCGCCGTCATCTCCACGTGTTCTGGTGTGCCCGCAGACGGCGTGCGGAACGTCTCGGGAAGCTTCAGAACGCCCTGGTAGAAGCTCAGTGCCGCCTGCATGTCGTGGGTGAAGACGTTGACGAGTCCCGAGACGATCATGACTTCACGCCAGGCCACGCCGGTCAGGCGTCCTCGTGAACGGGAGGCGCCCGCGGTCGAGCGGAACAGCACGTCGGTCCCATCGGTGGTCTCTGCCACACGGAAGGGTGCTCGCCGCAGCGGCTGGCCCGTGCTGGGCCGGGTCCCGCACCTGGTGGCTCGGGACCCGTCAGCTCTTCGGTCAGGCAGTTGCTGGGAACTTCACTCCCGTGTTGGCGTGGCAGCGGTAGCCGAAGGGGTTCTTCGCGAGGTACTGCTGGTGGACGTCCTCGGCGTAGTAGTACGGCGTCTCGCTGGCCGGTCGGATCTCGGTGGTGATCTCGCCGAGGCGGCGCTTGGTCAGCTCGGCGCCGTAGGCCGCGGTCAGCTCGCGCGCCACCTGCTCCTGCTCGGGGGTCGTCCAGTAGATCGCGGAGCGGTACTGGGTGCCGACGTCGTTGCCCTGGCGGAAGCCCTGGGTCGGGTCGTGCACCTCGAAGAACCGCTTCACGAGGTCGGCGTACGAGACGACCTTCGGGTCGAAGACGACCCGCACGGCCTCGGTGTGGTTGGTGCGGCCGCTGCAGACCTCCTCGTAGGACGGGTTGAGGGTGGTGCCGCCGGCGTAGCCGACCGACGTCGACCAGACGCCCGGCAGCTGCCAGTAGATCTCCTCGGCGCCCCAGAAGCAGCCGAGGCCGAAGACGGCGACCTCGTGGCCCTCGGGGACCTCGTCGGTGACGACGGGAGCATCGAGCACCCTGTGGCGCGCGGCGATGGGGAACACCCGCTCGGAGCGGCCGGGCAGCGCCTGCTCGGGCTCGACGAGGGTGGAGTTGTGGCGGGAGAAGATGGACACGGGCTCTCCTTCGGTCTTGCTGGGCCCACGATCGGGTCCCAGCACAGTGTCCAACACCACCCATGAGCGTTACGTTCCCTCACAGGTGAGCCACTCAACCGGGCCTCCACGCCAAGCTCCTCGTCCCCGTCGACGTCTGATCCCGACCCCCGAGGGCGGCTCAGCTCACCGGCAGAGTGACGGGCTTCGACGGTCCGACCCCGCTCGACACGGTGAAGGTCAACGTGACCTCGCCGGCTGCCGGCGGCACCGGCGTGTCGAACGTGATCGTGTCGGTGGCCTCCTCCCTGAGGGCGAAGGACCGGGTCCCGACAGCGACCTCGCCCGCTGTCGCACTCACCGTGCCGGTGCAGCCGTCGCTGCCCGTCCCGCAGGTGACCTGGATGCCACTCCGGCCGGACGGGTCGGAGGAGACGGTGGTGCTCGTGACGGAGAGCAGCGAGGGGAACTCGACGCCCGTCGGCGCGTCGGACGACGACGGGTCGAAGCAGCCGTCGAACTCGAAGGCGGGGTTGTCGACGTCGTTGCCCTGCCGGTCGGTGATGGTCAGGAAGCCGACCAGCTTGCTCGGGCCGCCAGCCGTGTAGCAGCCGTTGGCGTGGACGTTGAGCTCGAACTTCCCGTAGCCCTCCGGCGGCATCGGGACCTGCGGGTCGCTCCAGCTCATGAGGCAGGTCCAGTCCCCGCCCGGCCCGACGTCAGCGACATCGGGCCCGTGCTTGTCGCACATCGCCTTGGCGTCGAGGGAGGCAGGCGTGACGTCGTCGCGGCCGAGCAGGTGGGTCAGCGCGACGTAGCGGTTGGCGAAGACCGTGGGCAGGGACCGCTCGAGGCGGGCGCGGGTGACCGTGCTCTGGTCGCCGCCCCCAGCAGCCACGACGGCACCGGCCGCGGCGGTCAGGACCACCAGGACGGCGAGCAGGGTGAGCAGGATGCGTCGCACGTCAGCCTCCGGTGATGTCGCGTCGACGGAGCAGCACGTACGCCGCGACGAGCGTCAGGCCGCTCCATGCGGCGCTGACGACCAGCCCCTGGGTCAGTGGTCCCGTGAAGTGGGGAGCGGTCATCAGCCCGTGCCACGAGTCGAACGGGGTGGTGAGGAGGCCCCGGCGCACCAGGTCGAGCCCCCCGAGGGCTCCGAGCAGCTGCATCACCAGGGCGAGCACCACCGGGGTGGCGATGCCGACCGCGGGGTTCCGGGACCACACCGACAGGAGCACGGCCAGGCAGGTGAAGCCCAGGACCGGTGGCAGCATCGTCGCCCAGCTCGCAGCCACGAGTGCGAGCGCCGTCGACGGCTCGATGGTCTGCCCGGAAAGACCGACCAGGGGCTGGCGTCCGACGACGAGCAGTGCGGCCACAGTGGTCGAGGTCGCGAGCAGTGCCACGACCAGGATCGCGAACGCCGCGGCGACGAGCGCCTTGGCCCCGAAGAGCTGGGTGCGGCTCGTCGAGCGGGTCAGCACGGTCTTCCAGGTGCCGTGCTGGTCCTCGCTGGCGAAGATGTCTCCTGCGACGATGGCGGTGAGCAGAGGCAGCGCCCACTGGGCCGCGAAGCCGAGCACCAGCAGCGACAGCGCGAACCCGTTGTCGGTCGCGAAGCGGCCGAAGAGGGAGTCCTTGGGCGGTCGGGACTGTCCGTGGATGACGACCACGACGGGGATCGGGCCGAGCACGGCCGCGAGCAGCACCGCCTTCGCGCGCAGCTGGCCGCGCAGCTTGCGCAGCTCCCACCGCACCGCCGCGATCATGCGGCGACCGTTGCGGGGCCGGGCTCCCGGTCGGAGCCGGTGAGCATGAAGAACAGCGCCTCCAGAGGAGTCACGGTGGGCATGAACTCGAGCAGCTCCACGCCCGCGTGCACCAGCATCGCGACGTAGCGGGAGACCTCGGCCCGCGGACCGGTGACCATCAGCCCACCCTCCGGGGCAGGACTCACCACCAGCCCGGGGGTGGCCATCGAGGCGGACCTGCGGTCGTCGGTGGTGGCGAGACGGTAGCCCGGATCGGGAGCCCTGCCGCGCAGCTCGCGGATGGTGCCGTGGAAGGCGACCGTGCCCTTCCGCATGATCGTCACGTTGTCGCAGATCTCCTCGACCTCGCCCATGTCGTGCGAGCTGAGCAGCACGGTGAGCCCGCTGTCCGCAAGCCTCTTCACGAGCGCCCGCATGTCCCGGATGCCCGCCGGGTCGAGCCCGTTGGCCGGCTCGTCCAGCACGAGCAGCCGCGGGTCTCGGATCAGGCTGGCCGCGACGCCGAGCCGCTGACGCATCCCGTAGGAGTAGCCACCCACCTTGTCGCCCGATCGGTCGGACAGGTCGACGACGTCGAGCACCTCGTCGATCCGGCCGCGGGGGTGGCCCCCGTCCAGCAGTGCGAGCCCGTCGAGGTTCTGACGGCCGGTCAGGTAGGGGTAGAACCGTGGGCTCTCGATGAACCCGGCCACGCCGTCGAGGACGCCGATGCCGTCGTCGGCCCAGGTCCTGCCGAACACGCGGAGCATGCCCGAGTCGGGGCGGATCAGCCCGAAGAGCATCCGCAGCAGCGTCGTCTTCCCCGCGCCGTTCGGGCCCAGGACGCCGTACACCTCTCCGGCGGCGACCCGCAGCGACAGGTCGTCGACGGCGCGCAGGCTCCCGAACGTCTTGGTGACCCCGTCGGCCTCCACGGCCGGTCCGGTGGGTGAGGTGCTCATGCCGCGACCGTAGGGAGGTCATCGTGAAGGGCCGATGAAGCCGCCTTCAGGCTGCTTTCATGAAGAGGCGCCTAGCGTGGCGGCATGACCGAGCCGGGACGCCGCGTCCTGGTGGCCGAGGACGACCACCGGCTCCGGGTGCTGCTGGAGCAGGTGCTGTCCGAGGCCGGGTGGACGGTCACGGCCGTGGGCGACGGTCGGCAGGCGCTCCTGCTCGCCCGGGCAGGGGGCGACTTCGACGTCCTGCTCGTGGACGTCGGCCTGCCCGGCACCGACGGGCTCAGCGTCTGCCGGCGGCTGCGCGAGGAAGGGGTGACCACCCCGGTGCTGATGCTCACGGCCCGGGGACAGGTCGCCGACCGCATCACCGGGCTCGACGCCGGGGCCGACGACTACCTGCCCAAGCCCTTCGACGTCGACGAGCTCCTGGCCCGGATGCGCGCCCTGCGCCGCCGCGAGGAGCAGCTGCTGGCCCGACCTCTCGAGGTGGGGGACCTGCGGGTCGACCCGGCGAGCCGTCGCGTCAGCCGGAGCGGCACGCCGGTCGAGCTCACCGCTCGGGAGTTCGACGTGCTGCACCTGCTGGCGTCGAGGGTCGGCCAGGTGGTCAGCCGCTACGACATCCTCGAGGCGGTCTGGGACGGCGAGGCCGACGTGCGCAGCAACGTCATCGACGTCCATCTCGCCTCCATCCGGGCCAAGATCGACAGACCGTTCGGCAGGGCGTCGATCACGACGTTGCGAGGGGTCGGCTACCGGCTGGAGCCCGCGTGAGGTCGCTGCCGCTGCGGCTCCGCCTGGTGGCCGGCTTCTCGGCGACGATGCTGCTGGTGCTGGTGGGGGCCGACGCGTTCGTCTACTGGCGGGTGCACTACGCCCTCGACCGGGGACTCGACTCCGACCTGACCCACGCGCGGGCAGCCCTCGCCGACGGTGTCCGCGCGACAGGGAGGGTCGACGACGACTCCACCGCCCAGGCCGTCGGGGCCGTCTTCCAGGTGCTCGCTCCCGACGGGGAGGTCCTCCAGCACGGACCGGGAGCCCCTGGCCGCTCGCTGGTCCCCCTCGACCGGCTGGGAACGGACAGTCACGTCAACGTGGGGGCCCTTCTGCCCGTCTCCACCACTCCTCTCCGTCTGCTGGTGACCCGCGAGGAGGCCGCCGGAGGCACCGTCTACCTCGTCGTCGGGGTGCGGCGTGACCACCGCGACGAAGCCCTGCGCGAGCTCCTCGCCCAGCTCGCGCTGGCCAGCCTGGGCGCCCTCGTGGTGACGGCTCTCGTCGGTGACCGCCTGGCTCGATCCGCCCTGCGCCCGGTCGAGCGCTACCGCCACCGCGCCGAGCAGATCGCTGCCGGCGTCAGTGGGCTGCGGCTCGACGTACCGACCGAGCGGGACGACGAGGTCACCCGCTTGGGACACACCCTCAACGACATGCTCGACGGGATGGACCGGGCCCTGGCCTCGGAGCGCCGCTTCCTCGATGACGCCAGCCACGAGCTGCGGACTCCTCTGACCCTGCTGACCAGCCGGCTGCAGCTCGCGCAGCGACGGCCGCGGACCGTCGAGGAGCACGAGCAGGTCCTTGCCGAGCTCGCCACGGACCTCGACCGCCTCCGCGCGCTCGCCGACCAGCTGCTCCAGCTCGGTGCGCCGGCCCGCGACGAGCCGACCCCGGACGCGCGGCGGGTCGTGGAGGAGGTCGTGCGCGGCTACGACCCGGCACCGACCGTCCACCTGCCGGACCGGGCCGTCCCCGTCGCGCTCGAGCCCTTGGCCCTGCGCCGAGTCGTCGACAACCTCGTCCGCAACGCCGACCTCCACGGCCGCCCACCGGTCACGGTCGAGCTCGCCGCCACTGCCGAGGACGCGGTGCTCACCGTCACCGACCACGGCCCGGGACTCCCGGACAGCCTGCTCGAGCACGCCACCGACCGGTTCGCGCGCGCCGACGACGCCCGCTCGCGGCCGGGCTCGGGGCTGGGCCTGTCGATCGTCCACGACGTCGTGACCCGGGCCGGAGGGCTCCTGGAGCTCACCAACCGGCCGGACGGCTTCTCGGTCACGGTCCACCTGCCGGTGCCGGCGAGGGTGTCCCGTGGCCCCGGCTGAGCCGGGTGAGCCGGATCGCCGGACCCTCGGCCCTACGCTCGTGCCCGTGGTCCACCTGCTGCTCGTCGAGGACGACGAGGCGATCCGGCGGAGCCTCGCCCGGGGCCTGACCGAGCAGGGTGCGACGGTGACGGTCGCCGGCTCCGCCGTGGAGGCGATCAAGGCACTGGCCGTCGAGCGACCGGACGTGGTGATGCTCGACCTGGGGCTGCCGGACCTGGACGGCGCCGACGTGCTCGCCCTGATCCGCGCACAGAGCGACCTCCCGGTCGTGGTCGCGACAGCACGCGACGACGAGCGGGAGGTGGTCAGGCTGCTCGACGCGGGAGCCGACGACTACCTCATCAAGCCGTTCTCCGCTGCCCAGGCGATGGCGCGCGTCCGTGCGGTGCTGCGCCGCACGTCGAAGGCCGAGCCCGACGAGCAGCGCGTGGTCGTGGGTGGGCTCGTCGTCGATGCCGTCTCCCGCACTGCCGAGGTGGACGGGCGAGCGGTCGAGCTGAACCGCAAGGAGTTCGACCTCCTGCTGGCCCTGGCGTCGCGGCCGGGGCAGGTCATCTCGAAGCGACAGCTGCTGGCCGAGGTGTGGCAGCAGCCGTGGGGTGGGGCCGACCGCACCGTGGACGTCCACCTCTCGTGGCTACGGCGCAAGCTCGGTGAGTCGGCGGCCTCGCCCCGCTACCTGCACAGCGTGCGGGGCGTGGGGGTCAAGCTCGTGGACCCGGGCCCGGCGTGACCCTGCGCGCCCGGATCCGCCTGCTCGCCGTGGGGGCCACGGTGGCGGTCCTGCTGCTGTTCGCGATCCCGCTGTGGCTCCTCGAGCAGCGCTCGGCCTCCCACGACGTGGAGCAGTCGGCCACCGCCACCGCCCGCGGCGTCGCCGACTACCTGTCCGCGAGCGGCGCCGGGGACGACCTCGAGGCCTATGTCGACCGGATCAACGCGCGCGAGGACGTCACGCCGGTCGCCGTCATCACCCCCGACGGGACGACGTACGGCGCTGAGCTGCCGGCCGACGACGAGCGGCCCGCACCGGCCGGTGCCGCAGAGCCGGACGGTGACCGCGACGGTCCGTTCCTCAGCCAGAGCGAGGCGGACGTCGACCCCGTCGACGGGGGCCGTCTTGTGCGCCTCGAGGTCCAGACCGAGGGCGGCCCCACGGTGGTGCTCGCCTACGCCAGCGACGCGCAGGTCCGCTCGACCGTCGCCACCCGGGTCCTGCCACTGAGTGGGGCCGCCGTCCTGCTCCTGCTGGTCGTGGGAGCGGTCGCCGAGATGGTCGCCCGCCGGCTGGTGCGCGACCTCGACCGGACCGCCGATCTCGCGGACACGATCGCGGCGGGCGACGCGGTGGCGCGGGTGCCCGAGTCGGGACCGCCGGAGGTGCGCCGGGTCGCCCACGCGCTCAACGGCCTGGCCGGTCGGATCGACGAGCTGTTGGCGGCCGAGCGCGAGACGGCCGCGGACCTGTCGCACAGGTTGCGGACGCCCCTGATGGCCCTGCGGCTCGACGTCGAGTCCCTCCCAGGAGGTGCTGCGCGCCAGGAGCTGGAGGACCACGTCGGAACCCTGGAGCGCGCCCTCACCTCGGTCATCCACCAGGCCAGACGATCCGAACGCGAGGGGCCGCGGGTCGGCTGCGCGCCAGGTCCGGTCGTCGCCGCGTCGGTGGCCTACTGGCAGCCTCTGATCGAGGACCAGGGCCGCCCGATGGAGGTCGCCGTCGACACCGACCTGCCGGAGGTCCACTGCTCGGCCGACGACCTGCGCGCCGCCATCGACGCCCTGGTCGAGAACTGCATCGCGCACACCCCCGACCACACCCGGGTCGCCGTCGACGCGACCGTCGAGCGGCCCCTCGAGGGACGTCCCGGACACGTCGTCGTGGCGGTCCGCGACCGCGGGCCCGGCTTCGACACGGAGTCGGTGCAGCGGGGCAGGAGCGACCGCGGCTCGACGGGGCTCGGCCTCGACATCGCCCGCCGCTGTGCGCGGAACTCCGGCGGTGAGCTGGTCGTGGCTCAGGAGGACGGGTGGACCGTGGTCACGCTGCAGCTCGGCCTGACCTGACGCTCCTCACAGCAGGATTTGACCTCGATTTGAGGCTGCGTTGGGGGCCGGCTGACCCGACCTCGCCCACGCTCGCAGCATGACCACCCAGCGTCACGTACTCCTCACCCGCGCCAAGCTCGCCACGGCGGGGCTGGTGATCGCCGCCGGCTCCGCGACCGGACTCTTCGCGGTCGCGGCCGCGCACACCGGCACGGGAACGGTCGCGACGTCCACGAACGACGACGGGTCCGGCTCGTCGCAGGGCTCAGGCAGCGGCTCGAGCTCGGGGAGCGGCTCGGGCGGTTCCGTCGCCGGGAGCCACTCCTCGTGAGCGCGCTGCAGTGGCGGGACTGGTCGTGCACGGTCCGGTTGGTGCTCGCCGACGGCCGGCCTGCGACCGAGGCTCCCGACCCCGCCACGGCGTTGCGGGCCGAGGGGCTGGTGCGAGACCTGATGAGCGAGGTGTCGGAGTGCTGCAGCCGCTTCCGTGCCGACAGCGACCTGTCCAGGGTCAACGCGGCTGCCGGGAGGCGCGTGCCGGTCCGGCGGCTCACCCTGGACCTCGTCGAGGTGGCGTTGGACGCCGCGCGGCGGACGGCCGGAGCCTGTGACCCGACGGTCGGACGCTCGGTGCTGGCCACGGGGTACGACGTCGACATCGAGGTGCTGCGCGCGCACGGTGGGACCGTCGACCGGCTGCAGTGCGCCGCGGCGGACTGGACCGCCGTACGGCTCGACCGGGAGCTGGGGCTGCTCGGCGTACCGGTGCGGCTCGGCCTCGACCTCGGCGCCACCGCGAAGGCGTGGACGGCCGACGAGGCCGCGGCCCGGGTCGCCCGGAGCCTGGGCGTGCCCGCCCTGGCTGCGATCGGCGGCGACGTGGCCGTCAGCGCTGGTGGACCCGCATGGCCGGTGCTGGTCAGCGAGGAGGAGGGCTGCCCCGGTGAGGTGGTGACCCTCGCGTCCGGAGGGCTCGCGACGTCCTCGACCCGGGGCCGTCGCTGGGCGACCGCCGACGGCGAGCGCCATCACCTGGTCGACCCGCCCACGGGCCGCCCCGTGGAGGGTGCCTTCCGCACGGCCTCCGTCCTGGCCGAGAGCTGCGTCGTGGCCAACATGTTCAGCACCGCCGCACTGGTCTGGGGCGCTGACGCCCCCGCCCGCCTCGGCCCGGTGGCCGCCCGGCTGGTCGACGCCTCCGGCGCCGTCGTGAGGACCGCGGGCTGGCCGCGAGACGAGGTGGCGGCATGACGCTGTGGTTCCTGGCTCGGGCGGCGGGGTTCGTCGCGCTGCTCGCCGCATCCGTGACCGTCGCCCTCGGCGCCACCGGCTCCTCGTCCCAGCTCGACCGCCGCATCCTGGCCCAGCTGGTGCACCGGTCCGCGGCGGTGGTGACACTGGCCATGCTCGCTCTGCACGCGACGCTGCTCGTGCTCGACAGCTATGTCCGCGTGAGCCTCTTCGGCGCGCTCGTCCCCTTCACGGCCGCCTACCGCGGGGTCGCGCTCGGTCTCGGGACGCTCGCGGTCTACGGCTTCGTCGCGGTGGCAGCGACCGGCGCCCTCCGTGGACGCCTCGCGGCGAGCGCTCGGGCGGCCCGGGCCTGGCGCGCCGTCCACCTCTCGGCCTACGCGGCGTGGGGGCTGGCCGTGGCGCACGGCGTCCTGGCCGGCACGGACACGCTGCACAGCTGGTCCCTGGCGATCTACGGCACCAGTGTGGCCCTGGTGGCCGCGGCGGTCACGGGGCGGAGCATCGGGTGGCTCCGCGCTCGGCGGGCGCCACTCCAGCGGGCTCGGCGCGTCCACGTCGCACTCCCCGCCGGTGCGCACCGATGACTGCCCTCGCCACCTCGGAGTCCGTGTCGCCGACGATCTGGGGCAGCGCACGGCTGCTCGCCGGGACGGCCTCGGGCCGGGTCGACCTGGTCCGGCACCGGAACCTGCACGGGCTCCCTCGCCGCTACGACGCCGCGCAGGTTGGCCGACGCACTCGAGACGGTTCGGCTCCTGGGCCGCGGCGGAGCCGCCTTCCCGGTCGCGACCAAGCTCCGCGGCGTGGCCGTCGGGGGGCGCACGCACGTGCTCGTCAACGGGTCCGAGGGCGAGCCGGCCAGCCAGAAGGACCGCACGCTGATGCGGCTCGCACCGCACCTCGTGCTGGACGGTGCCCTGGCCGTCGCCGGCGCCCTCGAGACCGGCCAGGTCACGATCGTCGTCCAGGACCTGGCGGCGTACGCCTCGCTGGCGGCGGCACTGCGGGAGCGGCCCGACGGGCAGGAGGTCCGGCTCGAGCACCACGACCACGGCTTCGTCGGCGGCGAGGTCCGCGCCGTCGTCCGGGCGCTCTCGGGCGGCCCGGCCGTGCCGCCCGGACGCCGTGCCCTGCCGACGGTCCACGGGATCGACGGACGGCCGACCTTCGCCTCCAACGTCGAGACGTTCGCACAGGTCGCGCTGGTGCTCGGCCTCGGCGTCGACGAGTACGCGTCGGTCGGCAGTGTCGACGAGCCGGGGACCTCGTTGCTCACCCTGCTCGGAGACGTGTCGACCGCGGGTGTCGTCGAGGTGACGAACGGCCTGCCGCTCGCCGCACTGCTGGGCGACGGCACCGGCCCGGTCCTCGTCGGCGGCTACCACGGCACGTGGCTCGCGGGCCCCGGGGACCTCGTGGTCAGCCGGCCCGCCCTGCGCACCGCCGGGGCACCCCTGAACGCCGCGGTGCTGGCGCGCCTTCCCCAGGACACCTGTGCCCTCCGCGAGGTGGCAGCGGTCGCGCACTGGCTCGCCGACCAGTCAACGGGCCAGTGCGGTCCGTGCTTCTTCGGGCTGCCGACGCTCGCCGCCACGCTGGACCAGCTCGCGGCCGGGCTCCACGTCCTCCCGGACGCGCGGCGCCGGGTCGGGCTGCTTCCCGGCCGCGGCGCGTGCGCCCACCCGGACGGGGCCGCGACGTTCGTCGCCTCCGCGATGTCCGCCCTCGCGGCCGAGGTCGCGCAGCACCAGGCTGACGGCCGCTGCGGTCGGCCCTTGCTCGGCGCGCTCCCGACCCACGTGCAGGTGATGGCTCCATGAGACTCGAGATCGACTGGACCCGCTGCGAGGGTCACGGACTCTGTGCCCAGCTGCTCCCCGAGCGGATCAGCCTCGACGAGCACGGCTTCCCGGTGCTCCCCGACCGGGACATCGACGACGACCTGCTGCCGCACGCCCGACGGACCGTCGCCGTCTGTCCCCCTCTCGCGCTCCGCCTCGAGAGGGCCTCCCCGAGCGTCACCAGCCACTGATCCGCACCCGCCCCGTCACAACCACAGGAGATCCCACGTGTTCGACCTCATCAACGGACTGCCCGTCCACCCGCTGGTGGTGCACGCCGTCGTCGTGCTGCTGCCGCTGGCCTGCCTCGGCACACTCGCGATCGCCGTGCGGCCCGTCTGGCGCAGCAGGTACGGCGTGCTGGTCGTCGCGTGCGCGGCAGCCGCGACCGCGCTCACCCCCGTCGCGACCTCCAGCGGCGAGGCCCTCGAGAGGCACGTCGGTAGCCCGGGAGAGCACGCGGAGCTGGGCGACCAGCTGATCTGGTTCGCCGTCTCCCTGCTCGTGCTCTCCCTGGCGCTGGTCTGGCTCGACCGTCGTCACCGCGGCGTCGACCTTGACGAGGCCGACGAGGCCGACGAGGCCGGCGGCGCTCCCAGCGTTCGCCGGTCCAGCACCACGGTCCGGATCGTGGCCGGCCTCGCGTTGGTGGCGGCTCTGGCCACGTCCGTCCAGGTCTACCGAGTCGGTGACTCCGGGGCCCGGGCGGCGTGGGGAGACCGGGTCCAGACCTCGCGCTAGTGGTCACCACCGGTGCCCCGGCGGACCCCGCCGCCCCGCGTGGCTCGGCTCCCAGCCGAGGTGTTCCGGTGACCGGTCGATACGCTCGCTCGATGACCGAGGAGCACCGCCAGAAGTCTGGCTTCGACACGCGTGCGATCCACGCGGGCTACGAGCCGGATCCGACGACCGGAGCGGTGATCCCGCCCATCTTCGCGACGTCGACCTACAAGCAGGACGGCGTCGGGGGGCTGCGCGGGGGCTATGAGTACAGCCGGTCCGGCAACCCCACCCGCACCGCCCTCGAGGACACCATCGCGGCGCTGGAGGAGGGCGAGAAGGGCTACGCGTTCGCCTCCGGGCTGGCCGCCGAGGACACCGTGGCCCGCGGGCTGCTCGACCCGGGCGACCACGTGGTGCTGCCCAACGACGCGTACGGCGGCACCCACCGGCTCTTCGACAAGGTGCTGCAGCGCTGGGGGCTGACCCACACGCCGGCCGCGCTGTCCGATCTCGACTCGGTGCGGGCCGCGATCACCGACGAGACGAGGATGATCTGGGTCGAGACGCCCACCAACCCGCTGCTCGGCATCGCCGACATCGCGGCGCTGGCCGGCCTCGCCCACGAGGCCGGGGCGCTGCTCGCGGTCGACAACACCTTCGCCACGCCGTACCTCCAGCGGCCCCTGACGCTGGGCGCGGACGTCGTCATCCACTCCACGACGAAGTACGTCGGCGGGCACAGCGACGTCGTCGGCGGTGCCGTCGTGGTGCGCGATCTCGACCTCGCGGAGAAGGTCGGCTACCACCAGAACGCCATGGGCGCCGTGGCCGGCCCGTTCGACGCCTGGCTCACGCTGCGCGGGCTCAAGACCCTGGCCGTGCGGATGGAGCGGCACTGCGACAACGCCGAGAGGGTGGTGGAGTTCCTCACCGCCGACGAGCGGGTCGAGCACGTCTTCTACCCCGGCCTCGCCGACCACCCCGGGCACGACGTGGCCGCGCGGCAGATGGACCGGTTCGGCGGCATGGTCTCCTTCCGCGCCAAGGGTGGCGAGGAGCGGGCGCTCCAGGTCTGCAACCGGGCGCAGGTGTTCACGCTCGCGGAGTCGCTCGGGGGCATCGAGTCGCTGATCGAGCACCCCGGCCGGATGACCCACGCCAGCGTCGCCGGCACCGAGCTGGAGGTGCCCGCCGACCTGGTGCGGCTCAGCGTGGGCATCGAGACCGCCGACGACCTGCTGGCCGACCTCGACCAGGCACTTGGCTGAGCAGCCGCTGGCGGTCTGTGTCGACTTCGGCTCCACCTTCACCAAGGCGCTGCTGATCGACCTGGAGACCGGCACGGTCGTGGCGGGCGCCGAGCACCGGACGACCATCGACACCGACGTGCTCGACGGGTACGACGCGTGCCTGGCCGACCTCGCCGAGGCCGACCCGCGGGCTGCGGGCGCCGAGGTGCTCGCCTGCTCCAGCGCGGGCGGCGGGCTGCGGATCGCCGTGGTCGGCAACGAGGAGCTGGTCACCGCGGAGGCCGGTCGCCGGGTCGCGCTGTCCAGTGGCGGCAAGGTGGTCGCGGTCCGGTCGGTGTCCCAGGGCGACGACCTCGACCTGAGCGAGGTCGCGCCCGACGTGGTCCTGCTGACCGGCGGCACCGACGGCGGGAACCCGGAGCCGGCGGCCGCCGCGGCCCGCGGGCTCAGGGACACCGGGTGGCGTGGCCCGACCGTCGTCGCCTGCAACGGGGATGCCCTCCTCGAGGTGGGCATGATCCTGGGCGAGCAGCCCCACGTCTTCGCGGAGAACGTCGTGCCGCACATCGGCGCCTTCGCGCCGGCGTCGGCGCGGGCGGCGATCCGCCAGATGTTCCTGGCACACGTCATCGGCGGCAAGCACCTCAGCAAGCGCACTGACTTCACACGGATGGTCCGGGGCGCCACCCCGGACGTCGTGCTCACCGGCGTCGAGCTGCTCGCCACCGCGGTCGGCGAGGTGGTCGTCGTCGACGTCGGGGGCGCGACCACCGACGTGCACTCCGTGGTCGAGCTGGACCCGGAGGAGTCTGGCCTGGCCCGCGAGGTGGTCGCTCCCTCGCCTGTGACCCGCACGGTCGAGGGTGACCTCGGCATGCGCTGGTCGGCGATCTCGACCGTCGAGGAGGCCGGGCTGCCGGACCTCGAGGAGGCCGCGCGCACGAGGCGGGAGGACCCGGGGTTCCTCCCCACCACCGAGCAGGAGCAGGACGTGGACGAGGCCATCGCCCGGGCGGCGGTCGCCCTGGCCCTGCGGCGGCACGCCGGTCGCTCGAAGGTGGTCGTGAGCCCGGAGGGCCGGGTCGTCGAGCGCACCGGCGTCGACCTCCGCGAGGTGGGCCTGGTCGTCGGCTCGGGCGGGGTGCTGCGCCACGGCCGCGACGGCGTGGCCGACCGGGTGCTGGGCTACAGCGTGGGCAGGGATGGCGACTGGCAGCTCCCGGAGCAGGCCCGGGTCGTCGTCGACGCCCACTACGTCCTGGCCGCAGCCGGGCTGCTCGCCGCGGAACACCCCGACGCGGCGTACCGCCTCGTGACGAGCCTGCTGCCCGGTCGTGGATAGATTGACGCCGTGAGCGACCACGACGGTGCCCCGGCTGGTCGCGATGTCGTCGCTCACGCCGCCGAGCTGTCGGGCGACGAGGCGCACCGCGAGGGCGTGGCCGCCCGGCTGGCCCACCAGTGGGCCGCGATGCGCCGCCAGGAGCGGGAGCCCGAGCCCCTGGAGATCGCCGCCGGCACGTCGAACTTCAACCGCGCCGAGGTGCCCTACGGCGTCGACCTGGCCGCCGCGTGGTCGTGGCGGCTGCTGGTCATCGCCGCGGCGGCCGCCCTGCTGGGCTACCTGATCTCGTTCTTCGCGGTGATGGTCATCCCGGTCGTGGTCGCGCTCCTGATCTCCGCGCTGGTGGTCCCGGTCGTCGACCGGCTCGAGCGGGCCGGCGTACGCCGCCCTGTCGCCGCGATCCTCGTGGTGGTGCTGACGATCTCCTCGGTGGCGGCCCTGCTCACCTTCGCCGGGCAGCAGGTGGCCAACGGTGCCAGCGACCTCGCGGACCAGACCGTGGCCGGCCTGCAGGAGATCAAGGACTGGCTGCGCGACGGCCCGCTCCACGCCAGCGACTCCCAGATCAACGACTACATCAACAGCATCCAGGACGCGATCACCGAGCAGTCGGGGGAGAGCGGGATCCTGACCCGGGTCACCGAGGTGGGCACCGCGGTGGGCCACGTCCTGGCCGGCTTCTTCATCGTGCTGTTCTCGACCTACTTCTTCCTGGCCGACGGCAACCGGATCTGGGCCTGGGTGGTCCGGCTGTCGCCGCGGGCCGCGCGGGAGCGGGTCGACAGCTCGGGCCGGGTCGCGTGGATCTCGCTGACCCAGTTCGTGCGGGCCACGGTGATCGTGGCCGCGACCGACGGCATCCTGATCGGCGCGGGCGCCGCGATCATCGGCGTGCCGTTCTCGCTGGCCATCGGCGTGCTGGTCTTCCTCGGCGCGTTCGTGCCCATCGTCGGCGCGACCGTGGCCGGCACCGTCGCTGTGCTGGTCGCGCTGGTCGACCAGGGGCTGGTCACGGCGCTGATCATGCTCGCGGTGGTCATCGGTGTGCAGCAGCTCGAGGGCCACGTGCTGCAGCCGTTCCTGATGGGTCGCTGGGTCTCGCTGCACCCGCTCGGCGTGATCCTCGCGATCGCGGCGGGCGTCCTGACTGCCGGCGTGGCCGGCGCGCTGGTCGCGGTGCCGCTGGCGGCCGCCGTCAACGCGGTGGTCCAGCACCTCGCGGCCTACACCGAACCCGGCGACGATCCGGTCGAGGAGCTGGCCGAGGACTACGAGGAGACGAGGGAGACCTCTGCCGTGGAGAGAGACGGGCCGGAGCCGCCGAACGACTCCGGTGACCCCGAGGACGGAGCGGTCGGTGGCTGACTCCGGGAGTGGCGCGGACGCGTGCGTGGTGACGCTGGCGGACGTCGAGGCGGCCCGCGAGGTCATCCGCGACGTCGCGATCGTGACGCCCATGGAGCAGTCGCGCTGGCTCTCCGCGCTGGTGGGTGGCCCGGTCTGGCTCAAGTGCGAGAACCTCCAGCGCACCGGCTCGTTCAAGATCCGCGGCGGCTACGTCCGGATCGCCCGGCTCTCGCCCGAGGAGCGCGCGCGCGGCGTGGTCGCCGCCTCGGCCGGCAACCACGCGCAGGGAGTGGCCCTGGCCGCGCAGCTGCTCGGCATCAAGTCCACGGTGTTCATGCCCGAGGGAGCGCCGATCCCCAAGGAGCGGGCCACCCGCGCCTACGGCGCCGACGTGGTCTTCGAGGGCCTGGTGCTGGAGGAGTCGCTCGCGGCGGCGCGACGGTTCGCGGACGAGACCGGGGCGATCCTGATCCACCCCTTCGACCACCTCGACATCGTGGCCGGCCAGGGCACCCTCGGCCTCGAGGTGCTCGAGCAGGTGCCGGAGGTCCGGACCGTGCTGGTGCCCACCGGTGGCGGAGGCCTGCTGGCCGGGACCGCGTTGGCGATCAAGGCGAAGCGACCCGACGTCCGGCTGGTCGGCGTGCAGGCGGCGGGCGCTGCGGCCTACCCGGACTCGCTGACGCACGGGTCACCCGTCCAGCTCCCGGCGATGAAGACCATGGCCGACGGCATCGCGGTCGGGCTGCCCGGTGACATCCCGTTCACCGAGGTGCGCCACCACGTCGACGAGATCCGGACCGTGTCGGAGGAGTCGCTCTCGCGGGCGCTCCTGGCCCTCGCTGAGCGCGCCAAGATGGTGGTCGAGCCGGCCGGCGCCGCCGCGGTGGCGGCCCTGCTGGACACGCCGCACGACTTCACCGGGCCGGTGGTGGCGGTGCTCTCCGGCGGCAACATCGACCCGCTGCTGCTCGGCAAGGTGATCCGGCACGGCATGGCCTCGGCCGGGCGCTACCTCAACCTGCACGTCACCATCCCGGACACCCCGGGCGGCCTCGCCCGGCTGCTCACCGAGGTCGGCGCCTCCGGCGCCAACGTCATGGAGGTCATGCACGAGCGGATCTCGCCGACCCTGCTGCTCGACGAGGTCGAGGTGCAGCTGCAGCTCGAGACCCGCGGTCCTCAGCACACCGAGCAGGTGCTCGCCCGGCTCCGCGAGCGCGGCTACCGGGTGATCGAGTGAGGGCGGTCGCACCGGGTGACGGGTGAGACCGGACCCTCCGGCCAGGAGCTCCGTCGGGTCAGGGGCAGCTTCTCGACGACGGGTCCGGAACCCGTGTGCGGCTCCGGCTGAGGGACACTAGGCCGTGTAGGGCTTCGCGCTGACGACCTCGACCTTGTTGGTGCGGCCGTTGGGGCCGGTGAACTCCACCACGCTGCCGGTCTCGGCGCCGAGCAGCGCCGCACCGAGCGGGGCCTGGGGCGAGAAGACGGTCAGGCCGTCGACGTACTCCTCGTTCTCGCGCGCGCCGAGCAGGATCGTCTCGGCCTCGTCTTCCTTGTCGCCCTCGAACTTGTAGGTCACGACCTTGCCCGCGGCGACGACTCCGTCGTCGTCGGGGACCTCGGTCTCGGCGTGGAGCAGCACGTGCTCGAGGGTGCGGATCTGCCCCTCGAGCTTGCCCTGGTCCTCGCGGGCGGCGTGGTAGCCGCCGTTCTCGCTGAGGTCACCCTCGTCGCGAGCCGCGCTGATGCGGCCGACGATGTCTTGGCGCCGGGGACCCTTCATGTCCTCCAGCTCCGCGGTCAGCTCATCGAACGCCCTCTGGGTGAGCCAGATGGGGCCCTGCTGCTCGGTCTGCTGAGTCATGGGTGTACTCCTGCGCAATGTCTCGATGGATCGGTGGGGCGTACCCGTTCACGTGGGGGTTCACGCCGGTGTCGCTGGGGTCGTCCTGACGGCTTTCAAATACGTGCGGTTGGGGCGTCGCGGGACGACCAGACCGACAAGTCTAGCCGCGAAGCCTCCCAGCGCTAAGTCGAAGGGAGAAACGCCGGGAGAATCGCGGGGACAATCGCCGGGAGAATCGGGCGCTCGACGGCTCCGCGGCTCATCGGGGCCGGTCCTGGCCCGGGGCCGTGCAGCCGAGGCTCTCGACCGACGTCGCGCGCCGCTCGGTCCGGATCTCCCGCACCTGGCGCCGGCCCTTGCCGGGGTCGGGGGTGAAGGTGAGCTCGCCGACGGTCGTGTGGTCCTCGGCGTAGGCGCGCAGCGTGCAGGAGGCCTCCACGTCGGCGCTGTCGAGCGAGACCACGAGCACCGCGGTCGCGGTGTGCTCGTCCTGGACCGAGAACGTCTCGAGCTCGGAGGTGACCTTCGGCGTGGCGTGCTCGTAGACGCTCCACGCCAGCCAGGCCAGGAACACCGCCACCAGCGCGACCGACGCGGTGATGACCGCGCGCCGCCGCCAGGGTGCGGGCGCGCCGTACCGCTGCGCCAGTGTGTCCGACCCGCTCACCCGCCCAGCCTGACACCTCGGCCGCGACCTAGGCTTGGTCGGGTGACCGCAGGACCCAGGACCGGCCTCAGGCTGATGCACGTGCATGCCCACCCCGACGACGAGTCGAGCAAGGGTGCCGCCTCGACCGCGATGTACGTCGCCGAGGGCGTCGACGTCCACGTCGCGACCTGCACGGGCGGCGAGCGCGGCTCGATCCTCAACCCGAAGATGGACCGGCCCGAGGTGCTGGAGAACATCACCGAGATCCGCCGCCAGGAGATGGAGCGCGCCCGCGACATCCTCGGCGTCCGGCAGGACTGGCTCGGGTTCGTCGACTCCGGCTGGCCGGACGGTGACCCGAAGCCGCCGCTGCCGGAGGGCTGCTTCGGCCTGGTGCCGCTCGAGGAGGCGGCCGCTCCGCTGGTGCGGCTGATCCGCGAGTTCCGGCCGCACGTGATGACGACCTACGACGAGCGCGGCGGCTACCCGCACCCCGACCACGTCAAGTGCCACGAGATCTCGGTGGAGGCGTTCGCCGCCGCGGCGGACCCCGAGCGCTACCCCGAGCTCGGCGAGCCGTGGCAGGTCCAGAAGCTCTACTACCACCACTCGTTCAACCGGCCGAGGATGCTGGCCCTCCACGAGGCGATGCTCGCCCACGGCCTGGAGTCGCCCTGGGAGGAGCGGCTCAAGGAGTGGAAGCCGGAGCCGGAGTGGGACGCCCGGATCACGACCAAGGTGCCCTGCGGGGAGTACTTCGGGGTCCGTGACCAGGCGCTGCTGGCCCACGCCACCCAGATCGACCCGGACGGCTTCTGGTTCGCGATCCCGCGGGAGATCCAGCTCGAGGTCGCGCCGACCGAGGACTTCGAGCTCGTGACGTCGTTCGTCGACAGCGAGGTGCCCGAGAGCGACCTGTTCGCCGGCATCACCCCTGACTCGCCCTCTGGCCCCTCCTGAGAGACTGAGGACATGTCCGTCGCCGCCGTCCTGTATCCCCTCACCCGGCTGGTCGTGGCTGCCGGCGACAAGGCGCCCAAGGACGAGGACGTGAAGGCCGGCTGGACGGCGTTCGTGCTGTTCCTGCTCCTCATCGGCGCCGTGGTCGTGCTGTCGTTCAGCCTGGTCAAGCAGCTCCGCAAGGCGCAGGCGGCCAAGGACGCCGGGGTCTACGGCGACGAGGCCGCGCCGCCCGCAGGCGCGGAGCCCGCCGAGCCCGCGGAGCCCGAGAACCACTCGACCTAGTGGCCGCCTCTCCCAGGCTCGTGCCGGTGCACGAGCCGCGTTCGCCCGAGGGCGTGGTGCTCGTGCTGCACGGCGGCGCCTCGCGGGGCCCGCAGGTGCCGGTCGACGCACGTCAGCTGTCGGTGCTCCGGATGATCCCGACCGCCCGGGCCGTGGCCCGTGCCTCGCGTCGGCTGGCCGTGCACCGGCTGATCAACTCCTACCGGGGCTGGGACGAGTCGCGCACCCCGCTCCAGGACACCGCATGGGCCCTGGCCGTGCTGGCCGACCGGCACCCGGGCGTTCCCGCCGCCCTGGTCGGGCACTCGCTCGGTGGCCGCACCGCACTCCTGGCCGCCGCCTCGCCCGGCGTCCGCTCGGTGGTCGCCCTGAACCCGTGGGTCTACCCGACCGACGACGCCGACCTCTCCGGGCGACGGGTGCTCATCGTGCACGGCACCGCGGACCGGGTCGCCTCGATCGAGAAGGCGCGTGCCGTGGCGCGCAACCTCTCGCGGTCGACCGACGTCGAGTTCGTGGAGATCGACGGCGGCAAGCACGCGATGCTGTCGCACGGTCGTGAGTACGACCGTCGTGCGGCGGAGTTCACCGCGACGGCGCTGCTCAGCGAGGTCTGACGGTGATCGACCCCGACGACCTCGCCGCGACCCTCCGGGTCCTCCGGCAGCTCCACGAGGTGCCCGAGGACGACCCGTCGCACATCGAGGTCAAGCGGGCCGCCTCCCACATGTACAAGGCCCTCAAGCGGGACCGGCGGGCGGCCAAGCGCGAGGCCGAGCTCGCTCACGACCGCCGCGTGACCGAGGCGACGGCGACCGGCTCGGCCCTGCGCATCGACGACGAGACCCTCGGGATCCCGCTGGTCTCACAGGCCGAGGGGGCGTTCGCCGGAGAGCTGATCAATCCGCGCGGCTGCTACATCTGCAAGAACGACTACACGCTGGTCGACGCGTTCTACCACTGGCTCTGCCCGACCTGCGCCGCGAGGTCGCACGCCAAGCGCGACCAGCGCACGGACCTCACCGGCAAGCGGGCGCTGCTCACCGGCGGTCGGGCCAAGATCGGGATGTACATCGCTCTGCGGCTGCTGCGCGACGGCGCGCACACCACGATCACGACGCGGTTCCCGCACGACGCCGTACGCCGGTTCTCGGCGCTCGAGGACAGCGCCGACTGGATCGACCGGCTCAAGGTCGTCGGCATCGACCTGCGCGACCCGACCCAGGTCATCGCGCTGGCCGACGACGTGCTCGCCGAGGGACCCCTCGACGTGCTGATCAGCAACGCCTGCCAGACCGTGCGTCGCTCGCCGGGTGCCTACTCGCGACTGGTCGAGGCCGAGTCGGCGCCGCTGCCGGTCGGTGTGGAGCTGCCCGAGATGGTCACCTTCGACCGCGTGTCCGAGGCGCACCCGGCCGCGATCGCCGGAGCACTGGCCGCTGACCCGGTTGCCCATCACGACGGGGAGTCCGAGGCGCAGGCGGCCGCCGCCCACTCCGCGGCCTCGCTGACGGCGCTCGCCCTGCGCGCCGGCAGCGCCTCGCTGGACGCGCACCTGGCCGGCACCGCCGTGGATGCCGGCGGCCTCCTGCCGGACGTGGCGACCAGCAACTCGTGGACCCAGACCGTCGACGAGGTGGATCCGCTCGAGCTCCTCGAGGTGCAGCTGTGCAACTCCGTGGCCCCGTTCCTGCTGGTCTCGCGGCTGCGTCCGGCGCTCGCCGAGGCGGCCCGTCGCGCGGCCTCGGGGCGGGCCCACGTGGTCAACGTCTCCGCGATGGAGGGCCAGTTCTCGCGCACCTACAAGGGCGCCGGCCACCCGCACACCAACATGGCCAAGGCCGCACTCAACATGATGACCCGGACCAGCTCGCAGGAGCTGTTCGAGACCGACCGGATCCTCATGAACGCGGTCGACACCGGCTGGATCACCGACGAGCGGCCGCACCAGGACAAGCTCCGGATGGCCGCCGAGGGCTGGCACGCGCCCCTCGATCTCGTCGATGGTGCCGCACGCGTCTACGACCCGGTGGTCCAGGGCGAGGCCGGCACCGACCTCCACGGCCACTTCCTCAAGGACTACGTGCCCAGCCCCTGGTGAGGGGTCGGTGATCGAGGCCGACGCGAGACCCGGGTCAACGACGACTGACGAGAAGCGGCTGGGTGATGCGCGCGAGCACTCCGTCCCGGTCGGACATGACGGCGTGGGCCACCCCGCGGCCGTGCGGAGAGATGTCCGTCGCGGCATCCATCCACATCCACTCGTCGGTCGGGATGCGCTCGACGGTGACCGTCAGCGTGTTGGGGATCGACCACCAGTCCTGGATCGGCAGCCGCGCCGAGACGCCGTTCGCGGAGTCGGCGACGACCACCAGCCGGTGCAGCGGAGCGGTCTCCTCCCCGGCCACCAGCGGGATGCGCGGGCGGGTCCAGAGACGGGCCCGTCCCGTGGGCGTCCCGTCGAAGCCGCCCTCGACGAACCGCCACTCGACGGACGGCCCGTAGCCCCACTCGGGCGGCACCCCTTCGAAGTACGTCGTCGCACCGACGTCGGGGATCGGCGGCAGCTCGGCCGGCGGCTCGACCAGGTGTCGGGTCGACTCGGGCTGCTCGCGCACGCGCCAGGCGGTCGCCGTACAGGCCAGGACGTCGTTGGTGAAGAGCCGGGCGGTCACCAGCTCCACCCGCCGTCCGGGCCGCACCACCTCCGCCTCGGTCCGGACCACCCCCTGCGCGATCGGTCCGAGCATGTCGACGGTCAGCCGCGCGATCGTGAACGCCGGGTCGTCGGTCGTCCTGTCGACCGCCCGCGCCAGCAGCGCCGACGGCGGTCCACCGTGCTGGGCCGCCAGGTCCCACGGGCTCGTGGTCGCTGCGGTGGACTCGAAGGCGCCGTCGCCTCGCGGAAGGTAGTAGGCCTCAGCGGTCGTCAAGGCGGAGCCCCTCGCGCTCGTCGTCCCACGCCGCGGCGCTGATCCGCCAGCCCGCAGTGGTCCTCACCAGCTGGAGCGTCTTCATGCCGCGGCCGGTGAACGACTCCCCGGCCCGGACACCCTCCTTGGCGTAGCTGCAGAAGTGGTGGGCGATGTCGCCGAACAGCTCGGTGTGACCCGCCAGCTCCCACTCGTGGAACTCCTCGAGCGTGCCGTCGGTGAGGATCTTCTGGCGCGGGGCGATGAAGCCGTCGACGTCGTAGACGGCCGGCTCGCCGCCACCCGCGCGCACGATGACCGCCTCGGGCAGGAAGGTGGCGCGGAGCGCGTCCATCCGTTGCTCGCACCCAGGACCCGAGGTGAACGCCTCGAAGTAGGTGCGGACGATGCCCGCGATCTCGGCCCGGTCCGCGTCGACGTCAGCCACGCCGTTCATCATGCCTGGCCGTGGCTGGGTTCTAGCGCGACCGGTCGGAGGTCCGGACGACGGAGAGCGCCGTGGCGTCTCCCTCCGACAGGTCGGCGATCGACCGGTCGGAGGGCAGCGCGTCCTGCAGCCGCTGGGTGAGCGCCTGCAGGGCGGTGAGGAACGGCCCGTGCATCATCTCCACCGAGACCCGGCTGGAGGGGCAGGTGACGTTCAGGGCGGCGAAGACGTGGCCGTCCCGGTCCTTGATCGGGACCGACAGCGAGCGCATCCCGATCTCGTACTCCTCGTCGACGATGCACCAGCCCTGCTTGCCCGCCTCGGTCACGGCACGGCTGAGTGCGGCCCTGGTGGTGACCGTCTTGTCGGTGAACCGCCGGAGCTCCGCCGCCGCCACCCACTTCTTCCGCCGCTCGGCCGGGAGGGCGCTCGCCAGGATCCGTCCGCTCGACATCATGTGGGCCGGCATCCGGGCGCCCACCTCGAGGTTGATCCCGACCAGCCGCCGTCCACTGGCGCGCAAGATGTAGACGACCGACTGCTCGTCCAGGACGGCGACGTAGCAGGTCTCGTCCAGCTCGGCGGCGAGATCGTCGAGCATCGGCTGGGCGATGTCGGTGAAGGTCATCGTCGGCAGGACGGACCGTCCGAGCTCGAGCACCTTCGGGCGCAGCCGGAAGTTGCGGCCCTGGACGTCGGCGTACCCCTCCTTGACCAGGGTCAGCAGGAACCGCCTGGCGGCGGCGCGGTTCATCCCGGCCTGCTCCGCCACCTGGGTCAGCGTCATCACCGGTCGTTCCGCGGTGAACGCGCGCATCACGTCGAGGCCTCGGATCAGCGACCTGACGTAGTCACGGTCCTCCGAGGCCTCGGAGACTTCCGGGCTGTCCTTGGGCATGGCCGAGACCTTATCGGCGACGGGCGCTGCCGGGGTGCTCCGTGACGGGTGCGGCCGGGGTCTCAGATCTGCGGCGTGGCGGGCTGGTAGGGGCCGCGCAGCGCGACCACCTCGTCCATGGACTCCAGCTCGGCGGCGAGCTTGGCCAGCTCGGCCAGCCGCTCGCGGCCCTCCGCCCCCAGCTGGGCAAAGGTCGTGAGCGGCTCCCGGACATCGCCCATGGGATACCCCGCGTGTGCGGCCAGCGCCTTCGAGTAGCACTGGTGGCCGTACGTCGGGTGGCCCGCGGCGATCAAGTGGTCCATGCGGTCGATGAGCCGCTGGACGCGAGTGGCCTCGGCGACCTGGCCCTGGAAGAACATGTCGAGGATGGCCGACGAGGCGCGGGGGATGTAGTTGCCGTAGGGGTTCACGTAGCCCACCGCACCGAGGAGACAGGACTCGACGATCCGCTCGCCGGCGAACACCTCCATGGCACCCCCGGCGCGGGTGACGATGTCGAAGATCCGGCCGACGTCCTGGCTCGCCTCCTTGATGTAGCTGATGTTCTCGAAGCTCGTCGCGAGCCGGACGACGAGGTCGGCGGACATGTCGACGTTGGACGTGACCGGGTTGTTGTAGAGCATGATCGGCAGGCTCACGGCGGAGGCGATGCGCTCGTAGTAGCGCAGGATCTCGTCCTCGGTGGGCGCGTAGTAGTAGGGCGGGAGGATCATCAGGCCGTCCGCGCCGAGTGCCTCGGCCTCCTCGGCGTAGCGCACAGCGATCGGTGTGTGGGCGTTCATCGACCCGACCAGGACCTTCATCCGCCCGTCCACGTAGGCAGCGGTCTCGCGCACCAGGGCCGTGCGTTCCTCCTCGGAGACGGTGAGGAACTCACCGGTCGTCCCCAGGATGATGACGCCGGGCACTCCGCACTCGACCTGCCAGTCGAGGAAGCGTCGCATGGCACCCATGTCGATGGCATCTCCGCCCGCTGTGAAGGGCGTGACCATGACCGTGTAGCTACCTCTGAGAGGGTCGTGGTTCATATGGGAAGTCCTCTTTGCGAACGCTTGTGCGCATGGTGAACGCAACTGTAGCGTTCAGGCAGTGCTCTGGCCAATGCCCTCGGCCGGCTCTTCGGCTGACGGCGAGCACGGCTCAGGCGGTCGGGCGCGCGCCGGTGGGCGACCTCGTCCTCCGACCCCTTCCGCACAGGTGCGGGGTGCCATTCGTCCGACCAGAATCCCGAGGATCTTCGTGTCACTGCTGCTCAGTCCGATCACCCTGCGGGACCAGACCTTCCCCAACCGGGCGTGGGTCTCGCCCATGTGCCAGTACTCGTGCGACCCGGCAGACCCGGGGATGCCGACCCGCTGGCACGACGCGCACCTGGGCTCCCTCGCCCTGGGCGGCACCGGCCTGCTCATGGCCGAAGCGACCGCGGTCAGCCCCGAGGCCCGGATCACGCCGTTCGACACCGGCATCTGGACCGACGGCCAGGCTGATGCCTGGGCGCGGCACGTCGACCTGGCGCACCAGCTGGGGGTGCCCATGGGGCTCCAGCTCGCCCATGCCGGCCGGAAGTCCTCGACCTGGCACACCTGGTCGGACGTCGCCGGCAGCGTGCCGCTCGAGGCCGGCGGCTGGCCCACCGTGGCCCCGAGCGCGGTGGCCTTCGGGGAGTACGCGACCCCCGAGGCGCTCGACCGCGTCGGCATCCAGCAGGTCGTGTCCGACTTCGAGGCGGCGGCCGCTCGCGCCGCCCGGGCCGGCTTCGACGTCGTGGAGGTGCATGCCGCGCACGGTTACCTGCTCCACGAGTTCCTGTCGCCGCTGAGCAACCGGCGTACCGATGAGTGGGGCGGGACGTGGGAGAACCGGACCCGGCTGGTCCGCAGCGTCGTGCGCGCGGTCCGTGCCGCGTGGCCCGACGAGCGGCCGCTCTTCGTGCGGCTCTCGGTCACGGACTGGGCCGAGGGTGGCTGGACGCTCGAGGACTCCGTGGCCCTGGCGACACTGCTCGGTGCGGACGGCGCCGACCTGGTCGACTGCTCGAGCGGTGGCCTGGTCCCGGACGCCGTGATCCCGGTCGGTCCCGGCTACCAGGTGCCGCTCGCACGGACCGTCCGCCATGAAGCCGGCGTGCCGGTCGTGGCGGTCGGTCGGATCACGTCGCCGGAGCAGGCGGAGGAGATCCTGGTCTCCGGCGCAGCAGACGCGGTGATGCTCGGCCGCGCCTTCCTCCGGGACCCGCGCTGGCCCCAGCGCGCCGCACTGGCCCTCGACCGCGCCGAGGCCGTGTCGTGGCCGGCGCCGTACCACACTGCGGCCCCGACCCCGGGGGTGTAGTAGGTTCACGTACCGAACAAAGTTCGCAGGGAGGAACAAGTTGGACGCAGGCTTCCGGGGAAGCTACACCGTGGCGGTCACCCCCTTCACGCCCGACGGCGGGGCCATCGACGTCCCCGCGCTGCGTCGCTTCATCGACTGGCAGCTCCAGGTCGGCGTCCCAGGGCTGATCGTCCTCGGCACCACTGGGGAGTTCCTGACGGTGAGCGAGCAGGAGCGCGAGGAGGTGGTGTCGACCTCCGTCGAGCACGTGGCCGGTCGCATCCCGGTCCTGGTGGGCACGATGAACGCCGCCACGCCGATCGCGGTGCGCCAGAGCGTGCAGGCCGAGCAGCTGGGCGCGGACGGCCTGATGATCCTGCCGCCCTACTACTACACGCCCACCGACGACGAGGTGCTGCGCTACTACGAGGCGATCTGTGAGGCAGTGAGCCTGCCGATCATGGTCTACAACAATCCCGTCACCTCCAACGTGGATCTCTCCGCCCGGCTGGTCGGCGAGCTGGCGCGACGGTTCGACAACATCCGCTACATCAAGGAGTCGAGCCAGGACGTCGGGCGGGTCCGCGACGTCATCGACGAGTCGGAGGGGCTGGTGCGGGTCTTCGCAGGGGAGCGAGTCGTCGACTCGTTCCTGCTGGGCGCCATCGGCTACGTCAACCCCTTCGGCAACTACGTGCCTGGCCCGTCGCACCGGATCTTCGACCTGCTCGACGACGGGCGGATGGAGGACGCCAGGCGGGTGCAGCGGCTGCTCGACGCGATCGACCACGTCATCGCCGACGGCCACCCGACCTACGGACACCAGTGCTACTCCAAGGCCCTGGCGGCGGTCGCCGGGCACCCCGTCGGCGACGTACGCCGACCGCTCACGACCTTCCCGGAGCTCGGTCAGGAGGGACGCGACCGAGTGGCCCGTATCCGGGTCCTGATGACCGAGCTCGACGAGCTCATGGACGTCCTGGCGCCTTGACCGAGCTCCGGGGTCCGCGACTCGTCGTCGCCGGCCCCTTCCTGGTGGTGTGCCTCATCTGGGGAACGACGCCCATCGTGATCAAGGCCGGGCTGCTGGCCGGCTGGCCGCCGCTGTGGTTCTGCGCAGCCCGGCTCCTGCTCTCCGCGGCGCTGCTGGCTCCGCTGCTCTCGACCCGCTTCGCCGGCGCACCGCTCGGCCCGGCCGGCCGTCGCGTGGTCTGGCCGATCGGCGTCTTCGGCATGGCGGTCAACTTCGGGCTCGCCGTGTGGGGGCAGCAGTACATCGGGGCCGCCCTCGCGAGCCTGCTCGTCGGCACCCAGCCGATCACGACGACGGTGATCGTCCATGCCGTGCGCCGCGATCCGCCGACCTGGCGCTTCGTGGCGAGCCTGGCCGCCGGCATCGCCGGGCTGCTGGTGATCTTCCGAGGCGGCGCCATGCTCGGTCCGCACGCCCTCGTGGGCGCGGCCGCCTTCTTCGCAGGCGTCACGATCTACGGGGCCACCTTCGTGTACGTCAACGAGCGGGTGGGCGGCCTGAACCTGCTGCGGGTCGCCGCCGGCCAGAACCTCATCGGTGGCGTCCTGGTCGCTGCCGCAGCCGTGCTCCTGGAGGGCGCCCCCGACGCGCCCACCAGCCTCTCGGCGTGGACGTCGTTCGGCTACCTGGCGCTCTTCAGCTCCATCGTCGCGCTCGTGCTGGCGAACTGGCTCATCGGGCGGCTCGGCGCGGCTCGCTTCAGCTTCATCTCGTTCATCACGCCGCTGGTCGGCCTGCTCGCGAGCGTGGTCGTCCTCGGGGAGGAGCTGGACGGATCGACCCTCGTCGGCGCCGTGGCGATCGGGATCGCCCTCCTCCTGGCCCTCGGGCCGGGAGCGAGGGCGAGCGGTCAGGTGCCGGTCTCGCCCGAGGAGCTCCCGCTCGCTACTTCCGGGCCATCGTCAGGTCGTGCTCGATGGCGTCGGCCGCGGCGACCAGCCTCGGCAGGAACCGCTGCCGCAGCTGACCGACGGTGACGCGGGACGTGTGCGCGCTCGCGTTGATCGCGGCCACGACGTCGCCGCGGGGGTCGCGGATCGGCACCGCGATCGACCGGATGCCCTCCTCCAGCTCCTGGTCGACCATCGCGTAGCGGTTCTTGCGGACCTCGGCCAGCGTCCGGCGCAGCTCGGCCTCCTTCGTCGCGGTGTGCGAGCTCAGGGCCGGTCGGTCGTGGTTGGCGAAGTAGTCCGCGAGCGCCTCGTCGTCGAGGCCTGCCAGCAGGGCCCGCCCCATCGCCGTGGCGTAGGCCGGGAGGCGACGGCCCAGGTCGATGCGGACGGCCATCAGGCGGTCGCTCGCTGCCCGGGCGATGTGCACGATGTCGCCGTCATCGAGGACGCTCGCCGAGCACGACTCCTGCAGCTCTTCGCTGAGGCGGTGCAGGTGGAGCTGGGCGATGTCGGCCAGCCCCATCGACGACAGGTAGGCGTAGCCGAGGTCGAGCACGGGCAGCCGGAGATGGAACAGCCTGCCCGTGCTGCCGACGTAGCCGAGCGACTCGAGGGTGAGCAGGAACCGACGCGATGCTGCCCTGGTGAGACCGGTGCTCCGGGCCACGTCGGAGAGGGACAGCTCCGGCTCGGCCGCCGTGAAGGCGCGGATCACGGACAGGCCGCGAGCCAGGGACTGGACGAAGTCGTCCGGCCGCTCCGCGACCTCGCCGGGCTCGGGTCGCGGGTCGGCCATGTGGTCTCCTGGGGACTGATCCTCGGGGCTGTGCCGGCTGGTCGGCGCAGTCTTTGCGGGGCGGCGCAGGGCCGGCCACCGCGGGCGTGGCAAGTGTTCGGTGACCGGACACTAGCGCACCCTGCGCATTTTTCGAGTCGAACTGAGCCCCGCAAGACGTTGACCAAGTATTCGCCTAGCGTGCTAATGTCCGTCAGCCGAACGCGGTGACGACCTCGGGGCCCGCCCGGTACCGCCCCCCGTCCCGCCCGATCAGGGCGATCGAGCAAGGAGCAACAGTCGTGGTAGCTCACAAGAAGTCGATGCGACGGTGGGGCGTGGTGAGCCTGGCCGCCCTGGTCGCGGTGGCACTCGCCGGATGTGGTTCGGACTCGTCCGACGAGTCCTCGTCGGGCGGCGGCAAGACGCTGGTCGTGGAGAACTCCTTCGACCTGACGACCGCCGACCCCGGCCAGGTCTACGAGATCACCGGCGGCATGGTGGTGCACTCGATGTACGAGCCGCTGCTCGGCTTCGAGGGCAGCGACCTGTCGACGCCGGTGCCTGTCGTCGCCGAGTCCTTCGAGGTCTCCGAGGACGGCACGACGATCACCCTGCCGCTCCGCAAGGACGTGACGTTCTCGGACGGGACCCCGCTGACCTCCGCAGACGTGGTCTTCTCCTTCAACCGGGTCAAGAACCTCAAGGGCAACCCGGCCTTCCTGCTGGACGGCGTCACGCCGTCGGCTCCCGACGACCACACCGTGGTGCTCACGTCCGACAAGCCGAACCCGGGGCTGCCCTACATCCTGTCCAACCCCGCCCTCGGCATCGAGAACTCCAAGGTCGTCAAGGAGCACGGCGGCACCGACTCGGAGGACGCCGCGAAGACCGACAAGGCCACCGAGTGGCTCAACGCCAACTCGGCGGGCTCCGGCCCCTACGTGCTCAAGAGCTTCAGCACGACGACCGAGGTCAGCCTCTCGGAGAACACCAAGTACTGGGGCGAGAAGGCTCCGACCTACACCAAGGTCGTCATCCGCAACGTGACCGCGGACGTCCAGAAGCTCGACATCCAGAAGGGTCAGGCCCAGCTGGTGCTGGACCTCGCGCCGGCCCAGGCCGAGGGGCTCCCGGACTCGGTCGAGGTGCACAGGGACGCGACCTCCAACACCTGGTTCGTGTTCTCCAACAGCAACCCGGAGATCTCCGGCATCACGTCGAACCCGGACTTCCAGGACGCGATCCGCTACGGCCTCGACTACGACGCCCTCGTCGACCTCGCCGGGGAGGGATCGGTCCGCGCCCCGGGCATCATCCCGACCATGTTCGTGGGCGCGCTCGACCCCTCGAAGGCGCTGGCCACCGACGTGGAGAAGGCGAAGGCCTCCCTCGCCGCCAGTGGCTACAAGGGCGAGAAGGTCGAGATGGAGTACCCCAGCGACCTCACCAAGAACGGCGTGTCCTTCGGGACGGTGGCACAGCGGGTGCAGGCCCAGCTGACGGAGATCGGCATCAACGTGGAGCTGGTCCCGGCACCGCTGGCGACCTCGCTGCCCAACTACCTCGACGGCAAGGAGCAGCTCGGTCTCTGGCTCTGGGGCGCCGACTACCCTGACGCCAGCGACTACCTCGCCTTCCTGCCCGGCCAGAGCGTCGGCCTGCGGGCGGGCTGGGCCGAGGGCGCCAACCCGACGCTCGAGAGCCTCGGTGACCAAGCCGCGACCACCGTCGACAACGACGCCCGCGGAGCGCTGTACCAGCAGATCCAGGAGCAGATGAACGTGGAAGGGCCCTTCATGCCGATGTTCCAGACCGCCCAGGTGGCGGTCACGGCGAAGTCGCTGTCGGGCTTCGCCTACAACCTGATCTGGACCGTCGACTTCGCATCGCTGGGATGACCCGCACCAGGCGGCGCATCGCGGACAGGGCCCTCCTGTGGTTCGTGCTGCGCCGTCTGGTGGCCCTGGGCCTTCTCCTGCTCGGCATCACCCTGATCGCGTTCCTGCTCACCCACCTGGTGCCGGGTGACCCGGCGGCGGCCAACCTCGGCCAGCGGGCGATCTCCGACCCCGAGATCGTGCAGGCGTTCAACGAGAGGAACGGGCTCGACAAGCCCGTGCCGGTCCAGTACGTCACCTACCTCGAGCGGCTGGCGCACGGCGACCTGGGCACCTCCCAGCAGACGCAGGCGCCGGTGCGCGACGACCTCGAGGAGTTCGTGCCCGCGACCATCGAGCTGGCGGTCACCGCGATCGTGATCTCGGTGCTGGCCGGTGTACCTCTCGGCATCCTCGCCGCGATCCGGCGCAACTCGTGGGTCGACCAGGTCCTGCGCGTGCTGACGCTGTCGGGCGTCTCGGTGCCGACGTTCTGGCTGGCGCTGGTCAGCTACTACCTGTTCTTCTTCAAGCTGGGCTGGCTCCCCGGAGGCGGCCGGCTCGACCCCGGGATCGACCCGCCGCCGGAGCACACCGGCTTCTACACCCTCGACGCGCTGCTGGACGGCGACCTGGGGGCGTTCGGCGAGGCCGTGCGCCACCTCCTGCTCCCGGCCCTGGTGCTCGCGATGTTCACCATCAGCCTGCTCACCCGCTTCACGCGCGCGTCGATGCTCGAGGTGCTCAACAACGACTACGTCCGCACCGCGCGCGCCAAGGGGCTGCCGGAGCGCACCGTGATCCTGCGCCACGTGGTCCGCCCCGCGCTGCTGCCGATCCTCACCGTCTTCGGCGTCGCTTTCGGCGGCCTGCTCTCGGGCACGGTGCTCGTCGAGAAGATCTTCTCCTGGCCCGGTATCGGCCAGTACGCCTACAACTCGGCGCTGGCCCTCGACCTGCCCGCGATCATGGGCGTGAGCCTGGTGGTCGCGGTGATCTACGTGGGCATCAACTTCGCCGTGGACCTCGCCTACGGCTTCATCGACCCCAGGATCCGCGCGACATGACGACGATCAACAGCGCACCAGACTCTGGGCTGGCCGACGGCGGCGTGCCGAGCTCCCGCCGTACCCGACGGCTGGACCGCCGGTCGCGCCGCGGGACGCGCTCGGTCTGGCGAGAGCCGCTGGGGCTGATCGGGTTCGTGGTGCTGGCGCTCTGGCTCCTGGTCGCCGTGCTCGCCCCGCTGCTCCAGACCCACGACCCGCTCGTCCAGGACAACACGCCGTTCCTGCCGCCGTCCGGTGCGCACTGGTTCGGCACCGACGAGCTCGGTCGCGACGTCTACTCACGGGTGCTGGCCGGCGCGCGCCTGTCCATCCCGATGGCCGTGCTGCTGGTGACGCTCTCGCTCGTGATCGGCACGGTGGTCGGCGCGACCGCGGGCTACCTCGGCGGGAAGATCGAGACGCTCATCATGCGGGTGACCGACCTCTTCTTCGCGTTCCCCGCGATCATCCTGGCGATGGCGCTGGTCGCCGCGCTCGGCCCAGACCTGCGCAACGCGGTGCTCGCCATCGTGGTCGTCTCGTGGCCGTCGTACGCGCGGGTCAGCCGCGGGCTGGTGCTGTCCGCGCGCAACGCCGACTACGTCCTGGCGGCGCGCCTCCTGGGCCTGTCGGGTCGGCGCGCGCTGATCCGCGAGGTAGGCCCCAACGTCGCCGGCCCGATCCTGGTGCTGGGTGCCCTCGACCTCGGCACCGCGGTCCTGCTCCTGTCGGGGCTCTCCTTCCTCGGGCTCGGCACCCGTCCGCCCACCGCGGAGTGGGGGGCGATGGTGGCCGAGGGCGCGGCGTACTTCGACAAGTGGTGGATCGGTGTCTTCCCCGGTCTGGCGATCCTCACCGTGGTGCTGGCCTTCAACTTCCTCGGCGACACCGTGCGTGACGCGCTCGACCCGCGCACGGCAAGGGCGATCGGGTCGTGAGCGCGCTGCTGGAGGTCTCGGACCTGTCGGTCCGGCTGCCCGGTCGTCACGGCGACCAGGTCGCCGTGCAGTCGGTCGGGTTCACCGTCGGCGAGTCGGAGGTGGTGGGCATCGCGGGCGAGAGCGGCAGCGGCAAGACGCTCAGCGTGCTCGCACTGATGGGCCTGCTGCCGAGCGGCGGTACGGCGGCCGGCAGCGCCCGCTTCGAGGGCCGCGAGCTGATCGGGCTGCGCAGTCGCGAGCTCCGTACGGTGCGAGGCAACGACATCGCGATGGTCTTCCAGGACCCGCTGAACTCGCTCCACCCGATGCTGACCATCGGCAAGCAGCTCACCGAGCACCAGCTGGTCCACCGCTCGGTGACCAAGCAGGCGGCGCGCGCCCGCGCCGCTGAGCTGCTCGACCTGGTCCGGATCCCCGACCCGGACGACGCCCTGAGCCGCTACCCGCACCACTTCTCCGGCGGCATGCGCCAGCGCATCGCGATCGCGATGGCCCTCGCCTGTGAGCCCAAGCTGCTGATCGCCGACGAGCCGACCACTGCCCTGGACGTCACCGTCCAGGCCGGCATCCTCCGGCTGCTCGACCGCTTGCGGAGGGAGCAGCAGCTGTCGGTCGTGCTCATCACCCACGACCTCGGCGTCCTCTCCTCGATCGCCGACCGGCTCTACGTCTTCTACTCCGGGCGGGTGGTCGAGTCGGGCACCACCGGCGAGCTGCTCCAGCAGCCGCGGCACCCCTACACCCGGGGGCTGCTCGACGCCCTGCCGCGCCCGGAGGAGCCGGAGCGGCCGCTCACCCCGATCGGTGGCGCGCCACCGGTGCTCTCCGAGCCCGTGCCGGGCTGCGCCTTCCATCCGCGCTGCGCGTTCGCCGAGGAGAGCTGCCGCAGCGAGCCGCCGGCCCTGACGCCGGTCGCGGACAGCCCGGACGCGAGCGGCGGCCGCCGCGTGGCCTGCCCGCCCGACCCGCTGGCCACTCAGAGGGCCGCGTCGTGAGCCTCCTCGAGATGCGTGACGTGGTGGTCGACTACCACCGCCCGGGCCAGCCGCCCGTCCGTGCCGTGGCCGGGGTCGACCTCGACGTGCCCGAGGGGTCGATCGTCGGGCTCGTCGGTGAGACCGGCTGCGGGAAGTCGAGCCTGGCGCGGGCGATGGTCGGGCTGGTGCCGATCAGCTCCGGGTCCGTGGTCTTCGACGGCGCGGAGGTCGAGCCGATCGGCCGGCGAAGCCGGTCCGAGCAGCTGCGCAGGCTCCAGATGGTCTTCCAGGACCCGGGGTCCTCGCTGAACCCCCGGCGCAAGGTCGGCATCCAGCTCCAGACCGCGGTCGACCTGTCGGGCGACGCGCGCACCGGTCGAGCCACCCGGGTCGCGGAGCTCCTGGACCTGGTCGGACTGCCGGGCTCGGCGGCCGAGCGGTTCCCGCACGAGTTCAGCGGCGGCCAGCGCCAGCGCATCTCGATCGCCCGCGCCCTGGCCGCGCGCCCGCGGCTGATCGTGGCCGACGAGCCGATCGCCGCGCTCGACGCGTCCGCCCAGGCCCAGATCGCCAACCTGCTGGTGGAGCTGTGCCGCGACCTCTCGCTCAGCCTGGTCTTCATCTCCCACGACCTCTCCATCGTGCGCCAGATGGCCGACGTGACCGTGGTGATGTACCTGGGCAGGGTCGTGGAGTCAGCGCCGACCACCCCGCTGTGGTCGGCGCCAGGCCACCCCTACACCTCGGCGCTCACGGGCGCGGTCCCGCGCGTCGGCCATCCGGGGGTGCTCCCCGAGGAGCTGCCGGGCGACGTGCCCGACCCGGCCCGGCCGCCCGAGGGCTGCCGCTTCCACCCGCGGTGCCCGGTCGCCATCGAACGGTGCCGCACCGAGGACCCACCACCCGTGACCGCACCGGGCCGCATGTCCTACTGCTGGCTGACCGACTTCCACACCACCGAGGGAGAGACACCGTGAGCGACGCCGACGAGATCTGGGCCGCCGTGCTCGACATGTACGCCGGGTACCTGGCCGGCGACCGGCCGCGCATCGACCAGCACATCGCCGAGGACGCCACCGTCTGGGACTCGGCCGAGCCCGGCCTCCTGGTCGGCCTGGCCGAGCTCGACGCGATGCGCGCCCGGCGCCCGGACTCCGATCCCGAAGTGTCCGACCTGCGCGCGACCGACCAGCGCATCGCCGTGCACGGCGACTTCGGCTGGGGCAGCCACCTGCTGCACGTCACCTTCGCGGACGAGGCCGTGCCACCCCAGCTGGTCCGCAACACCGGGGTCTGGCAGCGCCGCGACGGTCGGTGGCAGGTCGTGCACAACCACGAAGACGTCATCGAGGGCTGACCACCTCCTCGTGAGCGAACGAGAGACCGTCAGCGACGGCACCGACTGGGAGCAGGCGGCCGGCTACAGCCGGGCCGTCCGGGTGGGTCGGCGGGTCGTGGTGAGCGGCACCACCGGGCACACCTCCGGCGGGCAACCCCCGGGCGACACGGCCGCCCAGGCCCGCCGTGCCTTGGACCGGGCCCTGCGCGCCGTCGAGCAGCTGGGTGGCGCGCGGACCGACGTCGTCCGGACACGGGTCTACCTGGCGCCGGACGCGGACTGGGAGGCCGCGGCCCGGGTGCACGCCGAGCTCGTCGGGGACGTGGCGCCCGCCAACACCATGCTCTACGTGCACGCGCTCATCGGCGACGACCTCCTCGTCGAGGTCGAGCTGGACGCGGAGCTGGCGGAGGGCGGCGGCGATGCGGGCTAGCCTCCGGCTCAACAACGACCTCTCGCCCGAGGAGTTCTGCAGCCTGGCCGAGGTGGCCGAGGAAGCGGGCTTCGACCAGCTCTGGGTCTCCAACGACCTGATGCTGCACAGCGCCACGGTGCTCCTGAGCGCCGCGGCGACCCGCACCACGACCCTGCAGCTGGGTTGCGGCATCTACAACCCCTACACGATCCACCCGGCCGAGCTGGCGATGACCGCGGCGACGCTCCAGGAGCTGTCCGGCGGGCGGTTCCTGCTGGGGCTGGCGGCCGGTGCGGGTCAGTTCCTCGCCTGGGTCGGGATCGACCAGCAACGTCCGCTCCGCACCACGCGCGACGCCGTCGAGGCGGTACGCGCGCTGGTCGGGCACCGGCCGGTGGAGCAGCACGGCTGGACCGACCAGGCCCGGCTGCGGGTCCGCTCGGCGGAGGTCCCGATCTACCTGGGTGCGATGAGCCCGCGGATGCTGGAGCTGGCCGGTGAGGTCGCCGACGGCGCGCTGCCTCTGCTCTATCCGCCCGAGCACTTCCCGACCGCGCGCGACCACATCGAGGCCGGGCTCTCCCGCGCGGGGCGAGACCCGGCGACCTTCGACCTGCCGGCGTGTGTGTGGGCCTCGGTGCACCCCGACCGCGAGGTGGCGAACGCCGCTCTGGCCGCCAAGATCGCCTATTACGGCTCGGCGTTCTCGCCGTACCTCCTGGAGCGCGCCGGCCTCTCGGTGTCCGACTTCGCTGCGATCGACGCGGCCCTGGCCGACGGCGACCACGCCCTGGCATCCTCGCTCGTCGACGACCGCATGCTGCGGCTCGGCATCGCCGGTGACGTGGACGACGTCGTGGCCAGGTGTCGCTGGCTGCTGGACCAGGGCGCCACCCACCTGTCCTTCGGTCCGCCACTGGGGCCAGATCCCCGGGCCGCGGTGACGCTGCTGGGCGCCGAGGTGCTGCCCGCTCTACGTGGCTCCCTTGGCACGGCCGTCGCAGTTGAGTAGTGTTCATTGAGCGCGCAACTGTGCGCACAACGCACAAGTTCGTGAGGAAGAGAAGACGATGAGCGAGATCACCGAGTCGACGTACGCCGCCCGCCGCGAGGCGCTCGACCGGCGGATGAGCGAGGCGGACGTCGACCTCGTCTTCCTGCCGCCGTCGGCCGACCTGGAGTACCTCACCGGCATGCGGCGCCGGATCCAGACCTTCGGCAACGTCGGGTACGCCCACCACTGGGTCGCGGGTGCGCTCTTCGCACCCGGGCACGAGCCGGTCTTCGTGCTGCCCCGGATGATCACGGAGTTCGACCTGCCCGAGGGCGTGGTCGGCGAGGTGGTCACCGTCAACGAGACCGACGACGGTGCGGCGGTGATGGGCTCCGTGCTCTCCCGCTACGCCGGCCGGACGGCTGCGCTGGCCGTGGGCAACCGCGCCTGGGCCCAGAGCGTGGTCGAGCTGACCGGGCTGGTCCGCCCCGAGCGCGTGATCAGCGCGGAGGGGCTGCTGAACCCGATGCGCAGGATCAAGACCGAGGCCGAGCTCGAGCTCATGACCGAGGCGTGCCGGGTCGTCGACGAGGTGATGGCCGGGGTCGAGCCCAAGGTGGTGCCGGGGATCACCGAGCTCGAGATCGCCGCCGAGGTGGCCTACCAGATGAAGTCGGCGGGGTCGCGCACCGAGTCCTTCGACACCGCGGTCTGGGGCATGGGCCCTGGAGAGGACCGCGACGCGACCGTCCGGGTGTCCCACCAGCCGCTCCGCGCCGGGCTGGGCATCTCCTTCGACTTCGGTGCCGTGATCGATGGCTACTGCTCCGACTTCGGCCGGACCGTCCACGTGGGCGAGCCCAACGCGGAGTACGTCGAGGTGCACGCCCTCGTGATGGCCAGCCAGGCGGCCGGCATCGCCGCCGTCCGGCCCGGCGTCACCGCTGCCGAGGTGCACGCCGCCACCCGTCAGGTGATCGTCGACGGCGGCTACGGCGACTGGTTCCGTCACCGCACCGGGCACTGCATCGGCCTCGACGTGCACGAGCTGCCCTACATCTCCGAGGAGGACCACACGCCCCTGGAGGAGGGGATGACGTTCACCATCGAGCCGTCGGTCTTCTGGCCGGGGCGGGTGGGGGCTCGCGTCGAGGACATCATCCTGTGCACGGCCGACGGCGGTCGCAAGCTCAACGAGCACCCGACCACCATGATCGTCAACGACTGACCGTCCGCGCACCGACGCGATCTCGCACCGTTCGATACACCGGCTCGATACACACCGGTTCGATCCGCACCGACCCAGGAAGGCCGCCATGCCCGCGACACCGACCCAGGACCTCGGCCGCGACTTCTGGGCCTGGCGCGCCGTCCAGCAGCCACGGTCGCACGACGACATCCCGCGGATCGACCGTCCGCAGGGGTGGACGCCGCGCTGGTCGGCCGGGGACGTGGCCGGCTATCGCGGCGACCTCGCCGACTTCGAACGACGTCTGGCCGCCCTGCCGGCGGCGGAGGACCGGACCGAGGAGGTGGACCGCAGGCTGCTCGGGTCGGCCTTCGCGCGGGTGCGCTGGGAGCTCGACGTGCTGCGCACCTGGCAGACCCAGCCCCGCTTCTACGTCGACCAGACCCTCGGTGTCGTCTTCGACCTGCTCACCGTGCCGGACCCCGACGCCGCGCGGGTCGAGCAGGTGACGCTGACCCTGGAGGAGACCCCGCGGATCCTCTCGGCCGGGCGCGACAACCTGGCCGGCGTTGCCTACGCACCCTTCGCCGCGCTCGCGGTCGCCGAGCTCGCCGAGGTCGAGGTGCAGGTGCCGGCGATGGCCGCGGCCCTGCTGGAGCTCCCCGCGGCGGCCGGTGTCGCCGCCCGGCTCGGGCCCGCGGCCGAGGCTGCTGCGGCGGCGTTCGTCGCCTACCGCGAGTGGCTGCGAGCCGTGGGGCCGGAGCTCCCGACGCTGCGCCCGGTCGGGCGGGAGGTGTTCCAGTGGTTCCTGACCGAGGTCGCCCTCATGCCCTTCACCCCCGAGCAGATCCTGGCCACCGGCCGCGCCGAGCTCGACCGGGCGATCACCCTCGAGACCCTGGAGAAGAACCGCAACCTCCACAGCGGGGCGCAGCAGGGGCCGGGAGCGAGCACCGTCGAGGAGCAGTGTGCGCTCGAGGGCGAGCTGGAGCTCGAGGTCCGTCGCTTCTACGTCGACCGCGGCATCCTGAGCCAGCCCGACACGCTGCACCACTACACCAACCTGCCCCTGCCCGCCCACCTCGTGCCGATCGGCTGGCTCGGGGTCACCGACGACCTGACCGGCCCGGACCGGGTCGACGAGGACGGCGTGAGCTACGTCCCCGAGTTCGCGGGGGAGCCGCCGTACTTCTACGCCGCCAACGCCCTGGACCCGCGCGCCGGCATCGTCCACGAGGGCGCGCACTACCAGCAGCTGGCGCTCTCCTGGCGCCACCCGAACGAGCTGCGCCGCCACTACTACGACTCGGGGTCCAACGAGGGGATCGCGTTCTACAACGAGGAGCTGATGCTGGCGTCCGGGCTGTTCGACGACGCCCCGCGCACCCGCGAGATCATGTACAACTTCATGCGGCTGCGGGCGCTGCGCGTCGAGGTCGACGCGAGGCTCGCCACCGGTGATCTCGACATCGCGGGCGCCGCGGAGTATCTCGAGCGCGTGGTCCCGATGGACAAGGCGACGGCCCTCGAGGAGGCAGCGGCGTTCGCGCAGTACCCGGGCCAGGCGCTGACCTACCAGATCGGCAAGACCCAGATCCTGCGACTCTTCGCCGACGCCGTGCGCGCCGAGGGTGCGGGCTTCGACATCCAGCGGTTCCACGACCGGCTCTGGCTCGAGGGCAACGTGCCGCTGGCGTTGCAGCGGTGGGAGCTGCTCGGCGACCCCTCGGAGCTGGACCGGGTGGAGGAGCTGCGGACCGGACTGGTCGCCGAGCCGGACAACGGCCTCGTGGCCGAGCCCCTGGTGGAGGCCGTCCACACCGACGACTCGCTGAGCCTCACCCGGGTCAGCATCGACGGGCAGCACCAGCGGCTGCGGACCAACGCGTCCACGCGCGTCTACTACGTCGTGGAGGGCGTCATCACGGTGCGGCTGGCCGGCGAGGAACCCGGCGCGCGGCTCGAGCGCGGGGACCACCGCGTGGTGCCGCGGGGCGCTTCCTACGACCTCCACGGCCGGGGCGTCTACCTCGTCGCCAACGGACCGGCGTACCGCGACGGCGACGACCACTACGAGTCGTGAGCGTCGATCCGGCCCGTCAGCGGAGGTAGCTCGCGCCGTTCACGTCGAGCGTGGCGCCGGACAGGTGCCGCCACCGCCCCGAGGCCAGCTGGGTGACGAGGTCGGCCACCTCCTCGGGCCGGACCCAGGCCCCCGCGGCCAGCCCGGCCGTCACGGCCGCCTCGCCGCCCTGCGCGGCAGCCGCGTCCCTCGACATCTGCGTGTCGACGATCCCGGGGGCGACGATGTGGACCAGCACGCCGTCGCGGGCGTGGGCCCGGGCGACCGTCTTGGCGAACGCCCCGAGCGCGGCCTTCGAGGCGGCGTACGCGCCGAGCTCGGGGTTCCCGGACCCGCGCTGGGCGGCCCAGCTGCTGAGCACCACGACCGTCCCGCCACCGGTCTCGAGGAAGTGGCGCACGGCGGCCCGGATCAGCGAGGCCGGCTGACGGACGTTGACCTCGAAGGCGTCGTCCCACCCGGACCGCCAGGCCTCGTCGCTGCCGGCCAGCGGCGTCGCCGGCATCACGGCCGCGTTGCAGACGAGGGTGTGGACCCGTCCGCGCCACGACACCGCCTCCTGCCAGAGGGCATCGGCTTCCGCCGGCGAACGAAGATCTGCCCCGACGAGCAGCCGGCGGTCGGACGGCAGGCCCTCGGTGGCGAGTCGTGCGCCCTCGGCGTGCGCACCGTGATGGGCCACGACGTGGGCACCCGCCGCGCCCAGCGCGCGCGCCGTCGCGGCTCCGATCCCACGAGAGGCACCGGTCAGCAGCACGGTGCGCCCCTCGAGCTGGCTGTCTGGCGGGGGAATCAGTCGGCCCAGCTGACCGAGTGGCGCAGACCGAGCTCGATGTCGCTCGCGGCCTGCTGGACCCGGGGCACCAGCGAGCGCATGTCGGCGACGGACTTGCGTCCGATGTGGGTGGACAGGTTGATCGCCGCCCGGGCCTGACCGTGCCGGTCGCGCACCGGGACGGCGACGGCGACGAGGCCGACCTCCAGCTCCTGGTTGACCAGCGCGTATCCCTGCTCGCGGACCCGGGCCAGCTCCTCGCTCAGGGCTGCCCTGTCCGTGATCGTGTTGGGAAGCATCGCCTCGAGCGTCGCGGTCTCGAGGTAGGTCTCGAGCCGAGGCTTCGGGAGGTTGGCGAGGAGGGCCCGGCCCATGGCGGTGGCATAGGCCGGCCGCCTGGCCCCGACACTCACGGAGATCGTCATCAGCGCCGGACCCGGGACCCGCACGACGTAGACGACGTCCCCGCGGTCCAGGATCGACCCCTCGCTGGCCTCGCCGGTCTCCGCGACCAGCTTCTCGAGGTGGGGGAGGGCCACCTCGGGGAAGGTGAGGGCCGAGAGGTAGGAGTAGCCGAGCTCGAGCACCTGGGGCGTGAGCTCGTAGCCGTTGCGGTGCGGCTGCACGTAGCCGAGCTCGGTGAGCGTGAAGAGGAACCGTCGCACCGCGGCCCGGGTCAGCCCCGAGACCTGGGCGATCTCGGAGACGGTGAGCCGGGGCCGGTCGGCGTCGAAGACCCGGATGATCGCGAGGCCGCGCTCCAGGGACTGCACGAAGTCACGGTGTCGCCCCGTGCTGGAGTCGTCGTCGCTCACGGCGGCGTCATCCGCGTCGACCTTGGGTCCTCGCGCTGCCACACCCGTCTCCTCACTGCCCTATCGGACATACGACGCTCCGTTGAGGTCCACCGTGGCCCCCGTGAGACTAGGGCATGCGTCGGAGGCCACGTAGGCGATGAACCCGGCCACCTCGGTCGCCGGGACCGCCTCGCCCATGGCCAGCCCCTCGGCCACCTGCTGCCGCTCGGCCGGCGTCTGGTCGGCCACTCCCATGCCCGCATCGACCACTCCGGGCGCGATGACGTAGATGCGGACGCCCGAGCGCGCGTGGTGGCGGGCCAGGGTCTGCGCGAGGTTGCGGATCGCGGCCTTCGACGCGGCGTACCCGCTCACGTCCAGGATCCTCGAACCCTGCTCCGCGGCCCAGCTCGAGACGACCACCGCCGTTCCGCCACCCCGCGAGGCGAAGGTCCGGACCGCCTCACGCAGCAGCGCACCCGCACCGATCACGTTGACCGCCAGCAGCCGTTCCCAGCCGGCGTCCCATGCCTCGTCGTCGCCGTCGAAGGGGGTCTCCGCGATCGTCGCGGCGTTGAGCACGAGCACGTCCACCGGGGCCAGCTCCTCGGCGGCACGCCACAGGTCACGGGCCGCCCCCGGCGTCGACAGATCGCCCTGGAGCAGCCGGGCCCGGTCCCGGTGCTCGCCCGCGACCGCTCGCTCTGCGCCGTCGCGGTCGTGGTGGTAGTGGCCGAGGACGTCGGCGCCCGCACCGAGCAGGGCCTGCGCCGTCGCGGACCCGATCCCGCCCGAGGCGCCGGTCAGCAGGACCGTGCGTCCGGTCAGCTCCGTGCTCACAGCAGCCCCCCGTCGACGGGGAGCAGCTGACCGGTGATGGCGGCGGCCAGGTCGCTCACGAGGAAGGCCAGGGCGTTGACGACGTCGTCGGTGCTCGCGATCCGGCCCAGGGCGGTCAGGCCGGCGGCGGCCGCGAGTGCCTCGTCGGTGCTCGTCGAGGTGGAGCCCGCACGCTCGGTCATCCGGGCCAGCAGCGCCTCGGTCGCCACCGGGCCGGGCCCGACGCAGTTGACCCGCACACCCGCGCTCCCGAACGCCTCGGCCGCTGATCGGACCAGCCCCAGGACCGCGTGCTTGCTGGCGACGTAGGACCAGATCCGCGGGTCGCCACGCCACGAGTTGAGCGAACCCACCACCGCGATCGCGCCGCCCGGACCCAGGCGGGGGCCCGCGTGCTTGAGGGTCGCGGCCACGCCGCGCACGTTGACCGCGAGCACGCGGTCCAGGTCGTCGAGGTCCAGGTCGGCCGGTGCCTGCCAGCCCGGGACGACACCCGCGGCCGCGACGACCCCGTCGAGACCGGCGAGCAGACGCTCGGCCTCGCGGACGGCATCCGACACCTCTGCCTCGTCGGTGACGTCGCAGTCGAGCCGCACCCAGCCCTCCGGGAGGGCCCAGGTGCTGCCCGGGAGGTCGAGCGCCGCGCCGCGCGCCCCCATCGCCGCGAAGCCGGTGACCGTCGCCGCGCCGATGCCGCGTCCGGCACCGGTCACCAGCACCCGGCGTCCGGCCAGCAGCTGCGGGGCGGTCACGCGGACGCCGCGCGGAGGACGTCGTGGACGGCGCTCGGGTCGCCGTCCAGGGCGAGGTCGACGATCACCTCGTGCACGCCGGCCGCCTCGAGCTCCGCGAGCCGACCCGCGACGACCGACTCGCGGCCGAGGGACTCCACGAGGCGCAGGGTGAACCGCAGCGCCGCGGGGTCGCGGCCGGCCCGGGACGCGTGGGCGCGCACGGCGTCCATCTCTCCGGCCAGCTGGACGACGTCGAGCTCGGGGACAGGCTGCTGCGCCAGCCAGCCGTCTCCGAGCGAGCCGGCCCGGCGGAAGGCCGCCTTGGTGTGGCCGCCCACGAGCACCGGGATCCCGCGCGCGGGTGCGGGCAGCTGGACGAGGTCGTCGCCGAGCGGGTAGAGCCCGCTGCGAGGGCCGGGTCGGCCCGTCCAGCACTCGCGGAGGACGGCGATCCACTCCTCGGTGCGCGCACCGCGCTCGTCGAAGGGTGCGTCGAGGGCCTCGAACTCCTCACGGAGCCATCCTGCGCCCACGCCGAGCTCGATCCGGCCACCGCTGAGGGCGTCGAGGCTGCCGATCTGCTTGGCCAGGAGCACCGGGTTGCGCTGGGGCAGGACGAGCACGGCGCTGCCGATCCGGACCCGCTCCGTCACCGCGGCCGCCGCACTCATGGCGACGATCGCCTCGACGTAGGGGATGTCGCCGGTCCACGGCGCGCGACCATCGGCTGCGAAGGGGTAGTAGGAGCCGATGTGCATCGGCATCACCACGTGGTCGCTGACCCACAGGGAGTCGAAGCCGGCGTCCTCGAGGGCCCGAGCCCGCACCGGGATCGAGTCTGGCGCGACGGTTCCGGTGTGGGGGAGCTTGGCTCCCAGCGCGACGGGCACCCAGGCATTCTCGGGACACCCGCCGTGCGCGTCAAGCGCCCACTCGGCCGCAAAGCGGCTGGTTTGTACGTATTGCGCGCAGTAGTTGCGATCTGCGACCATACGGCCACGCGCCCCACTCCGAGAGGAAACCGACGCGGATGGTGACCATCACCCGGACCCAGCGCCAGTTCGGCACCCTGTCCGGTCTCGACCACATCGGGATCGGCGTGTCGGACGTGGACGCTGCTCGGGCGTTCTACGCCCAGCTCGGCTTCACCGACGAGTCGTTCGACTACACCGGTCCGCTGCCGGGTCTGGCCGCGGTCTCCGGACACGACGACACCGAGGCGCGGGTGGTCTACCTACGGGCGGGGACGCCGACCGTGCTCGGGCGCGCCGGCATCAAGCTGGTGCAGCTGCTGGACCGCCCACCGCCGCCGATGCCCGAGGGGCAGGCATGGGGCGAGCCGGGCATCTGCGAGGTGTGCGTCCACGTCAACGGCCAGGCGGACTTCCATGCCGACCTCGTGGCGCGCGGGCACACCAACCTGATGGACCCCAACGAGGCGGACCTCGACCCCTACCAGACCCACTGCGGCCTCTCCTACGTCGCCGATCCGGACGGCGCCAAGATCGAGCTCATCGAGTGGTCGACCCTGGCGGCGGGCTGGCCGCTGGAGGACGGGCCGCACGGCGTCAACCACGTCGCGTTCGGTGTCTCCGACATCGAGCGCACCCGCGCCTTCTACCAGGGGCTCGGCTTCACCGGCCAGCTCTTCGAGTCCGACGGCTACTTCGAGCCGATGCACCCGTGGTTCGGCGACCGCACCCCGCCCCGGATGCGGATGATGCTCCTGACCAACCCGATCGGCGGTGCGCTCGAGCCGGTCCAGCACTACCCGGAGTCCCCGGACATGCGTGGCCAGTGGGGGCACCTGGGCACCTTCGAGTTCGCCATCGGTGCGCGCAACCTCGACTCCGCCGTCCAGCACCTGCAGGCCCGGGGGATCGACCTGGTGGGGGAGCCTGCCTCCCTCGACGTCGGCGAGGCCGGGACCTGGCGCTACGCCTACTTCAAGGATCCCGACGATCTCTACGTCTGTGTGACCGAGGTGCGTGCGTGAGCACGCTGGAGCCCAGCGCGGCGGTGTCGGCCGGCGATGCCGTGGTGGAGCCGGTGCCGCCGGCGACGTCCGTCGAGAGAGCGGGCACCCCCGTCGTTCGGATCCGGGAGATCCGCAAGTCCTTCGGCAAGCTGGAGGTGCTGCGCGGGATCGACCTCGACGTGCACGCCGGGGAGCACGTGGTGCTCTTCGGCCCGTCCGGGTCCGGCAAGTCCACCGTGCTGCGGAGCATCAACCTGCTCGAGCCCCCCGACTCCGGCTCCGTCTGCGTCGAGGGTGTCGAGTACGGCCCCGGCGTCCCGGGCGAGCCCGCCGTCCGCCGGGGACGACCGATCGAGCTGCGCCGCAAGGTCGGCATGGTCTTCCAGCAGTTCAACCTGTTCCCGCACCTGACGGCGCTCGACAACGTCGCGCTGCCGCTCCGCTCGGTCAAGGGGCTCAAGGGCCACGACGCCCTGCGCAAGGCGGCCGAGTCCCTGCGCCAGGTCGGCCTGCTGGAGCGGGCCGCTCACTACCCGAGCCAGCTCTCGGGCGGACAGCAGCAGCGGGTGGCGATCGCCCGGGCGCTCAGCCTCGACCCGCAGGTGATGCTCTTCGACGAGCCGACCTCGGCTCTCGACCCCGAGCTGGTGGGCGAGGTCCTGAGGGTGATGCACGAGCTGGCCGACGCCGGCATGACCATGGTGGTCGTCACCCACGAGCTCGGGTTCGCCCGCGAGATCGGCGACCTCAACGTCTTCATGGACCAGGGCGTGATCGTGGAGAGGGGCTCCGCCGAGCTCTTCGACAACCCCACGAGCCCCCGCACGCAGGACTTCATCCGGGCGGTGCGCTAGTGGGTACCGCCTCAGGTTCGTCAGGCGTGGCGGCTCCACGTGTCCGTCCAGCGAGTGACGAGAACGCCGCGAGGCGCCTGCCCGGGGCGCGGGACACCCGATCGACCTGCGGAGGTGACTGGTGGGGATCACCGACTACGACTGGGGCCTGATCTGGGACTACCGCAGCGACCTGCTGCACGGTCTCCTCACCGCCCTCGAGGTCTCGATCGTCGCGCTGCTGATCTCGACGGTCGCGGGCCTGGGCCTCGCGATGGTGCGGATGGGACGCGCGCCGCTGTCCTGGGTGGCGGCCGTCTACATCAACGTCTTCCGGGGCATGCCGGCCCTGGTCACCGTCATCTGGATCTACTTCGGCGTCTCGCTGCTCCTGGGCATCAACTTCACCGTCTTCCAGGCCGGTGTGATCGCGCTGTCGCTCCTCTACAGCGCGTTCATGGCCGAGATCTTCCGCGCCGCCCTGCAGGCCGTGCCGCACGGGCACCGCGAGGCCGGTCTCGCGCTGGGCATGCGGGAGATCCGGGTGTTCTTCTCGATCGTGGTGCCGCAGGCGTTCAAGATCGCCCTGCCCAACATCGGCAGCATGTTCATCGGGATGATCAAGGACACCTCGACCTTCACCGTGATCGGGCTGCTCGAGGTCGTGCGGGTCACGCAGAACGCCAACGCCCAGACCTTCCAGCCCTTCGTCCTCTACACCGCGGCCGCGGGCATCTACGTGCTGGCCGCCTTCGCCGTGGACATCCTCTTCCGGATCGCCGAGCGGTCCCTCTCCAGCCCACCGCGCGGCCTGGTCTCCGGGCTGGTCCGCGGCCGGAAGCAGCGCCGCATCCATGCCCTGGTCAGCGAGCTGACCTGAGGCCCACGCACGTCCGGGGTGGCTCGGTTGCCCGGCAACGAGGAACGAACGCACAACACCTGCAGGTCAACCGCTAGGAAGGAAGCCGCTGTGCTTGGAATGAACCGAAACACCCTGTGGCGCCGGGCAGCCATCGTCGGCACCTCGATGGTCCTGGCTCTGGGGCTCGCCGCGTGCGGCGGCGACGACGACAGCTCAGGCGGCGGCAAGGGCTCTGACGAGGGACTGATGAAGTCCGGGACCCTGACCGTCGGCATGAACCTCCAGTTCGAGCCCGAGATGTACCTCGACGAGAACAACGAGCCCGCGGGCTACGACGTCGACCTGCTCAACGCGCTCGCCGACAAGATGGGCGTGAAGCTCGACATCGTCAACCTGGACTTCGACGGGCTCATCCCCGGGCTCCAGTCCAAGAAGTTCGACATGGTCTCGGTCGGCCTCACCGCCACCGACGAGCGCAAGAAGGTCATCGACTTCAGCCGCGAGTACGTTCCCTACGTGAGCGTGCTCGCCGTGCCGGAGGCCGATGCGGGCCCGTTCACGATCGACAACTACAACGTGGCGGGCAACAAGATCACCGCACTGCAGGGGTCGTCCGGCGAGCAGCTCGCGAAGGACACCTTCCCCAACGCCGAGGTCGAGGGCCTCGCCCAGCAGAACGCCGCCCTCCTCGAGGTGGCGACGGGCCGCGCCCAGGGGTCGGTCCTGGAGGACTACATCCTGGCGCAGTTCCAGAAGAGCAACCCCGACCAGCTCAAGGTCGCCGAGCTGCCCGAGCCGCTCGCGATCGGCTACGGGAGCTGGGCGGTCCAGAAGGGCAACAGCACGCTGGCCGACGCGCTCGACGAGTTCCTCTGCGAGGCCCAGACGGGCGGGACCCTCGCCGAGCTGTACTCGAAGAACTTCGGGGTCGAGGACTTCCCCGAGATGCCGGGTGGGTGCTGATCGATGCCTGACGACGAGCAGCACCTCGACCTCCTGGTCGTGGGCGGAGGTCCGGCCGGCATGTCCGCTGCCCGGACGGCCGCCGACGCCGGGCTGCGGGTGCTGCTCGTCGACGAGCGGCCGACCCTCGGCGGCCAGATCTACAAGCAGCCGGGTCCGGGGTTCACCGTCACGGACCCGGCCGCTGCCGACCGCAGCACGGCCTACGGTCGCAGCCTCATCGCCGCCGCGCTCGGGAGCTCCGCCCGAGTGGCCCTGCGCACGGCGGTGGTCGCGGTCGAGCCGGAGCCGGGCGGCTTCGCCGTGGTGCTGGTCCCTGACGGCCAGCACGCCACCACGGTCTCGACCCGGCGCCTGCTGCTGGCACCGGGTGCCCACGACCGCCCGGTGGCCTTCCCGGGCTGGACCCTGCCCGGGGTCGTCACCGCCGGTGGGATGCAGTCGATGGCCAAGAGCCAGGCGGTCCTCCCGGGGCGCCGGATGGTGTTCGCCGGCTCCGGGCCGGTCGCCCTGGCCTTCCCCGCTCAGCTCGCCCACTACGGAGCGCACATCGTGGCCGCCCTGGAGGCGGGTCCCGCGCCGCGTCCGGGCGACATCGCCAAGGTGGCGGGCGCACTGTGGGGCAACGGCTCCTTGATCCGCGACGCGGCCCGCTACCGCGGCGGCCTGCTCCGGCACCGCGTCCCCGTGCGCTACGGACGCATGGTCGTCCGGGCCGAGGGGGAGGGCCGGGTGGAGCAGGTCGTGCACGCCGCGGTCGACCGGGAGTGGCGGGTCGTCCCCGGGACCGAGCAGACGGTGGCCGCGGACGTCCTCTGCATCGGCTACGGCTTCGTGCCCTCGCTGGAGCTGCTCCGGCTGGCCGGCTGCGCCACCCACTACGACGAGGACCTCGGCGGACGGATCGTCGGCAAGGACGAGTGGGGCCGGACCTCCGTGGACGGTGTGTACGCCGCGGGCGACGGGACCGGGGTCGAGGGCTCGTACGTCGCCGTCGACGAGGGCGCCCTCGCCGCCCTCGGTGCCGCCGTGGACGCCGGCGTCCTCGACCGTGCCGAGGCCGAGGCCCATGCGGCGCCCGCGCGGCGTCGGCTGGCCAGGCGCCGCCGACTCTCCCGTGCGACGACCCGCCTCTACCGCGTCGGGGCCGGGGTCCACGAGCTCGCCGACCAGTCCACCATCGTGTGTCGTTGCGAGGGTGTCAGCCAGGCCGAGGTCGTCGCGGCCGCCGAGTCCACCGATGACGTGAGCGTCGTCAAGGCGCTCACCCGCGCCGGGATGGGCCCCTGCCAGGGACGGAACTGCCAGCGCCACGTCGCCGGCGTGATCGCCAGGACCCACGGCCGAGAGCTGGGCACCATCGATCTCGCCACGCCGCGGATGCCGGTCCGGCCGGTCCCCATCTCCGCCATGGCCGACGCCACCGTGTCCGACCCGGGCCTGTTCGTGGCGCCCCAGGACGAGGGGAAGCCTTGCTGACCGAGCTGCCCCTGCTGACCTCGGCGCGCGCACCGCTGCCGGCCGAGACCGATGTCGCGATCATCGGTGGCGGCATCGCCGGCGCCGCGCTCGCGTTCTACCTCGCCCGCGAGGGGGTCGAGGTGGTGGTGCTCGACCGCGGCGAGCTCAACCGAGAGGCGTCCGGCACCAACGCGGGCAGCTTCCACCTCCAGCTGGCGATCCACCAGCTGTCCGGTCAGGGCACGGAGACCGACCGAGACCGGCTGCTCGCCGACGCGCGGCTGAGCCTCGAGGCCTACGCCCTGTGGCAGCAGCTGGGACGCGAGCTGGACGGCGAGATCGACCTGCACCAGACCGGCGGCTGGATGGTCGCCGAGACGACCGAGCAGGTGCGGCTGCTGCATGAGAAGCACGAGCTCGAGCGGTTGGCCGGCATCGAGACCGAGGTGGTCACGGGCGTCGAGCTGGCCGACCGAGCGCCGTTCTTCTCCGAGCGGGTCCTCGCCGCGACCTACTGCCCCACCGAGGGGCACGCGAACCCGCTGGTGGTCGCACCGCTGTACGCCGTGCGTGCCCTTCAGCACGGAGCCGAGCTGCGGACCCACGTCGAGGTGCTCGGCATCGACCAGGACCCCGACCGCTCGGCGCCCTTCACGGTGCGGACCGACCTGGGTGAGGTGAGGGCGCGCCGGGTGGTGAACTGCGCCGGGGCGTGGGCCGGTGAGATCGCGGACCTGGTCGGGATCCGGCTGCCGGTCCGGCACGAGGGGCTGCACGTCAACGTCACGGAGCGGCGGCCGAGGATGCTGACGCCGATGGTCCAGCACATCGGTCGCCGTCTCACCCTCAAGCAGAGCGAGCAGGGCACCTTCATCATCGGTGGCGGCTGGCCCGCTCCCGCCGCGGCGCCGCCGGACCGCTACCCGACTCTGTGGCAGAGCGCGGCGGGCAACGTGGCCGTCGCCGTGGACGTCGTCCCCGCGCTCGCCGATGCCCGCGTGGTCCGCACCTGGTCCGGCGTCATCGTCTTCACCGACGACATGTCACCGATCGTGGGTGAGTCGCTGCGGGTGCCGGGGTTCCACGTCTGCGTGGCCACCACCGGGTTCACCTTCGGGCCGATGTTCGCCCGGCAGCTGGCCGAGCAGATGACCGCACCCGGCAAGCACGACCCGTTCCCCGAGCGCTACGCCGTGGACCGCGGCCACCACTGACCCACCCGAGCAGCACCTGACGCAAGGAGAGATCGCACCATGAACCGCGACGACGTCGACTGGCAGGGCTACTTCCCGGCGTTCGTCACGCCGTTCACCGAGGACGGCGCGCTGGACCTCGAGACCCTGGCCGCGCTCGTCGAGCACTACGTCGGCCAGGGCATGCACGGCATCGTCGTCAACGGCACCTGCGGCGAGTGGTTCTCCCAGACCCATGACGAGCGCCGCACCGTCGCCGAGGCGGCGGTCGGCGCCGCCGGCGGCCGACTGCGCGTGGTGGTGGGCTGCACTGACTACACCGCGGAGCAGACCGCCGAGCTCGGTCGGCATGCCCTGGCAGCCGGTGCCGACGGCGTGCTGGTCTCGCCACCTCCCTACGTCAAGCTGTTCGCGCCCGAGGTGCTCGCCTTCTACGAGGACGTCAGCGAACGCGTCGCCGGCCCGCTCGCCGTCTACAACTGGCCGCACGGCAGCGGGATCGACATCGACACCGAGCTCGCCGACCGGCTCGCCGATGTCGAGCACGTCGTCGCGATCAAGGACAGCACCCCCGACGCGGACCAGTTCTTCGCAACCTCGCGCAAGGTCCGCGACCGGGTGCGCGTCTTCGGCCCCTACATGAGCGCGCGAGGCGTCGAGGAGCTCCGCACCCACGGCGGGGACGGGACCGTGGGCGGCGGCTCGCTCTTCGGCCGTCCCGACCCGCAGTTCTGGGAGGACTACTGGAACGGCGACCTCGACCGCGCGCTCGAGCACGCGATCCGGTCCGACCGGCTCTTCCCGCAGCTCTGGCTGCCGGGTGGCTGGGCGGGGAAGTACGGCGGCTACCAGCCCCAGCTCAAGGTGCTCATGCGGATGCTGGGCCAGCCCGCCGGGCACCCGCGCCGTCCCCGCCTCCCCGTGACCGACCCCGCCGCGCTGGCCGAGATGCGGTCGGTGCTGGTGAGTGAGGGGCTGCTGCCGGACGACGCAGGGGTGCCGGCGTGAGTCGCGCGCGGACCGGAGCACGGATCGGGCCGCAGCCGGGGGTGGAGCGTGGACCCGCGGTCTCGATCATCGTCGACGGTCGACCCGTGCACTGCTACCTCGGCGAGAGCGTGGCGGCCGCGATGATCGCCGACACCGACGACCTGACCCTGCGCACCACCGATGCAGGCGACCCGCGCGGCCTGTTCTGCGGCATGGGCGTCTGCTTCGAGTGCCTGGTGGTCGTCGACGGCGTGCCCAACACCCGCGCTTGCATGACCTGGGTCCGCGAAGGCATGGCGGTCGGGACCCAGGTCGGGCCGGCCGGTCGTGACGCCACCGCGTGACGCCGACGGACGCTCAGCCGAGGCCGTCGATGCAGAGGTACTTGATCTCGGTGAACTCGTCGATGCCGTGCCGCGAGCCCTCGCGTCCGAGGCCGGACTCCTTGACCCCGCCGAACGGCGCGCCCTCGTAGGAGATCAGCCCGGTGTTGATCCCCACGACGCCGAACTCCAGTGCCTCGCCGACTCGCCACGTGCGACCGAGGTCCTGGGTGAAGAAGTAGGCCGCGAGGCCGAACTCGGTGTCGTTGGCGAGGTCGACCGCCTCCTCCTCGGTCTCGAAGGCGATCACCGGGGCGAGCGGACCGAAGGTCTCCTCGCGGGCGACGAGCATGTCGCCCCGGACGCCGGTGAGCAGGGTCGGCTGGAAGAACGTGCCGCCGAGCTCGTGCGGCTCGCCGCCCTGCACCACGCGCGCGCCGCCCGCCACGGCGTCGGCGATGTGCCGCTGGACCTTCTCGACCGCCGCGGCGGAGATGAGCGGCCCCTGCTCCGACCCGTCCTCGAACCCGTTGCCCACGCGCAGGTCGGCGATGGCCTCGCGGAGCCGCTCCACGAACGCGTCGTGGATCCCTGCCTGCACGAGGATGCGGTTGGCGCAGACGCAGGTCTGGCCGGCGTTGCGGAACTTGGACGCCATGGCGCCGGCGACGGCCGCCTCCAGGTCGGCGTCGTCGAAGACGATCAGCGGAGCGTTGCCCCCGAGCTCGAGGGCCATCCGCTTCACGGTGGCGGAGCCCTGCTGCATCAGGAGCTTCCCCACAGCGGTCGATCCCGTGAAGCTCAGGGCTCGCACGACCGGGCTTCCCGTGAGCACCGGACCGACCTCGTCGGCCGGTCCTGGGACGACGCTGAGCACGCCGGCCGGGATCCCCGCGCGGTCGGCCAGCTCGGCGAGGGCGGTCGCGGACAGCGGCGTCTCGGGAGCGGGCTTGATCACCATGGGGCAGCCCGCCGCGAGCGCCGGGGCGGCCTTGCGCAGGATCATCGCGCAGGGGAAGTTCCACGGCGTGATGGCGGCGGTGACGCCGATGGGCTGCCGGACGGTCACCAGCCGACGGCTCGCGACGTTGGTCGGTATCACCTCGCCGTAGGTGCGCTTGCACTCCTCGGCGTACCACTCGACGAAGCCGGCGCCGTAGAGGATCTCCCCCCGCGCCTCGGCCAGGGGCTTGCCCTGCTCTGCGGTCAGGATCATCGCGAGGTCGTCGGCGTTCTCGACGATCAGCTCGAACCAGCGGCGCATGATCCGGGCCCGGTCCGGTGCGGTGACGCGCGCCCACGCGCGACCGGCCCGCTCAGCGGCCGCGAGGGCGGTCTCGGTGTCCGCGGCGCTCGCCGACTGCACCGTCGCGACGAGCGCGCCGGTCGCCGGATCGAGGACGTCGCACGGCCGGCCCTCGCCGTCGCGCCACTCGCCGTCGATGAACAGCTGGGTGCGCAGCAGCGACGGGTCCTGCAGCCGGCCGGCCTCGAAAGTCGTGTCCACAGCAGCCTTTCCGGGTGGGGCCGCGTCATCCCAGACGGCCGTTGTGCGCCCAATCGTACGCTTTGCGCGCACTCAATGCTACAGTCCCGACGACTCATCGGACCTCTCGAGATGCGCAGGCACACATGACGACGGCGGGAAGTGTCGAGGACCTCGACCGGCAGTACTTCTTCCACCCCTTCACCCACGCGAAGGAGCACGAGCGCACCGGACCGCTGACCATGGTCAGCGGGAAGGGCTCGACGCTGGTCGACACCCAGGGCCGGGAGTACCTCGATGCGATGGCCGGCCTCTGGTGCGTCAACATCGGCTACGGCAACGACGAGATGGCCGACGCGCTTGCCGCGCAGACCCGCAAGCTCGCCTACTACCACACGTTCGCGGGCATGGGGAACGAGCCGGTGGCCAGGCTCGCCCACCGCCTGATCGCCGATGCGCCCGGGAGCATGGGCAAGGTCTTCTTCGGCAACAGCGGGTCCGACGCCAACGACACCCAGGTCAAGCTGGTCTGGTACTACAACAACGTCCTCGGCCGTCCGGAGAAGAAGAAGATCATCTCGCGGGAGCGCGGCTACCACGGTGTCACCGTGATGTCGGGCAGCCTCTGCGGACTGCCCGGCATGCACACCGGCTTCGACCTCCCGCTGCCGATGGTCCGGTTCGCGCGGGCCCCGCACCACCGCTTCGAGGCCACCGAGGGGGAGAGCGAGGAGCAGTTCGTCGCGCGGCTCGCCACCGAGCTCGACGAGCAGATCCTCGCCGAGGGGCCCGAGACGGTGGCGGCCTTCATCGCCGAGCCGCTGCAGGCCGCCGGCGGGGTCATCGTGCCGCCTGCGTCGTACTTCCCGGCGATCCAGGAGGTGCTGCGCCGCCACGACGTGCTGCTCATCGCCGACGAGGTCGTCTGCGGCTTCGGCCGGACCGGCGAGTGGTTCGGCTCCCAGGCCTTCGGTGTCGAGCCGGACCTGATGACCCTGGCCAAGGGCATCACCTCGGCCTACGTGCCCCTGTCGGCCTGCCTCGTCTCCGAGGCCGTGTGGGACGTCATCGCGGCGGGATCCGACACCTACGGTCTGTTCAGCCACGGCTACACCTACTCCGCACACCCGCTCGCCGCGACGGCGGCGATGACCAACCTCGACATCATCGAGCGCGACGGCCTCATGGGCCAGGCCAAGGCCCGCGGCGACCACCTGCTCGCCCGGCTCCGCTCGGCCTTCGAGGGTCACCCCCTGGTCGCCGAGGTGCGGGGGCACGGCCTCCTCGCCGCGGTCGAGCTGGCCGAGTCACTCGAGCCGCTGCGCCGGTTCGAGCGGCGCGGTCAGGTCAGCGGTGCGCTGGTCGCGCGGGCGAGGGAGCTCGGGGTGATCACCCGCGCACTGCCGAACGCCGACACCATCTCGTTCTCGCCACCGTTCGTCGTCACCGAGGCCGAGCTCGACCAGATGGTCGCCGGAACGCGCCAGGCCCTCGACGACGTCTGCCGAGAGCTCGGGCTGGCGTGACCTCGCCCGCCCTCGGACTGGTGGTCAACCCGGTCGCCGGGATGGGCGGACGGGTGGGCCTGCACGGCACCGACGACGGGGCGCTGGCCGAAGCGAGGGCGCGCGGCGCCCGGCCGACCGCGTCGGCGCGGGCGCAGCGGGCGCTGGTCCGGCTGCACGAGGCGGCGCCGGACCTGCGGGTGCTGGCCGCGGCGGGTGCGATGGGCGTCGAGGAGCTGGCGGGGATCGCCGGGAGCGGCTGGCAGGTCACGACCGCGCCCGTGCGCAGCGGCGAGACGGACGGGTCCGACACCCGTGACGCCGTGGCGCAGATGCTCGACGCAGGGGTCGGCCTGATCCTCTTCGTCGGCGGCGACGGCACGGCGAGGGACGTGGCGGACGCGGCCGGGGAGGGTGTGCCGGTGCTCGGTGTGCCCGCGGGGGTCAAGATGCACTCGGGTGTCTTCGGCACCACGCCCGAGGCCGCCGGCCTCGCTGCCGCGCGCTACCTGGGCGAGCCCGACCGGTTCGCGACGCGAGCCGCCGAGGTGGTGGACCGCGACCCGGCGGGCGACGTACGCCTGTTCGGGACCGTCCTGGTGCCTGCGGTGCCCGCCGCGGTCCAGCGGGCCAAGGGCACCGGGCCGCCGACGACCCACGAGACGGTGGGGCTCGGTCGGGAGCTCGCGGGCGAGATGGAGCCCGGTCGGCTCTACCTCCTCGGCCCCGGCACGACCGTGACCGCGGTCGGCGACGCCCTCGGCGTGGCGACGACGGCGCTCGGCGTGGACGCCGTGATCGACGGCCGGCTGGTGGCGAAGGACGCGGGAGAGGCGGAGCTGCTCGACCTGCTGGCGGGCCGGCCGAGGTCCACGCTGGTGCTGGGGGTGGTCGGCGGTCAGGGGTTCCTGCTCGGCCGGGGCAACCAGCAGCTCTCGTCCGCCGTGCTGCGCGCCATCGGCACCGACAACCTGGAGATCCTGGCGACGCCGGCCAAGGTGGCCGCGCTGGGGGAGCCCGTGCTCCACATCGACATCGACGATCCCGACCTGGCCGCCGGCCTGGTCGGCTACCGGAGGGTGCGGACCGGCCGCGCCCGCAGCACCGTGCTCCGGGTCGTGGCGTGAGCCGCGCGGCCGGGGCCTGTCATCGAGGAGCCTGACCGTGGCCCATCCCTACATGCCCAACTCCACGGACGACGCCAAGGGGCGGATGCTGGCCGCCATCGGCGTGGCGGACGTCGATGAGCTGTTCGAGCAGATCCCGGCCGACCACATCTCCCGGACGCCCAACGGGCTCGCCCCGGGGGTGCGGTCCGAGGCCACGCTCCGTCGCCACGTGCGATCCCTGGTCGACAGCAACCAGGACTGCGTGGCGAACCTGAGCTTCCTGGGCGGTGGGCTCTGGCAGCACCACGTGCCGGCCGTCGTCGACGAGATCGTCTCCCGGAGCGAGTTCCTGACCCCGGTGTGGGGGACGCCGTCCTCCGACTTCGGGCGCAACCAGGCGTGGTTCGAGTACGCCTCCATGCTCGGCGAGCTGCTGGGCATGGAGTTCGTCGGGCTGCCCGTCTACAGCTGGGGTGGCGCCGCGGGCTACGCCATCCGGATGGCGGCCCGGATCACCGGCCGGGGCGAGGTCGTGGTGCCGTCCTCGATCTCGCCGGAGCGGCTCGCGGTGATCAGGACCTACTGCGGCGTCGCGGGCGGCAACGACCCGATCACCGTGCGGGTCGTCGACTTCGACCCGGCCACCGGCTGCGTCGACGTCGCAGCGCTCGGGCTGGGCCCCGACACCGCGGCGGTCTACCTCGAGACGCCCAACCACCTCGGCGTCGTCGAGGTCGCGGCGGCTGAGGTCGCGGCGGCCTGCCGTGCCAACGGCAGCGAGACCGTGCTCGGCGTCGACCCGATCTCCCTCGGGCTGCTGGCCGCGCCCGCCCGGCTGGGCGCGGACATCGTCGTCGGCTCCACCCAGCCCCTGGGCATCCACCTGCACGCCGGCGGTGGGGTGGGCGGCTTCGTCGCGACCCGTGACGAGGAGCGCTACGCCCGCGAGTACCCCACGCTCCAGGTGAGCATCGCCGAGACCGTGCGCGGCGAGCGGTCCTTCGGCATGACGCTCTTCCACCAGTCGTCGTACGGCTCGCGCGAGGACGGCAACGACTGGACCGGCAACTCGGTCTACCTGTGGACCGTGGCGAACGCCGTCTACATGTCGCTGCTGGGCCCCGTCGGGTTCGCCGAGCTCGGCCGCACGATCCTGGCCAACGCGCGCTACGCCGCCCGCCGGCTCGGCGAGCTCGACGGTGTCACCGTCCGCTGGCCCGACGGCTTCTTCAAGGAGTTCGTCGTCGACTTCGCGGGCACCGGCCGCACGGTCGCCGAGATCAACGCCGGGCTGCGCGACCACCACGTCTTCGGAGGCAAGGACCTCTCCTCCGACTTCCCCGCCCTCGGCCAGAGCGCGCTCTACTGCGTGACCGAGGTCCATACCGCCGAGGACATCGAGTCACTCCTGAGTGCGCTGAGGAAGGTGCTGGCATGACCGGGAACGAGCTGCGGAGGTACCACGCTGCGGTGTGGGACGAGCCGCTGATCATGGAGATGTCCGCGCCCGGTCGGCGCGGCAACGTGCCGCCCGACGCGATCGAGCCGCTCGACCCCGGCTCCGCGCTGCCCGCCGGCGTGCTGCGAGACACCCCTCCCGAGCTGCCCGAGGTCGCCGAGCCCGACGTGCTGCGCCACTACCTCCACCTGTCGCAGGAGACCATGGGCATGGTCGGCATCAGCCTGTTCGGCACCTGCACGATGAAGTACAACCCGCGGGTCAACGAGCAGCTGTCCGCCCGTGACGGCATGGCCGAGCTGCACCCCGACCAGGACGACAGCACCCTCCAGGGGCTGCTCGAGATGGTGCACCGCTTCGACCTGATGCTGCGGGGGCTCTCGGGCATGGACCGGTTCGTGTTCCAGCCCGGTGGCGGGGCCGCGGCGGCCTACACGCACGCCACGGTGACGCGCGCCTACTTCGCCGAGCGGGGCGAGCTGGCGCAGCGTCGCGACATCATCACCACCCAGCAGGCGCACCCCTGCAACCCCGCGACCGCCGCCGCGGCCGGCTTCAACGTGATCACCCTGCCGATGGAGGCCGACGGCTACCCGTCGCTCGACGCGCTCCGCTCGGTCGTCTCGGACCGCACGGCGGCGCTGATGCTGAACAACCCGGACGACATGGGCATCTACAACCCGCACATCAAGGAGTGGGTCCAGATCGTCCACGACGCGGGTGGGCTGTGCTTCTACGACCACGCCAACTTCAACGGTGTGATGGGCCGGCTGCGGGCGGCCGAGCTCGGGTTCGACGCGTGCATGTTCATGCTCCACAAGACCTTCGGCGTCGCCAAGGGCGGCGGCGGGCCGGCCGTCGGTGCCTACGGCTGCACGGCCGAGCTGGCGGCGTACCTGCCCGGTCCGCTGGTGGAGTCCACCCCGGAGGGCTACGTGCGCCGGGAGAACCCGCGCGGCGTGGGTCGGGTGCGCGAGTACCTCGGCAACGTCAACCAGGTGGTCAAGGCCTACTCGTGGCTCCTGGCCATGGGCGCCGACGGGATCAAGGAGGCCGCAGACCTCTCGGTCCTCGCCAACAACTACATGGAGACGCGGCTGCTCGGGATCCCGGGAGTCACCAAGTCCTACCCGGAGCTCACCGCGCACCGGCTGGAGATGACGCGCTACAGCCTGGGCGAGTACACGGCCGAGACCGGGGTGACGGCGGTCGACGTCCAGAACCGGATGACCGACTTCGGCGTCGACGCGTTCTGGCTCAGCCACGAGCCCTGGATCGTGCCCGAGCCGTTCACCCCCGAGGCGGGCGAGTCGTGGTCGCTCGAGGACATCGACTACTGGATCGACGTGCTCGTCCGGGTGCTGGAGGAGGGGCGTGAGGACGCCGAGCTGGTGCGCTCGGCACCGCACCAGCAGGTGGTCGCCCAGCTCGACGGCTCGCACCTCGACGACCCGGACCGGTGGGCGACCACCTGGCGCGCCTACCGCCGCAAGAACGGGCTGGTGTGAGCTCGACCCTCCCACCGGTGGCCGTCGTCGGCGCCGGCAGCATCGGCGTGGCGTGGGCGATCGTGTTCGCCCGGGCCGGTCACCAGGTCAGCGTCCACGACGTCGACGAGACGCGGCGCGCGGCGGTGCCGGGTGAGGTGCGCGAGCGGTTGGCCGAGCTCGTCGAGCACGGGCTCCTCGCGGATCCCGAACCGGTCGTCGGCCGCGTGCATGTGGTCGACTCCCTGGCCGAGGCGACGCGGGACGCGGTCCACGTGCAGGAGTGCGTCGTGGAGTCGGAGCCGGTCAAGCGTGAGCTGTTCGCCGAGCTCGACCGGCTGGCGGGTCCGGACGCCGTGCTCGCGTCGTCGTCGTCGATGATGCCGGTCTCGCGGTTCGCCGCCGAGCTGCCCGGTCGGGCCCGGTGCCTGGTCGTGCACCCGGGCAACCCGCCGTACCTGCTGCCCGTCGCGGAGCTGGTGCCGGCGCCCTTCACCTCCGAGGAGACGGTGGCGCGCACGCGCGAGCTGCTGTCGGCCGCCGGGATGGTGCCGGTGCTGGTCCGGCACGAGGTCGAGGGGTTCGTCTTCAACCGGCTGCAGGGCGCCCTGCTGCGGGAGGCCTACCGTCTGGTCCGTGACGGCGTCGCCACCGCGGCCGAGGTCGACACCGTGGTCAGCCACGGGCTCGGGCGCCGCTGGGGGGTGATCGGACCGTTCGCCACCGCGGAGCTGAACACCCGCGGCGGGATCGTCCGGCACGCCGGGCTCATGGGGCCCGCCTACCTGCGCATGGGGGCCGCGGTGGGGGAGCAGGAGAGCTGGTCCGACGACCTGGTCGCCCAGGTCGCCGCGTCGGTGCACGAGCAGCTGCCGCCCGAGGACTGGGCCGACAACGTGCTGCGCCGGGACCGGGCGCTCATGCGGCTCGTCGCCGCCGGTCCGGAGCTGCGCCCGGCCGAGGACGGCTCCTAGCCTGGTTCAGGTTCAGGTTCAGGTTCAGGTTCAGGTTCAGGCGCGCGCCGGCGCGTGCGCGGCCGGGCTGAACCGCTCAGGCGCGAACGGCGTCAGGTCGCGGCCGGGGTCCTCGCCGAGCGCGAGCGCGGCGAGGGTCCGGCCCATCAGCGGGCTGGCCGTGAAGCCCATGTAGGGGTAGATCCCGAAGAAGACGCCGGGGTACTGCGCCACCTCGCCCAGGACGGGCCGGTGGTCGGGCGTGCCGTTGCCGATGCCCACCCACGTGCGGACCAGCCGGACGCCGGCGACGGCCGGCACCACCGAGATCGCGGTCCGCAGGTTCTCCCGGAGCGAGTCGGGGTCCAGCACCCACTCGCCCTCGGCGTTCCTGCGGGCCGGCCAGCCACCACCGATCAGCAGGGTCCCGCTGGCGGACTGCTTGAAGGTCAGGCGACCGCCGGCGTAGTAGACGAGGTGCTCGAGGAGCGGGGCCACCCGCTCGGTCACGTTGACCTGCACGGCCTCACTCGTGACCGGCAGGTCGACGCCGAGCATGGAGCCGAACCACGGCATCGCGTCCCCGGCCGTGACGACCACGCGCGGCGCGCGCGCCTGCCCGCCGGCGTACCGGACGGTGTGCTCGTGACCCCCGGGCTCGATCGCCTCGACCGCGCTGCCGGTGCGCACGACCGCTCCGAGCTCCTTCGCGCGGAGGGCGAAGGAGGGCCCGGCGAGCAGCGGGTTGGCCTTGCCCTCGAGGGGGCAGAGCTCGCCGCCGACGACCCGATCGGTCGCCCAGGGGGCGAGCTCGCGGAGCTCGGCGGCGGTCAGCATCCGGCTGGCGACGCCGGCCTCGCGTTCGAAGGCCACCTTCCGCTCGATCCACTCGAGCTGGTCCACCGCGTCCGCGACGAGCAGGCCACCGCGCCGCTCGACCTCGAGGTCGACCCCGAGCTCGGACGAGAGGCCGTCCCACAGCTCGAGGGAGTCGGCGAGAAAGCGGAGCGCGGGCGACCAGGAACGGGCCCAGTCGTCGCCCAGCTCGCGGAAGGGCTCGTGCTGGATCTGGCCGTGGAGGCTCCCGGCGTTGCGGCCGGAGGCCTCGGTGTTGAGCTGGTGCCGCTCGAGGAGGAGGACCCGGGCGCCCGCGCGGGCGGCGTAGTAGGCCGTCGCGCAGCCGGAGGCGCCGCCGCCGACCACCACGACGTCGTAGGCCTGGTCGTCGGCGGGGAGCGAGCCCATGGGCCGCACCCTACACACCGGCGCGCACTCTGCGCACAGATGTGCGTTGTGCGTCTAGCGTGGGCACATGACAGTCTTCTTCGAGGGTGACTCCGGGCCGGACGAGGCGGTCGCCGACGTGGCGGACGGTGCGACGGTGCTGGTTGGTGGGTTCGGTCCGGCGGGGATGCCTTATGCGTTGGTGGAGGCGTTGATCCGGCAGGGTGCTGGTGATCTGACGGTGGTGAACAACAACGCGGGGAATGGTGATGCGGGGTTGGCGGCGTTGTTGGCCAGGGGTCGGGTGCGGAAGGTGGTGTGCTCGTTCCCGCGGCAGCGGGACTCGTGGGTCTTCGATGGGCTCTTTCGTGAGGGCAGGGTCGAGCTGGAGCTGGTGCCTCAGGGGAATCTGGCTGAGCGGATGCGGGCGGCGGGGGCGGGGATCGGGGCGTTCTTCTGTCCGACGGGGGTGGGTACGCCGTTGGCGGAGGGTAAGGAGAGTCGTGAGATCGGGGGGCGGACCTATGTGTTGGAGTACCCCATCCATGGTGATCTTGCTCTGATCGGTGCCTATCGTGCCGACCGGATGGGGAATCTGGTCTACCGCAAGACCGCCCGTAACTTCGGTCCGGTGATGGCCACGGCTGCTGGGTTGGTGGTGGCCGAGGTCAAGGAGGTCGTCGAGGTCGGTGGGCTGGACCCGGAGGTCATCGTCACTCCCTCGATCTATGTGGACCGGGTGGTGAGGGTATGAGCAAGCCCCTGTCGCAGCCCCGGTCCGGGCCCTTGTCGAGGCCTTTGTCGAGGGTGGAGATGGCGCGGCTGGTGGCGCGTGACATTCCGGCTGGGTCGTTCGTGAACCTCGGTATCGGGCAGCCCACCATGGTCGCGGACCATCTCGAGCCGGGTGCGGGGATCGTGCTGCACACCGAGAACGGGATGCTCAACATGGGGCCGGCGGCGGGGCCGGGGGAGGAGGACCTGGACCTGACCAATGCGGGCAAGGAGCCGGTCACCGAGCTGCCCGGTGCGGCCTACTTCCACCATGCCGACTCCTTCGCGATGATGCGTGGGGGTCATCTCGACGTCTGTGTCCTGGGGGCGTTCCAGGTCTCCGGGTCCGGTGACCTGGCCAACTGGCACACCGGGGCGCCCGATGCGATCCCCGCGGTCGGTGGTGCGATGGACCTGGCCATCGGCGCGCGGGGGGTCTGGGTGATGATGAGCCTGTTCGCCAAGGACGGCGCCCCCAAGCTGGTGGCCTCGTGCAGCTACCCGTTGACCGGGGTGGGCTGCGTGGACCGTGTCTACACCGACCTGGCCGTCTTCGACCTGGTCCCCGCCACCCAGGGCGGCGGGGTCGTGGTCCGCGAGACCTTCGGCATCTCCCACGACGAGCTGACCGACCGGCTCGACGTACCCCTCCGCCCGGCTCGCTGAGCGGTCCCGCGACCGTCGGTCGCGCAGCCGGTGTCGCCCTTGACACGCATGGGGGCTCCCGACATGCTGACGCTGTGCGTACGAACGCGCGCATAGCGAACAACAGGGGAGGTGGGCGGTGATGGCTGTCGGCGAAACCGCTCCGGTCCTCTCGGTCCGCGATCTCACCGTCTCGCTGCCGACCGACGACGGCGTGGTGCACGCCGTACGGGGCGTCTCCTTCGACGCCTGGAGCCGCAGGACCCTGGCCATCGTGGGCGAGTCGGGCTCCGGCAAGTCGGTGACGGCGCTCGCCGTGCTCGGACTGCTGCCGGGGACCGCGACCGTCGCGGGCTCGGTCAAGCTCCGGGACCGCGAGCTGGTCGGCCTGCCGGACCGCGAGCTGAACACGTTGCGCGGCAGCTCGATCGCGATGGTGCTCCAGGACCCGCTCACGTCGCTGAACCCCGGCATGACGGTCGGCGCCCAGATCGCGGAGGGGATCACCGCCCACGAGCACGGCCTCGGTCGCCGCACCGTGCGTGCCCGGGTCTCCGACCTGCTCCGGAAGGTAGGCATTCCGGACCCGGAGCGGAACGCGCAGCGCTACCCCCACCAGTTCTCCGGCGGCATGCGACAGCGGGTCGTCATCTCCATGGCGATGGCGAACCAGCCGGACGTGATCCTCGCCGACGAGCCGACGACCGCGCTCGACGTCACCGTCCAGGCCCAGGTGCTCGAGGCGCTGGGTGAGGCACAGCAGGAGACCGGCGCCGCGCTCGTCCTCATCACCCACGACCTCGGGGTCGTCGCGGGCATGGCCGACCAGGTCCTGGTGATGTACGCCGGCCGTCCCGTCGAGGTCGCGCCCGCCGAGGAGCTGTACCTGGCGCCGCGCATGCCCTACACGGTCGGCCTGCTCCGCGCCCTCCCACGGGCAGACAGCGCGGGCCGCCGCGCGCTGATACCGATCGAGGGCCGTCCGCCGTCGCTGACGGTGGTCGAGGACGGCTGCTCGTTCGCCCCGCGCTGCGACCTTCGCGAGGCGATCTGCGACGAGGTGCGCCCGGACCTGTCGGTCATCGGCTCGTCCGAGCACCGCGCCGCCTGCCACTTCCGGGCCGGCGTCGAGCTCCCCTCGACGTGGCACGCGGTCGACGCCGGGGTCGACGCCGGGGCCGCCGCACCCGTCGGCGAGGGCGCAGGTGGCGACGACGACGCGGACCCGACTCCTCTCCTCGAGGTGACCGGCCTGTCGAAGTCCTACGGGCGGACCCGCGGCGGACTCTTCGGGAGGGGCAGCGTCCCCGTCCGCGTCGTCAAGGACCTCGACCTGGACGTGCGCCGCAACGAGACGCTCGCGATCGTCGGTGAGTCCGGCTGCGGCAAGTCCACGGCGATGCGGACCATCCTCCGGCTCACCGAGGCCGACGCCGGCCAGATCACGTTCGACGGCGAGGACGTGACCACGGTCGACGCCAAGCGGCTCCGCGCGCTGCGTCGGCACATCCAGGTGGTCTTCCAGGACCCCTACGCCTCCCTGGACCCCAGGATGAACGTGCGCTCGATCGTGGCCGAGCCACTGAAGGTGCACGGCGAGTGGGACGAGCGCGGCCGGGCCCGCGTCGACGAGGTGCTCGGCCTGGTCGGCCTCGACGCCTCGGACGGGTCGCGCTATCCCCACGAGTTCTCCGGTGGTCAGCGGCAGCGCGTCGGCATCGCGCGTGCACTGGTGCTGAACCCGCGACTCGTGGTCCTCGACGAGCCGGTCTCCGCGCTGGACGTGTCGGTGCAGGCCGGGGTGATCAACCTGCTGGAGGAGCTCAAGGTGAGGCTCGGCCTCTCCTACGTCTTCATCTCCCACGACCTGTCCGTCGTCCGCCACATCTCCGACCGGGTGGCGGTGATGTACCTCGGCCGGATCGTCGAGGTGGCCGACGTGGAGACCCTGTTCGAGAGGCCCGAGCACCCGTACACCCGGACCCTCCTCGACGCCATGCCGATCCCGGACCCGCAGGCCGAGCGACACCGGCCGCGTCCGCGCATCGTCGGCGAGATCCCCGGCCCCGACCGGGTGCCGGAGGGGTGCAGCTTCCATCCGCGCTGCCTGCGCTTCCTGCACGACCTCTCGGAGACAGAGCGCGCGCTCTGCACCACCGAGGACCCCGCGCTCAGCACCCGCGGTGACCACCTTGCCGCGTGTCATCACGTCGGACTCGGGTCCGTCCTGCCCATCCGCACCGCCTGAAACCCGCCTGGAACCCGCCCGATCCCGACCCTGAGGACCCGAACATGACCGTACGCACGCTCGTCGCCGCCGGGCTGAGCCTCGCGGTGCTCGCCACCACCGCCGCCTGCAGCTCGGGAGGGGACTCCGACGACCCCGGCTCCGAGGCAGGCACGCCGACCAAGGGCGGGGTGCTGAAGCTGATCAACGGGGACGACGTCGACTTCCTCGACACCGCCGACGGCTACTCGCCGGTCTCGTGGGCTCTCCAGCGGCTCTACTCGCGCACGCTCTACGCCTACCAGTCCAGCGACGACGAGACCGAGGCCGCGACCCCGCAGCCCGACCTCGCGGACGGACCCCCCACCGTGTCGGAGGACGGGACGACCTACACCTTCAAGATCCGCGAGGGCGTGAAGTGGGCGCCGCCCGTGGACCGGGCCGTCACCGCCGAGGACTTCGTCTACGGCATCGGCCGGATGTTCGACGAGAAGACGCCCTCGAGCGGCCAGCCCTACGCGATGCTGATCAAGGGCGCCCAGGAGTTCGGTGACGGTTCCGCCGACTCGATCAGCGGCCTCACCGCCGTCGACGAGCACACCCTCCAGGTCGACCTCGTCCGCCCCGCCGGCGACATCCTGTCCATCCTCTCGCTCGGCTTCTTCGCGCCGCAGCCCCAGGAGCTGGCCGACCAGTACGAGGTGGGCTCGGACTACTCCCAGCACGTGGCCGCGATCGGGCCCTACATGCTCGAGAGCTACGAGCCCGGCAGCTCGATGAAGTTCGTGCGCAACCCCAACTGGGACCCCGAGACGGACCCGCTGCGCAAGGCCTACGTCGACTCCGTCGAGGTCACGATGGGGGCCAGCGCGGACGCGGCGACCCTGGCGATCCAGTCCGGCGACGCGGACCTCTCCCTCAACCTCGACCCGCCGGTCGCGAGCCTCGGCCAGCTCTCCACCGACCCGGAGCTGAAGGCGCGCTTCACCACGAGGGCGACCGGATGCGTCGAGTACATGCCGCTCAACACGAACCCGGCCGCGGGCCCGATCAGCGACGTACGGGTCCGGCAGGCGATCAACTACGCGCTCGACAAGGAGTCGCTCCGCAAGACCCGGGGCGGCACCCTCGCCGGCGACATCGCGAGCAGCATCCTTCCGCCCACCGAGTTCGGCCACACCGACTACGACCTCTACCCGTCCGACGACAGCCGCGGTGATGTCGACAAGGCCAAGGAGCTGCTCGCGGAGGCCGGGTTCCCCGACGGCCTGACCCTCAACTACGTGGGTTCGTCGACCGGCTACGGCCCGGCGTTCACCACGGCGGTCCAGGCGTCCCTGGAGCGGGTCGGCATCACCCTCAACATCAAGACCTACCAGGGCTTCTCGGTCTACTACGACTCCCTGCTCTTCCCCGCGAAGCGCAACGAGCACCAGATCGCAGACGCCGAGTGGTGCCCGGACTTCCCGGGTGACGGGGCGCGCAGCTACTTCGTGCCGCTGTTCGACAGCCGCTCCATCATGGAGTCGGCCAACAACAACATGGCGGAGTACGACAACCCCGAGGTCGACGCCGCGATCGACGACGCCCTGGGGACCATCGACGCCGACGAGCGGGCCGACAAGTGGGCCGCCCTCGACCAGCGGATCATGGAGGACGCCCCCTGGGCGCCCTGGCTCTACGCCAGCGAGCCGTTCGTCTGGTCCGCCCGGCTGCAGAACTGGACCTACTCGCCGTGGCACCACAACGCCGACCTCAGCAACGTGTGGATCAAGCAGTGATCGCACCTACCTCCCCCACCCCCGGCCCGATGATCCGAATGGAGACTGCTCGATGACCTTCTCGATCGCCGCCTACGACTCGGAGACCGAGTCCTGGGGCGTCGCCGTCGCATCCAAGTGCCTCGCCGTGGGGCACGCCGTGCCCTGGGGCGGTGCCGGCCGGGGCGCCATCGCCACCCAGGCGCTGGCGAACCTCTCGTACGGCGAGGGCGGGCTGGCCCTCCTCGACCAGGGCCTCTCCTCGGCCGAGGTCGTGGAGCGGCTGGTCGGCGCCGACGAGGTGGCGGCCCACCGGCAGGTCGGGATCGTGGACCGCGAGGGGCGCGCGGCGAGCTTCACCGGCCCGGACTGCCTGCCCTGGTCGGGCGGGATCGTGGACGGCGAGATCACGGTCCAGGGCAACATCCTGGCCGGCGAGCAGGTGCTCACCCAGATGGTGGCGGGCTACCGCGAGGACCCCACCGCCCCGTTCAAGCAGCGGCTCCTGCGCGCGCTCGAGCTCGGCGAGGCCGCCGGCGGCGACCGGCGGGGCAAGCAGTCCGCGGCCATCAGGGTCTGGCGCGAGGGAGCGGCGTACGGCGGTGGGCTGGACATCGCGATCGACCTCCGGGTCGACGACGACGCCGAGCCGGTCGTCGAGCTCGCCCGCCTCGTGGACCTGCACGACCTCTACTTCTGCCGTCCCGAGCCGGGCACCCTGCTTCCCCTCGACGAGGCGCTGACGGGTGAGGTCGAGCAGTCCCTGGTCACCCTCGGCTACCGGCCCGAGGAGCTCGGGGGCTTCGAGGCGGCCTTCGAGCAGTGGGTCGGCACGGAGAACTTCGAGGAGCGTTTCGTGACGGGCAGCATCGACCCCCGGGTCCTCGCTCACCTGCGCGGCCAGGTCGCGGCGGTCCGATGACCTACTCGATCGTCGCGGTGGACCCGGCGAGCGGCGCCCACGGCGTGGCTGTCGCGTCGAAGGCGCTCTGCGTCGGCGCGCACGTGCCGTGGGGCGAGCCGGGGGTCGGGGCGGTGGCGACCCAGGCCTGGCACGACCTCCGCTACGGCGTGGAGGGACGTCGCCTTCTGCTGGACGGGCTGTCCGCGGCAGCGGTCATCGCGAGCCTCACGCACGGAGACCCGGACGCACCGCACCGGCAGCTGGGCATCGTCGACGCGCGCGGTGCGGCGGGCTCCTACACCGGCTCGAAGTGCCTGCCGTGGGCCGGCGGCATGTGCGGCGCCGGCTACGCCGTGCAGGGCAACCTGCTCGCGGGCCCGCAGGTCGTCGAGGCGATGGCGGAGGAGTACGAGCGACGCACCGACCTCTCCTTCACCCAACGCCTGGTGGCGGCACTGCTGGCCGGGGACCGGGCCGGGGGCGACGGACGGGGCAGGCAGTCGTCCGCGGTGCGGATCTGGGGCGGAGGCGAGGGCCACAAGCCGGGGAACCCCGCCCCGGTGGTCGACCTCCGGATCGACGACGCGACCTACCCGGTCCACGACCTGGCACGACTCCTCGGGTCGCTGTGGCTGGAGTACACGCCACCGGCCGAGGTGATCGCGCTCGACGACTCGATCCGGCTCCTGGTCGGTGGCCTCCTCGAGGCCGCCGGCGCCGCGCGGCCCGGCGGCGACGTCGTCGCCGACCTCGAGAGCTGGGCGAACGAGCAGAACCTCGAGACCCGGATGCTCGACGGCGCGGTCGACCAGGTGGTCCTCGACGTCCTGCGCGAGGGCCGCGCACCGGTGCTGCTCCGCTACGTGGAGTCCCTGCGGCTGGACCTGTCGACCGGCGAGTCATGACGCTCAGCGGGCTGGAGATCGGCGACGCGGCAGGGGCGGGCGCGGGTCCGTCCGGGCGCTCGGAGCTGCGCAGCGTCCTGCGCCGCTTCCGCCGCGACCGCGCGGCCATGGTCAGCCTGGTCTACATCGCCGTGATCGTCCTGCTGGCCGTCCTCGCGCCCCTGGTGGCCCACCTCAACGGGCACCCGCCCAACGACATCTCCCACCAGGACCAGATGACCACGGAGCTCGGACTCCCGCGCGGCCCCGACTGGCAGCTGCACTTCTGGCTCGGTGCCGACCAGTTCGGGCGGGACCTGCTCACCCGGACGGCGTACGGCGCCCGGATCTCGCTGCTCATCGGACTGGCCGCCACGGTGCTGGCCGTCCTGATCGGCACCGTCATCGGCGTCTTCTCCGGGTTCCTCCGCGGTCGTGTCGACACCGTGCTGTCGCGGCTGGTCGACCTGGTGCTCAGCTTCCCGATCCTGCTGCTGGGCCTGGCCGTGCGGGCGGTGTTCGGCGCCAGCCTCGGGATCCTCATCGCGATCGTCGCGTTCGCGACCTGGCCCTACATCGCGCGGATCGTGCGCGGGCAGGCGCTGGCCATCCGCGAGCGGGAGTACGTCCTCGCGGCGCGAGCGGTGGGCGCGACGGACGGGTGGATCATCTGGCGACACGTGCTCCCCAACATCGCCGGCCCGCTGGTGGTCTTCGGCACGCTCATCATCCCCGCCAACGTGCTGCTCGAGGCGTCGCTGTCCTACCTGGGGCTCGGCCTGCAGCCCCCGACCCCGACGTGGGGCCAGATGCTGGCCGACGGCCAGAGCTACTACGCCAGTGCCCCGTGGATGATCGCGGTCCCCGGCGCGGCGCTGCTCACCACGACGGTCGCCTTCAACCTGGTCGGGGACGGGCTGCGCGACGCGCTGGACCCACGCTCCTCGCAGCGGACGATCTGAGGAGGTCCAGATGCCCCGCAAGCTGCTCCGCGTCGTCGTGCGCCGACTGCTCTGGCTGGTCCCGACCGTGCTGATCATCCTCGCCGCGACGTACACGCTGTTCTTCGTCGTCCCGACCGACCCGGCGGTGGGCTCGATCCCGAAGGGCGCGTCGCCGGAGACCCTCGCCCAGGTGCGGCACCGGATGGGGCTGGACCTCCCGCTGTGGAAGCAGTACCTCAACACGCTGCACGGGCCGGACCTGATCGGCAACGGCCATGCGTCGGGGCTGCTCAACTGGCCACCCAACCTCGGCTACTCGTTCAAGAACCAGCAGCCGGTCCTCGACACGATCCTGGACCGGCTGCCGGTCACGATCTCCCTGGCCGCGGGGGGTGCGGTCCTCTGGTTGACGCTCGGCCTCGGCGTGGGGGTCCTGGCCGCCCTGAGGCCGCGCTCGGTGCGTGACCGCACCGCCATGATCTCGGCCCTCGTGGGGGTCTCGACGCCGCAGTTCGTGCTGGGGATCGGGCTGATCTACGTCCTGTACTTCAAGCTGCACTGGTTTCCGGCCCCCGGCTACGTGCCGCTCACGGAGGACCCGGTGCAGTGGGCCTACCACCTGGTCCTGCCCTGGCTGACCCTCGCCGTCACCTACGCCGCTGCCTACTCACGGATCCTGCGATCGAGCATGCTCGAGGTGGCGGGGGAGAACCACGTGGTGCTCGCGCGCGCCAAGGGCCTCTCGCGTCGCCGGGTGGTGACCCGGCACGTGATCCGCCCGGCGCTCATGCCGGTGATCACGATGCTCGGCATGGACGTCGGGCTGGTGCTCAGCGGTGCGGTCGTGGTGGAGATCGTCTTCGGGCTCAACGGCGTGGGCAACCTGGCGATCCATGCCCTGACCACCTCGGACCTGCCGGTCCTCGCCGGCACCGTCGTCCTGGCGGCGGTGCTCGTGACGATCTTCAACCTGTTCGTGGACATCACCTACCACCTGCTGGACCCGCGCGTGCAGTGACCGGCACCGACCGGCGGTGGCCCGGGCGCCGCTCAGGAACCGCCGGTCGGGGCGGCGTCCGCGAACATGCGGTCGACCAGCCCGACGGGCGGTGACCCGAGCTCGAACATCGCGGCGTGGAAGCGGCCCAGCGAGAAGTCCGGACCCCAGGCGCGACGGGCCCGCTCCCGGGAGTCCTGGATGACCAGCTTGCCCCAGGTGAACCGCGCGTACATCGGGTCGAAGAGCCCACGGTTGGCCTCCTGGCGTGCCGCGGGCGGTGGGAAGTAGGCGTCGTCGACGAAGCGGGCGACCGACTCCTCGACCGTCATCGTGCCGCTGTGGAGGCCGATGGCGGAGGCCAGTCGCGTCACGCGGACCAGCGCCCAGATCGCCATGCCGATGGCATAGCGGGGGTCGTCCTCGTGGAACCCCTCCTCCCAGCAGAGCTCCTCGGCGTAGTGCGCCCACCCCTCGGCGAAGGTGTAGGAGATCAGGACCCGGCGGGCCACGCCGTCCGTACGCCGGAGCGCACGCGCGTGCGCGAAGTGCCCGGGCGCGGCCTCGTGTGCGCTCATCGAACCGATCAGGGTGGGGCTGAAGGTCTCCAGCCACTCGTCCACCTCGGGCCGCGGCCAGCCCCAGTCGGGAGGCGTCACGTGGTACGTCGACGGGGAGTCGGGCTCCTCGGGGGCCGAGAAGCGCATGTTGGCGAAGTAGAGCCCCTGGGCCTCGCGGTCGAGGCCGAACTCCATCTCGCCGTCGAGGAACGGCACGAGCTGATGCTCGGCGGTGAACGCCATCAGCTCCTCGGTGACCGAGCGGGCGTTGTGCAGGATCTCGTCGTCGCTGCGCGGCCGGTCCGCGAGCAGCCGGCGCACCACGTCACGCACGCTCGCGGTGCTGTCCACGCGGGCGCACGCGTCACGCAGGATCTCGCCGAGCCGGACCCGCTCCTTCTCCACCACGTCGGTCATCGTCGCGATGTCGAAGGGGAGATCCTCGCTCGCCGTCATCAGGCGCGCGAGGTTGCCCGCGCCGAGCGCGGGGTCGGGCTCCCCGGTCTCGGCGGCAGCCACGAGGTGGTGGGTCAGGCGGTCGGCTGCGGCATGCGCGGCGCGCGAGGTCGCGTCGTCGGCCGGTGTGCTGTCGACCTGGGCGTGCAGGCCGCGGGCGCTGGAGACCAGGGCCCTGGCCATCGGCGCCGAGACCCGGTCGAGTGAGGCGAGGGCCATCTCGACGGCCTCCGGCCACTGCTGCAGGTGCGTCGCCCGGTGCGCGTTCCGCTCCGCCAGCGGCGCGTAGTCGCGCTCGTAGTGGACCAGGTTGAGGTTGCGCATGTGCAGGTCGGGGTTCCAGCGGTGCACCTCGAGGTCGCCGAACCACGCGCGCGCCAGCGCCTCGAAGCTGGCGACGTGCTCGTCCTCAGCCGGGTCGTCGAAGGCGGGACCACCCAGCGCCCGCAGCGAGCCGTCCACCCCGTCCGGTGACAGGTCGTAGATCCGCCCGTCGTACTCGTGCCGGCCGCCTTCTTCGCGGACCGAAGGCATGAACAGCTCGCACACCGCGCGCAGTCGTGGGTCCATCCCGGTCTCCTCCAAAATAGTATGCGCGCAGAGCGTACAAGAGGTTGGCATGCGCACAACTCTCCGTTATGGTCAGTTTCCGATTGTTCGTTCGGATGGCGAACAACCCAGCTTCGAGGGGATTCGGTGAGTCGACGGTGTTGATGAACAAGAAGGCGGCCGTAGGTCTGGTGCTGGTCGGCGCTCTCGCCCTGGCGGGGTGCGGCGGCTCGGACGGCGGTGGGACGAGCGGGTCCAAGGACCTGAAGAAGGGCGGGACGCTGCGGCTCGCAGGCCCCGAGGAGATCGGGAACCTGGATCCGGCGACCGGGTACGGCCCCGCCGACCTGGCGATGCAGCACGCGATCAACCGCGGGCTGTTCAGCTACCCGACGACGACCGACGAGCAGGCGGCGATCACCGTCACCCCTGACCTCGCCACCGACATCCCGACCGTCGACAACGGCGGCATCAGCGCCGACGGGCTGACCTACACCATCACCCTCCGGGACGGGGCCAAGTGGCACGCCCCCGGCGGTGACCGTGACGTCGTCGCCGGCGACGTGGTCACCGGCCTGAAGCGCATCTGCAACCCGCAGCTCGGCTCGCCGGTGCTCAGCTACTACACCGACACCATCGCGGGGCTCACCGACTACTGCACCGGCTTCGCCGAGGTCGAGCCCACGGTCGAGGCGATCAAGGAGTACATCGCCAACAACGACATCAGCGGGATCCAGGCACCCGACGACCACACCGTGGTGTTCACCCTCACCCAGCCGGCCAGCGACTTCCTGTCCCTGCTGGCTCTTGGCTCGTTCGCGGCCCCGCAGCCCGAGGAGTACCTCGAGTACCTGCCGGACAGCCCGGAGATGCGCGCCAACACGGTCTCGGACGGGCCGTACATGATCACCGACTACACGCCCGGCCAGTCGTTCACCCTGGAGCGCAACCCGGCGTGGGACGCCTCGTCGGACCCGCTGCGCAAGGCCTACGTCGACCGCATCGAGATCCAGGCGGGCCAGGACGACTCCGCGATCTCCCAGCAGATCCAGGCCGGCACCATCGACATGCAGTGGGGTGACGCCGTCACGCCCACGTCGGAGGTCCCGGGGCTCCGTGCGGCGAAGGACGACCGGCTCGTCGTCTCCGGCGGCGGGACGCTGCTGCCCTACCTGACCTTCAACTACCGCAGCCCGAACAACGACGGTGCCCTCAACAAGCTCGAGGTCCGCCAGGCGCTCAACTACGCGGTCAACAAGGCGGCGATCATCAAGGTCCTCGGCGGCCCCGAGGTGGCCCAGGTCACCGGCCAGATCCTGCCGCCCGTGATCGACGGCTATGAGGAGATCGACCCCTACAACACGCCCGACGACGAGGGTGACGTCGACAAGGCCAAGGAGCTGCTCGCGACCGCGGGCTACCCCGACGGGCTGACCCTGAAGATGCTCTACCGGGACGACAGCTCCTACCCGGACATCGCCACGGTCCTCCAGCAGGACCTGGCGCGGGCCGGCATCACCCTGGAGCTGCGCTCGATGTCGCGTAACACCTTCTACCAGAACTATCTGCAGAACCCGGACGCCACCGACCGCGGGGAGTGGGACATCGCCCCGGTCGGCTGGACACCCGACTACCTCGGCAACGCGGCGCGGGGCTTCTTCGTCCCGTTGCTCGACGGCCGGAAGTACGCCAAGGGCTCGCCCAACTACGGGGACTACAACAACGACGAGCTCAACACGGTCATCGACCAGGCCCTCGCCACGTCGGACCCGGCCGAGGCCGCGACGATCTGGGCCCAGGCCGACAAGATCGCGAGTGAGGACGCCGCCTGGGTGCCGATCGCGCGGACGCAGTTCGCGTCCCTGCACAGCTCCCGGGTCGCCAACTTCATCTACGTGCCCGGCTGGCACAACGGCGACATGACCAACGTGGCGCTCAACGACTGACCGAGCGCTGCTACCCCGTCCGCCCCGTCCGCCCGGATCCCCTACCGGGCGGGCGAGGCGGACCCGTCTCGCGAATGGGATGTCATGGCACTGATCGACGTCGAGGGCCTCCGGGTCAGGTTCGACACGGAGGACGGCGAGGTCGAGGCCGTCCGCGGGCTCGACTTCTCCGTCGAGCCTGGCGAGACCTTCGGCATCGTGGGGGAGTCCGGGTCGGGCAAGAGCGTGAGCACCCAGGCGCTCGTCCGGCTGCTGCCCGGTGCGAGGGTGTCCGGGAGCGCCGTCTTCGAGGGTCGGGACCTGATCCAGGTGTCCGACCAGGAGATGCGGAAGATCCGCGGTGCCCGGATCGGCATGGTCTTCCAGGACCCGCTGTCGAGCCTGCATCCGCACTTCCGGGTGGGCCACCAGATCGCCGAGGCGATCCGGGTGCACCAGCGCGTCTCCGTGCGCAAGGCACGGGAGACCGCCGTCGAGCTGCTGGACCGGGTGGGGCTCGGACAGCCCGACCGCCGGGCCCGGGAGTTCCCGCACCAGTTCTCCGGGGGGATGCGCCAGCGGGCCATGGTGGCGATGGCGGTCGCCCTGCGACCGGCGCTCATCATCGCGGACGAGCCGACCACCGCGCTGGACGTGACCGTCCAGGCGCAGATCCTGGAGCTGCTCCGCGAGCTCCAGTCGGACTTCGGGACCTCGATCATCATGATCACCCACGACCTGGGTGTCATCGCCGGGATGGCCGACCGCGTGATGACCATGTACGGCGGCCGGATGGTCGAGACGGCGACCCGTCGCGACCTCTACCACTCGGCGCACCACCCCTACACGCGCGGCCTCCTCGAGAGCATCCCGACCTCCAAGGCGCCGGGCGAACGCCTCTACGCCATCCCGGGCCAGCCGCCCAGCCTGCTCCACGTCGAGCCGGGCTGTGTCTTCCGGCCGCGCTGCTCCCACGCCACGGAGGAGTGCCTGTCGCCACCTCCTGCCAGGAACCCCCAGCCGCAGCACACCTCGATGTGCTGGCTCCCGGCCGAGGCGAACCGCGCCGCCGGATCGAGGTCCGCCGCCGTCACGACGCCGGTCCCGCCCCCCGGGCCGGCGACGACCAGCGACGACGACGTCATCCTCACGCTGGCAGGAGTCACGAAGCACTTCCCCGTCCGCGGCGGCTGGTGGCGTGGCCGCCACGAGCTCGTGCACGCCGTGGACGGGGTCGACCTCGAGGTCCGGCGCGGCGAGACCCTGGGCATCGTGGGGGAGTCGGGATGCGGGAAGTCGACCCTGGCCCGGCTGATGACCGCCCTGATCCCGGTCACCAGCGGCAGCGTCGAGTTCGGGGGGCAGGACCTGACCCGACTCGGTCCGCAGGACCTGCGCCGGCTGCGTCGTGACGTCCAGATGGTCTTCCAGGACCCCTACGGCTCGCTCAACCCGCGGCGCCGGGTCGGGGCGATCATCAACGAACCCCTGGCGATCCACGGCCTGACCGAGGGCCGGCGGGAGTCGATCCGCCAGGTGCAGGAGCTGATGGAGCTCGTCGGACTCAACCCCGAGCACTACAACCGGTTCCCGAGCGAGTTCTCCGGTGGCCAGCGTCAGCGGATCGGGATCGCGCGTGCCCTGGCCACCCGGCCCAAGCTCGTGGTCTGCGACGAGCCGGTGTCGGCGCTCGACGTCTCGGTGCAGGCGCAGATCATCAACCTCCTCGCGGACCTGCAGGCCGAGCTCGGCCTGACCTACGTCTTCATCGGCCACGACCTCTCGGTGGTCCGCCACATCAGCGACCGCACCGCCGTGATGTACCTCGGCCGCATCGTCGAGGCAGGTGAGACCCAGTCGGTGTTCAGCGCACCCCAGCACCACTACACGGCGGCACTGCTCAGCGCGGCGCCGCACGTCGACCCCGACGTGGCGGACGGCAACCGCGTCCGGCCCCTGGCAGGGGAGGTGCCCTCACCGGTGCACCCGCCGAGCGGCTGCCGGTTCAACCCCCGCTGCGAGCGGGCCGAGGACGTCTGCCGCGTCGACCTGCCGCTCCTGTCCACCCGCGACGGGCGCGAGGCGGCGGTGGCCTGTCACTTCCCCTTGACCGCGAGGGCCCAGGAGGCGGTCCGATGACGCAGCCCGTGGTGCAGGACGAGCTGCCCGTCGCCGCGACGGGGGAGGCGCAGGTGACCGCGCGGACGTCGTTCCAGCTCGCGCTGGGCAGGTTGCGCCGGGACCGGATCGCACTCGTTGCCCTCGTGGTGGTCGTCATGGTCGTGCTCGTCGCCATCTTCGCCCCGGTGCTCGCGGCGATCACCGGGCACGACCCGAACACCCAGTTCAGGGACGAGGGGCTCTCTGCGGACGGGCTCCCTGTCGGGCCGGGAGGCGAGTTCTGGCTCGGCACCGACCGGCTCGGGCGAGACGTGCTGGTCCGCCTCGCGTACGGCGCCCGGATCTCCCTCGTCGTGGGCGTGCTGGCCAGTGCGTGCGCGGTGGCCATCGGCGTGCTGGTCGGCACGGTCAGCGGCTACCTCAGGGGCCGCACCGACATGGTCCTGAACTGGCTCATCGACCTGATCCTCAGCGTGCCCTTCCTGCTCTTCGCCATCTCGCTGGTGTCCTTGGTGGGCCCGAGCCTCAAGATCAGCGTCCTGGTCATCGCCTGCTTCACCTGGGGCCCGATCGCCCGGGTGATCCGGGGGCAGGTGCTGAGCATCCGCGAGCGGGAGTTCATCGAGGCGGCCCGCTCGCTCGGCGGCACCCGGCGGCGGATCATCGTGCGCGACGTGCTGCCCAACCTCGTGGCGCCGATCATCGTCTACACGACGCTGCTGATCCCCTCGGCGATCGTGTTCGAGGCCACGCTCTCCTTCCTCGGCCTCGGTGTCGTTCCTCCGACGGCCACGTGGGGGAACATGCTCGCCGAGGCCAGCAACAACGCGCTCTACACCGTGGCCTGGTGGATGGTGGTCTTCCCGTCACTCGCCCTGCTGGTCACCACCTTGGGGTTCAACCTGCTCGGCGACGGGCTGCGCGACGCCCTCGATCCCGGCGCCTCGCGCAGGGCGCGACGGCGGTCCCGGTCCGTCCGACGAGCGGAGCGTCGTCACTCCCGCGCCACGACGACATCCGAGTCGGGCCCGGAGGTGCTCGGCTGATGGCGATCTTCGGTTTCCTGGTCAAGCGGCTGGCGCTCGGAGCACTCACGCTCTTCGCGATCAGCGTGATCGTGTTCGCCCTGTTCTACGTCGCGCCGAACGATCCCGCCCGGTCGATCGCGGGTCCCCAGGCGACGTTCGACGTCGTCGAGAGGATCCGGCACAACCTCGGTCTCGACCAGCCCGTGCCCCAGCGCTACTGGCAGTTCCTCACCGGGCTCCTCCACGGCGACCTCGGCTACTCCTACTACAGTCGGCAGCCGGTGCTCGACCAGATCACCCAGCGCCTGCCGGTGACCCTCTCCCTCGCGTTCGGGTCCGCCGTGATCTTCTTCGGCGTCGGCGTCACGATCGGGACGACGTCGGCGCGCCGGCCGGGCTCGCTGCGCGACCGCTTCGGAGCCGCCTTCGTCCTGACCGGACTCAGCTTCCCGACCTTCGTCTTCGGGCTGCTGACGCTGTACGTGCTCTTCTACCAGCTGACCGTGCACGGCATCACGATCTTCCCGGGCTCGGGCTACGTCTCCCCGTCGGAGTCGCCGGTCGAGTGGGCGAGGCACCTGCTGCTGCCCTGGGCGACCGTCGCCTTCGTGAGCGCGGCCACCTATGCGCGGCTGTCGCGCGCGATGATGCTCGACGTCCTCAGCGAGGACTACATCCGTACGGCGCGGGCCAAGGGGCTCCCCGAACGCGTGGTGGTCTACAAGCACGGCATGCGCAGCGCCATCGCGCCCCTGGTGACCCAGCTCGGCGTCGACGTCGCCGCCCTGCTCGGCGGCCTGGTGGTCACCGAACGGATCTTCGGGCTGCAGGGCATCGGCAGCCTCGCCGTCGAGGCGGTCTCGAGGGGCGACCAGCCGACCATCATCGGGGTGGTCCTGCTCGCCAGCCTGTTCGTGGTCGTCGCCAACATCCTGGTCGACCTCCTCTACGTGGTGCTCGACTCCCGAGTACGGACCTGAAAGGACAACCGATGCTGACTGCCCGGGAGCAGGAGCTCCTGCGTGCACCGAACTTCGTCACGCTCTCGACCCTCCTCGAGGACGGCCAGCCGGCCGCCCAGGTGATGTGGGTGGACTGCGACGAGGAGTGCGTGCTGATCAACACCGAGAAGCACCGCAAGAAGTACGCGAGCGTGCTGCGGGACCCCCGGGTGACGGTGACCGTGTGGGAGCGCGACGACCCCTACTCCTACGCCGAGATCCGCGGGGTGGTCGTCGAGACCATCGACGGCCCTGTCGCGCGAGCGCACATCGACGAGCTGTCCGAGCTCTACTTCGGGCGTCCGTACAAGGGCGAGACGATCAAGAGCGAGCGCGTCATCCTGCGCATCCGGCCGGTCGGCCGCGAGGGCGAGCCCCGTTGATGCCCTCCGGACAGCGCTGGCGTCATGTGGGTCCCTCCAGGGGCGGTCGATCGGTGGCGGTCGCCGGGGACCCCGACGACCCGGCGGTCTTCTACTTCGGTGCCTGCGCGGGCGGGGTCTGGAAGACCGACGACGGCGGGACCTACTGGCGCAACGTGAGCGACGGCTTCCTCGGCACCTCTCCGATCGGGGCGCTCGCCGTGTCCAGGTCGGTGCCGGCGACGGTGTGGGCCGGGACGGGTGAGTCGTGCACCAGGAACAACGTCGTCGCCGGTGACGGCGTCTACCGGTCCCTGGACGGTGGCAGGAGCTGGGAGCACCGAGGGCTCGCCGACACACGGCACGTGGCCCGGGTGCGCATCCACGACACGGACGCGGACGACGTCTGGGTGGCGGCGCTCGGCGACATCTTCGGTCCCAGCGGCGACCGTGGGGTCTACCGCTCCCGCGACGGCGGCGGGACGTGGGAGCACGTGCTCTTCGTGAGCGACGACGCGGGAGCGGCGGACCTGACCCTGCACCCGACCGACCCGGACATCGCGTTCGCCTCGATCTGGCAGGCCGTGCGCCGCCCGTGGGAGATGGTCAGCGGCGGTCCGCACAGCGACCTCCACCGGACGACCGACGGGGGCCGGACCTGGACCCCGATGAGCGAGAAGAGCGGGTTCCCTGCGGCGCTCAAGGGTCGGATCGGCGTCTCCATCGCGCCGAGCCGACCCTCACGGGTCTACGCCGTCGTGGAGGCGGCCGACGACGAGAGCGGCGTCTACCGCAGCGACGACGCAGGCGAGACGTGGACCCGGCTCAACACCGACAGCGACCAGACGGGCCGTCCCTGGTACTACAGCCACGTCTTCGCCGACCCGGTGGACGCGGACACCGTCTACACCTGCAACCTGTGGTTCTGGCGCTCGCGCGACGGCGGCGAGACCTTCACCCAGATCCAGACCCCGCACGGCGACAACCACGACCTCTGGCTCGACCCCGCGGACCCCCACCGGATGGTCCAGGCCAACGACGGGGGCGCGTGCGTCTCCCACAACGGCGGGAAGACCTTCTCCTCGGTCTACAACCAGTCGACGGCGCAGATCTACCGGGTCGATGTCGGGCGCACCTTCCCCTTCGACCTCTACGGCACCCAGCAGGACAACTCGGGCATCCGGGTCCCGTCGCGGTCCTGGAAGGGCGCGATCCGCTGGCCGGACTGCCTCGAGCTGGGCGAGGCCGAGGCCGGCGACGTCGCCTGCGACCCGCTCGATGACCGCTTCGTCTACGTCGGCGGTGCCGGCTTCGGGCACCCCGGGCCGCTCCTGCGCTTCGACCAGGTGACCGAGCAGGCCCAGGACGTCGCGGTCTGGGTCGAGCACTTCATGGGCACCGACCCGGCCACCCACCGTCACCGGTTCGGCTGGACCTACCCGATCCAGTTCTCCCGGCACGACCCGTCGGTGCTCTTCGTCTGCGGCGAGCGGGTCTTCCGCTCCGCGGACGCCGGCATGTCGTGGGAGGCGATCAGCCCCGACCTCACCACCGACGACCAGGCGCTCCAGCTCGCCAGCGGCGGGCCGATCAACAAGGACACCTCGGGTGCGGAGGTCTTCTGCACCATCCACGCCTTCGCCGACTCGGTCGCCGACCCCCAGACGCTGTGGGCCGGGACCGACGACGGGCTCGTGCACGTGACCTCGGACGGCGGTGCCGCCTGGGACGACGTCACACCACCGGAGCTTCCCGAGCTCGCGACGGTGGTGGCCATCGAGACCTCGCTGGCCGATCCCGGCACGGCCTACGTCGCCGCGCACCGCTACCGGCTGCAGGACCGGCGGCCCTACCTGTACCTGACCACCGACCGCGGCCGCACCTGGACCGACCTGTCCGGCTCGCTCCCGGCCGACTGCGTGCTCCGCTGCGTCGTGGCCGATCCGGTGGCGCCGCAGGTCCTCTACCTCGCGACCGACGACGGGGTCCTGGTCTCGACCGACGCCGGCGGCTCCTGGTCGGCCCTCGGCGAACGGCTCCCGCCCGTGCCGGTCTACGACCTGGCCTTCCGCGACCACGAGCTGGTCGCCGCCACGCACGGCCGGGGCTTCTGGATCTTCGACGACCTCACCCCGGTGCGGGAGTCCGCCCGCGACGACGGCATCGTCACCCTGCACACCCCCCAGCCCGTCCATCGCTACCCGACGCCGACCGGCTTCGAGATGAAGGGGGAGGGCACCTGGGTGGGTGGCTACCCCGGGGTCCCGCTGGGCGGGGCGTCGTTCACGCCCGAGGAGCAGCCCGACGGTTCGGTGCGCAACGTCGTCATCGACGGAGGTGAGAACCCGCCCGACGGCCTGGCCGTGTGGTTCCGCCTGGCGGAGCCGGTGGCGGCGAGCGAGGTGCGGCTGGAGCTCGCCGACGAGTCGGGCTCGGTGCTGCGCACCCTGCCCGACCCCTCGAAGGCACCCGAGGAGGGCGCCGAGCTCGAGGCGGGCCTGCACCAGATGGTGTGGGACCTCCGCGTCGAGGCGGCGCTCGGTGCGCCCGAGGGTGAGGAGCCGGCCAAGCCGATCACGCCGGGTCCTCGGGTCCCGCCCGGGCGCTACGGCGTCGGCCTGACCGTCCGTGGGGAGCGGCGCGAGGCCGAGGCGACCGTGCTGCGCGACCCGCGGATCTTCAGCGGCGACGAGGCGCTGGGGCAGCAGTACGAGCTGCTGGTCGACATTCGCGACGGGCTGGCCGCGGCCGGCCGGGCGCTCACCTGGATCGATGCCCGTCTGGTGGACACGGAGCTCGACGAGGGGGCTCGCGACGAGCTCGGCCGGACACGCGCGGCGATCGGTGGCGCGAAGGGCGGGCACGGCGATGACCTGAAGAAGCCTCCGGGACTGGTCGCCAAGATCCAGCTCATCCCCGAGATCGTGAGCGAGCTATCCGACACGGCTCCCACCCGGAGCGTCCGCGAGGTCTGGAGCGAGCTCGCGGCCCAGCTGGACGGGCGGTTGCGGACGCTCGCCGTCCACGGGTTCACGCAGGCCGAGGGAGCGACGTGGTCAAGGTGAACGATCTGCTCTTCCGGGGCGTGTCCGTGCTGGACGTGGCGACCGGGGAGGCGGTGACCGGCGATGTCGGGGTGTCGCAGGGTCGCGTCGTCGAGCCCTCGCAGGTCACCGAGCCCCGGGTGCTCGACCTCGCCGGCGCGACGCTGATGTTCGGCCTCTGGGACTGCCATGCGCATCCCGGCTCGCTCATGCACGACCCGACCGCGCGCGGATACTTCGAGGGCACTGCTGACTGGACGGTCCGCGCGGGCGTCAACCTCATGGAGGCCGCGCGACACGGTGTGACGGGCGTGCGTGCCGTCTCGGAGGCGGACCGGATCGACCTGGCGTGGGCGCGGGCGTTCGCCGAGGGTCTCGCTCCCGGCCCGCGGCTGCTGTCCGCGGGCGCCGGGCTGCGCACGACCGGCGGTCACGGGACCGCCTTCCCCAGACGGCCCGTGGAGGTCGCCTGGGAGTGGGAGGTCGACGGGGCGGACGCGATGCTGCGTGCGGCCCGGGCCCTGGTCGAGCAGGGCGTGGACTGGATCAAGGTGATGCTGACCGGCGGGCTCTACAGCGAGCACGAGTCCGTCGACGACCCCCAGTTCACCGAGGCCGAGCTGGACGCGGTCATGACCGTCGCGAGCGCACGGGGGGTCCCCGTCGCCGCGCACTGCGGCAGCGCACGCGTCGCCGAGTCCTTCGCGCGCCGCGGCGGCCGGTCGATCGAGCACGGCTACGCCCTCGACGAGCGGGCCGCGGCCGTCATGGCCGAGCACGGCACGTGGCTGGTGCCGACGATGGCGGTGACCCACGACGACGCGGTGATGGAGGCCGACCAGTGGCCCTCGCACGCCCGCGACCGTGCCCGGGCCGCGGCCGGCGTACACGCCGAGGCGCTGCAGGCGTGCCTCGCCGCGGGGGTCCGGATCGCCGTCGGGGCCGACCTCAACCCGATCGGACCGCGGCTGCACGACGAGCTCCACTTCATGGAGGTGGCCGGCATGGACCGCCTCGCCGTGCTGCACGCGGCCACGGTCGGCGGACGGCTCATGAACGGGCTGGGCGACCACACCCGGCCGCTCCCAGGAGCGGTCGCGGACCTGGTCCTCCTCGACGGCGATCCCAGGGACGACCTCGACGTCCTGCGCGAGCCGCTGGTGGTCACCGCGTTCGGGCGCCTCCTGGTGGAGCCGCGGTGACCACGGCCCGACCCACGTGCCGCCGGTGACGCAACCGACGACGAACCAAACGGATGGAGGACGACGATGAGACGAGCACGGCTCTACGTGGAGCTCGGGCTGGCCGCCCTGAGCGGGGTGGCCCTGGTGCTGACCCTGCTGTGGGACGAGTGGATCGAGGCGGTGTTCGGCGTGGAGCCGGACGGCGGTGACGGCAGCGCGGAGTGGATGGTGTTCCTCGTGCTGGCGCTGGTGCTGCTGGTGTCCGCGACCCTGGCGCGGGTGGAGCTCCGCCGGCAGGCCGGCCCGCGCCGCGCCTGACTGCGGTGAGTGCTGGTCGGCTGGCCCCGCCCGTGGTCGCGCCGGTGCTGGGGCGGGCGCACCACGAGTCCGGGCGCGAGCGGACGCGGGTCTCCCGCCACTTCCGCTCCGGAGACGTCCGCGACGCGGCCGCGCACCACTCGCACTGCCTGGAGCAGCTGTTGGGCCGGCGCCCCGAGCTGCGCGGTGTCTCGGCGATGGCCGACCTGATCCGGGAGTCGGTGCGCTGGTCCGCGTAGGGCGCGCTGGGCCGGTGCGCTAGACATTGGGGCGTGGGCCCTGCCGGCCCTGCAGACCCGACCAGTGAGCGGAGTGGACCCGTGCCCAACCGTCTCGCCGACGCGACCTCGCCCTACCTCCTCCAGCACGCCGACAACCCCGTCGACTGGTGGGAGTGGGAGCCGGCGGCGTTCGAGGAGGCGCGGCGGCGCAACGTGCCGGTGCTGCTGAGCGTCGGGTACGCCGCCTGCCACTGGTGCCACGTGATGGCGCACGAGTCGTTCGAGGACGACACGACGGCGGCCTACCTGAACGAGCACTTCGTGAGCATCAAGGTCGACCGCGAGGAGCGGCCTGACGTCGACGCGGTCTACATGGACGCGACCACGTCGATGACCGGTCACGGCGGCTGGCCGATGACGTGCGTGCTCGACCACGAGGGCAGCCCGTTCTTCGCCGGCACCTACTTCCCCGACCAGCCGCGGCACGGGCAGCCGAGCTTCCGGCAGGTGCTCGAGGCGCTGGCCGACGCCTGGCGGACCAAGCCCGAGGACGTGCGGCGGGTGGCGGCCAACCTGCGCGAGCACCTCGGCCGCGCCACGGCGATGGCCGCGGGTGCGATCACCGAGGACACGCTGGTCGACGCCGTGGGGCTGTTGGAGCGCGACTTCGACGGCGCGCACGGCGGCTTCGGCGGCGCCCCGAAGTTCCCGCCCTCGATGGTGCTGGAGCTCCTGCGCCGTCGCGGGGAGCAGACGATGCTGCCGCGCACCCTCGACGCGATGGCGCGCGGTGGCCTCTACGACCAGCTCGGCGGCGGGTTCGCGCGCTACTCCGTCGACGCGGCCTGGGTGGTGCCGCACTTCGAGAAGATGCTCTACGACAACGCGCAGCTGCTCGGCCTCTACGCCCGGGTGGGCGGCCCTCTCGGCGACCGGGTCGCGCGCGAGACCGCCGACTTCATGCTCCGCGAGCTGCGCACCGCCGAGGGCGGGCTCGCCTCGGCGCTGGACGCGGACAGCGAGGGCGTGGAGGGGAAGTTCTACGCCTGGACTCCGGCCGAGCTGGTCGAGGCGCTGGGGGAGGACGACGGCGCCTGGGCGGCGCAGGTCTTCGAGGTGACCGAGGGCGGGACCTTCGAGCACGGCTCGTCCACGCTCCAGCTCCTCGAGGACCCCGAGGGGCCGGGGGCGCCTCGCCTGGTCGACGTGCGCCGCCGCCTCTTCGAGGCCAGGGCAGCCCGCGTGCGGCCGGCCCTGGACGACAAGGTGGTCGCCGCCTGGAACGGCCTCGCGATCACCGGTCTCTGTGATGCCGGGCTCGGTCTGGGCGAGCGGGCCTACGTCGACGCGGCGGTCGCCGCCGGCGAGCTGCTGTGGGGGGCGCACATGGTCGACGGTCGGCTGCGGCGGGTGTCGCGCGACGGCGTCGTGGGCGCGCCGGCTGGGGTGCTGGAGGACCACGGCTGCGTGTCCTCCGGCTTCCTGTCGCTCGTGCAGGCGACCGGTGACGCGGCCTGGCTCGACCGCGCGCGGCACCTGCTGGACGACGCGATCGAGCGGTTCCGCGCCGACGACGGCGGCTTCTTCGACACCGCCGCCGACGCCGAGGTGCTCGTCGCGAGGCCGCGCGACCCCGGCGACAACGCCTCGCCGTCGGGCCTCTCCTCGATGATCCACGCCCTCCTCGAAGCCCACGCGCTGACGGGGGAGGGCCGCTACCGGACGGTCGCCGAGGAAGCGCTCGCCACGGTCGCGACCCTGGCCGAGAGGGCGCCACGGTTCGCGGGCTGGTCGCTCGCCGCCGCCCAGACGATGGTGAGCGGTGGTCCGCTCGAGGTCGCGGTGGTGGGCCCGGCCGGCCCGGAGCGCGCCGCCCTGGCCGCCCGCGCCCGCCGGCACCCCGGTGCGGTGGTGATCGAGGCCGACGGCCCGCGCGACGACGTACCCCTCCTGTCCGGGCGTACGCCCCTCGCAGGCCGCCCCGCGGCGTACGTCTGCCGCGGCTTCGTCTGCGAGCGGCCCGTCACCACCGTCGGGGAGCTGGAGCGGGTGCTCGGCCTGTAGGAGTCACCGGGGCCCCGGGGACTCCTGCACTTCCCGGGCAAGATCTCGCCCAGGAAGTGCCAAAGTCACCGGGGCCCCGGGGACTCCGCCGCCCCCAGGCAGTCGAACGCGGTGCGCACGTACTCGTCCGTGCGGTCGGAGCGGATCAGGTGTGAGCCCTCCATCTTGTTCATCGCGTAGGCGAACGTCGTTCGACGGTCGACGTCGTTGACCACGATCGAGCCGCCCCAGCCGGTCCACCACGCGACCCGGCCCCCAGGGATCGCCGGCGCCGACGGGCCCGGGAGCTGGTAGCCGATGCCCCAGCGGAGCGGTACGCCGAACAGCACCCGGTCCGGTCCGTCGGCCTGGACGTCGAAGATCCGGTCGATGGTCGCCTCGGACAGCAGGCGGACCCCGTCGACCTCACCGCCGTGGGAGACCACCGACTGCGCCCGGGCGATGCCACGTGCATTCCCGAACCCGTTGACGCCTGCGACCGAGACCCCGCGGAACCCCGGTGTCTCGCACAGCCCGCCCGGCACGTCGAGCAGCGGGTTGGTCACCGTGGGGAGGTACAGGCAGTCCGCCGGCAGCGCCGCGAAGTCGACACCGGTCGTCGTCGGCGGGATCAGCGGGACACAGCGCTCGAGCTCCGACTCGGGCACACCGAGGAGGAAGTCGGCCCCGAGGGGCTCGGCGACGAGGGTGCGGAACTGGTCAGCGAGGGGTAGGCCCGTCGCGGCTCGCACGAGACCGTCGACGAGGTGCCCGAAGCAGATCATGTTGTAGCCGGCCACGCTCCCCGGCTCGAACCACGGCTCCTGCTCGGCGAGCAGCCGTTCCGACGCGTCCAGGTCGAGCAGCGTCGCGACGTCGCACGGCGCCGTCCAGCCGGAGTAGCCGGACGTGTGCGACAGCAGGTGCCGGACCAGCACGTCGTCGTTGCTGAAGTCCGACCAGTACGACGACACCGGGGCGTCCAGGTCGAGCTCGCCGCGGTCGGCGACGACGAGGGCGGTCAGGGCCGCCATCGTCTTGGTCACCGACCACGTCATCACGAGGGAGTCCTCGACCCACGGCTCGCCGGCCGCCGTCGTGCCGCCCCACAGGTCGGCCACCAGCTCGCCGTCGTGGATCACGGCCACGGAGGCGCCGACGTCGGTGCCGTCGGCGAGGTTGCGGGCCAGCAGGTCGCGCAGCGGCTCGAAGGTCGACGTACAGGTCCCGGACACGTCTGAAGTCACGGTCGCCACCATAGGAACGCGTTCTAGTTCCGGGGAAGAGGGTCTCGACAGCCGGAGTAGGTTCCACACATGCCGAGCGACAGCTACGACTACGTCATCGTGGGCGCCGGGAGCGCCGGCGCCGTGCTCGCCGCAAGGCTGAGCGAGGACCCCGGCGTCACGGTCTGCCTCCTCGAGGCCGGCGGCGAGGCCGACGCGGACGAGGTGATGATCCCTGCGGCGTTCTCGAGCCTGTTCAAGACCAAGTGGGACTGGAACTACGAGACCACCGAGCAGAAGCAGCTCAACGGGCGCCGCGCCTACTGGCCGCGGATGAAGGCCCTCGGCGGCTGCTCGTCGATGAACGCGATGATCTACGTCCGCGGCAACCGGGTCGACTACGACTCGTGGCGCGACCAGTACGGCGCCGCGGGGTGGGGCTTCGACGACGTCCTGCCCTTCTTCGTCAAGGCCGAGCACAACACCCGCCTCGGTGGCCCGCTCCACGGGCAGAACGGGCCGCTGCACGTCGAGGACCGCGGCTACACCCATGAGCTGAGCCACGCGTTCGTCGACAGTGCGGTCAGCGCCGGGCTCAAGCCGACCGACGACTTCAACGGGGCCGAGCAGGAGGGGGCCGGCCTCTACCAGGTCACGTGCAAGAAGGGCCGCCGGTGGTCGGTCAACGAGGGCTACCTGAAGCCGGCGCGCTCGCGGGACAACCTCACGGTGGAGACCGGTGCGTTCGCGACCCGCATCGAGGTCGAGGGCGCGCGTGCGACCGGGGTGACCTTCCGGCAGTCCGGGACCGAGCACACGGTCCGAGCCACGCGCGAGGTGCTGCTCAGCGGTGGCTCGATCAACAGCCCCCAGCTGCTGATGCTGTCCGGCATCGGTCCCGCCAGCCACCTGGCCGAGTTCGGCATCGAGTCGAAGGTCGACCTTGCGGGCGTGGGGGCCAACCTGCAGGACCACCCGGCGGCCGGCTGGCTCTGGTACACCAAGGGCACCACCGACATCGCGCAGCTCAACAACGTCCGCAACTTCGTGCGGTGGAAGGCCCGCGGCACCGGGCCGCTGTCGTCCAACATCGGTGAGGCGGGGGCCTTCTTCGGCAGTCGCGACGGTCTCGTGGCGCCCGACATCCAGATCCACACGGCGCCGGCAGGCTTCTACGACAACGGCCTGCACGAGCCGACCCGATCGATGGTCACGGTGGCGACGACGCTGGTCGGCGTGGCGAGCCGCGGCTCGATCAGGCTGCGCTCGGCCGACCCGAGCTGGCACCCGGAGATCGAGGCGGCGTACTTCGATGACCAGGCCGACCTCGACGCGATGCTCTCCGGCATGAAGCGGAGCTGGGAGATCGCCACCCAGGGTGCGCTGGCGGCCTACCTCGACGAGCCCTGGCAGGTCTCGAGCTCACCCACGGACGAGGAGATCGTGGAGCACGTCCGCACCTGGATGCAGACGCTCTACCACCCGACCTCGACCTGCTCGATGGGCGGCGGCGAGGACGCCGTCGTCGATGCCGGGCTCCGGGTGCGCGGCGTCGACGGGCTGCGGGTCGTCGACGCCTCCGTCATGCCGGCCGTCCCGCGCGGCAACACCAACGCACCGACGATCATGGTCGCCGAGAAGGCCGCCGACCTCATCAAGGAGTCACGAGCATGACCGCCACCGCAGCGAAGACGACCACCTTCGAGTCCCTCAACCCGCGCACCGGTGACGTCGTCGGTCACCACCCGGTCAACACCCCGGAGGAGGTGCAGGCGGCGGTCGACCGCGCGCGTGAGGAGGCGGCGTGGTGGCGCGGCCTCTCCTTCGACGAGCGCGAGAAGCACCTCCAGACCTGGAAGGGCGCCATGACCCGGCGGGTCGCCCAGCTCGCCGAGGTCATGCACCAGGAGACCGGCAAGCCGCACGGCGACGCGACGCTGGAGGCCGCGCTGGCGATCGACCACCTCGCGTGGGCCGCGTCGCACGCCGAGAAGACCATGAAGCGGCGCAAGGTCCCGAGCGGGCTGCTGATGGCCAACCAGGCGGCGTACGTCGAGTACCAGCCGCTGGGCGTCATCGGCGTGATCGGGCCGTGGAACTACCCGGTGTTCACGCCGATGGGCTCGATCGGCTACGCGCTCGCCGCCGGCAACGCCGTGGTCTTCAAGCCGTCCGAATACACCCCCGGCGTCGGCGAGTGGCTGGCCCGCACCTTCCTGGAGTCGGTCGGTCGGCCGGTGCTCCAGGTGGTGACCGGCTTCGGCGAGACCGGCCACGCGCTGTGCACGTCGGGCGTCGACAAGATCGCGTTCACGGGGTCGACCGCCACCGGCAAGAAGGTGATGGCGGCGTGCGCCGAGACGCTCACGCCCGTCGTGATCGAGGCCGGCGGCAAGGACGCGCTGCTGGTGGACGAGGACGCCGACCTCGAGGCGGCGGCCGACGCCGCGATCTGGGGCGCGTGCTCCAACGCCGGCCAGACCTGCACCGGCGTCGAGCGGGTCTACGTGCACGAGCGCGTCTACGACGAGTTCCTCACCACGCTGACCGCCAAGGCTCGCGAGGTGACGGCCCACGAGGGGCTGGACTCCAAGATCGGGCCGATCACGATGCCCAAGCAGCTCGACGTCATCAAGCGGCACATCGACGACGCCCTCGCGCGCGGTGGCCGGGCCGTGGTCGGCGGCGCCGACGCCGTCGGCGAGCGGTTCGTGCAGCCGACGGTCCTGGTCGACGTACCCGAGGACTCCGATGCGGTGCAGGAGGAGACCTTCGGCCCCACCGTCACGGTCGCGAAGGTGCGTGACATGGACGAGGCCGTCGAGCGCACCAACGCGACCCGCTACGGCCTCGGCTCCACCGTCTTCTCCAAGAAGCGGGGCATGGAGCTCGCCTCCCGGATCCGCTCCGGCATGACGTCGGTGAACGGCGTGATCACCTTCGCCGCCATCCCCTCGCTGCCCTTCGGCGGCGTCGGCGACTCCGGCTTCGGCCGGATCCACGGCCCCGACGGGCTCAAGGAGTTCACCTTCGCCAAGGCCATCGCCCGCCAGCGCTTCAAGCCGCTGCTGGCCCTCACGACGTTCGGTCGCACCGAGAAGGCCGACACCCAGCTCGCCTCGATGATCACCGTGCTCCACGGCCGGGGAACCACGATCCCCAAGCCCTGACGCTGACCCGCCCGTTCAGTACCGGCGGGTCAGCGTGGTGGTGGATGGTGACCCGCCTGTTCAGTACCGGCGGGTCAGCGTGGTGGTGGATGGTCAGCGCAGGGCGTAGGTGGCCATGCTGATGCCCACGTAGTGGGTCGCGAAGGCGAGCACGGTGAACGAGTGGAAGACCTCGTGGAAGCCGAACCACTTCGGCCAGGGGTTGGGCCGTCTGAAGCCGTAGACGACGCCGCCCAGGGTGTAGAGGAAGCCCCCGGCGCCGATCATCACGAACACGGCGATGCCGATGCCGAGACCGAGGGCGGTCGCGCCCTCGAAGAACGCGGGGATGAAGAAGATCGCCGCCCAGCCCAGGGCCATGTAGATCGGCACGAAGAGCCAGCGGGGGGCGTCGGTCCAGAAGACGCGGAACAGGACGCCGAGGACGGCCCCGCTCCACACCGTCACGAGGAGGACCAGCTGCGCCGTCCCGTGGAGGAGCAGCAGGCTGAACGGCGTGTAGGTGCCGGCGATGAGGATGAAGATGTTGGCGTGGTCGAAACGCCGCAGGAACGCCCAGACCCGGGGTGACCAGGTGCCCGTGTGGTAGATCGCCGACACGGTGAAGAGCACCAGCGCGGAGCCGATGAACACCGCCGAGCCGATCCGCGTGGTGGCGTCGGGGGAGAGGCTGATCAGCACGATCCCGGCGGCCAGGGTCAGCGGGGCCGTGGCGAGATGGAGCCAGCCACGCAGCTTGGGCTTGACCTGCTCGAGCTTCTCGGCAACCTCCGCGACGGAGTCGTGCAGGCTGTCGATGCCTGCGCGTACGGCGTCGGAGACGGGGTTGCTCATGTGGCGAAGGTACCCAACGGACATGACCGTTCGACGTCGATGCGCTGAAGGTCACCCGATCGGATCGTTACCATCGTCCCTGTGGCGGACTGGAAGCGTGGCCTTCGGAAGGTCATCTACCCCGTCTACGAGGCGCGAGTGCTGCGCCGCATGGCGCTCGACCGGGTGCCCAAGCACGTCGGGGTGATGCTCGACGGCAACCGACGCTGGGCCAAGGCCGTGGGCCTGGGTACGGCGGAGGGCTACCAGGCCGGCGCCGACAACATCCGACCTCTGCTCGGCTGGTGCGAGGAGGTCGGCGTCGAGGTGGTCACGCTGTGGCTGCTCTCGAGCGACAACCTCACCAGCCGGCCGCCCGAGCAGCTGGCGGGCCTCCTCACGATCATCGAGGGCGCGGTCGACTCGCTCGCCGCCGAGGGCCGCTGGCGCGTCCACCCCGTGGGCGCCCTCGACCTCCTGCCCGCGGGCACCGCGGAGCGGCTCAAGGCGGCCGAGGAGGCGACCCGCGACTTCGACGGGCTGCTCGTGAACGTCGCCGTGGGCTACGGCGGTCGCCGCGAGATCGCCGACGCCGTCCGGTCGCTCCTCCACGAGCACGCCGCCGCGGGCAGCAGCCTCGAGGAGCTCGCCGAGGTCATCGACGTCGAGCACATCGCGCAGCACCTCTACACCAAGGGGCAGCCCGACCCCGACCTCGTCATCCGTACGTCGGGGGAGCAGCGGCTCGGCGGCTTCCTGCTCTGGCAGAGCGCCCAGTCGGAGTTCTACTTCTGCGAGGCCTACTGGCCCGACTTCCGCCGCGTCGACTTCCTGCGTGCGATCCGGGCCTACGCCCAGCGCGAGCGGCGCTACGGCGCCTGACCCGGCCGCGCGCCGCGGTCTGGACGTCACCTGCTCTTCACCTCGTGGTCGGGCGTGTCGCACCGGACCGCCGCTCCCGGCGGCGTACGTTCGCGGGTATCGGCGAGTGGGGAAGCTTGCCGTATCGGGAGGCCCGAATCTTGCGTGAGCTTGATCCACGACTGACCAGCGGCACTGGTGATTGCACTGCGCTGCTGGGCACGTGTGGGGGCCGGCACTTCGGCCTTCGGGCTCCCTCCCGGTCCGACTGCAGCTGAGTTCAGGGCCGGGCGGGAGTGCGCGCGCCGGTCTGCGAGGAGTGACCGTGCCGAACCAGGCCTCGTCCAGCAAGGCATCCTCCCGGTCCCGCGGCTCTTCCGCGTCCGTCCGCACCTACGTGCTCGACACCAGCGTGCTGCTCTCCGATCCCGGGGCGCTGAAGCGCTTCGAGGAGCACGAGGTCGTGCTGCCGGTGGTGGTCATCACCGAGCTCGAGGGCAAGCGGCACCACCCGGAGCTGGGCTACTTCGCACGGACCGCGCTGCGGATGCTCGACGAGCTGCGGATCACCCACGGCCGGCTCGACGAGCCGGTGCCGGTCGGTGACCTGGGCGGCACCATCCGCGTCGAGCTCAACCACACCGACGCCGACTCGCTGCCCTCGGGCTTCCGGCTGGGCGACAACGACACCCGCATCCTCGCGGTGGCCCACAACCTGGCCAACGAGGGCGCGGCGGTGACCCTTGTCAGCAAGGACCTCCCGCTGCGCATCAAGGCGTCGGCCGTCGGCCTCGACGCCCAGGAGTACCGCGGCGAGACCATGAGCGACTCCGACCCCGGCTACTCCGGGATGGCCGAGCTGGAGGTGCCGGCCCCGGACCTCGACGAGCTCTACGAAGACGGAACCCTCGACCTCGAGGCGGCCCGCGACCTGCCGTGCCACTCCGGGCTGGTCCTCCTCTCCGAGCGCGGTACGGCGCTGGGCCGGGTCGGCGCCGACAAGCAGGTCCACCTCGTCCGCGGCGACCGCGAGGCGTTCGGCATCCACGGCCGCTCGGCCGAGCAGCGGATCGCCCTGGAGCTGCTGCTCGACCCCGAGGTCGGCATCGTCTCGCTCGGCGGCCGGGCCGGCACCGGCAAGTCCGCGCTCGCGCTCTGCGCCGGCCTCGAGGCCGTGCTGGAGCGCAACGAGCACAAGAAGGTCGTCGTCTTCCGGCCGCTGTTCGCGGTGGGCGGGCAGGAGCTCGGCTACCTGCCCGGCTCGGAGTCGGAGAAGATGGGCCCCTGGGCGCAGGCGGTCTTCGACACGCTCGGCGCGGTGACCTCGCGCGACGTCATCGAGGAGGTCCTCGCCCGCGGGATGCTCGAGGTGCTCCCGCTGACCCACATCCGCGGCCGGTCGCTCCACGACTCGTTCGTGATCGTCGACGAGGCGCAGTCGCTGGAGCGCAACGTCCTGCTCACCGTGCTGTCGCGGATCGGTGCCGGCTCCAAGGTGGTGCTCACCCACGACGTCGCCCAGCGCGACAACCTGCGGGTCGGGCGCCACGACGGGGTGGTCGCGGTGGTCGAGAAGCTCAAGGGCCACCCCCTGTTCGCGCACGTGACGCTCACCCGCTCCGAGCGGTCGCCGATCGCCGCCCTCGTCACCGAGATGCTGGAGAACGTCACGCTCTGAGCCCACGGCAGCCTGCGTCCCGGGGCTGGTGTGACTCATGTGACTCCTGAGTCATACGAACGCACAGCCTTCGCTCGTTCGGTTTGCAACCACTTCCCGGGTCGGGCAAGGTGTCCGGGGTCGCCCAGCCTTGACCAGCGCTCAGGACCCGCGCCCTCGTCACCCCATGGATCGAGTTCAGACACGTGTCGTCGTCACAGCCGCAGGCCGGTAAGCACCGCGCCTCCAGGGCTCGGCGCGCGCCCCGGGCGGCGCTCAAGACCTCGCTGACGCTGTCGTCGATGGCCGTGGTGGCCACCGGGTTCGCGGTCGGCAGCGGCGCGCTCTCCCTGAGCGCCGACGGCGGCCCCGACACGTCCCACACCACCAGCCTGTCCGGCGTGGGAGCCGCGGCGGCCGACACCGGCACCGACTCCTCCGTCCCGTCGACCGACGCCGGCCAGCAGGCCGAGGTCGAGGCCGCCGAGGCCGACCGACTCCAGACGCCGGTGACGCGCTCGGACAACCGGGCCAAGGCCGACCCGCTCAAGAAGGACACCCTCTCCCTGGGGGCCGGCAACACGATGTCGCGCAGCGAGGACCTCTCCGACGAGGACCCGCGGGACATCGCACGGGCCCTCCTCTCGACGTTCGGCTGGGACGACGACCAGTTCGGCTGCCTCGACTCGCTGTGGACCCGCGAGTCCAACTGGAACGTGCACGCCGACAACCCCAGCTCCTCGGCCTACGGCATCCCGCAGGCCCTGCCCGGCTCCAAGATGTCATCGGCCGGCGCCGACTGGGCGACCAACCCGGTCACCCAGATCAAGTGGGGCCTCGGCTACATCGAGGACCGCTACGGCTCGCCGTGCTCCGCGTGGGGCCACAGCCAGTCGCACGGCTTCTACTGATTGTTTACCCCCGCGAGCTTCGGCCCGGCACCCACGACGGACTGCTTGCTCCGCTGCGCGGAGCTTCGCGGTCCATCGTGGCCGCCGAGCCGATCGCGGGGCGCGCGAGCTTCGCTCGCAAGACCGGGTCGCTTCGCTCCCTCCGCTCCCATTGGGTGCGGGCGCGCGAGCTTCGCTCGCAAGACCGGGTCGCTTCGCTCCCTCCGCTCCCATTGGGTGCGGGCGCGCGAGCTTCGCTCGCAAGACCGGGTCGCTGCGCTCCCTCCGCTCCCATTGGGTGCGGGCGCGCGCGCTTCGCTCGCAAGACCGGGTCGCTTCGCTCCCTCCGCTCCCATTGCGTGCGGTTGCTCAGGTGGCGATGAAGACCGTCGGGTAGCCGGGGTAGTCGCGCGGCCAGCCGTCGTCCGGCGGTGACCAGTCGACGCCCTCGTCCGACGACTCCAGGTAGGCCAGGGCGGTCGCCCGGTCGGGGAAGGTGGCCCGGGTCTCCACGTCGGTCCGGGTGACGGAGTCGAAGTGCCGGAGCAGCGACTCCTCGCCGTTCTCGCGGCTGAAGGTGGTGCGCAGGGCGTCGCCACCGGCCGCTCGACGGAGCTCGGCCACGTGCTCGTCGCCGTTGGTGACCGCGATGAAGGTGCCGCCGGGGCGCAGCACCCGGCGTACCTCCGCGAGACCACGGTCGAGGTCCGGCACGTGGTAGAGCATCCACATCGCCAGCACCACGTCATAGGACGCGTCCGGTGCGAGCAGGTGCTGGACGTCCTGGAGCTGGGCGGAGAGGCCGCGCTCGCGGGCCAGCTCGACGAACCGCTGCGACTGGTCGGTCGCGAGCAGGGCGATCCCCGGCAGCTCCTCGACGAGCCGGGCGGCGAACACGCCCGGGCCGCAACCGACCTCGAGGACGTCGGGCATGGCGCGGTCCGCGGGCAGGGCCCCGCGGACGGCGGCCACGACCAGGTCCAGCGGGTCCACGCCGGACGGGCCAGGTCCCCAGACCGAGCGGCGGGTCTCGAGGTTGCCTTCGTGGGCGTACTGCGTGCTCACGTCGTCGGGTCCGGTCATCGAGTCGTTCACGGGTGCGTCATCGATTCCACGTCGAGCGCCTCGTCGAGCTGCTCCTCGGTGAGCTCGCCACGCTCGACGTAGCCGAGGCCGATCACCGTCTCGCGGATGGTGGCGCCGTCGGCCAGCGCCTGCTTGGCGATCTTGGCGGCGGCCTCGTAGCCGACGTACTTGTTGAGCGGGGTGACCACGGAGGGTGAGGACTCGGCGAACTGGCGCATCCTGTCGGCGTCGGCCGTGATGCCGTCGACGCAGCGCTCGGCGAGCAGCCGCGAGCAGGCGGCGAGCAGCCGGACCGACTCGAGGACGTTGCGGGCCATCACCGGCATCGCGACGTTGAGCTCGAAGGCGCCGCTCGCGCCTGCGACGGTGACCGCGGTGTCGTTGCCGACCACCTGGGCGCAGACCATCAGCGTCGCCTCCGGGAGCACGGGGTTGACCTTGCCGGGCATGATGCTGGACCCCGGCTGGAGGTCGGGAAGGTGGATCTCGGCCAGGCCGGTGGTCGGCCCCGACGCCATCCAGCGCAGGTCGTTGCAGATCTTGGTCAGGCCCACGGCGTAGGTCTTGAGGACCCCGCTCAGCTCGACCAGCGAGTCGCGGGTCCCCTGGGCCTCGAAGTGGTTGCGGGCCTCGGTGAAGGGCTCGCCGGTCGACTCCGACAGGGCCTCGATCACCTGGGCCGGGAAGCCGTCCGGGGTGTTGATGCCGGTGCCGACCGCGGTGCCGCCCAGCGGCAGCTCCCGGACCCGGGGGAGGACCGACTCGAGCCGCTCGGTGGCGTAGCGCACCGTGGCTGCGTAGCCACCGAGCTCCTGGCCGAGCATCACCGGCGTGGCATCCATGAGGTGGGTGCGACCGGACTTCACGAGGCCGCCGAACTCGGTGGCCTTCGCCTCGAGCGACGTGGCCAGCACGTCGAGCGCGGGGAGCAGGTCGCCCGTCACCGCCAGCGAGGCTGCGACGTGGATCGCGGTCGGGAAGGTGTCGTTGGACGACTGGGAGGCGTTGACGTGGTCGTTGGGGTGCACCTCGACGCCGGCGCGGGTCGCCAGCGAGGCGATCACCTCGTTGGCGTTCATGTTGCTGCTGGTGCCCGAGCCGGTCTGGAAGACGTCGATCGGGAACGCGTCGTCGTGGTCGCCGGCCGCCACCTCGCGAGCCGCGGTCTCGATGGCCACCGCCGGCTCCGCCTCGAGTACGCCGAGCGCGCCGTTGACCTTCGCGGCCGCGGCCTTCACCTCGCCGATCGCGTGGATCAGCGCGGGCTCGATCGGCGTACCGCTGATCGGGAAGTTCTCGACCGCGCGCTGGGTCTGGGCCCGCCACAGGGCCTCGCGAGGCACCTGTACCTCGCCCATCGAGTCGTGCTCGGTGCGGAACTCCTGGTCACCCATGCCCCGAACGTACCCAGCGACCTCTGCCGAACAATCGCTTTGCCGAGCGGCCCCCGGTCCGTGACGCTCTTCACATGACCGACGACGTAGCAGGCCTCGAGCAGCTCTGGCCGCCGTTCGCCCTCCGCGTGACCTGTGGTCCGCTCGTCCTGCGGCCGCTGCGCGATGCCGACTTTCCTGAGGTGCTGGCCGTCGTGCACGCCGGGATCCACGCTCCCGACTTCATGCCGTTCTCGTTCCCGTGGACCGACGCGAAGGGCGCGGAGATGGACCGGCAGTTCCTGCAGTACCACTGGCGCGCGCGGGTCGAGCTGAGCCCCGAGCGGTGGCAGCTCGACCTCGGCGTGTGGGAGGAGGGCCGGCTCGTCGGGGTGCAGGGCGTCAGCACGCGGGACTTCCCGGTCACCCGGACCGGCGAGACCGGGTCGTGGCTGGGTCAGGAGTTCCACGGCCGCGGGCTGGGCACGCTGATGCGTCAGGCGATGTGCGTGCTCTGCTTCGACCACCTCGGCTTCGAGGAGGTCACCTCGGCCGCCTTCGCCGACAACCCGGCCTCGCAGGCGGTGAGCCGCAAGGTCGGCTACCGCCCCAACGGCGAGGATCGGTACGCCCGCAAGGGTGCTCCGGCGACCATGCTGCGGCTGGCCCTGGCCGAGGAGGACCTGGTGCGCCCGCCGTACGACGTGGGGGTGGCCGGCGCCGAGGCCTTCGTGCAGCTGGTTCAGGCCCGCGCGACGTAGAGCCAGTAGTGCTCGTCCCGCTCCTGGAGGCGCACGGCGTGGGGCTGGGCCTCGACGGCGCCGAACACGGACCGCAGCGACTCCTCGAGCTCGGGCGCCTCGGACGCCGACCAGACGACCAGCGCCCCGCCGGGGCGCAGCACCCGTCGCGCATCGGCGAGCGCAGGCGGTTCGTAGAGGGCTGCGTTGGGGGCGTGCACGAGGTGGCCCGGCCCGTTGTCCACGTCGAGCAGCACCAGGTCGTAGGACTCCTCGCGCGCCTCGGCGAGGGCGGCGACGACATCGGCCCCCACGACGGTCACCCGCTCGTCGGCGAGGAGCGCCGGGCCCATCGGCACCAGGCCGGACCGCATCCACTCGACCAGCGCCGGCTCGATCTCGACCACCGCGCACTTCTCGACCCGGGAGTCGGCGAGCAGCTCGTGCATCGTGAAGCCGAGCCCGAGGCCGCCGAGCACCACGGCTCGAGGCTCCTCGACCAGGGCCAGCGCGGCCTGCGCCATCGCGCGCTCGGTGCTCACCTCGAGGGTGTCCATGACGAAGACGCCGTTGGCCCGCAGCTCCAGCGAGGTCGGCCCGCCGTCGACCGGCCGGCGCTCGCGCAGCACCAGCTCGCCGCGCTCGCTCTCGGCCCGCCCGACCTCGACGTACTCCACCTCGCTCACGCGCCCACCCTGTCAGGAGGGCGGTGAGGGCGGTGAGGTCGGTGAGGTCGGTGCGGCCCGCTGCGGGTCGCCCGCCGTCACCCCGCGACGTTCGCGGACATCACGCCTCCCACGGGCGTAGCGTCGGGGCTGTGAACCGACTGGTCGCCGCCCTCGTGCTCGTGCTGGTCGCCTCGGCCGCGAGCACCACGCCGTCCAGTGCCCGCACGGCGGCCGACATCGACTGGGGCATCTCCAACTGGGTCGCAGGCGTCCAGATGACGACCAGCTTCGAGTCCGCCACCGACCCGCACCTGCACGTGAGGTTCAAGAGGGTCGGTGGGGAGGGCCAGCGCCAGGTCCGGATGGGTGAGCGCGTCAAGGTCGAGGGCAAGCACCAGTGGACGCCGTACGCCTTCGCCCAGAGGGTGAAGCTGCGGGTCGGCGAGAAGGTCGTCTTCACGACCGTGAACGCCCTGCCGTGCGAGCCTGCGAGGGAGCCGGTGGGGATCAGGGTCGACCTGCGGATCAAGGCGCCCGGCAAGCCGTGGGGCAGGTGGGTCACCTGGATCAGCGAGGACCACTTCCTCCTCGACTGCGGCGAGCAGCGGCCCGCGTAGCGCTACTCCGCCGAGCGCACCCGGATCCCGGTCACCGGCACGGTCACCGTGCCGGAGGGGTCGGTGAAGAAGTCGTTGCCCTTGTCGTCGACGACGATGAACGCCGGGAAGTCCTCGACCTCGATCTTCCAGACCGCCTCCATGCCGAGCTCCTCGTACTCCAGCACGGAGACCGACTTGATGCAGTCCTGGGCGAGCCGCGCGGCCGGGCCCCCGATCGAGCCGAGGTAGAAGCCGCCGTGGCTGTGGCAGGCCTCGGTGACGACCTTGGAGCGGTTGCCCTTGGCCAGCATCACCTTCGAGCCGCCGGCCGCCTGGAACTGCTCGACGTAGGAGTCCATCCGTCCGGCCGTGGTCGGCCCGAACGAGCCGGACGCGTAGCCCTCGGGGGTCTTCGCCGGACCGGCGTAGTAGACGGCGTGGTCGCGGAGGTACGTCGGCAGCTCCTCGCCGGCGTCGAGCCGCTCCTTGATCTTGGCGTGCGCGATGTCGCGGGCCACGACGAGCGGTCCGGTCAGCGAGAGCCGGGTCTTCACCGGGTGCTTCGTCAGCTCGGCGAGGATGTCGGCCATCGGCCGGTTGAGGTCGATGCGGACGACGTCCGCCCCAGACCCGGACCCGGCGGGCTGGGTGGCCGGGGTCGCCGGCAGGTACTTCGCCGGGTCGGTCTCGAGCTGCTCGAGGAACACGCCGTCGGCGGTGATCTTGCCGAGGGCCTGCCGGTCGGCCGAGCACGACACCGCGATCGCGACCGGGCACGAGGCGCCGTGCCGGGGGAGACGGACGACCCGGACGTCGTGGCAGAAGTACTTGCCGCCGAACTGCGCGCCGATGCCGAAGGACTGGGTCAGCTTGAAGACCTCCTCCTCCAGCTCGAGGTCGCGGAAGCCGTGGGCGGACATCGTGCCCTCGGTCGGCAGGTGGTCGAGGTAGTGCGCGGAGGCGTACTTCGCGGTCTTCAGCGCGAACTCGGCCGACGTGCCGCCGATGACGACGGCCAGGTGGTACGGCGGGCAGGCGGCGGTGCCGAGCGAGCGGATCTTCTCGTCGAGGAACTCCAGCATCCGCGTGGGGTTCAGGACCGCCTTCGTCTCCTGGAAGAGGAAGGACTTGTTGGCCGAGCCGCCGCCCTTGGCCATGAAGAGGAACTTGTAGGCAGGCGCTCTCTCCCCAGAGTCCAGCAGGGTGTCCTCGGTCGCGTAGAGCTCGATCTGCGCGGGGAGGTTGGTGCCGGTGTTCTTCTCCTCCCACGTGGTCAACGGCGCGAGCTGGGAGTAGCGCAGGTTGAGCTTGGTGTAGGCGTCGTAGACCCCGCGCGAGATCGCCTCGCCGTCGTCCGCGCCGGTGAGCACGCCCTCGGACTTCTTGCCCATGACGATCGCGGTGCCGGTGTCCTGGCACATCGGCAGCACGCCGCCCGCCGAGATGTTGACGTTCTTGAGCAGGTCGAGGGCCACGAACCGGTCGTTGGCCGACGCCTCGGGGTCGTCGATGATCCGGCGGAGCTGGGCGAGGTGTGCCGGGCGCAGGTAGTGGGCGATGTCGTGCATCGCCTCGGCGGTCAGCTGCCGGATCGCCTCCGGTGCCACCTGGAGGAAGGTCCTGCCCCCCGCCTCGAAGGTCGAGACACCCTCGCTGGTGACCAGGCGGTAGGGCGTCTCGTCGGGCCCGATCGGCAGCAGGTCGGAGTACCGGAAGGCAGGCTCGTCAGGCACGGCTCCCGAGCGTACTGTGAGCCGCGCCGGTCACTGTCCTCAGTCCGCCCTTCACCGGTCGGACCCGCCTGGTCCTTGCGGCGTTCACGTGCCCGGTGTCCGATCCGGCGACGGTTCGGCAGCGCGATCTCGCGCATCGACTCTGGAGGTCCTGTGAAGGTTCGCAAGTGGTTCATCACCCTCGTCGCGCTGAGCGCCACCACCGCGCTCGCGGCGTGCGCTGCGCCCGACGATGACGACGACAGCAAGGACTCGGGCAGCGGTGGCAAGGACGCCAGGTCGGCCACGTCTGCCGACGACCTCGGGGGAATGGACGCGCTGGTCAAGGCCGCCCAGAAGGAGGGCAAGCTCAACGTCATCGCACTGCCTCCGGACTGGGCCAACTACGGCGCGATGATCGAGGCCTTCTCCGACAAGTACGACATCGAGGTCCAGTCCGACCAGCCGGACGGCGCCAGCCAGGACGAGATCAACGCGGCCGACCAGCTCAAGGGGACCGACCGCGCGCCCGACGTGTTCGACCTCGGGCAGTCGGTCGCCCTCGCCAACACCGCCAAGTTCGCGCCCTACCAGGTGGCGACGTTCGACGAGATCCCCGACGAGTTCAAGGACCCCGACGGCGCCTGGGTCAACGACTACGGCGGCTTCATGTCGGTCGGCTACGACTCCGCCGTGGTCCCCGACGTGACCACGATGGACGACCTGCTCGGCCCCGACTTCAAGGGCAAGGTCGCGCTCAACGGCGACCCGACCGCCGCGGGCGCCGCGTTCAGCGGTGTGCTGATGGCCTCGGTCGCCAACGGCGGCTCCGCAGACGACATCGCTCCCGGCGTGGAGTTCTTCTCGAAGGTCAAGGAGGCCGGCAACTTCCTCCCGGTCGACCCGACCGGAGCGACGATCGAGTCAGGTCAGACCCCGGTGGTCATCGACTGGGACTACCTCAACGCCGCCGAGACCGCCAAGCTCCCCACCTGGACGGTCGTGGTCCCCGAGGGCGCTGCGATCGCCGGCTACTACTTCCAGGCGATCAACGCCGACGCGCCGCACCCCGCGGCGGCCCGGCTCTGGGAGGAGTTCCTCTACAGCGACGAAGGCCAGAACCTCTGGCTCGCCGGAGGCGCCCGCCCGGTGCGCGCAGACGCGATGGTCGACGCCGGCACCATCGACCAGGAGAAGTACGACGCCCTGCCGACGGTCGAGGGCACGCCCGTGATCCCGACCAACGAGCAGACCGAGTCGATGGCCGCCTACCTGGCCGAGAACTGGGCCGGGGCGATCGGCTGAGCGCCGTCCCTGCCACCGCTCCGGTGGCGGCCACGGCCGCCACCGCACCGCCCGCATCGACGGGCCGGCGTTTCAGCGTCGGCCCGTCGGTCGGGCTGCTCCCGTTCCTCGCCTACCTCGGGATCTTCCTGATCATCCCGACGGTCACGGTGCTGGTCGGCGCCTTCCAGGACAACGACGGTGGCTTCTCGCTCGAGAAGGTCAGCAAGCTCAGCGACGAGACACCGTTGCGGGTGCTGCGCGAGAGCCTGGTGCTCTCCTTCACGTCGGCCCTGGTGGGCGCGGTCCTGGGTGCGCTGCTGGCCTACCTGATCGTCACGGCGCCACCGACCAGTGCCCTGCGACGGATGGTCACCGCGGTGTGCGGGGTGCTCGCGCAGTTCGGAGGCGTCACGCTGGCCTTCGCGTGGATCGCGACGCTGGGCTTCGGCGGGCTGCTCACGACGGTGCTGGCGGACACGGTCGGCACCGACCCCAACGGCATCTCGCAGCTCTACGAGCTGCCGGGCCTGACCCTGGTCTACACCTACTTCCAGATCCCCCTGATGGTGATCGTGTTCCTGCCCGCGCTCGAGGGGCTGAGACCGCAGTGGCGCGAGGCTGCGGTCAGCCTGGGGGCGACCACCTGGCAGTACTGGACCCAGGTGGCCTTCCCCCTGCTCCGACCGGCGTTCCTCGGCTCGATGCTGCTGCTGTTCGCCAACGCGTTCGCGGCGTACGCGACGGTCGCGGCGCTGGTCAGCCAGGGCTCGCCGATCCTGCCGCTGCTGATCCGCAACTCGCTGACCAGCGAGATCGTGCTGGGCCAGGAGAACTTCGCCTACGCCCTGTCCCTGGAGATGGTGGTGGTCGTCGCCATCGTGATGGCGCTCTACGCGTGGCTCCTCAAGCGCACGTCGAGGTGGCTGCCGTGACGGGCACCGGACCCGTCGCCTGGAGGGTGCTGCGCTGGGTCATGCTGCTCGCCTTCGCGGCCTTCTTCGCGGTTCCGCTCCTGGCGCTGCTCAACTTCAGCACCAAGGACGTGGCCACGAAGGAACGCTCCGGTGCCGCCTGGCGGGCGCTCACGCAGGACCCGACGATGACCGACGCGATCACGACGTCGCTGCTGCTGGCGCTCCTGACGGTGGTCGGCATGATCGTGCTCCTGGTGCCCACGATGATCTGGGTGCGGCTCCGGGTCCCCGGCGCCACGCGGATGGTCGAGTTCCTCTGCCTGCTCCCGCTGACCATCCCCGCGCTGGTGATCGTGGTCGGGCTCAAGAACGTCTACTCGTGGGTCAACTACCTGGTGGGCGACTCGGCGCTGACCCTCGCGTTCGTCTACGTCGTCCTGGTGCTGCCGTTCGCCTATCGGGCCATCGACTCTTCGCTGTCCGCGCTCGACGCGACGACGCTCGCCGAGGCGGCCCGGTCGCTGGGTGCGAGCTGGTTCACCGTGATCACCCGCGTGATCGTGCCCAACCTGTGGCCCGGCGTCCTGAGTGCCGCGTTCATCGCCGTCGCGCTGGTGCTGGGGGAGTTCACGATCTCGTCACTGACGCACTACAACACGCTGCCGGTCGTGATCGTCCAGATCAACAAGTCCGATGCGCCCGAGTCCATGGCGGCCGCGCTCGCCTCGCTCGTGTTCGCCGCGCTCCTGCTGGTGGGCCTGTCCTTCCTCGACCGTCGGCGCCACCTGACCACTGGAGACAAGTAGATGTCCGAAACAAGGCAGCCACCCAGCAGCGGGGTCGCCGTGGAGATGACGGGGCTGCGCCGTTCCTACGGCGACGTGCACGCCCTCGACGGGCTCGACCTGCACATCGAGCCGGGCGAGATGGTGGTCCTGCTCGGGCCGTCCGGCTGCGGCAAGACCACGGCGCTCCGGATCCTGGCCGGCCTCGAGCGCCAGGACGCCGGCACGATCAGCGTGGGCGGCAAGGACCTGAGCCGGGTGCCCGCCAACAAGCGCGACATGGGGATGGTGTTCCAGGCCTACAGCCTGTTCCCGCACCTCACCGTTCTCGACAACGTGGCCTTCGGCCTCAAGCTCAGGGGCCGGTCGCGGGCGGACCGTCGCCAGCGCGCGGGGGACATGCTCGACATGGTCGGCCTCGGAGAGCACAAGGCCCGCTACGCCAACCAGCTGTCCGGCGGTCAGCAGCAGCGCGTCGCACTGGCGCGGGCCCTCGCCATCGAGCCGGCCGTGCTGCTGCTCGACGAGCCGCTGTCGGCCCTGGACGCGAAGGTCAGGGTCCAGCTGCGCGACGAGATCCGCCGGGTCCAGCTCGACGTCGGCACCACGACTCTGTTCGTCACCCACGACCAGGAGGAGGCGCTCGCGGTCGCCGACCGGGTCGGCGTCATGAACGCCGGCCGGCTCGACCAGCTGGCGCCCCCTGCCGAGCTGTACGCATCGCCGGCCACGCCGTTCGTCGGCCAGTTCGTCGGCCTCAGCAACCGGATCCCCGCCACGGTGACCGATGGCTCGGCCGACGTGCTCGGAGTCGCCGTCCCCGTGCTCCCGGGCTCGGCCACGGGGTCGGGCGTGGCGCTGGTACGGCCGGAGTCCCTGCGGCTCAGCGCAGACCCGGCAGGGACGGCGACGGTGGTCGCGGTCGCGTTCCTCGGACCCGTGTCCAGGGCCACCCTCACCCTTGCCGACGGCACCCTGGCCGTGGCCCAGCTGCCCAGCTCCGAGGCGGCGGACCTGGAGCCCGGTCTGCGGGTGCGGGTCTCCGTCGCGGCCGCCCCCGTCCTCGTCGTGGCGGACTGAACCTAGGCTGTTCCCATGGCGGGCGAGCTCCAGCAGCCGGGCGGGGGGAACGACCCCGCCCAGCTGCGCATCTCCGACACCGAGCGGCACCAGGTCGCCGAGATCCTCCGCGAGGCCGCGGGGGAGGGGCGGCTCGACCTCGACGAGCTCGACCAGCGGCTCGAGGCGACGTACGCCGCCCGCACCTACGCCGACCTGGTCCCGATCACCCTCGACCTGCCGTCGCACCCGCACCGGCGACCGGTCGTTCGCCCGGCCGCGGCGTCGCCCGAGGTGGTGCCCGGGGCCGCGAAGGAGAGCCACTTCGCGATCCTGAGCGGCTTCAGCCGCAAGGGCGTCTGGGTGGTCCCCCAGCAGCTGACGATCACGGCGATGATGGGCGGCGCCGAGCTGGACCTGCGCCGGGCCAGGTTCGCGGCGCAGGAGGTCGTGATCACCATCAACGCCTTCATGGGCGGCGCCCAGGTCATCATCGGCCCGCACACGCGGGTGCAGATGGAGGGCACCGGGATCATGGGCGGCTACTCGGGCCCGTCCGGACTCGTCGACGCCGACCTCGACGAGAGCTCACCGGTGGTGCGGATCAAGGGCGTCGCCATCTGGGGCGGCGTGAGCGTGGAGCGAAAGCACCTCTGAACGGACCGCTCGCCCGCTCAGGGGTGGACAGATCGGGTACTCACTGACTAGATGTGAGGACGGCCACTCGGGAGGGGCGGGCATGACTCAGTCGTATCTTCGGCGAGATCCTGGTGCAACGACGAGGCTTCGACGAGCCCGTACGCCGGCCCTCGGCGCCGCCGCGCTCCTGCTGTGCGCGGGGCTCAGCGCCTGCTCCGGGGGGTCGGGCAAGGCGACGCTGAACTGGTACGTCAACCCCGACGGCGTGGACACGCTGACCGCGCTGGCCAAGGCGTGCAGCACCGCCGACTACGACATCGACATCCAGCTGCTGCCGTCGGGAGCGACCGACCAGCGCACCCAGCTCGCCCGTCGGCTCGCGGCCAAGGACTCCTCCACCGACCTGATGAGCCTCGACCCCGTCTTCGTCGCGGAGTTCGCCAACGCCAACTGGCTCGAGCAGCTGCCCGACGAGACGGCGAGCGAGGCCACCGACGACGACGTGCTCAAGGGAGCGGCCGACACCGTCACGTGGGACGACGGCGTCTACGCCTTCCCGCAGTGGGCCAACACCCAGGTGCTGTGGTACCGCAAGTCCCTCGCGGCGGCGGCCGGGCTCGACATGACCCAGCCGGTCACCTGGGACCAGATCATCGACGCAGCGGCCGACAACGGCGGCACGGTCGGCGTCCAGGCCAACAAGTACGAGGCCTACGTCGTGCTCATCAACGCGCTCATCCAGGGCGCCGGAGGCGACATCATCTCGGACAACGAAGCCGGCAAGGACGCGAAGATCGACATCGGCTCCGACGCCGGCCGCGACGCGGCGGCCGTCATCGAGAAGCTGGCCTCGTCGAAGGCCGCGCAGCCCGACCTGACGACGTCCAACGAGGGCACCAGCCTGGGCCAGATGTACAACGGTCCCGGGGAGTTCATGACCAACTGGACCTTCGTCTACCAGAACTACAAGAGCCTCATCGACAGCGGCGACATCTCCGAGGAAGAGTTCGCCGACCTGGGCTGGGCCCGCTACCCGGCGACGGTGAGCGGCGAGGAGTCGAAGCCGCCCATCGGGGGCATCGACATCGGCGTCGGGGCCTTCTCCAAGCACACCGACTTCGCGCTCGAGGCCGCCGGCTGCGTCACCTCCTCGGACGCCCAGGTCGACCTGGCCGTCAACGAGGGGCTGATGCCCTCGCGCACCTCGGCCTACGAGTCGCCGAAGCTCGCCGAGGCCTATCCGGCCGACCTGCTGGCGCTCTTCAGCGACAGCGTGGACAGCGGCGGGCCGCGGCCCAAGAGCGCCTACTACGCGACCATCTCGGCCGCCGTGCAGAGCGTGTGGCACTCGCCGACCTCGGTCGACGACAAGACCCCCGAGGAGTCGGCGAAGTTCCTCCGGGAAGTCCTCGACGGGAAGGCACTGCTGTGACCACGGTGACCGAGGCCCCGCGGAGCGAGCAGAAGAAGAAGCCGGAGATCAGCGACCGCACCCGGGCCGAGACCCGGCTGGGCCAGAAGCTCGTCGCGCCGGCCATCGTGCTGATGCTCGTCGTCACCGCGTTCCCCATGATCCGGGCGCTCTACCTCTCGCTGTTCAACTACTCGCTGACCGCCCCGGAGGACCGGGAGTTCGTGGGGCTGTCCAACTACGTGACCGCACTGACGGACTCGCTGTTCTGGCGCGACACCTTCGTCACGGTGCTCTACATGCTGGTGACGGTCAGCGTCGAGCTGGTCATCGGCTTCGTGTTCGCGATGGTGATGCACCGGGTGATCTTCGCCCGCGGGGTGATCCGGACCTCGATCCTGATCCCCTACGGGATCATCACCGTGGTCTCGGGCTTCGCGTGGCAGTTCGCGTTCAGCTTCCAGAACGGCTTCGTCAACGGCTGGCTGCCCTTCCTCGACACCGACTTCAACTGGTTCGGCCAGACCACGCCGGCCGTGATCGCCATCATGGTCTCCGAGATCTGGAAGACGACGCCGTTCATGTCCCTGCTCCTCCTCGCCGGCCTGGCGCAGGTGTCCGAGGACATGATCGAGGCGGCCAAGGTGGACGGGGCGACCTGGTGGCAACGGCTGTGGAAGGTGATCCTGCCGAACATGCGGGCGGCCATCATGGTGGCGGTCCTGTTCCGCGCCCTCGACGCCTACCGCATCTTCGACAACATCTTCGTGATGACGTCCGGGGCGGTGAACACCGAGTCGATCTCCTTCCTGACCTATCGCCAGACCATCGAGCAGTTCCAGCTCGGGATCGGGTCGGCGCTGTCGGTGCTCCTGTTCCTGTCGGTCCTGGTGATCGCCTGGCTGATCGTCAAGCTGTTCAAGGTCGACCTCGCCGCCGCTCGGCAGGAGGGCTGACATGCGCAAGCTCGGAACCGCCCTCGGGTGCCTGCTGATCCTGGTCTGGTGCCTGCTGCCGGTCGTCTGGATCATCTCGCTGTCGTTCAAGTCGCAGACCGCGATCACCAACGGCAGCCCCGGCTTCCTGCCCGCCTCGGGCGACAGCGCCGGCTGGCAGAACTACAAGGACGTCCTGGACAACGAGCAGTTCCGCCGGGCGATCCTCAACTCCATCGGGATCAGCCTCATCGCGACCGCGCTCTCGGTCATCATCGCGACGCTGGCGGCGTACGCCATCGCCCGGCTGGAGTTCCAGGGCAAGAAGTTCGTGCTCACCACGGCGCTGGCGATCGCGATGTTCCCGGTCGTCTCGCTGGTGGGCCCGCTCTTCGACATGTGGCGGACCTTCGGCCTCTACGACACCTGGCCGGGGCTGATCATCCCCTACATGTCCTTCACGCTGCCCCTGGCGATCTGGACGCTGTCCGCGTTCTTCCGCGAGATCCCGTGGGAGATGGAGCAGGCGGCGCAGGTCGACGGCGCCACCTCGTGGCAGGCGTTCCGCAAGGTGATCGTCCCGCTGGCGGCACCCGGAGTGTTCACGGCGGCGATCCTGACCTTCTTCTTCGCCTGGAACGACTTCGTCTTCGGCATCTCGCTGACCTCGACCGAGCGGTCGCGGCCGATCCCGGCGGCGCTGTCGTTCTTCGTCGGCTCCGACCCGTTCAACCGGCCGGCGTCCCTGCTGGCGGCGGGAGCCGTCGTCTCGACGATCCCGATCGTCGTCATCGTCCTGATTTTCCAGCGCAAGATCGTGGCCGGCCTGACCTCCGGCGCAGTGAAGGGTTGACCTCATGGCTGCCATCGAGATGAAGAACATCGTCAAGAAGTACGGCGACGGCTTCCCGGCCGTGAACGACGTCAGCATCGACGTCGCCGACGGGGAGTTCGTGATCCTGGTGGGTCCGTCGGGATGCGGGAAGTCCACGCTGCTGCGGATGATCGTGGGGCTGGAGGACATCACCGAGGGACAGATGGTGATCGGCGGGAAGGTGGTCAACGACCTGGCGCCGCGCGACCGCAACCTGGCGATGGTCTTCCAGAACTACGCCCTCTACCCCCACCTGAGCGTCTACGAGAACATCGCCTTCCCGCTGCGCCTGGCGAAGGCCGACGAGAAGACGATCGACGCGAAGGTGCGCGAGGCGTCGAAGACGCTCGAGCTCGACGAGCACCTGGAACGCAAGCCCGGCAACCTGTCGGGCGGCCAGCGCCAGCGGGTCGCCATGGGACGCGCCATCGTGCGCGACGCCGACGCGTTCCTCTTCGACGAGCCGCTCTCCAACCTCGACGCCAAGCTCCGCGGCCAGATGCGCAGCGAGATCTCGCGGCTGCAGAAGAAGCTCGGGATCACGACCGTCTACGTCACCCACGACCAGACCGAGGCGATGACGCTGGGCGACCGGGTCGCCGTGCTCAAGCGAGGGCTGCTGCAGCAGCTCGCCACCCCGCGCGAGCTCTACGGCAACCCCGGCAACCTCTTCGTCGCGGGGTTCATCGGGTCGCCGCCGATGAACTTCCTGCCCGCCACCGTCGAGGGGACCTCGGTCGAGCTGCCGTTCGGCACGGTGGAGATCTCGGCCGAGAAGGCGGAGCGGGCCGCGGGCAAGGGCCTCCTGATCGCAGGCATCCGGCCGGAGGCGTTCGAGGACGCCTCGGTCGTCGATCCCTCCCGCAAGGGATCGACGTTCCGCGCCACCGTCGACGTGGTGGAGTGGCTCGGCAACGAGGCCTACGCCTACATGCCGTTCGAGGCCCCGCCCGAGGTGCGCGAGCAGCTCGAGCAGCTCGAGCGTGACCTCGACGGCGAGGCCCTGCGCACCCAGCTGGTCATCGGGCTCGACGGCTCCACCAAGATCGCCGAGGGCGACGAGGCCGAGATCTGGGTCGACACGACGAAGATGCACCTCTTCGACCCGGCCACGGGCGAGAACCTCACCGTGGACCTCGAGAACGCCGGCGAGATCCCCGCGGCGGCGGCGGGCCGGACCGCCGGGGTCTGACCTCTACCGCTGAGGAGAGCTCGTCGACTGACGGTCGACGAGCCGCGTCGGGACGTCCACGTCAGAGACCTCCGCGCCGGACACCAGCCGGACGACGAGCTCGGCCGCGATCCGGCCCTGCGCTGCGACGTCCTGGTCGACGGTCGTGAGGCCGAGCAGCTCGCCGAGCGGGTGCCCGTCGACGCCGATGACGGAGAGGTCCCCCGGGACGCGGAGGCCGACCCTGCGGGCGTGCGCCATCGCGGCGAAGGCGAGCTCGTCGGAGTAGGTGAAGACCGCGGTCGGCGGCTCGGGCAGCGCCAGCAGCCGGCCCAGCGCCCGGGCGCCGGCGTCGACGGACCACGGCTCGGTGGCCAGCAGCTCGTCGCCGGCGTCGAGCCCGGCGGCGGAGAGGGTCTCGCGCCACGCGCGCATCCGGAGCAGGTCGGCGGACCACGTGGTGCCGTCGGTGTCGCTGGTCCGGATCATCCCGATCCGGCGATGGCCGAGGTCGATGAGGTGCTGCACGGCGGTCCGTCCGACGCAGAGATCGTCCACCTGCACGTGCGGATGGTCGCGGACGCTGCCGCCGGCCACCACCACGTGCACCCCCAGGAGGTCGAGCCGACCCACCTCGGCCTGCGCCATCGGCAGCGCGGTGATGATCACGGCGTCGACCTTGCGGCGCGCGGGCAGGTCGAGCAGGAAGGCGGTGCGCTGCGCCTCGTCCTCGACCTGGTAGACGAGCATGTCGAGCCCGGCGGCGCGCAGGACCGGCGCCATGCTCGCGATCATGGCGCTGTAGAACCACGCGTCGAGGCGGGGCATGACGATCGCGACCCGCCCGGTCTGGCCACGCGAGAGTGCGCTGGCCTCGGGCGAGACGACGTAGGAGAGCTCGCGCGCGATCTGCTGGATCCGCTCGCGGGTCCGGTCGCTGACCCCGGGGACGTTGCGCAGCGCTCGCGACACCGTCGCGATGGACACTCCCGCCGCGCTCGCCACGTCGGCCATGTTGGCCTCGCCGGCTGGAGCTGCCCCGTCGCTCACCGGAGGAGCCTAACGCGGGCACAAACGTTTGCAGGCTCAGCCCGGCGGAGGCGGGCCGGTGCTGCCGCGCTCCAGCAGGGTGGTCGGCAGGATCACCTGTTCCGGGTGCCACCCGGCTGCCGTTGTCGAGGCCGCGATGGCGTCGAGGACCTGCTGGGCCGCCAGCCGGCCCTGCTCGAGGACGGGCTGGGAGACCGTCGTCAGGTCGAAGAAGGCGGCCAGCTCGTGGTCGTCGATGCCGACCACCGACACGTCCCCGGGGACGCGCAGACCGAGCTCCCGGGCGGCGCGGAGCACGCCGATCGCCATCTCGTCGGAGGCCGCGAAGATCGCGGTGGGTCGGTCCGGGCGGCCCAGGAGCCGTCGGCCGGCGTCGATGCCACCGGCCAGCGTGAACGCGCCGTCGACCTCCAGGCTGGGGTCATGGGGCAGCCCCGCCGCCTCCAGTGCACCGCGGTAGCCGGCCTCGCGCGCGTTGGGCGCGGTGAAGTCGAGCACGCCCGGCCCGCCCACGTAGGCGATCCGGCGGTGGCCCAGTCCGATGAGGTGCTCGATCGCCGTCCGTGCCGTGCGCTCGTCGTCGATGCGTACCGTGGCCCAGCCCGGCACGTCAGCGCCGACGAAGGTCACCGGACGGTCGAGCGCCCGGAGCCTGGTCAGCTCGTCGGACGTGGGCTGCAGGCTCAGCACGAGCACCGCGTCGACCCGCTTGGTCAGGCGGCCGCCCTCGAAGACGCGGTGCCGCGCCGCCGCCGACCCGGCCAGGTTGTAGAGAAGCAGGTCGTAGCCGCCCTCCCGCAGCACCTCCTCGGCACCCTGGACCACCGACGCGAAGAACCAGCGGGTCACGAACGGGACGACGACGGCGACCGTGCGGGTCTGGCCGCTCGCCAGCCCGGCCGCGCTCGGCGACGGCACGTAGCCGAGCTGGTCGGCCGTCTGCCGGACCCGTTCGCGGGTCGCCTCCGAGACCCCGGGCAGCCCCCGGAGCGCCCGGGAGACGGTGGCGGTGGACATCTCCAGCGCCCTGGCGACGTCCTTGATCCCGGTCATCGTGGGAGCGCTCCCGTCATCTGGGCTAGGTTGGTCCGGTGCCCAGTAGCCTGCCCAGCGGACCGACCCTCGCCTACGGAGTCGCCACGGCGGCCTACCAGATCGAGGGAGCGGTGGCCGAGGACGGCCGCGGCCCGTCGATCTGGGACACCTATGCGGCCCGACCGGGGGCCGTGCGCGACGGGCTCGACGGCTCGGTGGCCTGCGACTCCTACCACCGCTACGAGGAGGACCTCGACCTCATCACGGCGACGGGCGCCGGGTGGTACCGCTTCTCGGTCGCGTGGCCGCGGATCGTGCCGGAGGGCGTCGGCCGGATCGAGAGCCGGGGCCTGGACTACTACGACCGGCTGGTCGACGCGACCCTGGCGCGCGGCCTCACCCCCACCGCCACGCTCTACCACTGGGACCTGCCGCAGCCGCTCGAGGACCGCGACGGCTGGCTGAACCGCGACACCGCCGAGGCGTTCGCCGACTACTCGATGGTCGTGCACGACCGCCTCGGTGACCGGGTGCGGGTCTGGGCGACGCACAACGAGCCCTGGTGCGCGGCCTACCTGGGCTACGCCGCCGGCGTGCACGCCCCGGGCCGGCGCGAGGGCGGCCGCGCGCACGTCGCCGCGCACCACCTGCTGCTCGGGCACGGCCTGGCGGCCGCGCGGCTGCACGAGGCCGGCGCCACGGACGTCGGCATCGTGCTCAACCTGGCGCCGTTCTGGCCGGAGGACCGCGACGACGCCGACCTGCTCGCGGCGACCGACGAGGTCGACGCGCTCCGCAACCGGGTGTGGCTCGGGCCGCTGGTCGACGGTGAGTACGACGACGGGCTGCGCGCGATCGCCCCCGAGCTGGCCGACCCCGGCGTGGTCCGTGAGGGCGACCTCGAGCTGGTCCGTGGCTCTGCCGACTGGGTGGGCGTCAACTACTACACGCCGTTCCGCACCGCGGCTCCTGGCGTCGCCGCCGAGCCGCACCCCGAGGCCGAGGCCTACCCCGGCGCCCGACCCGTGTCGTTCGTGGTCCGGGAGCCGCGCACCGACATCGGCTGGGAGGTCGACGCGGCCGGGCTGGAAGAGATCCTGGTCTCCACCCATCGGCGCACCGGCCTGCCCGTCGTGGTCGCCGAGAACGGCGCGGCCTACCCCGACGACGTGCGGGCCCCGGACGGCACCATCGACGACCAGGACCGCATCGGCTACCTGCGCGACCACGTCGCCGCCACCCTCCGGGCGCGGGCGGCCGGAGCCGACGTCCGCGCGTACATCGTCTGGACCCTGCTGGACAACTTCGAGTGGGCCGAGGGCTACACCAAGACCTTCGGCATCGTGCACGTCGATCCGCGGGACCAGACGCGGACGCCCAAGGCGTCGCTCCACTGGCTCGCGGAGCACATCAGCTCGGAGGGTGAATGACGCTCACCCCTTGACGCTTCCGGCCAGCAGCCCGCGCACGAAGTAGCGCTGCAGTGACAAGAAGACGACCAGGGGGACGATCAGGGACACGAAGGCGCCGGCCGAGAGCAGGTGCCAGTCCTGCCCCCGGGTGCCGGTGAGCTCGGCCAGCCGGACGGTCAGTGGTGAGGTGTCGAGGCTGCCGCCGCCGAAGACCAGGGCAACGAGCAGGTCGTTCCAGACCCACAGGAACTGGAAGATGCCGAACGCCGCGATGGCCGGCCCCATGAGGGGGAGCATGATCCGGCTGAAGATCTGGACGTGCCCGGCGCCGTCGACCCGCGCCGACTCGATCAGCTCACCCGGGATCTGCGACATGAAGTTGTGCAGCAGGTAGATCGCCAGCGGCAGCGCGAAGATCGAGTGCGAGAGCCAGATCGTGTAGAAGCCGCCGCCCGGCGCGTCGGAGCCGGTCAGCGGAGCGAGGTTGAACGGCGGCTGCACGTAGAGCTTGAGCAGCGGGATCATCGTCACCTGGATCGGCACGATCTGCAGGGCGAAGACGGCGACGAAGAGGAAGTCGCGCCCGGGGAACTTCATCCACGCGAAGGCGTAGGCCGCCAGCACCGCCAGCGAGATCGGGATCAGCACGGCCGGGATCGTGATCACGATCGTGTTGATGAAGTAGGTCGTCAGGTCGACGTCGGTGCCCTTGAGCACCGCGCTGTAGTTGTCGGTGGTGAAGCTCGGGTGGGCGAACATGTTCCACCACCCGTTCCCCTTGACGTCGTCCTCCGGGCGGAACGAGGAGATCAGCAGCCCTGCGGTGGGCAGCGTCCACAGCGCCGCGATGATGACGGCGAAGAGGGAGGCCCAGGGCGACGACAGCTTCTTCTTGGCCGCCGATGCGGCGGACTCGTCAACGACGACGCTCTCGACGGAGACGTCGGGGTCTGCGATGGTCATCGGGCCTCCAGCTTGCGCATCTGACGGACGTTGTAGACCACGATCGGTAGCACCAGCACGAAGATCAGCGTGGCGAGTGCCGCGCCGAGTCCGGCGTTGTTGGAGCGGAAGCTCTGCACGTAGAACTCATAGGCCAGGACGCTGGTGTCGAAGTTGCCGCCCGTGGCGGTCCGCACGATGTCGAAGGCCTTGAGCGTGGTGATGCTGATGGTCGTCAGGACGACGATCAGGGAGGGGCGGATGCTCGGGATCGTGATGTAGCGGAACATCTTGAGCGCGCTCACGCCGTCGAGCCGGGCCGCCTCGACGATGTCCTCGGGGATGGCCTTGATGGAGGCGGAGAGGATCGTCATCGCGAACCCGGCCTGCACCCAGATCATGATCACGATGAGGAACAGGTTGTTCCACGGCTCGGTGAGCAGGAACTTGTAGGTGTCGAGGCCGAGCGTCTTGAGGATCTCGTTGGCCAGGCCGATCTGGGTGTTGGCGCTGTCGCGGTAGTCGTAGACGAACTTCCAGATGATCGACGCGCCGACCAGGGAGATCGCCATCGGCAAGAAGATGAGCGCCTTGGCGAACTTCTCCATGCGGGCGCGGTCGACCAGGACGGCGTAGATCAGCCCGATCAGGGTCGACAGCGTGGGCACCAGGGCGACCCAGAGGGCGGTGTTGCGGAGCACCTTGAGCTGCTGGGTGTCGGTGAACACCGTGTGGTAGTTCTCCAGCCCGACGAACTCGGCCCCGGTGTTGTCCTTGAAGGAGGAGTAGATCGTGTTCACCGCGGGGTAGAGCAGACCGATCGCGATGAGCGCGACGGCGGGCAGCACGAAGGCGACGAACTGGATGCGCTCGCCGCTGCGCGACCGGAGTCGCGAGGTCAGCAGCAGGATCAGGGCGACGACACCGAAGAAGACGGCGACGCAGATCAGCAGCTGGACGAACTTCTCACCTGCAGACATGGGCAACTCCGAGGTCTCGTGCGGCGGGGCCGCCGGCTCCGGTCTTGGGGACGCTCGGCCCGCTGTCTCAGCCGTGCGTCCTGGGCGAGCCCCGGCCCGGTCCCGACCGGCACGAGGCCGGTCGGGACGCGGGTCGGGTCAGGCGTCGATCAGACTTACGGCCAGGAACTCTCGATGTGGTCGAGGGTGTCCGTGGTGCTCTGACCGGTGATCCAGGCGGTCATCTCCTTCCAGAAGGAGTTCGCGCCCACCTCTCCGGGCATCTGGTCGGAACCGTCGAAGCGGAACACCGCGTCGGGGTCCTGGAGGACCTGTGCGGAGAGCTGGTCGATCGGGCTGACCAGGTTCTCGACCTGCAGGCCCTTGTTGGCGCTGACCCAGCCGCCACCCGGGGTGGCCTTGGCCTTCTCGTTGGCCCACACGTCGGTCGACAGGTAGGTCTGCAGCGCCTGGACCACGGCGTCCTTGGAGAACGCCGTCACGAACTCGCCACCACCGAGGACCGGTCGCCCGAAGTCCTCGCTCATGGTCGGCAGGTAGAACGCGAAGACGTCGCCGTCCTCGGCCACGTTCGTGCCCTCCGGCCAGTTGGCGGCGTAGAAGCTCGCCTGGCGGTGCATGGCGCACTTGCCGTCGAGGATCGGGAGACCGCCGTCCTGGAACGCCGTGGTGGCGATCGAGGAGACGTCGCCGATGCCGCCGTTGACGTAGGAGTCGTTCTTCAGGATCCCGCCGACCTCGTCGAGCGCCGTGGCGACCTGGCCGTCGTTGAACGGGATGTCGTGGTTGACCCAGTCGTCGTAGACGTCGGGGCCGGCCGAGCGGAGCAGGACGTCCTCGAGCCAGTCGGTGGTCGGCCAACCGGTCGCCTCACCGGACTCGATGCCGGCGCACCACGGCTTGATGCCGCTCGCCGCGATCGTGTCGGAGAGGGCGAGCATGTCGTCCCAGGTCTCGGGGACGGTCCAGCCGTTGTCGCTGAACATCTTGGGCGAGTACCAGACGAACGACTTGACGTTGGCGCCCAGCGGGGCGGCGTAGAACTTGTCGTCGACGCTGCCGTAGGCCCGCCAGTCCTCGCCGAAGAACTCATCGACGTTGTCAGCGGCCTGCGACGGAGCCTCGACCACCTTGCCCGTGGCCACCAGGGTCTTCAGCAGACCCGGCTGCGGGACGAAGGCGATGTCCGGGGGGTTGCCGGCCTGCACACGCACCGGCAGCTGAGCCTCGAACTCCTTGGAGCCTTCGTACTTGACCGCGGCGCCCGTGCACGTGGTGAACAGCTTGTAGCTGTCCTTCTGAGACTGGTCCTCGGGGGCGACGATGGAGGTGTAGACCCCCACCTCCTTGCCCGACAGGTCGCCGAAGTCGGCCAGCTGCTCGAGGTCCTTGCACTCGCTCTTGTCGGCTCCGGGCCAGGTGCCGCTCGCGGCGCCACCGCCCTTGTCGTCATCGGCACAGCTCGCCAGAGCAAGCCCCGCGCCCAGCACAGCGGCAGCCAGGGCCGCCACTCGACGCGTGTTGCGTGTTCGCATGCCTTGTCCTCTCTTCATGGTCAGCAAGTGATCGCTTTCCCTCGACCGCCTGCCCGCTCCGTTACGAGCATGTAAACGCTTACTTTCGGGACGGTCAATAACTGCGGATAACGTTTCTGTAACGTAGGTCACATACGTGGGAACGCTCCCACTCATGGGTGGCCGCCGTCAACCCGGTCCGTCCCTTGACCCGTTCGCGGGCGCTCTTCCGCTGACCTCGTCGTGGCACCTAGGGTGACCGGCGTCACTTCACTACGGATCGTCCGGCACGTACCTGCCGGTGAAGGGAGCACATCAACATGGCCACAGTGACTTTCGAAAAGGCACAGCGCTGGTACCCGGGGGCCGACAAGCCCGCGGTGCCCGGCATCTCTCTCGAGATCGGCGACGGCGAGTTCATGGTCCTCGTCGGCCCCTCGGGTTGCGGCAAGTCCACGACCCTGCGGATGCTCGCCGGGCTCGAGGAGATCAACTCCGGCAGGGTCTTCATCGGCGACCGGGACATCACCGACATGCCGCCCAAGGACCGCGACATCGCGATGGTCTTCCAGAACTACGCCCTGTATCCCCACATGACGGTGGCGGACAACATGGGCTTCGCCCTGAAGATGGCCAAGGTGCCGGCGGAGGAGCGCAAGAAGCGGGTCGCCGACGCTGCCAAGATCCTCCAGCTCGAGGAGTACCTCGAGCGCAAGCCCAAGGCCCTCTCGGGCGGCCAGCGCCAGCGCGTCGCCATGGGCCGGGCGATCGTCCGCAGCCCGCAGGTGTTCTGCATGGACGAGCCGCTGTCGAACCTCGACGCCAAGATGCGCGTCGCGACCCGCACCGACATCGCGAAGCTCCAGGCGGACCTCGGGGTCACCACCGTCTACGTCACCCACGACCAGGTGGAGGCCATGACGATGGGCGACCGCGTGGCCGTGATGAACCTCGGTGAGCTCATGCAGGTCGACACCCCGCTGAACCTCTACGACAAGCCCGTCAACCTGTTCGTCGCCGGCTTCATCGGCTCGCCCCAGATGAACCTCATCCAGGCGAGCGCGGCGGACGGCCAGGCCAAGATCGGCGACTACCTCGTCCCGGTCGACCCGACCGCGTCGAAGAAGATGAGCGGCAACATCACGGTCGGCGTACGCCCGGAGGCCTGGCGACTGGTCTCCAACTCCGAGGGTGGCCTCCCGATCACGGTCACCGTGGTCGAGGAGCTCGGTGCCGACGAGTTCATCTACGGCCACTGCGACATCGCGGGCACGCCCAGCAACGTCGTCGTCCGGATCTCCGCGCGCGACACCGTGCACAAGGGCGACACGATCTTCGTCACCACCGACCCGAAGAGCGTGCACGTCTTCGACACCGACACCGGAGAACGCCTGTCTGACTGATTACCCCCGCAAGTTTTCGACCCCACCCCCGTCCCGACGCTCGCTCCGCTCGCGGGCTTCGCCGTCGGCACGGGCGCGGGATCGAATCGCGGGGCGCGCTCGCTCCGCTCGCGGGCTTCGCCGTCGGCACGGGCGCGGGATCGAATTGCGGGGCGCGCTCGCTCCGCTCGCGGGCTGTCGGCTCGTGTGGTCCGGGTGCCGAGTCGGCGTTACTGCCGGTCAGTAACGCCGACTCGGCGACTTTCAGCGCTTGCGGTCGGCCGTACGGCGGATGCCGTCGGCGAAGGTCTCGAAGAGGGCGGGCGGGAGGTCGTGGCCCATGCCGTCGATGAGGAGCAGCTCCGAGCCGGGGATGGCCGCGGCGGTGGCGCGCCCGCCGGAGACGTGCACCATCTTGTCGGCGAGGCCGTGCACGACCAGGGCCGGCATCTTGAGGGCGCGGAGCTTGGGCGACCGGTTCGGCTGGGTGAGGATCGCGACCATCTGGCGCATGGTGCCGCTGGCACTCACGCCTCGGTCGAAGGTCTCACCGGCGCGCGCCCGGGTCTTCTCCAGGGTCGTCGGGTAGCCCGGGGAGCCGATCAGCTTCCAGGTCTTGACGCTCATCTCGATGTAGCCCTCGCGGCCGGTCCTGGACCCCAGCAGGGTGGGCAGCAGCGACGGGTGCTGCCAGCCGACCGTCCGCTTGCCGGTCGTCGACATGATGCTGGTCAGCGACCGCACGCGTCCCGGCTGCTCGATCGCCATGGTCTGGGCGATCATGCCGCCCATCGAGACGCCGCAGACGTGCGCCGACTCGAGCCCGAGGTGGTCGAGGAGCCCGAAGGCGTCCTCGGCCATGTTCACGAGCGTGTACGGCGCGCGCACCCGCTGGCCCGCGAAGGCCCGGACCAGCGTGGCCCGGCCGACGCGGGCGGCGTTCTTGCTGGAGCGGCCGCAGTCGCGGTTGTCGAAGCGGATCACGTGGAAGCCGCGGTCGGCGAGCAGCCGGCACAGCTCCGCGTCCCACCAGGTCATCGGCCCGCCCAGCCCCATGACCAGGAGCAGGGGATCGTCATCGGGGGTACCGAACGTCTGATAGCAGAGCTCCACCTCACGCCCGACCGGGGCGAACAGCTCCTCGGAGGCGGTGACCGTCATACCGAAAGTCAACCAAAGGCGGGCGATGTACGACGACCCCGGGTTACCAGCCCGTAACCTTGACGACGTGAGCCAGTCACCGGCGACGAGCTCCCGGGACGAGGCTGACTCGACTCCTGGGACCCTGGGCTCCTTCCTCCTGCCTGACGGGTTCAAGCGCCCGCGCACCCGCGAGGTGCTGCGTGAGAGCAGCGTGGTGCTCGAGGCCGGCCGCTACGCCGTCGAGTCGCTCGACGAGCGCCGCCGGCGGTGGGCGACGTCGTATGCCACCCGCCATCAGCCCCGCACCGAGGAGCCGGTGATCCTGGTGCCGGGGTTCATGGCCGGAGACCTCACGCTGGCCGCGATGAGCCGCAGCCTGCGCCGCCGCGGCTTCCGCACCTACCGCTCGCACATCCACGCCAACGTCGGCTGCACGCTCACGGCGGCGGCCGAGCTCGAGACCCGCATCGAGTCGATCGCGATCAAGCGCGGCAGCCGGGTCCGCATCGTCGGGCACAGCCTCGGGGGGATGCTGGCGCGCGGCCTGGCCGTACGCCGGCCTGACCTGATCTCCGGGATCGTCACGATGGGCAGCCCGATGCTGGCGCCCGGTGCCCACCACGTGCTCCTGACCGCGGGCGTCGACGCCCTGGTCCGGCTGAGCCGGGCCGGCGTGCCCGGGCTGATGTCCGAGGAGTGCGTGGCCGGCAGCTGCGCGCGGCAGAGCTTCGACGAGAGCCGCCAGCCCATCCCCGCCGGCGTCTCGTTCACCGCCGTCTACTCCCGCCGTGACGCCATCGTCGACTGGCGGGCCTGCGTGGACCCCGAGGCACACCCGGTCGAGGTGACCGCCTCCCACGTCGGGATGGCCCTCGACCCCCGGGTCATCGACGTCGTCACCGAGGCCCTGCACCTTCCGGCGTACGCCGGAGAGCCCGGCCGTGCGGCGCCGGGCCTGTCAGTGCTCGAAGTCGATCGCGGAGAAAGCGCGTAGCTTCGAGAGCTGGTGCTCGCTCTTGATGGAGCGGATGGTGCCGCTGCGCGAGCGCATCACGAGCGAGTCGGTGGTGCAGCCGCCCGCGCGGTAGCGCACGCCGCTCATCAGGTCGCCGTCGGTGATGCCGGTGGCGACGAAGAAGCAGTCGTCGCCGTTGACCAGGTCGTCGGTGGTGAGGATGTGGTCGGCGTCGAGGTTGTGCCCCGCGTCGAGGGCCTTCTGCCGCTCCGCGTCGTCCTGCGGCCACAGCCGGGCCTGGATGACACCGCCCGTGCACTTCATCGCGCAGGCCGCGATGATCCCCTCCGGCGTGCCGCCGATCCCGAGCAGGAGGTCCACGCCGCTGCCGGGCCGGGCCGCCGAGATCGCGCCGGCCACGTCGCCGTCGACGATGAACTTGATGCGTGCTCCGGTGGCGCGGATCTCCTCCGCCAGCCTCTCGTGGCGGGGACGGTCGAGCAGGACCACGGTGACGTCCTCGGCCTTGGTGCCCTTCGCCTTCGCGACCTGGTGGATGTTCTCGGCCACGGGGTAGCGGATGTCGACGACGGCCGCCGCCTCGGGACCGGTCACGAGCTTCTCCATGTAGAAGACCGCCGAAGGGTCGTACATCGATCCGCGTGGTGACACCGCGAGCACAGCGACCGCGTTGCTCATGCCCTTGGCAGTGAGGGTGGTGCCGTCGATCGGGTCGACCGCCACGTCGCACTCGGGGCCGGTCCCGTCGCCCACGCGCTCGCCGTTGTAGAGCATGGGCGCGTTGTCCTTCTCGCCCTCGCCGATCACCACGACGCCGTCCATGCCGATCGTCGAGATCATCACCCGCATCGCGTTGACGGCGACCGCGTCGGCGCCGTACTTGTCGCCCCGGCCGACCCAGCGGGCCGCCGCCATGGCGGCGGCCTCGGTCACCCGGACCAGCTCGAGGGCGAGGTTGCGGTCCGGCGACTGGGGGGAGGGGGCCAAGCTGTCGGGCTCCATGGTCCGGAGCCTAGGCCACGTCGACCGCTCCGATGCCGCTGGCATCCACGCCGGATCGGTCCACATCCGGGCACTAGTGGGCCAGCAGGGCGAGGGTTCCCACCCCGAGGAAGAGGGAGACGGGGGTGATCACCAGCGAGACGCGGTGGAACGCCGCGCTGCTCACCCGCTGGCCGGACCGGAGCAGGGTGCGCCGCCAGAGCAGGTTCGCCAGCGAGCCGGTCCAGGTCAGGCCGGAGCCGATGTTGAGCCCGAGGAGTGCCGCCAGCACCGCCGTGGTGCCGAGCGGGGCGACCATCGGCACCAGCAGGATGGTCGCCGACAGGTTGGTGAGCAGGGCGGCCAGCACGGTGGCGACTGCGGCCACGGCCAGCAGGGCGGCGAACGACGTGCCGCCGGGCACCAGCCTCGAGACGAGGTCGCCGAGGAAGCCGGTCGCGACCGCCGCGACCGCGACACCCAGGGCCAGCACCAGCAGGGCGAACGACGGGTGCGCCGACCGGGCGACCTCGCGCGGCCGGACCAGTCGGCGGGTGCCCGCCCAGGCGACGAGCACGAGGGCCGCGGCCGACGAGACCCACGCCGGGGCGACGTCCCACCGGGACAGCACGGCGAAGCCGGCGAGCATCAGCGCGACCACGACCACGGGGACCATCGGCACCGGCGGGCCGGTCACGTCGCCGTGCTCGGGCGACTGCACCGTCAGCTCGCCACGGAACAGCAGCCGCAGCCCGACGTACTCCACGAGCAGCACGACCAGCAGCACGGGAGCCATCCGGCCGGCGAAGCCGATGAAGTCGAGGTCGAGGTGGGGGAGCGCGAGCAGGTTGGTGAGGTTGGAGACGGGCAGCAGCAGCGAGGCGGAGTTGGCCATCCGCAGGCAGGCGAAGGCGCCGGGCCGGTCCGAGGTGCCGAGGGTGGCCGCCGCGCCGACGACGATCGGCGTGAGCAGCACGACCGTCGCATCGAGGCTGAGCACCGTCGTCACCAGGGCGGCCAGGAGGAAGATGCCGGTCAGCAGCCGTGCCGGTCGCCCTCCGCTGGCCCGGCCGACGACCCGCGCCGCGGCGGCGAACAGCCCGGCCCGGGCACAGACGTCCGCGACCACCAGGATCGTCACGAGGAAGACCACCACCGGCATCAGCTGGCGCACCGTGCCCTCGAGCTCGTCACGCCCGAGCAGGCCGGTGGTCAGCACGACGGCCGTCGCCACGACGGCGACGGCCGACTCCTGTCGCCACGGCAGGTGCAGGATGGCCGCCACCAGCAGGGCAGCGAGCGCCGCCAGGGCCACAGCGTCTGCGAGGGCCTCGGTCAAGGTGCGGTGGTCAGGGTGATGTCGTCGTAGTCGCAGCTCGCCGCGTCGCCGTGGGTGGCCACGCCGACCGAGGTCGGCGGTCGCACCGCCGGGTCGACGACGGTCGCGATCCGCCGGCCGCCCAGCAGCACGGCGAGCACGCCGCGGTCGTCGACGACCGTGAGCTCGCCGGAGGCGCCGAGCGGGACCGTGAACGGCTCGTTGTGGGTGTTGCCGACCTGGCTGAACCAGGCGATCGTGCCGGCGGCCGTGTCACGGTCAAGCGTGACCGTGAGCTGGGTGGTGCCGTCGGTGAGGTAGAGGCCGCACTCACCCCGGCTGCGCCCCTGGGTGACGGTGACCGCCCAGGTGTCGCCGGCGCCGGTGGCCGGCGCCGACTGCCACGCGGTGTAGCCGGCGCCCACGCCGGCGGCCTCCATGCGGTAGCGGCCGCTCCTGATCGAGGTGGTGACGGTGCCGGTCGAGAGCTTCTTCTCCTCGGTCGGGAACGTCGACGGGCCCTCGAACGTGTCCTGGAACACGACGGTGCGCGGGTTGCCCACCTGCGGCACCGACCCGATGTCGGCCGCGCTCGACACCTTGAGGGGTGGGGGCGCAGCGTGGGTGGAGTCGGGGCACGGCGGCTCGAACGCCTCTCCCTCGAACGCCAGCTCCCAGCTGTCGGCGTCGATCCGGCTCCCGAACTCGCGGCACAGGTCGCCGGACAGGTCGCCCGAGACCTCGGTCTCCGACGCGCGCGGGTCCCACAGCCGGAGCGACCCGTCGACGCTGGCGGTGACGAGCAGCCCCGCGCCGTTGAAGAAGGAGTCGGACACCAGTGAGGTGTGCCCGCCGGTCAGGCCGGTGAGCAGGTGCCCGTCGGAGGTGTCGAAGGCGTAGCCCCGGCCGGCCAGGTCGAAGCTGGCCACCGTGCGGCCGTCAGGGGAGAGGCTGGAGGTCCAGCTCACCGGCGGCAGCGAGGACGGCGGGGCGTCCGGGTCGGTGGCGTGGTAGGTGCCGATCGTCGTGCCTGTCTCGACGTCGACCACGGCCACGTCGTCGAAGCTGGGGTAGTCGATCAGGGCGGTGCCACCGTCCGCGGCGACGCTGAGGTGCTGGACGCCGGTGTCGGTGCGGCCGGCCACGAGCGTCTTGGAGCTGCCGTCGCCGAGGGCGTCCCAGACCGCCAGCTGGGTGGAGGCCGAGGCGACGAGCACCCGGCCGTCGTCGAGCACGGCGACGGCGGTGGGGTCGCCGACGTTGCTGTGCCAGGTCCCCAGCCGCTGGGGCGACGCGGGGTCGCGCAGGTCCCACAGAGCCACCCAGGAGCGTCGCCCCTCGGCGAGCAGGGAGCCGTCGTGGGAGAAGGCCAGCACAGGCACCGACTGGTCGTTGGCGCTGAACACGTCGAGCGGTGGCGGGCTGTCGCCCTCGGACGCGAGGTCGTAGGCGCTCAGGCCGTCGGCGTCGTCGGCCGCGACGTAGACCCTGCCGTCGGGACGGACCGCTTGGGCGCCCGCCTGCGGGAAGGTGCGGACGGTGGCGTGGTCGGTGTCCCAGACGATGGTCTTGTCGCCCGTGGTCACCGCGCCCACGCCGCCGCCCACGCCGACCTGGAAGAACGTCGCCTGGCCGGGTGCTCGGTAGACGTCGCGGGCCGGCGCGCGCAGCAGACCGCGCGAGAGCTTCTGCAGCTCGCTCGCGCCCGGGTCGAGGTCGAGGCCGCGCAGCAGCGCCGCGGCGGCCGCGACCGGGTCGTGGACCAGCTCACGCTCGGCGATCGCGGCCAGCTCGCCCACCCGGGCCTCGTCCGCGCGGCGCCGGTCCGCTCGGGCGTTGACCAGGAGGACAGCGACGAGCGCGATCGCGAGGCCGGCCACGACGGTGGCGACGCCGGCCCGGATCATCCGGCCGCGCCGCTGGCGGGCGGTCGACGCGTCGACGTACGCCGCCACGTCGGTGGTGGCCAGCTCGGCGTTGCGCTGCCGCCAGTCACGGGCCTGGTCGAGCTCGAGGCCGGACAGCAGCCCGGACTGGGTGCCGCCGCCCTCGCGCCAGTCGGCCGCCCGGCGCTCGAGTCGGCCGCGCAGCACCAGGTCGTCCCGACGGCGCTCGATCAGGTCGGCAAGCGGCGGCCACGCCGAGAACAGCGACTCGTGCGCCGGTGCGTAGACCTGCTGCTCGTTGACCTCGTGGATGACCACCAGCCGGGCATCGACGAGGTCGTCGAGGATCTCGCGGTGCTGCGGGGGGACGTCGACCGCCCGGGCCAGCCGCTTGTGCGGCGTCTCGTCGGTGAGGCTGACCAGCTGCAGGATCGCCTCCGCCACCTGCTCCTCGGTGCGCCCCACGGTCGCGACCTCGCTCGCGCGCGAGGCGATCGCGCCCTTGACCCCGCCGATGGCGTCGTACTCCGCGTGGGTCAGCCGGTCGTCCTCGGCGTCCGCGGTCAGCCGCGCCAGCGTGAAGGCCAGCAGCGGCAGCGCGTCGCCGGAGCCGGTGTCCTCCACGAGCCGCTGCACGAGACCGTCCTCGAGGGTCAGGTGCGAGCGACGGGCCGGCTCGCTGATCACCGCGGCCAGGTCGGTGCGCGACAGGGGCGGGACGTGGAGCACGGTCGGCGCGACCGACATCGCGAACCTGCCGGTCTCGGCGGCCACCTTGTCCCACATGTCGGTGCGCGCGGTCATGACGACGCGCAGCGGGGACGGAGCGGTGCAGCTCGTGGTGAGCGCCTCGAGGAAGGCCTGCCGCTCCGCCGCGGGGGTCATCGTGACCAGCTCCTCGGCCTGGTCGACCACCACCAGCACCTTGGTGTCCGCCGACCCGTGCCCCGTCTCGCGGAGCTGGCGGACGTAGTCGGCCATGCCGCCGGGTCGGGTGAGCAGCTCCTGGCAACGGCCGGCGTCGAGCTCGGCGCCGTTCAGCTTCGCGGCGTGGGCCAGGGCCAGCGACATCTCGGCCAGGGGGACGTCGGACGGCGTCCACGGGTCGGTGATCACCCAGTCGGCGGTGACCCGCAGCGCCGGCACCAGGCCGGCCCGGACCAGCGAGGACTTGCCGCTGCCCGACGGACCCAGCACCGGGATGATGGCGCCCTCGTTGCTGCGGCTCGGCGGGTCGACGAGCTGGCGGAGCTGGTCGATCTGGCGGTCGCGGCCGAAGAACACCGCGGCGTAGGACTCGTCGAAGGCGCGCAGCCCCGGGTACGGCGAGCGCGACGCGTCCCAGCGCGCCTCCTGGTCGATCCCCAGCGCCGTGAGGGCCGCGCGGACCCGCTCGGCGTCGACGGAGTCGGAGGTGACGTGCAGCCCCTGCAGGTCCGCGGTGAGCGGGTGCGGGTCGCAGCCGTCGACCAGCAGCGCGAGGATCGGCTTGCGCAGCCAGCGGGTCAGCGCCAGCTCGGAGTGGCACCACTGGCTGGCGTTCGACTTCGGCGTGGTGATGAAGACGACCGCGTCGCAGGCGTCGAGGTTGGTGAAGAGCTGGTCACGCCAGGCCTGGCCGGGGACCAGGCCGCCGGTGGGGTCGAAGTCGAGGAAGACCGACTCGTAGCCCAGGTCGGCCAGGCAGTCCTTCACCGTCGCCGCGAGCGCGTTGTCGGCGGAGGAGTGCGACACGAACAGCTGTGCCACCACTCACCTCCCGCTCGGTTGCGCGCGCCGCCGACCCTGCTGTCAGCCGGGCAATCATCACCGCTGGGGCGGCGCCTGTGAAGATCGGGCGCCTGTGAAGATGGTGGGGTGAGCGACGCACCGGGGACCACACCCACCCCGGCGCCGGAGCGCCCGAGCCGCTACGACCGGAACTTCGGCGGCCTGCTCGCGGCGATGATCGTGACCGTGCTCTTCGTGGCGGCCTACATCGGGTTCCGCGCGCTCACCCGCGACCAGCCCGACCTCGACCCCGACGTCGACTACGCCTCGTGCGTCGCCTACCTCCAGGAGGCGGACGTGACGGTCGTCCATCCCGAGGAGCTGCCGTCGGGATGGCGGGCCAATGCGATCCACTTCGTCCGCGGCACCCCGCCCCAGTGGCGGATCGGTCTGCTGACCGACGACGACGAGTTCATCGGCGTGGTCCAGCAGAAGGAGGACGTCGCAGACCTGGTCGCGACCTACGTCGACGAGAACGCCAGGCAGGGTGAGGACGCCGCACCGCCCAACAGCCTGGACGCAGAGTCCTGGCAGACCTGGTCCGACGCCGGCGGTGACCACGCGTTCTCCACCGAGCTCGGCTCCGGTCCGCTCGCCGGCCAGACGCTGCTGGTCTACGGCTCGGCACCGGTCGACGACATCGTGACCGTGCTGGGTGGGCTCACCCTCGACCCGGTCTCGGGCGGCGTCTCCGGCAGCGACTGCGACACCGACGACCTGGGTTAGGCATCACAGCCAGGTCCCGCGAACTTCGTGTGCCGCTCACCAGGGCGAGGAGCGGGCTGACTACGGCTGGCTGTCGTTGGTCTCGAGGGTCTCGTCGAGCCGCTTGCGGACGCCGTCGAGCCACTGCTGGCAGATGGTGGCGAGCTGCTCACCGCGCTCCCAGAGCGCGAGCGACTCCTCGAGGGTGGTGCCGCCCGCCTCGAGCCGGCGGACGGTCTCGACGAGCTCCTCGCGAGCGGCCTCGTAGGACAGCTCCTGCTCGGCGCTCGGGTCGGCGGTCTGGTCGGGCTTCTTGTCAGCCATCGCTCTCATCCAGTTGCTCGGTGCGGGTCGTGGTCGCGTGGACGCGGCCGTCGGCCACCCGCACGCTGATCTTGGTCTTCGGCTCGAGGCCGGCCACCGAGGTGACGACGTGACCGGAGGCGTCCTGGAGCACGGCGTAGCCCCGCTCGAGGGTGGCCAGCGGTGACAGAGCGCGGGCCCTGGCCCGCTGGTGGGCGATGTCGTCGTGCGCCCGGTCGAGCCGGTGGCCGAGGGTGCGGCGGGCGCGGTCGCGCAGCTCGTCCACCTCGGCGGACCGCTCGTCGAGCAGCCCCCGCGGGTCGCCGAGCACCGGCCGCGAGCGCAGCGCGTCGAGCCCGGCCTGCTCGCTGGCCAGCCAGCCGCCGAGCTGCTGCCGGAGCCGGTGCCGGGCCGCGTCGACGAGCCGGAGCTCCTCGGCGACGTCGGGGACGACGAGCTTGGCGGCGTCGGTCGGTGTCGAGGCGCGGACGTCGGCGACCAGGTCGAGGAGCGGCTGGTCCTGCTCGTGGCCGATCGCCGAGACGACCGGCGTGCGCATCGCGTGGACCGCGCGGATCAGCGCCTCGTCGGAGAACGGCAGCAGGTCCTCGACCGAGCCGCCACCGCGCGCGACGACGATGACGTCGACCTCAGGATTGCGCTCCAGCCGCGCCAGCGCCTCCATCACCTCGGCGGCCGCGCGCTGCCCCTGCATGGTGGCGTAGGCGACCTCGAAGGCAGCCTGCGGCCAGCGCCGGCGGGCGTTCTCCAGCACGTCGCGCTCGGCGGCCGACTCGGGCGCGGTGACCAGCCCGACCCGGTGGGGGAGGAACGGCAGGGCGCGCTTCAGCTCGCGCGCGAACAGTCCCTCCGCCGCGAGCAGCTGGCGGCGACGCTCCAGCCGGGCCAGCAGCTCGCCGAGGCCGACCATCCGGATCTCGCGGACCGCGAGGGAGAACGAGCCCCGGTTGGCGTAGTAGGACGGCTTGGCCAGCACCACCACGCTCGCTCCCTCGACCAGGGGCGTGGCCAGGCTGTCGACGGTCTGCCGGGGCACGGTCAGCGGCACCGAGATGTCGGCCACGGCGTCGCGCAGCGTCATGAAGACCGTCTGGAGCCCCGGCCGACGGCTGATCTGGGCGATCTGGCCCTCGACCCAGACCCCACCGAGCCGGTCGACGTACTGGGAGATGAGGTTGGCGATCTGTCGGACCGGCGCGGGCGACTGCGCCGACGTCTCGAGGCGGCTCATCCCCGGGAGTCGCGTGATCGGCGGGGGAGGCCCGGGGATGGGTCGTCTGTGGGCATGGGTCGGACTTTATGGCGTGCCACCGACCGCCCGTAGGCTGGGACACGTGACCACCGACCTCGGTACGCCGCGCCTGCTGCCCGCCGACGAGCGCGAGCGCGCCGTGCTGCTCGCCGCTCCGCGCGGCTACTGCGCGGGCGTCGACCGGGCCGTCGTGACCGTGGAGAAGGCGCTCGACCTCTACGGATCGCCGGTCTACGTCCGCAAGCAGATCGTGCACAACAAGCACGTCGTGGCCGACCTCGAGGCGCGCGGGGCGATCTTCGTGGAGGAGCTCGAGGAGGTGCCGACCGGCGCCACCGTCGTGTTCTCGGCGCACGGGGTCTCCCCGGAGGTGCACCGGCAGGCCGAGGAGCGCGAGCTCAAGACCATCGACGCGACCTGCCCGCTGGTGACCAAGGTGCACCACGAGGCCAAGCGGTTCGCCGGCGACGACTACGACATCCTGCTGATCGGACACGCCGGCCACGAGGAGGTCGAGGGCACCGCGGGCGAGGCGCCCGACCACATCCAGCTGGTCGAGAGCCCGGCCGACGTGCCCGACATCGTGGTGCGCGACCCGGCCAAGGTGGCCTGGCTCTCCCAGACGACGCTCTCGGTCGACGAGACCCTGGAGACCGTGGCCGCGATCAGGGAGCGGTTCCCGCTGCTGCTCGACCCGCCGAGCGACGACATCTGCTACGCCACCCAGAACCGCCAGCTCGCGGTCAAGGAGATCTCCGGCGGCGCAGACCTCGTGATCGTCGTGGGCTCGTCCAACTCCTCCAACTCGGTCCGGCTCGTCGAGGTGGCGCTCGACGCCGGCGCCAAGGCGTCCTACCGCGTCGACGACGCGTCCGAGATCGACGAGGCCTGGCTCGAGGGTGTCGACACCGTGTCGGTCACGTCGGGCGCGAGCGTGCCCGAGTCGCTGGTCGACGAGGTGCTGGCCTACCTCGGCGAGCGCGGCTACCCGGACGCCCGGGCCGTGCACAGCGCGGAGGAGTCACTGATCTTCGCGCTGCCCAAGGAGCTGCGCCGCGACCTCAAGGCCGCCGGCCGGAGCTGAGCCGGACTACTTGCGGCGTCGGTTGCGGCGCTTGGCCGGCGTCTTCTTGGCCGGCGTGTTCTTGGCCGGGGTCCTCCTCGCGGGCGCCTTCTTCACGGGAGGCGTCGGCGGATCGGGCTCCGGCTCTTCGTCGGGTTTTCGTCGGGTTCGTCGTCGGGTTCGTCGCCTGACTCTTCGTCAGCGTCCGCGGAGGGCTCCTCGGCAGGCTCGAGGGCCTCGTCCTCGATCGCGGACTCCCCGTCCGGTGCCTCGTCGAGATCGGGCGTCTCCTCCGGGGCGCCGATCTCGACCGCCGGGCCTGGTCGGTCGGGCTTGATCACGTCGGACTCGTCATCCCCGTCCTCCCAGTCGTCCCAGTCGTCCTCGGCCTCGTCCTGCGAAGAGTCCTCGGGGTCCTCGGCCGCGTCGGTCTCATCGGACTCCTCGGTGACCGGGTCGGGCTTGATCACGTCGGACTCCTCGTCGGCATCGAGGTCGTCCGCCTCCTGTTCGTCGTCCTCGACGTACTCCTCGTACTCCTCACCGGCGACCACGGGGATCTCGCCCGTGTCCTCGATGTCGTAGGCGAGCAGGACGTCGATCCCGGACTCGCCCTCCTCCTCGACCTCGTCCTCGGCCGCGGCGTCAAGCCCGTCCTCGAGCTCGTCGTCGAGCTCGTCGTCGAGCTCGTCGTCGTCCAGCTCGTCGTCGTCAGCTCGTCGTCGCCGGCTCCTCGTCGGCTCGGCGGCTTCGGGCTGGGCTTCGGGCTGGGCTTCGGGCTGGGGGGAGTGGTCGTGCACCTCCAGGTCGTCGACGTCACCGAGCGCATCGATCTCGTACTCCTGCTCGGCACCGTCGTCCTGGACGTCCTCGCTGTCGTCCTCGTCCTCGACGTAGGCCGGACCGTCGTCCTCGAACTCGTCCTCACGCATCCGCGCGAGCCGCCAGTCGCGACGGATGACGAGCGCGAACTGGATGGCGAGGAGCACGAAGAGCCCGATGATCCCGAGCACGAACCACTTGGCGTAGGACTTCTCCTCCACCACCACGGTGTGCGGTGCGAGCGACCGGCTGGCGGCGACGAAGGCGGGGTTCGCCTCGTCGGCGATGACGAGGTCGCCGTCGAGGTTCTCCCAGCCGGCGTTGACGACCGCGTCGACGACCTTGCGCGCCAGCTCGCCGGGGGCGGCCTTGTCGTCGGGCGCCCAGCTGCCGAGCATCAGCACCAGCCGGTCGTTGCGGTCGATCGACTCCAGTGCGGCGTAGGGGTCCTGGGAGTTGAGCTCGACGACCTCGTTCTCCCGGTCGAGCAGCCGCTTGGACGACAGCTTGAGGGGGGCGTCGAGGGCGTCCGAGTCGGCGGCCAGGGCACCGACGATGAGCCCGGCGCGGTCGTCGGCCAAGAAGGCGTCGGGCTCCATCAGCTGGATCTCGAGCGGCAGCCCGCCGGCCCGCTGGAGCCCGGCGATGAGGGCCGCCGCGTTGATCGCGGCGCTCGCCTCGCGCCCCGCGGAGCTGCGCAGCGCGACCGGCAGCGTGCCCTCGAAGATCTGCGGGAACAGCTGGAAACCGGCGGTCTGGCCGGTGCCGTGGGTGACCGTGGCCGTGGAGCCTGCGGTGTCGAGGTCGACCTCGGCGGCCGGGATGGACGGGGGAGTGCAGGCCGAGCCGTCGGGCGCGAGGGCGTTGAGGGTGAGCTGGACGTCGTTGACCGAGCGGAGCTTGCTGCTCGGGACGTGGACGCCGATGTCGAACCTCGCCTCCTCGCCCAGCACCGCGGAGTCGACCAGGTCGCCGTTCACGCGAACGTCGAGCCGGGCGCCGCTGCCCTCGGGGAAGGCCGTGTGCGACCCCTCGAGGTGCAGGTCCAGCGACGAGATCGGGGCCCCGAACGAGTCCTGGCTCAGCCCGAACTGCTGGGTGACCGACCCGTAGCCGGTGAGGGCCACGGTGTCGATGTCGAGGTCCTCGAGGGTCCGGGTCTTGGCGGTGCTGCGCGGCTTGACCTCCTGGGAGAGGTTCTCCGGGTCGGAGCCGGACAGGCCGAGCACGTCGGTGGACAGCACCCGGGCGGCGTTGACGAGCGAGTCGCCCGCGCCGGTCAGCGTCAGCATCGGTATGCCGGACGTCGTCGACACCCCGGTCGTCACCTCGCCCTCCCGGCCCTCCGCCAGGACGACCACCCGCTGGCTGGCCGAGACGGTCTCGGGGGCCGGCACCGTGAGGCTGAGGTTGATCGGGGCGTCGTCGTAGCGGTAGGCGAGCGCGGCCACCGCGGTCAGCCCCGCGGTGATCATCTCGGAGCCCGCGTCCTCCGGGATCACCACCGTGATGCCTGCCGAGGTGGCCGGGAAGAAGTCGGCGACCGACGTCGGCGCGATCTCGGCGCCGCCGTAGTCGAGCTCGATCCTGCGCATCGAGGCGACCCCGCCGGTCGGGACGCAGGTGGCCCCCGGCTGGAGCGGCCCCTCGGTCGTCATCGTGAGCCCGATGGTGCTGTCGGCGATCACGTCCGCCGGCCCGACCGGGATCCGGACCTTCTGGTAGAGCGAGGACGCCACCGTCTGGCGGACCGCGCCGTTGACGCGGAAGGTGACGGTGCCGCCCTCGACCACCTCGGGCATGGTCACGACGCCGTTGATCGCCTGGACCTCGACGCCCTTCGGGACGGGCACGGCGAAGCTTGCGGTGTTCTGGGCCGCGGTCGACATGGTGCCGGGCACCGCCGTGGTGTCGGCCTGAGCCGGAGACGCCGGGAAGGCGAGTAGCGCGGCGGTGGGAAGGCTCGCGACCGCCCCCAGGAGCACCCACGCCGTCCGGCGTCGACGTCCGTGCGTTCGGGGGCCCCCCACGACAACCTCCTGGACCGCGGCTGTGGCCAGCGAGGCCTCAGTGATCGATGGTTCTGATGGTTTCACAGTCTGACGGGCCTGACCCGACTTCCGCACCCTAACCGGGCACTCCTACCCTCGATGGCGTGGCGAGGTACGTCGACATCCATCCGGACAACCCGCAGGAGCGGCTGCTCCAGCAGGTGGTCGACGACCTGCGCGAGGACGCGCTGATCGCCTACCCGACCGACTCCGGCTACGCGCTCGGCTGCCGGATCGGCAACCGCGACGGCCGCGACCGGATCCTGCGGATCCGCGGCCTCGACGACCGCCACCACTTCACCCTGGTCTGCAAGGACTTCAGCCAGCTCGGCCAGCTGGTGCACGTCGACAACGCGGCGTTCCGGGCCATCCGGGCCGCGACGCCCGGTCCCTACACCTTCATCCTGCCGGCCACGCCCGAGGTGCCCCGGCGCCTGCTGCACCCCAAGAAGCGCACCGTCGGCGTGCGGATCCCCGACCATGCCGTGGTGCTCGACCTGCTCGACCTGCTCGGCGAGCCGCTGCTCTCCAGCACCCTGATCCTCCCCGGCGAGACCGAGCCGCGGACCCTGGGCTGGGACATCAAGGAGGAGCTCGACCACCAGGTCGACGTGGTCATCGAGGCCGGCGAGACCCCGGCCGAGCCGACCACGGTCATCGACTGGTCCGACGGCGGCCCCGAGGTGATGAGGGTCGGCGCGGGCGACCCGAGCCGCTTCGGCGCCTAGCGCCGTCAGCCCGCGCGAGCCTCGGCGCGACCGACCTGGTCGCGGACAGCGAGGCAGAGCAGGCACGCGGCGTACCCCACCCCCAGCGCCACCGCGTGGCGGGACAGGCCGTTGACCACGGCCTCCAGCAGGCTGAGATCCGGTGAGGCGATCGCCACCCGGTGCCACAGGCCGACGAGGAGGAGCACGGCCAGCATGATCAGCGGCGGCAGCACGCCCACCGTGAAGAAGTCCGCCGGCCGCACCAGCAGCGCGACAGTCACGCAGACCGCCACGAAGGCGAGGTCGAAGAAGAGCCCGACCCGGCCCCCGATGCCGACGTCGAGGACCACGACGCTGAGGGAGAGCGCGAGACCGAGGGCCACCATCTGGCGGCCTGGTTCGTGGCCCTCCTGCCAGAGGGTGCGAGCCCCGCTCACCCCGCCAACCTAGGGCCGGTGCCGGCTCACTGGCGGGACCCACGCCGCCGCGCGGCGGATCCACCCATCTCCGACGGCTGCGCTCGGCCCGCCGCCATCGGAGGCTCCAGGCTCAGCTCAGTCCAGGTCGACGAGCACCGGTGCGTGGTCGGAGGCTCCGGTCCCGGCCCGCTCCTCGCGGTCGATGGAGGCATGCGTGACCCGCTTCGCGAACCCCGGGGAGCCGACGACGAAGTCGATGCGCATCCCGCGGTTGCGCTCCCATCTCTGACGGAAGTAGTCCCAGTAGGTGAAGACGTCCGGCCCCGGCGTGTGTGGGCGCACGACGTCCACCCAGCCGTCATCGAGGAACGCCTGGAACGCCGCCCGCTCGGGTGGCGTGACGTGGGTGTCGTGGGCGTAGGCAGCCATGTCGAAGACGTCCTCGTCCTGCGGGGCGATGTTCCAGTCGCCGACCAGCGCGACGTCCTGGCCGAGCCAGCCGTGAGCGGCCTCCCGGAGCCGGGCCAGCCAGTCGAGCTTGTAGACGTAGTGCGGGTCATCGATCTTGCGGCCGTTGGGGACGTAGAGCGACCAGACGCGCACCCCGCCGCAGGTCGCGCCGATCGCCCGCGACTCGGCGGCCACCGGGTCGCCCCAGCCGGGCATGCCCTCGAACCCCACCGAGACGTCCTCGATGCCCACCCGGCTGAGGATCGCGACGCCGTTCCACTGGTTGGTGCCGCTGTAGGCCAGCTCGTAGCCCATCGCCTGCAGCCCCATCAGCGGGAGCTGGTCCTCACGCGCCTTGGTCTCCTGCAGGGCCAGTACGTCGACCGCGTGGCGCTCGAGAAACGCCTCGACCCGATCGATCCGGGATCTCAGCGAGTTGACGTTCCAGGTGGCCAGCCGCACGTGCCGAACCTACCGACCCCCAGCACCCCGGCGCCGGGCGCCGTCGCTCCGGCGTCGTGCGGTGCACACACCCTGAAGACGCCCAGCATCCGTGCTCCCGGCGCCCGGGGCGCTAGCGTGGCTCCAATGGAGCGGGTCTGGGCGTGGTTGGTGCACGCCTACACGACGGCGGGCGTGGTCCTGGCGCTCCTGATGGTCCACTTCGCCTACCAGGGCGATGTCCGCACCGTGCTGTGGCTGTTCCTGGCCGCGATGGTGGTCGACGGGACCGACGGCATGCTGGCGCGGCGGTGGCGGGTCAAGGAGCTGGTGCCGTGGTTCGACGGCGCCCTGCTCGACAACATCGTCGACTACCTCACCTACGCCTTCGCGCCGATGGTGCTCCTCTGGACCGCCGGCTACCTGCCCGACGACCCCTGGGGCGGGATCGTGGCGGCGCTGCCGCTGGTCGCCTCGTGCTTCCAGTTCTGCCGCACCGACGCCAAGACCGAGGACCACTTCTTCATGGGGTTCCCGAGCTACTGGAACGTCGTCGCCTTCTACGTCGTGGTCTTCGAGCTCGGCGAGGTCGCGACGACCGCGGTCCTGCTCGCCCTGACCGTCCTGATCTTCGTGCCGATCAAGTACGTCTACCCCTCCCGCACCGAAACGCTCTGGTACACCAACATGGCGCTCGCGACGGCGTTCCTCGTCCTGTTCGGGGCGATCACCTCGCAGCTGCCGGACGTGCCGTTCGTGCTCACCGGCCTGTCGCTGGCCTACCTGGCCTACTACGTCGCCATCAGCCTCTGGCTCACGCTGCGCACGGGGAATTCGGTCGCGCCGTCCGGCGTTCAGACGGCACCATGATCACCATGTTCGCTGCTCCCCTCGCGACGTCGACCGAGCCCTGCTCGTCGGCGGCACTCGCGCGGGTCTCAGACGCGCGAACCTGACTCTCCTCCTGCAGAAGCAGGACCCACGGAGGCGAGTCGTCACCTCCGCCCGGGCGGGGGTGCGTGGTCCTGCACCATCTGCTCGCACGCGAGCTGCACAGAGAAAGCACAGTCATGGCCAAGCGCCAGTTCGTCCGCACCAAGCCTCACCTCAACATCGGGACCATGGGCCACGTCGACCACGGGAAGACGACCCTGACCGCCGCGATCACCAGGGTGCTCGCCGACGCCGACCCGACGGCCACGGAGTTCGTGGCCTTCGACGGCATCGACCGCGCGCCCGAGGAGGTCCAGCGCGGGATCACGATCAACATCGCGCACGTGGAGTACGAGACGGCCACCCGTCACTACGCCCACGTCGACATGCCCGGCCACGCCGACTACGTGAAGAACATGATCACCGGCGCGGCCCAGGTCGACGCGGCGATCCTCGTGGTCTCCGCGCAGGACGGTGCCATGCCGCAGACGCGCGAGCACGTGCTGCTCGCCCGCCGCGTCGGGGTGCCGCACCTCGTGGTCGCCATGAACAAGGCGGACACGGTCGAGGACGACGAGCTGCTCGACCTGGTCGAGCTGGAGGTCCGGGAGCTGCTCACCGAGTACGGCTTCCCGGGCGCCGACGTGCCCGTGGTCCGCGTCTCCGCCCGGGGTGCCCTCGAGGGGGACCCGCGCTGGACGCGGTCCGTGCGCGACCTGATCGACGCTGTCGACTCCTACGTCCCGCTCCCCGAGCGGGCGTTCGGGGAGCCGTTCCTGATGCCCATCGAGAACGTGCTCACCATCAGCGGCCGCGGAACGGTCGTGACCGGCGCCGTCGAGCGGGGCGTGCTCACGGTGGGCTCGGCGGTGGAGGTCGTCGGGCTCGGCGACACGGTGGACACGGTGGCCATCGGCATGGAGTCGTTCGGCAGGACGCTGGACGCCGTCCAGGCCGGTGACAACGCGGCCGTCCTGCTCCGCGGCGTACGCCGGGACGAGGTCCGCCGCGGCCAGGTGCTCGTCGTGCCTGGGTCGGTGACGCCGCACGCGAGGTTCACCGCGAACCTGCACGCACTCAGCGCGGCCGAGGGTGGCCGGCACACGCCGTTCGCCTCCGACTACCAGCCGCAGTTCTACTTCCGCACGACCGACGTCTCCGGGTCCCTGGACCTGGGTGACGTGGCGGTGGTGAACCCGGGCGACTCCGTCGAGGTGACGGTCTCGCTCGGCAAGGCGGTGCCGATGGAGCCCGGTCTGGGCTTCGCCGTACGAGAGGGCAACCGCACCGTCGCCGCCGGCGCGGTGACGGCGGTCCTCGACTGAAGACCCGCTACCCGGGAAACCGAGGGCGGCCTCGCGACCTGGTCCGTCGCGGGGCCGTGCCTCGCCCTACATTGCCCTCATGAAGCGCACCATCGAGGTGATGCTCGTCGGCGCGATCGTGCTCGACGTGGCGTACTGGTCGATCTGGTCCACCTCCCGCGACACCCTGGCGAGCGAGCACAGCGCGGCGTACTACGAGTTCGAGAACGCCTTCCCGCTGGCCGACGCCTGGCTCGGGCTCGCCTGCCTGCTCGCGCTGGTCGCGCTGCGCCAGGGCCGGCCGGCCGCGCACTTCTGGCTGATCTGCGCGGGGTCGGCCGGGCTCTACCTGTTCGGCATGGACTTCCTCTACGACGTCGAGAACGGCATCTTCACCTCGGGCGGCGGTGGCGTCGTCGAGGCCTGCATCGTGGCCGTGACGCTGCTGTTCTCACTGACTGCGCTGCGCTACGCGTGGACCCGTCGCGATGCGTTGCTGGAAGGGGATTCGATCTAGGGTTCTCGGTTGTGGCTCTCACGATCGGCATCGTCGGACTCCCCAACGCGGGGAAGTCGACGCTCTTCAACGCACTGACCAAGAACGACGTCCTCGCGGCGAACTATCCGTTCGCCACCATCGAGCCCAACGTCGGCGTGGTCGGTGTGCCGGACGACCGGCTGCCGCGCCTCGCCGAGCTGTTCGCCTCCGAGCGGATGGTCCCGGCCACGGTCGAGTTCGTCGACATCGCGGGCATCGTCCGTGGGGCTTCCGAGGGGGAGGGGCTCGGCAACAAGTTCCTCTCCCACATCCGGGAGTCGTCGGCCATCTGCCAGGTCACCCGGGTCTTCCGCGACGCCGACGTCACCCACGTCGACGGCGAGGTCAACCCGGGCAACGACATCTCGACGATCCAGACCGAGATGATCCTGGCCGACCTCCAGACCGTCGACAACGCGCTGCCGCGGCTGGAGAAGGAAGCCAAGATCAAGAAGGAGACGCAGCCGAAGGCCGCCGCCGTGCGCGAGGCCAAGGACGCGCTCGAGTCCGGCACCCCGATCATCTCCACCAAGATCGACCGCGACCTGCTGCGCGAGCTCTCGCTCCTGACCGCCAAGCCCTACATCTACGTGTTCAACTGCGACGCCGACGAGCTGTCCGACGAGGACCTCAAGGCGCAGATGCGCGCCCTCGTCGCGCCGTCCGAGGCGATCTTCCTCGACGCCAAGTTCGAGTCCGAGCTGGTCGAGCTCGACGACGATGCCGAGGCCCGCGAGATGCTCGCCGAGATGGGCGTCGACGAGCCCGGCCTCGACGTCCTCGCACGCGTCGGCTTCGACACCCTGGGCCTCCAGACCTACCTCACCGCCGGCCCCAAGGAGTCGCGCGCCTGGACGGTCCGCAAGGGGGCCACCGCCCCCGAGGCCGCGGGCGTCATCCACACCGACTTCCAGCGCGGCTTCATCAAGGCCGAGATCGTCTCCTTCGACGACCTGATGTCGGCCGGCTCGATGCTCAAGGCCAAGGAGCTCGGCAAGGTGCGCATGGAGGGCAAGGACTACGTCATGCAGGACGGCGACGTCGTGGAGTTCCGCTTCAACGTCTAGCGTCGTCGGGATTTGCTTGTAGGCGCTGAGGATCGCTGGTATTGGGGTTGAACTGGTCCGCAGACAGTCCGCACGCCCGTCGACGCTCCCGGCCCTTCGGTCAGGCGCCGCTCCGTCCACTCAGTGACACGCTGGTGTGATGGCACTCCCCGAGACTGATCTGCACCGCATCCACCTCTGGGCGCGGGAGCGCGTGCCCGAGCGACTGTGGGACGAGCTGAAGGTCGAGGTGCGCCCACCCTGGGATGGCGTCGGCGAGCACACGAGGTTCCCGATCGCCCGGCTGCGCTACACCAAGACCACCGGCCAGTGGGCGATCTACTGGCGCGACCGGCACCTGAAGTTCCACGAGTACAAGCGCAAGCGCCCGACACAGAACGTCCAGGCGCTGCTCGACTGCATCGACACCAGTGGCGACCCGATCTTCTGGGGCTGAGGATCGGGACTCCCGCCCCAACGGTCGGAACTGGTGCTACGGCTTGGCCGCTGCCCCGAGCGTCCGCTCGATCCGGAGCGCGGCGCGGTCGTCGGCCTCGTCGGAACGGCTGCGGATCCGTCGGACCGTCGTCGGCACCTGTTTGAGGGCGGGGAGTCCGTGGAGATCTCAGGGCCAGCCCGTTTGCCCGAGAGGGCATCCAAATGTTTCTCATTATTGACATAAACGATAGAATGACTAAAATGAGAAACATGCCAGCCGCTAGCCCCTATACGAGCCCCGAGCAACAGGCGGACCTCGAACGCCTGGGCGCCCGGCTGCGCGAACGCCGAAAGGCCCTCGGTGTCACGGTAGTCGCCTGTGCCGAAGCTGCTGGCGTTTCGCGTGTCACCCTGCACAGGATCGAGGCAGGCAACCCCTCGGTCACGATCGGCGCCTACGTCAACGTTGCAGCCGCGCTCGGACTCCACCTCGTCGTCCCGATCCTCGACGCGCCAGCAGCAGGGCTCGTGATGATCACGGTCGGCGACTACCCCGGCCTGCGCACGCTGGCCTGGCAGACCGACGCCGGCACCACCATCACCGAGACGGAGGCCCTCAACCTCTACGAACGCGGCTGGCGACACCTCAACCAGGAGACGCTGACTGACCACGAGAAGGCGTTCATCCAGCACCTGGCGGACACCTACAGCAACGGGAGGCTCCTTGTTTAGGCGGCTGCACCACCAACAGGTGGCCGAGGTGCTGTCGATCCTTGACGCACCGCTCCTGGCTCAGCACAACTGCTGGTTCGGAGGCGGGACCGCGATCGTCCTCGCCAACGGTGAGTTCCGCGAATCGGTCGACATCGACTTCCTGGTCTCCGACCCGCAGTCCTACCGCGCGCTGCGCCAGACGGTCAGGGACCACGGGCTCGACGCTCTGGCTACACGCGAACTGGGCCTGGGTCGAAAACCCTCTGTTGACGGTTACGGGATCAGGACCTCGGTGCTCGTTGCGGGGGTTGCGATCAAGTTCGAGATCATCCACGAGGGCCGCATCGACCTCGACACTCCCGCCCCGGGCGATGAGATCTGTGGGTTGAGCATCCTGACGCGAGCTGACCAGGTCGCAACCAAGCTGCTCGCCAATGACGACCGCTGGGCAGACACCTCGACGTTCAGCCGCGACCTCATCGACCTTGCCATGATGAAACCCGACACCGCCGCACTGAAGGCCGGCGCGCGCAAGGCGGTCGATGCCTACGGCAAGACGGTTGGCGAGAGCCTCAGCAAAGCAGTCACCTACCTCCAAGATCGCCCGCAACGTCTCGACGACTACATCCGAGCACTCAAAATCGACGCGCCCCGAGCAGCTGTCTGGCAGAGCATCCGCGACCTTTCCGCACGATCCGCGAAGATCGAAGGTCTAGGTCGGGGCTCGGACTAGCCTGACGACCATGTCGGTGAGTCCGCGACGAATGACCTCAGGGTCTCCGACCGTCCGGTGGTCCGCAAGCAGTCCGCAAGAAGTCACGCGGAGCCCGGTTCTGACCAACGGCTGCCAACGACTCGTGGATGTGGACGGCGTTTGCCCAGGTCAGAGGGCCTTTTCCGGCTGGAGGAGCTTGCTCGCATCGACGGGATCGAGGCTGCGTTCTTCTACGGCTCGATCGCCGCGCGATTGCTCGGCGATGCCGGTCCGGCACCGCACGACATCGAACTCATGGTGCTCGGTGAGCCCGACGTGGACGCGGTCTACGAGGCGTGCACCCGGATCGAGGCCGCGGTCGCCGTGATCGGGGAGCTGTCGTGGCGCTGACCCCGCTCACCCGCGTCCAGCAGGCAACGGTCCTCGCCTTGGCCGAGGCGACGTCTCGATGTCGTGCCCGCAGACGTCGCGCGTGCCACCTCGTTCCTGCGCCAGGCCGAGGAGCGCCTCGACCAATTGCCGCTGTTCACCAGTGTCGTCGTCAGATACGGCATCGCCTACGACGCCTGTCACGACTCCGGTGAGGCGCTGCTGGCGGCGTACGGCTTCCGGACGACCAACGGGCCCGGCCAGCGCGAGGCGCTCGGCCGCTACTTGCGCGCGGTCTTCGACAAGCCGCCCGCGGACAAGGCGGCCCGAGAGTTCGACCGCCTGCGACGCGCTCGCAACCAGGACCGCCACGAGGCCAAGCCGGTGGGTGCCGCAGCGACCGAGAAGGCCGAGCAGGTCGCCCGGACGCCGTTCGACGCCGCCCTCGCCAGAGGACTCTCGACGTGACCCTCCGCTCAGCAGGCAGTCCGCAAGATGTCCGGCCGAGACAGTCGAGCGCCGACGACGCCTCTCGGTCTCGAGAGCGCGTTTCCGCAGCTCGAAGCGGGTTGTTCGGCATCAGTGACGATGACGAACAACCATCGCAAGTTCGCGTGATCGTTCCGCTTCCGCGTCCAGCCGGGATCGACCTCTTCACGAGCTCGTCTCCGCCCCGGCGCAAGGTCGGGTGGCTGTCCTGCGCCGCCACCTGCGTACCTTCGGTAGA